>JTDA01000004.1 GCA_000803105.1 Coprobacter secundus
GAGGGGCCGGGGGTGTGTAACGCTCGCGCATTGCCTCCTAAAACCAACGTAACCACCCAAAGCCAAGAAATACCACCTCGCTAAACAGTAGCAAAATCATCACAACCCACTACACCCTCGCAAAAACAAAAAACAATCTCAAAACAAACCCTTTCAAATTTTTATAGCAGCCAATGAGACTATAAATAAAAAATCTGTGTACATTTGTACATATTAACGATATTCGAATCCTTTACACATGATATTTTCTGAAGAAAATTATGAAACTCACCGCAGAGGTCGTATCGAAGTCATTTGCGGCTCCATGTTTTCGGGAAAAACCGAAGAACTCATCCGTCGGTTGAAACGAGCCAAAATAGCTCGTCAACAAGTAGAAATTTTCAAACCCGCTATCGATGTAAGATACTCAGAAGAAGACATTGTCTCCCACGATAGTAATTCCATAGCTTCCACTCCGGTAGATAGCTCCGGTAGTATTCTTCTATTATCAAGCGGAGTAGATGTCGTAGGTATAGACGAAGCCCAATTTTTCGACGACGGCATAATAGATATTTGCAACCAATTAGCCGACCAAGGTACACGAGTTATCGTAGCAGGATTGGATATGGACTTTAAAAAAGAACCGTTCGGACCCATGCCAAAACTGCTTTCCATTGCCGATGAGGTAACCAAAGTGCATGCCATCTGTGTAGAATGCGGACATCTGGCTAACTATTCCCACCGCCTGGTCGACAATGACAAACGAGTATTATTAGGTGAAAAAGGCGAATATCAACCACTGTGCCGCAGTTGTTATAATAAAAAGCACGAAGCCCGTAAATCATAAAAAGACCGCCACGCATGTACATTTCTCGACGACCTTATACTTTCGACCGCGTTATACGCATACTCTTTACTATAGCTATCGTTGTAGGGATATTTTATCTTATCGATTTACTGAAAGGAGCTCTGTTGCCATTTCTTGTTGCCTGGCTCCTCGCTTATCTCATTCATCCCTTAGTCGATTTTTTCAAAAAGAAATGCCACATACGTAACAATTTTTTAGCCATCGTAACGGCCCTTATTTCCATTATTTTATTTTTCTCCTTGCTGGGTTGGATATTCATCCCTTCTATTCTCGATGAAATAGACAAAATAAAAATAATGATACAAGATTATTCAGACAACGAATACAACATTCCTTTCCTGCCTGAAAGCTGGAAACTTTTTATACAGGAAAATATTGATTTTGAACGTATTGCCGGAATGATGAATAAAGAAGACTGGTCAAATTTGGTAAAAAAAGCCTTGTCTGAAACTTGGATTATCATCTCCGGGTCAGTAAGTCAAATAATTACGATTGTGAGCTGGTTTATCGTTCTTATATACCTTATCTTTATTTTACTTGATTACGATAAAATCATTTGCGGGTTCCGAAACATGATTCCCCGCCAATATCGTCGTCCGGTATTATCTATCCTCAGTGACGTGCAAGTAAGTATGAATCGCTATTTCAGGGGTCAGGCACTGGTCGCCTTTATCGTAGGAATACTGTTCAGCATCGGCTTCCTGATCGTAGGGATGCCATTAGCTATCGTCCTCGGATTATTTATCGGACTGTTGAATATGGTCCCTTATTTGCAAATTATCGGATTCATTCCCACAATACTTCTCTGTCTGTTAAAATCTGCCGAAACAAATGAAAACTTCTGGGTACTGTTCGCTGCCTGCTTGGTTGTATTCATCGTGGTACAACTTATCCAGGATCTCTTTCTGGTTCCTCGTATTATGGGACACGTTACAGGTCTCAATCCGGCAATCATTCTGCTCTCTCTCTCCATATGGGGAAGTCTGTTAGGTATCATAGGCATGATTATAGCCCTGCCTTTAACAACTCTCTTACTGGCTTATTACCAAAAATACATTTTACATACAGAACCGGATGAGAAAAAGAAATCGCAACTACCGAGTAGAAGTAAACGCGAAAAGAAAATATCCGAAAAGTAATATCCCGTTCAAATTTTACTCATATCAACTTTGAGAATCTCTTTTATCGAAAAATTCAAACTGGTTCTACATACATCCATTTATCTGTCCTGATTACGACTGAAAAGTAACAAGACATAAGACATGATTTCTCCCAACAAATCTTTGCTGACAACTCCATTCACCCGGTAATCGATTCTATCTATATCACGAATTACCTCTCGTAACAGAGCCTCATCAGAGAATATTACATTATCGAAATAAGACAACGATTCCTTTAAATTGGCAAAAAAATATTTCATATTCTCTATCGTCTCCAAAAGAGAATCCGTCAATGAAATACTCTTATCAGCCTGAGTATAATATGACCATCGCGACTGCTCATACATCATATAAAAAGTAAAAATATCAAACTGTTCGGCTGTTGTTTTATAAAACAAATCCTGAGGAGGATCTCCACCCCGGACAATACCTACCGGCGAATTGAATACCTGATAAAAATAACGGAGCATCAGTAATACAATGATGAAATACGGATAGTCCGCATCCCCGCCTCTTCTTTTATTCACCTGATTAACGACTCGGCTCAATACCTTATACGAATATTTATCTGTTATCTTCATATCTGTATAACAAACAAGCAGAAAAAAAGATAACAGTAAATTTCATAAAAGAATAAAAATCTGATAAGGAAATATCCCCTACCCAAGAAAAGTCTCTCTCTCTCGAATTTATAACTCAATGAAAATGAATTATATCAATCTATGACGATAATAAATATGCCCCATAAATTTATATTACTCTGATACCAAAGCATCAAGAGCCTTGCACAACTGGTCAGGGCACGACGTTTGCTTATTGCCGCAACGTATCCCGCTCAAACGATGCTTCATTTCTTCTACCGGCATACCCTCTACCAACCGGCAAATACCTTGAAGATTACCGCTACACCCGCCTCGAAAACAGACATTTCTTACAACTCCGTCACACACCTCGACTTCAATCTGAGTACTGCATGTACCCTTTGTCTTATATATAGATTTCATAACAATATCAATCCGATAATTTATCAATATAAAGTATTCCCGATAAATGGTCTATTTCATGCTGGAAAATCACAGCCGTAAATCCGCTTACTGTATTTTGCTTCTCTTTCAGAGTATACTCATCGACATATCTTACCACAACATCTGTAGAACGGGCAACCATTCCCATACGGTCGGGTATAGAAAGACAACCTTCCTTCCCGGCCTTTTTCTGTTCCGACATATAGACCAAACGAGGATTTATATAAAACTCAAAAGGTTCTCCCGGTTTATCAAAACGCTGTACAGCAACAAGGCAGCGGCTTATTCCCACCTGCGGAGCGGCAATTCCTACCCCCGGTTGCACAGTATCATTAACAGTATACAACATTCTTTTTTTCAACGTTTCGAAACAAGAAGAGCGTATTTCTTTCTCCGATAAAAGTTTTGCTTTCCGACGTAGAAATAAAGAATCTTCATAGTTGGTTGTCAACCAGACTCGCATAATACTGTCTTTATCGGTTCCGATAATCATCTTCTCTTCCTTACTGAAAGAAGGCTCATGCCTTTGGGCGGCACACAAAAAAATAAAAATAAATGCAGCAAACAATATATAATGTAATGTTCTCATATGTTTTAATTCTCCACTTATCTCTTTATACATCAAGCAAGTATATAGCAAATAAAAAACAATTTCAATTATCAGAGAATACTACTCTCCCGATTCTGTCAGTATCAATTATCGGCCAACTATATACCCAATTACTCCCAAAGTCCTCTTTTGGTAGGAGACAATCGACCCACTGAAAGCAGTTGATTGAGAATATCGACAATTATAATCAATATCCTCTATTCAGACAAGCTTTCAAGCTTAAATTTTTTACGGTGCTTGACGATGGTCTTCATATGGGTTTGTGCCCATTCGGTAAGCTGGATAATAAACGGAACCAGAGACTGCCCAATATCGGTCAATCGATATTCCACTTTGGGCGGTACGACCGGATAAACCTTGCGAGAAACCAATCCGTCAGCTTCCAATGTTCTTAGCGTAGCCGATAATACACGTGACGAAACATCAGGTATCAACTTGCACAACTCATTGAAACGCACTATCTCCTGTTCGCTCAAAACCAGAACGACCAACAATGCCCACTTGTTGCCGAAACGTGCAACGACATTCCTTATAGGGCAAATCTCGATAATTGAATTTTTCTCTTCTTTCTTCAACATATTCTGCAATTTTTATATATCGGCAATATCATCTATATTGCATAAATAGTTACTTACTTTTATTTGCAAAGTTAGCAAATTTGGATTCAGACAAAAACAATTCCCTTTGCCAACCCAACTTTTTCCGCTCAACCAATAGTTGTTTCTTTGCAAAATCGAAAAAAGGTTAGTATTAATTACAACCATAGCTCACTGATAAACAAAACTTAGTAGTTCGATTTTTCACTATAAAGCAGAAATTTATTCGTGACAAAGACAAAAAAACTTATCCAAAATTTGATGAATAAGCACTAACTTAGTACCATAAAACTAAAAGTTCAATTCTACTATTTTATTATAAAATATGAATGTTGAAGAATTCAGAGAATACTGCCTTTCATTTAAGGGCGTACATGAAAAAATGCCTTTCCCGAATGTTACCGACCCTTACAGCCGTGACGTACTTTGTTTTTACATCGGAGATAAATGGTTCTGTTTTGTAAATATCGAGGTTTTTGATTTTTGTTGTATCAAATGCCAACCCGATAAAATAGGAGAATTACAAACCGATTATATAGGTATAAAGCCAGGATGGCATATGAATAAGAAACACTGGATCAGTGTATACTTCAATCAAGATGTACCCGACAAAAAAATTAAGGAACTTGTAGAAAACTCCTATAATATTGTAATCAAAAGTCTCACACAAAAAGACCGGGAAACCTTATTGTAAATATTTTTCAAGAAACAATCATTTACAATCATTTTCGATAAATTTCTGCATCTGTTCTATCTCTTTTTTCTGATCAGATACAATACTTTGAGCAAAAGTAACAAGCTGTGATTGAGGCTCAAGTTTTAGAAATGCCATTGCCATATCTACTGCAGCTTGGTGGTGTGGTAACATGACCATAGCAAAGGAACAATCGACATTCTTTCCTTTCAATTCCATATCTGTTGGCGTCTGATGCATCATATCCATCATTATCTTAGTCATAGCATCAACATATTTTATCGGCACAGTCTCTCCTTCTTTATACGGATAGTTTTTCAACATCGTCTCCATCTCGGCAATTTCCTGTTGCTGAGCTGTCACTATCTTTCGAGCAAGCCGTATCATCTCCGGACTCTTACCATATTTGATTTCATACTCAGCCATTTCTACTGCTCCCTGGTGATGCGGAATCATCTGTCGTAAAAAATCACCGGCAACAGATGCATCCAAAGAGACCGAGTCCATCTCTGTCATCATAGAATCCATCATCTTTAGTAACATACTTTTTCTTTCGGCACGATGTTCCGTATGCTGCTCACCATTGGCAGCCAATAAAGTTATACACAAAAATACCGACAAAAGACACAAACTGGCAATCATTGAAAACCGGTTCAGATTTATAGATTTTTTACCCATACTATTAATTTTTTATTGGTTATATAACAAAAATACCGGTAATACGGTTCTTCAAAACTCATACAATAAAATACATCCCATCACGTTTCGAATGAAGATAAAACACTGAATCAATAGACCTGTTATTACGAACCGAAAAATTTAACTCACAAACCTCTGATTTATTTTCAAACGATAAAAACATTACGATTATCTTTACAAACCTGTTCACAAAGCTTTACAAACAAATATTTGATGAATTCTTATAACATTATGAATAATATTTCAAGTCCGTTCCATGTTTTTTTGATTGCTTTGCAGAAAACATTTATGCTTTGAAAACAACTGGAAATAAATTTGATTTTATAGGACTCATTTATATTGTCCTCATCTCCGTCATGATACTATTTTTTTTGACGGTCGTCTTTTAATATCTAAACTATGCAATAAATTTTAAATGGATTTTATATGAAAAAACCAAATCTCTTACCACCACCCTTTCATTACTTTTTGAAAACAGCATATATATGCTTTTTTCTTTCTGTATTGAATATCCCGTTATTGGCTCAATCCGAGGGGATAAAAATATCCGGTACCGTTACCGACACCCAAAAAGAACCGCTTATTGGTGTCAGTATTCTACTGAAAGGTACAAACAAAGGTACACTTACCGATATCAATGGCAAATATACCATCACTGTCCCCGACCAACATGCCGTTTTACAATTTTTCTACACCGGATTTAACCGGGAGGAAATCACCGTAAATAAAAAGACCACTATAAACCTAATCATGACCGAAGCAATAAAAGAGCTGGACGAAGTAGTCGTAGTAGGTTATGGTGCTATGAAAAAACGAGACGTAACCGGAGCTATCGCTTCCATATCGTCCGAAACAATAGAACAACGAAACGCAATTTCTATTGCAGATGCATTGCAGGGACAGACTGCCGGAGTACAAATCACTACCGGGTCAGGGGCCCCGGGAGAAGCGGCAGATATCCGTATCCGGGGTACATCCACATTCGAAGGAGGGGCAAAACCTTTATACATTGTAGATGGCGTTCCTTTTGAATCTATCGAAGACATAAATCCTGCCGATATAGAATCCATCGAAGTACTGAAAGACGCAGCATCTGCTGCCATATACGGTTCCCGTTCAGCCAACGGTGTTATCTTGATTACGACAAAACAAGGAGAAAAGACCCGCCCGAGACTCGATATCCGATACCTCAAAAGTTTCAGTACACTCAGTCGTAAAATGCCTAAAGCCAATGGTGACGAACGCCGTTACTATGACCGGGTACGACGCGAACTGACTGGTGGAGTCAATGGGTACGACATCAAAGACTCTTTGGCTTTTTTCAATAATCAAGACATAGACTTGCAAGACCTGCTTTTCCGTACAGCCTCACGCGACCAAGTCGATTTGAGTGCCAGTGGAGCATCTGATGCCTTCAAATACTATCTGAGTGCCGGGTTCCTATCCGACAAAGGTATCATGGTAAACAGCAATTACAATCGCTTTACCACTCGTATCAATACCGAATACAAACCTAATAAATACATTACACTGGGGAGTAAAGTACACTTGAGTTTTGCATATAAAAACGGCATTTCTGAAGACGGTGTTTTAAACCAAGCCCTCGAGCGCCCTTCATATTGGGCAATATTCAATCCCGACGGAAGTTACGTCCCCAACATCAGCAGCAGGCGCAATCCCTATGCCGTTGCCATGGATGACGTAAACAAAGCTCAAAACTACCGGGCTTCAATATACGAATATGTAGAAGTGCGTTTCAACAGTAAATTCAAATTCAATACAAACATCCAAGGAAACTATTTAAACGACCGAAGCCAATTCTTCCGCACCACTCCTCAATTATCAACCGAAGAGAGAAGTACAGGACGTGACCTTTCGGAAATAAGTTACGACTGGGCCAATGAAAACTATCTCAGCTACAGCGATAAATTCAAATATCACGAACTAAATGTCATGGTGGGTAATAGTATACAATTTTGGGGACGCGAAAACCTGAACATTGTAGGTCTCGACTATACCACCGACATGATTTATACCCTGAATACAGCCTCACTATTCGATACAAAAAAAACATATACTCGGTTTTATCGCCACAAAATGGCCTCTTTTTTCGGTAGGGCCTCATATAACTATAAAGGGAAATATTTGCTGAATGCCAACATCCGTTTCGACGGGTCTTCTCGTTTCGGTTCATCAAATCGCTGGGGAACTTTCCCTTCAGCATCCGTGGGTTGGCGTTTTTCCGATGAGAGATTCATGCGCTGGAGCAAACGCTTTCTAAGTGATGCCAAATTAAGAGCCAGCTGGGGTATTACCGGTAATCAGGAAATCGGAGACTACGACTCTTGGCAACTTTACAGTCCTAACTACATCTATGAAGGTGTATCGGGAATCGCTGCCAGTAATCTGGCATATAACGGACTCAGCTGGGAAGAAACTACACAGTACAATATCGGACTCGATTTACGTATGCTGAACAACAAGCTCAGAATCGTTGCCGATTACTATAAGAAAAATACGGACAAACTGTTATGCCAAGTAGAAGTTCCCAAAGAAACCGGTTTCAAAACAATGCGTAAAAACGTCGGAGCCATGACCAATGAAGGTTTTGAATTTACTGTCGACTATGACATATTTCGTAATAAAAATTTCTCTTGGTCGGTCAACTTCAATATTGCCAAAAACAATAGCATAATCACCCAAATTGCCGATGGAGTTCCATTTTATAAAGGTATGGACGAAGCCATTTATGTACAACAAAATGCCAGACTAGGTGAATTTTACGGATACAAATACCTTGGAATATTCGCTTATGACGAGTCGAACGCCTTCAGTGACAACTGGGAACGCCTGACCCCGGTCTTTTCAAACGGCACATTTACCGGTAAATACTATTTAGGTGACAAAGAATATACAGGCACCGTACAACAAAAAAAGAGTTCTGACGGAAGCGTATTGAAAGGTGGTGATGTCGACTTTTTCGACACCAATGGCGACGGAACGATAAACTCTGCCGACAAAACCAAGATAGGCTGTGCCCAACCTGATGTATTCGGAGGCCTCAGTACCAATTTGTCTTACAAAGGTATCTCTTTATACATCTCATTTTTCTACTCTTTAGGAGGCGATGTATACAATTATGCCGAGGCTAAACGTAACAAATTTTCCTATGACGGAGCGACACCCTCTCCTGATGCAATACACAACATGTGGACAAAACCGGGCGATATAGCCCAATATCCGGCTCCTATCAATAAAGAACACAATCGACTACCACCATCGAGTTTCTATATAGAAGACGGCTCCTATATAAAACTCCGTAACGTGAAACTTAGTTATTCTTTGCCCAAGAACTGGATAAAACCAGCTTTATTGAAAGCTGCAACCATATATATATATGGCAATAACCTATTGACATTTACCAACTACACAGGATATGATCCCGAATTTTCCCTGAACACAGGCGACCCGCTGACTCTCGGTATCGACCAGAACCGTTATCCGAGAAAAAGAGAATACGGATTTGGAGTTAATATAACCTTCTAAAAATTTATTGTACGATGAAAAATAAACTTATTATATTATTCTCAGCATTGCTCACATTCTCTTCATGTAGCGATTTTCTGAATGAGAAACCTATCAGTGATCTTACAGCCGAAAGTTTCTGGCAAAGCGGAACAGATGCAGAAATTGGAGTAGTCGCTATATACAGCGCTTTTGCCGAAGCTATGTCTCCGGGACTTTGGGATTGGGGAGAACTAAGAGCCGATAATTACATTCCACATGACAAAGATGCATTCGACCAGAAAGAGATGATATACAATACCATGTCGAATGATAATCAGGCAGCATATTGGACCAACCTTTACAACGTTATCAGCCGAGCCAACGCTGCTATTAAATATATCCCTGACATTACCATGACTGCCAGCACCAAGAACAATCTTCTTGCTGAGGCACATACCCTGAGAGCATGGGCATACTTTTATGCTGTACGGGTATGGGGTGATGTCCCCATGTACACCGAACCGATAGAAGAAATTTCACAAGGCATATATCGAGAACGTACAGATAAAAACCGCATTTTCCAAGAAATTATACTCCCTGACCTTGAAAAAGCATATTATCTCATCGATAAAACCGCGACAAAACGTACTCGAGTCAATGTAGCTACGGTATGCGTATTGATGATGGACGTTTATGCATGGCTTCACGAATACGAGAAAGTCGTAGCCGTAAAAGAAGAAAAAGTAGACTTGCTCAGCAAGAGCCGTTGGGGACTGTCGGCACTCGAACCTACGACATTCGAAAAAGACTGGCGCGCTATGTTTTTTGATGACGAAACCACAGAAATTCCTATCGAAGTCATTTTCAAAGTAGCTTATGATGAATTAGGTAATGGTGAAAACTTGTCGATCAGTTATTTTGCAAGCTCACAACCCCGAGTCTTTCTTTCTGATAAAGCTAAAGGCATGTATGGCATACTGGACAAACGATTCGGCTCTACCCAATGGGAAGATATAGGCGAAGGCAAGTCGCAGCTCAAATTCAAATTCTGGCCCGATGGCACTATCTTTATCGGTACCGGGCGGATATATTCGGACAACGACCTGGTCATCTACCGCTATGCCGACATTGTACTCTTATATGCCGAAGCTCTCAATGCTCTCGACCGTACACCGGAAGCTATTACCGAACTGAATCGCACACGCACACGAGCAGGCGAGAATCCATATTATGTCAGCGATTTTGTCAGTAGCGACGAAGTACTCGATGCCATATTGGACGAACGCCAAAAAGAATTTTTAGGCGAAGGTAAACGTTGGTTCGATCTCGTACGCTGCAACCGATGGAAAGAAGTGATGCAACCCATCAATGGAATGTCTGATGAACGAAAAGTCCTCTTTCCCATCCACAGGGACCATCTGAACCAAAATCTGAACCTGAAACAAAATCCGGGATATTAACACCTAAAAACCGAAGCAAAATGAAAAATATAGTTTTATCACTCACAACAACCTTGTATTGTCTGTTATTCAGCAGTTGTCTGGGTATACAGTCGAGCTATGATTATGAGCCCGCCAACATCGATAACAACGTACATATGAATACCTGGGAATTTATCCAATCGCGTCCGGATGCGTTCTCTTCCCTGAAAAGAGCCATAGAACACTCCGGCATAGATATTAATATCTATACACAGACCGACAGGAAATATACCTATCTGCTCCTGCACAACGATGCTTTCAAAGGAGCAAACGGAATTCTTTCGAACTACGGTGCTGCCTCTATTGAAGATATGGACAAAGAAACCTTGAAAAACATATTGTTATACCATACAGTCGATGGATACTACCACGGGTTGGGAACACTCAATTTCGACCCCACATATGTGATTACACTTTGGAAATCACCCGATGCTTTCATGACATTAAGACTGAACAACAAAAACTCTATCGAACAATATTCCCGACTTATCATCAATGACATGGCAGGAAACAGCACTCCCGTTACTGCAATCACCAGCAACATCCTTACTACGAACGGAGTGGTCCATGTTGTCGACACACAAATTGTATATAAACCCTAACTTTTATAGCCATGAAACAAGTTCAATATATAAAGACAGGACTTCTGTCCAATTTGATACTGATATTGTGTATATGCACTACATGGTATTCCTGCAATGACGATACCGACCAGGCCGCCTCTGCACCTGAAATATTATTCATGAATGAAAATTTGACTGTAGATTTGAACAAAGCGACCAATCCACCGATTGTCTGTGTCATCAACTCTGAAGCAGGACTTAAAAGCGTACAGACATTCATACAGAAAACCGGAGATGTAGAAGTTGCTCTGGAAAAAGAAGTCGTATCGTTTTTCAACAAATACAGTTACTCTTTGAATCAAACGCCGGTGTACAGTGAAGACATGATAGGATTCAAGGTGATCGCTATCGACGAAAACGGAAAAACGACAACGGCAACATTACCTTTCGAAGTAATCCCGTTGCGAGACGCTCCGACTATAACATTCAACGACGGTATCAATGAAATCAATTACCGCGAAGGGGACGTAATGCCCAACATATCGATAACAATAGAAAGCGAAGAAAATCTACAATACCTCGTACTCTCTGAGGTTGTAAACCGAGTAGAGAAAAAAATAAAAATCAACGGAAACGATACGCTCAAGTTTGCAAATGGCGAACAAAGTTACATACTGAACCTTCAGGATGACGGATTTCAATTCAAAGTAGGAACTACCGCATTAAAGGCAAAAGCCGGAGCCGGACCTTCTGACCGCATCAAGGTAAAAGTCGGTACTTTGAAAGTAAACTTTACCGAAATTCCGGCTCCTCAAGTCACATTCGATGGAGGTGATACTCCGATTAACGCCGATGAGTTTAGCGATGTAACCGTAAAAGGTTCGATTACCACCGAATCGAAACTGGTATCAGTTCGATACCTTAAACGCACACAAGATGGCCTAGTACAAATAGGAGAAAAACAAGAATTTTCCCCTTCCATAAGCAGCCACAACTTTGAAGTAACATTAGAAAATGTATTTGTCGATGTCACAGGTCTTATAGTCGAGGCTACAGACGAACTCGGGAAAAAGAGCAACACCGAAAAACAAATCATCGTGAAAGAAGTAGCTCCCGCACCGACAATCACATTAAATCAAAAAGAAAAAGAGTTCAACGGTGTCGATATCAACTCTACTTTATCTGTAACCGGAAATATCTCCTCTCTATCAGGCATAACAGACATAAAGCTGATAACGACCACCCGCACCGGAGAAGAAACCGTAAAATCTCTGAATATCACAAACGATAAAAACGTAACGATAAATGAATCCGTCACTGCCGACAAGGCTCTTGCCGGTATCAAAATCGAAGCGACTGACATCAACAATAAAAAAAGTAATATCTCGTACGATATACATGTAGGATATTACTACCATGAAGTATTGATGTCTCTCGACGGTGCTCCTAATCACGAAGACTCTACTCCCGGATGTTTTTTCTCTGCATCACAGGCCAGGGCCTACGATTATTGTGACGGTATGGCAAACTGGCAGGAAGTCGATATCGCATTCTCATCATATAGTACAAACACCGTTATACGGGTAGCCTCTCTGAAACAAAGCGTTACCAAATTCAAACATGCGACTTGCGGACTCGATAAGTGGGAAAATGTAAAAGGATGCTATTTCAAAAAAGCAGCTAAAATAAAACGAAGTACTTTTGACCAAGCTACAGTTGACGATATGCTGGCCGAAACCTTGCCGACCAATTTCGAACAAATTGCATCCTTTACTTCCGGTAATTTCGAAACACCGACCGAAGACGTCGGGATATATGCCACACCTATCAATGGAGTGACCAAAAGGGTAATAATCGCATATGACCATTTTGTAAAACGAACCGAAAATAATCTGGCAGCTTCTCAATTTATGATAAAAGTAAAAATAGAAAAATAGCTCTTTCTCAAGTGTACCTTTTTTCATAACACAAGATACACCCCTGCTTTTTTGTACCGATTACAAATTTTCTCTTTCTGAAAAGAGACAAGGGTGTATCATTCTCTTAAAACAAAAAATTTTGAAGAATATTTATAACCTTTTGAACAATGGTGCAAGCCATTCTTAACAATGATACGGACATTTGTCATATCTCAAAAATAATAAACGCTATGAAAACAAAACTACGACATTTAGCCGGAAAAGCATTTTTATCCCTAATACTCATATCCGGATTATCGACTCCCATTTCAGCACAAAATCTGATATCGAATGGGGATTTTGAAACTTGGGAAGGCATATCTACTGACACAGGACTCGACAAAGGAACTCCTGCTGGATGGACCTCACAAACCGGAGACGGCAACTTGACCTTATACCGAACCGGTACACCCCATAAAGGGAACTATTCCGTATTCGCCCGTAACACATCCGGTAATGTAAGCCGCATGTTCACACCCACATTACAACCCTTATCGGCCGGAAAAATGTACAAACTGACATTTTATACCCGGGGAAAAGGAACATTAGCCAATATTACATTGACCGAAAACGGAGAAAAACTGAACGGTGCTGTAGCAACCTCACCTTCCGACAAAAATATCTTTGCATCACCATCAATGTTAAATAAAGAATATAACAACGGAGAGGAATGGGAAAAACAGGAATATACATTCACCATACAAGTAGATGGAATATACAAACTGATATTCTGGCCCAAATCGACCGCCGGTACAGACGGTGAAGCAGCCGATTATTTTCTTCTCGATGATATAGATTTAGTGGAATTCGTGGACGAAACTATCTGTACACTATCTGAAATAACAGTAAAAGGTTCTACCCTGAAAGAATTCGACCCGGAAACTCTCACCTACAATATCACATTGGCCAAAGGTGCTGCAATACCCAAAGTTACGGCTACTCCTGCCGATGCCAAAGCATCGGTAGAAATTACCGCTGCTACTAAAATAGACGGTACGGAGCCTGAACGCACCACGACAATCAATGTTACAGCTGCCGACGGTATCTCTACCCGAGAGTATAAAATCATTTTCGAAGAAAGTAACGAAATCCTTCGCGAAGGATTTGCATCTGAAGACCGTCCCGAAAGATTTACATATCCCAATAAAACAAACTGGATTATAGATGCCAATGCAGCACAAAACAACGGAGTATTTTTCGGAAACAATTCTATCCGGCCCAAGGGCAGCGATTTTACCGATGACTATTTTACAATAGACAACTGTACTTCGGCCGGTATTCTCTCCTTCTACCTGAAAAACAGAGGTGACAATGCCAACGCCATATTGACAGTATCCTATCAAAAGACCTCTGATAACAACAATTGGATTGAACTTAAAGCAATTCCTGATAGCGAAATCGGAACTTCTTACGAAAAAATCAGCTTACCCATTAATTCCGGAGAACCGGTAAATATAAAATTCCATATCCAAAAAACAGCCGGACTCATAGGATACAATATCGACGATATCTCTTTGACCCCGTTCATAGCTACAAAACTGGAAAACGAGAAGACGGGCAAAGATATAGTTTTTGCAAATGGGAATACGATTCATTTACAAACTTCCATTCCTACCAATTACACTTTATACAATATAAACGGACAAATATGTACAACCGGAAACGTATCAGGAGAATACACATTATCCGTCGATACAGCCGGAATGTATATTATTTCTCTGCAAAACGCCAATGGCAAATCGGTACACAAAATAATCATACCATAATGAAGCCCGACAAGTACACCTCTTGAAACAAGAGGTGTACTGCTCCAATCCCAAAAAGAAAAAAACAGTATAAATACAATTACTATAATCTTTTGATACCATCGACATGAGCCGAATATTATATACCTTCATCACATTGCTTTTCACTCTCGAAACAATAGCCGAAATCTCTGTTATTCCGGCTCCGCTTTCGATAAAAGAAACACAAAACGAATATCGTTCAGGAACCAAAATAGAAATCTGCTACAACCCGTTACTGAAAAACGAAGCTGAATATCTGCAATCGATATTCACAAAAGAAGGACTGCAATGCGCTTTGGCCACCGGTATCAAAACAAAAAACAGTATCGTTTTAGATCTCTCATCCAAAATAAAAGGAAAAGAAGCCTATTCGCTGGAGACTTCTTCCCAAACCATACATATTTCAGCCTCATCACCTACCGGGATTTTTTACGGAATACAAACTCTTCGGCAACTCATCCGTATCGACAACAAACAAATAGTTGTACCGGGGGTATCGATACAAGATAGACCGTCTTTTCCCTGGCGTGCTTTCATGCTTGACGAATGCCGGCACTTCAAAGGAAAAGAATGTGTAAAACAACTGTTAGACGAAATGGCCTTTCTGAAAATGAATACTTTTCATTGGCATCTGACCGATGACCAAGGTTGGCGCATAGAAATAAAAAAATATCCGCTCCTGACCCAAATCGGAGCATTCAGAGACTCCACTCAACTCGAAAACTCCCGTAGTAATAAATATCTGCAAAAACCTCATGGCGGATTTTATACTCAAGAAGAGATTAAAGAAATCATCCGTTATGCCGACCGGCTGCATATACGTATCATCCCGGAAATAGAAATGCCGGGGCATGCCGGAGCAGCTATCGCCTCATATTCCTGGCTCGGTTGTACAGGCAAGCCAATACCCGTTCCCTGTAAATTCGGAGTAAACTACGACATTCTGGATGTTACTAATCCCGAAGTTTACTCCTTCATCGAAGGCGTATTGGATGAGGTTATCAACCTGTTCCCTTCACCTATCATTCACATTGGCGGTGACGAAGTCAAATATGACCATTGGAAAGCATCCTCGGCCATCACGCAATATATGGAAAAAAACAAAATCAAAAATCCGGCTGAACTTCAAATTGACTTCACCAACAAGATATCTCGTATGCTTAGCCAAAAAGGTAAACGAATGATTGGCTGGAACGATATAACCGGAGACAAAATTCACAATTTTCAAGCAGAAGACGAAACCGGAAGCAGTGCACAACTGGCACCGGGAACCATCGTTCAATTCTGGAAAGGAGACAGTACCCTTATAAGAAAAACATTAGAAAAAGGATTCGATATCGTAAATTCTTACCATATCTACACCTATCTCGACTATACTTACAAGAAAACCCCGCTTGAAAAAGCATATTCCTTCTCTCCCATTCCGGAAAATATTCCGGCCGAACTCAAAAAACACATACTCGGTTTAGGTTGCCAAATGTGGACTGAATGGCTACCCACCTGTGAAAGCGCACAAAAAATGATATTTCCTCGAATTGCAGCACATGCCGAAACTGGATGGACAGCTCCAGAAAGCAAAAACTTCACCCGATTCTCCAATGCATTGCAAGGACTCCTGAAACACTGGGACAAAGTCGGAATAAAATACGGAGATTTCAAATAAACCTGTACTGATAACCTCACAAACATTAGCATGACAACACAGAACGAAACACACGACCCCATAATGAACAAGAAAAACTTTATCATCTCCATAGCCATTATGGGAGGATTATTTTTCACATTTGGCTTCGTATCTTGGGTAAATGCCATACTCATTCCATATTTCCGTATCTCATGTGAACTGACACACTTCCAATCTTATCTGGTGACTTTTGCTTTTTACATTGCATACTTTGTGATGGCTATTCCGGCATCTATGCTGCTCAATAAATTCGGATTCAAAAAAGGAATGATGTATGGGCTCTGGGCCATGGCTTTAGGAGCCTTACTATTTGTCCCTGCAGCTTCTACACGTACATACGGCCTGTTCCTTACCGGTCTTTTTACTCTCGGTACCGGACTGGCCATTCTACAAACGGCAGCTAATCCCTATGTAACAATCATAGGCCCCATCGAAAGTGCTGCCCGACGTATCAGCATCATGGGGCTTTGTAACAAATTTGCCGGAATCATATCTCCACTTATCTTTGCAGCACTGGTCTTACGTACCACCGACAACGAGCTATTTGCCCAACTGAATCAAAATCTGATTGTCGGTCCCGAACGGGAAGCGATATTGGACGAACTCATCCGAAGAGTCATGCTCCCATACACCGGGCTGGCTATCCTGCTATTCCTTTTCGGAATAGGAATCTATCGTTCGCCTCTGCCCGAAATCAATACCCGGCAAGTAAATAACGAAGAAGACAGTACTGTAACCGAAAAAAACAGCATCTTGCAATATCCGCATCTTATTTTAGGAGCATTGGCCATATTCCTGCATGTCGGGACTCAAGTTATTGCCATAGATACAATTATCGGTTATGCCGAAAGTATGGGCATAGGGCTTGTCGAAGCCAAAGTATTCCCTTCCTATACTCTTACTTGCACCCTAATCGGGTACTTCTTGGGTGTACTATTCATTCCCAAAGTTATATCCCAGACCAGGGCCCTAATTCTATGCACGACATTAGGGCTTATATTTTCTTTAGGTGTAATATTCGCTTCAGGCGACATCACCTTATTCGGACATCGAACCGACCTGTCCATCTGGTTTCTCGTACTGATGGGATTGCCCAATGCTCTGATTTATGCAGGTATCTGGCCATTGGCCATCAACGGGTTAGGGCGCTTTACCAACTTAGGGTCCTCCTTACTCGTAATGGGACTTTGTGGAAATGCATTCTTACCTATGATATACGGCATACTGGCCGACCATTACGATGTACGCACCGGATATTGGGTACTCATCCCCTGTTTCCTCTATCTCATCTTCTTTGCAATATGGGGACATAAAATCAAAAACTGGAAAAGCATAAAATAAAACAATATGAAACGCATCAAGATATTCAACGGTAATATCATCACTCCGTACCGAACCATTACCGATGGTACGATAATTATCGAAAACGGTATTATACAAGAAGTTAGCGAATCTCCTGTCGAAATAACTGATGCCGAAACAATAGATGCCAATGGCGCATGGATAGCACCCGGATTCATCGACTTGCATACTCATGGAGCCGGTAACTACGATTTCATGGATGGTACGGTAGAAGCATACCTCCAAGCTGCCCGCATGCATGCCACCCACGGTACTACTCTGCTTTTTCCCACAACCCTCACCAGCACCAAAGAACTGCTGTTCGAATCTTTCGATATTTACCGGAAAGCAAAGGTACTCAATCGGGAAGGTGCAGCATTCGGAGGCCTCCATTTGGAAGGCCCCTATTTCGCCATGAGCCAGAGAGGAGCACAAGACCCGCGCTATATACTTTCTCCCGACCCGAAAGATTATATGGAAATTCTCGAACGCTCAACCGATATTGTACGTTGGAGTGCCGCCCCGGAACTGCCGGGAGCTCTTCCATTTGCCAATGAACTATCTCGACGGCACATACTGCCTTCCATTGCCCATACCGACGCCATATACGAAGAAGTTTTAAAAGCCTTTGAATACGGATTTACACACATAACCCACTTTTACTCATGTATGCCCGGTATTACTCGGCGAAATGCTTTCCGTTATGCCGGAGTCATCGAAGCAGGGTATTTGATAGAAGGCATGACGGTAGAAATTATTGCCGACGGAATACACGTCCCGGAAAGCCTTCTCAAACTCGTATACAGAATAAAAGGCCCGGATAATATAGCACTGATTACCGACTCGATGCGGGCAGCTGGGATGCCCGAAGGAAAAAGCATATTAGGAAGCCTGTCGGATGGCCAGGAAGTAATTGTCGAAGACGGAGTAGCTAAATTGCCTGACAGAACAGCCTTTGCCGGAAGCGTAGCGACAACTGACCGACTGGTACACACCGCAATTACCCTCGCCGGAATACCTTTGCCCGAAGCTGTACGCATGGCTTCATCGACTCCGGCACGTATAGCCGGAATACAGGAACGAAAAGGAAGTCTCGTCCCGGGAAAAGATGCCGACATTGTCATATTTGATGACTGTATAGATATAAAAATGACCATCATAAACGGAAACATAATATATAAAAAACAAGATATATGAATACCGAATTAAAAAAAGACAAACTGTCCGTAAAAATATACGACACACGTAAGCAGATGGGTGAAAAAGCGGCAGAAGACGCTGCGGCATACCTCAAAAGCCTACTTTCCAAACAAGAACAAGTAAATATCATATTTGCAGCAGCACCTTCTCAGAATGAGTTTTTGGAATCCTTATCCGCCACCCCGGGCATAGAATGGAGTCGTATAAATGCCCTTCACATGGACGAGTACATCGGACTTGATAAAGATGCACCACAAGGGTTCGGCAATTTCCTGAAAGAAAGAATTTTCGACAAAGTTCCTTTCAAATCGGTACACTATCTCAACGGGCAAGACCCCGACCCGATACATGCTTGTCAAGTATATGAAAAAATATTGTCCGAATTCCCGGTAGATATTGTCTTCATGGGCATTGGCGAAAATGGTCATATTGCTTTCAATGATCCTCATGTTGCCAACTTTAACGATACAAAAAGAGTAAAAATTGTCGACCTCGACGACAGATGTCGTCACCAGCAAGTAAATGACGGCTGTTTCAAACATATCAACGAAGTGCCGACCCATGCACTTACACTTACTGTCCCGGCACTTTTAACAGCTGCACGCATATTTTGTATAGTTCCGGCACAGACCAAAGCCTGGGCAGTAAAAGAAACGTTAACAGGAAAAATTTCAGAACACTGTCCGGCTTCTGTACTTCGTACTCATCCCCATGCTACATTGTATGTAGACAATGACAGTGCCTCCCTCTTCCTCCAATCTCCAAATCGATAATTATGAAAAAAATAAAGCCGATACTTATCCTTTGCATGATACTGCTCACCGGTTTGCCTGTGAGTGCTCATACCTATTCTATCATCCCATATCCGAAATCATTGATTCCTCAAGAAGGAGAATATATCTTTAAAAACGAACAAAAAATTTCCTTCCCTACTGAAATATCAGAAGTGGCAAAAGAATTTATCTGCCGTATAAAAACCGTAACCGGTATAAATCTGGTCACAATATCGGAAAGCAAAAAAGCAGACATATCCTTCACCTTGCAAAAAAATATGGCAAATGAGGCTTATAAACTGTACATAACACCTTCACATATCACCATCCAAGCATCTACTCCGGCAGGATTTTTCTATGCTATACAGAGCTTATACCAACTCATGCCTCCCCAAATAAGCGTCAACAAACGTACGGAGTGTGTAAATGTATGGAATGTTCCTTGTGTACAAATCGATGATGAACCGAGATTTGCTTATCGGGGCATGATGCTCGACGTAGCACGATATTTCATGCCCAAAGAATACGTATTGGAATTTATCGACCGACTGGCTGCCCAAAAAATCAACACATTCCACTTTCATCTGACCGAAGACCAAGGCTGGCGCATAGAAATAAAAAAATATCCGAAACTGACCTCTGTCGGAGCTACACGTCCTTACACGATGGTCGGATACAAAACATTCCATGCACCGATTATCCCCGATAATACAGTGCACCAAGGATATTATACACAAGATGACATTCGCGAAATTGTCGCTTATGCACAAAAACGCTTCGTCACCATTATTCCCGAAATAGAATTACCGGGACACAGTTCCGCTGCAGTTGCAGCTTATCCCGAACTGTCTTGTGGTATAAAAAACCGGTATGAAGTAGTAAAAACATTCGGTATATTCGACAATGTATTCTGCCCAAATGAAAAGACTTTCCGTTTCTTAGAAGATGTATTCTCCGAGGTGGCTGCACTCTTCCCTGGAACCTATATACACATTGGTGGAGACGAATGTCCCAAAACAGCATGGAAACAATGTTCTCATTGTCAAGGGCTGATGAAAAAATTAAATCTAAAGGATGAAAACCAGTTACAAAGCTACTTTATTCACGAAGTAGAAAAAATAGTCAACCGACAAGGTAAACAAATAATCGGTTGGGACGAAATACTTGATGGAGGTTTGGCTCCCAACGCTACAGTAATGTCATGGCGAGGAGAAAAAGGCGGAATAGAAGCTGCAAAATCCGGACATTCAGTAATCATGATGCCAAATGCCGACACCTACTTGAACTATTATCAGGAAGACCCGGAATATGCCCCTATAGGTTCAGGAAGTTTTCTACCGATAGAACAAGTATACAGCTACGAACCTATCCCGGCTCAAATGAACGATAGAGACAAAAAATATGTATTGGGAATGGAAGCCGCATTATGGACTCCATATATGAAAAATCCGGATGTGGTAGATTATTACATGTATCCCCGATTTTATGCCGTTGCCGAGGTTGCCTGGACTCCTGCAGAAGCAAAAAATTATACGGATTTCCTTGCCCGCATACGCAAACAATACGCCCGGCTCGATTTGCAACAAGTAAAAGCTTGCCGCAACTATTTCGACGCATACATTGACGGAGCATTCAACAAACGTACTCGAAAGTTTGAGGTACGTATTACCGGAATGATACCCGGTTCGGAAATAAGATACACAACCGACGGGCGCATTCCGACTCTTGCATCAAACGTATACTCTAACCCGATAGTACTCCATAAAAATACGACCATTAAAGCTGCAATATTTACTCCTGACGGCAATATAACCGGAAAAATAACAGAGAAAAATTTTGTCGTAAATAAAGCCACCGGTAAAAGCTATATATGCAATGTACCCTACCGATTCAAACCGGACAATCCCGGAGCCAAAGATTACTCTAAATTCAATTTCTGCGGCCTCACCAACGGAATCAAAGGTTACCTCAACCATGTACATCCTTGGGTAGCCATACGCCCGACAACCATAACCGAAATCACTATCGACCTCGAAAAGCAGGAACAATTCAGCTCGATAAGATACTCCGTGCTCAACGGTTATGGCCAAGAAGCCGTAGCTCCACAAGAGACGTGGATAGAAATATCCGATGACAACAATAATTTCAAAGAAATAGCACACCGGAACTTTACATACCATATCGAAAACAAATGGCAAATATTCGAGCATAATTTTACATTCGCGCCCCAGAAAGCCCGTTATGTAAAAATAAAGCTTAAAAACGGGTATCTGCCACACAAGCTGGGAGGATTTCCTGTACCCGAAGAGAAGGAAGGTTCTCTCGGAATGATATTTATTGATGAAGTAGAAATAAACTGATAACTTTGTAAAAATCATATATATGAGAAACTCCATAAAATACGGACTGATAGCCTTGGTACTGAGTATCTCGTGTATCGGGCACGCAACGGAAAATCCGATAGAAAAAGCAGACCTGACTCCAGAACAAATACAGCGAGCCAAAACATTCAAACAAGTACTCGGAACAGACAAAGGATACCGGAGTGGCGCATATGTTTATACCAAACGAAGCATAGATGACTATATGAAAGAACCGGAAAAACTGGCTGCCCGGCTGGCAGTACTGGGATTTACCGATGTATATTTAGGTTCGGAAAAAGCATTATCCGGAGAAGCTGACGACTACATGAAATGGCAGAAAACATTCATACGAGAAGCACACAAATACAATCTTAAAGTCCATGCTTTACGCTTGAGCAGCGCCAAACTGTATGTCAGTGATATGAAAATACTCGAAGACTGTAATTCGGTCATCAATTATAACTACTCCGTGAAAAAAAGTGACCGTTTCGATGGCGTATCGGCCGATCTCGAACCTCATATTCTGAAAAAAGGATTCATAGACTACCCCAAAGAACTGACCTTAGTCTGGGACTCCAAAAACAATTTCGGTAAGGGGAAAGACAATGACCTGTTACTAAAACGTACTGTAGAGGTGATGAAACTTGCCCAAAAGGAACTCAGGCCACTCCCCCTTAGCCAAGCATTAGGTTTCTTCTTCCAACCTCGTGTAAACAACGGATTGCTCGAACACGGAGGTGCCGATGAGTTTTTACAATATTGTGACCAGCTCATCGTCATGGCATATAACTATAAACCAAGCCGAGTATTCGAAATGGCCGAACCGATATTGAAAGCAGCCGAAAAAAGCAAAAATCATCCCAAGAGCGTAAGCGTCTGTGTAAAAACCAGTCTCGGAACCGTAGGAGACGAAGGTCCTGTCACCTCATTCCAAACTCATGGATGGGACTATATGATAGAAGCTATAAAATATTTGGTAGAAAAAGGGAGTACGTATCCAGCATTTCGAGGAGTAGACATTTTTGAATTTCAGGGATTTGAAATGATGTGGAACAATAAGGTAAAACAATAATCCAAATGAAAAAAATACGATTTTACCTAAAAGCCTGTCTAAATTTTGCCCGGACATATAACCCATGTATCGGGACATTCAGACAGGTTCTTACTCTTCTACTACTTTCCGGTTGCTTGTTTAGTTGCGGAAATGACGACAAAATTTCTGACAGTCCGGCATTTATAGAAGTACCGGAAGAACCGACAGAACACGAAAAAGAATTGTCCGAAACCGCAGAAGCAACTTCCCTGATGCTCTCCAAAGCAATTCGGTTCAGAAGCCTGATACAAGAAAAAGAAACATATAGCAGCAGTGTATATGTCTACTCCAGAACAATATCCAAATATCAGGACAATCCGCAAAAATTAATTGCCCGCATCGCCTTATTAGGATTCACAGAAGTATATCTCTCTACCCCTCAAAAATCATTACAGGGAACCGACCCCAAAGGCTATCAATGGCTGAAAACATTTATTGCTGCTGCTCATCGATATGAAATAACCGTCTACGCATTGCGATTAAGCGACACTCGTCTATATGTCGATAGTAACCTGCTATATAACGAAACTGGCTGGGTAGACCAATATAACCGCTCAGTAGCTGCAAATGAAAAAATAGACGGCATATCAGCCGATTTAGAACCTCATGTATTGAAAAAAGATGGAGAATCGACCCCCATAGGGCTAGATATTTTTTGGGACAGTACATCGAACTATGGAATAGGAAAAGAAAATGACCAGCTCCTTGAACGGACCCTGAACCTGCTACATATTGCTCGGGAAGAAATAGCACCCTTACGACTCAACGAAGCCATTTCATTTCTATATCAACCTAAAATAAACGAAAAGAAACTGTCATTTGGAAGCACTCCGCAATTTTTACAGTATTGCCATTCGGTTATCGTCATGGCTTATTATTATAAGAAAGAGACTATTTGGAACCGAAGCAAACCCATACTTACAGCAGCCGGAAATACTTCAAACCAGAGTGTCAGTATATGTGTCAAAACAAGCCTCAACACCTATGGGGATAATGGAGATACCAATACTTCCCTACAACCTCAAGGTTGGGATTATTTGCTCGAAACCATAAAATACATTTACGACAATGGTAAGTCTTATTCCTGTTTCCGAGGGATGGATTTCTTCGAATACGAAGGTTTGGAAACCATGTGGGAATGGATAAACGACAAAAATTGACATTTTACAAGACTCTTTAAATAGAAATAAGGCTCACTAAAAGCCCGTTACTTTTTTACTATAATTAAGAATTTATCGAATATGAAATGGATAACGGGTATTTAACGAATGACAACAGGATTACTTCCAAAAGACAATATACAAGCTTCCTCGGAAAAAACAATATCTCCTTTTTCCGAAAAGAGCCGGATATATGTAACGACAAAATACACGCCAAAACAAAAAATTTCTTCTATCCGGAAATTTAGACGACTGGTCCTTAAAGTATTTGGAGATAACAAATTAAATTATTTTATTTGCATATACCTTTTTTCTATGAAATATATGCTTATTCACCATTGTGGCTTATTGAAATACCTAATATTATTTTTTCTCTTTATTACAAACATCAGTTTCACTCAGGCCAATAAAGAAAATGTCCTGTTCGAATCATTAACCGTAAAAGACGGATTACCTCAAATGAGTGTCCTTGACATCACACAAGACACTCAGGGATACATCTGGATGGCAACACGCGATGGACTGGCTCGATACGATGGCTATTCGTTCGACATATTCAGAAATGACGAAAACGACACACTATCGATAAGTAACAATTATGTTGTCTCCGTACAGGAAGACAAAAACAAAAACTTATGGATAGGAACCTTATACGGACTGAATCGATACAATGCTAACACAGAAACATTTACTCGTTTTTACCATTCACCAATAAACGACAACACTCTCAGTTCTAACGAAATACGGAAAATATATATAGATGATGATAACAACGTATGGATAGGCACAACTAACGGACTGAATCTGTATTTACCGAAAGAAAACAAATTTCTTCGCTACTGTGTCAATCCCGACATCGACCACAGGGTCAGCGCAATCTTACGTATAGGACAAACCATACTTACCGGAACAGATTCAGGACTCTATACCTTATCATTACAGACAAACAAAATAAAGCAATTATCTATCGGAAATTTCAAAGAACTATCCGTAAAAGCCCTTTATAAAGGAAAAAATGAAGATATATATATCGGTACATTTAACCAAGGGCTTCTTATAATCGATAAAAATTTCAAACTAAAGGAACAGCACCTCAACACTCCATTAAAAGATAACTCATTAAGCAACAATTCCATACGATGCATAACAGCGAACAAACACGGACAGTTGCTAATCGGGACCTTCAATGGACTGAATATCTTTGACCCTGAAACCGGCAATTTCCGTTCATTTAAGCAGCAGGCCGATAATCTGAGCGGACTATCACACTTTTCCATCCACTCGGTCTGCTGCGACAGCGCCAATACAATCTGGATAGGAACTTGGGCGGGAGGAGTCAACTATTGTAACTTGGACAATAACAACATCTTCCAACTCCACTCTCCCGTATACAACGGCAAACGATTATTAGGTATCGTCGGCCCTTTAGTAAAAGATGCAAATGGAATATGGGTAGGTATGGAAGGAGGCGGACTGCTCTACTATGAAAACTCCACCGATAAATACGAACGCTACATTCCCGACAAAAGCAATGCATCCAACTTCAGGTCGAACATCGTAACAAGCCTGCATAAAAAAGGACACCTCTTATATGTAGGAACTAACAATGGTATCCTTTATCAGTTCGATACCCGTAACAGGCAATTTATACAAAAACAAGTATTACCCGGTACACCATCGATTGTCACTATACACAGCGACAGAAGCGGAAATATCTTATTAGGAGTACAAGATACTTATGGGCTGATAATCATATCTCCCGAAGGACATATACAAAACCGGTTCAAAGACAAGTCGGGAAATGACATAACATTCAACAATATTTGTTCCATCATCGACGACGGTCCAGACACCTTCTTGCTGGGAAGTAATACTCAAGGCATATATCAATACAACCTACAAAGCAAAGAATACGCATTTTATAACCTAAAAAATCCGGAATTAAAAGGTCTCGAAACCAAAGTAAACCAACTCTATCAAGATTCCCGAAAAATAACTTGGGTAGCCACTGCCCAACAAGGAATACTTTGCCTGGATAAAGACAAAAACATTATACAAACCATCTCGACCTCGGACGGTATGAAATCTAATACCATATGTGCCATCAATGCAGATAAAGACGGGAATATATGGGCATCGACTCTATCTTCTATCACTCAAATAGAAAAAGACAACTATAAAATAAAAAATTACGGAGGGTTCAAAACAAATGAATTTGCCTTGCGTTCATGTCTCTCAACCGACTCGATTATCTATTTCGGAGGAGATATGGGATTTATCGCTTTCGACCCATCCCAAATAGAAATAAACACGTTCGTTCCTCCAGTCGTTATAAAAGAAGTTCTTGTAAATAACACTAAAGTATCGTTGAGAGAGCTCGACTATCATCATCAAAAAATTGTTCTCCCTTACGATCGTTCAAATATAACATTTGAATATAGAGCCCTAAACTATATTCGCCCAGAACAAAACCAGTACGCTTATCGCATGGAAGGATTCGACAAGGACTGGATACAAGTAGGTAACCGCTTAATTGCTCATTATACCAATCTGCCGGCAGGAAAATATACATTTCACGTAAAAGCAGGGAACAATGACAATGTATGGAACGAAAAAGGCGTTATCCTCGATATAGAAATACTCCCTCCACCCTGGAAAACATGGTGGGCATATATCGCATATATTGCTATCTTTTTAGGACTTGTCGCTTCCTATCTGAGATATTTACAAATGCGTGTAAAACTTACCAACGATGTAAAAATAAAACAAATAGAACAAGAAAATTCAGAAAAGTTACATGCCGACCGCATCAATCTGTTTACCAACTTTTCTCATGAATTGCGTACCCCTTTAACGCTAATCATAGCCCCATTAGAAGATTTGTTGGGCCGAGCGGATACAACCGCTTCGGTAAAAAAATCATTAGGACTGATGCACAACAATGCCAAACGACTTCTATTTCTTGTAAACCAACTGATGGATTTTAGAAAAAAAGAAGCAGGCAAATTACAAATCAAAGTAGCCGAAGGGAATTTTTCCTTATTTGTAGAAGAGATAGTTATCGCTTTTCAAGAATTGGCAAACTCCAGACATATGACACTGGAATATTTCGGAAAAGAAGACAACGTATGCCTTTGGTACGACCGTTCGTTGATGGAAAAAGTGTTGTTCAACCTATTGTCCAATGCTTTCAAGAACACGCCCGACAAAGGCAAAATTGTGCTCAAAGTTCATCAATATCTCATAGATTCAGCCAAATGGATAGAAATAACCGTCTCAGACACCGGTTGTGGTATACCGATTAACAAACAAAATGCCATATTCGACCCATTTTACCAAGTAAACGAAACCGAAACTGCAACACCAGGAACTGGAATTGGACTCTATTTGACAAAAGCCATTGTCGAACTGCATAGAGGTAAAATAAAAGTAGAAAGCGTACCGGATAAAGGTACTACCTTCATCATCAATCTGCCGGTAGGCAAAGAATACTTTACTGCTGATGAAATCATAGAGAACTACAAAAGTAGCGAAGACATATCAAGATATATCAATACCTCCTATATACCCGAAATGGAAAGAAATATGGATGAGGCAGAAAGTATGAACAAACAAAATGGAAAACACACCGTCTATACTCTCCTTATTGCAGAAGACAATAAGGAAGTGAGAACATACGTAAAAAACAATTTGGCCAATGAATATAATATCATAGAAGCCGCAAACGGTGAAGACGCACTCACCAAAGCTATAAATCAACTTCCCGACTTAATCATCAGTGATATTATGATGCCTAAAATCGATGGTATACAACTTTGTAAAACACTGAAGGAAGACTTACGTACAGGACATATTCCCGTCATACTGCTTACTGCGCGTACCACAGTGCTGCAGATAGAAGAGGGATTAAAAATCGGAGCCGACGATTATATCACAAAACCCTTCAATATGACACATTTGAAGTTGCGCATTTCCAACATACTATGTTCCAGGGAAAAGTTGAAAAACATATACAGCAAAAGCTTCAACACACAAAATATAGGAGAACAAATTACTTCTGCCGATGACCGATTCTTACAAAAACTGTATAAAGTCATGGAAGAAAATATCTCTAATCCGGAATTGAACATAGACAAATTCTGTAAAGAAATAGGAATGAGTAAAACCAATCTTTATTACAAAATAAAGTCGCTCACAAACTTCTCCCCTACCGAATTTATCCGACATTCCCGCCTACAACTCGCTGCCCGTCTGCTCCGGGAAAAAGAAATTCCAATTTCCGAAATATCCACGATTACCGGATTCAATAGTCATTCCTATTTCAGTAACTGTTTCAAAGCTGTATACGGCTGCTCTCCCACCGAATACAGCGAAAAAAATTTATAGAAAAAGTAAATCAGATTTTAAATCTCACCACAAACATATTCCTCATCTTTACTACAAGAAAGAAAAAACAATGAAAAAACAAAACATATCATTTCTAATGGGTGCAGGATTCTCCATTCCGGCAGGAGCCCCATCTGCCAGCCAATTAGGAGAAAAGATAATAGAATTCGGAGAAAAAATTACAAAAAAGAAAATACACCGACATTCAATCACTTATGACCCGTTAGAATTTTTTCTAATGGCAGCTGTTGAATTTTACAATGCCAAAAACGAATTCAACTACGAAGAATTTTACGACTTCATATATGAACTTCCCGACGATAACAGTTTTATAGATTTTCTTTCCGACTATTTTGCAAAATACAAATTATTAGAAAAAGTAAATCACGAATATATTTTACAATATTTCTTAGATTTATTCGAATACTATCAATGGTGGATATTTCATTGTTTATACTCAAACGACAATGTAAACAATGCTGATAAATACTCAGGATTTTTCAATCTGATAAAATCCCATTCATCAGATAATTTATATTTACACACTTTAAATCACGATTTACTATTAGAAAACTTTTCATCCAAAGGGTTTCTTCCCCCCTTGGATGATGGCTTTTTTAATAATGACCGATATTCTTGTACTGATATGGAATGTAGAGAATGGATACCCTGTCCATATTTCGCCAACAAATATTCAAGTAATATACGCATATACAAACTACATGGTTCCTTAAATTATTTCAACACTTTTACAGAAAATGAAAACGGGGCTTATACTCCGAATAGCATAGTAAAAGCCCAAACACCATATAAAGATATTATATTTTTTGACAATATAAAACAGGATTCTCCTCCGACATTCAACCCAAACTTTTTAACCGGAAAGCAATATAAAGAAAGTAACTATTATAACAATATGTTATATACAGACCTCTTTCACCATTTTGACTCCAACTTAACAATATCAGATAAGCTCATTATCATCGGTTATAGCGGAAATGACGAAGGCATCAATCGGCATATCCTCACTTCCTTCGATTTGAGAAAACCATGTTACATCATCGATCCGTTCCCCGGAGAAAAAATTATAGCCCTTAAACAAAATTTTTCAAATGTGACATTAATAAAATGCAGCATTTCTGATTTCACTCCGGAGAATATCGGTTTACAAATATGATTGCCAATATCGGTATCCTTGTCAAAACTTTTAACCATAACAACGTTATAGGCATTGGCTACTATCCTAAAACCACAAAAGATAAAGAGCCAATGCCTTATAACTTTAATATATCCCTTTATATTAAGGGAATGTATATTCATAGTATTTTTATCACAAGTCTATAATCTCAGAAAACATACCTTTAAGTTTTTTTCTAAGGCTGTGAATACGACTTTTAACCGTGCCTTTTTTGAGACCCATAATTTCACCGATTTCATCATAATGTCTCCCTTCAATCAATAGCCCAATCAATAATCGCTCCTGCTCAGTTAATTGATTAATGATATTTATAACATAATAATAATCTTGATAAATTACAATTTCATCATGCTGCTCAAAAAGATATTGTTTTTCTGAATCTAAATATGTAATTCTATTTTCAATATCCTTTTTTGCCCTCCAGAGAGAAATAAAACGATTTTTTATAAAAGTAAACGATATTCTAAAAGGATATTGACGCGATTCGAATTTATCCCTATTGGCCAAAACCAAATAATTGACATCCTGAACAATATCCCAAGCTTCATCACGGTTGCGTGTCAAAGAAAAAGCGTAATTAAAAAGTGAAGGTTGGTATTTCTCCAATTCCTGTTCCAGATTAAAAATTTCCATTTGTTGTCATTTTTTGATAACAGATTAAACAAAAAGAAACCTCCATCCGTTTTGTGTTATATTTGAAAGAAAAGTAGCCATACAACTCTTTGTACGTGTTGGATGGAGATTTTGTTACCTCGCACAAAACCCACGTACACAAGATAATTATATGCATACCCTCCTTTCAATGCTAAAGTAATAATATAAATCGAATAACAAAAACATTTATTGATATTTTTTTACATAAATTCGTTTTATCATATATTTTTTTAAACTATAATTTATCTATAAACAAGACAGATTAAATGCAAAAATTGTCATTGTACAAATTACAATTCGTAACAAAGAAATTTGCACATTTGAAAAATGAAAAACGTTTAGTTATATAACATCTGATTACTGTTTATATCGAAATAAACAACCTTTTTTCTTATTTCATTTCACATACTGACAGTTAATCGACAAATACACTCCAGAATTATTATATAGTACATACATTCAATTGGAAAAAGATTGACAAATTATATAGAAACAGAAAGATTAATATAATACTGTGCCAATTTAGAGGAAATGATGTAATTGACTTATTTTCTATTCTAAGTGACAAAGAGGTAAATATATTTTTACCCATGTTTCCTTTAAAAAATATAGAAGAAACAAAAGAATATATTCAAAATAAATATATAATAAATTACACTCAAAATATTACTATGACAATGCTATTTTGGAGATTTTTTTTTGACTAATGAAATCTGAACTGCTTTATACAGAGATTTGATACTGCCGCCCCCCTTTATAAAGGCTTTGGATGAATATGTTGAATACTATAATAATAAGAAAATCAAAATACGGTTAATAGAAAAGAGTCCGGTACAATACCGAACCCTCTCTATAACTAGATAATATCCATCCTGTCCATCTTTTAGGGAGCACTTCAAAGGCTTTGGTAAACATGAGCGAAATCATACCAAAACTCTCAAAAAAATTATTGTATCAGGAAGGATATAGTCTATAATATCTTCCACTTAAAGATCCACACTTATTGGCTCCACAGGAACAAAATCATCAACAGTTACCGTATACTTGATTTCACCGTTCAATATTTCCTCTCCACCTGTACCCGGTTCTTCATCAGTGTCAGTTCCTCCACCGGGATTATTCGGATTCGGGTCTATTTCTCCGGCACCACCACCTCCATCAGCACAGAATACCAGATTGTAGACATATTTCTTGCCCGGTAACAATGAACTGTCCTTGCTGCTGTCTTTTCCGATAGGAATGGCTGCGTAAGCATACTTGACGGCTCCGTTATCAGCAGCTTTCGGCTGCGGGTAAATTACAGAATAATTATCACCGCTCTTATTGGAAATACGACAAAGGACAGCCAGATAAGCTCCGGTCGTACTTGTCGATCCGTCCCAGGGGGTCAATGCCTGAGGTATAACCATAAACCTATCCGCACCGAACATGATGCTTTGGAACTGATCTGTCAATATCAGCACATTATCACTCGCTGCCTTGTTTTTGTAGTAAGCCGTCGCCGGAGTATCTTTTCCTTGCAAGCCGGTCCAGCTATCCAATGCCAGCGTCTTGTTAGTATTCGCTGCCGGATCAGCGACCACTCTGTCGGCCGTTGTAGAACTTGGTAGAGCCAAATCGGCTTTCGTTCCCAAGTTGACAAGCTTAATACCCACCACCTCGACTCTTACAGAAGAGGGTTTTGCATTTTTCGCATTCACCTCGATTTGAGCCAAAGCGTGTCTGAAATTCAAAGGTACGGTACCGCCAACAAAAGCAGATTTTTCTCCTTCATTATAGGCCACCAACAGGTCCTTCTGTTCTTCCAGCTTTTGTTTTGGTGTGAATCCGGTAATCGTGTGGACAAATCCCTGCCCTTGGGTGGCTTTCCCTATATTGACCATCCCTTCCGTATCATCGGCTGGACCATTGGCATATGCAAAGAATTTCAAGGAATAACTCGGCCAAAAGTAAGTACCTTGCGATACCCAATTGCCCTCAGACAAGTTAACATCCGTCGTAAAGTAAACACCATCGACATTGAGAGCAGTAACTTTGAAAGCGTTCAAAGTGGCCGCTGTCGCAACATTGGCCCGTGTGGTGTTGTCCACCACGGTACGGAAAGAAATATTCTTTTCAAGTGCGACATCCACCGTCTCGTCGTTAGAGCACGCTGTAAGCAATGCAGAAACAATCGTTAATCCAAAAATCAAATTTTTCTTCATGTAAAAAATAATTAATAAGTAAATAAATAAAGAACAAACATCACATGGTAATTTCAATCTCCAAAACGCCCCATTCGTCCACATCCGGAGTGAAGCCGCCCTCACGGTCTATAGGCTTAGGTATGGGAAGTCCGTCAATATCTATATGCACATTCATCGGATCACGGGCTTCATGTATTTTTGAAGTGACATCATAGGTGAAACTGTATTTCTTCCCGTCACCAAGTACGGCATACACCACCAGATTCTGTGTCGTTTCCGATGCTTGGGGATAACCGAAGGTATAGAAATCAGCGGTTACGGTCGATTCCCCGTCGGATTTCATGTCGAAAGGAAGGATCGACATCTCTTCCGTCGGACGGTCTGCTCCCAATATGAGACCGCCCGACATGCCGGTCAGCGAGCCGAATATTTCTCCCGAAGCCAAGGATTCCAGATTCTCCGCATTTCTGATTTTCACCGTGTAGTGGCGTACGGCTATCTTCGGATATAGAGTCAATGTCTGTCCTTTGAGATCTACAAACACTTCCATGAATTCCGTATGGTCGCTCCACAGTTTGTCGGGAGTCGACCTGACCGACTGCTTTCCCGTATTCTCGAAACGAGGCACCGCACGGGGAAAACTGCCGTTTGTCAGATAGACCTCGAAATTTTCATATCGTCCCGTATTCCGGAAGAGAATGAACTCCGTATCACTGTTCATGCACAACGCACGGTAACGCCCGGCCGGAACGGTGATCTTCCCTCCTGTATGATTCCCGAATTCATAAAGCAGCGATTTGCCTCCCGTTTCTGGGAAAAGATATAGGCGCATACTCGCAGGCCGGGCATCAGGGGCATATTTCCAGTCGAAGACCACCCGGAGCTCAGCCGCAAGAGAGTGGTCATAGCATAACTCTTTATGCTCGCAGGAGGCAAGCAAGCATACAAGAATGCCGAAATAGAGGAAACTTAACTTTTTCATTGGCGACCTCCTTTCTTTGTATTATAATTTCCACGTCCTAACAACCAAACAAGCAATACCTCGGCTTTTGTAGGGCCAAACCAATGGCGCTGCCTGGTCTGCTGCCACACATAATGATTGTCTACGGGGAGGTATTCATAGCAGGTTCCACCCCAGTACCCGATACCGATGACAAAATCGAGATTCAGCCTGCGTGCTATGGGAAGCGAATATCCATATTCCAAGCCGGTACTATAGTTCATCTTTTCCCATAATGTACCTCCCGGCTCACCACCCATGTATCCCTTTCCTCCGATTTCGAAGTCATAAGTGAATATTTGGCCGTAAACACCCAAGTGATGTCCGCTCAGAGGGCTTCCTCCCCCAGGCTTTCCGAAGTATTTTCTCAGGACGAGCTCACCGCCATAGATTCTCCAATAACGGTGACGTCCGTTGTTTTTCCACCATGCATACATCCAGTTCCCGCCTACGGAGAAACCTTTGCTCAAGTAGAATTCGACACCTACATCAGGAACCAGCAGGGCATCATAAAGCAGATTAGTCTTGACTGCCATGTAAAAAGGCTGTAACGGTTGCGCCCAAGTCACTTTGAGATGACTTTCCGTTTCGGGTACCAGAGACGGTAAAACAGCTTCCTTGCTTTCCTTCACATCCATCTCGGGGAATTTCCCGGACATGATCGGCCTCGGTATCGAAGTATACAGAACCTCAATATACGAACGACGCAACTTAGGGAAGAAATGCTTCTCCATGTAACGCCAGCATTCTCCTTTATACAGCTCCTTCAACTGTTTTTTTCTGCCGTCAACCACAATACCGTCCTTCACGACCCACTCGGGAGTATTATTCAATACATGCAGCACTTCCTCCTTGTACGGCATGTCAGATAACTCCACCTCCTCCCGCAGCTTTTTCCAGTCAATTCCTATATCGGATTCCGTTACCATGGACGACTGCCAAGCGGGGATATGCCGGACAAGATAGTCGGTGACACTCCGCGTCCTGTTTTTTGATAATACTTTATTTAATGCAGTACTGCCTTCCGGTGATGCTCCCGAAACTATATAAATGTGCTCCATTCGGAACTTGCCGTTTGAAAAAATCTTATGTAGAAAACCAGACAAGCTATCCAATTGACGCTGATTATGCCGATAAGTAAAATCAAGCTGAGAACTTCCCTGCCAGTAATAGATTTCTACAGCGAGGGTATCGGCCTGCTGCACATTATTCGCCCACGAAGTAAAATGGAAGACGGATAACATACAAAGTAAAATTTTTTTTATCATATCAATTCTTTTTTCCGGAGTGCAAAACTAAAGATAAGATGAGATTAGTCATTGATTTTACCATGTACATATTTCTTAGATAACTTTCTGATTTATAATAATATTATTTAAAATCGTATGTACAAAACGTAATCGTATAGAATAAACCATACATAAACCATGAAATTTGTGGCAGGACAGAACAAAAACGCTTCTTCTATCTATACTCCGTGAAAGCCGTTTTATCGACCAGTTGGGAAACGTCCAATCTCTCATGTAACTTGATATATTCTCCGGCCAAAGTTCCTCCTCCGGAACAGAAAAAATACAACAAACCGGGAGTGTCCGAAGATATTTCGAGCGTATCCGACGATATAACGAAGAAAATATCGGCATCTTCATATTTTGCAACCAGAGTATCCTCAGTTCTGAAAAAAGCAGTGGCATCGAATGAACAGCTTCCCTTTTTGATGTCTGCTCGTGAACGAACCGAAACATTCACCGCAGAATCGGTCAACCGGGTAATGGAAACCACGCTCCAATCGTATCCCTCGGCACGTCGGGCGTATCCGTCAGTAACATAATCGCCCTCATACGTACAGACAAGATTCTCTTTTTTCGGATTGGACGTCTTTGTATCACAAGCTCCTACAATTACAGAGACCATAACCAACAAATGACAAACAGATGTTTTTATCATAACAGACATAAATATTTATTTAAAAATAGGCATACTGCCAGAATTTACACAAAATCAACTCAAATCATTTTTATCGGCCATTTATAAACCCAGAAATCCACGAATGAACACGCATCGTTCATACCCAACTCGCATTTATGGATTCCGGTTCTTTACCCCAAATTCGCAGGTCTTATAGAAATGAGAGGGATCATGTCCCCTCTCCGGCCGGTCCGGGAACTCGATTCTTCGACCCTTGAACCCACAATATGCGAGTCGTTTTCGAGGAAATCGTGACCGGAACTTTATATTTAACAAAAGTATGTCCGCATTCCGAACCGCCCCACCATGCAACCTTTCGATTAGTAAGTCTCAACTATCCGGGAATCGAGTTACCCGACAGCCGCCCTCCCTTTCATGAACCAGCGCGGCAACGCACCGAAAACACATACGAAAGGAAGAGTCCCTATAAACAAATGCCCCATAAGGTAAAGATCATTCCTCTTGAACCTCAAAATCGTCTTTACCTACACCGCAAAGGGGACAAACCCAGTCATCGGGAATATCTTCAAACGCCATTCCGGGTGCGATTCCACTTTCAGGATCTCCCACTGCCGGGTCATACACCCAGCCACATACTACACAAACATACTTTTTCATCATCATAAAGATTTTAATTATTTCAATTATTTTTTTTGTTGCAAATACTTTTATTTCAAGTTTCCTATCGATTTCAAGAAGAAAGAGACTACTCCGACAAACAAACTTCCGCATGTCAATTTCTTTTTTCTCAAATCCATATTCCTCTTGCAGCATAAACCGCCTTTTTCCCTCAACTGTTCTTTGCAAGGTCAAAGCGCTCCGAATTCATCTGTAAGGTCGTGTAAACCAAAAAATACCTTCTAAATACAATTTACTCATAAACACCACGCACCGGAATAGCCCGACCTTTACGCAGAGTCCCTACATAGCTTATGAAATCCGCACCAATATAAGTGTAAGCAAAAATTCCGTATCCAGCAGACTTGGCTTGATGTAAGAAACCTGATTCGCCCAACTCGTAAAGTGTAAAATATACCCCACCATCGTCATAGTTTCGAAGCCCTGTGGCCGGTACAAAAATTATATCACCGCTTCCGTCTGGATTGCCGTAAAAGTTCCACCCGTGATCGAATGTACCCCTGACATTGAACTTGGTAGAGTCTCTCTCTTCATAAATTGTCGCTCCTGTTTTCGTAAAGCCTGTAAAAGCGTTGCGGGGGGGAAGATGGAATCCGACAGGGCAGGGATCGTAAATCGTTTTGACCACTTCATCATCATTAGGAGTCGTATTACCGTCAACATCCTCCATACTCCACAGATTGTAGTATCGCCGATCGCCCCATTGATTGCGATTCATCACTCCCGGCTTCCGAATACCGAGAGAAATACATCTATTAGCCAAGGAGGCACGATATTTTATGCTTTTATCAGCATTCCATTCCTCGTCCGTAAAAAATTCCTCGGTCACGGGATCGGCCGTAGAGGCTGTCCCGGATACATCGTATAAAGTCTTATTTGTCGCCTCATATCCATCATTGGGCGCGAATGGGTCCTTGCGTCCCCACTGGTAATAGGGATTGTTTCCCCTTGCTATTGTCCGTGCGCTTTGGTGCAAATTGAAAATTCGGCTGTTTACGGCCGTCTTAATCCGAACCAGACAGCTACGCTCATCATAAAGGGTGCTGTCCCCATCGCACCAACCCAAATTAACCGGCATGACCCGGTATACCACGGAAGCATGGTTTCTGACCGTCTGGGTCTGCGCGATATTTTCATCGGTCACCCAGATATGCCACGACCACAACACCGCCCCCGAATGGTCTTTCACGGCAATGACCGCATTGCCCTGCCGGATTTTAGAACGGCCGATATAAAATGTGACATAAGCATCTTTTCCACTTCCACGATAGCCGATGTCAGTCAGCAGATTAGGCCCATCCTGCCAGACGAGTTCCGCTTTTACAGCTGTACAGCCTTCGTTGTTATTGATGTACGGATCGGTAATAGGATTCCCAAGGTGGTTAATGAAAGTTTTCAGGACATGGTAGTCCGTTGATGTACCACCGTAAACATAGGCCGACTTGTTGTCTTTTCCCCCTTTGACGGCATTGCCATAGACCAGCGGAAAACAATACCATCCGGGTGCATCCACCACATAGCAGTTAGCCGTGTTCCGCCGAGTTATGTCGGACGATCCTTCGGTCGAAAGGTCATAATAGCTGCCGGCAGCTCCCTTTGCATTCGCCCTTTGCAACGCGTATGTGTGCGGATTTATCGTCCTGGCGCTTACCGGCCCGACAGTAGCGTTATAAGAGAGAGCAGTGGTCCCTCCGGATCCATTCGTCGTAAATGCAGTAAGCCACCCCGGTTTATCGGTGCTCCAACTTGTTCCGCCATCGGTCGAAAACTCAGCAGACCATGCTACCGGCTCCTCCGTGCGGGAACCATTCGTGCGATAGCTGGCAATGCTATAAGTATTCGTGCCTCCCTCATGCGTAAAATCATCCGGACCGGTAACAGCCAGTGTATATTCCCAGTTGATAGATTGGGTAGAAATCTTGTAGGTGACGGTCTTTCCCATCGGCCATTCTCCCCCTTGGACATTACTCCGCAGGACATGTTCCCCCTCACTGTCTTCAAATACAACTTCTATTGCCGCTTCGTCAGGTAGTACTTGGGGAATCATCATGAAAGTCTGTACTTTTGTAGTTATGGCTTCACCGGAAGTACCGGTAGAGCTCAGGTCCAATGTCTGAGAGAAATCTCTCGGTGTACCGATATCACTCCATGTACTTGTTTCAAAATTATATGTTCCGATTGAGTTTACTCCTTTAAGTGCCACACTCTTCACAGTACCGGCTTTCATATCACTACCACATACGAACTTGACAGCTGTCAATACATGACGAAAAGTAAGATTAATCGCAGAGTTCGCACTGCCGTTTATCTCTCCGGAGACCGCCACCAGCAAATCTTGCTGGTCGGACACACGGTCCGGAACCGTACAAGTAATAGTGGGAGCCCCTGGCACCTGCCCTGAGAGCCGGTAAGCATCAACTCCTTTTGGTGCGTATGCAAAAAATTTCATATTGTACGCTGCTCCGGGCCAGTAATGCGAGGAAGAAGGTGACCATAGATTCCCGGATTTGCTTACCTGCACATCGTACATATAGTTCGGGCTCTGAGAACCGTCCCACACCCCAGTATAAGCATAAGCCGATACCCCGAAAGCAGCATACATATTATCTCCGGTTCTGGGAGCAGCACGGGTGATGGGAACGCTGTCGGTAAAAAAACGTGATTCTATACTGTCAGTATAAAGCGTATGGAGATACAGCATGTCGTACCTGTCTGTCCGTAGTGTAGAGACAGAGGCTCGAACAATGTCATCCGATTCCCCCTCTATCACGGAAACCCAAGAATTCTGGATGTCTGAAGTGAATTTTATGCATTCTGTTCGAGGACTGTTGTCCATATCGTCAGTACAAGAAATGACCAGAAAGACACTTCCTAATAAAGCCAACATAGCTTGCCGACACAATGAAAAATATCTGTCCATAATTATTTTATTATTTTTAATTACAAAATTAGCTGTCATACTACAATTTATAAGACATCGACAATACACATTTAATCGACCTATTACACTCATAAACAAATATTTATGTATACAGACAATGTACAAGACATGATTCATTGCACTTTCCTACTACAGGATTCCGGTCACTTTACAAGAAAAAGGATATATTCTCTTTTTCTTGTGACAGCAACAGCTGTTTTCATGACTGTCTTTATCGTATATCCATTATCATTCACGAACCGGGCGTATAGGTAGCGCTCCTTCTCTACGGCCACCCCTGTATACTCCACCTACATAGATGCCGTTGGGACCCGCATCTAACAGAAATACCCCCTCGGTATTGCCATATACGGCAGACCCGTATGCTAAAACTTTTTGTCCGACATTACTGAGTATACCTATTCCGAAACGGGCGCCTGTGGCCGGGAAAAATATAGTCTGTCCGGTTCCTTTCAAACCACAATAAAAGTTCCATCCTCGAGAGAACGCCCCAGAAACATTCAGATCATCACGGCCACCACCACTACCACTTTTAGAAAAGCCGTTAAACTCCCATCCTCTCGGGACATGGAATCCTGCAGGGCATGGGTCGTAAATACTTTTGACAGGGGTCTTCTCATCGACACCGATGTTCACATTGCTGATATCCCAAAGATTCATGTATAAAGGATTGGCTTGCATATCGCTTGTATTGTGTTTTTCGGGATTAGTGATTCCATCCGCGATCCATTCGATCCGACTTCCGGAATAAAACCAATCTTTAGGTCTATTATTGGAGATACTCCCATCACTTGTATACCAATATTTCGTATCTTGTGGACTCACTGCCGGATAGAGAGGATCTTTCCGCCCCCACTGGTAATAAGGATTGTTTCCTGCATAGTCAATCCGGTACTCATTCTGCCTAATGGTGAATATACGGATTTCCGGACCGGCTTTAATACGGACTTTACACTCTCGTCGAGGAAAAATAATCTGTTCTCCATCACACCATCCCAAGTTGACCGGCATCATATTAGATGATTTGTGATAGCTGGTCATTACCTCCGCAGTTCTCGAAATGTCCTCATCCGTCACCCAAATATGCCAACTCCACATAATAGAATTGTTGGCATCGCATACAGCAATTACAGCATTCCCCTGCTGAATGGTAGCTTTACTCACGGTAAAGCGTACCGCTCGACCTTCATTGTACAGTTGCACGTCAGAAACCAGAGGAGCATCTTGCCACAGGAGCTTGCAGCCCCCTACCTCACATCCGCCATTTTCGTATATCCACGGAGATGTGATAGGATTACCCAAATGATTTACAAAAGATGAGAGTATATTCTCATTGGACGAACGATAAGAATAAGCAGCCTTATAGTCACTTTCATCTTTTATTGCGTTACCGTAAACAAGGGGAAAGTAATATTCTCCTGGGGAGCTTATCACATAACAATTGGCCGTATTCTGCACTCTCTCCGCTCCCATGTTGTTAGAAAGATTATAAGGCTGTTCCTTCGTACCGCAAATCGACCTGCTTCTCAATGATTCCGTATGTGGACTGAGGCTGTTCCCCCACTGGTTAGCAACGGTGAACGCATAGTAATTTTCGTATTCTCCGCCCAGTCCGGTCGAGGTGAAACCGTCCAGCCAATCAGGCACGGCAGAACTCCAATCTTGTCCGTCGGTAGAGAACTCTGTTTTCCAAGTTACAGGTTCCCTTTTGCCATTGGAGTCTTCCTTATAGCTGGTAACTGCATAGCTCGAATTTTCTCCCTGAAAAGTGTAGTCAGTCTTTCGTGGAGGAGCAACTTCCAATGTATATGTCCAGTTGGTGGAAGTGGCGGAGACTTTATAGACTACCGTTTTTCCCATAGGCCATACTCCTGCCGCGATGTTACCTGTCAGAATACGGTCTGAGTTTCCGTCATTGAAAACCATTTCTATCAATGCGTCATCAGGAAGTGTCTGTGGAATCATCATGAAGGTTTGTGCTTCTGTCGTTATAGACTCATCAGAACCTTCGACGAAGGATATATTTAATTCTTGTGAAAAAGAAGCTTTGGTGTCCACCTCTCTCCAAGCTTCATTTTCCATCTCATATACCCCATGAGAAAAAACATTTTTCAATGTCACCCTTTTTACTGTACCAGCAGTCATATCGTCACCACGTACAAATTTCACGGCTGTCAATGCGTGGTGAAAAGTAAAGTTTATTATAGTACTCGAATTGCCTGAAATTTCACCCGAAGAAGCAACCAACAGATCTTTCTGGTTTACCACATCGGCAGGAATTGTACAACTAATTGTGGGAGCTCCCGCTTTTTTGTCCGACAACAGATAGGCTTTGTTACCTTTGGGTGCATAAGCAAAGAATCTCATCTTGTAAATTTCTCCGGGCCAGTAGTATGTTTCCGAAGGTATCCATTGACCACCGGATTTTCTGACGGGAATATCATACATATAATTCGGAAATTGGGTTCCATCCCAAGTAGCAGTATAAGCATAAGCAGACACACCAAAGACGTTATACATACCTGTCCCATCTACAGGAGCAGCACGAGTTACCAGAGCACCACCACTTGCACCTTGAGAAGACAAAGTAATACTATCTGTATAAATCGTATGAAGATATAATGGCTCAACACCGTCGGTTTGTATAGCCGATACAGAAGAGCGCGTACACTCCCGCCTATAATTGTCCGAGAGAATCCAAGAATTATGAATGTCCGAATAGAAGCAGATAGGATATCGGCAAGTATTGTCCACATTGTCAATGCAGGAAATCATTAAAAGGAAGCCTATAAATAGAGCCAACATGAATTGCCAAGGTATAGGATAATATTTGTTCATAAAGTCATTCTGCTTGTTTCCAAGTGCAAAATTAGCTTGAATATAGATTTGTTTTTAATTTTTAATGTGTACATATATTTTCAATAAAACACTGATATACAATTGATTTTAATTATTATCAATGTACATATCACATACCGATTCGTACTTTATAACAAGATGGATAGAATTATAGACTATCAAAAAAATAGTAGTAAAGCAATAAATAAAATGTAATTCCATAAAGATAATCTGTCTCCATTGGAACAGATGGATCATAAACATACAGAATACAAACTCCTTTTCACAGACTACGTCATAACCTCATGCCACTAATCAAATACAAAGTTTCGGGATTTAATTTACATCACAGTAATTGGAGACTTATGTGTTTACCATTGTTTGTATCCTATCAACTACACGTGATAATTAGAATCTCAATAAAATTACCAGTCAAAACAAGTCCTTAAAATTGCTTGATAAAATCATCCAAAGTAACATTTTCAATTTGCATTTTTTCTTTCAAACGCATTTTCTTTCTTGAAATACTTCCTTTAGCTATATGATACACCTCGGAGAGTAAAGACAGAGAAAATTCCATCTTCAAAAGGCAAGCAAAACGTATCTCCTCCAAAGTCAGTTGTGGATACGCCTTTTTCAAACGTAAGGTGAAATTATCGAAACATGCATCCGTATTTTGCATAATAATGTCCCATTCCTCTTTCTTCAAGTGCATAGCCCCTTGTGAATTCTGTCTTTTCATCAGGATCGGAACAGTCAAAGCATTCAAGCGTTTGTAATATTCAATCCTTTGATTAAGTGACTCTACTTCGAGAGCTTCACGGTCACGCCTTTCTTGTAGATATTTCACTTCTGTTTCCCATTGATTATTTTGAAGCCTAACCATCGTCAGTTCCTTTTCTTTTAGAGAAACCTCCACTTTTTTCTTGGCCTGTTTTATACGGAAAATGACCGATACTCCCAAAAGTAAAACAAAAGATAGGATAATAGCCAACCTATAATAGGAAAGCTCTTGTTCTGAAAGTTCCATATTCATTTGGGCTATTCTTCTCTGCTGGCCTTCGTGCTCCTGAAAGGCATTCAAATTGCTAATGTACCCGGCCTTATTGTTCACCTCCAACGAGTCTCTGTAACAGATACTCTTTTCCGCATATTCACAAGCAGATTGGAAATCCTTCTCTTCCTTTTTTAACAAGGACATTTTATAATAAACATCCTGTTTTTCTTTGAAAGAAAGCCTTGCAACATCTTTCAAAAAATTATATTCCGCTTCCTTTAGACAATGCCTTTTCAAATATATATTGCCTCTAAGTATATTGCATACTATCTCAAAATCATACGGATGCTCGTCTTGCAAAGCTATATCCGTATAATATAAGGCTGAATCGAGTTTATTCATTCCCAAATAAACCCTAGCTAGATCTATGTTATATTCAGTCTTGGCTAAAGTTTTTCCTTGAGGAAGCAACTTAAGCGCTTGGCGTAACCGGTTCTCCGCCCCCATATAATTTTCTTCAAAAATACGAAGTTCGGCAAGCTCATGCATTGCCTCTGCCATCAAAGTGGAATCATTCAACTCTCCTGCAATACTAAGAGCACGCTTCAAACACTCTTCCTCCATATTATGCATCATTTTGAATCGATAAATATACGCTTCACCTACCTTAATAGCAAACAACATCCGAATATTTTGTCCAGCAAATTTTTCAGCCTGAGTATAAGAAGCATTGGCTCGAAGGAAGGCGTACCTGTCTGCATATAATCTTCCTAAAAAATAGTATAATTGACATAAACGAGTAGAATCCCTTTGGTTTACAAAATGAGATAGAACCTGATCTGATTCGTCTAACAACAACTCGGGAGCACTGGGAACAAGCAATTTAGCCTTAGCCAACAAAAAATAATAAAGTGCTCTGTCAGATTCTCTCAAAGAAGTCGTATCCATCTCAAGAATTTGCCTTAGAAACTTTTCAGGCATTACCTCCAAAGAATCTTCCAACATCAGTAATGACGGACTATAAATACTATTGTTTTGGCGATCACATGAGAATAAACACATGACCAATATTATTGCAATAAAACTTGTTCTTAACCACATCTCTTTTTATTAATAGACCTTTTTAATCTTCTGACACTATAGTTCTTTAAGAAAACTGACTTGATTATAATGTTCGATCAAGTGATGTACCATAAAAATAAAAATTATTCTAAAATTATATTCAGCATAATAGAACAACCATGAATAAAATATACATGTAAAATTACTATATTATAAACAACTGATATCCAAGTTTATATAAAAAATTATTCACACATTGCTTTTTGTTACAAATAAAACAGGATTTATACAGAGAAACAATTTTTAGTATGTACATAACTTTATACTCAAATTTTTGAATAACAATGCTTTTCAATCTTTGTATGATGTACAAAACGATATACAAGAGTCATTGTTGTAATAGTAAACACTATTTTAAGACACATCCTCTCTAAAGTTGCATTTGTAGTTACAGAGAATGATCTGCACCACTTTTTCCATAATGAAAGGAATCAAAATGATTTGCGAATATACACAGACAGTTCCCATATTGACAAAGGCCCTCTGTATTTAACCGAGTATGATTTTAAGATAGCTAAAATTATTACCAACGAGCTGTTGAAATTCTATTTGACTAACAGATTGCAGGAACTGGAGCGTATTGTATAGCATAAAGCGGATATGGACAGATTGCGGTGACTTGTCTTACAATAGCTTTACACAGTAACAATTATTGTAGGACAAATCAAAAAAATATAATGAAATTTGCTACCTTGAATATTGTTCGTATATTTGCGAACAATATTCAAGATATGGAAGAAAAGAAAGATTATACTGTTACGCAGGAACAGTTGGCAAGATTTGCCAAAGCATTGGGACATCCTGCCCGAATTGCCATTATGCACTTTTTGGCAAAGCAGAAAACGTGTTATTTTGGGGATATTCACGAAGAACTTCCCATTGCCAAAGCTACCGTATCACAGCACCTGAAAGAGTTGAAAGATGCGGGGCTTATACAAGGAGAGGTTGAAACGCCTAAAGTGAAATACTGTATCAACCGAGAGAATTGGCAATTGGCTCGTGAACTCTTTAAGGAGTTTTTCGGACAATGTATCTGTAAATCGGGGGAGTGTTGCTGATAGCCCCCTTATTTGATATAGTTGTTCGTTGTTTTGCGAATTACGTTTAATATAATAAATTTATAAATTATGGAAATTAAAGTATTAGGAACAGGCTGTGTAGGTTGTAAGGCTCTGTATGCAACGGTTGAACAAGTAGTAAAAGAATTAGCTTTGGAAGCGGTAATAACCAAAGAAGAAGATTTGATGAAGATTATGGAATACAATGTAATGACACTTCCTGCTCTCGTTGTTGACGGTAAGGTTGTGGCAAAAGGCAAACTGTCTGCCAAAGAAGTAAAAGATGCATTAACCAAGTAAATCGGATTATTATGAAACGCTTTTTATTCCTTACCATTGCTTGTTTGTTTTCTATTTGTGGAATGGCAGATACCTATGTGGAAGTTCTTTATTTTCATGGAAAACAACGTTGTGTAACTTGCAAAGCCATTGAGAAATACACGAAAGAAATGGTCAATGCAGAGTTGGTCAAAAATGGTAAACTACGTTTCAAAGAAGTAGATATTTCAACTCCCGAAGGCGAAAAGTTGGCAGAGAAATATCGTGTAAGTTGGTCATCTCTTTATGTTAATAAATGGAAGAACGGTAAAGAAGAACGTAACGACATGACACGCTTTGGTTTTCAGAATGCCCGAAACAACACATCGGCTTTCAAGAAAGAATTAAAACAGAAAATCAATGAGTTACTAAAATAGTACAGTTTTATGGAATACTTGCAAACATGGTTGGATAATAGTGATATACCTATTATTACCGCTTTTCTGCTCGGTCTGTTGACTGCTGTAAGTCCTTGCCCATTGGCTACCAACATTACCGCTATTGGATTTATCAGCAAGGATATAAATAACCGTAATCGGATATTTACAAATGGTATTCTATATACTTTAGGGCGTGTATTGGCTTATTCTGCATTAGGCGCAATACTTATCGCAATACTCCGAAAGGGTGCAGATATATTTGCCATACAAAAAAGTATCAGCGAATGGGGGGAACAGTTGATTGCTCCTGCTTTGATGTTGATAGGGCTGTTTATGCTATTCGAAGATAAATTGCAATTACCTAAGTTCGGATTTTCCGCTACTGAAAAGACAGAAAAACTAAAAGGCTCATGGGGTAGTTTGTTGCTGGGGATATTGTTTGCCATGGCGTTTTGTCCGACCAGTGGGCTATTTTATTTTGGCATGCTTATTCCCATGTCAGCTATGGAAAGTGAGGGGTATTTGCTACCTGTTATTTTTGCATTGGCAACAGGGCTTCCAGTTATGCTTGTCGCTTGGATTTTGGCATACAGTGTAGCAGGGATAGGAAAGTTTTATAACCGTGTGCAGACTTTTCAGAAGTGGTTTAATAACATGGTAGCTATACTGTTCATTTTGGTTGGCATTTATTATGGATTGGTAAATTGGGGTATAATATGAAAATTTTAATTTTATGTACAGAAAATAGCTGTCGCAGTCAAATGGCGCATGGTTTCCTGCAATCGTTTGATAAGAATATACAAGTGTATTCCGCTGGTACGCATCCGGTAGAGAAAGTTAATCATTGGGCTGTTGAGGCAATGGCAGAAGTTGGCATTGATATAAGTAAGCATATTCCTACCAATGTAACTGCTTATTTAAGTGATACATGGGATTATGTGATAACAGTATGCGGTAGTGCTAACGAAACGTGTCCGGCTTTTGAGGGCAATGTAGGGAAACGGTTGCATATTGGTTTTGATGACCCCTCGGAAGCAATAGGGACAACAGACTTTATCAGAAGCGAATTTGAAAGAGTACGTAATGAAATCAAGAATGAATTTGCCAAGTTCTACATTACAGAGATAAAAAAACAAGAACTGCCTAAATGTGCTTGTAACCGCTAATTTTTTAGGTAATATGTTCGTATTATTACAAACAATAATAGGATTATGATACAAAGATTTGCAGATTGGCTGGTGTATGACATCTTCGGTTTGGATGCTTCAACAGCTTTAGGAGAAGCTATAAACTTCTTCTTTTACGATACGATAAAGATTTTGATATTATTATTTTTTATCAGCGTGATAATGGACATTATAAATGCCTATTTCCCGATAGAACGTTTGCGCAATTATTTGACCTCTCGTAAACTATATGGATTGCAATATTTCTTTGCAGCCTTATTTGGTGCTATTACCCCGTTCTGTTCCTGTTCTTCCATACCGCTGTTTATCGGATTTGTGAAAGGGGGGATTCCTTTAGGGGTAACATTCGCCTATTTGATAACCTCGCCTTTGGTGAATGAGGTTGCTGTTGCCATGTTTATCGGTACTTTTGGGTTGCGTATTACTTCTATCTATGTGATTAGCGGTATTCTGTTAGGTATGGTAGGTGGATTTATTTTGGGCAAGATGAAATTGGAGCCTTATTTGAGTGATTGGGTAAAACAAATTCAGCAAAACTCAACTTCCGACTCCGGAACATGGGAAAAAGAGCATACTCCGTTCTTTAGACGATTGCCGATTATCATGCAAGAAGCATGGGGCATTGTCAAAGGTGTACTTCTGTATATCCTTATCGGCATCGGTATCGGTGCATTTATGCACGGCTATGTGCCGGAAGGATTTTTTGAGCAGTATATGTCTAAGGATAATTGGTTTGCAGTTCCTTTATCAGTAGTGTTTGCAGTTCCAATGTATGCCAATGCTGCCGGAATAGTACCGGTAATTGAAGTTTTTGTAGCTAAGGGTATCCCCATAGGAACTGCGCTTGCTTTTATGATGGCAGTTGTTGGGCTGTCATTACCCGAAGCTACGCTGTTGAAAAAAGTAATGACTTGGCGGCTGATAGGGATATTCTTTGGATTGATAACCTTATTTATTATTGTATTAGGTTATCTTTATAACATTATGTTATAGCCGCAATATGTTGTGAGTATGGAATATGCAGCAATTAAAAGCTACGTTGGTAAATTACTCTTTCAGATACAGACCGAAATAAATATTTCTAATTCTGACGAATGTATAGGGATTGATAGGGCGTTACACATGATGCGTTTTATTAGACCTTTGTGTGATGAACTTAGGAAGTATACAGTAAATTATCAGTTTAGGGACGAGGCGGAAGAAATCTATTTCTTTAAAGAACTAAAGCCAGAAGTATTAAGTAAATATATGTACTACAACAAAATTTATGTTATAGAAAGCAAATTCCCAACAGGTAGTGATGTTGCGCAAAAAGAATATCTGTACAAAGAACTAAATAGTTTGACATTTTATTTCAGCAGGAATTTGGACTTTTACCAGTATTACCGTTCTAAATCTACTTATTTGGATAGGTATTATTTTACCCGAAATCAAAATGATTTACGAATATGTACAGACAGTTCCCATATTGATAAAGACCCTCTATATTCAACCGGATATGATTTTAAAGTGGCTAAAATTATTACTAACGAACTGTTGAAAATCTATTTGACTAACAGATTGCAAGAATTGGAGCGTATTGTACAGCGCAAAGCGGATAACGGACAGGTTGTAGAAACTATTTTGCGTTGGACTGGCCCTAAAAGGGCGTTGGTGGGACTGATTTATGCTTTAGAAGCGAATGGGGATTTTAATAAAGGAACGGCTACTTTAAAAGAGATTGCAGGGTATCTTGAACATATGTTCAGTATAGATGTTGGCAATTTACATCACTCTTATTTGACTTTCCTTCATCGGCAACACGACTTCGAAGTAAAATTGCCCAAGGCGTCTTGCGGCACAGGAAACAGATTTGTGTGTCGTAAATCACACCTTGCTGCTATCTGACAATAGCATGATTTCAACGGCTGGCAGTCCGGTATGGAGCGTCCAGTTTTTAAGCTAATATTTCCATATCGCTACTTACCTTCAAATCGGTAATTCTGATGTTGATAACGGGCAAAATCTTACTTTGTCCTATACTTTTTCAAAATGAATTTCGGTATATCTTATAAACAAAAGCAATATAAAACAGCTTTATATCTTTTCCATATATCCATAAAAAAACTCCTACAATATCAGAGTATTGTAGGAGTTGTACATTTACTGTCCGTTTCTGTCCAGCGTTTCTATTATCCGCCTGGGTTATGAACCAAACGTTATTTCTTCCTCAATATCAGTACTTTCAGAAATTTTGGCTTTGCATCCGTCACGCTTTAGTCCTAAAAACTGTCTGCTCTTGTCCGGTGTTTGTCTGCCAACATCTTGGGTTCAGATATACGCATTATTTTTGAATTATGCAAACCGTTGAAAATAAGCATTCTAAGATTAGTGCAAGGCACAAGCTATATATATAAATATGTACTTGCACCTTGTACTAAAAAATCACTTGTCCCTAAATAGCATTACAGCATTATTTTACAAATGCTTATGGCTTTTTTCTGTTATGTATTCTATCTGTCAAAATGGCGTCCATGTTTTCTTTTGCCCACACAATCAAACTATTGATATGTGGCAGTAATGAGATGGCTCTATCAGTTAGTGAATATTCAACTCTTGGCGGCACTTCTGCATATACTTGTCTTTTGACAAACCCGTCCTCCTCAAGAGTTCTCAAAGTCACAGTCAGCATTTTTTGTGAAATGTCGGGAATGTTTTTTTGCAAAGCGTTAAAGCGCATTAATGCGGACTGGTTTAATGTGAAAAGAACTAATATAGACCATTTGTCACTTATGCGAGCAAGTATATTCCGAATGGGGCAATCAGGATATAATTCATTTTGAATTTCTGTTCTTACCATAACACTTATATTTTCATATTACGCTACAAAAGTAACTAACATTCTCCAAACAAGCAAGGATAAGTTTGCAATTACTTAAATAGTGTTAAATGTATATTTCGCAAATTCTTCATAGTCAATAATAGTTTCATGCGGGTAACTATCTGAGCACAAAGTACCTTCTTGTATAACTAAAAAAAGAGTTCCATATTTGCATCCGAAAAGAGATAAACAATCTTTTTGATAGTAATATTGATTATTAAATATTTATAGTTATGAAAAATGTAGTATTAATTGGAGCAAGCGGTTTTGTTGGGACAGCTCTCCTTAATGAGTTATTAAACAGAGGTAATAAAGTTACAGCAATAGTTCGCAATCCCGAAAAAATGGCAATTAGCAATTGTGATTTATCAGTAGTTAAAGCAGATGTATCTGATGTGGAAACGATAGCCGCTACTTGTAAGGGAAAAGATGTTGTTATCAGCGCTTATAATCCCGGCTGGACAAACCCTGACATTTACGAAGAAACATTGAAAAATTATCCGTTAATCCTCAAAGCGGTGAAGCAAGCAGGTATTAAACGACTGTTGTGTGTCGGTGGTGCTGGTACTTTATTCTGCGCTCCGGGGCTTAGAGTAGTGGATTCGGGTGTAATTCCTGCCGAGATAATGGGTGGTGTGAAGTCTTTAGGTGAGTTTTACTTGAATACATTGTGCAACGAAAAAGAAATCGACTGGGTATTTTTCTCTCCTGCCGGAACTCTTGAACCGGGACAACGCACAGAAAAGTTCCGTTTGGGAAAGGATGACCTTATTGTTGACAAAAATGGGAACAGTCATATTTCAGTAGAAGATTATGCGGTTGCAATGGTAGATGAAATGGAGCAGGCAAATCATCATCGGGAACGTTTTACTATCGGTTATTAATAATAAGATATAGAAATTATGAAAAAGATGTTTTTATTCTTACTGGCTCTTGTGGCAATTGTGGCAGAAGCACAGACAAAAGGAAATTTTGAAGTCTTGGATTTAGGCAGTTTCAAACTTCATGTATATAATACGAATGATGCACTTGGAGATGCAAGCTACATTATAGAAAGCAAGACCGGGCTTGTTACTTTGGAACAGCCGCTGTTTAAAGATAATGTATCGGAATTTGACGCTTATGTAGTTTCATTAAATAAACCTGTACAGAAAATCATCACCGACTATCATGTAGGCGGAACGGGCAATCATGATGTTGTGATGATTGAGGGAATGCCGGATTTTGTCAAGGGGACTGTTTACGGTGGAATGATGCAGAATTTTGCAAAAATATTTGGTGATGCCATAGTTCCCATGCCGACCGGAAAAACGGAGGAAATTCCTTTGGGAAGTATTCAAAATTGGGATGGCGTAAAGTTCTCTTTTCAAAAAGGAGCTTCAACAGATTTTCCGGCGGCAAGTATTATAATAGGCGACAAGGTTTATTACACGCACTGGACACCCGCAAAATCCCATGTCAGCCATTTGCAAATATCTTCTTTAGCTGCGATTGATGCGGAAATAACAGAAGCGGAGAGGGCTTTAAAATCCGGTTGCGAATATTTTATTGGCGGACACGGGGGCACTGCGAAAGAAGATATGGTAGAATTTAAAATTGACTATTTGAAGACAATGAAGCGTATAATTGCTGCAAATAAAACAGCTGATTCATTTATCGCAGCCATGAAAAAGGCTTATCCCGATTTGCCGGGAGAAGCCGGACTGGCAGATTTGGCTAAGACTTTATACAAGTAAATCAAGTTCGTGTTCAATATAAGGTTACTGTTTGTAGCCTTATATTGTTTAAAACAAATGCAATATGGAAAAAGGATTAAGTTTTTTAATGAGTCATAAAGACATGGCTTTCGCCACAGTAGAGTATGATAAACCGAAAATCCGTATTTTTCAGATTGTGAAAAGAGAAAAGGCTACGCTTTATTTTACCATAACGACCTATAAGGAAGTTTATAAATAATTGCAAAAGAATCCTTTTGTAAAGTTGCTTGCTATAGCTGGAAATATTTCAGTAAGGATAAAGGGAAAAGCTGTTTTTGATGTTCCTGATAACATAGGGGAAGAAATCTATGAAACAAATTCGGTTCTGATGCGCTTATATCGTTCATATTCAGACTTGATTTATTTTCGTTTAGATATTAGCGAATTTGGATTATTATGATTTAACGCCGATACCTCCTATATTTGAGCACTTTGACAACAAAAGATAAATGATGTTTTATGCAATTTGTAGATAAAATATTATTTCAAATCGATACGGAAATAAAAAAAACAGCATAAATGATTGTACCGGCATTGATAGCGCTTTGTATACGATGCGTTTTATTCGACCTTTATGCGATGAACTGAAAAAATACAGTTTGCGAATAAAGCAAATCAAGACAACAAGCCGCCAATTTTGGACATTCCGTGAACTAAAATCTTAGAAGGTGGGCAAGGCACGAATTGGTCACGAAAGTGTGTCTTTTTGTGACCTTTTCGTGTCTTAGGTCACAGACATTATACAAAGAAAAACTCCTACAATACCTTGATATTGTAGGAGTTGTACATTTACTGTCCAGCGTTTCTGTGATCCGCCTGGGGCTCGAACCCAGGACCCCAACATTAAAAGTGTTGTGCTCTACCTGCTGAGCTAGCGAATCTCCTGTTATGTGTGCATCGATTTCTCAAATGCGTTGCAAAGGTAATACTTTATTTTATATCTGCAAACAATCAGAATACTTTTTTTAACCCAAATCCATAATGTATACTCTTTCAGTCTAACTATCAAAGACTTCTATTTCAAGAAAATTACTCAACAAAAAAAATCCATCTAAGATAGACCCAATCTTTAGCTTAAAAACTCTCGAAAAAGAACACCCCTTATAAAACTACCCCAAATGTTCCTCTTATCCCGCTGCTATATTTTTGCTTTTAGAAGCTATCATCTAAATTTTGCTCGGGTCAATTTTGAAAGTTTCTTTCGAGGATATTTTTTCGTTTTATGAGGAAGATAACAAGCTATCTGGCGTGTGAAAAAGAGGATAGAGACCGAAAGAAAACGCAAAAATGACCTGATAATATTTTTTTATTGGAAAAGTTAGACCAGTTCATAACAACATTAAAATTATATGTAAAATGAATTATCAGAATCACTCATTCTCCAATTCCAACACAGCAATAGCGAGCCGTATCTTTCCATAATCTATCTCTTCATTCAAAGCCTCATATATCGGTTTCAATTCTCCGGTATAATTTACATTTTTCAAAGCTCCGGCCACAGCCTCTATTTCATACACTGTCAGGAAACGATGCCATTCGGTAAACTTCTTTTCTTTAATAAGCCATGCAATATGGCTATACACTGTTACCGGTTTCAAATCCCTTGCCGATGCAATCTCCTCTATCGAATAATTCTGCATCAATAGCATTAAAGTTTCGGCATAAGTATCGCCTTTTTCTCTTTTCAAGCCCAGTTCTTTACGTAACAAACCAACAAACTCTTTCCCGTATTTACTTACCTTTGCCACTCCGATACCACTAATACGGGCAAAATCGAACAACGATACGGGTTTATGTATTACCAATTCTTGCAAAACTTTATCGGTAAAAATAATATATGCCGGTTTTCCCTCTTCTGCTGCCAACCGTGAACGCAACATACTAAGCGAATCAAATAATCTCTCATCCGGGCTACGCTCAACCATCGGAGTATCAACGGTTTTCTTCCCTTTCTTCTTATCTTTTCGTTCAGTTATCAATTCATTACTTACAAATGTCAACATGGCAATCTGCTCCCCTCTCAATACTTTCCACCCTGACGGGGTCACTTTTATACGATTGCCCTCATTATATAATAATTCGAAATATCCTAACTGCATCATCTGTAACAAATAACCTTGCCACTGACGAAACGAAAGGTCTTCCCCCGCTCCAAACGTTTTTATTCGGTCATATCCTTTCTCTAAAATTTCCGCTTTATGAGAACCCCTTAAAATATCAATCAATACTTGTACCGTAATCGACTCGCCAGTTCTTATACAAGCACTTAAAGCCTTTTGTACGAGGACAGAGCCGTCAAAACGTTGCGGTGGATTTTTACATATATCGCAATTGCCACAGTCCTTCTCAACTTCTTCTCCAAAATAATTTAAAAGTATGCGCCGCCTACATATCGGAGACTCTGCATACTCCTGCATTCGATGCAGCTTCTCCATATTCATCTGGCTCTGCCCGCTCTCCCGAGCAAACTTCGACAGCATCACCACATCACCCAACGAATAAAACAATAAAGTATCGCTTGGCATACCATCTCTCCCTGCACGCCCTATCTCTTGATAATAACACTCGATACTTTTAGGCATATTATAATGGATGACCCATCGTACATTGGATTTGTCAATACCCATACCGAATGCTATAGTAGCACATACTACTTGTACCTCATCATTTAAAAACGCAGCTTGCGCCTTCTCCCTTTGCTGAGCCGACAACCCGGCATGATATACCTCTGTCGTTATTCCCAATTGGGACAACTCTTGTGCCACCATTTCAGTATTACTTCTACTCAAACAATAGATAATACCGCTCTGTCGGGCATGTCTCTGTATAAACGAATATATTGCGGCCAGTTTCTGTTTCTTATTATATCCTCCTATGACATGTAAGCTCAAATTAGGGCGGTCAAAAGAGGAAATGAATATGCGAGGAGAATCAAGTCCTAATTGCGTTATAATATCATTCCGAGTCAATTTATCAGCTGTAGCAGTAAGTGCCATCATAGGAACGGTCGGGAAACGTTCCTTTAAAACTGACAATTTATTATATTCCGGCCTGAAGTCATGCCCCCATTGAGATATACAGTGAGCCTCATCAATAGCAAATAATGATATATCCAACGACGGCAACAAATAATCCAACTCACTCAATAGCCGTTCTGGAGATATGTACAACAAACGTATATCTCCCTGCCGAGCCTTCATCTTTATTACCAGCTCCTCATCCTCACTTTGTATACTGTTTAATGCCGCTGCTTGAATACCATTCTCAAGCAAAGCATCCACCTGGTCCTTCATCAAAGCCAACAACGGAGATACAACAACGACAAGCCCTTGGTTTATCAATGCCGGAATCTGAAAACAAATAGACTTGCCTCCCCCCGTAGGCATCAAGACCAGACAATCATGTCCTTCCTGAACAGCCTCTATTATCTCGGCCTGATACGGACGGAAAGTATCATAGCCAAAATATTTCCGTAATGCCTCCTGTGCACTGATGCATTTATCTGTCATTTATCAAATCTTCGTCCTATACATTCGTAATCAAAACCCAGTGAACGCAATTCTTCCACATCATATATATTACGGCCATCGACAATATAAGGATGATTCATCACCTTTTTCACTACATTCCAGGCCGGCAGTCTAAACTGTTTCCACTCAGTCACCAAAAACAAGCCATCAGCATCTAGAACAGCATCATACATATCCTTTGCATAATACACACATTCGTCTCCCAATATCCGTCTCCCCTCATCCATAGCTATAGGGTCATATGCTCTGACCTTGCATCCCGCCTCTATCAACGAGCGTATAAGTACTACGGAAGGAGCATCGCGCATATCGTCAGTTTCAGGCTTGAAAGAAAGCCCCCATATAGCAACAGTCTTTCCCTTCAAGTCTCCATTATAATATAATGAAAACTTACGGAACAAAAGCCCTTTCTGATATGCATTCACTTTCTCAACAGACCGAAGTATCTCCATATCCACCCCATATTCTGACGCAGTCTTTATCAAAGCCTTTACATCTTTCGGAAAACAAGAGCCTCCATAACCGCATCCTGCATACAAAAACTTTTTCCCAATACGCATATCAGAGCCGATTCCCGCCCTGACCATATTGACATCAGCCCCTACCGCCTCACACAGATTAGCGATACTATTCATAAAACTAATACGTGTCGCCAGCATGGCATTAGCTGCATATTTTGTCATTTCTGCTGAAGGCACATCCATAAATATAACACGAAAGTTATTCAGCATAAACGGCTTATACAATTTAGACAACAGCTTCCGAGCCTTCTCAGACTCTACCCCTACGACTACTCGGTCTGGTCTCATAAAATCAATCACGGCATTTCCTTCTTTCAGAAATTCCGGGTTAGACGCGACATCGAAATCTATATTCAAACCTCTATCATCCAACTCTTTCTGAATTGTAGAACGTACCAAAGCAGCGGTTCCTACCGGTACAGTACTTTTAGTAACGACCAGAACATATTTTTTCATACTTCTTCCAATAGTACGAGCTACTTCGAGCACATACTTCAAATCGGCACTGCCATCCTCATCGGGAGGCGTACCCACCGCTATAAATATAATATCGACATCATCGATACAAGACTCCAAATCAGTAGTAAACGAAAGGCGCCCATCGTTATGATTTTTCCGTACCAACTCTTCAAGGCCGGGTTCATAAATAGGAATCACCCCATTCTCCAATTTTTCAACCTTACTTTTATCAACATCTACACAAATCACATTCAAACCCATCTCAGCAAAACAAGTACCCGTAACCAGTCCTACATATCCAGTACCGACAATAGCAATCTTCATATTTACTAATTTTTTAAGGTTTCGGCCTTATCAGAAGGCATTCTTTTCCCCTTTAATAGCATTAAATACTGTAAGAAAGATAATCTTTATATCTAACCAGAAGTTCCAATTTTCAATATACCAAACGTCATACTCCACCCGTTTTTCCATCTGCCACAACTCTTTTGTTTCTCCACGATAACCATTCACCTGAGCCCAACCTGTCAAGCCAGGCTTCACCATGTGGCGAACCATATAACGGTCTATCATTTTAGAATAATCCTCTGTATGCTTTATCATGTGAGGTCTGGGACCTACAACCGACATGTCTCCCAAAAATACATTGATAAACTGAGGTAGCTCGTCCAGACTCGTTCTCCTCAGGAAACGCCCAAGTTTTGTCACTCGCGAATCCCCTTTCGTTGCCTGTACCGAATCCGATTCTTTATTTACCTTCATAGTCCGAAATTTATAACAAGTAAATTCCTTCCCTTTAAAGCCGGTACGTTTCTGCTTGAAAAATACAGGACCGGGAGACGACACCTTCACAGCCAGGCTTATAGGCAAAAGCCATAAAGGAAACAATACCAACATTACCGACGAAAACAATAAATCAAAGAAGCGTTTCAATAACCGTAAAATAGGATGCTCTAGTGACTCTTCCCTGATAGACAATACCGGAACTCCTCCTAACATCTGATAATGCATACGTTTAAATACATATCGGTTTATCTCCGGTACGATATAAAAACGTACCATATTCTGCTCCGAAAATTTCATCAATCGCAAAATTTTTTCATCTTGAGACCCTGGCAGCGCACAGTATAATTCGTCAACATCATTTTCCAGAACAAATTTCTCTACCTCACTTACCGTACCCAAATAAGAAGGTATAGACCTCTTCAACTTCTCATTATCATCAAAAAATCCAAGGAAACGATAACCATATCCCTCGTCACTTTTCAATGCATTATAAAGCATTATTCCGGTCCGGCCGGCACCCACAATAACTACACGTCTAAAATTGTAACCTTTTCTTCGATAATATTTCAAGAACTTACGGCTTATAATCCACCAAAGACACAAAAGAGCAAAAAACAGGCCAAAATAACGCAACAGAGTTATAGGAAGAATATCATCTCCCACCTTTAAGAAGGTGAGCAAAGACAAAAATATCACAAAATAAACGGCCACAGATCTCAAAGCAACTACAAGTACCCAGTCGATATGTATCATCCGATTATTATGGATGTTACTAAAAATATAAGCTACTGGCAAATAAGATATGTTTAATAACAGCCAAATAATTTTGGAACAAAAATCTTGCGAACTATCTGGAAATATAAACCATATCAGAAAAAAAGCCATATTGATACACAAGAAATCGATTACCGTAATCAATATCCGTATCAAATATCCATACCCGCCACCATTATTGTTTCTTATCATTAGCATAAATCCGGTTCATTAAAAAATACAAGACTTCAGTAAACCCGTAGTCTAATAACGAATAAAGTGACTATAAATTTTCTTGTTCTTTTTCTTCCGAATAAAGAACAATCCGATTGTTTAAACTCCTCGATGGAAACTTCAATGCTTAAAGCAACGACAACTTAAAGCATCTTGATAAAGATGTCTAAGTTGCCGTTACTCAATTATATTTTTTACAAATTCTCGTCGATCAATTCGATTTTCTGAATAATCAACTGCATCTGATCTTTCAATTGCTGCATTTTACGCTCCATTTCCTTGAGCATGCTGTTACCGCTTTTCGATGAGATATTCAAAAAGCCCATGTTATTTTCATAGGTGTGCAATTCAGCCTTCAAACGTTCATAATTATGCACCAGTTTTTCCCGTTCTCGATAAAGCTTATTCTGAGCCTGATCCGAAGAAGCCAACTGCTGCACGGTAGAAGTATAAGACATTAATCGGTTCCTATTCTCCTGCATATTCAACCGAGTAAAATGCTTATCCAACACGGATTGATATTCCTTATATATTTTATCCTTCTCCTTAAAAGGAACAAAACCTATTTTATTCCATTCTGCCATCAGTTCCCGAACTCGAGCCGTCGCCTCTGCAGTTTCCATATTCTCATCGATGGCATTCAATTTTGCAATTATCTCTTTTTTCTGGTTGAGATTCTCCAATTCCACCTGTCTTTGAGACGAAGTCTGCTTTGCTTTCTGCTCAAAGAAATAGTCACAAGCCGAAATAAACCGTTTCCAAACTGCATCAGAATATTTTTTGGCTACCGGCCCTATAGTCTTCCACTCTTTCTGTATCGCAATAAGCGTATCAGTCGTAGATTTCCATTCCGTACTCTCCTTCAAGGCCTCGGCTTTTTCACAAAGAGCCTTTTTCTTTTCCAGATTCCGGGCCATTTCATCCTTTACAGCCTTAAAATACTCGGCTTTCTTTCTGAAGAATTCATCACAGCTTTTACGAAAACGTTCAAATAACTGATTATTTACTTTGCGGGAAGCAAAACCTATCGTTTTCCACTGCTCCTGCAAAGCAATAATTTCTTTCGTTTTTTCATCCCATGCATTGAATGACTTCAAGTCATCGGTATTGATAGATTCGATTTCAACACATAATGCGGTCTTCGCCTCTTCATTTTTCTGCTCGCCTTCTTTCAATGACTCAAAATGTTGTTGATGACGTTTATTTATTACACTTGAGGCAGCCTTAAAACGATTCCACAACTCATCCCTGAGTTCTTTGGCCACTGGACCGATTCCTTTCCACTCTTCATGTAATGCTTGCAACGATTTGAAAGCTCCGATAATATCCTCATTCTCAGATAAAGCTTCCGCAGCTTCACATAAAGCAATCTTCTGATCCAAATTTTTCTTAAAATCGTAATCTCTCAGCTCTTTATTGATTTTCAACAAATCGTAAAAACGCTCAACATACAATTGATAACTTTTCCACAAATCATTGACCGCAGAAGCCGGGATATTCGTTATCTCCTTAAACGACTGTTGCAACTGCTGAAAATCATTATAACGCTTATTTATATTGTCCGAATCCTCAGTAAGAGCCTTTATCTCATCCAGGATTTCTTTTTTACGTACTAAATTAACTTCTTTTATCCGCTCCTGTTCCTCAGCAAAAGCAGCCTTTTTTTCTTTAAATGTATTCAATAAAGATTTTAGTATTTCTTCCAATTCATCCGCCTCCGGAGTGAATACTTCATCTTCAACATCCTTGTTTTCTTCAAATTGCTTACGGGCAGCTTCAATTTCCGCCTTACGCAATTTATAATAACTCTGTTTAAGAGAATCTATTTCATCTTTTACTTCATCAACAGGCCTTTGAACCAGCGATTTTATCTGATCTACAATTTCCTGTCGCGTCAATTTCACTTCAGGCTTAACATCGGAAGTCTCTCCCGCAACAGACTGTTCCGGAGCAGTTACCGGTACTTCGGGCTCCAGATTTTCGGTAGCAGGAAGATTTTCTTGGGAATCCATCATATTTTTTTCTTTTAAAAAAAGCTATTCACTTTAATTTTAGAGACAAAATAAAAAAAATATTTTGGCAATTCATATAAAATTACCTACTTTTTTATTGAAAAAATAAAAATCTTATTAACAAATACATTTTCTACTCCGTTATATATTCACACAGAATAGATTGCAAATAAGTTTTTCAGCAAATTAAAAAAGTATTCTATAATATATACTAAAAAATTTATTTCAATACCTCTACACAGCCAAAACCCAAATTGATTTTTTCACCCAGTCCGGTATTATAAATAAGCCGATGCAATGTTGGATGCAACGTCAAACGAAATTTATACATATAACCAATAATTTTTGTCTCGTCTGGTGTAAATCGTTTAATAAAAATGCCTTTCCGCTTGGGTGGTGTTATCAGTTCAAAACCAAATTGCAAATTATGCGGGAACTCCTTCCGATAGAAATATTCGTATTTTTCAAGAATAGTATCGAGCAATATATCCTGATATTCCGGAGAATCAGGCCCTATATATTCTATACTTCTATTAGGACGGACGTTTGCAAAAACAATAGGAGACAACGACAGATAATCCATTGTTTGCTTATAATCGGGATCCTCTATCTCCATTATTTCATCTACAACAAACTCAACCTTAGAATGCCGGTCACCTATCAACAAATCTTGTCCTAAAAATATCTGCTCTACCAGTTCCCTTGTTCCTCGGACAGGAAGAAAAGATATCCACAGCTGCACCCTACGAGCCAAAATACAAAGCCTGTCTACCTCGACCTTAATGCGAGGAATATAAAAATTAGAAATAGAAAAAAGCCTGTACCTTGAACTCAAATCCGATATAAATCCATTTTGCTGCAACCACTCAACATATAACCCCATATTATCGGTCAATTTTCGGTGTATACAAGACGATAATTCGTACTGATAACTCACTGGCAGCACATTTCCAAAACTCTCCGGTTTTACCGATAGTATTAATTTAAATCGCATATCCGCACATATTTGCAATAAAACTCAAAACTCTATTTATACTACTCTACACTTTTAATATATAGACTAAACTCACACTTAAAGCATATATCAATTCTATTTACACCACCAACTTACTACACAACTATAAACTCTCAAAAAAACGGAATGTGTTTTTCAGATTTATCCATAATAAACTTACTGTGCCCGGTAATACAAAGTAGAGCTATTCTCCTCTCTAAATACCTTTCGGGCTGCCCGACACAGATCCTGAGGTGTAATATCCCAATATTTTTTTACCTCTTCGTTAATATCTTCCGCCTGGCCTATCAACTCATGATAAGCCAGATTTGTCGCTTTGTTCAAATAGTTTATATTTGAAAACAAATGATTCGACTCAAACTTATTAACGACCTTTTCCAGTTCTTGCTTTTCTATAGTTTCTTCCATCAAAGCCGATACTTCTCTTTTTATGGCTTCATCAGCATCTTCCATGGTTATACCTTTATTCAGTCGACCTGTCACCACAAAAAGACCGGCATCGATATCTCCCGTTATACTCGCATCGATATCCGAAAACATCTTCCTCTCCATTACCAGATGCCGATACAATCGTGACGACCGACCATTAGACAAAATATCAGATAACAAATCATACGAATGATATTCCTTATCAGTACGACGGCACATATGCCAAGCCTTTGTTATGGCATCTAATGGGACAGACCTGTAAACCTCCAGAAACCGGGATTCCTTTTGTTCCGGCTCCTCCGGCAAATTTCGGGCAGCAATATTCCTTTTAGGAATAGATCCAAACCACTTTTCTGTCAATCGGACTGCATCTTCAAATGAAATATTCCCCGCAATAGACAATATTGCGTTATTAGGAGCATAATGCTTATAAAAAAACGTCTTAACGTCTTCTAACGTGGCATTTTCTATATGGCTGATTTCTTTTCCTATGGTAGGCCAACGATACGGATGCACTTTATATGCCATAGGGCGTAAAAGCATATAAGTATCGCCATAAGGTTGATTCAAATTTCTCTGTTTAAATTCTTCACAAACAACTTGCTTTTGTACGGACAAGCTCTTTTCAGAAAAATTAAGCTCCAACATTCTATCCGACTCCAGCCAAAATGCAGTTTCCACATTTTGCCGGGGAACTACACTATAATAATTAGTAATATCGTTACTTGTCCAAGCATTGTTTTCCCCTCCGGCTTTCTGCAAAGGAGTGTCAAAATCCGGAATATTGACCGACCCTCCAAACATCAAATGCTCGAACAAATGGGCAAATCCGGTTTGTGAAGGCTCCTCATCTTTTGAGCCGACATCATATATGATATTTAAAGCCACCATTTGCGTACTATTATCAAAATGATGCAGCATCTTCAATCCATTCGGCAATAAATATCGACTTACCTCAATCACTTCTCTACAATTTTCAACGTCATTTTAATATCATCTTTGGGCCTGTCCGACCTATCGGTCGAGACCTTTTGTATTCTGTCTATCACATCAAGACCATCAACAACCTCCCCAAAGACCGTATATTCCCCATCGAGATGAGGCGCACCACCTATCGTTGTATAAGCTTCACGCTGTTCCGCCGTCAACTGTACTGGTCCGCTTTCCTTCATCTCCAACTGGGTCTGAGCTATCAATTTTTCCTGTAACTCGTACAATCCCTCTTTATCCCGATTTTTACGCAACTGCATTACTTCCGCCCGATGCTCTCCCACCAAACGTTCGAATATTTTTTGCTCCTTTTGTTTCGTCATACGATTCTCCAAAGATGCAATCTGACCCGAAGAAATAACCGTACCCGTTACAATATAAAACTGAGAACCGGACGACTCCTTCTGCGGGTTTACCTCATCCCCAGTACGAGCAGCAGCCAAAGCTCCTTTTTTATGAAAATGTGCCGGATATACAATCTCTGCCGGTATCGTATATCCCATATCTCCAGTACCCAGTTGCTTCCCAGCCGGAGCATTTTTTGATGTCGGATCTCCACCCTGTATCATAAAATTTTCTATAACCCTATGAAACAATGTACCATTATAAGTCCCCTCTTTTACCAGTTTCAAAAAATTGTCCCTATGACGGGGTGTATCATCGTATAATTTAAGTGTTATATCACCAAATCGCGTCTCTATAACGACATACGTATCTTTCTCTTTATTTTGAGCTGTACAACTTGTCATAAAAAATATCAGTATAATAAAAAAAACAGTATAATATGATTTTATCATTTATTCAAATATTCAAACAATAATTATATGTGCAAAGATAATAAATCATAAATGAAAATAGAGCCCGCAAATAGCTTATTTTCCCTCATATCCATCTCAAAACCTAAATATCGGTCTTATGAAAATAACAATACCCGTCCTTACAACAAAAGACTGACTGCATATATACATTATTACCCTTTATTAACTACCTAATTACTCTGTTTACAATATTTTGGTTTAAAGATAATTATTTATCGCTGAACAAAAGCAAAAAGGCTGCATAATAACAAAATGCAACCTTTTTTCACACAAATATATTGAATCATCACTTATCCTTATCAGGTCCCACTACAATTAAAGCTTCCGATTCGGGACTCGTAGCATATTGTTTAAAGTTATCTGCATACTTTGAAGCAAGCTCTTTTGCCTTCTTTTCCCATTCCGCAACATCTTTATATGTATTTCTCGGGTCCAATATATTTTTATCTACTCCCGGCAACTCGACAGGTATAGTCAAGTTGAGTACAGGCAGATAATGTGTCGGAGTCTTATCTATATCACCTGACAAAATCGCATCGATAATAGCCCGAGTTGTTTTAATAGATATACGTTTTCCCGTTCCGTTCCAGCCCGTATTCACCAAATATGCTTTACAGTGATGATCTCTCATTTTCCGGGCCAATACTGCAGCATACATCATCGGATGTACTGTAAGAAATGCTTCGCCAAAGGCCGGAGAAAATGAAGGAACAGGTTCCGTAATACCTCGTTCAGTCCCAGCCAGTTTAGACGTATAGCCACTAATAAAATGATACTGAGCCTGCCTCTCATCCAAAATAGCCACAGGAGGCAACACTCCGTAAGCATCTGCCGACAAATATATAACTTTTGAAGCATGCCCGGCACGAGACGGTTCTACAATATTATCGATATGATAAATGGGATAACTCACCCGTGTATTCTCCGTAATCGAAGCATCAGCAAAATCTATACTTCCGTCCTTACGTACCACAACATTCTCCAATAAAGCATCACGGCGTATGGCATCCCATATTTCAGGTTCATTTTCTTTACTCAAATTGATAACTTTGGCATAGCATCCTCCTTCAAAATTAAATACACCATTATCATCCCAACCATGCTCGTCATCACCAATTAAAAGCCGTTTAGGGTCTGTCGACAAAGTTGTCTTCCCCGTTCCCGACAATCCGAAAAACAGTGCAACATCCCCATTAATACCTACATTGGCAGAACAATGCATCGATGCAATACCTTTCAACGGCAGATAATAGTTCATCATGCTGAACATCCCTTTTTTCATCTCACCACCATACCAAGTTCCACCGATAATCTGCATCCTTTCAGTCAGATTGAATACCACAAACACCTCAGAATTCAGCCCCTGCTCTTTCCACTTAGGATTAGTAACTTTCGAACCATTCATTACCACAAAATCAGGCTCCCCAAAATTTTTTAATTCTTCATCTGTAGGACGAATAAACATATTCTTCACAAAGTGAGCTTGCCAAGCCACTTCCATAATAAAACGAACTTTCAATCTCGTATCCTTATTCGCACCACAAAATGCATCGACTACATACAATCGGTCTTTATTAGAAAGTTCATTTATAACCAACTCTTTCAAATCATTCCATACTTCAGTAGTCATGGCACGATTAACCTTGCCGTCCCACCACACTGTACTTTCAGTCTTTGCGTCCTTAACAATATACTTATCTTTAGGAGAGCGCCCCGTAAACTTCCCGGTTTTCACTGCCACTGCACCCGTATTGGTAACCACTGCCTCATCAAAACCACTCAAAGACGGGTCTGTCTCATATTTGAACAAATCATCATACGACGGATTATAAACAATCTCCTTCACCCCACGAATGCCATAACGGCCTAAATCTATCTGTACCATATTGAAATATTAATTATACATTTTACCATACCATCTTAAAACACTCGGCAGATACATTTGTTTATCACATCAATGGTAATAAAACTAAAAAGCAACATCCAAGAATCTGTTTAAATATCATCCAAGCCGATTTCAAAATTTATTTTGAAGAAGTTTTCATGTTTTTATAAGGATAATAACAGGCTATTTGACAAATGAGAACAAATACCCCCCAAGAAAATGCAAAGTAGACCAAACTTGAATCTACCTTATATTGGAAAATTCAAGCAAGTTTTAAAACATTTAATATAGAAAATGATATAAACAAATTAGTAATTAAGCTACAAATAATGTATTTTTAGGACGTTATTTTCAATCCGGTTAGGAAAAACAAAAAACGATTTTTCATATAATCATACAAATTCTAAAAATTGTCTTATTGTTTCGGGGTCAGCTATCAAAAAAAATATTTTTATAAAACTTAAATCATGAAAAATAAAGTATTAAGTCTACTTACGGCTTCACTGCTATTTACATCAGTCATAGCACAGCAAGCCTACGAACCAACTCAAGAAAATCTGAAAACCAGAAAAGAATTTCAAGATGACAAGTTTGGAATCTTTATTCACTATGGTATATACAGTATGCTGGGTGACGGAGAATGGGTTCTACATACATGGAATCTTAAACATAAAGAATATGCCAAACTTGCAGGAGGATTTTGTCCTTCAAAATTCAACGCTGCCGAGTGGGTTGCAGCCATCAAAGCCTCGGGAGCAAAATATATATGCTTCACTACACGTCATCACGACGGGTTTTCAATGTTCGATAGCCAATATAGTAACTACAATATAGTGAAATCTACCCCATTCAATCGGGATATTGTAAAAGAGTTGACGGACGAATGCCACAAACAAAATATTAAAGTACATTTCTATTATTCCCACCTCGATTGGGGACGAGACGATTATCCATTAGGAAGGACTGGGAGGAATACAGGACGCAAATTACAGGAGAACTGGGACAGCTACTATCGTTTCATGAATAACCAATTGACCGAATTACTAACACATTACGGACCAGTCAGAGCCATCTGGTTTGACGGTTGGTGGGATCAAGACCAAAAAAGCGGTTTTGATTGGCACCTGCCCCAACAATATGAAATGATACATAAACTCCAGCCCGCATGTCTCATTGGAAATAATCACCATCAACTTCCCTACCCCGGAGAAGATATCCAAATTTTTGAGAGAGATCTGCCAGGAGAAAATACCTTCGGTCTCTCAGGGCAAGCTATCGGACATCTACCTCTCGAAACCTGCGAAACCATGAATACATCTTGGGGATATAAAATCACCGACAACAACTACAAGTCTACAGAGGCTCTCATCCGCCTTTTAGTAAAAGCTGCCGGAAAAGATGCCAATCTACTCCTAAACATAGGGCCACAACCTGACGGCTGCATACCGGACACCTCGATAGAAAGACTAAAAAATATAGGTAAATGGCTGGAAAAAAATGGGGAAACAATCTACGGTACCCGTGGAGGAGTCGTACCGCCAAGAGATTGGGGTGTCACTACACAAAAAGATAACAAAATATACGTACATATACTCGACTGGAAAGATAAAGGTCTTTTCTTACCGATAACAGATATAAAAATAAAAAAAGCTTGTTTATTCAAAAACAAAGAAAATATTTCATTTTCACAAAACAAGCAAGGATTATTTTTACAATTACCGGAAGTTCCCACCGGAGTAGATTATATCGTAGAATTGCAACGGTAAGCCTAATTTATTAAATAACCGGATAAAAATTTTTATTCGAGAAAATACAGTAAAGAAATATTTATCCGGTTATCATCAAGTCTTACTTCATAATGACTACCCGTAAAATATGCGGAGTACGTATGCCCGGTTTTACCTCTCCACTGACGATATACTGCACATCTCCATCCGAGACCATACTTGTTGTCACTCCTATCGGATAAGGACTCTCTCCTATCTCTTCTATCGTATTTTTTCGCAAATCATACTTCAGAACTTTTCGGGAAAATCCCGGATGTGAAACACTTCCGGGTATGATACTTTCCACTCCGCCATAAAACAAGATATTATCTTCTTTATACGAAATCCCATTGCCGGCCATCACCGGAAAAGTGCCCTCCAATACACTCCAATTTTGAGTCTCCGGGTCATAACAATATCCCTCAGTATGCACTTCCAAACCTTTGCCTTCACCGAAACTGCGACCACCGAATAGATAGAGCTTTTCGTCATGTGGTACGCAAACACTATAGGCGAGTGTGGGCCCCGGCCAGCTCGGTAAAGCTTTCCAACCGTCGGATGGACGGGACATGTCCATTACAAAAAAGTGATGGCTAGATTGTTCTGGGCTCATACTTTCCTGTCCACCTGTCAAATAGATTTTCCCTTTTATCTGCCCCCCAGATAAATTCGATAATGGAACCGGCAACGAGGGATAATAGTCTTTGTTTATCTTTAACTTGCCTCCTCGCTCTGTGATTAGGAATACGTCTTTATAACAACTGTCGGCATTGTTTCCTCCGATGCAAAGTACTCCATCTTTTACCTGAAGGGAAAGACCGTAAGCCAAGGGCTTTTCTAAAAAGTCTTCGTAGACTTCCCATCGTCCCGTTACCTTGTCATAGCTGTAAAGGGTACTCCACCAGACTTTATGCCCACCATCCCATGGGTATTGTTCTGGGAAATTGGCCCCACCTGCTATAACCAATCGGTTACCGACAAGGCCACAGTAAGCTCCGGCCAGACCCTTGTTGGGAAACATCCCCGAGCTAGGGGGTAAAATCAACTCGTTATTCCAGTATAGCTCTATATTACCTCTGTCGTCTTTTCTTGAACAACTGTAATACAACATCGGTAATACTACTAATATCCAAAATCCATATTTCTTATTCAACACCATTTTTATGATTTAGTTAACACAAAAAGCTATATTTATGCAAATAACTCTTTTCAGTCCTTAAAGTTACAATAATAAAAAACAAAAAGAAAATGCATCACAAAAACCTGTCAAAACAACCTTTGTAACACATTTTCTTTCTTATACGAATCGAGTCAGTATAGTAAAACTATCCCTTTAGAATCTGACAATCATAAATAAAATCTTATTAATCAATCGGATTACAAGCAAATACCATCCCGAAATTACCCGCAGCATGACTACCGGTAAAAGTAAGCTCATAACCATCTATTGTCTTTGTATACATACCTTCAGCATTCGGATTCACTGTAAATCCCGCTGCAGCCAATTTAGAATAATATCCCGTAGCCATGGATGCATCACACTTATAATCAAAAAATCCAACGCTTTCCATGCCAAAAGTCTCGTTATACTGATGGAATTCGATATCTCCATCATACTTGGGGAAATTACCCATAAAAGGATGTTCTCCGACCAATTTTTCCCAAGTCATCCCAGTTGTAATTTCAATACCATCCTTTCCATCTTTATCATCATCGTCCTTAGAACAACCGACCGATACAAATGAAAACATTGCAATACAAAAGATTGCTGTAATTAACTTTTTCATAATTTATTATTTTTTATATATATTTGGTTAGAAACGAAATGAAAGACCTGCAGAAGCATAACCGATATCCCGGCCACCCTCAACATAAACTCCGACACTCCTACAAAAGTAATAACGCAAACCAGCCGTGGCAATAACTCCGACATTCGTATTCATCTTACTCTCTGAAATCATCTTTTCCCCGCTTTCCTGATCTGTCGTCCGATTGCCGGTAACTCCCAAATCAATCATTACACGGGCATAAGCTTCAAAATTCCGACAAAGTGTCAGATGCCAACTCAACCCTGCACAAATATCAAACCTGTTACTGGATGTTTCCTTTGTCTTAAGACCATAACCATTATCCCATTGCCAATTATACCCATACTTGCTATAAGTAGCTCCAAACAGATAACCGATGCTTCCCAACTTACTAAAATCCATAAAACAGATATCGGTATAAATACTTATCGGTGGAATATACATCTTATAACCCGTACCATCATGTTTGATATTTCGTGACCAAGGGGCAATAGCCGGAGACACCCCCAGTTGTATAGTTCTCATATACTGAGGAAATACAACCTCATTTTTCATTCTCTTCCAAGATGACGACTTAGCACCACTGACAACTGTAATAGTCTCCTGTACTCCCTGTTGGTCTACTTTCATTTTTCCGGAAATTCTTTTCACCGGCACACTCCCATACTCTGTATCCCAAGCTTTTACAATTGTCATCATTCCCGTAAGCTCTTTTGCTTTTATACGTGTCGCAAATTCCTGATAATCATAAATTTTACTAAAATAATATGCCATTTGCTTTCTATTTGCTCCCTGCGCACCGAGAACATAAGGGCCGGAAACATATTCACTGGATACCCAAATAGCAATATCCTTATCTATACTGAAAAAATAACTTATGCTCTGTCGAACCGTCGTTATATTATTTACACGCTCTTGAGTGATAAAAAAATGCAGAATAGACATCAATACCCCGTCCTTCATACTCTGCCCTGACCCAACGGATTTTCGGACCTCCGGCCATAAACCCCATTCCCTTGCACTTGCGCTTCACATATTTAAGGCTATCCATAACGACCAACGAATCAATATCTTCGCTGATATACCTAATCCTTTCTCCATTCGGGGTCTCACTTACTTCAAAAAAGGTCGGATCATTCACTATTGCCGACCTTAAATACCCCTTTATGACCATCCCTTTCGAATTATCATTCGCATTTGCAACTTTATTCAGATACAATATTACAGACACAGCCTCTTCCTTTTCCTTCTTCTTTCTGGCTGCCACTTCCGGCACAAAGAACGATGCAGTAAACGTTATCAGTAGCAATTTGACCAATAAACTTTTGTCCATATTCAATTTTTTTTAACTATACTCCGAGTTACCATTTACTACAACACACCCTATATGGCAAGATTAAGATTCGACAACTTATTTCAAATTTTCACCACACTATCTATCGCTAAAGAATATCAAAATATAATATATGTTAAGTTTTTTCTGGTAACTAATAACTCCAACAAATTTTATACAAAGAAACATATTTTTCCGATAAATTTTGTTACTAATTGCCTTTCTACTATATTTAAACTATATAAAATCTCATTTTCTCTTCAAAAATACTCACTTCAAATTGCTCCTCCATACAGAAATAAATGGCTCGACAGGTTTTGGACATTATCTGTCCGAAACCTGCCGAGCCGAAAACAATAACAAAAATAAAATTTGTTTCTATCTATGTTATTCAGAAAATATTACCAAGAAACATTATTCCTCTTCTGCCTCTTTCATATTATGGAAAACATTCTGAACATCCTCATCATCTTCAAACTTCTCAAGCAACTTTTCGATGGAAGCACGCTGTTCTTCTGTCACATCTTTTGTATCGTTCGGAATACGTTCAAACTCAGCACTTTCTATCTCAAAGCCATTTTCCTCAAGATACTTTTGTATATTACTGAACGATTCAAACTCACCGTACAATACAATTTCTTCTCCATCAGCCTCAAGTTCATCTACTCCATAGTCTATAAGTTCCAGTTCAAGATCTTCCAGAGAAACACCCTCTTTTGCTTTAATCTTGAACACACTTTTATGGTCAAAAAGGAATGATAAACTTCCACTGGTTCCCAGTGAACCTCCGAATTTATTGAAATAACTGCGCACATTTGCTACTGTACGGGTAGGATTATCAGTAGCAGTCTCGACAACGATAGCTATACCGAAAGGCCCATATCCCTCATAAACAATTTCCTTATAATCTCCCTCATCTTTTGAAGTAGCTTTTTTTATAGCCCGTTCTACATTTTCTTTAGGCATATTAGCCGCCTTGGCATTTTGCATAAGAACACGCAGACGCGGATTAGCATCGGGATCGGGGCCACTGGCCTTTACGGCAATCGAAATTTCTTTTCCTAATTTTGTAAATGTACGCGCCATATTTCCCCAGCGCTTCAACTTTCTGGCTTTACGATATTCAAACGCTCTTCCCATTGTTATATTCTTATTTCTATTTTGTTATAAATTAATTATCTGAGTTTTGCATTAAGCTTCTGTTGCAAATTATTGATAATACGACTCATAATAGAGTCTATTTGCTTATCATTCAAAGTTTTATTCTCATCTTGCAATATAAATGTCACGGCATACGACTTCTTACCCGCTTCCAAATTTTTACCTTCATAGACATCGAAAAGATATACTTCTTTCAAGAGTTTCCGTTCCGTTTCATAAGCCACTTTCTCAATCTCTACAAATGATACAGATGCATCTACCAATAATGCTAAATCTCGTTTCACGGGCTGGAATTTAGGTATATCTGTATATAATACCTTATTATGAGCCGCTTCTTTCATCAACAATGTCCAATTGAGTTCTGCATAGAAAACATCATTATCTATATCAAAACCTTTCAATACCTTTTTCGCTACAATACCTATTACGGCCATTTGTTTACCATCACGAGTAGCAATATTCAAGGCTGCCGAAAACAAGTCTGTAGACACTTGAGTATATTGCAATCTGCCGAAATTTATGCCTAAACGGATAAATATATTTTCGACATAAGCCTTCAATTCATACACACTCGATTTTTCGTCAGGGTGTGCCCAACTACCCGATACTCGATTCCCGGTAACCCACAATCCCAGATGCTGTGTTTCTGAATAAGGAGCCAATACACCTTTTTCCACACTGGCTGCAGGATTGAAATAATAACAATTTCCGAATTCATAGAACTTCAAATCGGGGCGACGACGATTCACATTATAGGCAACACTCTCAAGCCCTCCGAAAAGTAGAGTCTGTCGTAATACATTCAAGTCGTTACTCAATGGATTCAAAAGTCTTACACAATGAGACTCTGGATATGTCTCAAGCGATGCATAATATGCCGAACGTGTAAGCGAATTATTCATAATCTCATTGAACCCACAACCGGTAAGCTGCTCAGCTACCAAATTTTGCAACTGATGGCTGGTATCCGTAGAAGTTTTATACGAGAGATTCGAATGGACATTATCAGTAAATTCAACATTATTATATCCGTAAATCCGTAAAATGTCCTCTATCACGTCAACATCACGCTGCACATCTACCCGATAAGTAGGAACGCTCAACGAAAGGCAACCATCTCTTTCATCCAAAATTTCTATTTCAAGGCTCTCTAAGATGCTTTTTACTATATCGGCCGGTATCACTTTACCTACCAAACTATTTATACGCTCATAAGCAAGCTCTACCTTGAAATTTTCTATTTTCTGAGGATAAATATCAACTATATTGCCCGTAATTTCTCCACCGGCCAGCTCTTTTACCAACAATGCAGCCCGTTTGAGTACATATACAAGATTATTAGGATCGGCTCCACGCTCATAACGGAATGACGAGTCTGTATTGAGTCCATGGCGACGTGCTGTCTTACGCACCCATGTCGGATTGAAATAGGCCGATTCGAGGAATATATCAGTCGTCTTGTCGGTCACACCCGAATCAAGACCGCCAAATACTCCGGCAATACACATACCCTCGCTCTCATTACATATCATCAGGTCCCTATCCGAAAGCGTACGCTCCGTTTCATCAAGAGTTACAAATTTCGTTCCCTCAGGCAATGTTTTTACAATGACTTTGCCTCCCTTGATTTTATTCAAGTCAAAGCAATGCAATGGTTGTCCGGTTTCGTGCAATACGTAATTAGTAATATCTACAACATTATTAATCGGACGTAAACCTATGGCATGCAAACGCTGTTGCAACCATTCAGGACTTTCGGAGATTTTCACATTACGTATAGTCAAACCACAGTATCTCGGACATGCTTCCGTATTCTGTACCTCGACCTTTATAGCATCCCCCGACAGATTATCTATTTTGAATCCATCTACCAAAGGTTTTCTCAAATCAGGAGTATATCCATTCCGAACCAGATATGCAGCCAAATCTCGCGCCACTCCATAATGCGATGCAGCATCGACACGATTCGGTGTAATATCTACTTCGAGTACATAATCACTCTTTATGTTATAATAATCCTTTGCCAACGTCCCCGGAACAGCCGTCTCTGGCAATACGATAATACCATCATGGCTTTCACCGATACCTATTTCATCCTCGGCACAAATCATTCCGAATGATTCTTCTCCCCGTATTTTAGACTTCTTTATTGTAAAACTTGTATCACCGTCATACAACACCGTACCCACTGTAGCGACAACAACATGTTGTCCGGATGCTACATTCGGAGCTCCACACACAATTTGCACCGGTTCTCCATTACCTAAGTCGACCGTTGTAATATGCAAATGGTCCGAATTGGGATGTTCACGACACGTCAGGACCTTCCCTATAACCAATCCTTCAAGACCGCCTTTTACCGTTTGTACTTCCTCGATGCCACCTGTTTCAAGCCCAATCGATGTCAAAGCTGCCGATACTTCCTCGGGAGTTAATGTCAGATTCAGATAATCTTTTAGCCAATTATACGAAATATTCATATTTGTATGTTTATTTTTTCATGCTCATCCGGGTAGTGGTTAATTCCTGTCTGAAAACAGAAATCCCCAATCCGGCAAGTATTTTATGATTACGCACTTAAGGAATGCAAATTTAATAAGATTATTTTTAAACTGCCTATTCCGCCTCAAATAAAATCTCAGACAATACGCATAAGCATCTGATTTTGATTCTTCTTCGAGACGATACCGGGTAACTTCACTTTTCCCTCACCAAACGTTGGAACGAAGCAGGAATCGGTGTCTCAAAAAACATATCACGCCGAGTTATGGGATGCACAAAACGCAATCGGGAGGCATGCAGTGCCAAACGTCCCAAAGGATTACACCGAGAACCGTATTTCCGGTCACCGATAATGCTATGCCCCAAATCTTTCATATGCACTCTAATTTGATTTTTACGGCCGGTAGCCAGTTTCAATTCCACAAGTGAAAAATTTTTATTCACCTGCAATACTTTATAGCGAGTAAGGGCATATTGTCCACCTTCCGACTCATCCGGAGTGGAATATACTTCGAATGCCGAATTTTCACAAAGATACGAAGATACTTCTCCCTCTTCTTTCTCAAGTTGCCCCTCAACTACAGCCACATAACGACGGTCGAGTACCATTTCATTCCATGACCGTTGCATAGTTTCCTGTATTCCCTGTTTTTTAGCAAACATCATCAGTCCGGACGTGTCACGGTCAAGGCGATGCAATACAAACAACCGATTCGAGGGGTCTGTTTCTTTCACATAATCGCTCAAGATACGATAAGCCGTCTTAGTCTTTACCCGGTCTGTGGAGACCGAAAGCAAACCATAGCCTTTGTCGACAACCAACACGAATTCATCTTCATAGACAATACGCAAACGGCTATGATTGAACTCCTTAAAACCTTTCAGAAAATTTATTTTTATTTCATCACCAATATGTACAGGTACATCGTATTTTGTAGTAGGACTATTATTTACAGCGACCTGACGATGTGTCAGCAAAGACTTTACACTGGTACGACTTTGGTCTTTGAACATGGTAAGCAAATAATTCAATAAAGTATCATCCGCTTGTACACGATAAGTCTTTATAGAGTCCCTGAACCGTTCAGCCCGGGATTTATGTTTGTGAGGTTGTCTCATTTTTAATTATGATTATTTAAAAAACTTACAAATATAAGCATAAAGAAACGACTACCACGTATTATCAATGAAATAATTACGACAGGAAGACTCATAGACGAAAGCCAAAACCCAATAACCCAAACACAACTTATAAAGACTGAACGAAAATTCAAATATTACATATTTCCCATATCCTCTTTGGAATTAGACAAAAGGCAAAAAAACGGTCATATTTCCCCAAAATCACTTATTATCTTTTATCTCTTCAAAATCAACATACTCTCCATCGTTCTGGTCGAAGATTTTTTTCTTCTTTTTGCCATACGTATACCATTTGGTCGAAGACTGACGGCCGCCATCCCCATAACTTTTTTTGGAAGCCCCGTTCGCTCTATTCTGCGACGGTCTGAAAAAGAGACGGGCAATCACCCCTAATAGCCCTAAAGCAGACAGGACAATAAATAAAAAAATAAAAAAGATTAGATATAATATCACACTCATAATATTCGGAATATATAGTTACACTTACCTATTTAAAAACAAAAACTATACCAACTTTGTTTAATGTCCTTTCCTAAGTATCGAGAGTATAAGATATAGACCGATAGTAGCTGCGAGCCCGCTCACCCCGAAAACGACTATCAGCACGACTGCACCGGCAATCAAAAGATACCGGATATAATTATCTTTAAACGAAAGATTTTTAAACTTCAACGAAAACATTGGGATTTCAGATACCAACAATCCTGAAAAAACAATTACCAAAACGATAATAATGTAAGGATTGATATTATGCTGGAGAGAATAAAAACATGTTCCTATCCAAAACAAGGCATTCGCCGGTACAGGCAATCCGATAAACGACGTCGTCTGGCGAGTATCGATATTGAATTTTGCCAGCCTCAGCCCCGAAAACACAGCTATAAGAAACGCTGTATATGGTAAATAATCAGCTAAGAAACCGGTAGCCCAGAAAGTACTCAACTTAAGATAGCTGAATACCAACAACGCCGGAGCCATACCGAAACTTATAAGATCAGCCAGTGAGTCGAGCTCCTTACCCAATGGAGAATAAGCCTTCAACAAACGTGCCAACATACCATCCAGAAAATCAAATATTGCAGCAAGTGCAATAAACACAGCAGCCGTCTCAAATTCGGCATTGAAAGCAGCAACAGATGCAATACATCCTGAAAATAAATTCAGACACGTTACCGAATTGGGTATGTTTTTTACAATCACATTCATCCTTTTTACTCTCTTTTCAGCTCTTGCACTCCACGTTCTATTTCAACCCCTCAAACGGGCTATTTGTGTCATATTCCCGACTGTCTTATCATCGAGTTTCACCAATATCTCTGCATCCAAAGGCAAAAAGACATCTACTCTCGAACCGAACTTGATAAATCCCATATGCTCATCGATATGACACTCATCTCCCGGCTCGGCATAGGTGACAATACGCCGTGCCATAGCTCCGGCAATCTGTCTCATAAGTATATCTTGACCATTTTCAGCTTTAATTACCACAGTAGACCGTTCGTTCTCCGTACTCGATTTAGGCAAATAAGCTGCCATAAAACGCCCATTTTGATGACTTACATGCGTTACCGTACCATTTACCGGAAACCAATTGGCATGCACATTGAATATGGTCATAAAAATAGAAACCTGAATACGTTTCTCATGCAAATATTCATTCTCCATGACTTCCTCCACAGCAACAACAGTTCCATCGGCCGGAGCCACAATCACATTCCGGGTATCACCGACAAAATGACGACGGGGCGAACGGAAAAAATTGAGCACTAACAGATAAAATATTACCGAAATCGTCAATAATGATATGGACACAAAATGGTTATGAAAAAAGACATATATCGAGCCATTAATAACAGCCAAGCCTAATATCAAAAAAAACAGTATATTTCTCCCTTCCCGGTGTATCTTCATTCTCATGGATGTGTACATAATTTTTATTAACGGACAAAAATAATGTCTTTTTATCGAAAGACAAAGCTTCTGTTTCGTTTTCTTGCATTATATCTTCTTTTTTTGAACATGAACTATCTTGAACATTCTATCTGCATACAAGCCGGATAAGCCTCCAGTATTCAATAAACTTCATATAAACGAAAAGGAGAACTCCGTTAGAAGCCCTCCTTTCTTGATATATTATGCAACTTTATTATTGTACTCGTTTGAAGTGATAACGCAACGGATAATAAATCATAGCAGGTTCATCTTCTGTAGCGAAATCTTTCATTCCGTTATACTCTTCAACCAAGAAATCTGTCGGTTCATACGAATAGACGATAACCTCAAGTACTTCTTCGTTATTATCATCTTTAATGACGGCAAACGCTACCCGAGAATCTTTTATTGTCGAGCTTTGAGCTGAAAAATTAGCATTGATATTATTCAATACGAATACAAAGCCGGTTCTCTTCAATAAATAGTCTTCCGGGAAACGGAAAATCTGCTCCTGAATATATTTCATTTCGCTGTTCCCTACAAAATAGTTTTTCAAGTCACTTTTCATATTTACTTCCAGACCTCCATCACTGATTGTAAGCTGGTCTTCAGAAGATACCGAAGGAAATTTGCTCAAGTCATACGACAACCCCCAATAATCTTTATTGCTACTTTCCCAAGTACAAGAACCCCAGGTTCCCTTCAGTACTTCAATGGCTTCTCCTACGATTTTGATAGTAAGAGAAGCATTATCTCCCAAGAAAAATTTATCAGAAGGCTTCTTTACTGTCAACACGATTTCATCTTTGCCTTCCTCTTTTTTAATAAAATTCAGCTTCAAAGAGCCTTTAGATTTACCACTGGGGACTGTTATGGATTTCTCACCGGCAAAAGAAAAATGAGTTCCCTCTACTGCCGTAGACTTTTCTACATCCACCTCTACCGGAAATACCAAATCCTTTGGTGCGGAATACTGCGCCAAATCAGCTCTTTTATACAAAGAAATCTCTGCCGATGCAGTCTGGAACATTGTTGCATTCCGGTTTGTAAAAGAATAAATGACATCTTCCGTCACGTCTACATCCGTGTCAATAGAATTATCTTCATCATCATCTGATGAACAAGCCGCAAAGCCTAATGTCAGGAACGCAGCCAAAGCATACACATACTTTTTCATGTCGTTTGTTTTTTAGTTAATTAATAATTATCGGTTATAGAAATTCTATTCGAATTGTTTGTACTCATCCCTTATAGCATCAACTATGGCTCGTTCCTCACTATTCATTTCATATATAGGGAATACCAGTTTTGCCGTTGACGAACCCTCAATACGAGGAGGCATTTCATCATACGACTCGCACGCTGTAAACAGGCTCAACGCAACGAAAAAAAAGCAACCTGCCCATAACATATTTTTCAGCTTCATAATTCGCATTTTTATATTCTACGCTATTTTACCTAATGATAAATTCGTCATACCCCTCATTCTGTTGTAAACCGGGAACAATATCCACATCCGTGAGAGGTATCGGATAAGTGTACATAAACTTACGGGTCACAAATTTCTGCCCTTGCTCGGGAACCCAAAACTCAGGACTCCCGTTCCGCTTCAATTCAAAAAAGCGATCTCCTTCCATAAAAAGTTCTTTTCTCCTTTCTGTCAAGATAAGAGACATCAATCGAGTAAGAGACGCTCCAGTAACATCCACCGTAATCAGGTCAGTACCTTCTACCGGCTCCGGCAATTGGTCCATAGTCAAAGGGACATAATCTTTTATCCGATTACTCCGCAAAGTATTGATATCATCCAGAGCCAGCCCTTGCTCTCCCATGTGATAATAACTCTCGGCACGAATCAGTAACATTTCGGCACTGCGCATACCCGAAAAAATAAATTTCTTTGTAATCCTTTTTACAGTGAAATTCATTTCATACCGAATATCATTAGCCTTTTCTTCATCACTAAACGTATCTATAAATCGCTTGCTCACCGGACGGGCCTTTATAGGCTCATACGTTCCTACACCCTCTGATTCCGTAGTGGAAGACGATATGGTCTCCGATTTGATAAGCATGTTTCCTTTCAAACTATACGCCGGAGTCATCATCTCTTTATAACCGTCTCTGTCGAGCAACGGATATGCCGCCATCACCTGAGTAGCAAAATCGGCCGCTTTGTCCCATTGCCGGGTCCAGAAATAGAATCGGGACAGATAACCTTTCACTACGGGAGCCGTAAAACGATAAATATCATCCTGCACATTATACGACAAGGCTTTTTTCAAATCATCTTCAATAAAGTCTATTGTCTTTTTCAAGGAGCTACGCACCGGCCAATTCTCCATATCAAACGTCGTAACGATTTGCAGACCCAACTGGTCGCTTTTATTGGGATCATACACTTCACAGAACCGCCGCAACAACTCATAATAGCATGCTCCCCGCATAGCATACGCCGTGCCCAATACATTTTTCGCCAAGTCCGATTCCTTATCTCCTTTCATCTCCCCGAAAATGATATTACAATCACGTATAATCTCATATAAACTGGAATAATCCGTTTTATTTATACTCATTGTATATATATCTCCCGGATATATTTTCAGAGCCTGACCGGCAGATTTATCGGTCAATGCAACTTCCAGATTATCAGCAACCTGTTCATAGAGAGTAACCTTCTGAGTCGATTCTATCAGACAATCCAAATTTCCACGGTCCAAATCATCCAGATGTGAGTGTAATAATGCAGAGAATTCTTCTGCCGTCTCAGGTATCACCTCTTCGTGCGGTTTTATATCCAAAAAATTCTTACAAGAGGCAAGAGACAATAAAAGAATAAAAACTATACTGTATTTTTTCATAATCGGCACTATTTAAAATCCTATGTTTAACCCCAATATAAAATCTCTTGATTTCGGATAAACGGCTCCCGGTGTCTCAGGGTCTATGCCGTCGTAATTGCTAAAGATGCAGACATTGCTTACCGATGCAGAAATACCTAATGACGAAATGTAAGCCCTGCGCATCCAACGGGCATCGGGAAAAGTATATGTCAAACGAATATCACTTATCTTAAAATATGAAAGATTCTTTATCAAAGCTCCATTCGTAACTTTATCATTATTTGGAGCTATTGAAGATATATCTATAACCTGTCCCCCGAAAGCATCAAACAATCTCGGATAACCGTCAGTTATCGGATTATCCTCGGTCCATCGGTTTACCACATCTTTCGATACATTCAGAAAATTCACATACAAGTCATTGTGAGAAGTCGGAATATCTTGATTTACCGTCTTTCTAAAAATACTATAACTGGCAGGAGACGATATCTCATCCGTTATCTTGGCTCCAATCGAATAGTTTCCGCTTACACTCAGCGACAACCTTTTGTAACCGAAATTAATGACATATCCTCCTGTAACCGGAGCATTCGATGTCCCCAAGTAATAATAATAATTATCGGAATTCGACCGGTATTTCGATTCCGATTTGTCGGTATCCGGACGCATTTTGAAAGCATACAATCCTGTATTCTTGTCTATTCCCGTATATTTCCCCGTAATGACAGCCCCGATAGGATATCCCTCATAGACTGTCGAATATGTAGCATACGGAGAATTATACTCCACCAGCTTATTTCTGTTATAGGCAACATTGGCCGTAGCTGTCAACGACAAATCCCGGGTCTTTATAATCTTACCTGCCAAGGTAAATTCAATACCCTGGTTCAGTACTCTTGACGTATTATACGACTGAACGTTGAAACCCGTATTCAACGGAACCGCCACAGACGAAATCACATCTTTGCTCAAAGCGCGGTAAAAACCCAAATCCCAAGTCATCCGGTCATCAAAAAAGCCGGCACTCAACGACGCATTCAAATCAAAAGTCTTTTCCCAACGCAGATTAGGATTCGGCGGATTTTTCACAGATCCCATTCGGTAATATGTATCATCCGTTTTACGAAATGAAGCATCATATTTCATAATAATGTAAGGCGTTGCTGCCGCATTCACTTTTCCGGTATACCCTCCCGAAAACCTCACCATTAACGAACTTAGTGTAGGCTTCAATTTTTTCATAAACTCTTCGGCCCCTATATTCCAGTTAAAACCCAATGACCCATTCGGATTGAACTGCTGTTTGCTCCCGAATTTGTTCGAGCCATCGGTACGCATGGTAAAACTTGCTACATATTTATTCATCAGGACATAATCCATAGAACCGTAAAAAGAAGCCGTGGCATTCTCTATAGTCGACTGCCCGAAATATCCGTCTATTTTAGACGCATAATCCACCAACTTGTTATAATCTACATTTTGGTCACTGGGATACACCGGGAATGACGAATTTCCCGTTACCGTATCATACCCGTACCTTTTGGCATGGATTGTTTTTGCATAAGAACGACTTATTTCCGAACCGGCAATAACGCTCAAGCGGTGTATATTACCGAAAACCTCAGAAAAATGTAACTGCCCACGTAAAGAATAACTCTGATTATAAGAAGTGACCTGGGCAATCGACCCATATCTTCGGGTCGACGCCATGGTAGACCCTTCGAACGGTCTGTCCATCCAAGCCGTATACGTATCCTGCCCCGAGATATTCTCTGAAACATTACTTGTGTACCCATAGGCCGCCAGCCCTTCAAATTTCAAATTCCTTAATATGGATATACCCAATTGAGCGTTTACATTGGCCGTAACATTTTTAGTCTCATTGGACGTCTGGTCCATCTCTCTGAATATATTGAACCCCTCCGAAGGCATCAATGTGCTGGTCATGCCATTAGTCCTTGCCAACATAAAATAAGTATTGTCAGCAGCATACGAACCATCAGCATTAAACGGTCTTTCATACGGATTGGCAAAGTAAGCATAAGTAAATGGATTAACATAAGTAGAAGTCTGGTCGGCTGTCATATATGCCAAATCAGTAGAAATACCCAGCGATATCCGTTTATTGGGAGTCATATCTACTGTCGCCCTCAAAGTATAACTATCAGAGCCTGTACCTCTTACCAAACCATTATTTTTATTGTACCCGGCCGACACATAATAAGCACTCTTATCACTACCTCCGGAAAAAGAGAGATGATGGCTGTTGGATATGGCTGTACGGAACAGTTCATCAAACCAATTGGTCGTATGAGCTCCAAGCTGCTCGATATAAGCATCCTGTTCCGCCTTTGTCATTCCGGCATAATCTCCATAACCGGAACGTATCATGCCGACAACACCTATAACAGGATAATAAGAACCGGTACTAAATCCTTCCGCCGAAAACTCATCCCAAAGTTCCTGCTCCCAAGCCAGCTTTTCTCGAGAATTCATCAAATTTGCATCCCGAGGTGGTTTAGTGACGAAACTTACTGTTCCAGAGTAATTCATCTGCAACTTCCCGGCTTTACCTCTCTTAGTCGTAACGACAATTACACCGGCTGCTGCCTGAGAACCATAAATAGCCGAAGCCGAGGCATCTTTCAATACAGTAATCGACTCTATATCCTGAGGGCTGATACCGGCAATACCTCGCTCATAAATATTTGTAAAATCTCCGCTTCTAAGGCTTATTGTATTTACCTCCGGTATATCCCTTTGCAAAGGGACTCCGTCGATTACCCACAAAGGCTCGGCATCACCGGTCAAAGTCTTTGTCCCACGTATACGAATTTGCGCCTCAGAGCCCGGTTGTCCCGAAGTCATTTTCACACTTACACCGGCCAGCTTCCCTTGCAACAACTGGTCGACAGAAGCTCCGGGATTTCCCTTCAGCTCCTCCGCTGTCACGACACCGACCGAGCCGGTAACCCGGTCTTTCGTCGTTTTCCCATAACCGGTCACAACGACTTGCCCCAGTTCGTGAGAATTATCTTTCAACATAATATCAAAATCACCTGCAACTTGGGCAGTCATCACTTTCGATTCAAGTCCCAGAAAAGAAATACGCAAAGTACTCCCCTTTTTGACGAATATCGAAAAGCGGCCATTCTGGTCGGTAATCGTACCGTTTGTCGACCTTTCTTCCCGTACTGAAGCTCCTGCCAGAGGCTGCTTCGTCTCATCATAAACCGTACCGGTAATCTTTATCTTTCCGGTATTCCCCTGAGCTATGATATTTGTCCCCGCATTTAATGTCAGAAAAAAAGACAATAATACCGAAAACAAATACCCAGTTTTTCTATTCAAGTGTTTTCGTTTCATATAAGGGCTTCATTATTTTATTTGTGATGAATAATATCGATATGCTCTCTTTTCGGATTCAATAAATGCTCCACGAAATAATAGCGTATCAGGTTATAATAATAATCGTTACCTACTCCATGGTCCATTCCCGGCATAATCATCATATCGAAACGTTTATTTGCTTCCATCAGAGCCTTTGCCAAACGAAAAGTCGTTGATGGATGCACATTTTTATCGACATCCCCGGTAATAAGCATCAAGCGCCCCTTCAAGCGGTCGGCCAATTCATTATTGGTCGGTATCTTACAAGAAAACACTGTCTTCCCCGTTATGCTGTCAATTCGGGATTGTACACCATGATACGTCTCTCCCCACCATTGTATATACAAATTATTGTCATGATTCCCCGATGCTGCTATACCTACCTTATAAAAATCCGGATAAGTAAGCATGGCGGCAACCGTCTGAAATCCCCCTCCTGAATGTCCATATATACCTACCCGTTCAATATCGATAAATCGATAACGACGAGCCAGCTCTTCGATGACATGTTTATCGTCAGCCAAAGGATAGTCTCTCAAATTCCCGTAACCGAAACAATGGAAATCACGCCCACGTAACTGGGAACTTCCCCGAGCTCCAACATTAATAACGACAAAACCCAATTGTGCCAAAGACTGATTATAATTATCATCCACTGTAAAAGCCCGGGGAATCTGGTCATCCTGAGGTCCCGGATACACATTGGTAATGATAGGATAACGGCGGGTCGTATCCAAATCGAAAGGCAAGTACATAATCCCATACAAATCTGTAGAATCGTCTGCCGCTTTCATCGAAAACAATATAGGAGGACGCCATCCCAAAGCCCGTAGTTCGCTGTCGTCACTTTGTTCTATAACCATCGGTTTCTTAGGAGATGCAATCTTTACCAACTGGCTTACCACCGGCATATCCATTCGGGAATAATTGTCGATAAGATATTTTTTATCCGGAGACAACTCAATGCTATGTGTTCCATCTCCCGGAGTCAATAATGTGAAATGACTGCCGTCCAAATCTACCTTATAGAAAAAACGGTAATACGGGTTTATCCCCTTTTCCTTTCCATATCCTTCAACAATCATAGTGCGGCCTAAAGTATCAAGATGTACAATCTGTCCGGCAACCATATCTGCCGGAGTTACGGCATTCTTGAGCTTTCCATTCTCATCATATAAGAAATATTGCCCCTTTCCATTGCGTTCCGACCACCAGAGTATTTCTTTTCCTTTATTTATCAATTGATAATTAAAAAGTTGCACATTCATATGAGGTACACAATGGTCCGAAATCAACTCCTCAACTTCCCCCGTACGAGTATTTATACGGCATAAGTCTATATAATCGGCCGGACGGCTACGACGGGTCATGTATACATATCCCGGAACATCGGCATAACTTAAGACAACCTTCTGGTCCGGATACTTGGCAATAGGTACAATTATTCTCTTGCGTGTCTCTGCATTGAACAATTGCACATCGTACTGACTGACTCCACTATCACCGGGCATCGGCATTTTGTACGTATCAGTCAAAGGACGAGGATTGGATAAGCTATTAACCAATGTCATGGTCTTAATACTGCGCTTATCCTCCCGAAAAGCAAAAATCGTATGAGTATCATCTATCCATCGCGCAGATGTATATGCACAAGCCGTATCCCGTTTTTCACTATTATTCGACGTGTATGAGTTATAAGGCTCCCCGTCAGTCGTCAACTGCCAATCGTCCAGAGTATTCCCATTCCGCGAAAGAAATAAATTATGATTACGGCCATATATGATATATACACTATCAGCCGAATATTTAGCCCAAGGTCTTTTCCCTTTACCAAAAGAGAATGAGGTTCCCGCATTCTTTTTCTTTATTGCATCGGGACGTTCCGATACGACCTTTCCTGTACCAGAAGAAATTGTATATTTTATATCCTTCCCGTCCTTCTTTATATAGAAACAACTCAAGTCTTTATTATAAAAATCAAGACGATACAATTTCAAATCCTCAGGCTTATATTCTTTCCCTGTAAGACGAGAAATCTCAGAGGCCAGCTTCTCATTATCAAAAAGCAACTTTTTTTTCCCATTCGAAGCATTCACCAAATAACAGTCACGGGCACCATTCTTTTCTATAAAATAATAAAAATAACGAGTACCCTCTATCCAGTTGGCAGACACTCCTGTAGAACGATAATGTCCGGATAAAGAATCTGCAGTAAACTTTTCAGCCCGCTTCCAGTCCACATAATCCTGAGCATCGGCTGTATAAGAAAAAACAACCGATAGCAACAGTCCCCAACACAAATATATTATCCTGAATTTCATCTTCCTTATTCCCAGATTCATTAATTTTTCCGACCCTTTTTCACCATTTCTTTTGCCAGCTTCACCGCATCGAGCGCATTCACAATTCCACCCGATACACATAAAGAGTCATAGGTAACATATTCATCACTCTTTGCCCCGGGAAGCTTGACCCGCTTGTCTCCCATAAGTGTGACACTTTTTATCAAAATATCCTTTACCTGCGCAGCCGTCAGTTTCGGGAAATAATCCCGGATTACAGCAGCAATACCCGTAACCACCGGAGCTGCTACACTGGTACCGCTCGATACATCAAACCCATTATCCGGTCCCAAAGAAGTAATATCCACCCCCGGAGCAAAAACATCTACTGTATTCTGCCCATAATTGGAATTCGGAGCCGGGTTTCCTTTCTTATCAGAGGCTCCCACTCTAATCAAATTATCGATACGACAGCCCGATTTATCAAGACCTTGCGGATAAAATGTAATACGGTCACAATCTACACCACTGTTCCCCGAAGCCATAACGAGCAATACATCATGAGCAGCAGCATATGTTATAGCGTCTTCTACCATTACAGCATCAGGAGACGTACGTTTTCCGAAACTCATGTTTATGACCTTTGCCCCATTATCTACGGCATATCGAATAGCCGAAGAAATATCCTTATCGTATTCATCCCCTTCAGGGACCGCCCGTATGGTCATCACTTTAGCCAAAGGATAAATACCTGTCATTTTATTTACAACATTAGGTTGTGCTGCAATCACGCCGGCCACAAATGTTCCATGATAATAGTCATCACACATTACATTATTATTACCATAAAAACAATCTTTCCCATCATGTATATTGTCACCCATTAGCAAGCGCTTATCCGGGTCAAACTCTATACCATGTATCCGTTTACGGGCCAATTCAAGCTTAGCATTATGATTGTCGACCAACGTTTTCCACAAACGGTCCCGGCTCCCGCTCATCAAATCAACTGCAATCAATTGGGCACACATATTGAATACGGAATCGTTAGCATCAATATTCATAATATCCATCACCCTTAAAGAATCCTTACCGGGATACGCTTCACTCGCACGCCTCGAAAGTTCGTCATAAGCTTTCCCCTGCTGTTCCAGATAAGCCGCAAATTTTATATAAGTATCTATACGAGCACCCGCCCTCATTTTCAAATAATACAGAAATTCGGGAGTAGCATTAGCTATCGCAGCAGAATCAACAACACAATCTTTATATTTTGGATAAAGCCTTTTAAATTCCCTGAACTCTTCTGTTCCGGCACTTTGCATATTAAAAGAACCGTCGGTTGTCCCTAAAAAATTCCAGCCTAAAATATCTCCGGCATATCCATTCTTATCATTATCTTTCCCATTATCTCTCTCTTTCTTATTATGCCAGAGTGCATCTTTTAAGTACAAATGCGTAGTATCACTGCCCGAATCGATTACACCGACCACGATTTTCTTCTTCGGCTTTATTTTATGCTTGTCAAGCCAGGAAAAGGCAGAAGAAACATTTGCTCCCGTAACAGAGTCATTAAATATCAAATGCCATCCGGTCGCACATCCATCATATTCCCCTGCTTGCATAGAGCTCCCGCCGATACAGCACAGCAACATAATAGGAACTATTCTCCAATTTCTTTTCATTTCAATTACAGTTTAGGTTTCATTTGGAAAAGACCAAACATAATGATCGACTCTTACTCCGATTATTTATACATAATACTTTGTCATCAAATATTTTATAAAACATAAATGCATCTGCCATTCATATAAGCTATCCTCTTTCAATTTTCAACAACACACTAATTGCCAGATATTTATCTTAAAAAAAATCATTACTCCATTTATTATATATTGCAAAAATACATATTTTATTTATTTTAGAAATAAAACACGCATTTTTTTTATCAATTTGGTGAAAAAACAATATAAAAAGAAGAAATATGACGATAATATAAAAATTTAACATACAATTTTATCTATAACAAACTTCGAAACTCCATTCATTCAAAGCTTGTATGTACCCAACAAAAATCGAATAGTTTATAATTTTAACTTATCTCTCTTTAAAACATATTAAGCAATACGAAAAAGAAAACGAAATGCCCTTCCATCTTTTTGAGAAAATGGAAGGGCACATTAGCTAAAGAAAAATAGTATCTTACAACTTTTAGAGCTGGTTTAAGTTTTACTCAAACCATATTTAGGAGTTTCTTTTGAGGATATTTTCCCTCTTTACAAGAAAATAAACTAAATGAATACGCAAAGAAAACCTGATATTTCTTTTATCGGAAAATTTAAACGACAGTTTCTATAACCACAGGTTCTACGATTTTTGTCCATGTCTATTCATAAGGCACATATTATGCGAATATTGACAAACGTACAAATGTACGACGGGTTCTTAATTATTATACTTCATAGCATTAAAATCTCCATACAATTTTTGTAATCCGACCAGTCTTTCTTTCAATTCTGCCACCAACTGTTCTGTCCCCGGCTGTCCGTAAATATTATGCATTTCCGACGGATCATTCTGAAGGTCAAACAATTCCCAAGAATCTATATCATTATAAAAATGTATCAGTTTGTATCGCTCGGTACGAATACCATAATGTCTTTTCACAGCATGTTCTGCCGGATATTCATAAAAATGATAATAAAGTGCCGTACGCCAGTTATCTACTTTCTCACCACGAAGTAATGGTAAAAATGACACACCATGCATATCCGACGGAACCGGAACTCCGGCCAAATCGAGAATCGTGGGACCGTAATCAATGTTTTGCACCATCTGTTCTATATCACCTTTCTTCCCCCCCGGTAAACGTACCAGCAAAGGTGTACGAAACGATTCCTCATACATAAAACGTTTGTCAAACCAGCCATGTTCCCCCATATAAAAACCTTGGTCGGACGTATAGACAATCATTGTATTCTCAAGTAACCCGGCATCCTCCAAATACTGAAGAACCCGGCCGATATTGCGATCTACCGAATGAATTACCCGAAGGTAATCACGCATATATTGACGATACTTCCATTCGGCGAGCGATTTTCCCGACAAATTCGCTTTCTTAAAATCCGCAATCACCTTGTCATAATGTTTATCCCATGCAGCCCGCTGCTCCGGTGTCATAAGATTGTACATATTTCGGCCTGCCTGTTCAAGAGCTCCGGAATGAATTTCATTCTCCTTGTCGGCCAGTTTCAAATCATACACCAAATCCATATCTTTAATAATGCTCATTTCCTGCTCTGCCGCAGCCTGACGTCCCTCATAAGTATCATAAAAGTTATCGGGCAACTTAAACTCTCTGTCACTGAAAAGTTCTAAATCCTGCAAATCAGGCATCCATGTACGATGCGGAGCTTTATGGTGTAACAGCAAGCAAAACGGCTTGTCTTTGTCCCGTTTATTTTCCATCCAATCGATAGCCTTATCTGTAATCACATCTGTCACATAACCTTCCGATTTTATACGTTCGCCGTTTTTAATGAAAGGAGCATTATAATAATCTCCCTGCCCGACAAGAATCTCTGAATAATCAAACCCGGTAGGAGCCGACGTCAAATGCCACTTTCCGATAATAGCTGTCTCATACCCGGCTTTTTGTAGCAATTTAGGATAAGTCTGTTGACTACCGTCAAACGTACTGGAATTATCCGTAAAACCATTAGCATGACTATGTTTGCCGGTAAGCATACAAGCCCGGCTGGGACCGCTGATAGAATTGGCAACAAAACTGTTTGTAAATCGGGCCCCTTCTTGAGCTATACGATCAATATTCGGAGTCTTTATCAATTGGTCATTATAAGCACTGATTGTTTGATAAGAATGATCGTCACTCATAATATAGAGTACATTCATCGGCCGTTTTTTCTCTTTCAAAGTGCAGGATAATAACGATGACGCAGAAATAGCCAATATCGGCACAGCAATAAAAGACAAAGGTTTTTCCATACTTATAAATATTATATTAAAAAAGCTACAGTTTTTGATTCAAATGCAAAATATTTTCCAAGTCTATGCCTCACGGCATCCCGGAATAACTTAAAAATACAGATTAAAAAAATCCGTTATTTCTATCCATGCAAAACGAGGGGAATTGCAAATTTAACGAAACTATCAATTTTTACAAGCGGAACATAGACAAATTTTTATCATAAAAAATACATATTTTATATATAAATATTTGCAAAGTGCATCTGAAAAAAAATTTGTCAAAAAGAAGGTAAATAATTATTTTATTCTATATATTAGCATGTCGAAAATTTTGCTTTTTTAATATAACAAAGGTATATCATAATATTAAAATTTAGAAATATACTTAAAATGTAGACATTATTCAAAAAAGCTTTTAATTTATAAAAAATATTAGAGTTTGACGTTAATATTTCATCAAAAAGACACAGATATTGCAACCATTTTTAAAACTTCAAAAACTGGTTTCATCCAATTTGCATATTCCTATCTCGGCAATATGGAAGAAGCTGAAGATGCAGTTATGGATGCATTCATTCAATATTGGGAAAATAAAGACAGACTCGATATTCAAATCAACAATGTCAAAGGATATATATTTACCATTTTAAGGAACAAATGCATCGACTTACTCGAATTAAGAAAATATCGCCTTCAAAAAAATGAAGAGATGTATAGACAAATGCTTGGAGAAATAGAAATCAATATTTCTTCATTACGAAGCTGCGACCCGTCAGAGCTTTTTAGCCATGAAATAACTCAAATAGTAAATGAAGCCATTGATACCCTGCCCGAACGAACTCGTGAAATATTCTATAAAAGATACCTCGAACAAAAATCTTATAAATCCATTGCCGAAATTTTCGGAATATCGGTAAAAGGGGTAGAGTTTCACATTTCCAAATGCTTGAATATCCTTAGAAAAAAACTAAAAGATTATTTATGACAATACTCGTATCTGACACAGCACAACACATTTGTCTTCTAAATCCCTTTTTCAAAAAAAAAATATCATTTTCCAAAAAAAACACGCCCAATTAATATATTATAAATCAATATATTAAATATACATATCGTTTTTATGCAAAAAAAATTACATTTTTCACTAGGGACAAAAACCGTTTTACCGTCTTTATTACGTTATGAACAAAGAAATACTATATAAATATTTCGAAAATAGAGCTTCTCTCGAAGAACGAATCAAAGTGAGGGAATGGATAGAAGCTGCGCCGGAAAATATGGAAAAATTTTCTCAAGAGCGTAAAATATACAATGCCATTCTGTTATCTACAGACAGTATTTCGCGTACTGAGTATAATTTCCGCCGTCATCACCGCATGCAACTTCTTCGCATTGCTGCAATATTTATCATATTATTATCAGTGACACTGGGTATTTTCTATGTCACTATGGCCGACCGTATGATTCCGCTCTATTCACTCACTGTTCCGGCAGGAAATAGCAACACTCTCTTGCTCCCGGACGGAACTAAAGTGTGGCTCAATGCAGGTACCACAATAAAATATCCATCTTCCTTCATCGGTATCAAACGTAACATCGAAATAGAAGGAGAAGCTTACCTTGAAGTCGCACACAACCGTTGGCGTCCGTTTACCGTAAATACCCCCAATGGCAAAGTAAAAGTCTTGGGGACAAAATTCTATGTAACTTCTACTGCTAAAGATAAAAATTTTATGGTATCCCTTATCGAAGGATCTGTAAATATGGCGTCAGGAGAAAAAAGCATAATTCTCAAACCCGGATATCGGGCTCAATTCGAAAATGGAGAATTTAAGCAATCGGTTATACACTCTCTTGAATCTGAACTTTGGAAAGACGGTATCTATTATTTTAAGAACAAATCATTCAAAGAACTTATGCTCGGATTCGAGAAATGTTTTGGCGTAAAAATCATTATTGACGATAATATGGAAAACACACAACATTACACCGGAAAATTCTATCGTTACAACGGTATTCAACATGCCTTGCGCACATTGCAATATGATTTCAAGTTCGATTATAAATGGGATAAAGACTCTAATACAATATCAATCACAAAATAAAAAATAATTAAAAAATAATACCGGAAAAGCCTATGAGAAAAATTTGACTTACACTTTAGCTATCCCTCTAAAACTTAATAAAGTAGAATTTTAATTAATTATAAAAATAATTAAATACTAATTTCGTATGCATGTAAAAACACTTATGCCGAAAAAAAGTCTCAAAGCGTTTATAATCGCTTTAGCATTGGTTTCGGGATTCGAAGCTAATGCCGATGCGTATTCACGCATATCTCTGAAAGAGAAAAATACTCCCATCGAAGAAGTATTGAAAAAAATCGAAAAACAGGCAGAGTGTTTATTTGTTTTCAACACTCAAATAGACACTCAGCGGAAAGTAAATCTGGATGTACAGAACAAAACTGTAGGCGAAATCTTGGACATTATGTTCAAAGATACCAACGTCACTTATTCTATCCAGAATCCCAACATTATCCTTTCCAAAAAGGCCGTAGCCGAATCTAAGCTTACTCAAGAATCTCAAAATGCTACTACACAAAATACCGGGAGTAAAATTGTAACCGGTACCGTTACAGATGCATCAGGAGAGACACTCATCGGCCTTACCGTAAAAGTTGTAGGCACAAATATCGCTACGGCTACCGACATAGACGGGAATTACTCTATCAAAGTCCCGGCAGGAAGCAATGAACTGGAGTTTTCTTATGTCGGCTATCAACCCCTCAAACAGTCTATTAACGGGCAAACAAAAATCAACGTAATCATGAAAGACAATGTACACCTGCTCGATGAAGTTGTCGTGACGGCGTTGGGTATCGAAAGGAAAGAAACTTCCCTTACTTATGCCACTCAGAAAATAGACGGGGACGAACTGACTCGTGCAAAAGACGCCAACTTTATCAACTCTCTGCAAGGTAAAACATCTGGGCTTGTCATCACTCCAAATGCCAGTGGTGCGGGAGGTTCTTCCAAATTGTTGTTACGTGGTAACTCTTCTATCTTGGGAAGTAATACTCCTCTTATCGTTGTCGATGGTATTCCGATGGCAGAGAGAGGTACGACTCAGATTACAGATGCTCTCTTGGCCGGAGGTAACACGACTGACGGAGGTGACGGACTCTCCAATATCAACCCGGACGATATCGAAACAATCACCGTACTTAAAGGAGCCAATGCAGCAGCTCTTTACGGTAGCCGTGCAGCAAACGGGGTATTGATTATCACTACTAAAAAAGGAAAAGAAGGGAAAGTTAATATTGACTTGTCAAGCAGTATTCTGGTAGAAACTCCACTGGTTACTCCTAAATTCCAAAATACATACGGAGCCAATGTAGAAACCTACAGCGACCAGTCCATAGACCCGAACAATCCGGTAGAGAAACGTCGTCTGAACATGCTTTCATGGGGACCCCGCCTTGGAACTTACTCCGATGCAGCCCTCAATGAAATACCTTATATGCGCAATTATGCACTAAACAATGTCGGCAATTACCTGCAAACCGGAACCAACTTCAACAACACAATATCCATTACAACCGGTACAAAAATAGCTCAAACCTATGTTTCATACGGTAATACCACAGCAAACGGTATCATGCCGTCCAACAAATTTATGCGCCACAATTTTACAGTTCGCCAGTCTGTAAATCTCTGGAACGACCGTGTACAAATTGATTTCTCGGGAAATTATATCAACCAAACAGCACAAAATCGTCCCGGATCTGGTATTTACGGTAATCCTTTATATGATTTGTACCTAATGCCTCGAAATGCAGATATACGCTATTTCAAGAAAAATTCGGAAGTTCAGGGAGAACTATATCATATCAATAAATATGGCAGCGGCAAATACGAATCTACCGGTGTCGAAGGTCCTATACAGCAATGGCCTTGGAGCGACAGCGAAAACCGGAACTCTCCCTACTGGCTGCAAAACCGCTTGAAACGAGAACAAGTACGTGAACGCATCTATTCCACCATAGGGCTGAAAGTAAACATTATTGAAGGATTAAGTGCTCAAGTACGTTTCAAAATCGACCGGACTACCGATACCAATGAAAGTAAAACCTGGCAAGGAACCCGCGCCAAGACATATTATAACTCTATTTACGAATATGCAAAGGTTTCCAATAACCAGACATTTGGAGACTTCTTGGTCTCATACTCAAAAAAAATCGGAGATTTCGACGTATCCGCCAATATAGGTGGTAGCACTATGGTAGAAAATTACGAAGATTTCGGAATCAACTACTGGATGGCCGATACGACATCTACCCCTAATGTATTTGACCCGGCCAACATTGTAGCTCAAGGCGGAGCCAGTACCGGAACATACAAAAGTCATGACCAAAACTGGGAAAATGCTATTTATGCTACAGCATCTATAGGTTATAAAGAAATGGCATACATAGATGCCTCGGTACGTACCGACTGGTCTCGTACATATACCCAATTTGCATACTTGGGCACTCCTGACCATTATACCTATTATAGCGTAGGAGGTAATGTCCTGCTCAACCCGCTTTTCAAAATCGAAAGCGAGTGGTTCAACCATTCCAAATTGCGTCTGTCATATAGTGAAGTAGGTAACTCCATTCCTAATTTGAATTATGGGGGAAAACCCACTAACTGGGGTTCCCAAATTGCTTCAGCTGCAACCTATCGGGAATTTTATGACCCTCGTCCCGAGACGATGCGCTCCACCGAAATAGGTTTGGATGGCCGGCTGTTTGACAATACGGTAGACTTTGACATTACTTTCTACAACACAATGATGCTCAACCAGTGGTTGCCACAACAAGCAGCAACCGGCGGACAACTTCCTCTTAACTCCGGACGCATCCGTAACCGTGGTCTTGAATTGACCTTAGGTTATAACAAAAAATTTAACAACAACTTTATCTGGCGTACCAGTGTCAATTATTCGTACAACACGAATAAAGTACTCGAAACTTACGGACCGAATGGGAATACCGTAATCGAACAAACACCTATTTATCAAGGCGGACTGAAAGTTAGATACGAAGTAGGTAAACCTTATGGGGAACTTTATGGGCGTACTTTCAAATACGATAGTGAAGGAAAGATTATGACCGACCGTTTCGGTGCCCCTATGCTATCGAGCGAATATAACGATTATTTGGGTAACGCCAATTCTCCTCATCATTTAGGATGGAGCAATACGTTCAGCTACAAAGATTTTTCTTTCTTCTTCCTTATCGACGGGAAAATAGGAGGCAAAGTAATCTCATATACCGAAGCCCGTCTCGATGCTTACGGAGTCTCAGAACGAAGTGGGAAAACCCGTGACTCGGGCATAGTATATATCTATAATCAAGCCGTAGGAGGTTCCATGGCAGGTGTTGCAGTACCCGGTGTCATAATGCCTGACGGAGAAATTGCCCCTGCAGAAGGATACTACACTAAAATCGGTAATGGAGAGCCAGCTTTAGGACAATATACATACGACGCTACAAACTTCCGATTGAGAGAAGTCTCTGTCGGTTATACCTTCCGCAATCTTTTCGGACAAGGTAAAAACCTGAACCTATCACTGGTAGGACGAAACTTGTTCTTCCTTTACAAAGATTCTCCTGTCGATCCGGATGTATCAGTCTCGACAGCCAACTCTTACGGAGGTATCGAAGCATTCTCTGTACCTACAACCCGTAGTTTCGGATTCAATATTAAAGCAACTTTCTAATCATTTCGCTATGAAACTCATATCTAATAAGATTTTATCAATTACTTGCTCTTTGCTCTTGTTATGCGGAGTATCATCATGCTACGATACGGTATTGGAATATGAAGACACTACAGTCATCAATTCAAGCGACGGTTCCGTATCCTCAGACACTTTGTCCACGTCACAAGAAGCAGAGTTTATGCTGCGCACAGTACAAACTCAGGTTGTGTCGGCCGCTGTGCATCTCTATCAGATGCAATATACGCTTCATATCATAGACTATGCGGGTTACATGTCCATTCCCCATTCTTTCGACGGAAACATGTATTCTTCATTCATGTTCTACGACTCCTATGCTTTCGGGCAAACCGAAGCGCTCGAAAAATTGGCGCCTAATGCGATTCCCATCATCAACTCCGGGAAAAAATTAGGCATCGAACCGCTATCTGTACTGGCAAGCGTACTCTTTTCGTACTCTATCTACCAAAATCTGGTAACCTACGGTCCTGTACCTTATTCAGACTTCAGAGCCTTGAAAGAGCAACGGCCATTGACTTACGAAAAACAATCCGATGTATTTAAGACCTTGTTTATCGAATTACAAAAGGCCGATTCTACTCTCGAAGCTTACCAAAGAAATCCGACAGCCGAACTGGATAAAAAAATAGAAGGTGTGAACTATATTTCTGAAGACAAAATCACCTCAGCTACCGACATTGTCAAGCATTGGAGAAAATTCACCAACTCTATGATTCTTCGTCTGGCCATGACCGTAGTGAATGTTCCCGATTTTAATGTCAATGGGAAAACAGCACAGACTCTTGCCGAAGAAGCCGTAGCCCGCGGTGTACTGCAACCGGGTGATCCTCAAGTGGGACTGAGAAGCGGTACAGACGGTCCGGTAAAAGCACATCACCCTCTTTATCTAATCGCTAACAGTTGGGTAGATGCTCGTCTCAATGCTACGCTCCACAATATCATGAAACGAACCAATCACCCCGCACTTACAGCATGGTTTGCTCCTAACAACGGACGTCTGGTCAGCAAATTCAACAAAGTACACAACTCCGGAGAAAAAATCATGTCGATGCGTTCGGGAACATATCTCAGCAATTCGAGTTTGGCATCGAATAACTACATTTTGTTCTCCAAATTCGTCGATCTGGCATTTGCCGCTAAACCCGTAACACTCTTCAAAGTCGAAGAAGCTCTCTTCTTACAAGCCGAAGGAGCATTACGAGGCTGGAGCATGGGAGGAACTGCCCAATCATTCTATGAAGCCGGAATCCAAGAATCATTCAACAAAAATGACTTCTCAGGATATAGCGACTATATGGCATGGAGAGGGGCAGGAGACAATACCGTTAGTGGAGATTTTCTTTATGAAGACCCCTACGACCCGGATAACGACCTGACTTCCGACGAAACAGCCGACTATTATTTTATGCTCAATAACGGATGGGGCGGCATAGATACCAACCCTTATACTTCGGTAACGCCAGATAAAGAAAAAGAATTTTACCTCGAAAAAATAATAACACAAAAATGGCTGGCTCTCTTCCCCATGTCTCTTGTAGCCTGGACCGACATCCGCCGTACAGGATACCCGAAACTTTTACCCGCGGTCTATGGAGCTTACGGCGAAGCCGACGGATCCATATCGGACGAACTGACCATTCGGAGAATTCCTTTTGCGACAGGAGGAGTAGACGAAGCCAAATCGGACTTTACATCTACAGGTGTACCTAACTTAGACGCAGAAACCACCGGCTCTGTAAGAGGAGACATGCAAGGCACACGCCTATGGTGGGATGTTGAAAAAACTTCTAATTTCTAACCTTAATAGAAATGCTTTATGAGAATTAAAAACCTATTCTTAGCAACCGGACTTTTAGTCTCGGCAGGTGCTTTGGCACAAAGTGTTCCGACTCACCCGAATTACATTAATTACGGGACGGACAATAACCAGCGTTTTACTACCGAATTCGTAAAAATGCTGGAAACATGGGAACCGGGAAAACCTTATCTATCTCCCGATGACCCTGAGTATTCGAACTATACGGATGACAATTTTTTCATTTCACGTGTACGGGTAAAAGATCGTATTACCAATACAGCTACCCAAGCCAATCCCAATCTTGTTCCGGGTGAAAAAGCCGAAAATGAAAAAAAATTCTGTTGGTTTTCTCCTATCGGTGAAATGACCAAACAGTGGAGTGCCATGAGCCGCTATACTTTTGATGCCGATAACTTCAGCATGTGGCAATATCTTGATGTACATTCCAATGTATCATCACAGCTATTCCGTTCTCCGGGAGTATTCAATGATGCCGCTCACAAAAATGGAGTTCTTACGGGAGCTTATTACTTTATCGATTGGGCTTCTACGGTATCTTCGACCAGTGAAGCAGGGAAACCCCTTTACGAACTAAGTAAAAAAGAAAACGGGAAATTCAAATATGCCAAGAAACTGATACAGCTGATGAAATACTACGGTATCGACGGTATGGCATTTAACCCGGAAGGATATTTTAGCAGCGATTTGAATACTCAATTCCAAGAATTCCTTGCAGAATGTCACCGCATCGCTACTGAAGAAGAAGATTGGCATTTCCATGTTGACTGGTACGGATATGTATCCAACAGCGGAAGCCTGACTGACGGAGGTAGTACACTGACCGCAAACCATTCTAATTGGTTTCATAACGATAATTTGGATCAACCTGTCACCGACGTTTATTTCTTGAATTACAACTGGAGTGAAAGCTCTTTACAGACTTCTGTCAATGTCGCCACATCAAAAGGACGTTCACCTTTCGATGTATATGCAGGATTTGACCAGCAAGGTAGAGGATATGGCAAAACCGGAAATGCGGGATGGAGCGTACTTGCCAAATATCCAGTATCAATTATTGTGTGGGGTGCCCATGACCGTAGTGGTATCTACACCTCGGCAAGCGAATTTGGTACATCGGAATTGACCATCCAAAACACCTATCAAGACAAGCTCGAAATGCTTTTCACCGGTGGTACTCAAAACGTGCTGAGTGCACAAAAGATGGCACTTAACGATGGGGAAGTGACCGGCAATTACAACAGTCTATTGAACTGGCATGGCTATTCTCGTTTTATCAATGCCAAGAGCACCCTTCAAGAGCTGCCATTCATCACCCGTTTCAATTTAGGTAACGGTATGTCTTTCAAAAAAGAAGGTAAAGTGACATTCAATCAGAAATGGTACAATATCAGTATGCAGGACTATTTGCCGACATGGCGTTGGTGGGTAGACGCAGGTAATAGAGAAGTCCCCGCAGATCCCATCAAATGTGATTTCGATTTCAATGAAGCATGGTATGGCGGTTCAAGCCTTAAATTCCACGGAGCTACTCAAAAGTCTGAAGTAAACCTGTATAAAACCAAATTTACAGTAGAAAGCGAAAACGATAAATTCGGACTCACTTTCATGTTGAAAAACGGAACAGACCCCAAACTCAAATTCAAAGTAAGTCTTGTCGGCTCGGAAAGCACATACAAATATTACACTATTCCTGCTGAAAGCGTCAAAGCCAGCGAATGGAATACCATCTCATTTACTGCTGCAGATCTTGGTTTGAAAGCCAACGATATAATTGCTACTATGGGACTTGCCTTCGAAGGTACCGATGCTAATTATCAACTCTACCTTGGAGAATTATCTTTGATTCCGGCTTCTTATAACAAAACTCCACGTGCTCCGCGTATTGTAAGCGTTACACCTTGTAAACGTACATACAAAGCCGTAGATTTCAAAATGACTTGGAGTATGCTTGATGAAGGTAAGGAAGATATCTCTCCAAACTATCCGGGATGTCCTACTTATAATGAAGATGTAGATACTTGGTACTATGAAGTATATATCAAAACTGAAGATTCCGAACCTACCCTGCTTACAGCAACGACTTCTTGGGCTTCGTACGTAATCGATGCACCGCTACCGGTAGAAAATACCGAAAAATATATGGTAGGTGTACGTGCTATCGGACTTGATGGAAGTGCTTCCGAAATTACTTGGAGCGATGAACAAACCTCTGAAATAGAGATTATCAATACTATTTCTATCAGTAAACCCGTTATCAAACCGAATGAAGAATTCACCATCGGTTTTGACGACCCGAACCACGCACCTTCTACCATTATTATCACCGATGCTATTACCGGAGATGAAGTTGCCAAGGCTACAGAAGTTCGTACCCTTACTACATCCCTTTCTGAGTTAGGAACTTACGATGTAGAAGTAATTACCGGAGAAGAAAGCACAATGACCAGAGGTTGCCTGTTAATATCTCCCGAAGAAACAGGCCGTATGCCCGAAATAGAGGGATATACCGCCAATCCTGCTGAGCCTAAAACAAATGAAGAAGTAACTTTGACTCCGGCATTCAACGACGGAACCACTTATCAGGACAGCCCGGCTACGGTTTCCCAAGGAGCATATATCTTGAATCCAAGTATGTTCTATGTCGACAAACAGATATTAGACAATCATACGACCAACACATTCTGCTTCTGGTTCAAATCAGACAAATTCGAACATGGTTCTTTGGGAACTCTGCTTACGCAAAAAGTAAACAAGAACTACTCTGGCACATGGACCGAAAGTACATGGGGGGAAATGTGGTGTGTTATCAGATCAGCAAACTATTCGGACTATAACAATCTTGAAAATGAAATTTCTATTTCATTCGATGCTCCTCCTGCAGGTACACCTAATTATGAACATAATAACGATGTAGACGGTATCAGCCAAAATTATCCATTGTCAGCAAATGTATGGAATCATATTGCAATCGTAAAAGACAATAGAAATATAAAACTTTATATCAACGGTCATGAAGTTATCAGCACCACATCAAAAGGTTCCGGTCCTAAAGACTGGGGAGCAAACTTCTATATCGGTGGAGCTCTGACCAACACATCCGGATTTAACGGTTACATCGACGAAGTTCAACTCTGGGACAAAGCCCTTACCGCAGAAGAGGTAAAAGAGGCAATGAGTGGATACTTCTTGGCACCTGATGGCTTACAGGGTTATTTCAAATTCGAAGAAATGGAAGATGACGGATCCGGTAATCAAGCTTTCAGAAACGAAGGTCAAAACAGTACCCTTGTACCTTACGGATACATAGGTCAATTTACTACCGAAAACGAGAGAACTGTAGAAAAACCGGAAACACCGACCGTTGGGTTAGGGGTACCTTTCATTACTGGAGTTTCAAATATCCGTCTCGAATCGGTAGAATGGATTCTCGAAGGAGCTAACAACTATATGATGGATGGAGAAAATAACGCCACTGCAACCTATGCAACACAAGGGGAATATCCTGTAACATTAAAGGTTACCAACTCATGGGGAACTACAACCAAGACTTTTGACGATTACCTTGAAATAAAAGCAGAAGAAACTGGCATAGAAAAAGAAATCGTTGAAAACATGTATGTATATCCTAATCCCTTTGTGAAAGATGTAAATCTTCGTTTTGCTGTGGATGGAAACTACGACATCAAAGTATATGACGCTCAAGGTCGTTTGGTAACCGGACAACTTTACAAAGCAGATAAAGGCGAAATATGTACACTTTCTATCGACAATGGCGCCGGAATGTACTACGTGGTAGTATCTCAAAACGGTAAATGCCTGAAATCGTTCAAAGTGGTTTCTCAAAAATAAATAAGTCGGATACAGAAGAGTTTGTATCAGATTGATAACTAAAACAAATAACACACCCTGAAGTTCCCTCTTCGAGGGGAAATAAATTAAAAACAGAGGGGACAAGGGTGTGTTATAAAAACTGAGCAAAACATCTTCCTTTAAACACAGTAATATGAAAAGTAAATTTCTGTATATATCCATTCTTGCTCTTGCTTCGAGTTTTGTTGCCTGTGAGGAGGAATATAAAGTAGATGTACCAAATTATACTTTTGTCGATAATTTGGTAACCTATGACCCGGCAACGGCTAATATAGGAGGAGAATTTACCGTCGTGTCCATGGCAAATTTTAAATACGGAATCAAAGGCATGCAAGACCTCGACGAAGTAAAACTCCGTTATACGGAAACAGGAGAACTGATGAGCTGGCAATGGGGATACAAATACACCGGAATTGTAGATGACGTACGGACTTATGACAAAGACACCATCGTCATGGGATATAACTCCACCGACCAATGGAAGCAGGGCAAATGGGAATTGCTTGTATGCCGGGATGAGCAGGCTCAGGTAATAGGGACATTTGATTGCAAAATATTGAAACTACGTCAAGAAGATGCAGTTGTCACCAGCAGGGTAAATAGCGGGGTAATACAAGTATACGCAGACGGATGGTTGGGGCAAAACGTCGACTCTCTCAGAATTCTCGACGCTGCTACCCGGGAACAAAAAATATCTATAGTCTCTCCCGCGGACGAAAATAACAGCTCTTCATCAGCCGTGAATGTCGGATTTACTTCCAACCTACTGAAAAGTGGAAAATACATCCTTCAGATAACTCGCTGGAATTACGGTATGGCACAAGACCTTGCCGAGTTTGACTTCTTCTCATTCGTTTATTCCGATAAACCTTTCTCCAAAGATGAAGCCGGTAATTACTACATCAATATCACATTTGACGAAGTGGTAACAGGAGATAGATATGCTGTTGCATACCGGAATAACACCAGAGGATGGAATGCTAATTTCGCGACGACAAACTTTGATGCCGATACGCAAACTTACCGTATTCCCATACCGTCATCACATCTGATTGATGGAGAAAACTATACCGTACAAATCTCAAAAAAAGCAGGGTATAATGTAAATTTAGGGACAGTCACTCTCAACTTCAGTGATGTGCAATAAATCATAATCCCTAAAATATTTGTAAGAGTAAAATAATTATAACACACTCCTACCCTCCGTTTTTAATGAACGATATATAAATCTCCATATCTAATTATTCATCAAAATGGTTGCGGTATAATCTCCTCTCGTATGAGGAGAAAGGGAGATGTGTTATTTTTTTATACATTATACAAAACATCAAATTTAAAATTTTCTATTATGAAAAAATTTTATTTACTTCTTCTTCCCCTTTTCATATGGGGTACAACAGCAAAAGCTGCTCCTTTAGAAGGATATGAAGCACCCACACTTCCCAAAGAAGGAAATGTAGGAAACATCGTATCGTTCACTACCTCTGGAGCATTGGAAGATTTACAGAACATCAACATTCCTAAAACTCCCACAGGAAAGATGGCTCAGGAACTTATTGTTTCTCCCGGAACTAAAATAGATTTTTCTATAAAAATAAACACGTTCTGGGGCCGATTCGCTGTGTTCTCCGATGCGAATGAAAATAAAGACATGTCTCGACTCATTCTTTGTGGGAATCCTGGACAAACGACTTATGAGGGTGCTACAAACGGTATACTCGTATATACAGAAGATACAGAAACTAAAGTCGAAGACGGGACACTCCCAAGCATTACCATTCCCCAAACAGCCGAAGAAGGTACAACTTATTTACTAAGAATGATGTTTTTCGGTACAGTAGATGGTACAACAGAAGCTGATTGGACCTATAACGGTTCTTATACAGAAGGAACATATTATGACCTCAAAATCACAGTAAAACAAGAAATCAAAAAATATGCAATCAACTTCTCCGCTACCAACGGACAATTGAGCATCAAAAACGGAAATACCGCTATTACAAACGGAGAAGAAGTAGCAGAAGGAACACTCCTCAGTATTACAGCTACTCCTAATACCGGCTATGAATTAGTATCGATAACAAATAATGAAAACATATATGCCAGCGAAACTTTTACAGTAAACAGTACGGCAAATTTTGTCGCAACATTCAAAGAACTGGCCAGCGATGGAGACGGATTGTTGATGTCTGCTCCCGGTTATGGTGATGAAGAATGCCAGCTGCGTTTCAGTGACGCTGTCTTAGGAGAGCACAACAGCACCAGTAACCAAGTGGCAAGTGACCAACGCTCTCGTAACTACACATTCTCCGCTTGGATCTCACCCATGGGTTACAACGGAGCTTTTATGGGACATGTTCAAAACAATATCACATGGGCTGTAGAAGGTTCTTATGGAATCGGTGTGAAAGAAGGCAAAATTACAGTATGGTACCGCAAATGGGATGGAAACTCAACAGCATGCCCGGGTGTCAATGAAGCCGCCATATCAGAAACAACATTTTATCCGGGAGAATTCGCCTTCATATCTTTGGTAACCAGTAATGACGGTAAAAACTTCAAAGTTTACAAAAACGGAGAAGAAGTTCTCTCTCAAAATGTAGAAGATGGCGGTCTGGCTCTCCTTTATGATGAATGCGACTTTGCAATCGGAGACTCAAAATACAACCAAATGCCCTCAAAAGTTGAAGAGGTACAAGTATGGAACAAAACCTTATCTGCTGAAGAAATTAAAGCCTCTATGTATGGTTACACCGAGATTCCTGAAGGCCTGGTTGCTTACTATTTGCCGGAAGCTGCCGAAACGACAACAATCGAAAACTTAGCCGGAGACCAAGATGCCTACTACCGCAAGAACGGGACTCTAAGTAATAACAACTTCCCTATTGCTGACGCTATTGCCAAAACCAATGGCCGTACTACAGTAGATGTATCTTATAACACTCCAGAAGACGGAGCCACTTACGAAATACACCGATTCGGCAAAATAATCGGCAACTCCCCTGCTCCGGTAAAAACATACAGTAACCTCAAAGTTCTGAATACAAACGAAGACGCCTATCTGATAAGTGGCATAACCGTTAATGACCAACCGATAGAAGGAAATACGTTCAAAGTAGATAACTCCCCTATCAACCTGATGGTCACATTTGAGAAACAAACCGTTTACACTATCCATTATTCTATTAGTGGAAATGGGACAATCCAAGCTTACAAAGATGGAAATATAACGATAGCGTCCGGTGAAACCGTAGCTGAAAATACTCCTATAATTATTGCCGTTACACCCGAAGAAAACTACGAACTTTCTTCTGTAACAATCAACAATAATCCTATAGATATTGAAGATACAGATTGGGTAACTAATGAAGACGGTATCTATAAAATAAAAACTACTGTCACTGAAGACATGGATATTGCCGTCACTCTTACCCTCCATACCGACATTGACAATATACGGACCGAAAGTTCATACTTCAGCAACAACATTCTTCATATTACAAATGGCGCAACTGCCGTTATATATAATATGTTAGGGACTGAAGTCGGTCGTACAAGTGAAACCGTTACTGACCTGAACAGCTTACCTACCGGTATATATGTTGCTAAAATAAACTTGAACGGAAATCAATCAATCATCCGTTTCAAGAAATTATAAACCACTATAAACACCCCTTCTACTTCTTTCAGAAGAAAATTAATAAAAAGTATTGACTAAAAAACAATATTTTTTTGTTAAGCAATAAAAAAAATTAATTTTGCTAACTCATTCTGAAAATAAAAAAAATAATATATAAGGTTACAATATTAAAAATATTAAATAACAAAAAGAAAGATAATAATCTTTTTCTTTTGAAAGAAGTAGGAGGGGAATATCCAATTATCATATTCCAAATACTGAAAAATAAAAATACTTATTTCAATTACGATGAGAAACATTTCTAAAATATTGGTCTTTTTATTTATCTTGTCCTCCTCGATATATGCACAATCATATACTATATATCCGACACCCCAAAAAGTAACGGAAACAGCAAATTCAATAACATTGACCGATGAAATCAATGTTATTTGTGAAAACGGAATTACATCTGTCATTATAAATCGAATGAAAGAAGTTCTAAAAAATGCCGGATATTCCACTTCACTTTCATCAGAACCTTCCTCATCAAAAACAAATCTTTTTTTAGGTATCAAAGGGGCAAACAATACCATAGATGAATACATTGGTACCCACAACTTACCGGTTTCCGTTTTTGAACAGGGAGAAAACAAGTTCGACCCGTATCTTCTGCAAATAAATGACATACACCCTCACGGCGACATTGTCATTGTAGGCAATGACGAAGGCTCAGCATATTATGCCTTTGCAACCCTCGAACAAATGTTCGAACAATCCGGAAATAAGACCCTTCGCCAAATTACATTTGAAGACTATTCGCACACACAATATAGAGGTATCGTAGAAGGATTCTACGGCCATCCTTACTCCGTTGATAACCGCATCAGCCTTTTCGAGTTTTGCAAACGATTCAAAATGAACGTTTTCATATATGGCCCGAAATCGGACCCCTACCATCTCGGAAACTGGCGGGACAACTATCCTACTTCTCTTACCGAACAGCAAAAATTTTTCGGACTGATTACCCAAGATGATTTACGCAGAATGGTTGAAGTTGCCAAAAGCTGTAACGTCAACTTCATTTGGGCTGCCCACCCCGGACTTCAACAAGGTATCAGCTTCTCTAATACAACAGAAATGAATAAGGGCATAGACGCTTTGATGACAAAATTCGAACACCTGCACACTCTCGGAGTCAGAGGATTCGGTGTTTTCATCGATGATATGTCTTATACTCCATCCGGTAACATGCAGGCCCACCTTGCCAACGAAGTACAAATAAGACTGCGTAATACGTACAACAATACCTCTGATACAGAAGAACATGTATCTCCCTTATTCTTCGTCCCGACAGCTTATGCACTTAATTACGGAGCTTCATCTACATTATACGACTTAAAAAATGTCGATAGTGAAGTTGTCATTGCATTTACCGGTTATGACTGCTTTTCGAATATCCGCCCCTCCTCTATAACAGACATGAGCAATCGGGTAGGACGCAACCCGATAATGTGGTGGAACAACCCGGTAAACGATGATCATGATGACCGCATCTATATGCGTAAAATGACTACTCACTGGACTATTGAAGACCCACAAGGACCGATAAATTCTCTTTATGGATTAGTCATGAATCCTATGAACCAAGCTCAGGCATCCAAAATCGCCCTATTCGGAGGAGCCGATTACGGATGGAACCCTTCAGCATTCGACGTAGAACAAAATTGGGAAGATGTCTTTGATCGTCTGGCACCCAATGATTCACAAACTGCCTCAGCTTTAAAATGTTTTGCCCGTTACTCCAACACTTTGGTTGAAGATGACGACATGATAAAACTCTACGATAACTTCATAGAGCATTTCTCCTCCGGACAAATGCCTGTAGAAACGAAACAGCTACAGGCCAAACTTGAAGAACTCAATCAAGCATGTCTCATCATCGAAACCATGAAAAACAGCGAAAAAAGAGATTACCGCCTGATGTATGAGGACATTCGTTGTTGGAACGCCAAACTCAAGGCTATAAGCTCTATTGCCCTTGACGCATTGGACATGCTGGAGAAGGGAAACGAAATGCAACGCTCCGAAGCATGGGAGAAATATTTACGTCTAAAATCTTTATATGGCGGCTTGAGTACAGACTCAGCATATTTAGTAAGCGCTTTAGAAGGGTATGGCACCTCTACCAGCGAAAAGTACTATGAAGTAAAACCCGCTGAAAGCCACTTACGCCCATTTGTAGACTTTCTCGTTGATAAACTCGGCAACAGTGTACCCGGATTATGGCCATCGAAAGATGAAATACAAATAATCTCATGCTTGAACGACCTGCAAGGAGCAGACATAAACGAAGGAACAAATACAATATACCTAAGCGGACTGAAAAACATAAAACTTGAAAAAGACGAGTATATCGGCATCTATTGGGGTAGATTAGAAAATGTCAGTATAGACGAACAGCAACTTGCCGAAGGCTTAACGATAGAATATTCAGAAAGCGGTAAACAATGGACTCAAGCGATACTACCCCTTGCCCAGACAAAAGTCGCTTACGTACGTATAAAAAATACTTCTGAAAAGGCCTTGGCCATCGGGACAGAACAATTTACGGTAAAACGCATTATCTCAACTTCTGATGCAAAAGCATCTGCCACTACTAATATGGCCACTTACCAAAACTATAACATCAATAACGTTACGGACGGAAATAACGAAAGTTTTTTTTGGAAAAATGGAGCTCAGGCCATCGGAGATTATATTCTGCTTACTTACCCTACTGCTCTTCCTCAATATAAAATAAGCATAACTTTCTGTGAAGGAGACCAGCCGACAGGTACAGCAGCCATCGAAGTATCGGCAGATAACCAATCGTGGCATGAAGTAGCCACATTCACTGCCGGAAATATAGACTATAACCGTACATTTACCTGCAATGCAAACGGATACAATGCCCGCTATGTACGCTTTTCCATTAAAAGCATTGCAGGACAAAACTGGCTGCAAGTAGCAGAATTCAAATCCGAAACTTCCGAACAACTGACTCAAACATCCGATAATAACGGTTTGCAGATTGCAGCTCTGGCAGATAAAGACCTTTCGACTTGCTATCAAGCGGTAGATGCAGGTTATCTGGAACACCGTTTCATTGAAAACATTTCAATAAACAGCATAGAAATTTACCAAGATACGGAATTTGACACAGCTTACGACCTGCCAGAAATATCCGTATATGATGGTAATGAGTGGATAAAAAAAGGAAATATAAACTCTTTCTGTACTATCATCGACACTCAGGACCTGAAAAACATTATAGCCATAAAAATTAAATGGAATAGGGAAAATATCCCGAATCTGTACGAAATATTACCATTCGGGGAACCTTATATAGAACTGCCTGAAACTCCGGTATCCACTACAAAGGCAAACATAAATGATATGGTAATATACCACATGGACGGTTATCTGCATTTTTCTTCAGATAAAGTCATAAAAGATATCGTACTATATAATATGGATGGGAAAATCCTCGGACAACACCGGGCAAACAGTTGCTATTTCGACATCCCATTCAGGAACAATGCCTCTTTCCCTATGACGATACAAATAAAACTATCTGATGGTAAAATGATTACCCGGAAAATCATGATTACCCGATAAGGGATAAACATTATATACAAAGAAAATGATATAACTGATTTAGAATTGTGCAATATGAAACGAACGAAACTACTGACAGGCTTAGCCTTACTGATTCTTGCAGGGTGTACTCATTCGGCCAGAGAGAACGCTTTCTATACCGATTATGTAAACCCGTTTATCGGGACAGGAGGCCACGGACACACATTTCCCGGTCCGGTATTACCACACGGCATGATACAACCAAGCCCTGACACCCGTATATACCAATGGGACGCCTGCTCCGGTTACCACTACTCAGATAATTCAATCAACGGATTTTCCCACACTCATTTAAGCGGGACAGGAGTCGGTGACTATGGCGACATATTGCTCATGCCGACTACCGGAAAACAAGAATATCAATATTTGGGATATGACAGCCAAAAAACAGCTTATGCCTCGGATTTTTCCCACGAAGAAGAAGAAGCTCGTCCGGGATATTATTCAGTACATTTGAAGCGATATAATGTAAAAGCCGAATTGACGGCTACCAAACGGGCTGCCCTGCACAGATATCGTTTTCCCGAAAATAAAGAATCCGGCTTCATCGTAGACTTGGATTACAGTCTGCAACGACAGGAAAATGCAAACATGGAACTCGAACAAATTAGCGATACTGAAATCGTCGGATGGAAACAGACCAAAGGCTGGGCAGAAAAACAAGACATCGGATTCTATATGAAGTTCTCAAAACCGTTTACCTGCAAAATTATCGACACTCCGATAAATACAGAACGTGAAGGGAAACCTTTTGTCATGAACCGTTCCAAAGCCCTACTGCAATTTGCAACAGAAAATGATGAAGAAGTACTCGTCAAAGTAGGAATCTCCGCAGTAGATATAAATGGAGCTCGTCAAAATGTTGAAAAAGAAATCCCATCTTGGAACTTCGACAGTATAGCTACCGCAGCCCAAAATGAATGGAATAACTATCTGAAAACTATTGAGATCGAGAGCAACGACGAAACATCTAAAAAAATTTTCTATACAGCCCTGTATCACACGGCTATACACCCAAGCCTATTTACCGACATAGACGGCCGCTATCGGGGAATAGATGGCTTGATTCACCGTGCAGAAACGGATGAAAGCATATACACTGTCTATTCATTATGGGACACATTCCGAGCATTACACCCTCTATTCACTATCATCGACTCGGAACTGAATGACAAACTGGTAATGTCCCTGATGCAAAAATATCAAGAAGGAGGCATTCTCCCCATGTGGGAGCTGGCCGGTAACTATACGGCAACAATGATTGGATATCATGCTGTCCCCGTTATTGTAGATGCTTATATGAAAGGATTCGATAAAATAGATGGGCAAGAACTACTAAAAGCGTGCCTCCGCAGCGCAGAATATGATACAACAGGTATCATTGCTTCGAAACGGATGATTGGAGGACTGATGCCTATATCAAAATACTACAAGAACAAAATCGGTTACATTCCCTACGATAAGGAAAACGAATCCGTAGCCAAAGGATTGGAATATGCCTACAACGACTGGTGTATCGCAACTCTGGCACAAGCTATCGGAGATACTGCAACATATGAGCGATATAAAACTCTGGCAAACGGATATAAACATTATTATGATACATCTACGGGATTTATGCGAGGCAAAGATATAAACGGAAAATGGCATACGCCATTCAATCCTCGTTACTCTGACCATCGCAACGACGACTATTGTGAAGGGACAGCATGGCAATGGACTTGGTTTGCTCCTCATGATATAGAAGGTCTCATAGAACTGATAGGCGGACAGGAAAAATTTACCGAACGGCTCGACTCTCTTTTCACTGCCGACTCCACTATCGATGGACCTTTGGTTTCGGCCGATATATCGGGAATGATAGGGCAATATGCTCACGGTAATGAGCCCAGCCACCATATAGTGCACTTATACAATTATATAGGCCAACCCTGGAAAACACAACAGCTCGTAGACACGATTTTATATACTCAATATTTTGATAATCCCAACGGTCTATCCGGAAATGAGGATTGCGGACAAATGTCTGCATGGTATGTACTCAATGCAATGGGATTCTATCAAGTATGCCCAGGTGCTCCGATTTACTCTATCGGACGACCCATCTTCGACCGAGTCACCATAAATCTGCCGGATAAAAAGAAATTTACAATCATTGCCCATAACAATTCTCGAACGAACAAATATGTACAAAATATCCGCCTCGACGGTGTCTTGCTCGAATCCCCCTTCTTTATGCACAGTGATATTATGAAGGACGGACAACTCGAAATAGAAATGGGCAATACTCCACCCAAACAATAAATATAAACAATAAACAAACACACAATAATCAGAACAGTTATGAAAAATATCAAGCGTCATCTTGCAATCGCAGTGCTGGGCATAAGCCTGCTATCATGCTCGGTAGAAAAAAACCGGTATGAACTTATACCTTACCCAAACAACATGGAACAACTGCCTGGGCGTTTCGTATTCGACGATAACACTAATATATTCGTAGCCCCTGAATGTGGGAACGAAATGACCAACATTGCTTCGGCCTTTGCTACCCATTTCAATGAAATATCTGGAAAATCCATCACTGTCACTCCAACTGAAAGTGGGAAAAAATCGCTTTCCATAAAGCTCGATAAATCTTTAGCTCCGGAAGCTTACCGGCTAAACATAAATAACGATAAAATCGAAATTTTCGTATCAGCACCAAACGCTTTGCGTTTTGCTTTGCAAACGGTAAAACAACTGCTCCCGGCAGCAATTTACGGAAATGAAAAAGTAGCAAATGCCGACTGGTCAATTCCTTGTGCCAATATCGATGATGCTCCTCGCTTTGGCTATCGGGGATTACATCTGGATGTTGCCCGCCATTTCTTCCCTCTCGATGAAGTAAAACGCATCCTCAATGTGATGGCTGTACATAAACTCAATACACTGCACTGGCATCTGACTGATGACCAGGGCTGGCGTATAGAAATAAAAAAATATCCCAAACTTACCGAAATCGGTAGTATCCGTCATAAAACGATGATTCGAAAAGAATGGGACAATTATGACACTACCCCTCACGGAGGATTTTATACACAAGACGAATTGCGCGAAATGGTTAAATATGCAGCTGAGCTGGGTATCACTATCATTCCCGAAATAGACCTCCCGGGGCACATGATGGCTGCACTGGCCGCTTATCCCGAGTTGGGTTGTACCGAAGGCCCGTACGAAGTATCAGGACAATGGGGAATACGTGACGATGTATTATGTGTAGGTAAAGAAAACACATTCAATTTCATCGAAAACGTTCTACTCGAAGTAATAGACATATTCCCTTCTAAATATATTCATATCGGCGGAGACGAATGTCCGAAAATACGGTGGGAAAAATGTCCTGCCTGCCAGGCCCGTATCCGTCAGCTCGGTCTTAAAGACGATGAACATGGTAAGGCTGAACATTATTTACAAAGCTATACGACACATCGAGTAGAAGAATTTTTGAACAAGCACGGACGTAATATTATCGGATGGGATGAAATTCTGGAAGGGGGCCTGGCAACAAACGCTACTGTGATGTCGTGGCGCGGCACTACCGGAGGCATAGAGGCTATAAAACAAGGGCATCAAGCTATTATGACCCCGACCGGGCCTTTATATTTCGATTATTACCAGACCAGTGATACCCAAAACGAACCCTTAGCTATTGGTGGAAATAATCCGATAGAACTCGTATATAACTTCAACCCCGTACCGGACACTTTGTCTCAAGAACAAAGTAAATTAATACTCGGTACACAAGCCAATCTCTGGACGGAATATATCGCTACTCCTGAGCATCTCGAATATATGATATTGCCCCGTTTGGCAGCATTAAGCGAGGTACAATGGACACAAGTAAAAAACAAAAATTATGATCGGTTCCTCGATAACCTGGGCAAATCTATCGCTATCTATGATGTAATGGGATTAAATTATGCCAAACATGTATTCGAAGTCAAAGGAGAATATCTCGTAAACGGAGAAAAAGATTGCATAGAAGCCACATTGCGCACTCAAGGAAACCATCCCATCTATTATACCCTCGATGGTTCAGAACCTACAGAGAGCAGCATGCGCTATACCTCACCGATAGAAATCGTGCCCGGCAAAGATTCATGTATCCTTAAAGCGATAGTTGTCCGTGGCAATATGAAAACCCGAACACTGGTAAGACCGTTCCAATTCAGTAAATCAAGCGGGCATCTTGCTACATTAAAAAATGCCCCCAATGAAAAATACACTTATAACGGGGCAACTATCCTGACTGATGGAATACGAGGAGACTTTAACTACAGTAACGGATGTTGGCTCGGATTTAAAGATACACCATTAGATGCCACCATTGATATGGGAGAACCCCAGCAAATAAGCAGTGTAAAAGTTGGTACACTCGTACAATACTCTGAATATATATTTCCTCCGACAAAAATAACCGTCTACGCAGCAGAAGGGAACAATGAAATGCAAGAAGTCGGGAAACTCGATATACCAATAACAAAAGTCCAAGACAAAGACGGATTAAGAGAATACAGCTGCGATTTCTCACCCATCCAGGCTTCGAAAATACGAATAGTCATAGAAACAACTTCACAAATCCCCGCATGGCATGGAGCCAAAGGAGAAAAAGCATGGCTCTTTGTTGATGAAATTTCAGTTGATTGATAAATAAATTTTCATACCCAGCCCTTTATCCGGGCTGGGATATATCATAAAATTACGAAACAACAAATAGAAATTATGCCTATGACAAAATCTAATATATACGGGTTCATACTCTCCGCAGCTCTGCTCATAACGAGTATCAGTTGTGCCCGCCAAGAAGGGCTCTCTGTGATTCCGGCCCCGCAATCGGTAGAATATCATAATGGAAACTTCGAAGTAAACCCGTCAACCAATATTTATACTAATATGTCAAAAGAGGGATGTATGGCTTTTGCCAATTACCTCGAAGGCACATCGCTCGCCTCTCACCCCTTTATAGATACACCGGACGAGTCAAATACAATCATATTAAATCTAAGCAATGATTCTACTTTTACCAACGATGAAGCCTACAAATTGGTAATAGATAAAAATAAAATCGTAATAACAGCCCGAGGCGAAGCCGGCCTTTTCTATGGAACACAGACAATACTGCAAATGCTCGATAATGGTAATGGTAAAACTCTAAAGTCCATAACCATAGAAGACACCCCCCGTTTCCCTTATCGAGGAATGCATCTTGATGTTTCCCGTCACTTTTTTGACAAAGAATTTGTAAAGAAACAATTAGATGCCATGGCATATTTCAAAATGAACCGTTTTCATTGGCATCTGACCGATGGGGCAGGCTGGAGAATAGAAATAAAGAAATACCCTCGCCTCACTTCATTTGCCGCATGGCGACCATTCGACAATCTCCAAGAATGGTGGGTAAGTGGACGAACTTTCTGTAATCAGGATGACCCCAGAGCTGTAGGAGGATACTATACCCAAGAAGATATCAGAGAAGTTGTCGCATATGCTGCCGAACGTCATATTACTATCATCCCCGAAATAGAAATGCCCGGACACTCGGAAGAAGTATTGGCAACCTATCCGGAACTTTCCTGCTCAGGAACACCATACGTAGATGCCGACTATTGCATAGGTACGGAAAAGACTTTCGAATTTCTCGAAAATGTATTACTTGAAGTTATGGATATGTTCCCTTCCGAATACATCCATATCGGTGGTGACGAGGCGCCTAAAACCAGTTGGGAGCAATGTCCTCGTTGCCAAAAACGGATAGCCGATGAAGGTTTGTCGGGAGTGGACGAATTGCAAAGTTATATGATACACCGTATCGAAAAATTTCTTAATGACCACGGCCGTAAACTAATCGGTTGGGATGAAATCATAGAAGGAGGGTTATCACCCACAGCCACTGTAATGTCATGGAGAGGAGAAGAAGGCGGTATAAAAGCGGTAAAAGCCGGAAACCATGCCATCATGACTCCCGGGAAATATTGTTATCTCGATGCTTTCCAAGATGCCCCCAAAACTCAGCCAATGGCTATTGGAGGTTACCTTACCTTAGAAAAAGTATATTCTTACGAACCGATACCCGATTCGCTCAGTTCTGAAGAAGCAAAACTTATCTTAGGCGTACAAGGTAATGTATGGACCGAATATATGCCCACATATGAGCATACAGAATATATGATTTATCCCCGTATCCTGGCCCTTGCCGAGGTAGGTTGGTCTCCTGCTGATAAAAAAGATTGGAACAATTTCCATTCCCGGGCTCTGAAAGCTGTAAAAACTTTACAGGCTCATGGTTATAATCCGTTTCCGCTTGACAAGGAAATAGGAGATAAGCCCGAATCGTTCGAGCCTGTAAAACATCTGGCACGAGATAAGAAAATTATATATGCGCACCCATACAGCAAACAATATTCCGCGGCTGGAGAAAAAACTTTGGTCGATGGTATTCGTGGCGGCTGGATGTATAATGATGACCGTTGGCAAGGATTTATAGATTGTGACTTCGACGTAACGATAGATTTAGGAGAAAATACTCCCATAAAAGAAGTTACTGCCGAATTCATGCAACTCAAAGGACCATATGTATGGATGCCCAAGCAAGTCATAATATCAGTCTCCTCTGACGGTAAGAATTACGATACTCTCTCAACGATAGACAATGACATTTCTCCTGATGAAGAAACACTTCAATTCAAAAACTTTGGATGGCAAGGCACAAGTAAAGCTCGTTATGTCCGCTACCAGGCTTTATCTAACGGTACTCCTGGTGGCTGGTTGTTTACAGACGAAATTATCATAAGATAATCAACAATTCCTGTCTATTTACTTAATAATGCCAGACACTCCGTGTCCCCTTCTTCCAAGAAAGGGGCACGGACAATAACAAAAAACAATGGAAGAAAACACAAGCAACAACAGAAAAACAGCCCATCCTATACAATGGGTACCTTCAGCCTACTTTGCCATGGGTATGCCTTTTGTAGTCCTCAACATGGTAGTTGTATTAATGTATAAAGGTTTAGGAGTAGACAATGCCCAAATCACATTATGGACTTCACTTATTATCCTCCCCTGGACACTAAAGCCGCTTTGGAGCCCTCTTTTGGAAATGTACCGTACAAAGAAATTCTTTGTTGTAACCACGCAAATCGTTACCGGAATAACATTTGCTGCCGTAGCCTTTTCGTTACATCTTCCTTCGTTTTTTGCCATATCAATAGCATTATTAGCCATTATCGCTTTTAGTGGAGCCACTCATGATATCGCTTGTGACGGTGTATATATGACAGAACTGTCGGAAACCGACCAAGCCAAATACATCGGATGGCAAGGAGCCTTCTACAATATTGCCAAAGTAGTAGCTTCCGGAGGCTTTGTATATCTCGCCGGCTATCTCATCAACTATTTCGGAGGAGAGCCGGGAGCATCCTCTGACATCGTGAAAATCGCCAATGAAAATGCCTGGGGAATAGTAATGCTGGTATGTAGTGTTACCATGATTATCCTCGGTCTTTATCATATATGGGTACTCCCATCGAGAAAAAGAATCAAAAGTTCTTCCAACGCAAAAGAACAAATGCACGAACTATGGAATGTCATTGTCGAATTCTTTCACAAAAAACATATTACTTACTATATCTTCTTCATCATCCTGTATCGGTTTGCCGAAGGATTTGTAATGAAAATCGTTCCTCTCTTCCTGAAAGCAGCACGTTCCGAAGGAGGACTTGGATTGACAGAACAACAAATAGGACTGTATTATGGAACATTTGGTGCTGTAGCTTTCGTTATAGGTTCGATACTGGCAGGATATTATATTTCAGCTTTCGGACTACGCAAAACATTATTCTCACTCTGCTGTATCTTCAATCTTCCATTTGTCGTATATGTATTTCTGGCCCTTTATCAACCTGAAAATTCGGCACTGATTGCAGGAGCCATCGCATTCGAATATTTCGGGTATGGATTCGGATTCGTAGGTCTCACACTCTTCATGATGCAACAGATAGCTCCGGGCAAACATCAAATGGCTCATTATGCTTTTGCCTCCGGAATAATGAATCTGGGACTGATGATTCCGGGCTCACTCAGCGGTACGGTATGTGACTGGATAGGATATCATGACTTCTTCATTTTTGTAATGATAGCCACTATACCTTCATTCCTAATGACTTATTTCGTACCCTTTTCCCATACAGATACGGCAAAAGGATAAAACGGAACCTTCGACAGTCCCTGATAATAAAAACAATTTATTATAAACAGAAAATCATAAAACAACCCATTTAACAACTTAACTAACGTAATAAATATGAAGACAGAAATGCCATGGGAGCCCCGTCCCGAAGGGTGCAAAGATGTAATTTGGAGATACTCGGCCAATCCTATCATTCCTCGCAATTTACTACCCACTTCAAACAGCATTTTCAATAGTGCCGTTGTACGTTTTGGAGACGGTTTTGCAGGAGTGTTCCGCTGTGACGACACCAATCGTCGTATGCGTTTGCATGTAGGATTCAGCAAAAACGCTATGAATTGGGAAATAAACCCCGAACCTCTGAAATTTGAATGCGATGATAAAGAAATCGGTGAATGGGTATACGGTTACGATCCGCGTGTTTGCTTTATCGAAGACCGCTATTATGTAACTTGGTGTAACGGATATCACGGGCCCACTATCGGTGTCGCCTGGACAAATGATTTCAAGACATTCCATCAACTTGAAAACGCATTCTTGCCATTCAACCGTAACGGAGTCCTTTTCCCTCGCAAATTTAACGGTAATTTCGCAATGCTCAGTCGCCCCAGCGACAACGGACACACTCCGTTCGGTGACATTTTCTACAGCGAATCACCCGACCTTTGTTTCTGGGGACGTCATCGTCATGTAATGTCACCTGCCAAATTCGAAGAGAGTGCATGGCAATGTACTAAAATCGGAGCAGGGCCTATTCCCATCGAGACACCGGAAGGATGGCTTTTGATTTACCACGGTGTATTAGCCTCCTGCAACGGGTTTGTTTACAGCTTTGGTTCTGCCCTACTCGACCTTGACCAGCCATGGAAAGTCAAATTCCGTTCAGGACCATACCTGCTTTCACCCCAAACCATCTACGAATGTACGGGCGACGTTCCTAACGTAACATTCCCATGTGCAGCATTGCACGACGAGGAAACAGGACGCATCGCTATTTACTACGGTTGTGCCGATACCGTTACCGGCCTGGCATTCGGCTACATTCCCGAAATCATAGAATTTACTAAAAAAACATCCATAATCTGAACAGCTTATGCACATTCGTAATCTGATTACCTTTTGGATAACGGCAGCCCTACTACCAGTTATTGTACGGGCTGCCGACCCGGTTTCATACGTAAACCCTTTTATTGGAACTACCAATTTCGGGACAACCAATCCGGGAGCAATATGCCCCAATGGCTTCATGTCTGTCACACCGTTCAACGTCATGGGCTCTCCTGACAATCGTTATGACAAAGATGCCCGCTGGTGGTCTACCCCATACGAATACCATAACAGTTTTTTTACAGGTTTTTCTCACGTAAACCTCAGTGGTGTAGGATGCCCCGAATTAGGCTCCTTGTTACTAATGCCTACTACTGGAGAACTGGAAGTGGACTACCATCTGTATGGAAGCGAATATACTCGTGAAAAAGCTACTCCTGGATACTACGGTAACCATCTTTTAAAATACAATATAGACACAGAAGTTAGTGCAACATTACGTACCTCAATAGCTAGGTTCACATATCCCGGAGGTAAAAGTCATATACTGCTCAATCTGGGAGAAGGCCTCACAAATGAAAGCGGTGCTACCATACGACAAGTAAATGCCACTGAATACGAAGGATGTAAACTGATGGGAGGATTCTGTTATTACAACCGCCAAGGAGTATTTCCCATATACTTCGTTATTCGTACAGACAAAACCCCGCAACAATCAGGTTACTGGAAAAAACAACGCCCGATGACAGGTGTAGAAGCAGAGTGGGACCCCGACAACGGAAAATATAAAATATACTCGAAATATACCAAAGAAATGTCTGGTGACGATATCGGCCTGTATTTTAGCTATGATACCAAACCAGGAGAACAAATACAAGTGCAGATAGGCGTATCGTTCGTAAGCATAGAAAATGCCCGTGAAAATCTTGAATGTGAACAACAAGGATTTGACTTCGATAAGGTATGCCTCTCAGCACGCCAACAATGGAACGATATTCTTTCCCGTATAGAAGTAGAAGGAGGTACCGATGACCAGAAAACCATTTTCTACACAGCACTCTACCACATGTTTATCCATCCCAATATCTTGCAAGACGTAAATGGAGAATACCCGGCCATGGAAAGCAATAAAATCCTTTCTACCTCTCACAATCGGTATACTGTATTCTCCCTTTGGGATACTTTCCGCAACGTACACCCGTTTATGACACTTACATTTCCCGACCGGCAACTCGACATGGTACGTACTTTGATAGACATGTATAAAGAATGGGGATGGTTGCCCCGTTGGGAACTTTACGGAAATGAGACACTCACTATGTCCGGTGACCCGGCGACAGCTATGATTGCTGATACCTGGCTCCGCGGCCTTCGTGACTTCGACACAGATGCTGCCTACAAAGCTATGCTCAAATCAGCAAATACACCCGGAAAAGATAATTTTTTACGTACCGACAATGACGATTATACAGCACTTGGGTACGTACCTTTACGCGAAACTTTCGATAATTCGGTATCTCACGCCCTCGAATATTATATTGCAGACTTCGCGTTGTCTCAGTTTGCCCAAGCACTCGGTTATGACGAAGATGCAAAGAGTTTTGCCAAACGCTCCTTGGGATATAAAAACTATTACTGTAAAGACTTCGGGACTCTGCGCCCCAAATTACCCGACGGCAAATTCTATACTCCATTCGACCCGATGCAAGGACTCAATTTCGAACCATCACCCGGATTTCATGAAGGTAATGCCTGGAACTATACTTTTTACGTACCTCATGACATCAAAGGCCTTATGCGTCTAATGGGGGGAGAAAATGCTTTTGTCAAAAAGCTACAAAAAGTTTTCGATGAGAACTTGTATGACCCGGCCAACGAACCGGACATTACTTATCCCTACCTGTTCTGTTACGTAAATAAAGAAGCTTGGCGTACCGACTACCAAATATCCCGGCTACTTGCTAAATACTTCAGTAACAAACCGGAAGGCATCCCCGGCAATGATGATACAGGAACTATGTCAGCATGGGCCGTATTCAGTATGATGGGTTTCTATCCCGATTGCCCGGGATTGCCACGCTATATTCTTACGTCACCGACTTTTGACAAGATTACCATTCATCTCGATAATAAATATTACTCAAATAAGACATTGGTAATCGAAACTGAACGACCTTCGGCAGACGCAATCTATGTAGACAAAATATCAGTAAACGGCAAACATTTGAAAAACCGTTTCATTTCTCATGAGGATTTAGTAAACGCTAAAACTATACGTTTTACATTGAAAAGGCATTGAGGAAACAAAAAAATCGGGGTGTGTAATAAAAACCGAAAAATAACTCGGTGTAAGCGTAAATCGTTGTCTGTGTGTAACCTTTTACGAACGGTAATAAAGATTGTTAGGGGAATACAAGATTACACACCCCTTCCCCTTCCTCTTTATAATATCAACTACTCTGAGTTTTAATTGAAACCACCGGAAGCAAATCGTGCTTTTACCCACTTATCTTTTAGTGAGGTAAATGTTAATCGTACAGGGAATATATACCCTCCTATTTTCTCCGATAACGAAACAGTATTATTCGGCCTCTCCATCCTTTTCAAGAGACCATAATCCCGTGCATCAATAGCGTAATACTCATCACCATTATCATCCGATATATTTATCGTCCAATCAAAAAGATTCCCTATAACAGATATACTTTGCCGAGTAGGGTCGAATTGTGTCACCGGTAATGATATCAAACGATAACTTTTAGTAAGAAGGACATACAATCGATTCTGTTTGTCCGTAAGAAAAGCCAGAATTTTGCGGTTCTTAAACTCGGTCAAAAAAATATGATTGATAACAATTCCTTCCGGAATATCTATTTTCCGAACAAAAGAACGGCCTACCACCTGCTTCATATGAAACAGGTTATTCTCTTTATCTGTCAATAGGTATCCTTCATCATAATCTTTACGTGTAGTCGGATTTCCGGCGATAATACGAGCTGGGAAAATAAAACCTTTCTTTTGTAAAGCCTTTGTAAAAAGTTGGCTTTTTTTCTCATCGACACAATTACTTTTGATATCGATAAACTCAATACAGTCATTATCTATATGAAACACATCTTCTGGCATGACCAAATCTACCCTTCCAGAACTGGATTCCAATAAAGGATAGAGACCAATAACAGGCCTGTTACTTTCATCTGGAGAATGACGAAAAATAAAATTTTCGGTCTGAATAACCTTTGGATTCAGTTCGACACCTTTCATTCTCTCCGGCAAACGACCATCAGCAATCAATTGCCGATAATAAAACATCGGTAAGATACTGTCAAACTCGCTTTCAGAATATACATTTCCTCCCAAATCCTTTCGTACAACACCTTTATCCGAAGGTTGAAGTACTGCATAATCATCGATAACGCTACTATATAAAGTAAAAGGTGTCTTATTAGCCCGAGCTGTCAGAAAATTATACATCCAAGGCAATATCCATAGCAACAATACAACTATCGTAAAATAAAGCAATAATCTACTGTATCGTATCATGATGTCTCTTTTTTTAATTCAATTACTTCAGAAGGTTAATCCTGTTGTCCGGTTTTAAAACGATATACCGACAACATAGATAATAATACAGTAAGCGATGTATAACCGATAAGTACAGGTAAAAAACTATTATAAGCTTCAGGTACTGCCGAAAGAAAAAATACACGCAACACGCAGACTGCAATAACAATATTCAATATCCGACGTTTCCAAGTCGGCTCCAAACAAATCCAAGCTGTCAACAAATAGCCGGTAAATCCTGCAATATACCACGTAAGAGCTGTCATCAAAATATGTTTCACCAATTCTCCCGCCAATATTCCGATAAAATACACCGACATAAAGATAAAATTAAATACAAAACATACTAACAGGACCAATATACCATACAGCAGCATTACAGCAATAATACGATAATGAGGATAAGGAAGATGCAATGTCAGCTTCAAACGGCTCTGTTGTATTTCAGGCACAAATTGTACAATTGCCAGCAGAATACCGATAATCAAGGGAATATACATTTGCAAATCGATAAATATCACATCTCTTTCCAACATTACCTGCCACAAATGTTCCATTCCTTTGAGACCTATTACCCTATTTACTCTCAATAGGCTATAACCTGTAAATCCGATGGAAACAAGTATCGCCAACAAAAAATACCAACGGGTCTTTATCCACTCTTTATAAAGTATTGGTTTCAGCATTTTGATTCTCCTTACTAATTACGGTTAATACTTTCCGGTAAGCCCGATAAACGCATCCTCTAAATTGACATTTTCACATTTCAACTCCGTATAAGGTACCTGCATTTCCCTTAGTTCCTGCTCTACATCTTCCTGTTTCAGAAAAGCATAAGTCTCTATATGATTACGAATAAGTGAAGGATGATAAAACTTATCATCTGCTATTTGCCACGAATATCCTTCAGGGACTGTAAATGTAAAACGCCTTAAATTATCCAGCAATGTACTCACAGGCTGCTGTATAAGTATCTTCCCATAATCCAGAATAATGCAGTCATCAATAAGACGCTCCATATCCTGAATGATATGCGAAGTCAAAAATACAGTTTTATTTTCTGCTTTAGCATACTCATGAAGATATTCGATAAACAATCTCCTGTATCCTGGGTCTAATCCAAGAGAAAAATCATCAAGAACAAGCAATTCCGGATTTTGGGCTAAAATAAGGCCGAGCGCAACTTGAGAACGTTGTCCGCAAGACATCCGAGAAATACGCTGTCCCGGAGCTACCTTCAGTTTTTCCATCAATTCGTAATAAGCATCCTTATTCCACTTCGGATAAAATTGCGAATAGAACTTCTCTATTTGAGAAATATTCATAAATGTATATTGTACATGACCCTCAATCAACAAGCCTATATCCCTACGACGTGCCGGATTCATCGTCTGTACATTTTCACCAAAAACAAGGCATTCTCCCGACCGAGGTCTCAGATAACCGCTTAATATGTTAATTGTGGTCGTCTTTCCTGTCCCGTTCTTACCAAGCAACCCAAGGATACGCCCTTGAGGTACACTAAAGCTAAGATTTTCATATATCAGCCTCTTACCGTAATAGTGAGTCAGGTTTTTACATTCTATGACAGATTCCATATACATGTATATGATGTTTAATTATCTTTTACCAAAAGAAAAGAAAAAATAATGGTATGGCTATACCTATTAACAACTCTATCCCCCCGATTCCCCACAACCCTCTACGACCTTTTATCATCAGAAAACCGGTCAGGACAATAACCAATAGAGAGATAGCAAAAATATCAGAAAAAGTTGTCCACCACTTACCCGGATTATAGTGCAACCGGCTTATGGCACTGAAAAAAGGCCGACGAGTTACCTTTTCATATACAGCGTGGCCGGAAGCTATATCTACTACCAAGTTCGAACCTCCTTTCAAAAAAACCTTCAAAGACCCTTTTTCCGGGAAATAATGCTTAGTATACTGATTTTCCTCCCCTATTTCTTCCAACAACAACAAAACATCTTTTTTCTTTATGTCTTGTTGCTCCGGTAAAGCTTGCCCCACAATATATACACTCTTTTTTATATCAAAGTTTGAGTTGAAACTGTCCTTATGATTCAGCGCAATCCCAGAGATAGCATACACAACAAGTACACCTGAAAAGAGAAACGATATATCCCTATGTATATTCCGACTCCACCGACGCACAGTATTTGCCCAATTGCCCATCTATACAATTTATTCGTTTACAATTTTATAATCCGTTGCATCGATATAATAAAAAGAAAGATAATTCTTTCCTTCCTTTTCATTACGCTGAGCAATACGCTTTCTAAAATTGGCTATTCGTTCTTCCGTAGAATTTGCAGCCTCCTCTTGTCTGGCTTTTTGTTCACTGCTACAACCGGCAGAAGAATTACCATGCTTTTCATCAGCATTGTTTTCCAACTGGGCTTCCCATTGTTGTAAATAAGCCTCGTCGATACGTTGTTCTTTCAATACTCCGGTTACCCGTACTATACTGTTCACACAATCCTGACTAAACTTCCCGACTTCTTCTCCGGCCTCACAACGAATGGTACGGGTGTCATCACTTCCCATTAAAAATATCTTTCCTCCTCCATGTTGACAAATATGAGTACATACAGCCTCTACATCTACGGTTTGTTCAGTCAAAGCCTCTGCATTAGAAAGCAAAGAGTCTACATCCAAGACTGCAACAGTCTGCTCATCTTCGGTAACACCTTTATTCTCATCTTTTTGAGATTTATTTCCACAAGATACGGTACTTAATAATGCGACAGATAATAATGCCGTAACGCCAAAAAATTTAAAACCATTCATTTCTTTTATATTTTTAAATTATTATTCCTTTGTCTTCTATTCTCCTTCTTCTGATAAAAAAACAGTGGAAAAGCTTTTAAGTACCCGAATACCCAAAAACTATCCCTGTTTTTCCTTATTATTATGGAAGAAAAAGTGTTATAAAATTGTTTTTTACTTACTTAACTGCATAACTACATTTATTATCTATCCCACTCTTGTATTTGACTACAAACGTATGCACCTTTTAGCAGTATAGAAATACCCAGATATTATGATAATAACCATACGCCTATACCTATGAATAGGTATAAAAGACTGCGTCTATCTCTCCATATAAAAAGGATAGGCCATGCCCTAATGACACAACCTACCTTCTGTTTGAAAAAGAGATTACTTATATTTAAAAATAATTTGCTGTTATCAGTAAACAACAACTTTTTTACCATTTACAATATAAAATCCTCGTGGCATATCGATTGTTATATTTCCACATTCTGCACGGAAGCTCTTCATCAATCGTCCGGCAGCATTATAAATATTGACCAGACACGATTCTGCCGCTTTAACAACAATTTTTCCTTGTGAAGCATATGCCACAAATGTATCAGCATCGGATACTGCTGAATTGACCCCTGTTGGTATCTCAACATTTGGCAATGTGAATCCACACACAAGAACATCCCAACTATTTTCGGTACTACTCAACGGCTCCAAGCCCTTTACTACAAATGGTGTTGTCCTTCCACGACCGAACATTACATATTTATTTCCTTCAACAAGTGCCCCTCCCTGTCCAGTACTGGCACCACCTCCGGTAAATAATTGATAATATGTGCCTTCTGCAAGAGTCTCTTTATGCATCGAAACCAGCCATCCCCCAGACGACAGAGTATAGCCCGAAACATAGATGCTGTCACCTACAAGGTGAGCACTCTCTGTTTCGCTAATACCCAATTTATAATAGTTTTCTTTTGCAGCCTCAAAATTTCCAGTCTGGGCAGAAGCTGTTATTACATATCCATGTAATGTATTTGTAGTTACAGAATTTTTGAGTATTTCTGTGTCTCCATTGTTGATACTACCTGTAAATGAACCTCCTAATATAATCTTTCCTTCGGCCACTTCTACAAACATCGGTTTGATTCTCTGTCTTCCTGCTGCATCTTTCGTTCCATTCAATAATTTGGCATATTCAACAGCAACCGTCTCGTCGGTAGCATTATTATTCGTCTCGCAATTTACCTTTATATAAAACAAATGAGAACGATCGTTGGGAACCTGAACTGCCTTATCTCCAAACGTCGTAGTTTGTTCTTCCGTTAAACTACCGTTCATATATCCCATCAAGTAAACCGCCTCATCATCAACAGCCATATTCACCGGATTCTCAAGGTTGACAAAACTCCCGTCTTTGTGGGTCATTGTCCATTTATAATTACCCTCAACGTCAAGTTTGAGAAGAAACAAGTCTCCTACAGGATTCTGTACATAATCATAATTCCAATTTTCTGGAACATTATCCGGCTCAAACACTTTGTCGGTTCCCTCAATATTTAAAGGACGGGCAAATTTACCAGCAATATAGAAATTTCCGTCCGGCCCCTCTACTGCTCCATTAAAGTCAAACATATTAGAACATGTTTTACTTACATTATTCACCTTTACTGGCTCATAATCCGCCCAAACATTTTTACACCATTCAACCTTGCCATCTTTATCCAATTTAAGGACATAACCTTTATAAATCCAGCCATGTTCGCTATCTACCGGCAAATCTTTTTCTTCAATAGTGTATACATAACTATCATCAGCAGATGTATGTAGATTCAGCATTATTTTTTTTCCATCAGCGTCGGGACCCTTATCTGCCAATCTCATCTTTAAAGCCAAAAGAACACCTCCGTCAGAAGTAGCTACCATGGATGAAGACGAACGATCAAAATATCCATAATCAGAATATACCGTAAGCAATCTTTCTCCTGCACTATTAATCTTATGCATTATGAAACAAGCATTACCATTTACTTGTATAGACGATTTAGAAGGATAACCATTAAATTTTTCTCCATTATAAGCTGTCCATAAATTCGTTTCAGAGCTATAAAAATCTTGAGTAAAAAATATCTCATTCTCATCATTTGTGGATATTTGCCCTACCATATCCATTCCAGGGCCTCCCGATAAGACAGCCCAATTCCCAGATAGCGTGTCCTTGTTTATCTCAGTTTGAGCCGCCACAGCAACAGTAAACAACAAAGAACTAACAGACAGTAAAATTTTCCTCATAATTTATTTCCCCTTTATAAAAATTAGTTTTTATGTATAATATATACTAAGGGCAAAATAAGTGCAAAACGAATTCAAAGGAAATACCTAATAATTGGTAATTATTACATAAAATTAAATAAATATGGTATTTTCTATATACTAAAAAGCAACACCGATTACGGCTGATATTCCATCTGTATATACCTTATCAGTATACCAACCACGTTGCCAATATGCCGTAACATAAAGGGCGCAACGTCTATTAATTGCAATATCACTTCTCAAAGCCAATTGAAGAAAAATATAGTCAGTAGACAAGAATCTATAATTACAGTATAACGGCGTCAATGTCTTTTTATCTACAATATCAGATAACTGCAATTGAGAATTTAGCGATGCCGAATAGCGGACCTGACCATCAACTCTCAACAAAGCTCGTCTTATCTGTTTCCATATTCGCACCATGGCAGAAGAGTTGAGCCTGTCATTATCCAGTGTCCTCATTGGGTAAATATAACGAACTGATACTTGATGGAATCCCACATTAGGACAAACTGCCCAACCGAAATTTGCAGACGCACCACTTTCGTAAAATCCGGAAAGAGTATATTCCGCCTGTTTGCTACTATATTGTTGAGCCGAGGCTATCAAGGGATAAATATCATTAGCCGGATCCCCAAAAAGATTTTCCGTACCTTTCCGGTGATTATTTGAGACATTGGTTTTCATACCCCAAAACCGATTATCATTTTTCTGTTTATAGCCCACCTCAGCCTTCCACGTATACTCATCAACTTTGGCCATTGGCAATTCGTTCAAAGAAGATATAATTTTTTCAAAACGGAAATTATCAAATGATACATTTACTGTAAATCCACTTTTAGTTTCAGGAAGCAAATTCAGACTTCCTCCAAATCTATGCCCTTTATAATACGTTTCCTTCTTTTCCCCTCTAAAACGATAATAATCCATGCCCATCCCGGTAAAATGATAAAGAGTCACATTTCCCTGTTCGTTGTAAAACTTTATATCATTTTTCTGTTTATACTTAAAGGCATTTACAGAAAGCCCGACCCGGTAATAACCAACTTCGGTCAAAGCTGCACCAAGAGTAAAATCAAGCTCTCCTGTTACATTACGTGGACGGGGATCGACCTGTCGATATCCAAGAGTAGCACTGTACGAAGCATCTACCCCCCAAATAAAACGACCGCTTTCTGCAGTATATCCTCCCCCAAAATAATATCGTTCAGACTTAAAATCTCCACCCAATGTATCACCCATAACATATGGATAAAGTAAAAGATAATCTGAAGTTTCATTCCATTTCACATTCTTCTGTATGCCATTCCGGTAACTCGCTTTCCCCCACATGCTACTTTTTCTCTTATTGATAAAAGAGTTTACATCTACAAAACCATAGCGAAAACCATCCCCCATTTGCACGACAATAGGCAGACTTTCATTCCTATAATCGCCTCCCACTGAGACCTCATTTAAAGTATAATCATACATTCTGTATTTCATCACAGGATTATTATAGGGCAAAGAAAAAAAACTCGTATATACTGAGGAATTTTCGGTTATTCGTTGCAGCACCGGAGTACCTTCTTTTTTTGTATCTTTTTTTTCAGCCCATACAGAAGACAAAAATGCAGGAACGAATATCACAAGAAATACTATATTTAGCTCTTTCCTCATCATTTTCACTTATTACTTTCAGTTTTCGGCATAACCCCATCCCATGTTACAGTAGATGCTTTGGTCCCCTGGGCATCTTTTGCCGTACCCTGCTGCTCTATAATAGAAGGAACACATTCTGTATTGAAATCATCACTGGAATTATTCGTATCCTGAAGAATACAACGTCCATTTTCAAACCCTGCAACTTTGCGACGTACACTCTTGAAGTAACGCTCCTTATCATGGTCTATCTTTCCGCAATGGGTCCACCCAGCATCAACATTCGGCGGCAAAATGTCCCAAACCCGCGCAGCCTCCACACTACAATTAACCCCGTCTACAATCCATGAATTCGGAATTTTATAAGCCGATTGCTGCATCGGAAACGTTCCGGCCGGCAGATACATTGTATAACTGTATGTATAATAATAATCCCGTAGATAAGTCTCCTTGTCGATAGGAATACGAGCAAGTGCATACGAACAGAAACCTCGATTATGAAGTACCCAAAAACTCAATGTATAACAATACCATTTATCCAAGTTAGGAACCGTAGGACTATCAATATCCATATGGGATGGCTTTGTCGACTCATCATACCATTCAAAATCAGCAGCACTCAAGTCAAATGAATTAGGGTTAGCATTACGGTGGTCTATACCTGTATCGCATAAAATGAGACTTTCGCCCGGCTGTACCGGATGTTCTTTTCCACTCCCTGGTATTACATATATAGCCCATACGGTAAATGTATCTTTCCGAATATCAGGGGTATAATCGAAATACTGTGTAGATTTGAATTTCGACTCACAAAGAGCTAATCCATCGGCATAAAGGACATGGTCCGTATTATTATATATTTTGACATAAGAATCTCCATAATATTGAGAACCTGACGAACGTAACGTTCCGGTAAAAAATATCTCCTCTATGATAAAATCATCTTTATCACTAAACAAAAATGTTTCTATAGACAAATTTAATTTCTCATTGCTATTTATCTCTACAGACTCAAGTTTTCCCGACAATTTTCCCTGCATTGTGACAGTCTCAGACTCCTGAGTATGGTCGTCTCCGGCTTCTCCTTCGTCGGGATTGCTGGTTGCACCTTCTGACGTTGTTTGGTAAGTAACATCTGCCTTATACGAGCAATTATACAATCCTCTGGGTAAATCGAAATTTTCATTTACGGGAACTGTAACATTTTCGCCTGTCGAGACATTTGTAAACACAAGAGTCTCTTCCAGTATTGTCAAAGCCTGAACATTATCTGGATACACAATAGTAACTCCCGTCGTAGCACGTGGCACATCCATCTCGTCCTGGCACGAAACAAAGGCAACAGAGAAAAGAGTGATAAACAATATAAATTTCAATTTCATATTTATTGTATTTTTATTATTTCATAAAGTAAAATTCAATTCCATTCCAAAATACGGGTCTACATTTCGCCGAATAGTAAAACCATTCGATTGGTAATCGGGGGTATAATCCAACAGCTTATTAGCAAAAAAAGCTAAACTCAAATGCTTGCCAATCCTTTTTGTCGCCTTAAAATTGACATACAAAGCCATCGGTATTTTCATCGGCCTAAAATTGTCTTCATTATAATTCAGTATCAAATGCTGTAAAATAGCATCTGATTTGGACTCTTCCGTATACGGATGCAACTCTCCATCAGAAACATCGATATAAGAAACCGGGATTCCGTTTTTTCTTTGTAACTGACGTTGGGTATACCATACACACTGAACTGATGATGTAAAAATCAATCCCCATTCAGGGACCTGTGTATCCAACATAAAATTAGTATTGAACCGGTGATTTATCTGCCCGTCATTCCAATTATATAAACCGATATAATTATCCTGTACAATAACATTATCTACGACATCGCTAACGGCATAATACATTGGCAAACTATTTGTATATACTGACTTAAACCACGCTCCAGTTATATTCACTGCTGTGCGTAATGGTTTTATTCGTTGCGATGTAAACTGAAATTCAACACCTTCCTTTTCCAATCGACTGCCATTTTCCGCACGACGGTAATAATCCAATTTGCTTTTTTCAGAATAAGGAATGTTCTCCAATATCGGTGGTCCTTGCAACTCACTGCTTATTATCGAACTTTCATCGTAATCTTTATAACTATACGGAGCATATACATTAGAATAGCGGAAACCGGATGATGTAATTTCTCTAAAATAACTGACGGACAAGCGATTGCCATTATAACTGATATCTGTCCGAACCTCCCATTTTTTATTCCGGGCCGGTTTCAGATTGTAATTAGTCTGGTCTTGAATATAAGATAAGACGGTAAACCGACTGTTCTCTACCGGTTTTTTATCATCATAATATGCTAATTGAGTAATATCATTATAACGTTTATCTGGATATAAATAATTCAGTGTAGACATCTTTGTTGTCCATCCTATGCCTCCTGCCAAAGCAAAAACCAAATCATGTTTTCCTATTTTTATCCCCGGAAATGTCCACTGAGCATTAAAACGAGGGTCCAAATAAACCTTTCCTTTGAGCAAATAAGCTTCATCTAAACCCAATAAAGAGTTAGTACGGACTCCAGCAAGAAGTTCCAATTTATTTTTCCAAAAATTTTTGGTAATCATATCTTCAAGGAAAAAAGACAGATTTTGTATTGCCGGAATGTCCTTATAAGCCCGAGGACGAGAATCCCAATCCCCCACAGCAGACAGAGGATGCCCTAAATCATATACTTGGCCACGTCCATAATTTTTTGTATAATCCCATTGTCCACCGACTTTAATGTTATTACGCACACCGGCCGGATTCACATTGAATTCACTCTTCAACTTGACGTATGTATTGAACGGCTTCCCTTCACTCAAATAGTCGGCCATATATTCAGAAAACAAAATCTGGGCATCATGTTCTCCGGCATCAGTACTCGTAGGGGCCAAACCATAACGTTGAGGTGATACCAAACGGGTTTGTGTCAATCGGTCTACTTGCATACTAACTGCAGAATTTAGCTCAACCAGCTTCAAAAAACTTAATTTCGGGAATTTCCACTCTAAATTATTCGTAAAAGCCGAACGATTATAGACGGACTTATACTCATCAATACGACCAAAATTAAGTTCCGGGTCCTGTTTACTATTATCAAATGAACCCGTATAATCAAATGCAGAGGCCCATCTCATCACCCATCGTTCTTTTTTCCAATTCCAAGTAAGACGAATTGAAGCATTGATACGCTGATAATTCTCAAGTTTATTGGTCGGATCGACCTTTGAATTAAGATAACCACCATCCAAATTGACAATCAAATCCTGGTTGCCTGGGACAATAAAACCTTTTCCTACAGCAACAAGTTTACTATATCCATCAGCCTTGAAACGGGCGGCCAAAGGAGTTGCCTTTCTTATCTTCTTAATATTGACAACCCCACTGGTCAAATTTCCATACTCCACAGAAGGAATACCCCTGATAATCTCCACACTTTCTATATCATCCGTCGAGATAGCCCGCATATCTACACCTCGATTGGTTATATTTCGCTTATTTTCCGCATTGTTGTTATCTCCTGAAGAATAAGTATTTGACAATGGAGAATATTGCAAATTAGCATCCGTATTAATCGGAGCCCCGTCAACTACAAACAGTGTTCCAAGAGAAGTAATGGCATAATCGGGATTATTGGTTGCATTCCCATTCGCATCGGTTGTCCCTGTTTCCCGTAAATTAATAGTATTAGCTGCACCCATATTCGGATCTTTAGAAATTCCTCCGGGCAAAAGTTCCAACAAATCAGTAAAACTGGTCGGTTGTAAATGAGACATAGCCGAACGATCAATAATAGAAGCAGTAACAGGTCCTCTTGCTTCAGTAGCAGTTACAACCACCTCATGCAACTGATTACTGGAATATATATTGACTGTGAGATAAAGATTCTTTTTAAGTTCAAGATGTTTTTTCTGTTTTTTATAACCAATGTACGAAAAATAGATATCATATTCTCCGGGTTGTATTCCTGTTATTTTGAAATTCCCTTCGTCATCGGCAACAGTTGCGTAATTTTTTATTCCTTTTATCTGTACAGTAGCATAGGGCAATATTTCTTTCGTCTGTGCATCCCTTATACTCCCGCTAAGAATAACTTTATCTAAAGAAGTTTGTGTATACGCGGATAGAGTGGAAATTATATATATGAAAAGAGTAACTATAATTCTTTCTCGTCCCATTTTCTCTCTATATTTTGTGACGTGCGAAACTACACACAACTCCATATAGAAACAATCGCAATTTTTAGGTATTTTTTATGTTAATTTCAATATAATTGTTATATCTACCTCCAAATTACCAATAAGTTAACCAAAATAACTGATATCTGTATACTTGCATTTTTTCAATATGATTATCAAATAACGACTCCGTTCAAACTCTAATGATAATCGTAACAAAAAAGAGTGAAAAGCAAGGTATCACCCTTTACTTCCCACTCTTTTCCACTCTCGACTTTAATCCTTTACATACACATCACTTTACGCATAACACTTCCTTTTGCGGTACGGACCGAAACCAAATATACTCCACGTTCAGGAACTTCTATCGTAACATCTCCTGTAGCTACCTGCTGAGTAGTATAAACCACCTTACCCGAAATATCGAATACATCCACTTCGATATTTCCTTCGATATAGGAAGATATATTCAAACGACCGCCGTCAGTAGTGATAACAATATCTTTATCTTCAAGAACCTGAGCAATATCTGTTACTTCATGATTGGTTACATCAACAAATACATAATCAGGACGAGCATCAGCATTTGTCAAATTGAACCTGACATTATCAAATTTTACGTCATTAGCATGGCGCACATAAAACCCATATGCAGGAAATGGGGTACCAAACATATTAGATTCGGGATAAGCATCGACAAGTTCTGGCACATTGGCATTAGCATCATTCACTGTACCACCACCCGGCAACGTAATCTCAACATCCTTAATTTGCACATTATCGATAATTCCTCCCGGCACTCCGACAATAGCACTGGCCACTTTACTAACACATGTTGCTGTAACATTAGATATAGTAACATTCTTCAACTGGCTCATCTGTGCAGAACCTTCACGTTTTCCTAAACGCAGGAAAATAGCCGTATGTACATCTTTCATTTGTATATTGGAAATATTCACATCATCCAATATACCTCCATTTACTGATTCCAATGCTATACCTGATATGACAGATGGTCCCTGAAGAGTTATACCACAGAATGACAATTTACTGTTCTCATAATGTTTACGGAAGTTATCTTCACTGGCTCTTTCTACAACACAATCGGTATAAGTAATATTCCTAAATCCAGTCTTACCGGCTGTTCCCAATTTAATGGCATTACAATTGGTACGAATAGTACAATTCTTCACTGTTACATTCTCCACCATAATTCCCCGGTCACTCTTCATACAAATACCGTCATCATCACAATCTATATCACAATTCTCTATTTCTACATTCTTAGAATCAATATCTATCCCATCATTATTCCAATTAGTGTGGCTATATACCTTCACGCCTTTTATTTTCACTCCGTCACACATTAAGAAATGGGCTGTCCAAAACGCCGAATTCTGCAAAGTAACATCCTCAACTACAACGTTTTTACATTCCACAAGATGAAGAACTTTAGGCCTATCACCCTTTCCATTGCCAAAATCAAAATCCGGAGCATCTCCACGACCGTTGATGATACCCTTACCTATTATCTTCACATTTTCTATTCCCTTTCCAAAAACTAATGCACTGGTTTCAATAGCTCCGGCATTAGGAAATACAGCACGATAATCTTCGATATTACGACTACCGATTAACTGGGCACCCTCCTCAAGTTTCAGCGTCATATTGGAACGCAGGAATATGGGCCGAATAGCATAACGGCCACTGGGAATCACAACCGTTGCCTGTTTCATTGAGCAAGCATCGATAGCTTGTTGTATCAAATCAGTAACATCATCTCGTCCATTATTAGAAACACCACAAGACTCCACTACATTTAGCTCCCCACCTTTAGGTACAAGATCTACAAACGGATTATCAGATTCTATTCCCAAATTATATTCATCCACCGGCTGTTTAGTTAAAGAAACATTCTTCAATACCGGAAGCTGAAACGATTCATTTCCCATGGTCCAGACAGTTTCAAAATCCCAATTAGTGTAAGTCGACTGAGTAGCCAACTCTTCAGCACTCTTATCCTGTCCGTTCTTACCATTGGCGTCGCTACTTGAAAATGGAGCGTCATTAATGGTACAACCGGAAAATGCAAAATTATTAGTCAACGTTATTTTCTCTTGTTTTGCCCAAGTAAATATACGATTAGGCGTTTCATCCTTAACCGACAATCTTTTATTAATAGCTACACAGTTCGATATAGTTGCCTCCATCTGTGCAACTGCACCATCGGATGCACTGACTGTACCCATTATGCCTCCTGTAGAACCTCCACCATCAACTGTTATATTATTCAATGCATAACACTTTTCTATAAGAACCGTACATCCACCATACGAACTACCGATAATTCCACCGACACCGTCGGCTGTAGCATATACATTTCCTTTTGCGTAAGAGTTGGTAATAGTTATATGTTGGTTATTGTTCCGTCCTACAATACCACCGACAAGTGTACCTTTCGACTCTACATTTCCTGAAACATAGACCTCCTGTATCAAAGTCTGCTTAGTTCCTCCAACACCTGTAGATAACCCAACTAGAATACCTACATTACTACTCCCTGTCATTTTTTTCCCATCAGCAACAATCACTCCTAATTTCTGTATGGTAACATCTCCACCGATAACTCCAAATAACCCGACATTAGCTGCATCAGCATCTATCCATATATTTTCTATCACATGGCCATTTCCGTCAAAAGTTCCGACAAATGGTGATGTATCTGTTCCTATAGGAGCCCATCCTGTCGCAGGAGTATTAATTGTTATCCAATTTGCCAAATCAATATCGGCACCTAATTTATAGTGGGCACTCAAATTATCCCTTACACTATTCAGCTCGTCGGCTGTACTTACCACATACGGGTCTTCTACCGTTCCTGTACCGGAAGCAAAACCGGCAGCCCACGTATTGAATGAGATTCCCGAACAAAAAATACAGGATACCATCCAATATTTAAAACCATTAAATATTCTCATCGTTCTCATGATACTTAAGTATATAAAAATTAAACATTTATTTCTTATTCTCCATCAGAAGTTTCTCTCCCCACACCCAAGCTTCTCGCCACAATTCTGGATAATTATAATGTTCGGTCTCCGGTGCCGGAATAAACGTCTTCGGTGATAGAATACTGTTATATACAGCGTATGATGTTGTAGGTGGACATACCATATCATTATACCCAAAAGAGATAAAAATCGGTTTATCTAATACCCTCGCAAAGTTGACAGCATCATAGTAGGCAATAACCTCTTCTTTTTTCCGGATAGTAACATCCGCATAATCTTTCTCTTTAAAATTTTCTCTTTAAAATAATGTGGCCATCCCCCCGCACGACCATGCAAATAACCATTTACATCAGCCAATGCAGGATAGAACACTACACATCCCATTACTCTATCATCCAATGCAGCAGTTACCAACGATAATAGCCCGCCTTGGCTACCGCCGTAAACGATCAAATCTCCGTTGAATTTTGACATACTACATATGTAATCGACCATACGGAGACACCCCATATATACCCGTTTATAATAAACCGTCTCAAGATTATCCCAATTAAAATTCCAATAGTTGTCCAACGGGCCATAACGCAAATTTTGATATACCGAGGCCGGCATTGTTACCGGGACTCCGTGTATCCCCATATCTAACGTTATATATCCTCTTTCAGCTTCGGCTATATGTCCCTCATAAGGACGTACTCCAGCTCCGGGCACACGTAACAATGCAGGATATTTTTTATCTCCTTTCGGGATACAAAGTATTCCGAACATGCGGCTCCCATACTGAAAATTCTGGACACTCAGTTCATATACATCCACCTTCGATGTACATCTTTCCGGCAATAAACGTAACCGGGCATCCATTGGGATATCTGCATTCTCTCGTTTAGCTTTCTCCCAAAAATCCCGGAAATCAGCCGGCATCTTTGTAGTAGGTTTCAAACTATGAGGCTCATACCCTGCTGTAGCCCTCCCCTCATATATTTTTTCCCCTACCTTCACAAACGCACGACAACGTAAAAAGCCAGGAGTACGTAAAGAACCGGCGTTTACCGTAATTTTGCCATTTTTCAAAACTGTAGTTTCTTCCTTAAAAGGCTCCATCATATCCCAAGATAGCTCATACCGTACCTCTACCCCTTTCTGCAAAATTCCATCTTTAGTCACCGTTATTGTGAAACAGGCATCCTTACCTAACGGATATAGCCAAGTCTCACTGTCCGGAACGACCGAGACTTGTATCATTTGCCTCATAGGTTGCGCCACACAAACCCATGAAATACAAACAAAAAAGAATAACAGACTTAACTTTCTCATTTCTTTTTCAACGTAGGTTTAGCACCATTAAACGTACATCCTGTCTGTACAAAATTCTTGACATCATCAAGATAGAACATCGGCCTCTCATCTTTATTCTTAGTAATCATCTTTATATTGGACAAGGTAATACCATCGGCATGACGTATGTAAAAACCCGATGCCGGCAAGATAGAGCCAAACATGCTATTTTCAGGATACTTAGCTATTACTTCTGGAACTTCCGTTTTTATCTCGTCTTTACCTACCTCTGCCTCTGTAATCAACATTACATCACTTATGTTCACATTCCGGACATAGCCACCAGGAACCCCGGTTATCGAACATGCAACTTTACTTTCAGTACGAGCAACCACCCGGCTTATCATTACATCATTGATACGGCTCATCTGTTTCGAAAAAGTCCTCTTACGATCACCTAATCGAATAAATATAGGTGTCTGTACGGCACGCATCGCAATATCCGAAATAACAACATTCTCAAGAAGTCCACCATCCACCGATTCCAAAGCGATCCCGGATATGACGGTTTTGTCCTTTGTCCCAAGCCATGAATTATTTTTATACCACTGACGAATATGGTCTTCAGAAGCTCTATCAATCACACAATTAGTTATTGTCACATTCTTAAATCCACTATATGACGATGTCCCGAATTTTATAGCATTACAATTTGATTTCAGCACACAATTGGTTACCGTAACATTTTCACAAGGTGTATCGGTATCACTTTTGAGACAAAGCGCATCATCATCACAATCAATAAGACAATCCGATACTACGACATTACGACTATCGATATCAATACCGTCATTATTCCAGTTAGAATGACAATATACTTTCACTCCTCTCACAATAACCCCATCGCATTTTTCATAATCTTGCGTCCAATACGCCGAATTACGCAATGTTACATCTTGCACACGTACGTTATTGCAACTCATAAAATAAATTATTTTAGGCCGTCTCGGACCACCTTTAGAATCATTTCCATGTTGAAAGTTAGGATGAAACCCTTGTCCATTAATTGTACCCAAACCTGTCACTGCGATATTCCGGGCATTCCGAGCAAAGATCAATGCAGGAGTTTCTTTTCCTTTGAGATTAGGGAATACTTTATGATAAGACCCCAAATCTGTACTTCCCAACAATTCTGCACCAAATTGCAAATGCAAATTCACATCTGACTTCAGAAAGAGTGTTCGTATCAGAAATTTGCCAGCGGGAATTTCCACAGTCCCACCTTGGCGAGCAGAACAATCATCTATAGCTTTTTGTATAATATCTGTATTATCGGTTATTCCGTCACCTACAGCACCTAATGTGGTCACATCAACTGAATAAGCAAATGACTGAAATACAAAAAAGCAAGCAAGCAGTGTCAATAAATTTTGTCTCATCATAAATCGGTTCTTTTATATTTTTTACAATTCTATTTCGTATTTTCCGCTTCTTTATCCCTTGTTTACAGGATAATAGGTTATTTTCTTTTGATTACAAATTTTATTTGCAATCATTCATTATTATTTAATATTTCCATTAGTTTTGGTTCCAAATAAGTAGCCATACGTTCAAATCCTAAATCATTCGGATGTATACCATCACCTGTTCCTTCATGGTCTTTTCCTATCAGATCTTTCCCTTCAATGAAATAGAGTTTTTTCACACCTCTTTTGCAAAGTTTTTCTACTTCATTCCGTATAGTTTCATCTTTTATCCGTAAATCGCTTTTTATCTTCAAATTGAAATTGCCGATATCCATCACTATACTTTGCATAATAATTATCAGTGCTTCCGGATGATGGTTCCGGATTGTTTCAACCAGATAAGCCGTACGTTCAGATATCTGCTGAGCCGTAGCATTGGGGACGCAATCTAAAATATAAGCATCAGCCTTTATATCGGCCAAACAATCAGCCATGCTATTCTCCATACGAGCATTTCCACTAAAACCCAAATTGATAAAATCGATACCAGTACGCCGAGATAGTTTGGCTACATAAGTGGTTCCGGCTCTCGAAGCTTCAGCTCCATGCACAATACTTGACCCATAAACTAAGACTTTTTTCTTAAACGGATACGGTAACGCCAATATCTCAGAACCCTCTTCCACCCCTATTTTCAATGATTTAGTTTCGCTAAATAAAGGGAGATAAAGAAGACATTTTTTCGTAGAATCATCCATCTCCTGCACAATTATGCTTTTGCTACAAGTGCCGTTCAGCTCTGGCTTACCTACCCCAGCAAACTCCCATACTCCATTACGCTCAATATATAAATCCAATCCACTATGTGCAATAGCAGATAAATTCGGAGATGGTTTATCTGGTTTTACTTCCCACTCAGCAGCAATCACCGAACTATTCGTCATAAAGCCGATAGCCAATCCGCAAGAAAACGTAGACAGGTATTTTATTTTAGGTGGTAAGTCTTTAAACAAAGCCGTATCGAGTCGATGGTAATATTCTTTAGAAGAGCCAGCCTTTCCCACCATAAGCAGATTCCGCGCATCAGTATACTTCAATACTTGAGCATCTACCATTCCAGTAAACAATAAGCTTACCATTCCCAGTCTTAATATCCTATACATAATATTACGCATCTTTCAGAAAAATATACAATATCCCTATCTCTCTTTCAATGTCCATCCAAATCCCAAGTAAAAAAGATTTAGATGGACATCACACTTCCCCAACAATACTTAACTAACCTAAAAACTAAACTATTCAATCGCAATAGCCCAACTATTCATTCCCTACACCGCCAGGAGGTGTTATAGATACAATTACCTTCCAAGTTGTTTGCTTAACTCCGTTAGGAGAAGTTACGGTATATTCCTTTGGAGTAGAAAGATCCGTGAAACCACTTAATGCCGGAGTTATGGTCGCTCCGGTAGATATAGTCAATACCAGTCTAAGATGAGTCAAATCGGTTCCTTCTGGGACAAAAGCCTCAACGACAGCATTTTCCATATCTATCTCAAAAGACTCGATAATATTTACAGGGTTTTCGCTTGTTGCATAAATAGTTATCCCTGTTATATTTGCCGTCTCATACGCATCGTTTATTTCATAATCGATTTTAGAGCATCCGGCCGTCACAGACAATAAAGCAACAAATAATATATATATCAACTTTTTCATAAGTCTTTCCTTTTTTCATTTATAAATTATTACCATCCTGGATTTTGATGTCCTGCCAGTTTGGGATTACGACTTATCGCATGTTGCGGTATAGGTAAGAGATAATTTTTCTGCGAATCGAAAATTCTCGTAAAATATACTGCCCGCGGATTATAACTCGCTACAGAAACAGCCGTCGGTACCATCTCTGCCGGTCTTTGATAAGTAATTTCCATTTTATAAAAAGGACCTACAAGAACTTTGTCTCCAATTCGCCAACGCATAATATCGAAATAACGTTTATTCTCAAACGCCAACTCTACCCGACGCTCATTGCGAATACGCTCTCTCAATTCCGCTTGTCCCAATCCCGATATTTCCGGTTGCCCGGCACGACGACGCACATGGTTGATAGCATCATATACAGTTTGATCCGGCCCAGAGAATTCATTCTTTGCTTCTGCATAAGTCAACAATATTTCAGCATAGCGCAATACAATGAGATTTCCTCCTTCACCATCTCTATTTAAATATCTATTTTTTGTACCGCAACTCACAGCTTCATTTTGATGCTTACGGATAAAATAACCTGTTTTAGTTGCTTCTACTTTAGAACAATACAAGCCATTCGGTAAATTATCTGTTACATTCTTCCACTTTCTCCTATCATTCTCATCCCAAACATACCGATTAGTACTAAGTGAAAGTGTTGAATCCTTCCACAAAACTCCATCATACAATATGGAAGCATAAAAACGGGCATCCCGATTTTCATAAGGATGGGCAGCCTCTTCCGGATCATTCCAATCAAATGGTGTACCATCCTGCATTTCAAAAGCATCTACCAACATTTGAGACGGATTCGAGTTTCCCCATCCATAATCACTGCCCACTCCCGGATATCCAGGAGCTGCAATAGTCTGATAACCCTGCTGATGACGCTCCGGATTTTTATACTGCACGTCAAAAATCACTTCTTCATTGCCTTCATACGCTTCCAAAAATAAATTGGCAAAATTCTCGGCCTTTTTACTCAATTTCTTTGTTGTAGATTTCTCGTTAGGATCTCCGTCATTTTCCCGGAACAAACTATACTCTCCCTTTAATTCTCCATTAATCAATATATCTGCCGTATTAGCTGCATCCTCATAATATTTGGCATCGATTACTCCCGCTGCATGCAAATAGGTTACAGCCTGGAAACCTACAGCTGCCCCTTTAGTCGCCCGGCCATACTCTTCTGCAGGAAGCTCCGAACGCTTAGGCAAACGTTTTGCAGCTTCCCCAAAGTCCTCTATAATAAATTTCATAGTCTCCTCCGAACTGCTCCTCTCATAATAAATATCATCAACTTCTTTGTTCAACGCTTTTTTTACCAACGGTACTCCACCCCAAAAACGCCAAAGTTCCAGATAATTCAGAGCACGAAGGAAATACATATCACCCAAGAAACGCTCTTTTTCAGTTTCAGACAATACTTCAGAAGCCGCTATTTTCTCCAACCCAAGATTTGTCCTGCGAATATTTTCATAAAGAGCATCCCAACGACTTTTGAAAGGTTCAGGAATCGTAGCTGCCGTAAAACTGAACTCCGACAATGAAATAAATCCCGAAATACCCATATCATCCGTCCACGCATGGTCAAAAGAATACCAATCGCGGATCCCTTTAGTCATACAATACAAAGGCCCATCCAACGTCTTATTATACGTCTCATTCACATACATACCAGTGGCCGATTTACTTGACCAAACAGCCTCATCTGTAATTGCCGTTCTGGATTCTATATCCATAAAATCGGTACAAGAATTAAAAAAAATACCTACCCCGACTACGGCCAATATCATCATCTTTTTCATAATCTTTTCCTGTTAAAATGTTATATTAACACCTAATGAAGTTATAAACTGCTGTGGATAAGCATTATAATTCTGGTTCTCCACATCAAAATCTCTCGGCATAGCCGAATAGATAGTCCACAGATTATAGAAATTCAGGTATAACCTCAATTTATCTACATGAATTTTCCGCAACAAACGTTGCTCGAAATTATAACCTAACTCCAAAGATTTCAATTTCAAATATGCCGTATTTACTACCCAGAATGAAGACGTTGTATAATTCATACCTTCAATCGTTGACAAACGCGGATATTTGGCATTCGGATTAGGATTATCCACCGTCCAAGAATTTATATGGTCTTCACGAGGCTTGTCATTCTTAAAAGGAAAACGTACTCCTCGGTCAGACGAGCCGCTGGCATCCTGCCCCATATAAAAATCAGAATGTCCTGTACCTTGTAAAAACAGGTTCAAATCAAAATTTTTAAATTTGATACCAAGCGTATAACCATACATAATCTCCGGCACACGAGTACGACCGATAATAGTTTCATCTTCATTATCAATTTTTCCATCTCCATTTATATCACGATATTTAATATCCCCAGGACGAGTCGACGCACTCTGATATGCCCAATTATCTATTTCTTCTTGGCTGGCAAATAACCCTTCAGCAATATATCCTCTCAACTGCGATGCAGATTTACCAGTACGTCTGAAACGCGGAATACTATAAGTTCCCATCGATTCAGCAATATCTATTTGCCTATCACGAGAAAATCCAAAAACGAACGAATTATCAATTGAGAAATCTTTATTTATTCTCGTATGGTTGGTAACTGTAAGGTCTACTCCATAACGTTCCTCCTTACCGGCATTATATTGTGATGGTTTAATACCATATTCGGTAGGGAAATCATCAGTCGGAACAATAATTTTATCTTTCCGATAATCACGATATACATCGAACTCAACTCCCAACAATCCGTTCCACATCGACAAGTCAAATCCGGCATTAGCTTTCAATACACTTTCCCATGTCAAGTACGGATTAGGTTCTGCACTTTCATACAATCCCGAAGCTGTCGTCTGAGTTCCCGTCCCCCATACATAACCATCACCTATCGTGTAGGTCGGACTCCATTGGAAAGGATTACCTACAGGATTACCCGATTTTCCATAAGAAACTCTAAATTTCAAGTTATCAATAATATTTATATCTCTCATAAACGACTCTTCCGAAATACGCCATCCTAACGATATAGACGGGAAAAATGCAGCCCTACTGCCAGGAGCATACTGGTAAGTACGGTCATAACGTCCGGCCAGCTCTACTAAATATTTCTGTGCATAATCATAGTTAACACGAAATACGAAACCGTCTTGAGCCTCAGCAGATGAAGTACCTGAATTGTACTGATTATCTTTAGAACCCATATCTAATTCAGGAATCAAAACATCAAAGCCTACACGACGAGCACTATAATCAAGCTTGGTTCCACCCCAGCGACGTTCATAAACAAAGAGTCCCGAAACATTATGGTCACCAAATGAGTTTGCATAATTCAAATATGCCTGTACCGTATAATAAGCTTTTATTTTAGACGATTGAGACAATTCCTCATCTGTCTGAAGTTCTGACTTATTGTACTTATTATTAGCCGCATCATATACATAATATTCATAAGGATATCCCCAATTTTTACTATGTGTATCCTTACGGTTCATATTGAACAATCCTTTCACAGACAAACCTTCTAAAAAAGGTAACTCTTGATTTACCGATAAACTTATATTCTGATAATTATTTTCATTACGCTTTTCTCCGCCTCCATATATAGTCTGATACATACTACCACCTATAGATGATTGGAAAGCAGGTAATCCGTTACTATACACATCAGCTTCCGTAGCCTTTGCCCGGTAAATATTAGTCATTGCCGACTCGGCCGATGCCGAATTAGTCCTTTTACGGTCAAAAACAAGACCTAAATCAGCAGAAATAGTAGTTGTTTTAGTCGGCTTCAAATCAAGATTGGTTCGTACATTATAACGACGGTAATATTGGTCGTCGCTAAACATACTACCTTGTTTCATATATCCCAAAGCGACATAAGCTCTTATCAAATCATTGCCCCCATTAAGTACAATATTATGTTTCTGGCTGGTAGAGGTGTTCATATAATTTTTTACCCAATCGGTATTCGGGTAAGCATCTGTTCCTTGTTCATGTGCTGCAAGCATTTCTTCTGTAATGGCGTTGGCTTCATCCATCATACCATCCATTTCATATGCTTTCTTTTTCAATCGCAGCCCGTCAGCTGCATTCATAAATTCAGGAGTATTAGTAGGTTTCTGCCAACCGAACTCTCCATTATAATTCAATGTTATTTTTCCTTGCGAGTTACTTCCTCGTTTTGTAGTAATCAAAACAACACCATTGGCGCCCTTCAACCCATAAGGTGCTACCGCCGATGCATCTTTTAATAAAGTTACAGACTCAACTTCCTCCATATTGATCATATTATAATCGCTTTCGATACCATCGACCAACACGAGAGGATTCTTATTACCTCGAAGGTACAATGTAGAAGCATCATTTCCCGGCTCTCCAGACGCCTGCTGAGTAACCAAACCTGAAACTCTTCCTCCTAATGCATTGGAAACATTGGCAACCGGCATAGTTGTCATCTCTTCCGCTTTTACCGAAGCTACAGAGCCCGTCATATTCACACGTTTTTGTACTCCGTACCCAACCACGACAACTTCGTCAAGAGTCTGATTATCCTCTTTCATGACAACGTTTACCAAACTTTTCCCGTTTGTAAGCACTTCCTGCTTCAAATAACCAATATAAGTAAAAACTAAAGTTGAATTTTTATTTCCAGCGGGAATATTTATCGAATACTTCCCGTCGATATCGGTTACTGTACCAACCGTAGTACCCTTCACAACAATACTCACCCCTATCATCGGCTCCCCAGCGGCATCATTTACCGTGCCTGTCACCTTCTTCGACCCTTGGGCAAATGCCGATGAAAAACACATCAGCATTAACACAGCTATTAATGCAGTAATCCGTCTCTTTGGTTTTACAAGACCAGATACATCTATTTTTGCATGCTTAATCATGTTATTTCTTTTAATTAATGTTATTCTCAAACAGTTAAGAGCAGAAAGACAAGAGTGAAAAATATCTTTTGCTATTCGTTTTTTCACTCTTGTCCTCTTCAAAGCTTATTCTTTCACAATCTTAACAACTTGCCCATCAACACTCAGCAAATATATACCTGCATTCAAAGAAGATATATTCAACTCTGAGTCAAAGCTTGTCATCACAAGTTTTCCCGTCAAGTCATATACTGAAACTTCAGATCCATCAACTTTATTGGCAATCGACACTTTGCCTGTTGTTACCGTTGGATACACACATATATCATCTGCCGCTGCCAATATGATGCCTGAGGTCTCTCCCGGTAAATGAGCGACTTTAGTTGTAGGTTGCTTATCTTCAGCAAAAACATTCAAAATAGGTAATTGATAATCACCATTGCCCATCGTCCAAACTGCAGGGTCCCAGAACAAATAATCATCACCAAAATATATATCTTCTTTTACTACTTCTTCAGACGATTGGTTCAACCCATTTTTATTTGTTTCAAGACCACCAGTAACCACTGCCTCATTCACAGGCATATCAGCCCAAGCATATGCATACTCATACATATAAGGTGTTGGATTTTCTGGTTTCTCGTATCCGACCAAACGTCCCACATTAGCAGCAGGAGAATTAGGAGCTTTCACTGAAGGATTCAATGCAATAGACGCAATTACATCATGACGGATTGCAGAACCATTAGGAAATCCACATTCACCAATAAGACCCCCAGCTTTAGATTCTGCAGCATTAGTACCAGCTTCTACTTCACAAACAGAATAAGATGTCTCTATTTTGATACCTCTATATCCTTGACCTACCAATCCTCCTGCTTTAGCAAAACCATACACTTTACCTACCGTATAGCAATTTACTACTTCAACATTACCCAAAGCCGAAGTCATAGCAACAATAGGACCTGCAACTCCGGTCTTCTGCCCATCACCAACTGCATATATATTACCAATAACGAAACATTCCGTCATTGTAATGGTCTGTCCTGTATAAGGAACCTGGCCGATAATACCACCGACATTATTCAAACCTCTAACCTCTTTACCGTCAGCAACAATCAAACCTAACTTTTTTACACCGAATTTACCACTCGATTTCACGCATCCGAACAACCCTACATTTTCGAGTTGAGGTCTATTAATATAAAACCCTGAAATTACATGACCATTACCATCAAAAGAACCAGTAATACCTGTTTCTGGTGCAGCACCTATAGGGTCCCATCCACTTTCTGCAGAATTAGTAGTAAGATAATCTGTCAAATCAATATCCGCATTCAAGCGAAAATGATTTCCATCCAGATAATTACGTACCTCATTTAGTTGTTCCGCCGTTTCTATAATATATGGATCACTTTCTGAACCCGTCCCCCCGGCAAACTGTGCACTTGCACTCATCGACAACATCATCGTTGATATTGCCAAAGACATACTTTTGTAGAAAACATTTTTCATAATTTTAAATTTTAAAGATTAAACACTTGCGTTCACAATTTATTTTGTATTTTATTTATATATTAGAATTCATCAATATTAAAGGTTTTTCAACGAATTTCTTAAAATCAGCTTCTGACGGATGTCCGGGAAAAGGTAAATAATAATGGTTTGGTTTATCCAGCTCCCAAGCATTACGCCAAAAAAGTATCCAACCCAATTTATACTTGCTGATAATTGGATAGACAATACTCGTAAAATAAGAAGTATCCCAAATTGATTCTTCTCCTGTCTCACCTACCACTGGAAGCTTTCCAGACTGGACTGCACAATCTGTCACAATCTGTATATTCCTCTCAAAATCAATTTTATATTGGTCTACATTCTCTTCACTACGGCCTTTTAGATAATGATCAAAGCCCAAAATATCAACATACTCATCACCCGGATAACGTTCGAGGTAATGTTCCTTACTCTGTACATTAGAAGAAGAATAAGCATATAACAGATTATGTACACCTTTTTTATTTCGTAAATAATCACTTGTCATTACCCATAACTGTTTATACTCATCGGGAGTAGATTGTTTACTGCTCCACCAAAACCAATCTCCAGTATGTTCATGATACATACGGAAAATAACAGGTATGTATACCCCCTTATCATCTTTTAAATCTAAAAAGAAATCTCCTAAACGGTCCAACCACACCAAATAGTCACTATGAAGGCTACCTCCCGGCAAAATAGAACGAACTACTGTATCCTGGGCACAATCCCAAGTAGAATTTCCCGTAGCAATGTTATCAGCATGCCAACTAAATGAAGAAATACCTCCCCGAGCATGGTGTTCCCGTACATATTTTTTTATTTGGCTAAAATACACCGAGTCAAGGCTATATTCTGCCCCTAACTCTATATGTCCTAACTCAAATCCGAACATGGCAGGATAATCACCTGTCATACTCTTAACATCAGACCTGCCATCTTCCCCATACCAACCATGTCCGTATAACGGATCATCCTGATGACCCAGCATAATCCCTTTCTCCGTCAAATCAAACAACCGGTTATACAACGCTACCGTTTCCTGTGTAGCCTGAGAATCTACCGGCATTCTCTCTTTCCGGCTCGTCTTACATGAGAAACAAACAAGCATAATCATTCCTATCAAACATATATTCTTCATGGACTCTTAATTTATCAATTATATATCTGTTACAATGTGATGAATTTCTCTTTTATATTTGTTTACATTTAAAATCTTCCATTGCCCTATTACACACAAAAGACTAAAGCTTCTCCGCCAATACTTCTTCTTTATTTGTCATATTTTTATCTATCAATGCACACAAAGTCTGTACAGAAGTCATCGAACGCAATCCATCAGATTTAGTGTTGATACAATAATCCAATAAACGGTCTACTGTAGACACTGCAACATGCATACGTGTATCACTTGAAGCATAATAAATAAATACTGTACCGTCATCATCCAATATCCAGCCATTACAAAACAACACATTCGATACATCCCCTACACGTTCACTCCCCAAAGGTGCCATAAAATAGCCAGCGGGCTCGGCTATTAATTTATCCGGATGCTTCAAATCTGTCAAATACAAATATAGCACATATCTCAGACCTGCAGCACAACCTCTCACACCATGAGCCATATGCAACCAACCTTTTGAAGTCTTTAATGGATGAGGTCCTTCTCCATTTTTCAACTCCTTTATTGTATGGTAATACCTGAAATTAATAATTTTCTCTTCTTTAACTTCTGCATTTTCCATACTATCAATCAATGCCCAACCGATACCTCCACCACTACCAGCATCAATGAATCCGTCTTGAGGACGTGTATACAAAGCATATTTCCCATTTACAAACTCCGGATGCAATACAACGTTGCGCTGCTGACTTTTCGACTTCAAATCCGGTAAACGTTCCCAGTTTTTCAAATCTTTAGAACGAACTATTCCGGCGGCAGCGACAGCTGAAGACAAATCTCCTGCCGGAGCATCCGGGTCTTTTCGTTCTGTACAGAAAATACCATATACCCAACCATCTTCATGTGCTGTCAATCGCATATCATATACATTTACATCTGGCTTTTCCGTTTCGGGGATAACAACCGGATAATCAGCAAAACGGAAATTATCTATCCCATTTGGGCTTTCCGCCATAGCAAAAAAAGATTTCCGGTCATTCCCCTCTACCCTAACCATCATCACATACTTACCATTCCATTTTATAGCTCCGGCATTAAATGTTCCATTTATTCCAAACCGCTCCATTAAATACGGATTCTTTTCCGGATCAAAATCATATCTCCACTCCAAAGGCGCATGCGCTGCCGTTAAAACCGGATATTTATAACGCATGTAAATACCATTACCTGGCCTAATCGGTTCGTTCTTACGTCTCAACAACATCTCATGTTCCTGCGTAATCTCTTTCAATCGTTGATCAAAAAGAAGACTCATACCATCCATATTATTTTCTGACAATATCATATTTGTATTATAGTTACAAATATACACGTTGAAATACGGCAAGAAAAATACTTTATTATCCAAAACTTGTACTTTCTGTACAAAATACTATTGAGTAATACTTTTTTATCCTTTCTATTATATTTTTTTATCTCATTTTTATTATCTGCTCCTTTAGAAATAAAATTACTCATATATTATATTATCCATAGTAACAAATGTGACAAATAGCTATTAATAAATTCCAACAATGATTAAGAACAAAAATAAATTTTAAAACCAAACATTCAAAATAAGAACAGTTAACATCATATAAGACAAAAGTTAAAAATGTAAAGGGTACATATTTATCAGCAAAAAATCCATATTTCTAAGCTTTTAAAAACTAAGAAATATGAATTTATATATTATTATCACTTAAGTCCAAATCTTAATCCAACACATCCATAACGGCAGAAAAACGATAAACACCAGGTTGCAATAAAAAAGACATAATATGATCTTTCTGGGATATTAATTCTATGCCTTCAGAATGAGTCCAACTACGACCATTCTCTTTTACAGAAGAAGCACTAACTCCGGGTAGCTTCAAGACAGCAGTCGTATTAGGCGGCACTACTACCTGCATATTCAAGTTTTTTCCTTCGAGAGCCCACTCAGATATAATATCTCCATACATAGAATCATAACGAGACTTCACCCGTTTCGGACCTTCAGTTGTAATCCAAGGTGAAATAACGAAATGTTTGAATCCTGCTTCTGGCCGCTGTATTCCTCCTAATGCCTCAATAAACCAACTACCAATATATAAATAAGAACTATGCAAAGCAGAACCTCGACACTCCCAATCTTCAAAAAAAGTCCCATTTCCACACTTCAACATATATCCCCAACTTGGAAAATCCTCTTTTATTGCCATTTCATATATAAGGTCGTTACGTCCACTGTCTAACAAAGTATGAAACAAAAATGAACCAGCTGTAATACCTCCCCAGAAATGCCCCTTACGATTTATAAGGATTTCATGTTCGAGCCGTTTCCAAACTTTATCTTTCAGATTCTGAGGTGGCAAGTTTACCATTATTGCCATAGCCAAATATGCAGGGTAACCATTTACATAACTATTGTCTGCAGCATTAAAGAAAGTCGTATGTACGGCCCTACGCACCTGAGATGCTCTTTCCCGGTAACTCTTTGCAGTATCCACCTCACCCAATATATCTGCGATAGAGGCCGCTGTTTCAAGGCTATAAATCCAATGACAGTTATTGAAAAACAAAGTCTCCCGAGTATCACCAAGCGCTTTTCCTTGCTTTTCCATAGCTTTACGTTCCGGCCAAGCCGCAGGCCAAAGCCAATCACCCAGAAAACTCCACTTTCCTCCCCACCGAACCAACATATCTTCACGAGAATGTGTCTCTACAAAACCAAGCCATTTCTTTATTGTTGGAAAACTCTCGGAAAGAACACGTTTGTCTCCATATTGCCGGTATATCTCCCATGGTAATGTAACACAATAACCACTCCATGAAGGTCCACCCCCTCCAATTCGAGTAGGTGCCGTATAAGGAACATTTCCATCCTCTACCTGTACATCTCTCCAATCTTCCATCCATTTATAATAAAATGCTCCTAAATCATAATTACCCAGTGCTGTGCGTGTAGTAGCCAAAGCATCTCCACCATAACCACAACGTTCCCGATGTGGACAATCAACAACATAATTCCCTAAACTCAAGTTTTCAAAAGTCCACAAAGTCGTATTATATATATCATTCAAAAGAGGTATATCACATTCAAAACTGCCTGTACGCTGATAATCAGGACGAATCAACCATCCTCGGATATCTTTCAACTCCGGCTTCGATCGTAAACCGCTTACCTGCACCCAACGACCGGTCATGTAATTAAAACGGTTACAAAATTTCCCTTCTCCGGCAGGACCTATTTTATAAATGCTATGTATACCAAAACTTACAGTATCATTTTCTCTTTCAGAAAACTGAAATACAACAGAATCACCGGGCTGACCATTAAATCTCATTTCAAACCATCCGGCATAATTTATTCCCATATCAACCCTATATGTACCCGGAGATATTTCGCTGACAGAGAGAGGTTTTATTTCTTTTACCAAACGATTCGGTTCTGTTTTATCCGCAGATACAATAATTTTAGGCTCATAAACCTTAGCTTGCGACCAATCAGTATCATCAAACCCTATAGTATTCCAACCCGGCTTTTCTAATGAAGCATCATAAAACTCTCCACCAAAATGATGCGCTTCCCAATAGCCAATCAAGGTATTGGGACTGGCATGTACCTTCCAAGTTTCATCAGAAACAATCCGTTGTTTTTCTCCAGATAAGAATGCCATCTCCGTCTGAACCAAGGCCATAGGTATGGCGGGCTCCCCTGCACGCTGATAGGCCGGAAATATCGACCATGAAACTCCCAGCCATAAAGCTATCACATTTTCGCCTGAATTTAGATATTGCGTAATATCATACGTCATATAACGTGCACGGGATTTATGGTCGGTAACCGAAGGTGAAAGAACGGCATCTCCTACTTTCCGGCCATTAACATACAACTCATGATAACCGATAGACGCTACATATATAATAGCATCCTGAACTTTTTCCGGCAAATCAAACGTTTTACGGAACCATGGGTCAGACATTTTGTTATCTATTTTTTGTCCACCGACACTTTGTCGTTCCATCAACTCACACCCGATCCATCGACCCGACCAGTTATCTGGAAATAATCCCATACGCCAAAACCCAGGAGAGCTCCAAGCGGACCAGTTACCTTGCTCGTCACATATGCGAACTTTCCAAAAACACTTTTGATTTGATTCTAAAGATTTTCCTTTATATACTATATTGACCGACTCATCTGAAACGACACATCCACTATTCCATAAATCTCCTTTATCTCGCCGTAATAATTCCGATGAACTTGCCACCAAAATCTCATAAGCTGTTTGTTTTTTCCCTCGAACGGCTGTTGGAACCTGCATTTTCCAACTCAAACGCGGTTGGCGAACATCTATTCCTAACGGACTATCCAAATACTCGCACCGTAAATCTTTCAGTTTAATAACTGAGACACTCGAAATATTTTTGCTCTCGCCCCCTTTGCCAAAAGCAATAAGAGAATTTAAAAGACAAAAAATAGTACCTAAACTATATAATAGTCTCAATCGGCTCATAATTGCACACCTTTTTTAATTTATTATTATCTAATGATGCAAAAATAACCCTACATATTTTGTAAAAAGAATACTTTATTATCCAACACTGATACTTTCTCTACAAAATACAGCAAATAAGACTACAAAAAAATACGGGATTCAGTATAATTTTCTCGAAATTCTTTGGGTGTGCACCCTTTCTTCTTTTTGAATATCCGGTTAAAATTTGATATATTATTGAAACCACAGGCGAAACAAATCTCGGCAATACTGGTAGTCGTATCGACCAACATTCGAGTAGCGTATCCCAAACGAATTTCATTCAACGAATCAACAAAACTCCGACTTGTACGCTTCTTGAAAAAACGACTAAAAGAAACGTCTGTCATTCCTACCAAACCGGCAACATCTGAAAGATGTATCTCGCGAGAATAATTTTCCAACATATAATTATATGCTTTCTCTATACGCCGGCTTTTATACACTTTAACATCACTCTCCATTGTCGGGCTGGCCAATTCTCTCATCGATGTATCCAAAGATAAATCATATAATATTCCAAAAAGTTTAAACACTGAATGAGCCCCTTCTCTCTCAGAATATAAAGAATACAACCTCTCTTTTATCTGTTCAATGGCTTCCCTCGAAAATGTCAATCCGTAATTCGCTCTTTGAAGCATCTCCCTGAGAGAACACAATTGGTTTTTCTGCAACAACTGGTCATTTAGCAAATCACGATGAAACTGTATCGTAATTTCTTTTATCTCCTTCGAGTGACAATTGTAATTTGTCCAACCATGTTCAAGATTAGGATTCACAATCAAAGTCAATTCCAAATCTCCAATTTCTTCAATACTATCTCCAACGATTCGTTTTGCACCGGCAGCATTCTCTATAAAATTGAGTTCGCATTCGGCATGAGTATGTATAGGAAAAGTAAATTCTGTCTTTTCCCTCGAAAAAATCATAAAACAATCTTTGCTCGATAATGGCGTTACTTCTCTGAATACTGTGTTCATGGTTAATAATTAATCATTTAGAAAACGTTTCAAATATACTTAATCTTTAATTATAATAAATAATATAAAAGTAAAAAGTTTCTTATACAGTCAGATACAGTTACTTAATAATCAAAATTAAATCCGAAATCACGATAAACAACTCTCAATCCTTCTATATGCTACCTACAAAATAATCGGTAACCCTAAACATACTGACAATGACTGACATCTAAAATAAAACAAACTATAATCAAAATACAATTAATGAAATCCACTCCATAACAATCATACTTCCAATAACGGATAATATCATCATATTGTCTTCTAACTGTTCTTTTTATATAAACGAACATACAATATCAATAATTGTACAAATAATAAAATATATCAGACCGATACAAAACATAATAAAAAATCCGTAGTCCATACTCCAAAAGGAAGAATATAGCAATAAGAAATTTATTTATTTCATTCTATATAAAATTTAGAGAATATCGAGCTTTTTTGTACTTTTGTGTTTTTAAATAAAATGCGATTATCAAAAGGAAAATAAATATATATGTTTGAGAATTTAAGTGACAGACTTGAACGCTCGTTTAAAATACTAAAAGGTGAAGGCAAAATCACTGAAATAAACGTAGCAGAAACATTAAAAGATGTACGCCGCGCATTACTTGATGCCGATGTGAATTATAAAGTTGCCAAACAATTTACCGATACTGTAAAGGCCAAAGCTCTGGGGATGGATGTACTTACATCAGTAAAACCCGGACAATTGATGGTCAAAATTGTACATGATGAATTGGCAGCCCTGATGGGAGGTGAAGCTGTTGACGTACAAATCAGTGGCAATCCAGCTATCATATTAATGTCAGGATTACAAGGTTCTGGTAAAACAACCTTCTCTGGTAAATTGGCCAACCTGATGAAAAACAAACGGTCAAAGAAGCCGTTGCTGGTAGCAGGAGACGTATATCGTCCGGCTGCCATTGAGCAATTAAAAGTATTAGGTGAACAGATACAAGTTCCAGTTTATACAGAAGAAGGGAATAAAAATCCGGTACAAATTGCTCAAAATGCCATAAAACAAGCCCGTCAAGATGGTAATGACTTAGTGATAATCGATACGGCAGGTCGTTTAGCCATTGATGAACAGATGATGCAGGAAATCAAAGCTATTAAAGATGCTGTAAACCCTCAGGAAATTTTGTTTGTTGTAGACTCGATGACAGGTCAAGATGCTGTAAATACAGCAAAAGAGTTTAATGACCGCCTCGATTTCACAGGAGTTGTCTTAACCAAACTTGACGGTGATACCCGCGGTGGTGCCGCGCTCTCTATACGTACTGTTGTAAACAAACCTATTAAGTTTGTAGGTACCGGTGAAAAAATGGAAGCATTGGATGTCTTCCATCCAGCTCGTATGGCCGACCGTATATTGGGAATGGGAGATATAGTATCTCTTGTCGAACGCGCTCAAGAACAATATGATGAAGAAGAAGCTAAACGGCTACAAAAAAAGATTGCCAAAAATCAGTTTGATTTCAATGATTTTATCAGTCAGATACAGCAAATAAAAAAGATGGGTAATCTGAAAGAACTGGCATCAATGATTCCAGGAGTAGGTAAAGCAATAAAAGACATGGATATCGATGATAATGCATTTAAAAGTATCGAAGCTATCATCTACTCCATGACTCCCAAAGAACGGACAAATCCGGAAATACTGAACGGCAGCCGCCGACAACGTATTGCTGCCGGTAGCGGAACTTCCATTCAAGAAGTAAACCGGTTGATTAAGCAATTCGATGAGACACGGAAAATGATGCGAATGGTAACACAAGCAAAAAATCCGGCTCGAATGATGCGAGGAATAAAAAGACGGTAAAATTTTAATATAAAAGGTCAAACATGAAAACCACCGCTTCCGAAATACTCAAGCTACAAAATAAAAAAAGACTTTTCCTTCTACTGTAGCAAGGCATATTCGAGACCGGTGGTTTTGTTATTATAAATATTATATACATTATGCAATTGATAGACGGAAAGGCTATTGCCGATCAGATTAAAAAAGAAATTGCGGCAGAAGTAGAAGAAATTAAAGCTGCCGGCGGTAAGATACCTCATTTGGCTGCTATTTTAGTAGGCCATGACGGAGGAAGTGAAACATATGTAGCCCATAAAGTAAAAGCGTGTGAACAGTGCGGTTTCAAATCCACCTTAATCCGTTTTGAGAACGACGTTACCGAAGAAGAACTCCTTGCCGAAGTCGAACGGCTCAACCAAGATGATGACGTCGACGGGTTCATCGTACAGTTACCTTTACCTAAACATATTTCAGAGCAAAAAGTTATTGAAGCTGTAGACTATCGAAAAGACGTAGATGGTTTCCATCCTATAAATGTAGGCCGTATGTCTATCGGTTTGCCATGTTTCGTGTCGGCAACCCCTGCTGGTATCATGGAATTACTAAAACGTTATAACATAGAGACTAAAGGTAAACACTGTGTCGTATTAGGACGCAGCAATATCGTAGGTAAACCTGTAGCCACGCTGATGATGCAAAAAAGTAACCCCGGAAATGCTACAGTAACAGTATGCCACAGCTACTCCCAAAACCTAAAAGAAATGTGTTTACAAGCTGACATCATCATTGCAGCTTTAGGTGTACCCGAATTTCTAAAAGGAGACATGGTTAAAGAAGGTGCAACGGTTATAGATGTAGGTACTACACGGGTACCTTCTGATAAAACTAAATCAGGTTTTAAATTGACTGGTGATGTGAAATTTGATGAAGTAGCTCCCAAATGCGCCTATATTACTCCTGTTCCGGGAGGTGTAGGCCCCATGACTATTGTATCATTAATGCGTAATACATTGTTAGCTGGTAAGAAAGCTATCTATTAATCTATTTCTAATATAATAAAAGGGATAAATTAATTTATCCCTTTTATTATATTATCTCTCAATGATTTAGTTATATCAATATTTGTGTTCTCCACTCTCCATTTCCAGTTCAGTAATAGGTGCTCGGTCCATCGCCCGCCAAGCATAGAAAATATAGCCCAACACAAATGGTAAAAGCAATGACACAACACTCATTACTTCAAGGGTAAACAAACTTGATGAACTATTATAAATAGTCAATGAACTTTGCATATCGGTAGCTGAAGGATAATAAGGCGTATTATTATATCCAGCCAGAAAAAACAAGCTCAACACCACAAGCACCGTTCCTATACCACTAAACCATATTCCCAAACGCCATTTTGTTGCAAATGCAGCTCGTATTATAGCATATAAGACACTTGCTACTCCTGCCAAAAATAAGACAGCAACCCAAGGCATCTCTACCAAATTAAAGAAATACTTGTACGGTCGTACATATATTTCAGAACTTCCGTCAGCAAACTCATAGCCATCGGACAACAACGTTACAGCAACAAAAGTCAAAAATAAAACCACAAACGGAATGGCATTATACAATACCTGTCGACGACAACGGATATAAATCGTATCATCATCTATATTATTCATAAAATAAAGAGAAGCCTGTACACGTGCCAAGAAAAATACCGTAACGCCCAGCAACAAATTGCGCCAATCAACAATGGCCTCCAAACCATGAGACGGATTTTGCCAAGTCGAAATCACCGGCATAGATACATCCATCAAATTATTCTTATCTATTCTAAAATCAGCTCCAGTAAAAAACGTTCCCACAGCGATACCCAATAAGATAATGCCAACAAACCCATTTATTAATAAAAAAATATCATACACCTTAGTTCCCAATAAATTACCTTTTTTGGAACGATATTCATATGAAACCGCTTGTATAATAAAGCTAAACAATATAGCCATCCATAACCAATAAGCTCCACCAAAGCTGGTAGAATAAAATAACGGAAATGATGCAAAAAATGCACCTCCGAAAACGACCAAAGTAGTAAACGTAAACTCCCACTTACGTCCTAAAGAATTTACGAGCATAGTCTTTTCAATCGGTTTTTTGGCTACTGCCGAAAATAAGGTCTGTCCTCCCTGAACAAAAAGCAAAAAAACGAGTAATGCACCCAACAGAGAGATAAGAAACCACCAATAGTGCTGATAAAAAAATTCATTCAGTTCCATAATATTCTATTTTTGTTCAGTTCCTTTTTTAATTTGTTTCACCATAATACCTACCTCTGCAATCAATAATACTGTAAACAATGCGGCAAACATCCAAAAAGTAGTTTGTACATTAGCAGCACCTATTTTTGATATAGCAGCAAATGTTGGCATAATACTCTCTATTACCCAAGGTTGACGCCCCATTTCTGCGACAATCCAGCCCGATTCGAGGCAAATATATGCAATAGGCAACGAAATCACACAAACCCAAAGCATCCATTTCATCTTATATAGACGATCTTTTCGTATGAGCCATAATACAACAATAAACAACAGTAAAAAATAACATCCCAATGTAATCATAACATGGAAAGCATAAAATACATACGGAACAGGAGGAATCACTTGTGATGGATCTGTTACATATCCGTAACCAAAATATTCATAATTTTCATCCAAGGCCTTTCCTGCAGCAATCATGGCTTCTTCATCCCCTTGTTTCTGTGCTTTTTTATATGCGCTCAGAGCTTCCACTGCTTTCTTACCTTTAGCCATTTTTTCCATTACAGATGGAGCCACAATCTCATCCCCGGCCAGATTTTTCGTTACATACCCACCATTTATAATATCATTTATTCCAGGAACAAATCCATCAACCTGACGCGTAGCCAAAATAGACAACAATTTAGGAACTTTTATCTCAAACAAAAAAGCATCTTCATTATCAGCATAACTTTTCTTCTCCGGATTAAGAATACCAAAAGCAACTAATCCTTGACCTTTTTCTCCATGATAAACGCCCTCCATAGCCGCCAATTTCATCGGTTGTTTCTCTGCTACCTGAAATGCCGAGCCATCACCGGTATAAGCGACAATCAGCATACCGACAAGACCTACCCATGCACCGACTTTCATACTCCGTTTAGCCAGATTCATTTCTCGATTCTTCAAAATATACCAAGCGCTGACACTCATTACAAATATACCGCCCAACACCCAACCTGAAGTAACTGTATGGAAAAACTTATTGACAGCTACCGGAGAAGAAACGACCTCCCAGAAACTAAACATTTCATTTCGTACCGTATCAGGATTAAATTTCATGCCTACCGGATATTGCATCCAGGCATTTGCAACCAATATCCATAATGCAGAGATTGTAGCACCTATTACTGTAAGCCAAGTAGCCGCAAGATGAGCTCTCTTACTTACCTTATTCCAGCCGAAAAACATAATCGCAATAAAAGTCGATTCCATAAAAAACGCCATAATACCTTCAATAGCTAATGGCGCACCGAATATATCTCCTACGAACCAACTATAATTTGACCAATTGGTTCCGAACTGGAATTCGAGAATAATACCAGTCGCAACACCAATAGCAAAATTTACGCCAAAAAGCGTCATCCAAAATTTAGTTATTCTCTTCCAACTTTCATCCCCAGTACGATAATATATTGTCTCCATAATAGAAACAATAAGCCCCAAGCCTAATGTAAGTGGTACAAAAAGCCAATGGTACATGGCTGTCAAGGCAAACTGTGCCCGAGACCAATCCACAACCGAAAATAAATCATTCATACTCTTATTTTTTACAGGTTACTTATTATCAGAATTCGGAATAGGCAATGCCAATTCATTACTTACATGCTCAGCACGTTCTGCATCCGTCTTAAAATTAGTATTCAAAACATTCGGAAAGAAAAACAACTTCAGAATAAAAAACATGATAAACAACTTTATCAATATTATTGCCCATAAAGTCCACCCCAATGTCATACTCCTAAAACCATTAAGATAAAAATAAAATATGCGGACAAAAATATTTCGGGATACAACTGACTGCGCCATATATTACAAGCTTTTCATTAAGATTTAGGAATATAAAATACTATCTCGAATATAAACAGATAATAATTTTTTATACCTCTACTACAAATATATAAAATGTTTCCTTTTTATCGTATGTTAATTATACAAATTATTCTTGCTATATCTTCATTATATTAAAAACATATGCAATATACAATTATCCATTTACATAGCAACTGCCTCATCGACTCGCCTACACATACTCTTTGTGTAACAATTCTAAAATGTTTTTGTTCAAACTTTATCTGCAAAAAAACTTTGGAAAATAATATAAATTTCATACTCAATAACTATTTTTGTCATAAATAATTTATTAAAACCTTATTTACTCAAACACGTATCATCCTAGTTACCGTCCTTACGATTATATTACTATTTACATTCACCGGAGAAAAAGTAGCCCGTTTCAAACAATCAGGGTGGGATAGCAGAGAATATTGTGAAATGGCTCAAACCTTTAGTGAAAAGATAAATGGTGACTCATACAATACATACAAAATACAGCATATACTCCCTTTTGCTCTTATCAATACTATCTTCAATATTTTCGGATGGGACAAAAGCAACACCCAGATAATGACTGCAATGATTATATTATGCATATTGGTTGTCATTGTAAGTCTTATCTGCTTTTTTAAAACCAGCAACACATTACGACTCAACACAACCCTCGAAATCATAGCTTTTTCAGCTATCTTCTATAACTATCCTATTCTAAAACATCTCGGCTACTACCCTCTCCAAACTAACATATTCGCTTTTATGCTCGGTATAATGATCTTTTATTTCTTCATCAAAAGGAAAAAATGGCTTATCATCCTAACAGGAATCCTTCTTATTGTTATTTATAGCTCGGTTTATATAATAATCCATCTACTTGTAAAAGGTGAGAGCAATTTCGATTTGCAAGTTTTAATTGTTCAGACATCCTTACGTGCAACCGCCAAACCTATCGTATTTTTAGAGGCACACTTCATTTACTTCGGTCCTATTGCCCTATTAATCATATTTTTATGGAAATCTTATATCTCATATGTTGCAAAATATGGTTACGGATTCAATTTCCTGGAATTTCCAGCACAACTATATTTCATGAATTCAGGTTCTTGGCAAAACTGGACAACTTATTTTATATTCATGACCATTATTATAATATACGCATTTTTAATATGGTACGGGGTACGGGTATCGCCACAGATGGTACACTCGTCCACAAAAAAAGTAGCTCCACTCACGTTGGAACTACCTTTCTCATACAATTGACATACAAAGTATCAGAATAGAACAACTTTATGAGCCACTCCTTTAGTTTTCACTATATATAATCCTTTAGTAAGAGCAATAGAAACTTGCTGAGAATCACAGAGAGCCTTCTGTACTAAAACTCCTTGTTGATCATAAATTTCTATTTCTGTCCCGATTGCACCCTTGACATATATAAACCCATTAGCAGCATATACTTCCGTTTCTGCTATCATATCAGTCTCCACCGAAACTGTTTCTGAAGCCTTTATTTCAACAGGGACCAATTGTGTCTGAGGCTCACCGTTTCTCTCATAAACTAATATAACTCCCGTTATGTCCTGTTTACCAACCGGTATATTCTGACCAACACATGCCAAATCATTATACTGTATACGAACCGGCAGATTTTCATAGCCACTCAATGAATAACTTGTACTAGCTTCAAAGACTCCGGTTTCCACAAATTCCACCCCTTTGACCTGAATTAGTTTACCTTGATCTCCTACCGTGATTTCCGAAGGATTCTTTACTTCTGCAATCACCTCTTTTCCTGACTCCCCTTTTACAGCATCAGAAATAGGAACAAATTGTAACATACCGAAATATTCCGATAAAGTACCTTGTATCAATGTTATTTCATCTCCAGATACATAATCACCCTGAATTATCCCACTGGCATCATCGATTAATATAGCACCACTATCATCTTGTATATATTTAACATTTCTCGATGATGAAGATAAGGTTACTATGGCTGTCCCTTTGAATGTGTATACAGTATTATCTCCTTCCTCATAAAAAGAACGTAACTCAGCGATATTAGAAGCTGATAATTTCTTACATGTTCCTATCAATTCTACTTCTACACTCTCTGCACCGCTACTGGTTAACGTCAAGGTTGCCTTATGATTTCCCATAGCAGAAGGCCGATAAGTGATTGTCAACGTCCCACCAACAGATGTTAACTCTCCTGAGGTAGTAAAATTTATTTCATCGGATAAGTGAACTGAAATATCATCTGTCAAATCAGATGCTATAATATCCAATGACAAAGATTTTGTCTCACCACTCTCCACTGCACCAAAATCCAAAGAAGAAACAGCACTGATTGTAGGTGTACCATCCGCTTCTATTTGAGTAATTACCACATCATCAATAAAAAAACGCTTTTTATTGGCTGCCGACGCAACAAAAGCAATCTTATCTGTCGCTCCAGTCAACATTCCAGTCACTGTAAATGTCTTCATTTTACCAGCATCACTGTCTACCTCTGGAAGCCCTGTTACTGTTTCTATCTCCAAATCATTCAGCAATATCTTTATATCTGTTTTATCTCCGTCCCACGTACATGCTTTAAATGTCATCGTAAAGGCTCCTGCTTTTGCTTTTTCCAACGAGGGAGTTACCAATTTTCCCATTTTAGAACTCGAACCAAGTTTTACCACTCCAGCTGCAGCATATCCATTTTCGGCTGACCAACCAGAATTTCCCAAATCCAATTTTCCATTAGCTGTCGATCCACTCGTCCCAAACTCACCATCAGCGGCTATCACATTAAAATCCTCACTTAATATCACTACCTCTTTAGCCGCCAATTGGCCCAAACACAAACATGTTATCACAATAGCAACTGCACATTTCAAGTAAAATTTTTTCATAATCATACTTTTAGCTAATTTATATACTTATATATTTAAACTCATGACAAAAGTATCGGGAAGATGTAACAAACAAATGACAAACATTCTACCTTATGATTTCATTCTCATATCATTTTGACTTCATCATAACACGTCTCAACAATATTATATAATAACTTTATCAAAATTATAAGAGGTTATATGACCGACTTTTCTTATATTTGGGAAAAAGAGAATTATGGAAGATAGTAAAATTGTCGTATACAGAACATTTCAGAATGTATATGAAGCCCACGAAGCAAAAAATATACTTGAAGCAAACGGTGTTCCTTGTTTCTTGTCAAACGAAAACATGTCAACACTCTATCCTATTTTCAATGAAGATATAAGTGGAGTCCGATTACAACTATTTGAAAAAGACATTCCTATAGCTGACCAAATTTTGGACAATTTTATGAAAGGATAAAATTATAATAATAGGAAACAAATACTTCTAAGAATAATTCCAACCATAATCTGAAATCAATGATAAAATACTTTATAGCAGCCCTGCTTATATCAGTAGCTTGTACACAAGTAACTAATAAAAAAACATCTGCCAATAAAGATATAGAAGCAATAGAATTTCCTGTTGCCGACACTCTTACTTTGTTATTTGGAGGTGATGCCATGCAACATCTGCCTCAAATTAACTCTGCTCGTACTGATACAGGATACGATTATACATCCTGTCTGGCTCCAGTCAAAAACATCATATCCCAAACTGATATTTCAATAATAAATTTTGAGACCACATTGGGGGATAAACCATATACCGGATATCCGCAATTCAGCTCTCCCGACGAATTCGCCAAAGCATTAAAAGAATGCGGATTCGATATTTTCCTGACAGCAAATAATCATTGTCTCGACCGTTATACCCAAGGAGCCCAACGTACTCTTAACAAATTAGACTCTCTATCTATCACTCATATAGGAACTTATCGAAATTCCTTGGAACGACAGCATAACTATCCTATGATAAAAACAATCAACAACATCCATATCGCATTTCTTAACTATACATACGGAACAAACGGTATTTCCCCTCAAGCCCCCTTTGTTGTAAATCTTATAGATACTCTCCAAATAAAGCAAGATATAAACTCGGCTCGAAATAAAGGTGCAGAATTGCTAATTGCTTGTATGCACTGGGGAGATGAATATTATCGGCATCCGAACAAAACACAAAAGATGCTAGCAAATTGGTTAGAAAAAAACGGAGTACAACTCATTATCGGATCACACCCTCATGTTGTACAACCTATCGAATTACACTCCGATTCAACAGGTTCTGCTCAGTCACTCGTAGCCTATTCATTAGGAAATTTTGTCTCCAACATGCAAAAAAGATATTGTGACGGAGGAATTATGCTAAAAGTGAAAATCTGTAAAGAACACGAACAGATTCGAATCATCTCAGCCGGCTACATCTTGCATTTTACTCGTCGTCCGGCACATGGTGCAGGTCCAGGATACGAAATATTGCCTCTCGCTCATATCTCAGAAAAAAAAGATTCAATTCCCCAACTTCTTTGGACATCTATCTCTCGCTTTGTCAGTGATACCCGCTCTTTAATGGAGCAATATAGTTTTGGTGTAAAAGAAATTATAAATTAATTTCCAAATGCATTTTTTATTATCAGCACATCATTCTTAACTAAAAACAAATTCATTTTTAGTCATCATATTTGTATCTTTGTAATACTTAATATTTAAGTTATGGACTACGATATGACTACAAATCATATAAAATCATTGATTGACAATAATTGTCTCGATGAGGCCATTCATCTTCTTTCTCACCGGATAGAGAGAAACAAAGAAGACGATGAAGCCTACTATTTAATGGGCAATGTATATCGAAAGCAAGGAAATATGAAAATGGCTATGTTTTATTATACGAGCGCAACGGAAATAAACGCACACAGCCCTGCTGCCGAAGCTTACCGTGTATTGCTGGATATTCGTAATTTTATCAATCCGGATTATAATCCATAATTTTTATATAAATTATTTTGACCGGACTAATTTTTTCGTGACAAAAATATCAAGGTATTTTTCTCCTTGAAAGGGAGGTATATTTATTCAAAGTAAAATACGTAATTTTGTCATTTATTATTTTAATTCAAAAAAACGAGCAAACATAATGGAGAAAAAAGACCTCAGAATAGTATACATGGGAACTCCCGACTTTGCAGTTGAGAGCCTTAGACATCTAATCGAAAATAATTACAATGTGGTAGGTGTCATCACTATGCCCGACAAGCCTTCTGGACGCGGTCATAAAATACAATTTTCCCCCGTTAAAGAATACGCTCTATCTCAAAATCTGCCTTTATTACAACCCGAAAAATTGAAAAATGAAGAATTCCTTAACGCTTTGCGTGAGTGGAAAGCCGATTTGCAGATTGTCGTTGCTTTCCGTATGTTACCCGAAGTAGTTTGGAATATGCCACGACTCGGTACTTTTAATTTACACGCATCTCTACTACCTCAATACAGAGGAGCAGCTCCGATAAACTGGGCCATCATTAATGGAGAAACAGAAACCGGTGCCACAACCTTTTTCCTGACACACGAAATCGACACAGGAAAAATAATACTACAAAAACACATGACAATCAATGATACGGATAATGCCGGTTCCGTACATGATCGTCTCATGATAATGGGAGCAGAAATGGTTTCCCAAACCGTAGATATGATACTCGATGGTTCTGTCAACACCATAGAACAAGAATCGATGATAAATAACATCTCTCTCAAATCTGCCCCAAAAATTTTCAAAGAAACCTGTCGCATCGACTGGAATAACTCCGTAAAGAAAATACATAATCTAATTAGAGGACTCTCGCCTTACCCATCGGCATGGAGTGAACTTGAAGCTCCTGACGGTACACGATATCCAATAAAAATATATGAAACCACGTGCTTATCGGAAAATACAAAAATGAAAACAGGAGAAATACGCTGTGACGGGAAAAAATATATTGATGTTGCCTGTGCCGATGGTCTCTTACGCATCAAAACGTTACAACTGGCAGGGAAAAAACGATTAAATGCAGACGAATTGCTCCGAGGGTTTACTATTGATGAAAGATTCCGTTTTATTTAGACGATGAATCAATCATCATCCATTACTCAAATTTTTTTGCTAATAGCAGGCTCGCTCTGTCTGCTATTAGGTGCATTGGGACTTTTTCTTCCTGTACTCCCTACTACCCCATTTTGGCTGCTTACAGCCTGGTGCTACACCAAAGCATCCCCCAAACTTTACCAGCGCATGATGAAAGTTCCCATTTTTGGTAACTGCATACGCAATTATCGCCTATACCACGCTATATCCATCAAAAATAAAATCATCTCTATATCTACCTTATGGATAACAATACTATTATCGATATATCTGGTCAACAAATTATGGATAACGATATTACTATTAATTGTCGCTATAGGAGTTACTTGCCATTTACTCTCGTTCAAGACCTTAAAAAAATAAAAGAATCGAGATAGAAAAACTATCTCGAACGCGTCACAACCATTCCTAATACTGCACCATATACAATATAGGCTATAGCCATACCTGCTGAAGCCACCAACAAATCACTCTCCATTATTTCACTGTCGGACATAAATATGATAATCTGTAAAAGTATAGCAATCAGAAGTCCATATACAGCACCTCTAAATACATTGGAAGGAATCCATTCCAAAACCTTAATAAAAAGAAATGAATATATAATAGCAAACAAACAACCAAAAAATAGGTGTATTAACCATTCGACCCAAATAATTCCACCTGCCCACCCAATCAGAAATTTAGGAGTATCAAATGACAAAATACCAGTCATATTCTCAACTCCGATTACCAAAAGTAAAAAAACAGTCGCAAAAAAACCGCCAATCAGAGATAATTGTAACTTTTTCATAAGATTATTCTTTATCCTATCCTTTCATAAACACTTATATCTCGACTTTTGTTTACCTTTTAAATCGGTCCCTTACCCGACTTTATAGAATTCTATCCTGAAAAAATGGACTATCCATCCCCATTTCTAATAACAAATATAAATACAATATTCTCTTTTACATCTTTCCCAAGAAAAAAATAAAATCCCCCTCTCCCATCATCATTATCTTATCAATATAAACGTCCTTCTTAACTGAGTTGCTATAAAAAAGGGTCTGAATAACCCCTGATTGGTTAAACAGACCCTCCTATATATTATCATAGAAAATCTTACTTATTTAGCAAGAACTTCATTTACTTTTTCATTAGGAACCATTTCTTCCTGGAAGATATAAGCACCTGTCTTAGGAGATTTTACCATTTTAATCACCTTAGAATAAGTACGTCCTTCACCTTTTTGTAATGATGCAACGGTTTTCTTTGCCATGACCTAAACTTATTTAATTTCTTTGTGAATAGTTACTTTTTTCAAGATAGGATTGTATTTTTTCAATTCTAATCTTTCTGTGGTATTTTTTCTGTTCTTGGTGGTAATGTATCTTGATGTACCAGGCATACCACTATTTTTGTGCTCTGTACATTCGAGAATTACTTGTACTCTATTACCTTTAGCTTTCTTTGCCATCTTTCAATTAATTATGCGTTTAAATACCCTTTTTCGGCAGCTTGTTTCAATGCAGCATCCAACCCCACTTTGTTAATGAGACGAAGCCCTGCAGCTGAAATCTTCAAGCTGATCCAACAATCCTGTTCTACCCAATAGAACTTCTTAGTAAACAAGTTGACATTAAATCTTCTTTTTGTGCGTCTCTTTGAATGCGAGACATTATTGCCAACCAATGCTTTCTTTCCGGTAATTTGACAAATCTTCGACATCGCTTTATCTTATTTTTTATTGATACTTTTTACTGCTTTCACAAACAGAGTGCAAAGTAAATGATTTTACGAATACTATCCAAATTTTTTATTCATTAAATATTTCTCCATTTTCACTGCTCTATGATTATTTTAGCCTTCATATTTATCTGTCACGAAATATAACAAGCCAGATTCAACTATTTTTACCTCAAAAAGTATTTTACAAAATATTCAAAAGATATGTGCCAAATTTACAATGATTATATATCTTTACAAAAATTACCAACAGCAAGTACTTTATCAAAAACTGGACTTATGAAAAAAATCGTCATTGCTCCTGATTCTTTCAAAGGCTCTCTGACCTCTCTGCAGGTTGCTCAAGCAATAGAAGAAGGAATACATATGACCCTTCCATCAGTCCACGTAATAAAAATCCCGGTTGCCGACGGAGGAGAGGGTACTATGCATACCCTGGTTGATGCTCTTCATGGAATATACACAACATGTAAAGTATATAATCCTCTAATGCGTGAAATCACAGCAAAATACGGTATACTAAAAAACTCCGACAGCTATACTGCGATCATTGACATGGCTTCAGCCAGTGGACTGACTCTACTTACGGAAAAGGAGAGAAATCCACTTATAACAAGCACTTATGGGACAGGACAACTTATCGCCGATGCCTATGCCCGAGGGTGTCGGCATTTTATTATAGGAATAGGAGGCAGTGCAACTAACGATGCCGGCAAAGGCATGCTCGAAGCCCTAGGATGTAGATTTTTAGATGCCAATGGACATCCATTAGCCCAAGGGGGCGAATCCTTGAATCTACTATCCCACATCGATACATCAGGAGTAAAAACATCCCTTCTACACTCTGATTTCACAATCATTTGTGATGTCAATAATCCACTTTACGGAGAATCAGGAGCTGCTCACATATTTGCCAGTCAAAAAGGTGCTTCATTTGCTGCTATAGAAATATTAGACAAAGGCCTACGCAGGTTTGCTTTCTGTGTAAAAAAACAATTTGGAATTGATATCGCCCATACGCCCGGAGCTGGAGCAGCCGGAGGTATGGGTGCTGCATTTACAGCATTTTTTAATGCTACACTCAAATCCGGGATAAAAGCCATATTCAAAATATTAGATTTCGAAAAAATAATTACTGGAGCAGACCTAATTATTACAGGGGAAGGCAAAATCGATAAACAGACCCTCATGGGAAAACTTTCTCAAGGGATTCTTTTTGCCGCACAAAAAAAATCGATTCCAGTCATTGCTCTTGGTGGAACAATTGAAGACTGGAAACTACTTACAGATGCAGGATTCTTAGGTGTATTTTGTATACAATCATCTGCAATACCGCTCTCTCAAGCAATGCAACCTGAAATTACGATAGAAAATCTAAAACAAACTACATCTCAAATTATCAGACTAATATCGTTCAATCATCTTATACCTTAGTATTATGAATCATACAAAATATTTATATTCAAAAGATAAGACTAAACATCGTAAATTGTATTTCATCATAGTAGCAATTTTTGCCGGACAACTATTTCATACTCAAGCAAAAGAATCAGAATTCATTTTTACCTGTCAACCTTATTTACAACAAGTTTCCGGAACAGAAGCAACAATCATGTGGGCTACCAACAAAAATGCCGTATCATGGGTAGAAATTGCCCCTAACGACACATTACATTTTTATGCAACCGAACATCCCCAATTTTTTGACACGAATTTTGGTCGAAAAAAAATCGGAAAACTGCACAAAATCCGTATCACTGGACTTACACCTGCCACCTCATATCGTTACCGCATTTTTTCCAAAGAAGTTACTCATAAAGAACATCAGGATATAAGATACGGACGTATAATTGCCAACGATGTATACAAAGGAAAACCTTACATATTCTCCACTACAGTTCCTCAAAAAAATAAAATACACTTTGCCGTAGTAAACGACATACATGAAAATACAGAACGTTACTCTAATCTGTTTCATGCAATAGATTCTGCTTCATTAGACTTCATGGTACTCAACGGAGACATGGTAAATAAAATGGACTCCGCTCAACAAATGTATAAAAGTTTTATCAATACTTCTTCGCAACTATATGCTAAATCCATTCCTTTTTTTATGGTAAGAGGCAACCATGAAACTCGAGGAAACTATTCGGAAGAATACGCCAATCTTTTCCCTTCTCCTACAGGACAGCCCTACTATTCTTTTTCCAGAGGTCCCGTATATTTCATCGTACTTGATGGTGGAGAGGACAAACCTGATTCGGATATCGAATATAACGGACTCGCAGATTTTGATACATACAGAGATGAAGAAGCTATCTGGTTAAAACAAATAATCAACTCAAACGAATATCGAAAAGCATCAGTTCACATTGTCTTGATTCATGTCCCCCCAATAGGTGACACCTGGCATGGGTTACTTGAAGTTCAATCAAAATTTATACCTATTCTCAATAATGCAGGAATAGACCTCATGCTTAGTGGACATATACACCGACATGCATATTACTCTCCAGACAAAACACTATGCAAATTTCCACTATTAATCAATTCAAACCGCCATATTTTAGATATAACAGTTGACGACATGTATATAAATGTAAATATGATAAATGAGCAAGGCCTATCTGAAAAGCAATTTAAATTTGACGTAAAATAACCAAACACATACATCACAGCCGTTTGCCCGATTCCTCTTTATAAAAAAGAGTTAGTTTTTTAATCACAAATGCAAAAATCAAAATATTCTATTTTCTACACAACTCCTTAGACATTTTCTTTTCTGATAATTCTCTGTTTCAACGTTTTATAAAGAGTCTCCGTTTTTTCTTTATCAGTAAAGTTTATATATACAGGCTCCAGCGAACGCCGCATAATAAGGACATAAGGACCATGACCCTCCTCTAAATACAAAATTGCAGGCAAATCATTATCCAGTAAAAAATGCCCCTTACGTATTTCCATCATCGAAAATCCATTTGTTCGTATACGTATTCCCGGCATACTATCGATGAGCTCTACCGACTCTATTGTTTTCAACGGGAAACTTTGTCCATAACTTCCCGATATAGTAACATCCTTCATACTCAACGATACCGAAGGAGACCTGAAAGAATAAAATACAGCTCCACACAATGTCAACGCCACAACAATAACTACCCATACAGACTTAGAGCGATGATATAGCATATTGATATGTGTCCCATGAGAATATTTGTGAATCTGAAAAAATATATAGATAGTAATAGGAAATACAAACACAGGTACTAAGAAATTAATAATCATCGGAGAACCCACCAGCCGTAAAAAACAATGAGATGCAATAATCCCAGCCCCCATAATGACAAAACTATTACATATCATACAAGAAAGACGCCGAATATCTATCTTTTCTTTTTCATTCTTCGACAAAGTATTGTAACCAGCAATAAAACAAGGAAACTTATACACTAAAAAACCTGCAATAATAAGTATACAGCCTGTTATATAATTAGCAAAATCCATAGTATTATTTCATAATTATGTTACAAATTTAATAAAATAGGAAGAAATTACTCCAAATAAATTTATTTTTTGCCCAATTATTCACAGACTACCAAACACAAATTATCACATTGCCAACAAAAATTATCGAAATATAGGAAGAACTGTATAAAAGAATAACCAAAGAACAATTATTTATCTACCTTTCACATTTCTCCTGAGCAAAAGTCTCCCATTATTATGATTGTAATTCTCCCCCCCCCTCTCGTTTTTAATCACTAAAAACTTCAAATTTACATTTCTACAATAAACTATCCTAAAAACTATTTTTCTAAGATTTTCGATAATTAACGAGAAAAGCTTTTTTTTATTGTAAAAAAGAAGTACTTTTATAGCGATTTTAATCTGTTTTTAAAAAACTTAGGGATATGAAAGTGATAAAAATTTCGGGTGTATTGCTTAGCTTGTGGCTGGTGGCAGCTTCAAGTGCTGCACAATCATTACTTCCGGATTATTGGAACGACTCATCCCATGAAGTAGCACAGCCCGTAGACAATGCTGATATGACAGAAGATAATTATGTATTTCAGGGTCAGTCATTAAATAGTGATCAGTCGGACGATGAAATCGAAATCTATAGTAGTGACGGCTATATTTACATACGTTCCTCCAAAAAGCAATCGGCAAAAGTCTTTACTATTTTAGGACAATTGGTTTTCAATGGAAATGTAGGGCCTGGACTTACAGAGATACAAATGCAACCACGAGGAATTTACATTGTCAAAGTTGGCTCAGTAACTCAGAAGGTTGCATTGTAAAATTGGGATTACACCTAACGCTAAAGAAACATTATTATAGAAAGCGGAATAAATTATTAAATTTATCCCGCTTTGTTTTTTTGAAACACTTAATCGAGCCTTATCGAAAAACTATATTACAGGAATTTTTCCTATTCGCTTTTGATGCCTCCCTCCCTCAAATGGAGTAGAAAGAAATGTCTCAACTATTGATTTCGCTGTAGGATGATCAATAAACCGACCAGGCATAACACAAACATTAGCATCATTATGCAAACGTGCTAAACGGCTTATTTCCTCAATCCAGCATAAAGCCGCTCTTATACTTTGATGTTTATTCAATGTCATATTTATTCCATTCCCACTACCACAAATAGCTATTCCGGGATAACATTCGCCTTTTTCAACAGCAATCGCTAAAGGATGGGCAAAATCCGGATAATCGACACTTTCTGTCGAATAAGTTCCAAAATCATGAAAAGGAATATTTTTTCCAGTCAAAAGCTGTTTCACATACTCTTTCAACTCATAGCCTGCATGATCGCTTGCTAACCCTACTGGAATATTTTTTTTCAAAATTGTCATTTTGTTATCTGTTAGAATTCAAAAATATACAAAAGTAAAAAATACATTTGTATAATCAACAATTCTTCTTTAAATTAAATCGATGATCAATACAACTTGGCATTTCGTCAGGATAGTGTGTTACATATATCAATGTTTTCCCCGGACGATTACAAAACTTTTCAATAACAAACCCAGCCTTCTTTTTGTTCGCAATATCCAGTCCATGCAAAGGTTCATCAAGAATAAGAAGATCGGGATCCTTGACAAATGCACGAGCTAATAAAACAAGACGTTGTTCTCCGGAAGATAAACTCAAAAACGAACGCTCATGCAAATGTAAAATTCCAAAAACTTCCATCCAGTTCATCGCAATACGTTCTTGCTCAGACGAACACTTCCGATAAAGTCCTACAGAATCAAAAAAGCCAGATCCCACAATCTGCACAGCAGGAACATTTTCCATATAATAAAGATGCATTTCGGGAGAAACATATCCAATACGTTTTTTTATCTCCCATATACTTTCTCCTGTACCCCGTTTTCGGTCAAAAAGATATAATGTATTAGCATACGATTGAGGATTATCAGCATATATTAAACTTAAAAGAGTAGACTTTCCTGCCCCATTCGGCCCCAATAAAGCCCACTTTTCGCCATTCTTTACCTCCCAGTCGAGTTCTTTAAGTATGATACGTTTACCATATTTTATATTTACTTTCTCCATTCTGAAAGTAACATTATGTTCCGAAACTCTTGAAACCTGAATTGGCAGGCCGATATCTCGAAAACTTACGGGAAACAATTTCCTCATCAAAACTGTATCAGAAAGGAACTCTTCTCTTTTAACAGGATTTCCACATTCACAATTACAAATAGGAAGTACATCTGTAATCATATCCGGTATATCTTGTGGATTCGACAATAAAAGAACTACATGTAACCCGTTTAACTCACTCATTTGTTTCAAAAGTTCATTCAGAATACCTCGTGATGAAGCATCTAACCCAATAAAAGGATTATCGAGAATAAGAATACGAGGTCGAGTCAACAATATCCTGAATATAAGAAATTTACGAAGTTCACCACTGGATAAATATATCACCAACTTATCAAGCATTTCTCCGATATTAAAATACTTGAAAAGTCCATCGATAACCTCATCATTCTGATTTTTATCCAACAATTCACGTACTGTAGGGACACCGTCAGTTTCAGTAGAATGCCAACGCTGTTGGTAATAAGTCGTTTTGCTATCAGCAAAAGAATGAATATCCTTAAATGCTATAGACTTTATCTTTTCAGAAATATTTTCATCTTCATGAAAAATAATTTCACCCTCTCTCAATGCCAATTTTTTCTGCATTAAATCAGCCAATAGTGTCTTCCCCGCACCATTAGGTCCGATAATCGCCCATTGTTCTCCTTCTTTGATTTCCCAATTTATAGGTTTTCGAAATCGTAATTCAGGTATACGGGGAACCAAATCGTGTAATTTTAGAATCGTTTTCATATCTTTAAAACAACTGTACAAAAATATGCAAATTAGTTTAGAGTGGTAAATAAACAATTAAGAAACATCTTTTAGTACCATTTACTATCTTATTCCAATATACCCAGTTTCCTAAACTTTAAATAAAAAAAGCAAATCATTATTGACAATATACATTTTATTTGAAAATAAAAGTACTTGATTATTAAAAATTAAGAAGATTTCGACAAAACGAGGGAAAACTGATAGAAACAAAAGAAGTTTTCTATTATCTTTGTCGTACAATAAAAGCGCCAAAAATATCTGTAAAAAAACAATAAACTAATTTGTAACAATCCTCATTAAGGATAGATTTGAACATCCATTTTATGAAAGAGATTAAAATTCTCACGGCTATATGCTTATTTATGATTTCGACAATTTCGGCGGCTACATTGACCGATAGCATACCAGCCGGAGAAATTCTTACAAATATCGTACCCGATTCTATCGATTCGACGAAAACTACAGTCGACTCCATTACAAAAAAAAGAACTTTTTTCCGTCGTTTTGCCGACTATTTTGTTAATGCCAACAAACCTCATCCAAATAAAAAATTTGATTTCAGTATCATAGGCGGACCACAATATTCGAGCACAACCTCTTTGGGTATTGGCTTAGTTGCTGCAGGAGTCTATCGTATGGACCAGCACGATACCATTACTCAACCATCAGTAATGTCCGTCTACGGAAACGTTTCGATTACAGGATTCTATTTATTAGGTGTACGCGGAACCAATATTTTTCCGGGAGATAAATATCGGTTATTATACAATCTATATTTTTTCTCTTTCCCCAGTAATTTCTGGGGTTGGGGATACCACGATGGAGCCAATAAAGACAATAAAAGTACCTACCTCAGATTACAAAACCAAGTAAAATTCGATTTCTTATTCCGTTTGTCCCATAACTTATACTTAGGACCGATGGTCAGTTTCGATTATGTTTCAGGACGAGATTTTTCAAAACCCGAATTATTACATGGGCAAGAAAAAACGACCTTAACCACCGGAATTGGAGCCTCCATATCATATGATACCAGAGATTTGATAACAAATGCTTACAAAGGTATATATGTTAAATTTGAACAAGGTATATATCCATCATTTATGGGAAATAAATATGCTTTTTATATGACAGACGTTATTGTAGACTGGTACAAAAAGATATGGAAAGGAGGCGTCATAGCCATTGACTTCCATAGCAAATTTAACTACGGAGATGTGCCTTGGACAATGATGAGCCGTTTAGGAGGTGTTGCCCGTATGCGCGGATACTATGAAGGCCAATACAGAGATAATAATATAACCGAATTACAAGTAGAACTACGTCAGCACATATGGCGTCGTAATGGCATTGCAGTATGGGCTGGAGCAGCAAATGTATACAAAGATTTCAAAACATTCAATTTCAAACAAACACTTCCCAACTATGGCATCGGTTACCGTTGGGAGTTTAAAAAACGAGTAAATGTACGGCTCGATTTAGGCTTTGGAAAAGGCAGTACAGGTTTTATGTTTAACATCAACGAAGCATTCTAAATAACATCTTAAAAAAATGAGCGCCTTAATACCCTGAACTACTTGAATATAATCAACATATTTCATCACTAAAAAAATCGATATGCCATATTTTTAGAAGAATCTTTATATAATCCAATAATAATTTACCATTGAAAAAGTCCCTATACATCATAATTATAACGACCAAATAATATTCAATATCTTAAATAGCGAAAAGAATAGATTTGAGGCAAAAAAGTATAACAAAATATGTAAAACACACAATGTTAATAAGTGATAATAATCAAACAATAAATAATTAACTGTATTGCATTTTTTATATTAAACACTTAATTTTGTAAGATACGTGAATGTTAATTTAAGCACCGGAAAATGGAGTATCCAAAATTAAAAAACAATATATTATCCCTATTTTTTATTGTATTCATACTCTTTGCTTTACCCTTATTTGCAACAGTAAAAGCACAAAATACACATCATTCCCAGGCCAAGTATATATCACCTATCGGTCATAAAACTATTATGGAACTGGCAAAACCTTCTGTTTACATCGAAGACCTTGTCCCTTCCATTTCTGTCGTAAACAAAGACGACACATCTGATGACATAGTAGACAATTTACTTAAATATGCTTTCAAATTTAAAGGTCGCCCATATCGTAGTGGAAGTAAAGGTCCATCGAGTTTTGACTGCTCAGGTTTTACATGTTATGTATTCAAAAAGTTATCGATGACTTTGAACGCTTCATCAGCCTCTCAATACCGACAGGGTAAATCTGTAACACGAGATGAATTGAAACCCGGAGATTTAGTATTCTTCAAAGGTCGAAATACAACAACTTCAAGGGTTGGACATGTAGGGTTAGTATCAGAAGTATTACCCAATGGAAGTTTCAAATTCATACACGCCTCCTGCTCAAAAGGCATCTGTGAAGAATCGATAAATTCTACTTACTATTCAAAACGTTATATCGGAGCGCGTCGGGTTATCGACTAATTGTAAAAAGAAAGACTAATTGAACAATATATTTTTCAATAAACAGAGTTTTATTCATCTGTTTATTCTTCAAAAGCAGAAGCCTGAGAAGGTCCCCTGCTTTTTGATTATTCATAAACTAAATCTTTCTTAATGATAAACGGCCGCTTCGGATGTAATGAACAAATATAGATACAAAAATTTAAGCTTATTAGAATAACTGCCCAATGACTTAAACAAAAATTGATTAAAAAAGACAAGTTCAAATCATAAAAAACAAATCCTACAAATCCACTTTTTCATCACTTTTCATGACTTCTTATTTCATCATCCCACGGATACTTCCTTTTTGGATTTCGAGGAAACCATCCTTTTTTTACACGTTGTTCCTGCTCAAATATTTCTTTTATTGTCCAAAAAGAAGAGAAAGCGAATACCCCTAACAATGCGGCCCATAATACATTAGACGTACATATTGAAAATATAATTCCGATTACTCCTAAAACAAGAAAAAGCCACCAGCCCTTCGTGCCCCAATAGTATTCCACTTTGACAACAACAGGATGAAAAAGACCGATAATCAAAAAAGTAGATATACCAATTACGAGTCCCAACAAGTGATAATCTTCCAAAAAATCCATTCTACTAAAAAATTATTTAATATCAAAAAAGTGTTTCAGAATGAAGGTAACAGTTACCCTATTCTAAAACACTTATCATCACAGTTAAGTTCGGTTATATTCTTAATTATGCAAATATACTGATAAAATCAGTCTGTCGTTCAAGTAAGCAAATTATTTAATAATTATTTTTCTTACGTTCGAAGTATGCTTGTGGATGTGCACATGCCGGACATTTTTCTGGAGCTTTCTTCCCCTTATGTACATAACCGCAATTACGGCATTGCCATTCGATTTCTTCGTCCTCTTCAAAGAATTTACCTGCTTCAACACGTTCCAGTAACTTACGGTAACGAGCTTCATGCTCAGCCTCAACTTTAGCTACCATTCTAAATGTCACAGCAATTGCTTTAAATCCTTCCTCATCAGCAATACGGGCAAATTCAGGATAAAGATCAGCCCACTCTTCATTTTCACCTTCTGCTGCAGCCTTCAAATTCTCAGCCGTAGTACCAATAACCCCAGCAGGATAAGAAGCTGTAATTTCAACCATTCCTCCTTCAAGATATTTAAAAAACTTCTTAGCATGTTCTTTTTCTTGTTCGGCAGTTTCCATAAACACTCCCGCAATCTGTTCATAACCTTCTTTTTTCGCTACACTGGCAAAAAATGTATAACGACTGCGTGCCTGAGATTCGCCGGCAAATGATTTCAATAAATTTTGTTCTGTCCTTGTTCCTTTAATACTTTTTTCCATTTCTCTTTAGTTTTTGGGTTATTATTCTCCTATATTTCCTATTAATTGCAAATTAATTTTTTCTAATTTAAATCCAGGTATTTTTTTATTTTGAATATGTTTTCGAATAATATCCGAAAGCTCTTCATCATAATAATCAGCAATCTCATGCTTATTAGAGCAATATAAATGATGGTGTTCGTGTACATCAACATCAAAATACATGCGGTTATCTCCTGTCAGTACTTTATTTATGAGTCCGCTTTTGAAAAAAAACTCAAGTACATTATAAACCGTCGCAACAGAAACTAAAGGCGTTTTACTTCTAACCTGCTCAATCACTTCTTCAGCGCAAGGATGCTTCAACTCCATTAAAGCCTTATACACCACAACTCTTTGAGGTGTTGCTTTTATACCTTTAGACTTAAACATATCTATTATCTCTATATCACTCATCATCCATTCCTCATTTTGATAATGCAAATATAATTAGAATAATTCTAAATTAAAAATTATTCTAATCTAATTTTACAATAATTAACAAAATGATAAGGCTATGATAATAAATACAAAAAAGGCAGTTAAAAAAACTGCCTTAAACTGTTTTATATATAGAACAATTACTGTTTATCACACTCCTTTACTGGTTCAGCTTTTATCTTAAGAGATGAAAAACCTTTTATTATATTCTTATCATTGTTCTTTCTCACATCATATACAACTGTTACTTTCTTCTTTGCAAGATCTACTTGCACATCTTTAATACCTTTTCCTAAAGAAGGGACATTATTCATAATCTTTTTGACACAATTCTCACATACAATATCCGTTTTGAATACAGTAGTTACGACTTTCTTTTGTCCCGTTTCCTGAGCCTCACTAATCCCAATTCCAAGTATTAGTGCAAAACAAATAATTAAAATTCTTTTCATTTTCATATCAATTTTCAATATCTAACTAATACAAATTCAAACGGAACCCGGCATAGAACTTCCGTCCCATCAAAGGGCCCCATACATTCATCGAATTAAAACCAGCCGAATAAGGTTCTGATGCATTCAATATCGGATCCGCCTGCCGATAATCACCTATATTTTCACAACCAATGTAAATATCGAATTTACCAATTTTATGCGTTATCTGTGCATAAAAAACCGGATAATGTGGAGAATAATAACTATCCTGAAGATTAGCGGTTTGTGTAGGTATACGCATAGGCCCATTAAACTGGGCTGTAGCATCAAACACCCAACGACGAAATTTCGTCGCATATTGCATATTCAACAATGTCTTATATCTGCTCACCAATGGTCTTTCGACATGGATATATTTTTCTCCATGCCGACGAACAGTTACTTCACTATCTGTATATCGGAATGTAGCAAAAATATCAAACCGAGCAACAGGCGTCCATGAAAAGTCTACCTGATAAGTATTGGTAAACGAGCGCTTACCCGTATTATAAAAAACTATTTTATCTGCAAACATTTCTTGATCCACAATTACAGTATTATAGAATTGTGTACGAAAATAATCAAAACTCAATGATGCATCATTTGAACCAACCAAAGAAAATGTCTGAGTTATACTACCTCCAACCGTAAGGGCCTTTTCCATACGGTCAAAAGTCCTCATATCCGGAATTTCAATTTGCCGTCCTGTCGCCAATACACCAATATTATCAGTAATGATATTGGTCGAGCGATAACCCAGTCCGGCAGAAGCTCGTAATGTTGTCAACGGAAAAATATTCCACTTAATATGACCACGAGGTGTCAGGAAAAAACGATTATAATAACGATTATAATCTCCTCTCGCCCCAAGAACTACCGAAAATCTGTCCCTAAAAGCATATGTATATTCAGCATAAGCACCAATCTCTCCCTCATCACGATCAAAATTATAATATTTCATCTGCTCTGGCAATTCGGTCAGCCATGGAGTTCGATTGGTTAGCCCCTCCCGATAATATGAAAAATACATCTGTGTGCCAACAATAAGAGAAGAACGATAGGTAAAATAATGGTTATACATCAAATTAGCCGAAACCAAATTTTCATTCCCAGTATAATCATTTAACCCCCAATAAGCATTCTCGTTAAAATGATCAAAATCTGCTACCAATGCCACATTTGAGCGTTTTTCATCATTTTCGTCAGAATCATAAACAGCTTTTCCGACAGGCATTGCAATTTTCAAGTAACCGTTAATATTGCGATTCTTAATAAACGAGCCGTATAAAGGCTTATTTTTACTGCTCCAATCAGAATACATAGCCTCACGCATATTTTCCGAATCGTTATATCCCAACATCCCGCCTAAACGATTCTCTTGTACAAACTTCCATCCCCAACGCATTTGCATGCCATTATCTGCCATATATAACCAACGGTTAGCTACATTTACCTGATCTGATTTGGGCAAATCCCGAAAATGGTCGTGATTATGGTCAATTTTGCGAACATCTGTATCTACAGAACCGTGCAACAAAATGATACTCGACAATTTCTTATTTTTCGTCACTGGAAATGCCGTAGAAACATTAGCTTCTGTACGTAGCTCATCGTCGACATATACATTTACAAACAATCTCTCGTCGTCCACTGGCTTACGATATTCCAAATTAATTTGTCCGGTAATAGCTTCATGCCCAGCAGTAACGGACGATACACCTTTGGACACTTGAATAGAATTAAGCCACATCCCCGGTGTATACCCCAATCCGTAAGGTGCACTAAGACCTCGCATTATCGGCCGGTTTTCATCAAGTATTTGTGTATATGTCCCGGCCAATCCAAGCATCTTTATCTGACGCGCTCCCGAAATCGCATCACTATAACCTACCGTCACTGAAGCCGAATTCTCAAAACTTTCGGCAAGATTACAACAAGCCATTTTAGTCAATCCAGCAAAAGTAATCAGTTCATTTTTTGCAATACCGTCACGTTTTATCAAATTTCCCCTTTGAATACCTTCAATAACTATATCATTTAAAGCGACTTCCTGCTCCTGAAGCAAAAATCGTACATAATCGTTATTGTTATTCTTTTTCAAATCCAACGTATCATTGATATATCCCAAATATGAAGCTACAAGTTTACTATAACCCTTTACTTTATGAATCGAAAAACGACCTATGCTGTCAGTACTTACCCCAACATTCGTCTCTGCCCAATAAACCGAAGCTCCAATAAGAGGTTCTCCGTCAGAACCAAAAACCTCTCCCCGCAATCCCTGGGCAAAAAGGACTCCACTTGCAATAAAATCAAAAAACAATATGATTAGAAATTTCATTTTTCCCATAAATATCTATATTTTATTAAAAAGATACACAAAAAACACTAAACCTTCTGGCTTCAATGTTACTTTTTAACTAAATATAGGTGGCGCTCGTAAACCTGTCGCAGATGAAAGAACATCCGATATAAAAAAGACAAACTGTTCTACAATACTTTCACTCGTATAAAAAGGTTCCTGACATAAACTTCTAACTCCTATTTTAGGAGGCAAACTCAATATTACGATACGAACATTATAATCTTCTTTCTGAAACAAAGAGCTTATATAAGAATACCCCTTTATAGAATGATTACAACAACATATCATTCCGGTCCTGTCCGAAACCGGAATATCACTTTTACAAACAGCCTCTCCCGTATGGCAACAATCAGCGCTTTTACAGTTTCCTACACCATAGATACATGTACTAATAATCAATAACTGTCCTCCCATCACTGCCAAAAAGACGATGAATAACAGTAATGATATAAATTTTTTTCGTTGTGACATGCTTATATATTTCCTCCTTAGAACAGACAAAGGTAATAGGAAATAATGAAAAAAATTTTACAAAATTGTGGGATAGATTTATAAGATTTTTGGTCCGATAATCAAATTTTATCCAATGGAGTACGCCTATTCTGCTTTCGCTTTTTATAAGAACTGGGTGTTTCCCCTGTTACACTTTTAAACTGAGCACTTAGATAAGCTACACTGGAATAATTCATCGCATCCGCAATTTGACTCAATGACAATTCCCCATAAAAAAGCAGTTCTTTTGCACGTTCTATTTTCTGTGCTATGAAATATTTTTCAATAGTCGTACCTGTTGTCTCAGAAAATAATTTACTCAACTGGCTATATTCACAACGCATTATTTCCGTCAAAAAATCAGATAAATTCTCTTTTAAACACCCATTATCATGATGTACCAATTTTATAATTTCATTTTTTATTTGCTCCGTAATTTGTTGCCTTCGATCATCAATCAGTTCAAATCCCAATTCATACAAAGACTCTCTTAATTTATAAAGATTATCTTCCTCAACTGAAGTCACAACACAAACTATTCCCAATTCTACCGATTCAGTGCTTATGCCCATAGATTCAAACAAATTGCGAACTACCATAATACAACGATCACAGACCATATTTTTGATATACAAAGTTTGCCTCTTATTATTATTACACTGCATCATAACAACAGATATTTAGAACAATCATAAATACTTCATTCTATTACTCCCCTAGACAAATAAAAAACATTCTTAATTTTTCAAAATTACTATATTCCACAATAAAGCACAAAAATATATCTATTTATAATTACAATTTCATTATTAAATTGTTTCTGGCACAAACTGATTATTAGTAATCTCACAAGTTTGAATTACTTTCCATTAACCAGATAAAATCATCCTCGTATTCTCCATACCAGCACTCAACTATCTCCTTAATATTATATTTTATCGAAAGCTTGCCTTAAGTCATCTAACAAATCCTCAATATGTTCTATCCCTACAGACAGACGTACCGTACTGGGAAATATTCCCTGTTCTGTAAGTTCCTCCGTACTAAGCTGTGAATGTGTAGTACTCGCCGGATGTATTACCAGAGATTTTACATCTGCAACATTAGCCAATAAAGAAAAAATTTCCAGACTATCAATAAAACGATGAGCTTCTTTTTCACCCCCCTTTATCTCAAACGTAAAAATAGATCCAGCTCCACGGGGAAAATAACGTTTATATAAAAGATGGTCAGGATGACCGGACAATGCTGGATGATTTACACTCTTTACTTTAGGATGGCTCTGAAGGAACTTTACTACTTTCAACGCATTGTCCACATGCCGTTCTACACGTAGAGACAATGTTTCCAAACCTTGTAATAAAATAAAAGCATTGAACGGACTGATAGTCGCACCCATATCACGCAAAAGAATAGCACGTATACGTACAATATAAGCTGCTGCTCCCGCTGCATCGATAAAACGCACTCCATGATAACTTGGATCGGGTTCAGTTAACTGCGGAAATTTTCCCGATGCAACCCAGTCAAATTTACCCGAATCCACAATAATTCCCCCCAACGAAGAGCCATGTCCCCCAATAAATTTAGTCGCAGAATGTATTACAATATCTGCTCCATACTCAATAGGACGAATCAAATAAGGAGTACCGAATGTATTGTCAATAATAAGAGGAATTTTATGATGATGTGCAATATTTGCAACTGCTTCTATATCTATAACATTTGAATTCGGATTACCTAAAGTTTCAATAAATATGGCTTTCGTATTTTCTCGGATTGCCCTTTCGAAATTAGATAAATCCTCCGGATTTACAAAAGTTGTAGTCACCCCATAAGCCGGTAAAGTATGTGCTAACAGATTATAACTGCCTCCATAGATAGTTTTAGCTGCAACAATATGATCACCACTCCGTGTTATATTTTCAAAAGCATAGGTTATAGCTGCTGCACCTGAAGCTACGGCCAAACCTGCAATACCCCCTTCGAGTGCAGCCACACGTTCTTCAAATACCCCCTGAGTAGGGTTGGTCAATCGTCCATAAATATTTCCGGGATCTTGTAACCCAAAACGTGCCGCAGCGTGAGCCGAATCTCGAAATACATACGACGTTGTCTGATAAATAGGTACAGCACGTGCACCCGTAGCTAAATCGGGTTGTTCTTGTCCTACATGTACTTGTAATGTCTCAAAACGTAGTTTTCTTGTTTTCATAATCACAATTTTTATAAAATTATTTTCTAACAAAATTAGAAATTAAAGAATTAAAATTCAATATATTTTTTATAATTAGAAAATAAAACTAATTTTGTGTAAGAATTTAGAAAATAAGAATAAAACAATAAACAAAAATATCTTCTAAAAGAAATTTTTTCTATGGACACCTTAGATAAAACAGACTTACAGATACTGAGTATTCTTCAAAGTAACGCCAGACTTACGACAAAAGAGCTAGCTTCACAAGTAAATTTATCATCTACCCCAGTTTTCGAACGTCTTAAACGCCTCGAAAATGGAGGATATATAAAAAAATATATTGCTGTATTAGACGCAGAGAAACTCAATCAAGGATTTATCGTATTTTGCAGTGTAAAACTCTCTAAACTTAATCGGGATATTGCTGCTGAATTTACAAAAATCGTACAAGACATTCCTGAAGTAACCGAATGTTATAATATTTCGGGCAGTTATGATTATCTATTAAAAATCCATGCTCCCAATATGAAATACTATCAGGAATTCATCCTTAATGTACTAGGTAGTATCGATAGTTTAGGATCTTTAACCAGTACATTTGTTATGGATGAAGTAAAACACAATTACGGAATCCCGTTATAACTCTTCCTTTATAGAAAAAGCGAATCCCATAGTTCAGATGACCATGAAATTCGCTTAAATAATTTCAATTTTCAAATAATTCTAAAACTTACCAAAATGCTCTTGCAAATATTACATGATACCGCGTTCACGTAATTTTTGTTGCCATTTCCATGCAGAAGCCAAAGTATCTTCAAGAGTTTCTTTTGCTTCCCAGCCTAATTCTTTATTTGCCCATTCCGGATTTGCCCATACTTTTTCGATATCACCTTCACGTCGACCAACAATTTTGTAATTGACTTTTACTCCTGTAGCTTTCTCAAAAGTTTGAATCAACTCCAATACCGAAACGCCCTTTCCGGTACCCAAATTGAATATTTCTACATCTTGCTTTGACTTACCTCCAAGCATACGATCCACAGCGATGACATGAGCCTTAGCCAAATCCACAACATTGATATAATCACGAATACAGGAACCATCAGGAGTATTGTAATCATCTCCAAAAACACTTAACTGCTCACGTATCCCCATAGCTGTCTGAGTTACATAAGGCAACAAATTTTGAGGAACTCCAAGAGGTAATTCTCCAATTTCTGCAGTCGGATGAGCTCCTATCGGATTAAAATAACGAAGAATTATCGATTTAAATGGTACACCGGAATATATCGTATCTTTAATAATTTCCTCACATATTTGCTTAGTATTACCATAAGGTGACATCGCAGGCTTTATAGGCGCTTTCTCATCTACCGGCAAGATATCCGGCTGTCCGTACACAGTACAAGAAGACGAAAATACAATAGCTTCTACCCCATACTCCGGCATAAGATCTAACAAATTCATTAACGTCACTAAATTATTGCGATAATACAACAAAGGTTTCTGTACCGACTCACCCACAGCCTTGCTCGCTGCAAAATTAATTATGCCTTTAATGCCCTTGTGCTCTTCAAATAGTTTGCGAAGAGCATCTTTATCTTGAAGATCCATTTGAACAAAAACCGGACGAATTCCCGTAATATGTTCTATACCATCAATAACACCTGCATTGGAGTTAGATAAGTTATCCAATACCACAACTTCATATCCGGCATTCTGCAATTCTACAGTAGTATGCGAACCAATATATCCGGCACCACCGGTCACTAAAATTTTACCTTTCATAATTTGCCTTTCGTTATTTTAATATGTATAATTTAAGGATTATAGTGAGCTACAAAAATAGTTAAAAACAAAAACATACAGAACTAATTTTCACATAAATTTCCGCACCAAATCGACAAATATTATCTATACTTCAATTATAAAACTCACCAGACATAACATATGATATATCCAGATTTTATTGACTAAAAACTTTTTACCCAAACAATCTTATTAAAATATTGAATCTCCCTATTAGATTATCAAAAAATATTTTTACCTTTGCCTCGCTTTTTGAATAGTACCGTGTGATGGGAAATTAGGAAGCAAACTAATTTTGAGTAACACAAACAAATTAAACAAATGAAAACATTCCAATTAGAAGGAACTCCCCGTATAGACTTGGGGAAAAAAGCTGTAAAAGCTATCCGTAAACAAGATTTAATCCCTGCAGTACTCAATGGCGGAGAAATTGTTGAAATGCCTTGTAATAAAGCATTAAAAGCTGGAGAAAAAGTTGTTGAAATAGCTAATAACAAAGGTCTTATCGTTACAGACTTTACTGTTTCTAATGACGCTGTTCGCAAACTTATCTATACTCCCGAAATTTTTGCAGTAGATCTGACCATCGGAGAAAAGAAAGTAATGGCCGTTGTAAAAGACGTACAATTCCATCCGGTAAATGACCGTATCCTCCATATGGATTTCCTTGAAGTTAACGATAAGAAACCTATCGTAATGGAAGTTCCTGTAGCCCTTGAAGGTCACTCTGAAGGTGTTAAAGCCGGTGGTAAATTAAGTCTCGAAATGAGAAAGCTTAAAGTAAAAGCTATATATACTCAAATCCCTGAAAAGTTGGTTATCAATATAGACAATTTAGGTTTAGGTAAGACTATGCAGGTAGGAGATCTTCATTTTGAAGGTCTTGAAATCATGAATGCCAAAAATGCTGTGGTTTGTGCCGTTAAGTTGACAAGAGCAGCCAGAGGTGCCCAAGCAAAAAGTGGTAAATAATATTGCTTAAATGAAATATTTGATTGTAGGTTTGGGCAATATCGGTAGTGAATACGAAAATACCCGACACAACATAGGATTCAGAGTATTGGACGCTTTAGCTAAGGCGTCCAATCTTATTTTTAGTGATGGCCGCTACGGAGCCACATGCGAGATGAAAATCAAAGGCCGCACATTGGTGTTGCTGAAACCATCCACATATATGAATCTAAGTGGTAACGCTGTAAGATTCTGGCTACAAAAAGAAAATATTTCCATCGAAAACCTTTTAGTTGTTGTCGATGACTTGGCATTACCATTCGGTACTTTACGACTTAAACCGAGAGGTAGTGATGCCGGACATAACGGACTAAAACATATACAACAAATATTAGGAACCGATAACTATGCACGTTTACGATTTGGTATCGGAAATGACTTTCCTCGAGGAGGGCAAGTAAATTTTGTTTTAGGCAGTTTTCCTCCAGAGGAAGAAAAAATATTACCCGAGAAATTTGAACGGGCAGGTGAAATAATCAAAAGTTTTTGCTTAGCCGGAATACAACTCACCATGACACAGTTCAACAATAAATAAACGAACTATGGGTAAAGAAAACGAAGTGCGTATAGACAAATGGATGTGGGCCACCCGCATTTTCAAAACCCGTACTATTGCAGCCGAGGCTTGTAAAAAAGGTCGAGTATCGGTATCGGGAACCACAGTAAAACCTTCACGTACTATCAAAATTGGAGATATCATACAAGTACGTAAACCACCAGTTACATATTCTTTCAAAGTATTAGCATTGACAGAAAACCGAATGGGAGCTAAGCTCGTACCCGAATTTCTCGAAAACGTGACACCTCCTGAACAAATGGAGATACTCGAATTGAGCCGTATCAGTGGTTTTATCAATAGAAGTAAAGGTATGGGAAGACCGACAAAACGAGATAGCCGAGAACTAAAAAAATTTACCGAACAACAATATTTCGACGACACCTTCGATTTTGATTTCGACTTTGATAGCGAAGATTAATTAAAAACAAAATAAACCGCCTATTTGTTATATAAGACAGTGTGTATATATACTGTCTTATTTTTTTAAGAGGGTTCATAATATGACATCATTCAAACCATCAGATGAACTAAAGCAAAAACTCTACGTTATCATTTTTAAATCAGATACGAAGGGCGGAAAACTGTTTGACGTATTGCTTCTGATTGTCATTGTTTTTAGTGTCCTCCTCTCTATGCTTGAGAGTATCGTAGAATATGATAAGCAATACCTCATACCCTTCCGCATAGGAGAATGGATTATAACTTTTCTTTTCACAATAGAATACATTTTACGTATTTACTGCGTTCCCAATAAAAAGAAATATATATTTTCATTCTATGGCATTATCGACTTTCTTTCTATACTCCCTGCTTTTATTAGTATTCTATTTAGTAGTACCCGGTATTTCAGCATTATCAGATCTCTGAGGTTACTTCGAATTTTCCGCATCTTGAAACTATCCCGATATGTAAAAGAAAGTAACCATCTGGCCGAATCAATAAAACGAAGCGCAAAAAAAATATTACTCTTCTCTTATTTCATCATTATTATGGTAACTATATTAGGAGCCATCATGTATGTTGTAGAGAGTAAAGTAAACCCAGGATTCGGCAATATACCCGAAAGCGTATACTGGGCTGTCGTTACCCTCACAACTGTAGGTTACGGAGATATTACACCTGTAACTTTTCTCGGACAATTGATTGCAACTGTCATTATGCTTCTCGGCTACTCGATCATTGCCGTACCTACTGGTATCGTTTCTTCAGAAATGATACGCAGCCATCGCATGAAAGATGTCGTATGCCTTAAATGTGGGAATCAAGAACACGATAAAAATGCATTTTATTGCCATCAATGTGGTTCTCGACTGCCTGTATCCAAATCACCATAAAAATTATATTATCTTAAACTATATCCGACTTTTTTACAAATCCATTTCTAAAATTTCGTTGAATATATTTTTTCGATTTTATATAGAAAAAACTGATTATCCGATAAATAAAAATACAAAAAAGTAGAAAGATATTCAAAACCAGTCTTTACGATTTCATCAAATAATTTAAACGGCTTCTATAGAAAAAAAATAGCATTTATCCATCAGAAACTAATATTTTATCAAAAAAATACGCTTATTGCTAAAAAACATTAACTTTGTGAATCAATGAAAGAATATTGAAAAATTGTATAGGATTAAAATATCGATTCAAAAAAATTTAATAGTATGGAAACTATAGACTGGTCGAATCTATCGTTCGGTTATATGCCGACCGATTATAATGTACGCTACACATACAAAAATAATGCATGGGGCGATTTAGAAATTTGGGATACTCCCGACATTAATTTGCATATGGCTGCAACATGCCTTCACTATGGCCAAGAAGGATTTGAAGGATTAAAAGCCTTCAGAGGTAAAGATGGGAAAATACGAATCTTTCGACTCGAAGAAAATGCAGCACGTTTACAAAGTACCTGTCGAGGTATCATGATGGCCGAACTATCAACAGAAAAATTCAAAGAAGCCATTGTTACAGTTGTAAAGAAAAATGAGAGATTCGTTCCTCCCTACGAAAGTGGAGCATCATTATATATACGTCCTTTACTTATCGGGACAAGTGCCCAAGTTGGAGTAAAACCATCATCCGAATATTTATTTGTAGTTTTTGTAACACCTGTTGGCCCTTACTTCAAAGAAGGATTTAAACCGACTCCAATGGTAATACTAAGACAGTATGATCGTGCAGCACCTTTAGGCACAGGTATCTACAAAGTTGGAGGTAACTACGCCGCCAGTCTGGTAGCTGGAGAGAAAGCTCATGCAATGGGATACTCTGCAGTATTATATCTCGATGCAAAAGAGAAAAAATATGTAGACGAATGCGGACCAGCCAACTTTTTTGGAATCCGAGACAATCACTACATCACCCCTAAATCATCATCTATCCTTCCCTCAATCACCAACAAAAGTTTGATGAAAATTGCCGAGTCGATGGGTATGATTGTTGAACAACGTCGAGTACCGGAAGAAGAACTTGAAACTTTCGAAGAAGCCGGAGCATGTGGTACAGCTGCTGTTATCAGTCCTATCGAACGCATAGATGACTTAGATGCCAATAAATCTTATATTTTTTCTAAGAATGGTAAACCTGGAGTTATATGCGAAAAACTTTATAATAAACTTCGGGGCATTCAATACGGAGACGAACCCGATACCTTTGGATGGATAACTATTGTTGAATAAGTATCATAAATTAAAAAATGACAGAAAAAATCCTGCTTAAAGCAGGATTTTTTCTGTCATTTTTTAAACAAATCATACAAGCAACTTGTTAATAAATACATAAGATTATAAAGATTCACACATTTGTATTAACCATAGTTGCTATAATAATGGATTTTAACGACTTATCTTACAAAGAAACTCATGTTGCACTACACAACAGCTGCAACCAGTCTCTCAATGGGGAAGATAACAACTTCTATGAGGACGAAACTTATAATTGTAAAAACTGTAATACTCCTTTATTCCCACTTAAAAACAAACTGGCCTCCCGAATAGGATGGCTCTCTTTCGTCAACGCTATACCTGGAAAAATCCAACACCGACCTGTTACAGAAAATATACGTTCCGAAATTTTTTGTAACTGTTGCGGTACTTTTTTAGGATATATATTTTTCAGCAAACGTTTATCATCAAACGGATTCAGATACTTTATCAATACTCTTTCTGTAAAAATCAAAAATAAAAATCCAGAAACCGTAATACAAACTGCATGGCTCGCTGGCGGTAGTTTCTGGGGCATCGAACATTATCTTAAAAAACTCAATGGTGTACTTTATACCACTGTCGGATATATGGGAGGTGAAATAGAAAATCCTACATATAAACAAGTATGCACGCAAACAACAGGACATTATGAAACCGTAGAAATCCAATATGAACCTCGGAAATTAAGCTATGAAAAACTCCTTAAATACTTTTTTGAAATACATGATTTCACCCAGACAAATGGGCAAAACTCAGACATTGGCCCTCAATATCGTTCTGTAATTTTTTGGTCTACTCCTGAAGAAAAAGATATTGCAATCAAACTTATGAAACAACTTTCACAAATGGGCTTTAAAGTAGCTACTCAATTACTTCCTGTAACAAAATTTTGGCCAGCAGAAAGTTACCATCAAGATTATTATATGTATAAGCAAGATCAACCCCACAGTCATAAATATCACAAAATATTCTGAATACCTCCCCCTCCTAAAACAATAATAAGTCAAAATCAAATTATAACCTTTATATTAGTTTCTTCCTGACATTGGCATTCTCTGCTTTTTATTTATCTTTGCAGTAACAGAGATACATTAGCCTTTAAAATCATGTTCAGAAACTCTCACTCTATTTTTCTATTTTTATTGTTTTCACTCATCGGATATAACATATCCGTTTCGGCACAAACCGCATCCGAAAGAATAAAACAATCTTATACAACGCTCCATCCACATATCTTCATTAATAATATAGAAGATATCACCGAAGGAAACTTTATTGAGCCTTGCTCTCAAAAGATAATGACCGGATTACCTCCATTCCGACGTATTTCATTAATATCACGACCTACATCCGAATCAAACATTGGAATAGAAGTATGGATGCCCATTGAAAACTGGAATGGGCGTTTTTTAGGTACAGGGACTGGAGGAGGAGCTGGATATATAAATTTTTGGGCTCTTGAAATTGGACTAAAACGAGGGTTTGCCGTTGCCAATACAGACATGGGAACTTCTCCGGCAGCACATGAGGTGTATGAATATCCCGAACGATGGAAAGACTTCGGATATCGAGCAACACACGAAATGACCGTAGTTGCAAAAAAATTCATAAAAAAATATTATGGAAAAGAACCACTCTATTCTTACTTCCAAGGCTGCTCTACAGGAGGACAGCAAGCTCTCTCTGAAGCCCAGCGCTACCCTGAAGATTACAATGGAATATTAGCCGGAGCCCCGGCCAATAACCGCACACATCTACACACCATGTTCTTATGGAGCCATGCTCTATGCAACGAAAATCCAGAATTGATGTTTTCAAAAAAACAATTACAGAAAATAACTGAAATTGTCATACAAAAAAATGTGGGCAAAGACGGGGGAGCTCCAACTGACCATTTTCTCACAGACCCAAGAATTGCCACCATCGATGCGGAAATCTTCAAGTCCTTTCTTTCAGAAAAGCAAGTAGACATATTAAAAAAGATACTCAACGGACCTGTCAATCCAAATACAGGAGAAAGAATATACTGCTCATTTCCTTTAAATAGCGAAGATAAACCGTCTGGACAAGAATACTTTCAAGGAAAATCAGCAGTCAACGAACTTTTGTACCCATTTATCTGGGCATTTGGAAAAGATTTCGATTACCGCAAATTTGATTTTGACAAAGATTTAGAAAAAGTCGATTCTATACTGGCACCAATATTAAATGCAAACAATCCAGATTTAAGACCATTGAAAAAAAATAATGGAAAAATCATAATGTACACAGGAACATGTGATCCCATTGTTCCTTTTCCTGACGCAATAAATTATTATGAACGGGTAATAGAACAAACAGGAAGTTTAGAAGAAACACAAACATTTTTCCGTTATTTCATTATTCCTGGAATGAATCATTGTGCCAACGGTCCTGGAGTAAACGACTTTGGACAAGGATTTCCTACACCTCCAAATCCAGACAAAGAGCAAGATATTCTCACCTTATTGATGGACTGGGTAGAAAAGGGAAAAGCCCCTGAGCGAATAATAGCCACCCGATATAAAGATAATTCCAGAAAAGAAATAGAAATGCAACGACCTGTATATCCATATCCAGATTTTCCTCATTATATAGGAGGAGATCCGACTTTACCCCAAAACTATAAGAGAAAAACCCACCTTAGAAACAATGTTCCTATTCCGGCAAAAAAATATTTGAAATAAAACAAACAAAAAATAATACATATAATATACTCAACTATGAAATCCTATTACTTACCAATAGCATGCTTCTTTCTTAGCATCTCTCTATTGGCAAATAGCCAACAAACCGAAAAAGGTGGCATTTCTTCTGAAATGCTGCAACAAATCAAACAATCATATCAGGGAACATCAACTGATAAAGCGATACGCAATGCTATTTGCAATAACGATATAAATAAACTGGCCATAAACATTGACAACAAAAATAACTTTGATACCTATTTCTCTCACAAAATCAATAGTAAAGGTATCACCGACCAAAAATCATCTGGACGATGTTGGCTATTCACGGGATTGAATGTATTCCGAGCACAAGCTATTGCCAAATATGATATGGGAGATTTTCAATTTTCTCAAGTCTATCCTTTTTTCTGGGACCAGCTCGAAAAAGCCAACCTCTTTCTACAAGGAATCATCGATACCCGCAAAAAGCCTATAAACGATAAGATGGTAGAATGGCTCTTCAAAAACCCCTTAAGTGACGGGGGACAATTCACTGGAATATCCGATATTTTAAGCAAATATGGTGTAGTTCCAGCAGAAGTTATGACAGAGACAAACAGTAGCGAAAACACCAGTCGTATGGCATATTTGATAAAGCTAAAACTAAGAGAGTTTGGGATACAATTACGTAATGAAGCGGCCCAAGGAAGCTCTATTGCCTCATTAGAAAAAAGCAAGATACAAATGTTAGGTACTATATACCGTATGCTGGTACTCAACCTAGGAGAACCACCTGCCTCATTTACCTGGACACGAAAAGATGCCAAAGGCAATCCGGTTGAAACCAAAGAATATACACCTATGTCTTTCTTCAATGAATTTATAGGAAAAGACTTAACCAATAACTATGTCATGCTAATGAATGATCCCAGCCGCGACTACTATAAGCTATATGAAATAGATTACGACCGCCATCGCTATGATGGTAGAAACTGGACATACGTAAACTTACCAATAGAAGACATCAAAGAAATGGCTATTGCATCCATTAAAGATAGTACTATGATGTATTTTTCATGCGATGTAGGCAAATTTCTCGATAGAGAACGAGGCTTACTCGATACAGACTATTATGATTATGGTTCTTTGATGGGAACTACTTTCAATATGGATAAGAAGCAACGTGTACAAACTTTTGCAAGCGGTTCATCTCATGCAATGACTTTGATGGCCGTAGACTTAGACCCAAACGGTAAGCCTAAAAAGTGGATGGTAGAGAATAGTTGGGGACCAGGTGCAAACAATGGACATTTAATCATGACAGACAAATGGTTTGACGAATACATGTTCCGTCTTGTCGTCGATAAAAAATACATTACTCCAAAAGTAAAAGAAGTACTAAAACAAAAAGCAACCCTCCTGCCGGCCTGGGATCCGATGTTTGCTGAGGAAAAATAAAATTTACAACATACAAACAAGACAATTTCTTTTTTCAAGAGAATATGAAAATACCCTCTTGAAAAAAGGAATTGTATATGATATCTTAATTTAAAATCCTATCTGATAAAAATCTGAAGTCAAAGGACAAAAGCAGAACTTACATATAACCAGACTTCTAAATAAAAAACATACTACAGAATAATAAATAAAAAGAATAACCTATTTTTTGATAATTTTAAACAGCCTCTAAGTTTATTTGTAAATTGCACGCTTTCTTTTTCAAAAAGATTTTGTATCATTGCATAAAATAAAGAGGATATGGACCCGCAAACAATAATAAAAAAATACTATACACCCGGTACTAAACTTTATGATATACTTGTAGACCATAGTCAATTAGTAACAGAAAAAGCATTGGCTATAGCCAATGCCCACCCTGAATTTAATGCAGATAAGCAATTTATTGCCGAAGCTGCCATGTTACACGATATTGGAATTTTTCTAACTGATGCTCCAGATATTGAATGCCATGGAGCGAGACCATATATTTGCCACGGGACTTTGGGTAGTGAACTTTTAAAAAAAGAAGGATTACCTCGACATGCCCTTGTCTGCGAACGGCATACAGGTGCCGGACTCTCCCTTGATGAAATTATAGCTCAAAATCTACCTATCCCGCATCGGGACATGCTGCCCATAAGTATTGAAGAGCAAATAATCTGTTTTTCAGACAAATTTTATTCCAAATCAGACCCTTTAAAAGAAAAAAGCCTCGATAAAATACGTAAAAGTATGGTCAAATATGGAGAAGCATCTGTCCATCGTTTTGAAAGCTGGTGTAAATTGTTTCTTCTCTAAAATATATTAAATCCCGCCCAATCCCTTATAAGTTGGGGTAAATTATGTATTTTTGCAGTCCGATAACCTATAGGTTTGCGAATGTCGCCAAAAAATAAAATTTATATATCCATCTTAGCTGTTTTCTGCACATTGTTGATGCTCGGCCTGAGTGCACAAACTAAGCGGATTTCAACTCCTGCACTCCGTCCGGTAACAGCCAATGTTATACCTGACAGTACCGTAAAAGATTCCTTGGCTGCCATTCTCAATCTTATTGATTCTCTTCATCAAAAAAAGAATGACTCCATTCCTCCTATTGCAATAGATTCATTAAAAAATGATTCCCTTCCAAGTGATTCTACAAAGAAATCTAAAAAAGCAGGATTAGATGATGTGGTAGAATATAAGGCAAACGACTCTATCGTATTTTTGGGTAATAATATGGCCTATATGTATGGGCAAGGGGTCGTCAACTATCAAGATATAGAACTTGATGCCGATGAGATACGAATGAACATGGATAGCAGTATGGTATATGCCGTAGGACGTCCAGATACAGCCGGTGAAATAGTCGGAAATCCGATTTATAAAGATAAAAGCGGAGAATACGAATCCAAAACCATGCAATACAATTTCAAATCGAAAAAAGGATACATAACAAATATCATTACCCAGCAAGGAGAAGGATACTTGACAGGAGGACGTACAAAAAAAATGGACAACGATGAGTTCTACATGGTAGATGGCAAATACACTACATGTGACGATCATGAACACCCCCACTTTTATCTACAACTTACCAAAGCCAAAGTACGTCCCAAAAAGAATATCGTTACAGGTCCTGCCTACATGGTACTCGCCGATGTACCGTTACCTTTAGCCATACCATTTGGCTTTTTTCCATTTACAGACAAATACTCTTCCGGTATTATTATGCCGACATTTGGAGATGAAAGTGCCCGAGGATTCTATTTAAGAGATGGAGGATATTATTTTGCAATTAGTGATTATATAGATTTGGCCTTAACCGGTGAAATTTATACCAAAGGGTCTTGGGGGCTCAATGGTCAATCCAATTATATAAAACGATACAAATACTCTGGAAATTTCAATATTGGGTATCTGGTCACCATATTAGGAGACAAAGGTATGCCCGATTATCAAAAGCAAAAGAATTTCAGATTGACATGGAACCACTCTCAAGACTCGAAAGCAAATCCCAATATGAGTTTCTCTGCCAACGTAAATTTCACAACCAGTGGTTATGACCGCAACAATTTAAATAGTTATTATAATTCAGCAACATTTACGGAAAATACCAAAAGTTCTACGGTAAACATGACTTATAATTTCCCGAATGCACCTCTCAGCATTTCAACAACAGCCAGTATAAACCAAAGAACAAAAGATTCGACCTTATCTGTGTCATTTCCGGACTTTACATTGAATCTAAGCCGTGTATACCCATTCAAGAGAAAAAATCCCGTAGGAAAAGAACGCTGGTATGAAAAAATAAGCCTCAACTACACTGGTATATTTCGCAATTCCATCGAAACCAAACAAAATCTATTTTTCAAATCTAATCTGATTAGAGATTGGCAAAACGGGATGCAGCATACTATTCCTATTTCGGCCACATTTAATATGCTGAAATATATAAATATATCTCCATCTTTTTCTTTCACCGACCGTATGTATACCAACAAAATCATGCGGCAATGGGATCCTAAAGCTTCTCAAGAAGTACGAGATACTACTTACGGGTTTTATAACGTATTCAATTATAGTTTTGGCGTAAGCGCACAGACCAAACTTTACGGTTTTTATAAACCCCTACCCTTTTTAGGTGATAAAATTGAAATGATACGCCATGTGTTCACTCCAAGTGTCAGTTTTAGTGGCGCACCGGATTTCGGAAGCTCCCGATATGGATTCTGGCAAACTTATACCAAAATAGATGCAAATGGCCGACGACAAGATGTAGAATACTCACCCTTCTCAGAAGGTATGTTCGGGACTGTTTCTCGTGGAAAACAGGGAGTGATATCTTTCAATATGAGCAATAATCTCGAAATGAAGGTTAAATCTGACCGAGATACTACAGGTGTCAGGAAAATTTCTCTTATTGAAAACTTATCAGCAGGTATCAGTTATAACATGGCTGCTGATTCCATGAAATGGAGCAATATCAACTCATCTATACTAATAAAACTAACCAAAGGATTTAACCTTCAAATGAGTGCCACATGGGATACTTATACATATAAACTCAATTCTGCAGGACAACCAGTACGAGTAAACATCCCCCGATGGAAAGCAGGCAAAGGCCTCGGTCGCCTATCAAGTACCGGTACATCATTTTCTTATACCTTCAATAACGATACCTTTAAGAAAAAAAATAAAGACGATAAAAAAAGTAACGATGATACCGGTCCTGCCTCTACCCAAATAGATAATAGCCAAAGTACTTTGAAATATGAAAATGAAGAAAATAAACAAGAGGAAGAGAATAATACCGATATGGAATTTGGAAAAGACGGTTATATGATCTGGAAAGTACCTTGGAGCCTTTCGATAAATTACTCTATAAACTATGGCTATGGTGACTTCAATTATAAGAAAATGGAATATAACGGCAAAATCACTCAAAATCTGAGTTTTTCCGGGAATATAAGCCCGACCAAAAACTGGTCATTCAATTTTTCTGCCAGTTATGATTTTGACCGGAAAAAAATAGCTTATATGAATTGCGGTATTACTCGTGATTTGCACTGTTGGAGTATGAGTGCAAACTTTATACCTGTGGGACCATACAAATCTTACAATTTTCACATCAGCGTAAAATCATCTCTATTAAGCGACCTGAAATACGATAAGAGTGGAAACTCTTATGATCGTTTACAATGGTATTAATACTTAGGAAGCCCCTTGAAAAACTTTATTATTTTCCATCTATCGGGACCACAAGACCTTCATTGGCCAATATTGTATTCGGAAAAACCATCCGGGCCTCATCCAAAAAAATAGAATCATTTAAATAACGGGCCGAATAATGTCCCAGTAATAATTGCCCTACACGGGCTTTTAATGCCATAGTAGCTGCTTGCTTGGCTGTCGAATGGAAAGTTTCCTTTGCTCGCAAAACATTATCTTCAGCAAATGTAGACTCATGGTATAACAAGTCTACTCCTTCAATATAAGGAAGCAATTTTTCAGTATAAGCTGTATCGGAACAATATGCATAGCGTATCGACCGATCCGCCGGGCGGGTCAATCGTTCGTTCAAAATAATCCGGCCATCAGGCGTTACGTAATCTGCTCCCATTTTTATATCAGCCAACAACTTCACCGGAATATTATAAAACCTTACCATATCCCCCAACAGATGCCGAGGCTTTTGCTTTTCCTCAAAAAGAAATCCACAAGTAGGTATACGATGCTTTAAAGGCAATGTCCGCACAATCAAAGAACGGTCTTCATATATATTTTCTCCAGGAACAATCGGATTGAATCTTAACGAAAAAGGCAAATCTCGACAAAAGTAATCGAGCATAGCTCTAAATGGTTTTTCAGCTTCATAATGCACATGAACCACCAGTTCTCCGGAATAACCCAGTAATGCTAAGGTTGAAATCAAACCTGGCAATCCAAAACAATGGTCTCCATGCAAATGCGAAATAAATAAATGTTGCAATCGGGAAAATCTTAATTTCTGACGACGAAATTGTAACTGGGCACCTTCACCACAATCAATCATAAACAATTTCTCCCTCACATTCAACACCTGTGAACTGGGTAAATGACGAGTCGTCGGCAAAGCCGAGCCACATCCCAAAATGTTCAATTCAATATTTGCCATTATCTAAAATTCCCATCTCTATAAGTGGTATAACAAATATAACTTATCTAAATTAATAATCCAATAAAAAAGTATTCATTTTACAGATAATATATACAGATATTCCGTCCCCAATAATAACACAGGTATCAGATACTATATTTACATTACCAGACCAAAAGATATCCTCATCCTATCGACTATCTCCCGGTGTTCAAAATTTGAAAGACACATTTAAATATGTTCGTAATCTCGCCTTGATATTACTCAGCCTCCAATAACATCAAAATATCAATCACATGACAAGTCATTTTACCTATCTGCAGGATAGACTACACCTATTTGCTTGCGTATTTCATCTATAATTTCTAACGTAACCAAAGAATTTTGGTGACTATTAATTTTCGATTCCAATAATCCTTGTTCAATTAAGTTAATGAATTCAGCAACCTCATAATAATATTCATTTTTATTCAATTCAACACCTATCGATTCACGAAGAGCCTGAGGGTCTCTCCCCGACATTGCAAGAGGTCGAGGCAAGTAAGTAACATCTCGTATAATATGAATCCCGTCCATAAGAAGATTCCCCTCCTCACCTTCTATCTCAGATGGAAGATAAGAATTGGCTATTTTAGAATACAATACAGTTGCATTTAAACCTTCATACTGAAAATTAACAGCTCCTTGACCGTCAGTTCCGGAAGAGAGAAGAATACCCGTTGCATCTATTTTAGAAGGCTTTCCCCAAAGGACTACCATCGGATAAATAGTATAAATCCCTATATCCATAATCGCACCATTCGACAATGCCGGATTAAAGGCGTTCATTACAACCCCTTCTTTAAACTTATCATATCTGGAAGAATACTGGCAATAACTGGCAAAATAACGACGAATAGTCCCTAACTTCTTCATATAATCTCTGACAATAAGAAAATTAGGATTCAATGTCGAAATCATGGCTTCCATTAACGTTACATGATACTTATGAGACGCTTTTATCATTTCCTGTACTTCCAATGCATTTGATGCAAACGGCTTCTCACACAGTACATGTTTCCCGTAACTCATACACAATATACTCTGAGATGCATGCACATAATTAGGCGTAGCAATATAGACCGCATCAATTTTCGAACTTTTCGCCATATTCTCCAACGAAGAAAAAGTACACGGAATATGATGCTTAGCAGCAAATGCCTCGGCTCGTTCCTGTGAGCGTGAGCAAACAGCTGTCAATTCGAAACGAGAGTCTTGTCGTGCGCCAGCAATAAACCAGTCACTAATCGTATTCGTTCCTACTACTCCAAAACGGACTTTCTTTTCCATATCCTAAAAATAGGGATAATTCAAACTATATAACAATTTCAAATTATAAATATAAAAAGAAAATACGGGAACTACACAAAACTGTAGCCCCCGTATTCTAATAGCCTATAAATTTGTCAATCAGATCATTTCTTTTCTGATTCAAGTTTTTCTTTCAAAGCAGCAAGTTCTTCAATGTCACCTAATGTAGTTTTTTCTACATTATTATTAATAGCTACATTTTCATCTGCCTTAGCAGCCTTCTTGGATGCTTTCTTAGCTGCAGCTTCTTTCTTTGCTTCAGCTTTAGCTTCATCTTCAAAAATACGGCTGTGAGAAAGGATGATACGCTTTGCATCCTTGTTAAACTCGATTACTTTAAATTGGAGTTTTTCATCCACCTGAGCTTGAGTTCCATCCTCTTTCACCAAATGTTTAGGAGTTGCAAATCCCTCTACACCATAAGGTAATGCAATTACAGCACCCTTATCTAACATCTCGATAATAGTACCTTCGTGTACCGAATCTACTGTAAAAATAGTTTCGAATACATCCCAAGGATTCTCTTCCAATTGTTTATGACCTAAACTTAAGCGACGATTTTCCTTATCAATTTCAAGAACCTGAACTTCGATTTCAGCTCCAATCTGAGTAAATTCAGACGGGTGTTTGATTTTCTTTGTCCAAGAAAGGTCTGAAATATGAATCAATCCATCTACACCTTCTTCGATTTCTACAAATACGCCAAAGTTAGTGAAATTACGTACTTTAGCCATATGACGAGAACCTACGGCATATTTGGTTTCGATATCTTCCCAAGGATCTGGTTTCAATTGTTTGATACCTAAAGACATCTTACGTTCTTCACGATCCAAAGTCAAAATAACGGCCTCAACTTCATCTCCTACTTTCATAAAGTCTTGAGCACTACGCAGATGTTGTGACCAAGACATTTCTGATACATGTATAAGGCCTTCAACACCCGGGGCAATTTCAATAAATGCTCCGTAATCAGCCATAACAACTACTTTACCTTTAACCTTATCGCCAACTTTAAGATCTGCACTGAGCGCATCCCAAGGATGAGGCATCAACTGCTTCAAACCTAAAGCAATACGTTTCTTCTCATCATCAAAGTCAAGAATTACAACATTCAATTTCTGATCCAAAGAAACAACTTCTTCCGGATGACTTACGCGGCCCCAAGAAAGGTCCGTAATATGAATCAATCCATCTACGCCACCCAAGTCGATAAATACACCGTAAGAGGTGATATTCTTAACGGTACCTTCAAGTACCTGACCTTTTTCGAGTTTTGCAATAATGTCTTTTTTCTGTTGTTCCAGCTCAGCTTCAATAAGAGCTTTATGGGAAACAACCACATTTTTGAATTCCTGATTGATTTTAACCACTTTGAATTCCATCGTTTTTCCAACGAACACATCATAATCACGAATAGGCTTAACATCAATTTGAGAGCCCGGCAAAAATGCTTCAATACCGAACACATCAACAATCATACCGCCTTTCGTACGACACTTGATAAACCCTTTAATGATTTCATCATTTTCAAGAGCTGAATTAACGCGATCCCAAGAACGAGTAGCGCGAGCTTTCTTGTGAGACAATACTAATTGTCCTTTTTTATCTTCCTGACTTTCAATATATACTTCTACAGTATCACCTACTTTCAAATCAGGATTGTAACGGAATTCGTTCATCGAAATGACACCATCCGATTTGTAACCGATATTTACAACGACTTCTCTTTTGTTCATAGAGATTACTGTACCTTCGATTACTTCTTTGTCTTTAACTGTGTTTAAAGACTGGTCATAAGTATTTACCAATTCTTCTCGGCTCTTATCACCATACACTTCGCCTTTCTCATAGGCATCCCAGTCAAAATTTTCGACTGGAGAATTTTTTAATTCTTCCATTTAATTAATTAGTTGATTTTCATTAATAAATTAGACATTATATGGTCTTTCAAAATCGGGTACAAAGGTAAATAATGTTTTCTTATTTACAAAAATTAAACTTCTCTTTTTTAGACGATTTGGAAAAAGAGAAGTTTTTAAGACATTACAACACGATACAAATACTCATTTTTTCTTTCTCAACAAATGCTCATCTACAATTTTGAAACAAGCATCTTTGAGCTTTTGCGTCGCCATGCTCAAATTATCATCAAATTGTTGTGCCGTAGGTCTATCTGCACCGACCAAATCTGTTATAGCTTTCACACATAATATCGGTGTCTTATACAACTGTGCTACCCAAGCTACCGCAGCAGCTTCCATATCTTTCACTTCTCCTCCGGTCTGGCGCATTTGCTCAGCATCATCTTCAGTCATATCCAAAGAACTGCCAGTTGTACAAATTCCCTGTTTAAATCCTCCCAAACGAGCTATCTCATCTGAGTCTATACAAGGGAAATACCCTTGCCCCATCCTGTTCCATCCGGGAATATCGACCCTCCGGTCATGGAATACTATATATTTATGACTCAAATATACATCTCCTATTTTTGCACCTTTAGACGCAAAGCCCCCTGCCGTCCCCGCATTAATAATAATATCGGGATGATAATATGCAATGGCCAAGTGTGTACTCAAAGTTGCGGCTTCACATCCAATATAATCAAAACCTGTATCGGCATCTTTTCCATTGGTTACTAATGTAATCTCTATATTTTTATAATTGCCTTGATATACTTGGCTCGGAGCCTGCCCAAAACGACCTCCCTGATGCATCAATCCAAAATGTTGTATAAGAGGCTTGGCCTCAGCAGCCATAGCGACAATGAAACATATCTTTTTCATATGGTTTTTCAAGTATAAATATAATAATTATCAGCGTTTTTTCTTAAAAAATTCTTTCATCAATGCAGCACATTCTTCTTTCATAACACCACTTGTCACCACAGTTTTCGGACGTAATGCTTCCGGAGCAAATTTACGGAAACCACGTTTATCATCTGACGCCCCATATACAACTGCCCCTACCTGAGACCAACCTAAGGCACCAGCACACATTACACAAGGTTCTACTGTGACATACAATGTACATCCTGTGAGATATTTTCCCCCTAAGACATTCGCCGCTGCTGTTATTACCTGCATCTCTGCATGAGCTGTTACATCAGTCAATGTTTCCGTCAAATTATGTGCTCGAGCAATAATACGTCCATTACATACAACAACCGCTCCTACCGGAATTTCATTACGGTCACGAGCGGCTTCCGCCTCACGAAGAGCAAACTTCATGTAATATTCGTGAGAATTTACCATCAATCTTTTAGATAATAATCAACTGTCGTCACGACTCTAACTTTCTTAATGTAAGGCGTGTTTGCATCTCGGTCATCAATAGAAAATTGACCTTGATATGCCGTTTTTATCTTACCTAATTCACTCTCAGAATCTTTCGCAAACTTGACAGCAGCATTTCGTGCATTCTTTGTTGCCTGCTCTATCATTTCAGGCTTTATATCATTAAGTTTAGTAAACATAAACTGCGGACGATATTGGTAATCTCCCACAGAAATAGCAATGCCCTGTTTCAACAAATCGGTTTGCCGATACATCAGCTCCCTCACCTTATCTATCTGGGTTGACGTAACCGTAACGACAGAAGTTACATTATAACGATAAGGGACTCTGTTATTTGAATACCGGTCAGCTTCCATGTCTATAATCTGAGGGGCAGAAGTAGTAATCTCACTATCGGTAATCCCATTTTTCTTGAGAAAATTTATTATCGTCGAGTTCTTTTGACTTACCGTCGTATAAATTGAAACCAAATCATTCCCTATCTCTTTATATGTCAGTGGCCATATAACCATATCAGCCGAAACTTCTCTTTCTGCTAAGCCCTTTACACTCACCACTCGGTCTTTATTCTTTACCTCGATAATAGCATGTCCCAATGCCCATCCGGACAAATACAATCCAATGGCAATGATAACGGCAACAACAATCATCTGACTTTTTCCCATCTCCGTATTATTTTAATTAATAACCGCCGTTTGTCTCGTTATGAAACTTCCAGACTTCTTATACAAATATAGAAAACAAAATCCAATATTTCAATATATCCCAAACATTATTTTTCTTTTATAGCAATACAAGAGGAGAATATACTTCATGCCCCACAAATATCCGTAGCCCTAAAAGACTATCTCAAAATTGGAAATAATCTGTGAAGCATCTTTCTCGTCATGATTTTTTGATTTAAAAAAGTCACTATATAACCTGTTATACATGCTGCAATAAATGACCCTTCACGAATACCTTCAATTCGCTGGGTAAACATTAAGGAAATAACAACAGCCAGTGAAACCAAAGTAATATCAAAATATACCTTGAATTTTCCGAACTCTTTATTACAATAACGTGAAGCATATTTTACAAAACCTTCAGCACTCATCATCGCCACCCGAGGCTTTATTTCAAGTACGACACCTATCGATTGTATAACGCATCCTATAATCAATAAAGCTAAAGACATCAAATAATCATTAGGATGCAACCCCGTCGTTATTATCATATTGAAGTCGATAAATGCCGAAAATATAAATGAAAATGGAATTTGTAGAAGAATTTCTATGACATCTTGCCTGCTACCAACCTTTCTTACAAGCCACAACTGTCCCATAATCAACAATACATTTACGATAAATGTCCAAGCCCCCAATGTTAAAGGCGTATTAAGACTCAGCACATAATTCACACTGGATATAGGTGTAGTTCCCAAAGCTGAACGCACAATCAATACAATACCTACGGCTAAAAAATACAATCCAACGACAAATACCAAATACTTCTCCAAAATTTTTTTCATCTGCATATCAAACTTATTTTTATCTCAAAAATCATTGCAAATATCCCATTTTTTTATCTAAAAAAGACATTGTTTTCTTATATTTTTACTTCAAAAAATATAGAAATATACCCGTCATCACCGGAGCAAGTTTCTTTCTATGACAATCTTTTTAGAAATCCTTCAATCTTCAATTCATACAAATCTTTCATAAACTATTATTTATATTGACTATCTTTGTATTCAAAATCTCAAATTCCGATAATATGGCAAAGCACAATATTCTGGGAAAGAATGGAGAAAAAATCGCAGCAGAATATTTAGTTAAGCAGGGATATGACATACGTGATATAAATTGGCGAAACGGCCGATATGAAATAGATATCGTTGCTACCCAAGGTAAATATCTGGTCATTGTCGAAGTAAAGACTCGCCAATCCGATATATTCGGCTTACCCGAAGATGCCATAAACGACAAAAAAATCAGACACCTGATAGATGCCGCTGACTCCTACATCAAACAAACCGACTTACCGTTTGACATACGATTTGATATAGTCTCTATCATATGCAAAGAAAACTCTTACGAAATAGAACATATTCAAGACGCATTTTATCCACCTATACAAAGTAAAAAATATGGATATTGAATCTTTACGGGAATACTGCCTTAGCTTCCCACAAACAACCGAATGCTTTCCTTTCGACGAAACTACTTTAGTATTTAAAGTAGCAGGAAAAATGTTCTTATATACCGACATCAGTAACAGTACCGAAACATGGGCTAATGTAAAATGTGACCCGGAACTGGCAATAGAACTACGAGAAAAATATCCAACCGTATTACCCGGCTATCATGCAAATAAAAAATATTGGAATACAATACAATATAGCCGAGTTAAAGACAGTCTTTTTAAAGAATGGATACGACATTCTTATCTCGAAGTAATAAAAAAATTACCCCGGATTCAACAAGAAAAAATCCTGCATCAATTCGAGGAAATGGATAATAAAAAATAAACCCTTATTTTATGTTACTACAATTAGAAGAGACCGACTCTACCAATAATTATCTCAAACAACTCCTATCAAAACAGGAAATCGAGGAATGTTCGGTTGTCATTGCTGAAAAACAAACTTCCGGACGAGGTCAAAGAGGTAATAGTTGGGAATCTGAACCGGGCAAAAACTTGACCTTCAGCATAGTCTTATATCCTCATCATATTCCGGCATCTCGACAATTCGCTTTATCACAAATAATTTCTCTGGGGATTATCGATATTTTACAAAAATTTGGTCCCGGTTTTTCTATCAAATGGCCTAATGATATTTACTGGAACGAAAAAAAATTGGTAGGAATACTTATCGAAAATGAGCTCACCGGGCATACATTCAATACGGCCATCGTAGGCATCGGTATCAATGTCAACCAAGAACTTTTTTTATCCACAGCCCCAAATCCTATCTCCCTTAAACAAATTACAGGTAAAGATATCGACCGATACTCCTTACTGTCCGATATCTTAAATGCCATAATGAAACGTTATTATCATTACGAAGAAAACAATGATAAAACATTAAATGACAGCTATATGAAATTCCTTTTCAGAAACAACGGCACATATTTTTTCAAAACCGAAAATGAACTATTTAAAGCTTCTATAAAAGGTATCGAAAATGATGGTCACCTGATACTCGAAACCGAAAATGGGGAAGAACGAAAGTACGCATTTAAAGAAGTCTCTTACGTACTTTAGGTTTCAATGCTTCAGCTTTAGAAACTTCCGAACGCTGTACATATATATCATACAAAACTTGTTTTACATAAGGAGTCATACCTTTAGCCGATACTTTCTCCAAATAGTAAGCCGCAGAAGCGAAGTCACTGTCCAATATACTGTCCTTCTCTTTTTTATAAACAGCGTACTGCATACGGTTTGGAGAAGTCAAATCATTAAAATTACGGTCCAATGCTTTTAATGCTTCCGAACCTTTCCAATAATAATAATTCCCAAGAAATAAAGAAGCATCAGTATTTTGAGAATCAAGCTCCAATATCTTTTTATAAATACCCACCGATTCCGCCTCCTTTCCTGTCATAAAAAGAGCTTCTCCTTTTACTTTCAATATCGCAATATTATCAGGAACAGTCAGTAACAGCTCATCGGCAATAGTCACAATTTCCTCATAATTATTTCTAAATCGATAATAACGAAGCAAATATCCATTTATTATTTTTTTCAACCAAGGTTGTTCTCCCTTCATCAATATCAACATATTCTCATATATCGGAGTATCTTGCATATTCCGAGCCAGACGTTCTACACCTATGAACAGAGAATCAAGAGAAACTCCGTTTTTTTCTGACAATTCGATATAATGCATTACCGACTGAGAAGCTCCAATCTTTGACGACGCAATAATAGACGATACATATAGAGGAAGGTAAGTCGGATTTTCTGTTAATAATACATCATACATCATCATAGCCTCATTCCACTCCCTATTATTGAAATGGGTTTCGGCTTTACGGTATAGTTTTTCATTTGTAATACCAGCGGCACAAGACATTACTGTAAAAAAGACGCACAACGATATAGAAATCCATTTTTCCATATTTCAATTTATCTGAATCACTACGACAAATGTACTAAAAAAGCGACATATCACATTACATTTTTTTACCAGAGCAGAGAAGAATCACTCAAAATAGTTATTTTTGACAAAAAATAACGAGACATAAATTATAAACCATAAAATTGGGATATGAATACAAAATACAAACGCATTTTATTAAAACTGAGTGGAGAATCACTCATGGGAGAAAAGCAATATGGTATTGATGAAAAAAAACTGGCAGAATATGCCGGGCAGATAAAAGAAATAGCTGATATGGGTATAGAAATAGGAATCGTCATCGGTGGCGGTAATATATTTCGAGGACTCAGCGGCACCACCCAAGGTTTTGACCGTGTAAAAGGAGACCAAATGGGAATGCTGGCAACCGTAATAAACAGCCTGGCTCTAAGCTCCGCCCTCAATTCTGCCGGTCAAAAAGCACGGGTATTTACAGCTATCAACATGTATCCCATCGGTGAATATTATAGTAAATGGAAAGCCATAGAAGCTATGCAACAGGGAGAAATTGCCATTATTTCAGGAGGTACAGGCAATCCATTCTTTACTACTGATACCGGCTCTGCATTACGTGGAATAGAGATAGAAGCAGAGGTTATGTTGAAAGGTACCCGAGTCGACGGCATATATACGGCCGATCCAGAAAAGGATAAATCGGCTGTAAAATTCGATAAAATAAGTTATGACGAAATTTACAATCGAGGATTAAAGGTTATGGACCTTACTGCGACAACTATGTGTAAGGAAAACCACCTTCCTATTATTGTTTTTGATATGGATACTCCAGGTAATCTCAAAAAAGTAATGTCCGGTGAAAATATCGGAACTTTAGTATATTAATCCGCTTTTTTCGATATAAAATGAAACAGCAAGACATAGGAATGGAAATCTTTATGTTTTGCTGTTCTACCCACACAAAAAAGGCTAAACAACTTCATTAACATATTTGGTGTTTTAACAAATCTATAGTATATTTGTTTTTAGAATTAAAAATCATCAGAAACAGACAAAATTATGGCAGAGGTAAAAGTATATTTAGATGCAGCCGAAGAAAAAATGCAAATGGCTGTTGAATTTCTGGACGATGCATTGGCTCATATACGAGCTGGTAAAGCCAATCCGCGAATTCTCGATGCTGTACGTGTAGAATATTACGGTAGTATTGTGCCCATTAGCAATGTGGCAACTATTACTACTCCCGACGCTCGTACTATAACAATTCTCCCTTGGGAAAAATCCATGTTCAAAGAAATAGAAAAGGCCATTATAAACTCCGAAGTAGGAATCATGCCGGAGAATAACGGCGAAATTATCCGTTTAGGGATGCCTCCTTTGACCGAAGAGCGCCGTAAAGCTCTTGTAAAACAAGCAAAACAAGAAGCCGAAAATGCTAAAGTGAGTATCCGTAATGCTCGCCGTGACGCAATAGAAAGCCTTAAAAAAGCAATTAAAGAGGGACTACCCGAAGACGTAGAAAAAGACGGTGAGGCCAACGTTCAGAAACTCCATGACAAATTTGTCAAGAAAGTAGATGATATGTTTGCAGCTAAAGAAAAAGAAATACTTACAGTATAAAAAACAGTAGTTTGTTACATATCAAATCCCCTATTTATATTTCTGTAAAGTAACCTTTTACAACTGAGAAATAAATAGGGGATTTATTTATTTTACTTTATAATAAGTTCTCAAATAATCATTTCTATCTTTTCTTCATAATCAACTCAATCTTATCAATATCTGGGCCTATCTCTTTTGAATTACTAAAACGAATACAATTCCCTCCTTTATTCAGACAGATGGGTATGTCTACATAAGTAAAAACATCATTACCACCCGACGGCTTAAAATCAACCGTTTTCAAAAATTTGCTATTTAACGAAAGATCCAAAAATCGCTTTTCTTTCGAACAATAAAATATGCGCAATACCGCATCTTGCTTTTCTGGACTATATACATCACGAAACTCTGCCCAATTGTCCTGAGCCCCTCCAATTCCTGTCACAACATGTTTCCCCGAAGCACCTTGATGCTCAATTACAAATCTTGTATTTTTTTCCGGATAATAACCATCTTCAAAAAACATATTCATAAAAGCATATTCTCCCTCATAAACAATTGGTGCAAACCATTTCTGTCCTTCTGCTTTCAACATCACAACTCCATGGGCCGGAACTTTAGTCTCATACTCATTTTTAAAAATCCCTAAGTCTTTATGTTTCCATAAATCCCGAATAGCAACCTCCCCTTCTAAACACAAATCTTTAAAAGCAACTTTCATTGTAGTTTCACTATCCGAAGGATTATACATCGCGATTGCTCGTATCGTACCCCACTTTTCTTGTAATGGCTTAGCAAGAACAATCCCTGCCCCGCTATATGCAACCACTTTTGCCTGCATTCCTAATGGATCTTGATTGAGTGCTATAATTTCTTCATTTTTTATAATCTCTAACGATTCGTCCCGAATAGTACGCATATTGCAACCGATCATCAAAGGTGAACTCATTATACACCATATTCCAAAATGAGTACGTTCTTCCTCCAAAGACATTCCCCTGTCTATTTCCAGCATATCCATATCGTTATAATGTCCTGAAGATGCATATTGACCGAGATAGAGATTCTTATTTATGATACTTTTTACCGAATAAAAGTTATTTGTAATATCTGCAAGTATTCTCCATGAATCAGCCATTTTTATAGCCCATGTTCCGGGAAAAGCCCATCGGCATATATTGTATCTGATATCTGTACGACCCGTAGCTTGTATACTCTCATATATAGAAGTATATCTCTCTTTTGGATCTTGGTCGAGCTTATCTCCCCCGCAAAAATCAACTTTAATAAAATCAAATCCCCACTCTTTGAAGAATGTATTTATATCTTGTTGCTGGTGTCCCCAAAGTCCGACACCGATACCGAACTCATCATTATCCCATATAGACCCGCAAGTATTTGACCCGGCATCACTATAAATCCCAGCTTTCAAACCCTTAGAATGAATATAATCAGATACAACTTTCATTCCATTAGGAAACCTTTCCGGATGAGCCAATAAATGGCCATTTTCATCCCGACCTCCAAAAAATCCATCATCTATATTTATATATCGGTAACCTACTTTATCTAACCCCTTTTCTATCAGGGCATCGGCACTCCCTTTTATAATGTCTTCACTTATATTTACTCTAAACGTATTCCAACTACTCCATCCCATCATAGGAGGCCGCCCCGATTGAGCTTGAATGCCGGCATGAATCAGCAATAAACTGACTCCGAAAATAAAAAATTTCTTCATCCTTTGTGTCCTCATAAATCAGATAAACAATAATTTTATACTTCTTTACAAAGATACACAATATTCATCTTCTAATCTTAAAACCCTTATTTTTGTTATATATAAAACTTGAAGACAAATAAATAATGTATATTTGTAATCAAATAATACATCCAATAAATGAATGGTCTTGTCATAAAAAATACGGGAAGCTGGTATCTGGTAAAAACAGAGGAAGGAAAATCTATAGAATGTAAAATAAAAGGAAATTTTCGTCTGAAAGGTATTCGCAGTACTAATCCGGTTGCCGTAGGTGACCGAGTCAAAATAGAAACGAATAAAGAAGGATCGGCCTTTATCTATGAAATAGAAGAACGTAAAAACTACATTATTCGCCGTTCTTCCAATCTATCAAAAGAGTCTCATATTATAGCTGCCAATATCGACCAGGCATTTCTGGTCATTACAGCCAATTATCCGAAGACACATACTACATTTATCGACCGCTTCCTGGCAACAGCAGAAGCTTATCGTATTCCTGTACAGCTTATAATAAATAAGACCGACCTATATGATAAAGATGACTGGGAGTTGACCGAAGGTATCCGTTACCTATATACTACTATCGGGTATAATTGCTATCTAGTATCTACCAAAACAGGAGAAGGTCTGGAACAAATAAAAGAACTGCTAAAAGGGAAAATTACGCTTTTTTCAGGAAACTCCGGTGTAGGGAAATCAACTTTAATCAATACCATTCTTCCTGAACTGAATCTAAAAACCGGTTCCATTTCAGCATCTTATCATAAAGGAATGCACACTACCACCTTTTCCGAAATGTTTTCTCTTCCTGATGGGGGATATATCATCGATACTCCGGGGATAAAAGGTTTTGGCACCATTGACTTCTTACCCGAAGAAGTGGCACACTTCTTCCCGGAAATATTCCAAATATCGCACAATTGCCGTTTCAATAACTGCACCCATCGGCACGAACCGGGTTGTGCTGTACTTGCCGCGTTAGAAGAACATCTCATAAGCGAATCCCGATACAATAGTTACCTCAGTATCATAGATGACAATACCGATGGAAAATATCGCACCGGATATTAAAAATCCAGATATTACCCTTTTTCAAAATTCCAGAGGTTTGCCATTATAAAAGTCTAAAACTTTCGAACGAAACAAAAATTCGTATCGAGCTTGAACTTGTTCTGAAAGACTTTTTTCATAACGAGTTTTAGCATCGGTATACTCAAAAATAGTAGATTTTCCGGCATCATATTTTTTCTGTTCATATTCAAAAGCAATACGTGCCGCATCGACCGACTTCTGTGATGACGTAAACTTCTTATGAGCAGCAATCGCTGTATAATAAGCTTGTTCTATCTCTTTGTATAAATCTGACTTTGCATTTTCCAATGCCAATTGTTGCATTGCAATTTGTACTCGTGCCTGCTTAACCTGATTACGAGTACTAAAACGATTAAACAAAGGTACAGATAAAGATAAACCGACAGTTTCGCTTCCATTATTTTTCATCTGTTCAGAAAAAGGAATGTTCCCCTCACTATTCTGATAAGCATGATAGTAGCTGGTCCCATACGAAGCTCCAAAAGATATCGACGGATAATATCCAGCCTTCGCCTGCTTCAATCCATAACGGCTACTCTCCAAAGCATGCATGGCAGCTTTTATCCCCGGACGATTTTCGACAGAATATCTAAAGGCATCTTTCGGCAATACTAACGATGCAGTCTGATCTATCATAATAGACTGTATATCTGGAACTTGAATATCAAAACCCTCAACAGTCTCCAGATTCAGCAACTGAGCCAAATCTACCAAAGCCAATGACCATTCATTTTCGGCCTGTGTTACGCTCAATTCATCGGTAGCAACTAACGCCCGGCTTTCATACAAAGCTGATTCAGGATTCTTTCCTCCCTCCACCAACTTTTCCGTTTTTTCCAACTGAGACTTACTTAGTGCCAATTGATTCTGAGCAACATCCAATATTTCTTTCTTAAACAACACTTGCAAATAATAAGATGTCACATTCAGAGCGACATCCTCCCGTGCTTTATTCAAATCTTCAATCGAAGCTTTTAAATCCAATCGTGCCCCTTTTACCTGATTATTAATCCGGAATCCAGAAAATACAGGAACCGACGTAGACAGACGAAAAGATGTAGATGCACTTGATTGATCTTCATATACATTATTCCGATTCAAACTGCGTCCAAAATAAAAGTCCTGCCCCGCTCCAGCATTCAAATCCGGTAGACGACTCATCCGTGCCGTATTCAACTTTATTTCATTATTTTCCTTTTCCAGCTGTTTCTGTCTTATCTGTATATTATTTTCCATTGCATAATGAATGCAATTTTCTAAAGACCATTTTGTCTCTTGGGCGCATAGAGAGCAAACAGAACTTATCAAAACAACACCGAACACCATCTTGTTAAGAAATTTCTCCATATCCCTATCTCTCTATTATTTTATTACCTCGAATATTTTCACCAGACTTCAACCCAGATTTTACTTCAATCTTAATACCATCGGATAATCCCAACGTCACCGGTGACCGTTTAAATTTTTGAGGACGACTAAGAGAGTCCTGAAGTATTTGTACGAATGTCGAATCTCCACTAAATTCGACTGTACTTTCCGGGATAGACAAAACTTTTTCTTTGCGTTCTAATATAATCTCCGCATTTGCACTATAACCGGCACGTACAAAAATTGTATCGGGTATAGCAGCTGCAGCCTTTATTTCAAAAAGCACGGCTCCGTTCTCCTCTGTACCCTTCGGAGATATATATTCAAGACGTGCATCAAATCGAGCCTCCTTCAATGCACCTATGGTAAGTGTAATAGGCATGCCCTCTCTCAACATTCCTACCTCGGTCTCATCTATCTTGCCTTTAAATATCATATCATTCATATCAGCTACTGTAGCAATTGTAGTACCATCATTAAAATTATTCGACTGTATTACCGAATTACCCACCTTTACCGGCACATCTAATATCATACCATCAATAGTCGAACGTATTTGCGTATTACTATACTGAGCCGAGCGCTTAGCTATGCCGTCACGAACAATTTCCAAATTATCCTGAGCATTTTGTAACTCTTCTTTGGCTTTTCGATTTTCTACCAATGCTTTTTCATATTCTTCCTTCGATATAACCCCCGAATCAAAAAGTTGCTTGGCTCTATTATAATCCCTCTGTGTCTGCTCCTGGCTGATACGAGCTACATTTACACGAGATTCGGCAGAATTCAATGTACCCATCTCAGGTATCACCTTCACAAGAGCGATGACATCTCCGGCTCTAACTCGTTCTCCTGCTTCCTTATATACTTCTGATACAATACCCGAAATTTGAGGTTTAATCAATACTTCATCACGAGGCTCCACATTACCTGTAGCCACCGTTTTCTTTTCAATAGTTTCTATCCGGGGCTTTATAATTTCATAAACAATCTCCTCTGGACGAGACTTTTTCCACAAAAATACAAACGTACCTATCAATAACCCTATAAAGAGCACCAATAAGAAAATCTTTACATACTTCTTCATTTGTCCAATTTTATTCGTATATATATTTTTTTATTCTTCACGGATAGCATCTATCGCTTTTATCTGCAATGCCCGCCAGGCAGGCAGCATTCCCGCCAACATTCCTGCAATCAACAAAACTGCCGTAGCAGCCATTGCCGTCCCAAACGAAATTTGTGGCGAGCGGAAAAACATCGTCTCGCTGGGAACACTTTGTAACATCATATCCACTAATTGTAACAAACCTACACCTGCAGCGAGTCCAGCAAATCCCGCAACAGAGGTAAGTAACAGACTCTCGCCCATAATCTGTATAATAATCGTCCTCGGACGTGCGCCCAGTGCCCGTCGTATTCCTATCTCCTTCGTACGCTCCTTTACCGTTACAAGCATAATGTTACTTACACCCACAATTCCAGCTAATAGTGTCCCTGTACCTACAATCCAAATTAACCACGAAATACCCGAAAACAGATTATTAAACATTGTAAATTCTTTTTCTACATTCATACTCATTACAGCCTGCAAATCATCCGGAGAAATATGATTTTGTTTTTTCAATACATTCTTAATCACATCTTCTATCTCTGAAACAGGAGTACTATCATAAGCAGCTAAAGCAATACAATCGATATTGTCTCCTCTACGATAACTCTGTTGCATAGTACTGAACGGAAGTATTATCGACTCCTCTGACCTACCTCCAATTTGTATTTGTGTAACTGGTATATTTACCCCTACCACGCTATAAGCGATACCATTTATCTGTAATAACTGTCCCAGAGGATTTTCCCCCGGCTGGAACATCTCTTCATATACTCGTTTTCCAATTACACACACTTTACGTGTATTCAATATATCTACATTATTGATATAGCGACCATACAACATTGTTTGAGGTTCAATATATTGATAATCGGGTGATAAACCCTTGATAGAGTAAGTCCCATATTTATCACCCCGCATGGTATTTTTTTCGCTCCAAGTTCCAAAAAGAATAGGAGAAATCAGCCTTATTTCAGGAAAACTCTGTTTCAACACTTCCATATCGGAAGAATGTAACGACCACCAACGCCCCTTACGAAAACCGTCATATGCCACCGTAGTGCGGTTCGTAAAAAAATAACAAGAATTGTGTGCAAAATCTTTTACTCCGGACATAATCCCATTCTCAAGTCCCCATCCGGCACCCGACATAATGACCAACATAAATATTCCCCAAAACACACCAAATGCTGTCAACATGCTTCGCATCTTGTTCCGGGTTATCGTAATCCATATTTCCTGCCACTTATCTATATCAAACATTCTTGCCGTCCTCCCATTATTAAATCATTCATTCCGTAATGCCTCGATAGGTTTTATTTTTACCGCTTTACGGGCCGGAAAATAACCGGCAAGTACTCCGGCAACGATCAATACAGCTGTAGCAGAAACTGCAATCGGTAACTCAACCGTCGGATTCATAAATATGGAACGTCCCATATGTCCCCCACTTATCGATAAGTATGAAGCTGCCAATTCGGTAATACCTATACCTGCAATCATACCTATATATCCAAAAAACAAAGTTATTACGATTGACTCGGTAACCACTAATTTCAGAATAGAAGATGGGCGTGCTCCTAAAGCTTTCCGGATACCAAGTTCATGAGTCCGCTCTTTCACAGTTATAAGCATAATATTACTTACTCCTACCACTCCGGCAATAAGGGTTCCGATTCCTATAATCCATATAAACAAACTTATACCGTTAAAAATACCTTGGGTTTGTAAATAGTTGGTCAAAATATTCCATATATATACAGCATTATTATCATCTGGAGAAAAATCTTTAATTCTTCCCAGACTCTCCCGGATTTTTCGTTCGAGAATTTCATTATCTTTCACTGAATTAACCCCATCAATCAGCATATCAAAACTATCATACGACCATTCAGGGTGGTAAATAATTTGAATAGTAGATAAAGGCGCATATGTATAAGGAGACTGATTCATATTGTCATCACTATATATGCCCACTACCTGAAACAAAATATTATTCACTTTTACATATTTACCTAAGGGAGACACATGACGAAACAAAACCTCTGCCGTACGGTCATGTATTACAACAACCTTCCTTGCTTGCAATATATCAGCCTCATTGATAAAACGTCCGTTTCCGGACTTAACCTCCACATTTCTCGATTTTGGAAAATCCGGAGTGACTCCCACCATCGAACTATAAGTATATTCTTTCCCTACTGACAAAGTATCTCCTCTATGCTCTATCACCGGCAATATATATTTGATTTGCTCATGTTGACCTTTCAAATATTCCGGATCTCCCGGTCTGAACTTAATCGAACGATTTTTTGGCAACCCGTTATACGGTATCGATGTTCGGCCAGGCCACATCATAAGAGAATTTTTTGCCCTCCAAGAAAACTGGCTCTTAACACCATTCTTCAATCCATTACCTGCAGCTAGTAATATAATCAACATAAATATTCCCCATGCAACAGAAAAACCCGTCAAGAATGTTCTTAGCTTATTTTTTCGTATTGTCCCCCATATTTCCTGCCATATATCCCACATATCACCCTTATTTCATCATTTCTATTTCTCCGATTATCCCATCCTTTATATGGACTATCTTATGGGTTTGCATAGCTATGTCACGCTCATGTGTCACCACTACCAAAGTCATACCCTCTCGATTTACCTCTTTCAATAAATCCATTACTTCCTGAGTCGTTTCACTGTCTAATGCCCCTGTAGGCTCATCTGCCAAAATTATTTGAGGTTTCGAAATCAAAGCCCGAGCAATAGCTACCCGTTGCTTTTGTCCTCCGGACATTTCTGAAGGAAGGTGGTAGGCATGCTCTTTCAGACCCATTCGGTCAAGATATTCAAGGGCCAATATATTCCTTTTCTTTCGGGATATATTCTGATAATACAATGGAAGAGCTACATTTTCCATTGCATTTTTAAATGAAATGAGGTTAAACGACTGAAAGATAAAACCTATCATTCGATTCCGATATTCCGCAGCTTTATTTTCTGATAAATCTTTTATCAATACATTATTCAAATAATAATCTCCTGAATCATAATCATCAAGTATACCCAAAATATTCAATAAAGTAGATTTTCCCGAACCGGATGCTCCCATGATAGAAACCAACTCGCCTCTCTCTACCTGAAGATTAATTCCCTTTAGCACATGTAGCGGAGAACCATTGTAATAAGTCTTATTTATACCTTCTAATCGTATCATAAATAGCAAACTATTCTATATTATAATTAACAGGTGATTTTCATATAAAAAAGCTGTGAAAAAATTTTATATTTATCTTTTTTATATTTCTTCGCCACAAATCTAAGAATTATATACTACTTTGCATTACATAGTAGTATAAAAATTAAATATTCTAACATAGTTTAACGTTGAGGACTTTCTTTCATTGAAAGAAGAAAATACTAGAGCTCATATAGCTTGTTTAAATTTATCATAGCAATACATTTTAAAATTTATTTCTCGGGGCAAGCGAGGGCATTTTTTTGTTTTTAAAAGGGGAATAGCAGGTTACCTGAAAGTGAAAACAGAAAAACTGTCCGGAAGAAAACGCAAAAAAGGTCCGATAATATTTCTTTATTGGAAATGTTAGACCGGCTTCTAAACCAGTTTATAAACTTATCATTTCAATTTAAGCTATAAAAAAGAACTGGACAAAAAAATTTATAGTGTATGATTTTATTCATACATTATTATTATTTTTGTAAGCTCATGCAATGAAAAATGAAACAATATTTAGACCTATTACAGCGCGTATTAACTGAAGGTACCCCTAAAGAAGACCGGACAGGTACCGGTACAATAAGTATATTCGGACATCAAATGCGGTTCAATATGGACGACGGTTTTCCGATGCTTACGACCAAAAAGTTACATTTAAAATCTATCATATACGAATTACTTTGGTTCCTTAACGGTGACACCAATATAAAGTATTTACAAGAACACGGTGTAAGAATTTGGAATGAATGGGCCGACAACAATGGAGACTTAGGCCATATATACGGTTACCAATGGCGCTCATGGCCCGATTATAACGGTGGATATATCGACCAGATAAAAGAAGCTGTAGAAACCATAAAACACAACCCCGACTCGAGACGTATTATTGTCAGTGCATGGAATGTTGCCGACCTTCCAAATATGAAATTGCCTCCCTGCCATGCTTTCTTTCAATTTTATGTAGCCAACAAACGTCTCAGCCTCCAACTTTATCAACGCAGCGCTGACATTTTTCTGGGAGTTCCCTTTAATATTGCATCTTATGCCCTTTTATTACATATGATGGCACAAGTCACAGGACTTAAAGCTGGAGATTTTGTCCATACTCTTGGAGATGCCCACATCTACAAAAACCATCTTGAACAGGTAAAATTACAATTAAGCCGTATACCGCGTTCATTACCTCAAATAAAAATAAATCCTGAAGTAAAAGATATATTTAATTTCAAATATGAAGATTTTGAAATTATAGGATACGATCCACACCCGCACATAAAAGGAGAAGTGGCCGTATAACCTTTTCTTCATATTTTATATTATTAACCAAAAACAAAAGACCTATGCCAACAATTTCTTTGATCGCTGCCGTAGCCGAAGATATGGCTATCGGCAAAAATAAAGAGCTTCTATGTGATCTTCCCAACGATATGAAGCACTTTAAAGAACGAACACTAAACCATGCTGTTATCATGGGGCGTCGAACCTTCGAATCTCTTCCCAATGGAGCATTGAAAAATCGGAAAAATCTGATCTTGACAACTGTCCCTGAGTCGGTTTATACCGATGCTTTCGCTTGTTATTCTATAGAAGATGCTTTACAACTTTGTGAAACACAAGATGAAGTATTCGTAATCGGAGGGGCTATGGTGTACAAACAGACCATAGACATGGCCAATAAACTTTATATTACAGAAATCCACCATACATTTGAAAATGCAGACAGCTTTTTCCCTGCTATCAATCCGTCCATATGGAAAGAAACAAGTCGAGAGGATCATCCGGCCGATAAACAGCACCCATATGCTTATTCCTTTGTGGTCTATGAGCGCATAAAATAAAAATAAAAAGAGGTGTCTAAAAATTAGAATTCAACTATTTTTAAGGCACCTCTTTCGATAAATGACTACTAAAAGACTACTCGACAGCATTGACAATCATATTGCCGTCTTTATCAAAATGTATTTCTGTTTCTGGATTGGTATTCAGCTCTATTTCAAATCCATAATTATGCCGGCTCATTTCCACCATTTCAGCTACCGGAAAATTCTCACTTACATAATTTACTATTTTGATGGGTAAAAGTTCGATTTGCATCTTATAAGGTATAGATGTACCATTCCCGTCCACTGCCTGCCATTCTCCCGACTCAAAAAAACGAACTTCAAAACCGTTGGCCAAATCCACTTTATAATGAGGTTCTCCCGACTTCTTCTCCACTTTAGTTATAATCACCCCTTCAAAATAAGTTTCAATAAATTGTTGTGATAGTTCCGGTAACTTGCTATATGAAATTTTTTGGTCATCATCACCGCAAGAAACTACCCCCCAAATAATCATCATCAATACTGATATTCGACTGTAAATAATGTTTGTTTTCATAATTCTATTATTAAAATCATAAACCGGTTTAAATTTCTCGAATCCATCATAAGGAAACACTCAAAAAAATCTGGCCAAGAGCTACTATAGCCTTATCAAAAAATCAATACAAGTTCTATACTCAATAACAAAACATATCCAAAATATTTCATACAATTAAGGTTATTTCAGCAAGAATAATACCATGTGCCCTAAAGTCTTTATTTTTATCTGTCTATACGATAAAAGAATTACAATATATAAAAAATAGTATTTAACATAAAATAATAGTGTACATATTACACTTATATACATATCTCTAAATACCCGATAGATACATAATAATCAATCACATAACAAATTAACAATTATTTTATTTTATAGTTACTAAACTCACTTTTCCCATATATAATCCTATTGTCATCCAATTTTACATGTTATAAAACATATTTTTCAAAAACATTTTGTATCTTTGCAGTGTTAATAATAGAAAGAAGTAATAATCGTTTGCCGAATGGCGGTAAACAAAAAATGATGAAAATGATGGAAAAAGAAAAAAACTTAATCGCATCTCTGAGATATCAGATTGAGCGATACAAATCAGTAGGTAATGGATTTATGTGTCAACGTTTAAACGCTGAACTCCAAAAACTTATGACAAAGCAGGCAGCCTGCTAATAAAAAATTATTTTATCCTATAATGCTGGACATCATCGCAAATATGTTGCGAAGATTGTCCATTTTTATTTTATCGCCTTTTATTCTGCGCCCTATAAATTCATATGCCTATTTTACATTTCCAACCAACTCTCATTTTCTGAGCTTCAAATCCACAAAAGCTGATACATTTTTTTTATCCTAAAAGAATATTTATTTTTGTACCCATTCAAACACAAAAATATCTCTTACATGAAAACACTCTCGATTATCTGTTTCTTTATTTTATCTTTAACAAATAACATTATTGCCCAAAACAAAGAAAAATATCCGTTGGGAGACTATACAGAATTGACCGATACCAAGCCTCATGACAGTAATACCTTCTGGGATAAACAAGGAACACTGCCACAATTAAGATGGGGCTCTACCGATATACGATATTCCAAACTAAATATTCCTGTCGAAACCAAAGGTTCATTATGGAAAGCCAAGGCATGGAAAGGAGAAAGAGTCAACGCTCAAGCTGTCCTATGGAGTGCCAAAGAATTAAAAAATGTACAAATATCCGTATCGGAATTGACAAACGGTTCTGACATAATACCAATAAGCTCTATTACGACAAATTTCGTCAGATATGTCATGACTGATGAATTGAACAAGGATAAAAGAGGCGGATGTAGCCATCGCCCCAACAAAGCGGAATGGGATTCGTCCCTTGTTGCTGATCCGTTGGATATCATCAAAATAAGAGATGTACAAGCCCGTTCCACTCAACCGATATGGGTAAATATATGGGTTCCCAAAAACACAAGAACAGGGAAATATAAAGGAACTTTAACTATTTCAGGGACCAACTTTTCTCCGATGAAACTCAAAATTGAAGTGGAGGTCTTAAACCATACTTTACCGTCTCCCGAAGACTGGAAATTCCATCTTGATTTATGGCAAAACCCTTATGCCGTAGCTCGATACTATCAAGTGCCATTATGGAGCAAGAAGCATTTCGAAGCTATGCGCCCGATTATGAAAAAACTCGCAGATACCGGGCAAAAAGTCATCACGGCAACCATTATGCACAAACCTTGGAACGGCCAAACTTTAGACCTTTTCAATAGTATGGTCACCAAAATAAAAAAGATCGATGGTACTTGGAGCTATGATTATACGGTCTTTGACAAATGGGTCGATTTTATGATGAATGAAATAGGTATAAATCAGCAAATCAACTGTTATACGCTGATTCCTTGGGCTCTCCAATTCGATTATTATGACCAGGCAACAAATACGATAAAATATATAAACACTAAACCGGGAGATAAAAGTTATAGCGACTATTGGGGTAGTTTCCTCACCGATTTTTCACGCCACCTACGCAAAAAAGGCTGGTTCGAAAAAACAACTATTGCTATGGATGAACGAGAATTAAATGCTATGCAAGAAGCATTAAAAATAATAAAAAAAGCCGACCCTGAATTTAAAGTTTCATTGGCCGGAAACTATCACAATGAAATAGAATCTGATCTATATGATTATTGCCTTGCCTTCGGCCATAATTTCCCAAAAGACACTAAAAATTCCCGTTCACAAAAAAATAAAAAAAGTACTGTATACACATGTTGCACCGAAGCCATACCCAATGTCTTTACTTTCTCCCCTCCTGCAGAAGCAACGTGGCCCGGATGGCATGTTGCTGCCGGAAATTATGATGGATACCTACGATGGGCCTATAACAGTTGGCCCGAAGATCCCCTGAGAGATTCCCGATTTCGTACATGGGCTGCAGGAGATTGTTTCCTGATATATCCTGGATTTCGTAGTAGTATCCGTATGGAACGGCTTATTGAAGGAATACAGGATTGTGAGAAAATATGGATATTACAGAAAAAAATAACCAATAAAAAACAGCTCGAAAAACTTAATAAAATCGTTTCACAATTCACCCCAGAAGGTCTTACCCGGAAAGATGTAACTCAAATGGTCAATGAAGCGCGTAAAGTATTAAATTCATTCTAAAAAATTCATTAAGAGTCTGTTTAAATTTACTCAAGTCAATTTTGAGGAATTTCTTTTTTGATTGTTATAAGAATGACCAAACCATTTTGACGTATGAAAACAAGAAAACAGACCGACAGAAAACGCAAAAATAACCTGTCTGAATTATTTCTATCAGCAAATTTAATCAAACTCCAAAGTTTTCGGGATTTTATCTTTTTCTACTATGAAAAAGATAAAATCCCGAAAATACAATTATTGACATATATATCAAATTAACCAATATCTTTTGGAAATTTATTGCACAAACGAAAGTAAAACTTATGTTTTACAAAATAAGGTTCTACAATACCAAACCGCATAAACTTGGATAATAATATTTCAGCTTCATGCCGAGAGACATGTCCTTTACGGCAATACTGGTTAAAAGAGATATATTCGTTATCATTCAGATAGCTCAAGAGAAACTGCTCTCTTTCTGTGTACTCGACCAACTCACCCAAAGGACTATCTGCCTGTTTCCATACCCGAATATGTACTGGAGTCGCCAAAATATTTTCATCGGCAATACGAATGTACGCCCACGACTTGCCGTATTCATCTTTTGCATACACAGGTTTTACCACATTCTCTTTTACATCAACCTCAAGCACTGTACGTTTTTCAATATAATGTACCTGCATAGTATACTTTATTTCCGGTATACAATAAAGCTGTGCAGCAGTTTCTATCATATACATCTCTTCCTCCGAACGAACTCCCGCAATACGGCCATTATCCTTTACGCCTACCAACAATTTTCCCCCATCGGTATTGGCAAAAGCAGAAAAAGTTTTAGCGATTTTTCGTGCATCCGAGATTTCAAATTTAAAATCCTGTTGCTGGTGCTCTCCTTCTGCTATCAAAGAATATATATAATCTGTGTCCCCAAACGATTTCATACTGCAAAAGTACAAAAAAGAGTATTTATCCTGCAAAAACTATCATCGCATAAACTTTTCATATATCATTTTAGCCGTAAATAATATATCAATTAGTTCCCCAAAAACAGCACACTTCTATAATCAACTTAAATTTTGCACAAGTCGGTTTTAAGAATTTCTTTTGTGGGAGTTTTTCTAAATTTCATGAGAATGATAACGGGTATCTGACGAATAAAGACGAGAAAAAACAACCGAAAGAAAACACAAAAATGTCCAGATAATATTCCCTTATTGGAAAATTTAGACAATTGTCTCTTAATATCCAATGCATTTTTATAATATTTTTAAAGATATCAGAACAACTATTTTCCCGATATTTTTTCTACATTTGCAACATCTTTACAGACAAAAACAAAAGTAAACGATAAAAATATAAGCAAAATGAAAAAAATTAGAGCAGCCATAGTTGGATATGGCAATATTGGTAAATATGTGTTGGAAGCCCTCCAAGCTGCCCCCGATTTCGAAATAGCCGGTATCGTACGTCGTGATGCCTCAAACATTCCAGCTGAACTAAAAGAATATCCTGTAACTGAAGATATTGCGTCACTCCAACAAGTAAACGTAGCCATTTTATGTACTCCCACTCGGAAGGTAGAAGCTTTTGCAGAAAAAGCCTTGGCTTTAGGAATCAATACAGTAGACAGTTTTGACATACATACACAAATATGGGAATTGAAATGCCATCTCGATACTGTGGCTAAACAACATAATGCCGTTTCTATCACGGCAGCCGGATGGGATCCCGGTAGCGATTCTATTGTTCGCGCCCTCATGCAGGCTTGTGCCCCTAAAGGCATAACCTATACCAATTTCGGACCGGGTATGAGCATGGGACACACAGTTGCCGTAAAAGCCGTCGATGGAGTAAAAGCAGCACTTTCAATGACAATTCCTTTGGGTACTGGCATACACCGTCGCATGGTATACATTGAACTGAAAGACGGGTACAAATTTGAAGACGTTGCAAAAAATATCAAAAACGATCCTTATTTCGTAAATGATGAAACCCACGTAATGCAGGTAGAAAATGTTGATGATTTATTAGATATGGGACATGGAGTACACATGACCAGAAAAGGTGTCTCTGGAAAAACGCAGAATCAACTGTTCGAATTCAATATGAAAATAAACAATCCTGCCCTTACCGGACAAGTATTGGTTGCCGTAGCTCGTGCATCCATGTTACAAAAGCCAGGATGTTATACAATGATCGAAATACCGGTTATCGATATGCTATACGGCAATAAAGAATCATTAATTAAACACCTTGTATAAAAGTAAACAATACCGACGAACAGTCTTTAAAATATTTTTATACCTTTGTGAAGTTGTCCTAATATTCAATATGGGACAGCTTTTTTATTTATTATAAAAGTAAGCTTATGTTAGATTTCATTACCTGGACGGCAGATCCGGCAATTTTTTCCATTTTTTCACGGGAAATCCGCTGGTACGGATTATTTTTTGCAATAGGTTTTTTAATCGGATACCAGATTGAAGATAAAATTTTCAAGCATGATAAAGCCCCGGAAGGGTGGGTAGACAAAATATTTATCTATACCATTATCGCGACAGTAATAGGCGCACGATTAGGGCATTGCTTGTTTTACGGATGGGATTACTATTCTCAACATCCTATCGAAATATTAAAAATTTGGGAAGGAGGTCTCGCCAGTCACGGAGGAGCAATAGGAATCATCATCGCCATACTTATATATTCCAAAAAAGTAACACATAAAAATCCTCTTTGGGCCTTTGACCGATTGGTTATACCCACAGCTTTAGTTGGTGCACTTATACGCATGGGGAACTTAATGAATCATGAAATATACGGACATCCGACCCATCTCCCTTGGGGATTTCGATTCATAGAAAACATTACGGCTTGGCGTCAAGGAATGGAGCCCATATTCTCTGCTCCATCCCATCCGACACAAATCTACGAAGCATTATGTTACTTCATCATCTTTTTGTTATTGATGTACATGTATTGGAAAAAAAATGCCGGACAACGTCAAGGGCTCATTTTCGGAGTATTTCTTGTCGGAGTATTCTTCTCTCGGTTCTGTATTGAATTCCTAAAAAATAATCAAGAAGAATTTGAAGAAAATATGATTCTGAACATGGGACAGTTATTAAGTATTCCATTTGTTATATTCGGTATATACCTAATAATCAGGTCACTAAAACACCCCATCGATACAGGAGCCATTATTTATAAAAAACATTAAAACTACTATATAAGGGGAGGTTGCTCTTTCAGACAATACTCCCTTTATTTATCGTAACATTTGCTGTCATTTACCACCATTATGAATGTAAAAGTTAAAGGGTACACATTAGGAGCTCTTGCTGCCGCCACTTATGGAATGAATCCATTATTCGCTTTACCTTTATATAAAGCGGGGATGAATCCCGATTCTGTCCTTTTCTTTAGATACTTATTTGCAATTCCTGTATTAGGCATTATGATCAAAGTCCGAGGAAGAAATTTTAAACTTCAAAAGAAAGAAATTTTACCATTGATTATCATGGGATTATTAGTGGCACTTTCATCCCTTACCCTCTTCCAAAGCTATAACTACATGGAAGCCGGCATTGCATCAACACTATTATTCATCTACCCAATTCTGGTAGCCCTGATTATGTCTTTCGTCTTTAAAGAAAAATTGACTATGCAAACTATCCTATGCATTTTACTCGCATTAGCCGGAATCGGATTGCTTTACAAAGGCGGTGACGGTACAACCCTTAGCCTGACAGGGATAGCACTGGTTATTATTTCCGCACTCTCCTATGCAATCTATATTGTGAGTGTAAATCAGTCAACATTAAAAAACGTTGCTACTCTTAAACTGACATTTTATATATTACTTTTCGGTCTAACTCTTTTTCTGGTACGTATAGATTTTGGAAAAAGCCTCCACATTGTCAACACTTGGTACCTCTGGGGTAATCTGATTGCATTAGCAATATTTCCCACAGCCATATCATTTCTCTGTACTACACAAGCTATCCAATATATAGGCTCTACACCTACAGCCATTCTTGGGGCCCTGGAACCTCTGACTGCCGTATTTTTTGGAGTAACCATTTTCGGTGAATCACTGACTCCCAGACTTAGTTGCGGAATAGTAATGATTATTTTGGCCGTTACTTTTATTATAGCCGGAGGCAATATTACTTCTCATCTGATACGTTTTAGAAAGCTCTTTCCCAGACTTCCTATCAGAAAAAGAGCCAGACAATAAATAAATGCCTAATTCTCTGGTTCAGCAGCCCCACTTATTGTTTCCTCTTTTACTTCACGGGAAGCTTTAGCTGCCTGCCCTTCTTCAATAAGCTTTACACTATATGCTCTTTTCAACAGGTAATCTATCGAACATTTACCGGGGCCCAACATTAAAATGGTAATATAAATTCCTAAATACAGCATTGGCAATTCAATATTGGATAATGTAATAACCGGATAAGTAAAAAATGTAGCTATTACCATCCCGAAAATTAAAGGTAAAACTGCCAATCGTGTCATCAACCCCACAACAAGCAAAATCGAACAACCAACCTCTGCCAACAATATTAGTGTTAAAGATATTGCACGTCCCATCCCCAGAGGATCAGGAAAAGTATCTACCATCAAATCAAAATTCTCAATCTTTGCAATCCCATGTGACAGCATCAAAACTCCTATAAATACCCGTAAAAACAATCGGGCAAAATTAGAACAACACTCCGAGAGCATAATGTTCATAAATACAGATAACCTCTTATTCATAATATTTCTATTTTTGTTATTAATAACAAATAAACTCTAACAAACAACAATCTTAGAGGACCATTTGTTCCCCTCCAATAAATATATATTACCAATTATCTGTTCTAAATGAAGAGACCGGTATTCCTGATGTACTAAATAAAGATGCTTCTGCATAATTCTTAAAAGCATAACGAGCCGCAACCGGCTTTTCCACTTCATCACTCCATACTATAATAGCTTTTGTTCTTGTATCAAATACCGCTTTGGCCGGATGAAAGACTTTATCTGTACCGGCAATTTCAAAACTCTTTAGAGGTGTATTTACAGGTATCAGCCCTCCATACCCTAAATCATCAAAAGTTATATAAATCTTCCCGTCCTTCATTTCCATCGACTTATATACCGGAGCCGAATAAACAATACCTTTTTTCCCATAAGTCTTAGCCAAAGCCCAATAAGCCAATCGCTCGGCAACAACCTCTTTATTAGCCGGATGTATACAATCTATATCACCGACATCCATAGTAGTAACCATACCTGAATTAGGGATATTCAACATACTCTTCAGCTGTACCTCCCGCATAAGAGCTGTTTGCACATCATCTGCATTATCATATCTATAAGGAGCAATTTGGACATAATAAAAAGGCAATGCCCCAAGTCCCCATTTGTCCCGCAAGTCTTTCACAAAAGCAGGAAATAAACGGGCATACTTTTCTACATTTCCCCTATTACTCTCTCCCTGATACCAAAGAAAACCTCTTATTGTAAAATTTGTCAAAGGAGCAAGCTTTGCATTATACAACACACACGGAGTATTATGCGGACGCTCTATCTTTTCTTTATCATCCAAGTGAGAAAGACCTATCTCCGGGAAATCAGCTAATGCCTCTCTGCTCATCCAGGCTTCAATTTGAGTTCCTCCTAATGTAGAAACAATAATCCCAACTGGGACTTTTAAAGCTTCCTGCAAATAACAAGCATATAAATAGGCCACTGCACTTGTATATGCAACATTTTCAGAAGAATTGTCCATCCAACGACCGATACAGTCATTTTGAGGTTTCTTACTATATTGCCAAGTCCAATTTCCATTCTCATCCATATCCGATGTATATATCCTTATGGGAATACTCGGATTGGATTTCGCTATAATTTTATTCGAATTCAAAACCGGTTGGTACGGAAAACCTCTCATAGGGACTTCCATATTCGACTGTCCGGAACATAGCCAAACTTCTCCAATCAGAATATTTCTCAAGACCAAACATTCTCCATCATCTATCATAATCTCATAGGGGCCACCTGCAACAGGAGTGGATACTTGTATCTCCCAACTACCATCTTTGCCGCTTTTTGTCATATACATTTTACTATCCCACGAAGTTCTTACTTTTATCCCGATATTAAAACTCGCTTTTCCCCACAATTTTACTTTAGTCTGCTGTTGCAGCACCATCCCGTCAGCCAACACCGATGGCAATTGAATTTTCGCACTAACTGCTGTTACGAAAAATAACAAACCTATAACAAATCTTATTCTCCTTCCCATTATATCAAACTACATTATTATATAAATCAAATATTTTTTTTGTCAATAAGCCCCAAAATTTACCCATCACTTTTACCACTCTCTTTCTTCTTAGAACCCCGATTGCGATTAAGCGCAGATTTTGGCTTTCCATTATTTTTTCTTCTTCTATGCCCCTGTTTCTTCCCGGAAAATGATTGCGGATTGTACACCGGGGCTTCACCAATCTCTGGAGAAAGAGGTATTTTGTAAATATCCTTCTCCAAAAATCTTTCTATCCGGTAAAATCGCCCTTGCTCGGTTTCCGATACAAGCGTTATCGCAGCACCCTCCGCATTGGCCCGAGCAGTACGCCCGATACGATGAATATAATCTTCCGGGTCGTGCGGTACATCATAATTAATAACCAACACAATATCCGTAATATCTATTCCCCGAGCTACAATATCAGTTGCAACAAGAATATCGATTTTCCCATTCTTAAAATCCAACATTACCTCCTCTCTCTGAAACTGTTCCAAATCTGAATGCATTGCAGCAACAGAATATTTCATTCGTTTTAGAGTATATGCAAGGTCTTTGACCTTCTGCTTCGAAGAAGAAAATATAATAGTTTTACCGGCTATGGGTTTACTGAACAATTCTTTTATAATAGGCATCTTTTGGGCTTCATAACAAATATATACCGATTGTAGAATCGCCTCATTCGGTTTAGATATAGCAACATTTATCTCTGACGGATTATGCAAAATATTTTTGGCAAGCTGACGTATTTTCGAAGGCATCGTTGCCGAAAACAGAATAGTCTGTCGTCTCATCGGCAATTGCTTTCCTATCTGCATAATATCATCATAAAACCCCATATCCAGCATACGGTCGGCTTCATCGAGAATAAAATGCTCTACGCCCGACAAATCGATATCACTATGCATCAAGTGGGATATCAACCGACCCGGTGTAGCAATAACTACATCAGCCCCCATTTGGATACCCCGTTTCTGCTGCTCCCATAAAGCACCGTCTCCTCCCCCATATACAACAACTGTAGATATAGGCAAAAAATAAGAAAATCCTTCAAATTGCATATCTATCTGTTGGGCAAGTTCTCTCGTAGGAGCTATAATGACTGTACGCACTTTATCACATTTTCCAGCATTCTTATGCAACAAATTCAACAACGGCAAGATATAAGCTGCCGTTTTACCGGTCCCCGTCTGAGCACATGCAATCAAATCCCTCCCTTCCAATATAATAGGAATAGTTAGCTCCTGAATAGGAGTTGTTTCCTTAAAATTCATCGCATCCAGCCCTTGCAAGATCTCTTCGTCTAAATCTAACTCACTAAATTTCATATAATATATAACATATAATTTTCAAAATTACGATAAATTACGGATTTTGTACAGATTTCTACCTTAATTTAATTTTTATCTAATATCCTTGATCATAACTCAACCTTACAAGTGAAACAATTTTTTTTAAAAAGTTTACAAATTAATCCATTTTATTACTACAACTTTCAAAATGATAGGTTCAAAGCTCAAATTTATTAACGAACGTCAATAATAAAATTTTTCAAAATATTTATCTATATAATTTTGTATTTATATATAAAGCATTATATATTATAATATATATAATAAACTGTATTTTTTTATTCATCTGCAAAATCATAAAAAACTTCACATTTCTCTACAAGTATTTTTTGGATAATAGATAACCTTAAACCCCTTTACTTATAGCCATATATATAAAACATTGACTACATAAACATATAAGGGCATTTTTAAAAGAATACTCACTGATTTGCAACAAAAAATCATAAATTAACTAAGTTAATTATTACTAAATAATATATGCATATTATTTTTTTTATCGTTCTTAAATATATATTTGTAACAAATTTAAAAATAGAACGTGATTATTAAAAAGTAATTGAAAAATATATTTAATCAGAAATCATCAAATATCGTGAACTAAAAACACATAATACCTATGGCATGATTCAAACATTCAAAACAACTTTTATTCATCTCTCTTTATCACTATCGAGAAATGCTAATATTAAAACAATTCAATAAAAATATTACAAAAAAATAATCTATACTAAAAACAAGAAATTACAAAACTCTTTTTTATTCGGAAAATTTCCAAAGACACATTGACATTCAAAGGGTTCTTATGTCAATAGTTGTTAAACACAAAATGAATGAACCCCTTAATAATTTATTAAATAAACTTATGAAAAAACTTTTACTCGGACCGCATCAGTCGATCCTATTACTTGTTTTTCCCATATTTTTAATTTTCACCTCATGGCAACATGCTATAGCCAATGATGTTGTGGCAGGCATACAGAGTTCCCAACAAAAAAAGACCATTGTAAAAGGTGTGGTAAAAGACGAAAAAGGCGAGCCTCTAATCGGTGTGAGTATTGCCTTGAAAAATTCTACACAAGGCACTATGACCGATATAGATGGCAACTATAGTATTTCCATCGAAACCGAAAATCCGGAACTGATATTCTCATACATTGGATATACCTCACAAACTGTTGTTGTCAATGGCAGAACAGAAATCAATATCACTCTGAGAGAAGAAAGCCATGTACTAAACGAAGTAGTTGTAACTGCTATGGGTATCATGCGTAAAGAAAAATCTCTTACCTATGCTACACAACAAATCAAAAGTGAAGACTTAAATAAAGTACAGGACCCGAACGTCGCCAATTCCATAGAGGGAAAAGTATCCGGAGTAGTGATTACTCCAAGTGCCGGTGGTGCCGGTGGTGCATCTAAAATCATCCTTCGGGGTAATAAATCTATTTTAGGGTCCAGCACTCCACTGATTGTTGTCGATGGTGTTCCTATGACAAATAGTACTCGTAATCAATTAGATATGAATAGCGGAGCAAATCTGACCTACGCAAGCTCCGCAGAAGGCTCTGACCCACTTTCCATGATCAATCCGGACGATATCGAATCTATCAACGTACTGAAAGGTGCCAATGCCGCTGCACTCTATGGTTCGGCAGCAGCCAATGGAGTCGTAATGATAACCACCAAAAAAGGTAAGGAAGGTAAACTCGCCATTAATTTCTCTTCTAATCTTACTTTTGATACCCCCCTTTTAACTCCGAATATCCAAAACATTTATGGAGCTTCTGTTACCTCTTTATCTGGTATTGGAGACCAGCTCTCGGTAGACAGCTGGGGTAATAAAGTAGCCTCCAGAAGCGCTGATAACTTAATCATAAACGTACCGATGGACGAAGACAAATTTGGAGGGGGTACTCGCGAAGTACATTTACGTAACAGTGCAGGAAATGACTTGGATGATTTCTACCGCACCGGTCTTACCACCAACAACTCCATCGCTTTATCAGGAGGTACTGAGAAAATACAGACCTATTTCTCGTTTGGAAATTCTCATGCAAACGGTATGTTAGAAAACAATACATATAATCGAAACTCCTTTGCATTACGTCAAAGCTACGAATTCTTCAAACGCCTTCATTTCAATGTAAACATGAATTACGTACAGACAGTCACGCGAAACCGTCCGGGAGGTGGTACTGTACTCAACCCTATCTATCATATGTATACCATGCCGCGTAATATAGACATAGACTATTACCGGAATAACTATGTCAAAAACGGAAATTGGAATAGTGAACTACAAAGTCTGTATGTTTTGAACCAAGGTGTATACCAATGGACTCAACAACGCGTGGCCCTCTCCGGCCCTATGCAAAACTGGGCCTATATGGAAAGCATGCAAAACAATCCTTATTGGTTGATGAACCAAAACAGAGGGAAACAGACCGAAGACCGCTTTTACGGGACAGTAACCGGCCGTGCAGATATCTATGATGGTTTGAGTTTCCAGGCTCGTGTCAGTATCGACCATACCAAATACACAAACGACAGTCGCCGTTACGCCACGACATTCAATCCTTCCGGAATGGAAGACTACGGTCGGTATTGGAAAGACATATCCAAATCAGAAGAGATATATACCGATTATTTATTAAGCTACAATAAAGATATCAAAGATTTTTCGGTATCGGCAACCGCAGGTTGGGTAGGCCACGTTATCAAAGGTGAAATTCAAAAAACTGACGTAGTAGCTACCTATATAGACCCAAATAAAAGAATGCTCTCAGACCGTATCAACCTGTTTGAGACAAATGCCGGAGGTTCGGGTGCCACGACAACTACCCTTTCTTCCAACTGGGATAAGGCAGCCCTTTTTACAGCTCAATTAGGATGGAAAGATATGGTATATATTGATGGTTCTTACCGTCGCGACTGGTATCGCGCCTACAAACAATTCGAAGACAGGGGTACTCCCGACAATTATGGGTATTTCGGCGTGGGTGCTAATGCCATCGTCAGCTCTATTGTTAAACTGCCCGAGTGGTTCAACTATATGAAATATCGTCTTTCCTATTCCGAAGTGGGTAACTCCATTCCGAATATCGTTTACGCCAAAGGCTCGGAAAATCTTCAAACTGGAACGATATCTCAAAGTACATTCGCTCGTTTTGCAAATCCATTGCCCGAAAAGACCAAATCATTCGAAACCGGTCTCGAAATGTTATTCTTCAACAACAACTTGAATGTAGACCTTACATATTACAATTCCAAAATGCAAGACCTCTATATGCTGGCAACCAATGCATCCGGATTGTCTGAACCTGTCAACTCAGGAAAAGTACGCAATCAAGGTATCGAAGCTACTGTAGGTTACAATTTCTGGTTCGGTAAAAATTGGAGTTGGAAAACTGCATATAATGTATCGTTCAATGACAACAAAATACTCGAGACTTCTTATGAAAAGGATGGCAGTGAAAAACTTATCTATCAAGATGTTGCCGGTGTACGCGTTCGTTACCGGAAGGGCGGGTCTATCGGAGATATGTATGTCACCGACTTCAAACGTGACGAAAACGGACATTATGTACTCTCTTCCAGCGGTAAAACCCAGATGGAAACAGAAGCTAATAAGATGTATACCATCTATGCGGGCAATATGAACTCAAAATGGCAAATGGGTTGGAGTAACACTATCAAGTTCAAAGACTTTACACTCTTTTTCCTTATCAACGGACGTATTGGCGGTAAAGTAATTTCACTCACCGAAGCCTATCTTGACAACCTCGGTCTTTCTAAACGTACTGCCGACGCTCGCATGAATGCTGAAGCAAATAATATTGTAGCAACCGGATACGGTTCTCAAGATGAAGCCGGCATGGTCCTACCGGACGGTAGCGGACGGATAGTACCCATCAAAGCCTATTACCAAAGTATCGGTGGTACACCCAACCCTTCACAATATATCTATAATGGTACCAATTTCCGCTTACGCGAACTTTCTTTAGGATATACTTTCCGTAATCTGTTGGGTGAAAACAAGAATCTAACATTATCATTCATTGGGCGGAACCTGTTCTTTATCTATAAAGACTGTCCTACCGACCCGGATGTTTCACTCTCTACAACAAACGGATTAGGCGCATTTGAACTATTCAACATGCCTACATCTCGTTCTTACGGATTTTCGTTGAACATTAATTTTTAAACATTAAAGTCTGACTATTTTATGAAAAAATCAAAAATATTCTATGCTCTTTTCTGCTCGATAGCCGTTTTGGGCTTTCAATCATGCTTAGATTATGATATACCCTCCGACGAATTTAGCCAAACTGAAGTAAAAACCGATGACACAATTTATCAAGGTGAGGCTGACAATATCGACTACACAAAAGAAATTACAAAAGAAGGTTTGGAAGAAGCTATTCAAGCTTTAACAACACCATTACGCCAAGCCAAAGGCGGCCAGTATGCTTTACGTGGAGGGAAAGACGGAAATTTACCGGTATCGCACTCTTACCAAAGGCAATATTCTTTGGGACCCGATAATTATGCCCAATTTGCCGTAGTTCCTCATTATGATTTTATGTATGGTACTCTTAATCATATATATGACGTAAGTAAAGATTTCAACCCGGGACCCTTTTCCTGCTATGAAATCTCAAAAAATGCATTCGTTCCATTGCTCAACCGGCCGGAAATAGACTCTATACCGGAGATGAAAGCGGTTTACCTGCTTTTATTCAACTACGCATCGCAAGAGGTTGCCGACCTATATGGCCCCTTCCCCTATGTCGATTATAAAGCAAACAAAACGGACGCCCCCTTTACCTACAATGACTTGCGTACCATATATGTGAATATAGAAGCCAATATAGACACAATTTTGAAATGCTTCCACTATTTCGAACAAAAACCCGATTGGTACAAACAGACTGTACAGGCTCAACTGAACAGAAATCTCAGCGACTGGACCGAAGGCAAATCGGGAAATATGGATACATGGATTCGATTTGCAAACTCATTCAAATTGCGTTTGGCCATGCACATTATCAAAGCGGACTACAATATGGCAAAGAAATGGGCAGAAGAAGCTGTAGAAGGTGGTGTCATTGAAGATATTTCTCAAGAAATCGTTCTCAAACCTTTCAATTCAGGTTTCGACCATCCCCTTATGCAAATCTCAGATACATGGGGAGATACCCGCCTAAGCGCATCATTCGAAAGCATACTGAAAAGTTTAAACCATCCATATGCCGATTATTTATTCTCAAAAAACAGCAATCCGATTGTAAACTCCAAAACTGGGGAAGTCACTGCTGCCAATACTCGTCTTGTAGGAATCCGGGAAGGGATAGAACCCGGACAAGGCCAAAGTGTCGGAACAAACTCCTACATCGCCTACAGCAAAATAAGCCCAGAGAGATTAGGAGCATTCGGTGTACCCTTGTACCTGATGAAATTATCTGAAGTAGATTTCCTACGCGCCGAAGGAGCATTACATGGATGGAACATGGGCGGTTCAGAATCATTTTTCTACAATCGAGGTATCGACTATGCCTATTTGGAAGACAGGAATGTCGGTTCTCCCGAATATACAAACGCTTTGGAAACGTACAAAAATCTTGAAAACGCAGTAGATTATACCTATGTCGACCCACAAGGAATAACCGATGATATGCCGAGCGTAACGAAAATAGGAGTAAAATGGAATGACGGAGATTCACCCGAAGTGAAACTCGAAAAAATTATTACTCAGAAATATATCGCTGCGTATCCATACAGCTATGAACCGTGGGTAGACATGCGCCGTACCGGCTATCCTAAAGTATTCCCGGTTCTGAATCCAGGTAATGGAGATGGTTCCCTGAAAGCAGGAGACCTAATCCGCCGTATGCCATTCCCGAATACCGATGATGCTTCTATCCAAGATATTCAAACTACCGGATTGAAAGCTTTGGGAGGTTCCGACCTTCAGGCTACCCGTTTGTGGTGGGATGTAAATACCCCTAATTTCTGAAAATAAAACTCGGAATAGAATCTTGCCTGCAGGCAGGATTCTATTCTTCCAAATCAATAACTAAATTAAATAATTTGCTTATGAAAAAAAGACACACTCTCGCTATGTGGGCTATGGCATGTTGCGCAGCCATAGGTACACCCAATGTGGCACTGTCTCAAGAATTGTCACCGACCGCAACATCCGAAGTATATGACTTCTCCGGATTCGTCGATGTACAATTGATGGAACTGTTCTACAATGCACACGTAGATGGACGCAAATACCCGACCGAAGAAGAGTTCAGAGCCAAAGGAATCCTCCCTTCTGACATCGCATTTATACGCTCACACGTGCGTAAAGCCCAGATTATGGACCGCAGCGACCGTATCATCCCCGATACGTACGAAAAACGCGACCTTTGGATGAACATCCCTATGAGTACCGGTAAAGACGGAGCCGTAGGCCAGCCTTCGACCAACTTTGCCGACGATGTCTTTTCCATGTGGAACTATACCAACTTGTTCGGCTCATGGAACCACAGTTTCTTTACGGCTCCCGGGGCTTGGGTAGATGCAGCTCACAAAAACGGTACTAACATTATGAGTGGTATCAAATTTTTTGATACCACGGGTAACCCTGGTGGTGTTGGTGCCGGAGACTGGATGGACATCATCACGTCCAAAAATGAAGACGGTACCTTTAAATATGTAAAACCGATGATCAACTGCCTGATGTTCTTCGGAGCAGACGGTATAAACTATAACTGGGAAGATTCTGGATATGGCGATGAAGATATTATAGCATTCCATAAAGCGTTGCATAAAGAGGCAGCAGCCTGTGGTTTCGACAATTTCCAATTAGGGATTTATACTTCTGCTTCAGGACTAAATACCGGAAATGTCAATTCCCTATTCGGTAATGAAGAAGGACGAACCGCACACACGATGCTTAATTATGCCGCTTCCGATTTCTCCTATCAAATGGCAAACTCGGTAAGAGTTGCAGAAAATGCCATGGGAACGTCTGAAGGACTATATGCCGGTGTATGGATTGTATCTATGGACCGTTCATGGACCCGTCTGAATGCTGATGAAGATTCCAAAAGATGCGGTGTATGCCTTTGGGGAGAACATAATACAAGCCGATTCTGGTCTTATAACTCCGGAGCAGACGCTTATGATGCACAAAGCAACTACCAAGCCCTGCTCGAACGTGCATTCTCCGGTGGTAACCGTAACCCGTTGAATCGTCCAGAAATTAGCAATACCGGAAATAATTGGGAAAAAGAAGGAGATAAATTACCTCTCTCCACATTTGCAGGACTGGCTACCTGGATTCCAGAACGTTCGGCCATCCAAGGAAACCTGCCTTTTGCAACCTATTTCAACTTAGGTAACGGTGACCGTTACAATTATAAAGGTAAAAAAACAGCCGGACCATGGTACAATATGGGTAACCAAGACCGTGTACCGACCTACCGTTGGCTGGTAACCCAAAGCGGAACAGAAACTGTAAGCTCAGACGTTCAACCGGAATTTTCTCATGACGATGCCTATACGGGAGGCTCTTGCCTGAAACTTACCGGAAAAGCTACTTCTGCAGGAACCGATATCGTTCTCTTCAAAACCAATCTTACAGCCAGCTCGACTGGAGCTTATGCCAGTGTTGCTGTAAAGAGCGGAAAAGAAGGAAGCAATGAAACCAACCTTTATGTTATCCTGAAAAAGAAAGACGGCAGTTGGGTTGAAGCCCCTGTAGGAACAACTACAAGTAAAAACTGGGAAGAAAAGAAAATCGACCTTTCCGGAATTGCACAAGGAGATGTTATCGAACGTATCGGTTTACGTGTAAAAGGCTCTGACGAGAATTACAAGCTCTATGTAGGTAAACTCGAAATCAATGATAATGTAAAAACTGTTCCTTCAAATATAACAGACCTTATGGTCGAAGTTAAAGAAGAAACAAAAACTTCTCTTTCCATTAAAGTAAACTGGAACGTCGATAAAGCTGCAGAAGAGCGTGCTGATTGGGATCTCCTTTTCAACGATGAAGCTAATATTGACCATTTTGAAGTCCTTTATAAAAACGGAGAAGAAGGCAGGGTATCTGAAATAGCACGTACTACCCAATGGGCTACTTATGTAGGCGATATCACATTTGAAAGCGTCGACGACCAACCATTCATCGGTGTGCGTGCTGTTTCTACCGATTTGAAAACATACTCTCCGGTAGAATGGGTAGAAATAACCCGTGCTGCACAAGATGCCTTACCCAATAAAGAAGAGAACACCTACGGCATAAGCCAGATGGACCCGAATTGCGAAGGTGCAGATATTGCCCGTCAACAACGTTACGTAACCGATTTTACGACAACCGGTGCTACTGAAAATATCAATTATCACGCTGACGGACCACAAGCTGACGGTACACAATATGTAAATGCCACAGATATGATTCTGAAAGTAGAACAAGGCCAACAAGTGACTCTTACCATCAAATGTGCCGATTTCTCCGACGGATTGAAATACTGCTTTGCCGGTGGTTGGATGGACTTGGATGGCAGCGGAACTTTCCAGCCAGATCCTATCGAGGATAATCCTGCCGCAGGTGAACGTCTGTTCCGCGTAGGAAATATACGTGCAGCTACACCTGAATTCCAAACAACAGGTATCACCCATACATTTACTGTACCGGCAGATGCACGCCCAGGCAAGAGCCGCTTGCGTATCGTATTCTCCGATGCATGGTTCGAAGGTTCTTTCTTGCCGACAGGTCTCCACGCAAAAGGTTTCTCTATCGACTTCGGTGTAGAAATTACAGGTAACAACGAACCACGTCCTCTGCCCGCTGATAATCATGACCAAGGTATAGCAGACGAACCCGATGGTTTGGACGATGTAGTCAGCATCGAAAAAGTAAACAGTGAAATATCGAGCTTCTATGTTGCCAACGATATGATTAATTTCAAGAATGTAGACAACGCTTGGATTTACAATGTTAACGGTGGTATCGTTAAATATCTGACCAATCCAAGTAGCGTTAGCATAGCAGACCTTGCAAACGGAGTATACATTGTCAGAATGCAAAATAATAACGTTATCCGTTCAGGTAAATTCATAAAATAAACAAGTAAAAAAACAATTCTGAAGATTTGAATTCTTCAGACCCCATCACTTCTTACCCAAGTTTTCACTTTATTTGAAAACTTGGGTAAGTTTTTATGTCATCCATCCACTCAATTATATCCTCAAAAAATATTCGGATACACTGATTTTACATACATTTGTAAATCCGAAAACAATTTTTTACTATAAAAAAACAAAAGCAGGCAATCATGAAATATAATTTTGATGAAATAGTTGACCGACATCACACCGAAGCACTAAAAATAGAAGCGCTAAAAAGCCGTTGGGGACGTGAAGACCTTATCCCCTTATGGGTAGCCGATATGGATTTTAAAACTCCTCCATTCATAATGGAGATGATACGTAAAAGATGCGAACATAAAATATTGGGATATACTGTCAAACCTGATGAATATTATAAAGCCATCTGTAACTGGCTGAAAAAAAGATATAATTGGGATATCTCGACACAATGGATTAGTTTTTGTTCGGGTATCGTCCCGGGCATCACTTTCGCTATACAGAGCCTGACACAGCCCGGAGATAAAATTCTGATACAACCACCTGTATACCACCCTTTTAAGTGAATAATCGAACAAAATAACCGTACTGCTGTCTGCAATCCATTATTACTTGAAAACGGGCAATACAAAATGAATATTGACCATTTTAGAAAGGCGGTCAAAAACTGTAAACTTTTCATTCTTTGTAATCCGCATAACCCCGGAGGACGAGTATGGTCTAAAGAAGAACTCAAAATTATTGCCGACATTTGCTATGAAAACAAAACCATCGTAATATCAGACGAAATACATGCAGACCTGACCCTTCCATCTTATAAACATACCCCTTTTGCTAAAGTCTGCGAAAAAGCACAGACAAATTCGGTCATATTCATGGCTCCCAGTAAAGCTTTCAATACTGCCGGACTATCCAGTTCATATTGCATTATCGAAAATGAAAACATCCGTCAAAAATTCAGAAGATATATAGAAGGAGGAGAATTAGGAGAAGGACATCTCTTTGCCTATATTCCGGTAGTCAGTGCATATAATGAACAGGGAGAAGAATGGCTAAATCAAGTACTTGAATATATATATAGTAATGTCGAATTCATAGACAATTATCTGCAAAAGAATATGCCTCATATAAAAGCCATTCGACCTCAAGCATCATTTCTGATATTCTTAGATTGCCGAGAACTTCACTTGTCCCAAGACAAATTAGTAGACTTTTTTGTTGATAAAGCACATCTGGCATTAAACGATGGCAGTATGTTCGGCAAAGAAGGAATAGGATTCATGCGTCTAAATATAGGTTGTCCGAAAAAAACACTTGAACAAGCTATGTCACAACTAAAAACGGCATATGATAACCTACACAATGTGTAGGTTATCATTATAGCTTCTCAGCCAAAAGTTATAACAACCGGCTCACATTAGTTATATAACCTACTTTTGACATACCGGTTTCTCTAATTGCTTCACAACTTCCACCGTTCCTTTCCTACAAAAATTATAAAAAATAAATACATCTATTCTACAATTGCACCAATATCCCCCAATTGTACACAAACAATTTTATCCCATGACATCATTTTAACAGCAAAAATCTGAAAATAACCGTTTTTTTGATACCTATTTATAAAAGTACCATTTTTCCAAAACTACAAAATCAAAATATTGAACTCTATTACACTTATAATCTACATTTTAATCCTGATTTTGACATATCTTATAGGCTGTCGTCTAAATTTTACTCGAACCAGGTTTGTGAAAATTTCTTTCATGGATGCTTTTCTGCTTTTACAAGGAAAATAGCAAGTTATCTGAAGAGTGAAAATTCGGACAGATTCTTTTTTTAATAACAACTAAAAACATACAAAAAAATCGATGAAGAAAAAACTCCAACTTTTGAGTTTATCTTTCCTCTTTCTGACAAGTTGTTCACAATCAACTCAAAACGGCCAGAAAAGCAATATGATTGAACATGATATAGATATTGCTTCACAACAAATCGGACACCAAGTAGAAGTTATCCAAAGGTCCGGAAAAATTCTGAATTCTCGTACTATTAAAATCCAGTACATTTCCAACGATGACTGGGCCATTAGACAGGCTCTAAGATTGTAACAGTAAACATATCAAAAACAAATATTTTCATAAAAATTAAACAGATGCTGAAACTGAGATAGTATAAAATCTGTTTTTTCTATAAAAAAATACTATATTTGTCTATAGCTTGTAGAGATTACCTAAAATGGAATACCTATAAAAATTGAAATAAACTGAAAATTTTATCTCATAGGCCGATTTACAATCAAAGTACTCTTACATTCATGGCTTTGTATTATAAAATATGCATCTGTTTGATAACCTGCATCACCGTTTTCATTCCGGTGAAAGCAACCCAACTCGGCATAGAATATTTCAGACTAAATAATCAACTACCCTCCACTTCAATTCAATGTATCACCCAAGATAAAGAAGGGCTTATCTGGTTCGGAACCAATGAATGGGCAGCATGGTACGACGGTTATACCCTTCAAAGATTATCAACTGTAGAATTACATAACAACTTATCCCCAAAAATATATTGTTTACAAAATGACAAATATGATAATATGTGGATAGGAACTACTAACGGAGCCTACCGTTACAATAAAAAAAATAGATTAGTAGAACAATATCGCCCTGACCCGAACAATAAACTTGATAAAAGCAGAATTATATACAGTATTGCTCTCTCCCCTGACAAACAGATATATTTAGGCACTCGAAACGGTGTTTTCATTTATAATGAAAATAAAAATTCATTAGAACTTTTCCCTTTATTTGCCCACCATAAAGAATTTAATGAAGCAATCAAGAGCGAACGTATAGCAAAAAAAATATATTTCGATAAGACAGGGCTACTATGGATTGGGACAGAAGGTAATGGACTCGTCATGATAAATATAAAAGAACAATCCCAATCTCACTATAAGTTTGACCCCAATAATATAAACAGTATTCCCAGTAATTTTATCCAAAACATATACGAAGACAGATTCGGAAATCTATGGATCGCGACCAATGAAGGATTTGCCTTATATAAAAGAGAGCAGGATTGTTTTGTAAGTTATCAGTCGACAGGAATAAAAAGGCCGGTAACATCAATTGTCGATGACGGAAACAAGTCCCTCATCATCGGTACAGATAATGGCATAGCCATATACGAACGTACTAAACATATTGTAAATTGGTTACAAAATAATCCTACAAATAATCTCAATAGCCTGCTCAGTAATAATGTAAGCACTTTATATAAAGACCGTTCTGGCGTCATCTGGATAGGAACCTCCAATGGTGTTTGTAAACTATCTGAAAAAGGAAATATCTATCTATTCAAAAATATACCGGGAGATGAACACTCCCAATCCCATAATACAATCCTCTTTATGCAAGCCGATAGCCATAGAAACGGAATATGGTTAGGTACCGGAGCTCAAGGAATAGATTTTTTTGATATGGATAATCAAATATTTTCCCATTACAATCTTCCCCCAATAGATAATAATACTACCCAATACAATCGGAATCATATACTAACCGGATTATTGACAAAAGAGGGAAAATTGATATTAGGCACAACATCGGCATTATTGAGCTTCGACCCTCAAAACAAAACATTTCAGTCTTTGGCATTTCCTCCAGAACATCAACCATTAAAAGAGGTATACGCCTTATGTGAGTCATCTGATGGAAATTTATGGATATCGGTTCTCGACAAAGGATTATACATGTACAATGCCAAACAAGACAAACTGACGCATATACTTCTCAAAGAAACACCCGAAGATAAACCCGATATTTTTACGAATATCAAAATCATTGTCGAGGATGAAAATCACGATATTTGGATGGCATTTCATCAAGGAGGTATAGCCTGTTATAACTCTCAATCAGGAAAAACAGAATTTTATACACAAGAAAATACCCATGGACTGTTACCGGATAATTTAATTTGGGGAATTCAAAACTTAAATCATAACAGATTAGGTATTGCTACAGCTTCAGGTATTACATTTTTCGATTTAAAGAACAGAAAATTTGTCCTCGACAAAAAAATAAATAAAATTATCAATGGTGCCGTAACATCCATATTACAAGAGAAAAACGGAAAAATTTGGTTAGGTAGTGAACATGGAATCTTTTCCGTCCTTCCTTCTCCCAATAATGATATTATCCGATATTCGGAAATGGACGGATTGCAAGGTAACATTTTCTTTTATCAAGTGAAAGCTCAATTAGGTCCCTATCTATTTTTCGGAGGTGATAACGGGTTCAACATGATTGATACCAAAAAAAATATAAAATACACCTATATTCCCATTCCCGCTATTATATCCATCCGTAATGGAAATAAACTTTTCCGAATCCAAGAATTAGACTCTGAGAAAAATATACCTCTTCTGAAATTAACAACAAAAGACAAAGACTGCATTATAAATGTCTCAAACTTTTCCTATATCAAAGAATGGAGAAATCGATTCCAATATCAAATAACGCCTTACGACACAACCTGGTACTGGATAGACTTTGGAAAAAATTCAATTAAACTTCCTGCATTATCAAGCGGTAAATATACTCTATTGCTTCGAAGTTCAAATACCGAGGGAAAATGGAGTAATGAAAAAGAAGTTCTTAAAATTGACATAACATCTATCTGGACAACCATTGCCTTAGTAACGTTATTATTAATCATTACTCTTTTGGCAACATTTTATCTACTAAATCTGAAATATCCTAAGTTTTATAAAAAATATAACAAGTTTAAAAACAAGAATAAAACAAAAATATTAAAAATACCTCAACTCAATATCATGCTCCCGAAACTACCGGATAATAAAACAAAAAAAATCATTGATGCTCTAATTTCCTCTATGGAAAACGACCATATATATACTAATAAACGATTAAATAAAGCTCAACTGGCGACATTAATCAACCTATCTGAATCTCAACTTTCCCAGATATTAAAAGAATTTTTTGGAAAAGGATTTAATGATTTTGTAAACTATTACCGAGTAGAAGCTGTCAAAAGAAAATTGCAAGCTCCCCAATACAAAGAGTATACTCTTTTAGGCATAGGAGAAGAATGCGGATTTAATTCCAAAACATCATTTTACCGCGTATTTAAAGAAATGACCGGTATTACACCCACCGAATATATTGAACAAATAAACAAAGACCGGAAACAAGAATAAGATAATAAATCCGGAAATGTTGTTTATTTGATAAACAACATTTCCGGATTTATAAGAAGCTGTCATTGTATCTCACATCAATCCGTTTATATAATCAAGCATCTCGGCCTCATGAGTCTCTATACTCTGTAATAATTTAAATTGAGCCAATGAACGTTGCCAATTATGCTTAGGGAATTTTATCTTATAATAGCAATCGCCGTCAAGATAATCAGTCAGAAATCGAACAGTTTGCATATATGTCAACAACTTTGCTCCATAAGGCAAATTTTCGACTTCAACAGGTAACAAAAATGACTTTGCACTTTCAATATATCCCTTGGCAAAAGATTTGAATATATCCATATTCAAATTCACATTATCCAAATTTGCATCATCTTCTGCCCCTGTATTCCCAGCCGTACGAATAAAATCTCCAAAATCCGATAATACATACCCCGGCATCGTAGTATCCAAATCTATTACACATAAAACTTTACCATTCTCATCAAAAAGCATATTGTTAACCTTAGTATCACAATGCGTTATGCGCTTAGGCAATATACCTTCTCTATGCAACCTCTCTGCCTTACACATTTCATCTGCACGCACCAATAACTCGTCTACCAACCCTTGCGCTTTCTCCAAACGTCCGGCCTTATTATTTTTTATTGATTCTTTAAACGTTTCCAAACGAAATTCCATATTATGGAACTTCGGTATAGTCTCACCCAATTGCTGAGGTATATCCACCAACATTGACTGAAAATCGCCAAATGCTTTTCCCGTATAATACGCAAACTCAGGATTGACGGTCTCAAAAGTTTTGGATTTGGGTATCAATACTGAAATTCTCCAATAGCTCTCCCCGTCAAAATAATACATCTTGCCATCTTTTGCCGGAATAAACCGAAGAGCTTTACGCTTAATATCAGTTTCTCCTCTTTCTTGCAATTTTTTCCGAATATGTTCTGTTACATTCACAACATTTCTCTGAAGGAGATCGACATCTTTAAAAATAGAATGATTGATACGTTGTAAAACATAATCATCTGTATCGGATGAAACTGTTGCAACCCGGTATGTATCATTTATCAAACCGGCCCCCATAGGCTCAATCACATCAACCGTTCCATCAATACTAAAATGTGACACAATGTCGTGTAAATTATTCATGATATCAAGTATTTTATATATAATAATCTAAATAAATCGCAAAATAAGAATATTTCAGAGAATAATCAAAACAAACATTTAAAAAGAAATTTCAAATCTAAGAAAATTTGTTCATTCTAATTCATTTTTTCTTTTTTACCGGCGACAATAGCAACAACAGCAATCACCAAATAAACAAACCAGATAATATTCAAAGCCGGAGGCATCTCTGTCCTACCATAAGAATGTAAACCTGACAAATAGTAATTTACTCCAAAATATGTCATCCATACCGACAACATTGCGACGACCGACATACAACTAAAAGCAAATGCAGAAGACAGAATCGGCAAAAAACGACTATGTAAAATAAATGCATAAATAATCAGTGTAATCAATGCCCATGTTTCTTTAGGATCCCACCCCCAATAACGTCCCCATGATTCATTAGCCCATACAGCTCCTAAAAATATTCCAGCTGACAAAAGAGCTACTCCAATATATAATGACATCTCATTTATAATACGAAGTTCCCGAATACCGCCATTCCATAGTAACAAATTGTCTGATTTTCTGAAAGCCATCAGAATCAAAGATAAAAATCCTATCAGAAAACTCATCCCGAAAAAACCATAACTGGCTGTAATAACCGCAACATGTATCATCAACCAATATGACTTCAACACCGGAACCAAAGGGGTTATTTCAGGATCCATCCAATTCAAGTGTGCTACAAAAAGAATAACTCCCGCAAAAAACAAAGCTAAGGATAAAACAACTTGCGAACGTTTCAAAAATAACAATCCGGCAAATGCCGTAGACCATCCAATATATACCATCGACTCATATGCATTCGCCCAAGGTGCCTGCCCTGAGATATACCATCGTAAAGCAATACCAAAAGTCAATCCCCCAAAAGTTATACAAGCCAAAACTATTAATATTCTCAACACTGACTTCCACCGATATCGATTTAATATCCGATACAAAGATATTCCCAACAAAAGAAGTCCCAAACTTATAAACAAAAAAGCCGATACTTCAAAAATCTTTATTTTATTATATAACAGTTCGGCATGAATACGAGAATCTGATATCTGTATTGCTCCCCCTTTTGCCTTCTGGTATATTCTAATCATTCCTATTATTTCCTTTGCTTTTCCCCACTCTCCCGACAACACTGCAGCATTACTTTCTTCTGCAAACCATAGTAAAACCTTTGCTATAAACAAAGAATCGGCCCCTGATAATCCCCGTAAATCATCACCCGCTGAAATCCAATGGTTCCTCCCATCTGACACTCCGGGAAATAAAGGCAACATCCGTCCCTGCTGCAACGAAAATATGATATTTATTTTTTCATCCAATTTCAAAATATCTTTTTCCATTCGGGAACGTTCTTTCTCTGATTTGGAATAAGCAGCCTGGACCTTCTCTGCTAATTTATATTGCCCTGAAGCATTGAACGCATCAAAAAAAGCTATATAATTACCCGATGTTCCTAATAGTTGGTGTAATTCAAGAGATGTCTGTCGAATAAATGGAACCCGATTCCATATATCGGGCCGGAATATAATTCCTAAAAATACTTGTACAGCAGAATATCCATCGTAACTATCCGATTTGGAAATTTTACGCAGCACAGCCCGTGCATAAGTATCCACAGGTTCAATCCTCCCTGATGGTGACTGTACCTGTAACTCTGCCCACGAATGACAGACAGCCTCCGGTAACACAAATTTATCGACCTCTGCCATTACATTTCCCTCCGCTTTCAATACCGGCAAATTCGAAAAAAATAAGAATATGACAACAACCAAAGACTTATTCTTTGACAGTAGACCCAATTGCCTACCTAACTCCCGAAACCGAGAATTACGTTCAAACATCATTCCCAAAATACCAATCAATAAAAACAAATAACCCAAATAAGAAACAAGTGTCCCAAATTGATCTTTATTTACTGACAATACAGAACCTTTTTCATCTCTATCATAAGAAGTTTGGTATAATCGGTATCCTTGTTCACTTACTACTCGATTCATATAAACAGTCTCTTCTTTACTCCATTCTGGCGTTATAATCGTCAAATCACTTTCATAAGATGAGGGACTCTCTGAGCCTGGATAACGCACCAATCGAAAATCATTTAATTTTACACTAAATGGGAGTTTCATGTATATTGCTCCATATGATAAGTCTAATGATAAATTCTCTATTTCCAAACTAACCGGTTCTCCTACATTTCCAGCCCTACCGGGAACCTCCATAATTGTATCGCAAGTAGAAGTAACTACACGAAAATGAAGAATATCAACACCAGATATATCTTGATGTGCTCCCAATAGAGAAATATTAAAAAAACCACCGTCAAAAGTATGACATTCTGAAAAAGAAGTTGAGAATAAAGGATTTATATCCAATCGATGAAAAATACTAAAACTTTGTCCCGCACACATGCCCTTACAATTCAAATAAGTGTCACGTGTCAACATCTCTCTCGTCATCTTGCCTTCCCTTAAATGGATACTACCCTCTATCCCGCTGATTGCCGTTATCCAAGCCCCTGCCAATATCCAGACAAAAGCCAGATGAAACAACAAAGTACCATATTTTTTGCGTTGACATAATTTAACGGTAAATGCTATGGACAAAAAATTGATCACCATTAACAATTGCAACAAATAAAACCATGTACTATTATACACTGCTACTCGAGCCGAAACACGACCCCAACAACTCTCTATCCAAGTAGCGGCAGCTAACGATATTACATATAAAGACAGCAATATCGCCATTGTACGATAAGAAGAAAAAAAGAACTTTAAATAAGCATATAAACGGATAAAGATTTTCATGAAAAAATTATTTCTACAAATATAAAACAGTAATTATTAATAAGAAACCTTATCCTCTGTTTTTTATTGATAGGTATGTAATACTCACGTACAATCAAAATAAAAGATACAGCCTACTCTGCTGCGTCTTGGAAATAGCAACACAAACCAATTCTCTTACTGTGCCCCCTTATCTCCTCTCAAAAAGGGAAAATAGCAACCTTCTCAAAAGTGACATGTCCTCAGTGAAAAAGCTGTAATTTTGCTCCTTTCCCCCGAAAGGAATAATATATAAATAAAATACAATTTTTATATTACACATCAAAGAGATTTTTCTAAAATAACTTCTCCATATAAGGAGTATATTACAATTTTTCCTAAAGAATAAATAGCAAAAGTCGGTAAACGTCCCTCTTTAGGCAAAGCTATCGATCCCGGATTACAAATCATCATATTCTTATCTATTCTCAGTTCCCATAAATGTGTATGCCCAAAAAGAAATATTCCTTCAGAAAAACCCTTCGGCAACTGATTAGGATTATAAATATGACCATGAGTAGCGAATATACGATAATCATTATCCAATATCAATGCATAATCCGACATACAAGAGAAATCAAGCACCATTTGATCTACTTCTGCCTCACAATTTCCTCTAACTGCTATTATCTCTGCAGAATATTGATTCAATAATTCGGCAACCCCCTTAGGATTATGTCCTTCTGGAAGAGGATTACGAGGCCCATGATAAAGAATATCACCTAAGATAATCAATCCATCACACCCCAATCGTTCATATTGGGCTAAAGCTCTCTTTAATGCAATTTCCGACCCATGTATATCAGAAATTATCATATATGTCATTTCACCGCATTTTTTCATTGATAGGAATACTGAATTCTTTATTAGCAAAAAGTGATGCTAAACCTGAAATCTGTTTTAGCCGCAATAATTCATCCTTATCCATTCCGATATGTTTTTGTATCCAAGAATCTGTCATACCGGCCTGAGTCAGTTCCGACACAATTTCACACATCAATTCGATACTATGAGTTCCTCGTGCTCGATTATGACGAATTGTCGAAGCCATACGATTCGACAAATCTTTTTCTATAACCACAACCGGAAGCAAACCCTTTTCCCGTTCGTAAATCCTTTTAGACGTTTTGAGCACCGAATAACGATGAAATCCGTCCACCAATTCATACATATCTTCATCTGCAACATAATAACAGACGCAAGGCATTGTATAACCATCTTCCCAAATTGACAACTCCAACAATTTCATCTCTGGTGGTGGTACGATGTTTGGATTATAATTATTTGCTCTGACTTTTTCTACAGGAACTGCTTTTACATTATAAACAGGACTTATGAAAGACTTTTTCATATACTCGTTTTACAATATATCTTTATATTTCTCAAGTATTTTTTCTTTACGTTCCCGCTCGCTTTTATTCAATGCAAATCCCATATATTTGCAAGCGTGATCGTTCTTCAAAATACAAATACAAACTCTTTTAAATGTAGGTATCTCTCTAAACTCTGCAATATCTATATCATCCAAATACTCCATTCTTACAGGCTTTTTTGTGGTTTTATAATTTGTATCAGGCATGACAGTAATCTCGATTCCCGCATTCTTCAACTTCTGGATTGTTTCATCCGAAAGACAACCTCCTTTTCTACGCCAAAAATCAATACTGACAGATAACTTTTCAAGATAATTATTTCGTGTCGATTCAGGAAGCGTAGATAATAGAAAATGCATATAACTCTCCCACGTATGACCTTCAGGCAACTTGACCGACTGCCAACCGACTGCAGATGTGCCCCCATATATACCTGAAAAGTTCACACCGTTAACTCGTCCGATCAATCGTCCCCAAGTATTAGGGTCTATCGCCCGATATAAATGCAGGCTCTCTTGCGCAGGAGAAATAAAAGGACTGGCAACGCGCTGACGATCTAAACTAATGCCCGCTTTATAATACAAATCATATAACCGATTATAATCCCAACCGAACTTTCCATTTGCAGTCCACACGTCGGTGGTTTGCCAATCATATATCGGATAAACGTTGAATATATTATCATATAGTTTTTTCGTCCACTTTAATCCCATGAATTTACTATAAACATTCTCTCGATAAATTGTACGCCATCGATTCAAACTTTCTTGGGTACGGATACCTACCATACAACACGTACGTCGTGCTTTCTTCCGCCTATGTAACCATTCACAAAATTTAAACTGAAACTCGTAATCCCACATGTCAGGATCATAAAAAGGAAAATCTTTTACAGAATAACATCCCTCAGGCATCCGACGCACCCATAAATCACGCATCGACTCCTCCCACGGACGCCAATATGTTTGGTACATAGAAGCACAAGTTGTTACCTTGAAAGGAACACATATCCTGTATACATCCAATATATCTCTATTTTGAGATAACATCCTGTCGACATACTCTGTCGTCATTTTATACTGGGCTTCATAATCGAGATGCAATACACCGATTTTACGATTCAGATTATGTGTACGAATATAATCTATACATAGATTCAATAATACTCCACTATCCTTTCCTCCTGAAAATGAAACATATATATTATCAAATTCTGCAAAAATATTTTCTAATCTTCTTTGTGTCAGTTCATAAACATTCTTACGCAGCGCCATAGCTCCACTCCATTTTTACATACTTTTTCCACTCTTTTATTGTATTGAAACCATTCTCCTCGAAAATTTTCACATGGGGAGTCTGTACAACTCCCTCCAATACATAATGAGCTCCTAAAGCTGCTTTTACCTCCTTCAAAAGATCAGATAACAAGCCCATATTATCACCTGCCACGTAATAATTATTCAATATGGCCTTTTCATCCCTTATCTCAACCGGAATAAAACCAATTGGTGTATTATCGCTCAAAGCAACATACCAAATAAAATTTTTTGATGTTTTAAATGGATAATTATTGTTATATCTAAGTACCCTCGGGTTCATCACCAGAGGGGCAACCAATTGATAAAGGCGGGTATCAAGCCCTTGGAGAGATTCTATCTTTATCATAATTAATACGAAAATAAAAAGTTATATTTTTACAGACTAATTATACTTATTTATTCACTTAATATGGAGACCATATATACTTATTTTTTAAAAGAATATAAGCCTGAAATTTGTCTTTTTTATTATATGAATACAAATATAATAACAAATTCTTTAAATCATAAAACGACATTCACTTTTTTATCTATTATATATAAGTCTTGTATAGACTTAAAATATCATTAGATTTTAACATTTATCTCCTTTCTATTATTATAAATTCGAATTTTAAAAATTTTGCAATGCCTAAAATCAACACTTTAAAACATCACTTTTTTATTTTTTTGGTAATCGCAAATTTAAAATTTAAATAATTATTTCTACCTGATTTATCTAATTTTATATAACAAGAATAACAATAAATACACGAAATATCAACATATACAAGCAACTGCATTTATAAATAAATTCATAAAATTCAAATGTAATACAAATAACCTTTAAATTAATTTTGTCAATTTACCCTATTTTTATACATTCGCGGCTAATTTCATTACATTATATAATATATTATATTCGTTTTTATTTCAAATAACAACTCTATGAGAATCAAAATATTAATTATCCTTTTCATTTCTTGTGCACTTTTAAATGCAACCAAGACATATGCTCAACAAGATTCTATGCATTTATCCCTATACCACACTCCTTTAATAAAAATAAATAATACTAAATGGGATAAGTTTAAATCCAGTAAGTTTTATCAAACTACTTATATCAGTATACCGCTGATTGCCGGTGGATTGATGCTTAAGAATGAAAGTAAGCCTTTCAGGACACTACGAAATGACTACATCCCGAATTTTCATTATAAATATGATGACATTCTTCAATATGCTCCGGCAATTGCCATGGTAGGGATGAAAATCGGAGGAATAAAAAGTCGGAACTCTTGGGGGCGTATGTTAACAGCAGATGCCTTTTCTGCAGCATTGATGGCAATAAGTGTAAATGCAATAAAATATACGGCAAAAGTACAACGCCCTGACGGGTCAAATTACAAATCATTTCCCTCAGGACACACTGCTACTGCCTTTATGACGGCAACTATGTTGCATAAAGAATACGGGCTGACTATAAGTCCATGGATTAGTGTCGCCAGCTATTCTGTAGCCACAGCAACCGGAATATCAAGACAGTTCAATAACCGACACTGGTTGTCTGACGTATTAGTCGGTGCGGGAATCGGTATTCTAACTACAGAATTGGGCTACCTGTTGGCAGATGTCATATTCAAAGATAAGGGAATAACTCGAGATTATCTTAAGTTCAATCAAATAGACCCTTACCGCAAACCGTCCTTCTTTGGTCTGTATATGGGATTTGGCCTTCTACCAAAGACTTTATCGCTCAGTAACACTCTAAAACTAAAAACCTCTACCGGAAGTCACGTAGGTTTAGAAGGTGCCTACTTTTTCAATCCTTACATTGGAATAGGAGGACGCTTAGCTGTATCGACAATTCCCGTTACCACAACAGGGAAAAAAGAAGATTTATGTGACCCGGTTGATATGAACTTAGGCCATATCGGGGCATACTTTTCCTATCCCATTAGCCGCTGTTGGCAAATAGGCAGTAAACTACTAGGGGGGTACAATTTCTCAACTAAAAGCGTAATAGTTCCTGACGCAATATATGTCAAGGAAAGATTTCAGCCAGGAATGGGGACTGGAGCTTCAATATCGTACGTTGCTAAGCAGAATTTCGGTGTTCGTTTTTTCTTTGACTACTCGCTTTCGTCCGCTTCATTCAATCTTGAACCCAATAGCCAACTGAATATTCCTGAAAAGCAAAGCATTCATAAACTATTACATATGATGACTATAGGAGCTTCGACCAATATCCTATTTTAGGAGAACCAACTTTTAGCCTTTCAAAAAATCTTCCCGAAATGGATTAAATGTATCTATCAATATCCCAGATTCGAGACATACGACTCCATGTTCCGTATCAGGTGACACATAAAAGCTGTCTCCTGCAATCAAAATCTGCTTTTCATCTCCTATCTTCACTTCGAAACGCCCTGATGCAACATAACTGGCCTGTGTATGAATATGTCGATGCGGTGTTCCGATTGCCCCTTTTTCAAACTCAACCTTTACCATCATCAAATTTTCATTATAGGCCATAATCTGCCGGCGTACTCCCTCTCCTGCATTTTCCCAAGGAGTCTCACACTCACGAATATACACATCACTTACTTTTACCATATACTATAGAGAATTTAGATTTAACTCAAACATCAATTTTCCAGAAACAAATATAAGAAATATTATTTTTTCTTTATCACAATCTCATTTTGTAACCCTATTGTAACATCTTTTTTATTTCTTTGCAGCAAATATTAAAAAAAGTATAATAACAGATACAATTAGCCGACCCGCTTTTATGGAAACATTTTACCTTTTTATTGTTATTTTCCTGTTCATCCTGGCGATATTCGATTTAGTCGTCGGAGTCAGCAACGATGCTGTCAATTTCTTGAACTCGGCTCTTGGTGCCAAAGCAGCTCCTACCCGGTTAATTCTCGGCATTGCAGCTCTCGGTATCTTTGTCGGAGCAGCGTTATCAAATGGAATGATGGATATTGCACGCCATGGAATTTATCAACCGGAGCATTTCTACTTTTCAGAAATTATGTGTATTCTTTTGGCTGTTATGCTTACCGACGTTGTACTTCTTGATGTATTCAATTCATTAGGTATGCCTACTTCCACAACCGTATCGATGGTATTCGAACTCTTAGGTGGAACTTTCGCCCTTTCAATCATTAAAATTATCGGTGACCATACTCTCAATTTCGGAGACTTACTGAATACAGACAAAGCACTCTCCGTTATTTTAGCTATTTTCGTCTCTGTTGCCATTGCATTCTTTTTTGGTACTATCGTACAATATATTTCACGTATTATTTTTTCATTCAATTATAAAAAAACATCAAAATATTTTGCTGGTATATTCGGAGGCCTTGCAACTACAGCAATTATTTATTTTATCTTAATAAAAGGTATAAAAGATACCCCTTTCATGCCTGACAGCTATAAAAACTGGATAAATGAAAATACCTCTTTTCTCGTATTTTACTGTATAATCGGTTTTACTATACTGATGCAATTTTTTTATTGGCTACGTATAAATGTTTTCAAAATAGTCGTACTTCTTGGAACATTTGCATTAGCCCTTGCTTTTGCCGGGAATGATTTAGTCAATTTTATCGGAGTCCCCTTGGCCGGATTTTCATCATACATGGACATAACTTCCCAACCCGGGACGGTCAATCCCGGTACATATCTGATGACCTCCTTAATGGGCTCAGCAAAAACACCTTGGTATTTTCTCATAGCTTCAGGGACAATTATGGTTATTGCGTTATTTACTTCTCGAAAAGCCCAAAACGTTGTAAAAACATCCCTTGACCTATCACGACAAGAAGAAGGAGAAGAGGCCTTCGGTACATCGCCCGTAGCCCGGGTTATTGTCAGGGTATCAAGTAATATGGCATCTTCGATACAGAATATTATTCCTGTAAAAACGAAACAATGGATTGATTCCCGATTCAATCAGGACGAAGCCATCTTAAAGGAAGGTGCTGCATTCGACCTGATACGAGCATCTGTAAACCTTGTGTTAGGAAGCCTTTTAATTGCATTAGGAACATCGCTAAAATTACCATTATCAACTACTTATGTAGCCTTCATGGTCGCTATGGGTACATCCCTCGCTGATAGAGCTTGGGGACGCGAAAGCGCTGTATACCGCATCACAGGTGTACTTTCTGTCATAGGTGGCTGGTTCATTACGGCTGGAGCTGCATTTTTTATTTGCTTCTTTGTCACACTTATTATTCATTATGGAGGATTCGTTGCAATCATTATCCTTGTCGCTCTGGCAATATTCCTGCTTATCCGAAGCCAATTTGCTTTCAACAAAAAACTAACTCAACAAAAAGGTAATCCTACCGTTACAAAACTAATGTCAACTCATGATACAGAGGAGGCGCTTACCTTGTTAAGAAAACATACTCGGGAAGAACTGTCCGGAATACTCGACACCGCGGCTAATACTTTCGACCATACAGTAACTGCATTTATGTCTGAGAGTTATAGAGGACTTCGGAAAACAATGAACCGAATAGATGATGAAAAAATACATCTGAAACAAGTAAAACGCATCGGGACTTTAGGAGTAGCACACCTCGACAACAATACAGCTATAGAAAAAGGCCTTTATTATTATCAGGGAAATGATTTTATCAGCGAAATTATCTATAGTATCGGACGCATATGCGAACCTTGTCTCGAACATACAGACAACAACTTCAATCCTCTGCACAATGATCAGAAAGAAGAGTTTACACATATAGCTTCCGGCATTACGGCTCTTTTGCAAGACTGTAAAAAAATAATAGAAGAGAATGACTATTCTCGATTCGACGAGTTTATCAGGACAGCAAACTCTCTCATCAATAACTTGTCCCAGCTAAAACGGTCTGAACTTAAACGTATACAAGGACAAAAAGGTAGTCTGAAAGTAAGTATGGTCTACCTTACCATGATACAAGAAGCTCAGAATGTCGTAGCATATGCTATAAATCTGATAAAGGTAAGTCGTAAGTTTCAGGACATAACAAACCCCGTCGAATAAAAACATTTTATAATTGCAATCTCAAATAAGCCCGGTCATCGAAAGAATCGTTCATCCGGGCTACTCCTTTTGTCGAAAGATATTCCCCAATACATAACGGATCGTGCCCCAATATATTAAATAAGACTTTCTCGGTCTCTTGCAAGTTATCACACAAAACAGGATACCCATCTGAAGCCAAAACAATTTGCGCACATTTTGGAACACTAATAACTCTCACCTTTGAAAGTAAAACCGGAAAACCATCTAAAACCGGATAAGCATATAAAGAATCAACTTCTGAATTTTGCCAAATAACCTGCTTCTTTAACAAAGGAAGAATATACTCCCTACCAACATCTTTCTTTTGTAACTCTTCAACCGTTTTCCCCCTTAGAAGCTCTGTCTTATTTACATAAGAACGTACCTCCGAAAAAATTCGGTCCACCAATTTTTCATTTTTATACGTAATGCCATTTATACGACATTGACAATCTCCAATAAGCCATACTTCATTATAGCAAACGCTAAAAATTACAGCAGAAGCCGAAAATCTATTTTCTGGATACTGGCACACATCATCCTCCAAACCATATTTTATATAGCAAGAACGTATCTTCTCAGTAATCAAATCCGTTACCATTTTCAAAGGACAATCATATGGTAAATCTATAATAGCCTGCTCTATCAACTCTGCCGCCCAGAAACCGGGAGTTCGGTTCAGAATATTCACAGAAGCCTTATTCGTTACCCCATCAATGACTGCGCAATAATAAGGCGTGATGACAATCCTATCTTCACAAGATATAACTTCTGATTTTCCTTTTACAAAACTTTCTACAACTACATAATTGCCCATATACCTAATGATCTTTTAACCGGAAGATATAAAAAAAGAGTGAATTTCTATAATCAAAATCCACTCTTTTTTCATTAAATATTATCTACTGTGCTTGTTCTATCATTTGAGGAGATGCTGTTATATAAATTTCTACACGCCGATTTTGGGCTCGTCCTTCAGGGGTAGCATTACTTGCTACCGGATCATTCCATCCGAAACCTTTTACAGAAACCCTGTTCGACTTCACCCCATCACTCATCAAGTAATTTGCTACAGATTCGGCACGCTGTAAAGATAAACGTTCATTCAATTGCTGACTACCTGTATTATCCGTATATCCAAATACTTGAATATTGGTCTCCGGATTTTGAATCAAATTCTGAGCCAACTGATTTAAATCTTGTTTTGAAGTTGCATTCAATTGGCTCGAATTGATAGCAAACAAAATACCATTCTCAAAGGTCACTTTTATTGCCTGCAAATTATTACTGTCTTTTACTTTTTCAATCTGAGCGTTTTTTAGCTGTTCTTCCAGTTCTGCCTGCTGTTTGTCCATTTTACGCCCGACAAGAGCTCCGGCTCCCGAACCGACTGCAGCACCGACCAAAGAACCTATCCAAGCCCCTTTACCGCCTCCGGCAATAGCGCCTATCCCGGCACCCAAGGCTGCCCCCGAACCACCTCCGATGGCAGCTCCTTGTCCGGTTTTGCTCATACCTTGCCAAGCCGAGCATCCACTCGTCAACATCATCGATACACAAAGCAATGCTACCACACCTGTTTTTATTTCTTTATGCCATGTCTTCATAACTATTCAATCTTTAAATAATAATATTCTGACATGTAGAACATCCGTCATACGATAAAAGTTTTCAGAACCGGAATAAATTTTTATCTATTTTATATCATTGAGCCTTATACAAAACATTGTACTCCGATAATAGTTATTCTAATTTAATCTACATATATTATAAACATTCTTTATTGTTAGTGGGTTATAATACTATATAAAAAACAAAACAAAACAAAATAAAATGAAAATGACAAGACTTTTGAGAAAAATGCTGTTCCTCCTATTTTGGGGAGGCATGTCCGTACTATCATATGGGCAGCAAAATGAAATGATAATTATAACTCAGCAACCGTTACCCTACGGATACAACGAACTCGAACCGATTATCAGTGCAGAAACTCTGATACTACACTATGGAAAACATCTAAAAGGCTATATCGATAATGTAAACAAAATAATAAAAGACGATACAGAGAAATACGGGACAAACCTTGAAAGCATTGTGAAAAATTCTACCGGCAAATTATATAACAATGCCGCTCAAGCATGGAACCATAACTTCTATTTTGATACATTCTCACCCAAAGACAAAGCACAACACAAACCTTCTGGAAGTTTGGCGGAAGCCATCGATCATCAATGGGGAAATTTCGACCGATTCAAAAATTCATTCGCCCAGGTGGCCAACGATATATTCGGCTCCGGCTGGGTATGGCTGGCAAGAAAAAACAATGGCTCTCTTGAAATTCTAGGAGAAAGTAATGCCGGAAATATATTAAAAGACGAAGACGTAACTCCATTATTAGGCATAGATGTCTGGGAACATGCCTATTACATAGACTATCAAAACCGAAGGGCCGAACACATAGATGCTCTGTGGGACATCATTGATTGGAAAAAAGTAGAAGAAAGATATAATGCTGCCCCAAATAACGGAAAATAAAAAACTCCGAATCACATAATCCGGAGTTTCATATCTAAAATAGACAAATATTATTTCTTGTTTTGCATATGTTTTCCATAACGGCTCATAAACTTATCTACACGACCCGCAGTATCCACCAATTTTTGTTTTCCCGTAAAGAAAGGATGAGAAGAACTGGTGATTTCAAGCTTTACCAACGGATAAGTAACTCCGTCAATTTCTATAGTGTCTTTAGCAGCTATGGTTGAACGTGAAATAAACATGTCATCGTTTGACATATCTTTAAATACGACTGGACGATAATTGTCGGGATGAATACCTTTTTTCATTGTTATATTTTCTTTTAATTTTGTCAATTATAAATCACGTTGGTAGCGTGTAAATTTCTGTAATGGCTCGCAAATGTACACATTACTTTTGACTTGGCAAAAGAAATCAAAGATTTTTATAAAACTATAAACCGGGGCTTCTCTCTATACTCTATAATATAACGGGTTGATTATCTTTTTATATGAATCTATATCATATATTTAACAGAAAAAGAATTAAATTTGTAATCCTAAAAAAAGAAAATAATGTTCAGTATATTCAGTAAAAAAGCAAAACAGGCAACAATGCCTTATACTACCGATTTGCATTCTCATATATTACCCGGTATCGACGACGGTTCTCAAAATGTCGAAACTTCATTAAAGTTAGTAGACCAGATGCAACAATGGGGGATTACCAAAATAGTGACAACTCCTCACGTCACCGAAGAAACATTTGAAAATACACAGGAAACCATCGAAGCTGCGTACAACGAATTAAAAGCTCATTTAAATAATGATGCTCCTGAAATTATATTTTCTGCAGAATACCGCATGGATGAGAATTTCATGAAACATTTGAAAAATAATACTCTCATTCCTTTACCTAACGACTATCTGCTTATCGAAAATTCATTCGTTCAGCCTTTTTGGGATTTAAAGAACCTCATTTTCGAACTCCAGCTGAAAGGTTTCAAACCTATACTGGCGCATCCCGAACGTTATACTTATTATTATGAACAAAAAAGAATATATACCGATTTGATACATCTGGGATGCCTTTTCCAAATAAACTGGCTCTCTATCGCCGGATATTATGGCAAAGATACAAAGGCTATTGCTCATTGGATGATTGACAATGGTTATGTCGATTTTATGGGAACTGACTTGCACAATATGCACCATGCTGAAGCCATTACCGAATATCTAAATAGTAAAGATTACCAAAAAGTCATCCGCAAATTAAATCTTAAAAACGAGCTTCTTTAAAATCTGTATTTTTCATTCGTTATGTTTATTGTTATGGCTGTTATGGTGGCCGGAATCATCATAGGTCACCTGTTACGAAAAAAGAAAGCGATATTTCCTATCATTGGAAAAATAAATATGTGGATTATTTTTTTGCTCTTATTTACTATGGGGTTATCGACCGGGCATAACCAAGAGATTATGAATAACCTCACCGGTTTAGGAGCCAAGGCCATTATTATAGGCATAATCTCTACTTGCGGAAGCATCCTCGCTGCCACACTGCTATATCATTATTTATTTAAAGACTCTAAAAAAGGCAGTAAATGAAATCGAGCATTATTATCGTCTTATGTTTCCTGACCGGAGTCCTTCTATCTTATTTTCAGTGTATACCTGCATTTCTTTTCAAATATGATTACAGTATATATATATTACCGATAATGATGTTTTTCGTAGGCATGTCTATCGGAGCCGACCTGAAAAGCCTTGTCCGCCCCATCCGGCAATATAAATCTCGTATCATACTTATACCCTTATCTACAATCACCGGAACCTTGTTAGCATGTCTCCTACTCTCATTTTTCATGCAAAGCATCCCGTTACGGGAAACTGTCGCTATCGGTTCCGGATTTGGCTATTATAGTCTCTCCGCCATATTCCTTACACAACTTGCCGGTAGTGACATAGGCATGATGGCTCTCATTAGTAACATGACTCGTGAAATATTTGCACTTCTGGCAATTCCTCTATTAGCTCATTACTGCGGGAAACTGGCCCCTATTGCGGCAGCCGGAGCTACTTCTATCGATACAACCTTGCCAATCATCAGTCAGGCATGTGGCAAAGATTATGTCGTTATATCCGTTTTTCATGGGATTATTGTAGATATATCGGTACCTGTTATTATAAGTTTGCTATACTTGTAAATATACTTCATTAAAAACACAAAAAATCTCTTCCTTTTATCTCAAACCGGATAAAAAATTTTAGAAAAACTACAACCCTTCTTGATATACTGATACAATTCCAAATATTCTGAAAAACTTGAAAATTCCGCGCTATCATAATCAAGATAAAACAGCAAAATATTTCCACAAAATTTAATCAGGCTCTTAGTATTATTGAGTAAATTCGCACAAGAAATATTATCACAGCTTTTTTGAAAAACAGAAACTTATACATCATCTTGTTATTTATAATAAAGGTATTTTTTGTTATAAATATAAATGCCGAAAACGAAACAAATCGCTTTTCCATAAAGCTTCATATTTTCATAAAAGACTCTTTGACACAAAAACCTATTCCTGATGTAACCGTCTCATTTCCAGAATTGCAAATAAATAAGCGAACAGACAAAAACGGCAAGGCTACCATAAAAACGACAACAGGTGATTTCATCATCATAACACAGCATATCAGTTACGGATACCACTATCACTCGACAGTAATAAGCCAAGATACCACCCTGACTCTGTATATTGCTCCTATTTCATACAATCGCAACGAATTTGTTGTTACTGCCCGCCGGGAAAAGGCCATCGAAGGATTATCCGGAGGAAACATTACCCTAAACATACAACGCCTGCAAAATCTACCTCAATTTTTGGGAAGCTGCGACCCTTTAAAAATACTACAATTGACTCCAGGAGTACAAACTGCAGGAACAGGAAATTCCGGACTATTCGTACGGGGCGGAGAATCCGGACAGAATCTCGTCTTATTCAATGATGCACCCGTATATCAACCTTCTCATTTATTAGGTTTTTTCTCTATTTTCAATACCGGCCACATTTCATACCTACAGTTACAGAAAAACGGTATGGAATCACAATACGGAGGACGATTATCATCTGTACTACTTGTAAAATCTCCTGACACTATTCCGGAAAAAATATCAATTAGCGGTAACGTAGGTATCCTTGCCAGCCAAGCAACACTCTCCATTCCTTTAGGAAACAAATATGCTCTATATTTTTCTGCCCGTAAGACATATATGAATCTTATATTAAATCCTCTCTTAAGTGGATTGGGTGCGATCTCCGACGACGGAGAATCTTTCAATTATGATTTTCAAGATTATAACCTGTCCTTTATTGCACGTCCTTCAGAAAAAGATATCATCACTTTTCACTCTTATTTTGGTGCTGACAAATTCAAGTTGGAACAAGATGAATATCAACTGACCGGAAAAATGAACTGGAATAACCTTGCAGCATCACTGCAATGGAAACATAACTGGAATATAGACAAAAGTTCTCGTCAAGTTATTTTTACCGGACGTTATCAAAATAACTTAAAAAATGACCAAACAGGATTCGATATCGAACTGCCATCTCTCATTAGTACCCTTGGATATAAAAATGAATTTACTTTTAAGTCAGGTCCTGTAAAATATTCCTCTGGAATAGAATATAATTATTACTATCTGGAACCCCAAACACCTCTCCTCAAAATAAACCAGAATCTATATGACAATTTAGCCTACCAGAAATATAAAAACCACTCTCTGGCATTCTTTGCTGAAAGCAATTGGCAGATGACTTCCAAATTGTCTGCCCGTCTAGGGCTTCGGTATACCTATTACCTGCAAACCGGACCTTATGACAACGTACTCTATAACGAATATGATGATGTTATTAGTTCTACTCACTTTTCCAAAGGAACAAAAGTTTATGACAATCATTACATAGAACCCCGAGTAGAGTTAAAATACAGATTTAGTGAAAATAATTCCGCCCATATCTCTTACAATCGCCACAACCAGTTTATCAATTTGGTATCCATCTCATCCGTAGGCCTTCCTACCGATTTCTGGGTCCCGGCATCACGCAATATCCCCAGCCAGCATAGTGATAACTTTTCGGCAGGATATTATCACTCCATATACGAAAACGACTATGAAATATCTGTAGAAGGATATTATCGTCAAATGTCTAACCAAATGGAGTTGAAAAGTGAACTTTTCGATTTGATGAGCCAAAAGTTCATTCTCGAAAAAAGCATTGCATACGGTAAAGGAAATGCTTATGGAGGAGAAATTATGCTGAAAAAAAATACCGGAAAAATTACCGGATGGATAAGCTATGCCCTGAGCTGGTCTTACCGGAAATTTCCGGAAATAAATAATGGTAAAAAATTCCCAGCCAAACACGACCGGCGCCACGACCTTTCTTTCACCCTCGTCTATTCTCCCAATCGAAAATGGGACTTCTCCTCAGTCTTCGTTTATGCTACCGGAAATGCGTTCACCCTTCCCATAGGAATGTATATAATGGGCGGATTACCCATAAAAGAGTATGGAGAGTACAACTCTTTCCGATTACCCGACTATCACCGCATAGACCTCTCGGCAACCTACTGGTTCTTCAAGAAAAAAGAAAGAGAAAGCGGATTCAACATCTCTCTATATAACGCTTATAACAGAAGCAATCCATTGTATCTATATTTCGGTGTCAAAGAAAGTGATTTGGAAAACAATTACTTAAAAATACGACGCAAACAAAGTGCATTATATAAGATTGTCCCCTCTATCAGTTGGATGTTCAAATTTTGAAAAACTATGATAAAAAAATTACTATACATATTCATAACAATAGTATTTACATCCTGTGTAAACAAATTTGGCTTCGATGAAGATGAATTTCAAGAACGTCTGGTGGTCGAAGGGTATATAGAAGAAGGTGAGTACCCTATTGTCATGCTTACAACGAACAAACCTCTCGGCACTGAAAGCAGCGTAGAAACTGTCAAAGACATGATTATTCGATGGGCAAAAGTAGTAGTCAGTGACGGGGAAACCGAAGACATTCTCATCGGTCGAATCGATGAGAACTACTTTCCTCCATTTATATATAAAGGTACCAAGATAAAAGGAGAAGCCGGCAAAACTTACCAACTGAAAGTTATCTATGCTCAATACGAGCTAACGGCACAGACAACGATTCCTCCCTCTGTCCCCATAGATAATATCTACTGCAACGACGCCCCCGAAAATGATTCCCTCTATCAGATACATATAGACTTCAACGACCCGGCAGAGCAAAAAAATTATTATAAAATCTATACGCAAGTACTTCACAAAAATAAAAAATTTGTCCCTGCCTTAGGAGGAAATCTCAACGATAATCTATTCAACGGGCAACAGGTAAGTATAAAAATAAACCAAGGAATCGAACAACTCCCTGCCGAAAACATTCACACTGATTTTTACAAAGAAGATACCGTACGAGTCAAGCTTTGTACTGTACCCAAAGAAGGCTTCGAATTTTGGAAAGGGTATGAAAATGAAATTGTCAACGGACAAAACCCTCTAACTCCGGCAAATAAAAATCTTAAATCAAATATACAAGGAGGAGGTATCGGAATCTGGTGCGGTTATGGGAAAAGTATCTACTACATTCGGTACAAATAAATAAAATAAGCATTTGTTTACATATCATAATTTCTATAAAGTATTTTATAGAAGTATAACCCTACTTCTTTTTATACAAGATACAAGGAAGGACTGTCCGCAAAGTCAGCCCTTCAATTTCTAAACCTTCGGTTTGCAAATCCATAGAAGAAACATCATTCAATAAACTTGAAATTACTGTTTTCCCTGCGTAGGGAATAAAGGTAATTTCAAAGCCTCTACTTTTAACTGTAAGTATAATAGGACGGGGCTATCCGACTTTTGGATAGCCCCGTCCTGAATTTATTATCTTCCGACAATTATTTAATATAATCCTCGTATGTCTGGCTCAAACGATTAAAGGCATCGATCAACTCTCCAAACCCGGCTCTATCGTCTACGAAATCTTCAAAATCAATCATCGTATCGTCATCAAACCGAAGGGCCAATTCTTCTTCATAATAGTAGTGGCAAATTTCTTTATTAGTCTGCCAGTCTGTATAACAATATTTATCTTCGTATGTATACATCTCTCCTTTAGCTAAGGCTGTATTATCGCTCAAATCCACCAAACTTACATCCATATTGGCATTATACACAGCAACCAGAGCATCGACTGTAGCTTTATTTTCATCATCATAGCCAATTTCATTATCAGCCTTAATAATTGCCCCTGGATTTGCAGTTCCCGTAATGGCCAACTGCCCCATAATATTAATATCAACTTTGGCCCAATTTATCTTCTCAGCCTCATTTTCAATATCACTTTCAGAAGCATCTGCATCCGGTATCTGGAACGAACCGGAAATGCTACCCGTAGAAGAAATAAGGAGCTCATTACCGACTTTTAACGTTGCAGAACAATTGACAGACCCATCTTTAGCCGAAACTGTAGCCTCAGCCACATATTTACCGGCAATAGTTATAATAGCATGGTCATTCTGATTGTCCAATTCTCCCTTATAACTTACAGAAGCAGATATTTGTTCTGTTCCGTCAACTGATAGCTCTACATCTACTTGAGAAGGTATAATTACATTGTCTACAATCGTAGAGGAATTTGAAAAAGAAGCTTCAATTTTTACATTATTAGTTTTGCTTCCCTCCATCGGATATTTTACAATAACCTTATTATTTGTACCGGATACGAAATCAAATTCTTCTTTCACAGAATCATAGGTATAGGTGCCTAAATCCAATTCAGCCCATTCGGCAATCGTCATATTACCCGAAGCCAAACCAACGACACCACCCAAATTATTAAGAGCGGTCATAGCTCTCAAGCTTTTCATATTAAATTGAGGGAAAGGACTTGGTTGTATATCTTCTTCCGGAATATTGTTCGCATCATTCAACAAAATATCCAAAGAGTTTATAGCTTTTACAGCTATCTCATGGTCAGCAGGATTAATCTTATTCATCAAATCAACGCCGACAGACTCTACTCGCTGTTTACGTTGTTCAACAGAAAGATTGGAAAAATTACCGCCATTTCCATCATTTTCATCATCTGAGCATGATGTAAAAACAAACGCTGACACCAAACATAATGCTAAAGGAAAGCTCAACAGTTTTTTCATATTACAATATTTTTAATATATATTAAAGTTTTGCAAATATATATTTTATATCTATAAATGCAAATATATACTTGTAAAATAATCAGATTATCGACAAATCCATCAACAGGCATTTTGCATTTTCCATGAAAAATAGACAAAACCAGTATAAAATATTTTATAATTTCAATTAAAATAGTTGTATTTAAACAAAAAAACAGGACATTTTTCGTTTAAAAAACATCCTGTTACTTATACAATACACAGTTCTACTATCTCAATCAAAAATTCCCTCAATCGCTTCCGTAGGCTCATCGCTTCCCGTAGGAGGTAACAGACCTCCCTCTACACCTGCACATGGGTCGGCATACTGCGGAGGCACGACAAACGTCTCTTCCGGAGAATATCCCAGAGCCTTATCAGCATATACCTTCTGCATAAACAAGCCAAAAATAGGAAGAGCCATACTTGCCCCCTGTCCATTGGCTATTCCGTCGAAATGTATCGAGCGGTCCTCTCCTCCGACCCAGACACCTCCTACCAAGCTGGGTGTAAATCCCATAAACCATCCGTCAGAGTTATTGTTAGTAGTACCGGTCTTTCCTCCCATCTGAGCCTGTATACCATAACGATAACGTATACGCCCACCCGTTCCGTAATCTATTACATCCCGCAACATGGGCAACATCTTATAATATGCCGCTTCACTGAATACCTCAGTCATACGCGGTGTAAACTCAGAAATCACATTACCGAAGTTATCCTCTATACGGGTTACATACAAAGGATCTACCCGTATCCCTTTATTTGAAAATGCAGAATACGCCGTGACCATCTCCTCTACCGAGACATCAGCCGGACCGAGACAAAGAGAAATAACCGCATCTATCTTATTTTTTATTCCGAACGAATGCATCAAACGAACCAATGCCGAAGGAGACAATTTGTCCATCAGCCAAGCAGAAATCCAGTTATTCGAATTGGCCAATCCCCACCTCAGAGTCACATCTTCACCGATGCGGGCTTTCGAAGCATTTCTGGGCGACCACACATTACCCGATTCATCTAGCAGGTGAGGCTGTACATTAGGAGCTATATCACAAGGAGAAAATCCGTCCTCCATTGCCAACGTATATAGAAAAGGTTTTATAGTAGAGCCTATCTGGCGGCGGCCGGCTGCTACCATATCATATTGGAAACTCTTAAAATCGATTCCTCCGACATAGGCTTTTACATATCCGGTACGCGAATCCATCGCCATGAATCCCGTCCTCAAAAAAGACTTATGATAGCGAATCGAATCCATTGGAGTCATCACCGTATCTACCATGCCTTTCCACGAATACACTTGCATTTCGGTTTTCGTATCGAAAGCCTTGCGTATCTCCGATTCGGTAGCGCCATTCTCCCGCATGATACGATACCGGTCACTTTGCTTCATGGAACGATCCAGAATAGCCTCTACATCCGATGTCTTTACCATTCGAGAAAAAGGTGCATAACTACGTCCTTTTTTCTCCTTATCGAAAAGCGGCTGCAAATATCCGCCGATATGTTGAGTCACAGCATCTTCTGCATACTTTTGCATCCGCGAATCTATGGTCGTATATATTTTCAACCCGTCAGTATATAAGTTATATTTCGACCCGTCAGCTTTTCGGTTCTTCTCACACCAACCATATAACGGATTTGTTTCCCATGCGATAGAGTCATCTACATACTGCTGTTTCTGCCAACCACGATAATCACTCTTATTAGGCTTTTTAGCCACCATCATCAACCGTAAATGTTCACGAAAATAAGGAGCCAGGCCATCTTTATGATCCACTTTGCGGAAGGTCAGTTTCAATGGCAATGCCTGCAAAGAATCACGCTGTTCCTTGGTTATATAATCAGCCTTGTACATCTGCTCCAGAACCGTATTGCGTCGTCCCCGAGTACGTTCGTTATGCCGCACGGGATTGAAGTATGACGGATTTTTACACATGCCTACCAATGTAGCCGCTTCCTCTATTTTCAATTTATCAGGAGTAGTATTGAAATAAATCTGAGCAGCCGACTGTATCCCGACTGCATTATTCAAAAAGTCAAACTTATTCAAATACATATTTACAATCTCCTCCTTGGTATAAAAACGCTCAAGCTGTACGGCAATTACCCACTCTATCGGCTTTTGGAACAGCCGTTCCATAATATTCTCGGCATTTGGAGAAAACAACAATTTAGCCAACTGCTGGGTAATAGTACTACCCCCTCCGGCACTTTTCTGAAAAAGGAGGCCCCGTTTTATCACTGCTCTGAAAAGGGCTTTAGCATCGATGCCCGAATGCTCCCTGAAACGAATATCCTCTGTTGCGATTAAAGCATCGACCAAATCGGGCGAAAGCTCCTTATAAGTCACATACACCCGGTTTGCCTTGCTCTGATAATATCGCCCCAGAACTTCCATATCAGAAGAATATATCTCAGAAGCAAATTTATCTTTAGGGTTTTCAAGATCCTCTATCGGAGGCATATAACCGATATACCCATAAGCAATCAATACAAAAAGTATCGTTACGGCAACAACACCTAACCCGAAAAACACCCATAAATATCGAGCTACCTTTTTTGCAAATTTCGACGGTTTGGCCTTTTCCTGTGAGTTTTTATTCATCTTAATCTTTTCAGAGCTTTAAAATATTATCAAATTTCATTCCCGGCATGACGTCTGTAGAGGAAACCAGAGCATAACAAAGAATTCATTATCGGGACCAAAGTTAATACAAATATTCTATTTGTATATTGATAACAAGTAGCTAACAATATTTTTTAATTAGAAATGCTTTGATATATGCTTTTTTTTATAAATTTGTAATGCCTATGAGACGAAAAGAAAAAAAATATAAATTATTGCAAGACACTCATTTAGAAAAGTGCCATTGGCTCAGTTCGTCAATAGACCGCATCAAATAGACCAATCCGGCCCCACCGTCGAATTGGTCTATTTGTTTTTAGAACCCGATTAGAAATTTATCCGGGAAAAAGGCTTTATGAGTCAATTCTTAAAAAACATATCGCATGAGAAGGGAAAGTTTAGTATCAATTACAGATTACTCCAAAGAAGATATTCTCGACTTATTGGAGAAAGCAAAGTCATTCGAGCAGAATCCCAACCGGCGGGTACTGGAAGGCAAAGTCATCGCAACCTTGTTTTTTGAGCCCTCTACTCGTACACGCTTGAGTTTCGAAACCGCAGTCAACCGATTAGGAGGCCGGGTTATCGGATTTTCCGATGCATCTACCACCAGCTCTACAAAAGGAGAAACGCTGAAAGACACCATCATGATGGTAAGCAACTATGTCGACCTCATCATTATGCGCCACTATCTCGACGGAGCCGCAAGATATGCATCCGAAGTCGCATCCGTACCCATCATCAATGCCGGAGACGGCGCCAACCAACATCCTTCTCAGACGATGCTCGACTTGTACTCCATTTACAAAACCCAGGGGACACTCGAAAACTTGAATATAACTATGGTAGGTGACCTCAAATACGGCCGCACCGTCCACTCCCTACTGATGGCTATGTCACACTTCAAACCGACCTTTCATTTTGTTGCTCCGGAAGAACTGAAAATGCCCGAAGAATATAAAATCTACTGCGATAAACTGCATATCCCCTACGTAGAGCATCAAGATTTCACCGAAGAAGTCATCGACCAGGCCGACATACTGTACATGACCCGTGTGCAACGCGAGCGTTTTACCGATCTTATGGAATACGAAAAAGTAAAAAACGTATACACTCTGCACAACCAAATGCTCAAAAGCAGCAAGCCCAATTTACGCATCTTGCATCCGCTTCCCCGGGTCAATGAGATTTCTTATGACGTAGATGATAACCCCAAAGCTTACTATTTCGAACAGGCTAAGAACGGATTATACGCACGCCAAGCCATTATTTGTAAAGTATTAGGTATAGAAATTTAAACGGATAGGAGTAAACATCATGAACGCAAACAAAAAAGAACTCGAAGTTGCCGCTCTCGAAAATGGGACGGTTATAGATCATATCCCCTCCGACCAGCTGTTCAAAGTCGTATCCTTGTTAGGACTCGAAAAGCTAAACAAAAGCATTACGATAGGGAACAATCTGATAAGTAAAAAAATCGGTAAAAAAGGTATCATAAAAATTGCTGATACTTTTTTCAAAGAAGAAGAAATCAACAAAATTGCCCTGATTGCACCGAATGCTAAAATAAATATTATTAAAGATTACCGGGTTACTGAAAAAAGACCGGTAACCCTCCCCGACGAAATTATCGGTATCATCAAGTGCAATAACCCCAAATGCATTACCAACAATGAACCGATGAAAACCGTTTTCTATGTAATCAACAAAGATAATGTAGAAGTCAAATGCAAATATTGTGAACGGGCTGTCGGTAAGGACGAAATAGAAATAATATAATCCTTTTATATGAAACACAACTGGAAGCCGGGAACCATGATATATCCGCTACCTGCGGTTCTTATTAGTTGCGGGGTAGTCCCTGAAGAATATAACCTGATAACAGCCAGTTGGGTAGGCACTATTTGTACCAACCCTCCCATGTGTTATATCTCTATACGGCCCGAACGTCATTCATACCCTATTCTAAAAAAGAATATGGAATTTGTCATCAACCTTACCACGAAAGATATGGCATTCGCAACCGACTGGTGCGGTGTACGTTCAGGAAAAGATTACGACAAATTTAAAGAAATGAAGTTAACCCCGGTTCCTGCTTCCATTGTCAAAGCACCTTGTATCGATGAATCTCCACTCTGTATAGAATGTCGCGTCAGGGAAATATTATCATTGGGTTCGCACAATATGTTCATCTCCGACGTTATTAACGTAATGGCAGACGAGAAATATATAGACCCCGCAACCGGGGCTTTCGATATGCAGAAAGCGAATCTCCTGGTATATTCTCATGGTCATTATTATGAAATGGGAAAAGAAATAGGTAAATTTGGGTGGTCGGTTCAAAAAAAGAAAAAGTAATATGCAAAAACAATGGACATTGCTCATGCTTCTTTGCTGTATAGCCTCACTATCGGCACAAGAACGGGATATCCCGAAGGAACGCTTCAACTGGGGATTCCGGGTCGGGGTCAATGCCCCTTTTGTCGACATACGTTCGGCAAAAATAAATGATACTCCCATAGAACTACCCTCGGCAAACAGTAAAATAGGATTTCTGGCATCTGCTTTCGGAAGAGTCAATATACAGCAACATTACCTTCAATTAGAAGCCGGAATAAATTATTTGCGAAGCGATATAGAATTACAACCCGAAGACTTTATCCCTACGCTACAACCAAGCAATATCAAAAGTTCTATCATAAACCGTATATATACCCTGGATATCCCGCTATTATACGGGTACAACTTTGTAAAACAAGGTCCTTATGAACTGGCATTCTTTACCGGGCCCAAATTCAAATATATATTGAAAGAGAACAACCATATCGATAATTACGACATACGGTATGCCATAACCACCGATGAGTCGCTGAAACCCTTTACAGTCAACTATCTTATTGGTGTAGGCGTATCTATCTCCCGGCTTACCCTCGACTTCAGATACGAATTTGCCCTTACCAATATACACAGTTCCGGAGGTTACACCCTCAATAGTCCCGATGTAGCGCCCACATCCAACAAGCTGTCTATAAAGCGAGGAATAAACCTTCTTAGTTTTTCATTAGGATTTGTATTATAATCGCTACATTTTACCATAAAAAAGGCTACCTTTGTAACGAAATTATTAAAAAACTCAAATATTTATCACATATCAAAAACATGAAGAGAGACAATGCCATCTTTGACATCATCGAAAAAGAACGTCAAAGACAATTAAAAGGAATCGAGCTTATCGCTTCAGAAAATTTCGTAAGCGAACAAGTAATGCAAGCCATGGGCTCTTGCCTGACAAACAAATATGCCGAAGGCTATCCCGGAAAACGTTATTATGGCGGTTGCGAAATAGTAGACCAAAGTGAACAAATTGCCATAGACCGTCTAAAAGAAATATTTGGGGCCGAATGGGCCAACGTACAACCTCACTCCGGAGCACAAGCCAATATGGCTGTTTTCATGGCTGTTTTAAATCCCGGAGATAAATTCTTGGGACTGAACTTGTCCCACGGTGGACACTTGTCTCATGGTTCTCCCGTTAATTTTTCCGGACTTATGTTCCAACCGTTGGAATATGGAGTAAAAGAAGACACCGGATATGTTGATTATGATATGATGGAAGAAGTAGCTTTACGCGAACGTCCGAAATTACTTATCGGTGGTGCCTCCGCTTACTCCCGCGAATGGGATTATGCACGTATGCGTAAAATTGCCGATGAAATCGGAGCTATCTTCATGATCGATATGGCACATCCCGCCGGGCTCATTGCAGCCGGCTTGCTCGACAATCCGTTGAAATATGCACATATCGTAACATCTACCACTCATAAAACCTTACGTGGACCACGTGGAGGTATTATCTTGTTAGGTAAAGATTTTGATAACCCATGGGGCAAAAAGACACCTAAAGGCGAAATCAAGAAAATGTCGGCTTTGCTCGATTCTGCAGTATTCCCAGGTGTACAGGGAGGCCCGCTCGAACACGTAATCGCAGCCAAAGCCGTATCATTTGGAGAAGCATTACAGCCCGAATACAAAGAATATCAAACCCAAGTAAAGAAAAACGCTGCCACCATGGCTGCTGCATTCATCGACAAAGGATACAAAATCATTTCAAACGGAACCGACAATCACTGTATGTTGATAGACCTCCGTACCAAATTTCCTGAACTGACAGGTAAAGTGGCCGAAAAAGCATTGGTACAGGCAGACATTACTGTAAACAAGAACATGGTACCGTTCGACAGTCGTTCACCATTCCAGACTTCGGGTATACGTGTTGGAACACCGGCAATTACTACCCGCGGGGCAAAAGAGGATCTCATGCTCGAAATAGTAGAAATGATAGATACAGTTCTTTCCAATCCGGAAAGTGAAAGTGTCATCAAATCTGTAAGAGAAAAAGTAAACGAGACCATGAAAGCTTATCCTCTATTTGCCTATTAATTATTTTGTTTGCTAATCAATTCCCCTCAAGGAAAGTGACACGTTATAGGCATTTTCCCTGAGGGGAATTTTTATTCTCTCCCCTACCTCAAAAACCGGATTATCCCGGCTTGTCAAAATAGAACACCCCTCCTTTTCGGAAGGAGGCGAAAATACAAAACCCTCGCACAGCGTCTTTTCTCAGTGAAAATAGTATTTCATTAATCAAAGAACATATAAGTATATTTTTCGCACAAAAGAAAAAAATAACTCGGCAAATAGAAAATAAAAATATATGATTTTTAACACCATATTTACATTCAATCTATTTTATTTATCATTCTAAATTGTTTTAGAACCAAAATTAAATAGAAAGAAACTAATTTATGGCTACATTAAAAGTAAAATTTCGCGAATCCAGCGTTCCCGGCAAACCGGGGACCATCTTCTATCAAGTAAGACATGAAAAAAAGACCATTCAAATTGCGACACGCCTGCACCCTTTTCCCGAGCAGTGGGTCAGTATCACCGAAGGACCCGCTACATCCGATATCGAAAATAAAAAAAACTTGACTTACATACATCGGGTAATCGATGCCGATACTGCATTGCTCGATAATATCATCCGTGAGTTTGAACAGACCGGTAAAAAATATACCGTACACGATATTGCCGATAGATTTCGCTCACCACAATGTCAAACGCATGTGCTTACATTTTTCAAAGAACAAATCACCTTTCTATCCATGAGCAACCGGTTAGGTACAGCCCGTAACTACCTACGCACGATGAATAGCTTTTCCTCCTTTCTTCACGGTGACGACATTCCCTTCAAGCTTCTCACAGAAGAACTCATTTTTGAATACGCCGAATGGTTACAACTAAAAGGAGTCAAACGCAACAGTTCCTCATTTTATATGCGTGTCCTGCGGTCAGTCTACAATAAAGCCGTTCGCAAACACTTTGCACAACAAACTTTCCCTTTCCAGAATGTATATACCGGAGTCGATAAAACCAAAAAACGCGCAATAAACGAAGATGTCATTTTACAGTTGTATCAGATGAAAATATCATCACCATCACTCGCATTGGCCCGGGACCTGTTCATCTTCAGCTACTGCATGCGCGGAATGGCTTTCGTCGATATGGCTTTTCTCCGTCACAAAAATATTCGGGGAGGTTTTATTCACTACACCCGACGGAAAACAGGACAACAGCTTTCCGTACATATAGAACCCTGCATACAGGAAATTATAGACCGTTATTCATCCCAAGCCGAGCAGACACCCTATCTCTTGCCCATCCTGACCTCCGAAGACCCTGTCAGGTCTTTTTCTCAATACCAGACTGCATTAGGGTACTACAACCGGCAACTGAAACAGCTCTCTCAAATGCTCCGACTGGATATATCACTATCGTCCTACTGTGCCCGACACTCTTGGGCCACTGCAGCCCGTAACCATAATATCCCCCTCTCTGTCATCAGTGCCGGTATGGGACACACATCAGAAAGGACAACACAAATTTATTTAGCAAGTTTGGAAAATTCGGTTATAGACCGGGCCAACCAAAATATTATTGCTTTCTTAAAACCTGTTTAGAAGCCTGTCGTACTTTTGTACAGCTGATCCTAAGACTCTTACAGAAAAAGTAAAAAACTATCTATAAAAGCAAAAATTGGTAAAATTATATTTGCAAAAAATTTAAAACAGACTTTTTTGATATAAAAAATAAAAGTGCGATTTCTAACAAAGAGAT
>JTDA01000005.1 GCA_000803105.1 Coprobacter secundus
TTCATGATAATAGAATCTCACTATAAAATAAGCTTTTCTCTATATGATAGGAGAGAAAATCTTAATTACCACACTAACATCTTATATTTTAGTCTCAAAAATACGAAATATTTTTATATCCTTGCTGATAAGAGTAGAAAAAAACATAACGTATATGTCAAATATTGTATCGATTTTAAGATTTTGATATAAAAATGTTAAATGTCAACGTATATTAAGTACTTGTTTGGTGGAATATTGGTCGAGATTCTCGAAAATATTTTGATATGAAGTGTACTTGAAAAAAATAAGTAAATGACTGGAAGATTGGATATCATTGCTATTTTGTAGATTATCAAAAGAATTTTGGAAGGGGCTTTTTCGAATTTTGAATGATATTTTGGTTAAAGTCATTATAAAATGGTGTCTGTTGTAATAATATCGTTAAAGCTTATTAACAAGAAAGATGAAACTTTCTCGGAATATCATTGTTATAAATTCAAAAGAGTTTTTTAATTATAATCTTTTAAAAACAGAAAGTATATGAAAAGATTTGTTCCTATTCTATTGGTATTGTTCTTATTTACAGCGTGTGAAAAAGAACCCAATACGGATGATTTGGACGACAACTTCCTCGTCTATACCGATTATGACAAGACTGAAGATTTTGGTTCGTTTACCAAGTTTTACATCCCTGATAGTATTTTGCTGATTTCAGATAGTAAAGAAGCTCAATACTGGAAAGATGATAATGCATTGCGTATAATCGAAGCTTGTGTCGACAATATGGAAGAACGCGGCTATCAGCGAGTTGATAAGAAGGATCAGGCTGATTTAGGTATTCAAATGAGTTATGTTGAAGATACTCATTATTTTACCGGATATAGTGACCCTTATTGGTGGTGGGATTATCCCGGTTATTGGTATCCCGGATATTGGGGTAATTGGGGTGGTTGGTATTATCCATATCGTGTAGTGTATAGTTATAATGTAGGTTCTTTGCTTACTGAACTTATTAGTTTGGAAGTAAATGAGACAACTACTAATACAAAGAAATTGTCTGTTATTTGGGATGCTTACATGACCGGTTTATTGTCATCTTCTCATCGGATAAATACCGAGTTGGCTATAACTGCGGTTAATCAAGCATTTATACAATCGCCTTATCTGAAAAAATAAAATAGATAAAGTGTTGTCTGATTTTTTTACTTAAAAAAGAGGATAGACATGGTAATTTCAAGAGTAATTAATTAAAATAAAATATGCACATATGAAAAGAGTAAAAAATATATGGACTAAAGCAGTTCTTTTTGTGGCGCTTTGTCTGGCTTTTCCTTTTGGTATGAAAGCTCAGGATGTTTCTGATTCGTTCTTTCATATTGATTGGCAATTTAATGTTCCCCTCAATAATAAATTTGCTGGTGTTGCCAGTGGATGGGGTATGAATTTTGAAGGTGGTTACTATTTTACCGAACATTTTGGTGTAGGAGCATTTATCGCTTATCATACAAATAATGAATACATTTCGATGCGAACGATACAGATGACCGACCATTCTGCTGTTACTATGGATCAGCAGCATTCAGTATTTCAATTACCTTTTGGAGCATCTCTACGTTATCGTTTTATTCCAGGGAATATGTTTGAACCGTATGTTGCTTTAAAATTAGGGGCAGAGTACGCTCGCATGTCATCTTATTATAATGTTTATAAATCGAAAGATGATGATTGGGGATTTACGACTTCGCCTGAAGTAGGTATGACTATTTATCCGACATCAAATCACAATTTTGGATTTCACGTTGCATTGTATTATAGTTATGCCACCAATAAGTCAAAAGTTTTGACATACAAAGTTGACGGGTTGAATAATTTTGGATTCCGTTTAGGTGTGACATTCTGACGAGCTGACTTATATATATATTTTCAAAAGCCTTTGTATTTCTTGTAATAAGAAATTTCAGAGGCTTTTTTTATTATTTATAGTTTGAAATAGAAAACGTTTTTGTTATAAAAAGTTTTTTTTCGTGTCTGATAGTGGTAAATCTTTGGATTATTATATTTATTTTTGTATTCTGAATATTAACCGGATAATTTGAATATGGAACACGCATATAACCTACTTTTGTGGGGAATGATTTTTTTAGCTGTTATAGTTTTTGTTGCTTTATATTTTGTTAAAGCCGGATATGGTATTATGAGAAATGGGCATTGGGGTCCTCAAATACCTAATAAATGGGGCTGGCTTTTAATGGAAGCTCCAGTCTTTATTGTTATGGGAATATTATGGTGGAAGTCTGAACGCCGTTTCGAACCTGTTTGCTTGATATTTTTTTCATTGTTTCAGATACATTATTTGAACCGTTCGTTTATATATCCCTTTTTATTAAAGGGTAAAAGCCCAATGCCTTTGAGTATCATATTGATGGGAGTCGTTTTTAATGTGTTGAATGCTGTGATGCAGGGAGGATGGATTTTCTATTTTTCACCTTCAAATATGTACTCTTTACAATGGCTATATACGCCGCAATTTATATTTGGTACATTTATATTTTTTATGGGAATGTATATTAATATGCATTCTGATTATATTATTCGTCATTTACGTAAACCAGGTGATACAAAACACTATCTTCCTCGGGGTGGAATGTTTCGTTATGTGTCTTCTGCCAATTATTTTGGAGAGATTGTGGAATGGATAGGTTTCGCAATTCTTACGTGGTCATTGGCTGGTACAGTTTTTGCCATTTGGACTTTTGCGAATCTTGTTCCACGGGCAAATGCGATTTATCATCGGTATGAAGATATGTTTGGAGAAGAATTTGTTAAAGAAAAACGGAAAAGAGTAATTCCTTTTATTTATTGAGATAGCAAAAAAAGGAAATTATACGAATTTTTGTTGTGGAAAATTTGGAAAGATAACCGAGTGATCGAAATTTTTCCTACAAAAGATATAATATTAAAATAGTATGGAAAATTCAGTTTTATTTACACCGGCTAAGGTAGGACCATTGACGTTACGTAACCGGACTATTCGTGCTGCAGCTTTTGAAGGGATGTGCGCGGGCAACGGGCCAACTAATTTATTGTATAATTATCATAAAAGTGTAGCAGCGGGAGGTGTAGGAATGACGACGTTAGCTTACGCTGCAGTTACTCGTAGTGGACTTTCTTTTCCTCATCAATTATGGTTACGCCGTGAAATAGTACCCGGGCTTAAGCATATTACTGATGCGATTCATTCAGAGCAAGCAGCTGCATCGATTCAGATAGGACATTGTGGAAATATGTCTCATAGAAGTACAGCGGGGCAGCTTCCAATATCAGCATCTACGGGTTTTAATCTTTATTCTCCTACATTTGTCAGAGGGATGCGTAAGGCTGAAATTATAGATATGGCCAAAGAGTTTGGAAAATCTATTCGGTTGATACGAGAAGCCGGATTTGATGCGGTGGAAGTACACGCTGGGCATGGTTATTTGATAAGCCAGTTTTTATCTCCTTATACCAATCATCGTCGAGATGAATATGGAGGAGTATTGGAAAATCGGATGAGGTTTATGCAAATGTGCATAAATGAGGTTCTTGAAGAAGCTAAAGATGATATTGCTGTTATTGTGAAGATGAATATGCGTGATGGCTTTAAGTCGGGGATGGATATTGACGAATGTCTTCAAGTAGGGAAAGAGTTGGAGAAACTGGGGGTGCATGCATTGGTGCTTAGTGGGGGATTTGTTAGTAAAGCTCCTATGTATGTTATGAGAGGCGAAATGCCTATTTACACTATGACATACTATATGAAACAGCTGTGGTTAAAATATGGGGTACGTATGTTTGGACATATGATGATTCCGGATGCACCTTTTAAAGAAGCCTACTTTTATGAGGATGCTTTAAAATTTAGGGAAATGTTAAAATTGCCTCTGATTTATGTTGGGGGGTTGGTATCTCGAGAAAAAATAGATATGGTACTAAATTCAGGATTTGAGTTCGTAGCTATGGCTCGGGCCTTAATAAATGAACCAGATTTTGTAAATAGGATGAAAAGTGAAGGGGAATTGCGTTGTGGCTGTGATCATGTTAATTATTGTATCGCTCGTATGTATAGTAGAGAAATGGCGTGCCATAAACATCTTAATGATTTGCCTCCTGCTATTATAAAAGAATTGGAAAAGAATAAGAAAAAAAATGGAGAGTGCTGTTAAGGGAAAAACTGTAGCGTTGGTAACTGGAGCTAGTTCAGGGATTGGCTATGAATATGCTCGACAATTGGCCGAAAGAAGATATAATTTGTTATTAGTAAGTAATGAAGAGGAACCGATACAAAAAGTAGCAAGAGAATTATCTATACATTATTCCGTTTCTGTTGAGGGATTATATCGAGATTTGTCACATTTAGATGCGGCTTCGAGTTTGTATTGTTATTGTCGGGAAAATGATATTGTAGTTGAGATTTTGATTAATAATGCCGGGATATTTTTTTTTAATGATGTAATCAATGTAAATACAGGTAAATTGTCAGTAATAGTTAATCTTCATGTTTATACAGTAACGATGCTGTGTCATTTTTTTGGAGAAGATATGGCAAAAAGGGGAAAGGGATACATTCTGAATATGTCTTCTTTAGCTGCAAAGATACCATATCCGGGAATATCAGTATATGCTGCAACAAAATCATATGTACGTACTTTGTCAAAGGCGATGTATAATGAAATGTATGATAAAGGTGTAATAGTGACAGCTGTATGTCCAGGTGGAGTTGCGACTAATTTGTATAATTTGAAACCGGAATTATTGAGACTTGGAGTTCGTTTAGGGATTCTTATGCCTACAAAAAAATTAGCGTATAGGGGTTTGTCTGCTATGTTTGCTGGAAAAAGATGTATTACACCAGGTTGGATAAATTATTTATTTTCTTTCGGAGCTACATGTGTTCCATCTGTTGTTGTTCGTATGATAAAGCGGAAAGCAAAATTTTATCAGTATGGAAAATAAGGGATATATTATTATTACCGGTGCTAATGGAGGAATGGGAGCATCCCTTACAGAATCATTGATAAAATTAGGCTATCGGGTATTGATGGCATGTCGTAATATAGAAAAAGGTGAGGAAATAAAAGAACGACTTGTATCTTTGTATGGGGGAGCGGATATTAAGCTTTATACTTTAGATTTGGCTTCGTTCGATTCTATCAAATATTTTACTGAACGATTGTATGAAGATAAAATTCGAATTGCTGCGTTAATTAATAATGCAGGGGTAATGAATCGGGATTTTTTGTTGACGGCTGATGGATTCGAACAAAATTTAGGAGTTAATTATATAGGAACATATTTACTTACTCGGCGTGTGATACCTCTTTTAGAGGAAAAAGGCCATATTATAAATACCGGTTCTCTTACATATCGGATAGGAAAGGTCAGCAGTAAAATGTTTATTCCAGATAAAAAGCATTATACCCGCTTTGGAACATATGGTATATCGAAACAAGCAGTTATTCTTTTTACATTGGAATTGGCAGAGCGACTTAAAGGAGAAAAAATTATAGTAAATGCTGTAGATCCTGGAGTCGTGGATACAGGTATTATTACAATGCACCGATGGTTTGACCCAATTGTCGATTGGATTTTCAGGCCAATAATTCGTACCCCTGCTCAAGGAGTAGAACGTACGTTACTGTTATTGACGGGCAAGGTTGATTGCAATCAATCGGGAATATATTGGGGACGTTATCGTCCTGTGATGATATCACCTAAAGTGCTGAATAACCCATATCGTTGGCGGCTTTGGAATGATACGGAAAAAATTGTTTCAAAATGGTTATAATTCGCCCTTTCGGTAATATAAATTGTTTTTTCATTGTTTGTTTTTGCTATTTATATCTTTTCAAAATACATTTATTTTTTATGTAGAGTTGTGAATTTATTAAAGCGAATCAAAATAGAATAGAAAAGCTTTTTTCTTGTATACTAAGAATCCATATTTTTCGTTATTTGATAAAAGAATGACAATATTTGTAGCATTTGAATTTGGGCCACATTTTTAATGAATGAGATTTATTATAATTTTGTTACTTTTCAAGTATGCTCAGGTAAAATAGAATTTATATGAATGATATCCTGATATCTATTATTATTGTAAATTATAATGTAAAATATTTTTTAGAGCAGTGCCTTACTTCAGTTTCCCGTGCTATAGAAGGTATAAATGCTGAAATATATGTTGTAGATAATAACTCTACAGATGGCTCTGTTGAATATTTACGTTCTCGGTTTCCTCAAGTAATATTTATAGAAAATGTTTCAAATCCAGGTTTTTCTAAAGCAAATAATCAGGCGATAGAACTTGCAAAAGGGAAATATATATTATTGCTAAACCCAGATACAATTATTGGAGAGGATATATTACATAATTTGTGTGCTTTTATGGAGAAGCATTCTGAAGCTGGAGGGGTGGGAGTAAAAATGTTGGATGGACGTGGAAATTTTTTACCGGAAAGTAAACGAAGTTTTCCTTCTCCATGGGTTTCTTTTTGTAAAATATTTGGCTTATCAAAATTGTTTCCATATTCTTCTGTTTTTTCCAAATATTCTCTTTTGTATCTTGAAGCAGATAAACAACATTGTGTAGATGTTTTGTCTGGAGCATTTATGTTATTACGCAAAGAAGCATTGGATAAATGTGGATTGTTAGATACTTCCTTTTTCATGTATGGGGAAGATATAGACCTTTCCTATCGATTGGTGTTAGGTGGATATAAAAATTATTATCTTCCAGAAAAAATTCTTCATTATAAAGGAGAGAGTACCAAGCATAATGATATAAAATATATTCAGGCTTTTTATGGAGCTATGCATATTTTTTATAAAAAGTATTATCCTCATTCAGGATGGTTGACTTCTTCCATGATAAAGATGGCGATATGGTCAAAAGCTTTAGTTGATATAATTTCACGATCATTACGGGTAAGACCTTTGTTGAAAAATGAGCATCAGCGTATGTTAGTGGTTTGTGTGGGTAAACATTATGAAGATATTAAAACTGTTATTTTAAGAAAAATGCCAGAATTGAATAATATATATTTGTGGGATTTAAGAAAAGAATCTTTGCCAAAAGGTGAGGAGTTTGTCGCAGAGTGGAGTCAATATACAGATATTACCTTTTGTTTTCCAGATATATCATTTTCTCAGATATTGCAAAATATAAATGTTTCTTATGTAAGACGGAAAACGTATCATATTTATAATCTGGAGAGCAGACAATTAATTTCTCCAGGTAATAAATGAAAGAAATGAACCTATGAAATGCTTTTCTAAAATTAAATAAAAATATTTCATTTCAGAGAAACACTTCACAAGCTTATTCTATATTTCATGATCTTTTTTAAATTGGCTCAATCTTTCTTCTAATAGGGAATATTGGTGATCTTTAATGAAAGAAGTACAAGCTCTTAGCCCTTCTTGATTACTACCTGTTGTACTTAAAGATATAGCACTTATACCATAAAAAATAAGTTCTTTCATGAGTTCTCCTCCAGTCATGCCGGGATAAGCAATAGTGAAATAAAAACCATCAGCAATAGGAGCGTCTAAATCATGATCATAGACAATGTAAAATCCATTTTTTGTAAATATATCTTTTAATTTTTTTGCCCTGCGGCCATATTCTTTAATATCAGACACGAAGTCGTAAGTACCGTCGGCTGCAGCTTTAAACATAGCAGCTAAAGCATACTGTGCAGAGTGGCTTGTCCCGGAAGATAGAGCATATAATACTCTATGTATATATACTGTGCCAAATGTCCCGGTTCCATATATTTGAGTTAATCCTGGATATGAACGATGGTATAGTTTGTCAGAGATTGCAGTAATACCGATTCGTTGTCCTGCGTAGCTGAATGCTTTAGACCCAGAAATTTGTAAAATATAGTTATTAGTATAATGGGAGACACTTGCTTGATAAGGAGGAGCGTACGGTTTGCCGAGATCTTTACGGAAATCCATTGCAAAATAAGCGAGATCTTCAATAACGATAGTATTATATTTGTCAGATAATTCTCCGATAATTTGAAGTTCTTCATCTGTTAGACAAAACCATGCAGGATTGTTGGGATTGGAATATATTATTGCGGCAATATTTCCTTTAGAAAGATATTTTTCTAAAATTTCTCTTAATTTGTTTCCTCTGTAATGATAGACGTCGAACGATTCGTATTGATACCCCATGACTGTAATTTGTTGTTTTTGTACAGGGAATCCGGGGTCAATGAATAGTATTGTTTTTTTATTAGGAAAACATTGTCCGCAAGTAAGAAATGATGCGAAGGTTCCCTGCATAGAACCTGTTACCGGGACACAGCACTCAGGAGGAACATCCGTATTTATAAAGGCCTTGATAAATCGAGAGGCTTCATTTTTTACTTCAGGTATACCATTTATATTGGGGTAAATGGAAGCTACACCATTTTTTAGTGCATTGATTTCAGCTTTTAGTCCAACTTCTGCAGCTTTTAACCCGGGAACTCCCATTTCCATATGTATAAATTCTATGTGAGTTTCCTGCTCCAATTGGTTTGATATTGCAACGACTTCTCGAATAGTTGCTTTACCAAAATCTGTAAGGCCACAGTTTTCTATTAGTTGTTTGGTTATCTGATAGTTTACTGGAGTATTTTTCATGAGTTATTTATTTTATGATAATACAAAAGTAAGAAAATAATCAAATAATGCCAATTTTTTTACTCAAACTATTGCGGAATAAAAAAAAGTGTCTATCTTTGCAAGCGCAAATGAGAACAAGAGTGTTCTAATAATAAAATGGTGCGGTAGTTCAGCTGGTTAGAATACATGCCTGTCACGCATGGGGTCGCGGGTTCGAGTCCCGTCCGCACCGCTTAAAGCTCTGAAAATATTATTTTCAGAGCTTTTGTTTTATTTTAGTATTAGTTTGTTTTATAAAGTTGTAAACATAGTAGGATATAAGCTTGTTGTAATATCATAACTGTAAATATTTGCTATTATGATAAATTATGTTGATAGGATGGCCGATGCTTTGGTTGATGTACTTAAATATTCCAATTCAGAGGTAGAATGGCCGAAAACGAGTGATTTGAGACCGAATGATGGAGTACGGCCCGAATGGTTATATCCCGCAATAGAAAGTTCCGATTATTCAGAGATAACTAGTATTTTGCAATATACACAGCAAGAAGCTGTGTTTGATGAGATTGGAGAATTACTTTTAGGAATAGCACTGGTAGAAATGAAGCATTATGCTGGAGTCCGAGATGCTATCGTTGCTCTTGGAGGGAAATTACCTCAGCCTTATAGTAGTAAAAATGTAAAAATTGGAACTTCTCCTGTTGAAGCTTTGACGTTGGCGATAGAATCGGAAATTGCTACTATTGAATTTTATAAATCAGTAGAGGTTAAACTTTCTCAAGATACTGATTCGGTAATAATAATGAAGCAACTATTAAAGAAGCTGATTGCAGATGAAAGTTTGCATTTGAAATTATTGAATAAGTATTTAAAAGGTTTGTTAAATGATGAGCAAAAGTATAATTCAATTATTGGTAAATGGTTGCCTAAAATAAAACTATATATCGAATAAATTTATTCGATATATTCTGGGAAATTTAGAGAATAGTGATATAAATGATAGAATTATTTATAATAAGGATAGAAAATATACTATTTTTTTATTTTTCCCTCATTGATTAATTTTAATAGAACCTTGGCTAAGGTATGGGTAAGTGACTCCTAATTTTTTTTGCAACTTCTTGTTGATTATTGTACAGAATTTGCGGAAGTTCTACCTGGAGTTACAGTTAGATATGTAAAATATTATTTAATAAGTTAGTTTTAGGTGATATCAATAGAATTCCTTGAGTATTGGATGCGGGCTGTGTAATGACAGTTATTCATTAGTAGTAGTTTCGTTCTTAAATTGAAAAAAATATTTGAGTTTTGTGATAATTAATGACCTTCCAATTGTTATATAATATCGCCTGGTATGAACAGATGGTTATTATCGTATTATTTAGCATTGCTTAATTTAGGCATAAAAGATATTCATATAGGGCCGACTTTGCTGGCATTTTATCTACTGAAGTGGTAGAAGTATTGGTAGAGAGATTTGGTACCAATACTATCTCTACGATAGAAGAAGATATGAAAGTATTCGAATTTTAAAAAAGAATCTATGGAACGGAAAAATTATGATTTACAGACGGTAGGACAGATTGTTGCCGATCGTTTTGATACAACCCGGATATTCTATCGATATGGAATAGATTTTTGCTGTCATGGCGATACACTTTTTATTGAGGCTTGTAAAAAGAAGGGAGTAGATCCTAATCAGGTTGCGAAAGAGTTGGATGAGGTTGTTGAGGTGCCTTTTGTATGTGCTCCTGCGTTTTCAGAATGGCCTCTTGACTTGTTAATTGATTATGTATTGAAGATACATCATCGTAATATTCGAAAGGAGGGACCGAAAATTGAGATATTATTGGACAAAGTCGTTAAAGTACATGGTGCTAAACATCTGTATCTTTATCAAGTACAACAACATTTTCACGAGTCTCTTATTGATTTGGAAAGTCATTTATCAAAAGAGGAAAATATCCTTTTCCCTTATGTTTATGAGTTGTGTTTTGCTGGGATGGAGGAACGGAAAATAGAAAGTTTCCATTGTGGAACAATCCGGTATTCGATTGAAGCGATGGAAAAAGAACATAGTATCGAAGGAGAGCGTTTCGCTCTTATTTCATCGTTGACCAATGGTTTTACTCCTCCGGATGATGCTTGTTCAAGCTATCGTTTGGTTTTGCAGCAATTAAAGCAATTTGATGAAGCCCTCCATGAACATATCCATCTTGAAAATAACATTATTTTTCCAAAAGCATTAGAACTAGAACAAAAAAATATGAAATAAGGCAGAATTTTGACTAGACAGTCTCTTGAATATGAGAGGGTAGTCGAAAAGACCACCCTCTTTCTTTGTCAAAGCTCATAATTTTATCGAGTACGGTATCCGTAAGAAATGATGGCAATAAAGCATATAAGAGGCAATATAAAAGAAATATTGACGGCGGGGAAGTTTCCAATAATTCCCATATCTATAATTGAAGCTTGTATTGGAGGAAGTACCGAACCTCCAAGTATTGCCATAATCAATCCTGCTGCTCCAAATTTTGCATCGTCTCCCAATCCTTTTAACGCAATACCATAAATAGTAGGAAACATAAGCGACATACATGCTGATATTCCGACGAGGCAATACAGACCGTATATATTGGTTAAGAGGATTGTTCCAAGAGTAAAACAGGAAGCAGCGAAGGCCAATATCATTAACAGTTTTCCTGGATTGAGATAACGCAGCAAGAAGGTACAAATAAAACGGCTGATACAGAATATCAACATAGCAAAGATATTATATTTTTGAGAAAGAACTTCAGCAGTTTTTTCGTCAATGCCTTGTTCTGTAAAGATATGTGTTCCATACTGGATAATAAAAGTCCAGCACATTATTTGTGCCCCTACGTAAAAGAATTGTGCAATGACTCCTTCTCGATAATGGCGCATATTAAAGATTCGTTTTAAAGTAGGGATGAAATCTATTTTGTGTGATTGGTCTCCGTTTTTTGGCATTTTTGTTTTATATATGATAAGTAACATTATCAATACAATAAGCCCTATGTATAGATATGGTGCAATAAGGATCGAAAGGTCTGTATCTCGTACCGTTTCAAATTCTTCATTGCTGAGTAGATTTCGTTCTGCAGTATCTATGGGCAAAAGCCGAGCTTGAATGAAATTCATTGCAACATACATTCCTAATAAGGACCCCATAGGATTGAATGATTGAGCGAAATTTAAACGGCGAGTTGCTGATTCTTCTGGTCCCATAGACAATATATATGGATTAGCACTGGTTTCTAAAAATGATAATCCACATGTAAGTATAAAATAAGCAATAAGGAATGGATAATATTCTCCTGTTAATTTTGCCGGGAAGAAAAGAAATGCACCTAATGCATATAACCCTAATCCTAATAATATTCCAGCTTTATATGAATATTTTCGGATAAACATAGCTGCAGGGAAAGCCATAGCAAAGTATCCTCCGTAAAAAGCTACCTGGACAAGTGCTCCATCGACTACACTCATGCGAAATATTTTGGAGAAGGCTTTCACCATAGGATTTGTTATGTCATTAGCAAATCCCCATAATGCAAAACAACTGGTAATGAGTATGAATGGAATTGTGTAATTTATCCCATTTTGGGAAAATATTGAGTTTTTTGTGCTTTTCATAATTGAAATTTTTATTTTTTATTCGTACAAGTGAAAAATTCGTTCCATCATTTTCCATTTCTCATTTGATGATGCTTGAGAAGCTGTTTGTTGAAATGTTGAGACAAATACTTCCCATTCTTGTTGACGAGGTAAAGTATTTAGGCGTTTCATTGCTGTTTCCCAATCAAAGTCAAATGGTGTTTCTACTATCATGAATAATCTGTTATCGAATAGATATATTTCCATTTCTAGAATTCCTACTTCTCGTATACCAGCGGGTATTTCTGGCCATATTTTCCCTTGGCTATGCATTTTACGGTATTCCGCGATCAACTTAGGTTCATTTTTTAAATCTAAGGTTTGGCAATATCTTTTTACTGGCTGTTTGTATTCTTTTATAGGATATCCTTTTATATACTCATTTTCCATAAATAATTTAGTATTTTACTGTGGCTGATATGTTTTTGTATCGAAACTGCTTATTACAATTTGAGTTATTTCTTCTTGAGACTTAATATCTCCTTTAGCGTATGCTTGAGTTAAGATATTACCTATTGCTGTAGCCTCTGCAGGACCTGCTATAACAGGGATTCCAGTTGCATCTGCAGTCAACTGATTTAATAAACTATTACGAGAACCGCCACCAATAATGTATAATTGTTTGATAGGTTCCGGTATTAACCGATTCATTTCAATTATTGCTTCTTTATATTTAGAGGCTAAAGATACACATATACATTTTACGAATGCAGCTTTATTTTGTGGAATAGTCAGCTTTCTTTCTTTACAATATTTTTGGATGTTGTTTGTCATGTTTTCCGGATTTTGAAATATAGCAGCGTCGACATCAATGAGAACTGTCTCTTTGATTAATTTTGCTTGTTCTATTATATCGGAATAATCAACTTTTTCACCGGACTGGTTCCATTCTGACATTAGCCTCTGTAATATCCATAATCCGGTGATATTACGTAGAAATGTTATTTTCCCATTTGCTCCACCTTCATTTGTAAATTGGGCTATACGAGCTTCCTCTGTTAGTATAGGGTGGGACGTTTCTGTACCTAATAGTGACCATGTTCCGGAACTGAGGAATGCATAATTTTCCCCGCTTGCAGGTATTGCAGCAATTGCGCTTGCTGTATCATGGGAACCTACGGTTATAACGTCGATTTCATCTAATCCGGTTTCTTTGGCTATCTCTTTTTTTAGTTTTCCTAAAATTGTTCCAGGTTGCCTGATTTCACCAAAAAGATGCTGAGGAATCTTTAGTTGGGAAAGTAAATCTGTATCCCAAGTATGAGTATTGGCGTTTAGGAGTTCTGATGTAGAAGATATACTATATTCATTTGCTGCAATTCCTGTAAGGAAATAGTTAAACAAATCGGGCATAAATAATAGTCTATCTGCAATAGTTAGTTGTGGGTTGTCTTCCAGTAACATGCTGTATAATTGGAATAAAGTATTTATAGGCATGGCTTGTATACCGGTACGACGATAATGCTCTGATTTAGAGATAATATCAAAAACTTTTTCAGGTATTCCAACAGTTCTTTTATCACGATATGAGACTGGATTTCCCAATAAATTTCCATTTCGGTCAATAAGGCCGAAATCTACTCCCCAGGTATCTACTCCTATACCGTTGATTTTTAACCCTTGTTTTGCTGCCAATCGCATACCTTCTTTCATATCTTGAAATAGGCAAGGAAAGTCCCAATATATATGTTTGCCCAATTGTACAAGCCGGTTGGTAAACCTATGTATCTCTTCTATATGAAGTTTACCATTGGAGATTGTACCGGCTATGATACGTCCACTACCTCCACCAAAATCAGCTGCCAAATAGGTATTATTTTTCATTTGCTAATTTTACCTAATACATAAACTTCTAAATCTTCAATTTCTGTAGGAGTAAGTACATCGTACTCCATACGACTATGAATAATAATGCGACAAGCCATTTCAAAAAACATGGCTTTTTCAAAGACTTCATCGAAATCCTTTCCACATACAACTTGTCCGTGATTGGTTAATAGTACAGAATCGTGGTCTTTCATCGCATCAATGACACTTTTAGCTAATTCTGGTGATCCAGGGCAGAAATAAGGTATAATGGCTATATCTTTACCTGTATGACAAGGAAGTTCTGCTGTAACATTAAAATTTTTAGGTTTGTTTTTCATACAAGCAACAGTTGTCGCATATTCAGATTGGAAATGCAATACAACATTAACGTCTGGGCGAGAACGCATAATGCCTAAATGAAATGTGCTTTCCATAGATGGTTTGATGCCATTTTCAGGTTTTCCGGAAGCTATATCGCATATAGAAACTTTTTCTTTAGAAAGTGTGGGTACCCATGACCCTGTTCCGGAAATAAGGGCCTTATCTCCGATTCGCCATGAAAGATTTCCGCTACTACAAAGCATTAGTTTGGCATCACCGTAACGATGTGCTTGGTATATAAATGTTTTAATGTGTTTGTCTGTTATCATTTTGTTATAGAATTAGTAGGAAAACAACCGGTAATAAAAGATAGTACTATTGTAATGATATTATTACCAGTTGTTTCCTTAAATTGATTAAAAAGCTTTCTTGTATAAATCTAAAATGATTTCTTCTGTTACGTCTCTGGGATTACCTGGTGTACAGACATCTTTAATTGCCGATGCAGCCAGTTTGGGGAGGTCACACTCTTTTATCCCCAGTTCTCTCAATCGTTGAGGAATACCGGTTTTTATAGACAAATCTTTGACGGCTTTTATTGCGGCTTGAGCAGCATCTTCGTCTGTCATGCCAATACTGTATACATTCATTGCTTTGGCTATCTCAACGTATTTTTTGAGAGCTGCTGGGGCATTATATTCCATAATGATAGGTAACAATAAAGCATTAGCGATTCCGTGAGGAATATCAAATATGGCTCCTAAAGGATGAGCCATGCCATGGACAACACCTAACCCTACATTGGAAAAAGCCATTCCTGCAATATATTGGGCCACAGCCATTCCATTGCGAGCTTCAGCATTATTTGGTTCAGATACTGCAGTCTCCAGATAACGGGCTATCATTTCGATAGCTTTTATTTCAAACATATCGCTCATTTCCCATGCACCTTTGGTTATGAGCCCTTCGATAGCATGAGTAAGAGCATCAAGACCCGTGGATGCTGTCAAACTTTTCGGCAAAGTATACATCAATTCTGCATCAACAATAGCAATGGCAGGTATATCGTTAGGATCTACACAAACCATTTTTTTTTCGTTTTCTTCATCGGTGATGACGTAGTTAATGGTTACTTCTGCCGCTGTTCCTGCTGTTGTTGGTAAAGCGATGATAGGTACTGATTTTTTCTTTGTAGGAGCCACTCCTTCCAGAGAAACGACATCTGAAAATTCAGGATTATTTGTAATAATTCCGATAGCTTTTGATGTATCGATAGAAGAACCTCCACCAATAGCGAGAATGAAATCTGCGCCTGATTCAGCAAATGCTTTTACCCCTGCCTTGACATTTGATACTGTAGGATTTGGTTTGATTTCACTGAATACAGTAAAAGGGATATTGGCTTTTTTAAGTACTTGGAGTACTTTATCAGCAACACCAAATTTAATAAGTTCTTTATCTGTTGTTACAAATGCTTTTTGAAGGCCCAATCTGCTGATTTCCTGAGGTAAAACTTCACGTGCTCCCGGCCCAAAATAAGAAACTTCGTTCAAAATAAAACGGTTTATCATAATTATAATATTTAAAGGGTTAATAAATCGTGGGAAAAATAAATATTTCCCCACGATAACCGTTTATAAAAATGATTTTATTTATTTGTAAATTGGTCCATATGCAGCGCAAGCTCTATAGTCGGCTCCTTCTTTGTCCATACCGAATGCATTCCATGCTGATGGCCGGAAAATCTTTTCTTCATCAACATTATGCATGCAAACGGGGATACGTAGTATTGAAGCAAGGGTAATTAAATCCTGCCCGATGTGTCCATAACTTATTGCACCGTGGTTTGCTCCCCAGTTGTTCATGACGGAGTAAACATCTTTAAATGGAGCTTTGTTACATAAACGGGGTACAAACCAAGTAGTAGGCCAAGTCCTATCAGTACGCACATCAAGGGCCTTATGTATTTCTGGGTCAAGTTCTACTGTCCAGCCCTCTGCAATTTGAAGTACTGGTCCAAGTCCTTTTACCAAATTTAAGCGACTCATTGTAACAGGCATACCCCCTTTAGATAGGAAATTGGAAGAATAACCTCCTCCTCTGAAATAGTCGCGATTGGCAGGATACCAGGTTGTAGCTTCTAGGCAGTTTTTTACTTCTTCTTCTGTAATATCCCAGTAAGGTTTCATGGTTGGTTGCCCGTTTTCAGTTTGGCACCCTGTTCCGTCGAGGGTAGTAGCCCCAGAGTTGATAAGGTGTATAATGCCATGTTGGGCAAGTCCGGTAAGTTTTTTGCCAGTTACACGTTCTACAGCTTCGGGACTCCAGAATGTACGTACATCTGAAAATATTTGAGCACGGTTAGAAAGAAGATGTCCAAATAACATAGCAACCCCGTTACAAGCGTCGTTTTCTGTTGCAACAACATATGCCTCGCGTATACCGTTCCAGTCAAAAGACGTATTTAATAAAGCCTCAGAAAAGTCTCCGTTGGGCATAAAATCGGTCCATTGGCGCTGTCCTTGGAATCCTGCAGCAATTGCATTGTGCCCGAGGGCTTCTTCTTTGAATCCCATTTCTCGCAATTTAGGATTACCCTGCATCAAATCGCGCATAATGATGGTCATTTTTACCACAAATTCCCAATCTGCATCTTTTTCTTCACGAGTTTTTGTTTTCTCGGGGATATTGAAGTCTGTTCCTTCATTTTTCTTGCACCATTTTTCTGTCCAGGCCATGGCTTTAGCAAATTCATCTTTATCATATATGCCTTCATTTACACGATGGATGATTTCGCTCATGTCTATTGATTCGTTACGCATGCCCAAATATTCTTGGAAAAAGTCTGGATTGACAATAGAACCTGCTATGCCCATCGATACACTACCCATTGAAAGGTATGATTTACCTCTCATTGTTGCGACGGCTTGAGCAGCACGGGCAAAACGTAATAACTTCTCAGCAACATCTTCGGGTATGGTATTGTCATCTAAGTCTTGTACATCTCGTCCATAGATTCCAAATGCTGGGAGTCCTTTTTGCGCGTGAGCAGCTAATACAGCAGCTAAGTAGACAGCCCCGGGGCGTTCAGTTCCGTTAAATCCCCAAACCGCTTTGGGATAATGAGGATTCATATCCATAGTTTCTGCTCCATAACACCAGCAAGAAGTTACTGTAATTGTAGCCCCTACACCTTCTTTTTCAAATTTTTCAGCACATGCAGCAGTCTCAGCTACACGACCGATTGTGCTATCAGCAATGACACATTCGACAGGAGAGCCATCTCCGTTTTTGAGGTTTGATGTAATGAGTTGAGCCACAGCTTTGGCCAAATTCATAGTTTTTTCTTCAAGACTTTCGCGTACACCTTTTTGGCGAGCGTCAATGGTGGGACGAATCCCGATTTTTGGATACTTTTTCATTGTTTCTTATGTTTGTTTAAAATCGCTTTATCTGTGCTGAGCTGTGCTGAATGAAAACTAAAAAAATTTTAAAGAGAACCTCTCAAACGTAATAAAGTTGGTAAGTACTCTTGATATTTTCGATCATTTAGAACAAATTCCGCTATTTTTTCTCCCATTTCTCTCCAATCGATTGTTAAGGCCGTAATGCCATTATCAATGATTTCATAAGATGGAGTATCATTGTATGCTAATATACCGAAATCGTAACCACATTTTAGGTTCAGTTTCCGGCTTTTTTTTATAAATTCGACAATATTTTGTTGTTTGATTATTAAATATGCTACATTCTGTTGCGGGTTGCATTCTTCTGTTGATTCATATATTTCATAAAGAAATCCATGGTCGATACAAAATTGGATAAAATATTGTTTACTGCTTTGGGGATGTTTTAAATATTTAGGGAATACCATTACTAGTTTTTTGTATTTGCGTAAGGAATCGATAGCTGATAACATCCCGAGATATAAGCCCCTATCAAAGTCTTGACAGATATAAGAATATGCATCTTTATTGAACTTTCCAAAATCAAGTAATAGTAATTTATTAGGATCTATTTTTCTCAAAATATCTGAAAATTGTTCATTATCAAAATTCATGATGATATATTTGTTATAGTTCCCAATTGATTCTTGCATAAGAGTATTAAAAAGTCGTTGACTATATTGGTGGAATAACAAGTCTACTTTATATCCAGAGGGTAGCCGACGAATAAAACTATTATAGAGTTCTTCTTTGAAGGGAGAATATTCATCGAGTAACAATAAAACATGAGTAAGCTTATCTGTAACGTAATAACCTTTTCCTGGAGTAGAGTCGATAATTCCTCGTTCACGTAAGTCAAGAAATGCTTTAAATACGGTATCGCGTGAAACTTGGTAATGAGCGCTCAATCGGTTGATAGAGGGTAGAAGGTCTCCAATTTTATATTCTCCGAGAGAAATTGCTTGTGCAATTTTATCGGCCAGTTGTTTTACCTTTGATGTTTGTTGTCCAAATGCAAATTTCATGTTTCTCAGGGTATATTCTGTGCTGAACTGTGCTGACAAAGAAAAAAAATATTTTTTGAAATTGCAAGAATGAATATATGTTTTGTAACAGATTATAAATAAAAATATAAGATACCCCTAAATTGGATGGTTATTTGGGGGCATCTTAAAATAGTAGAAAAATATTTTGTGAAATGGTATTTTTATTATTGTATTACCTTAATACTTTTATGAATGTTTTTGCCATCTATTCGGATGACGTATATACCTTGGGGGGCATTTTTTAAGGATATATTTTCTGATTGTCCGGCTGAGATATTACTGAAAGAAGTATGATATACTTGTTTACCGTTTATATGATAGATACTTAATAAAACTTGTCGGTCATCTTTTCCAAATAATAGATTGTACATACCATTTCCCATAGGATATAAGATGATGTCTGGGGTAGTTGCTGATATTTCTTCTGTATGGGCAGCGAGTTCGATACATTTTTTTATACCGTTCCATGCATCGATCTTCCCGAATCCCCAAATATTATTCCCGTTTTCAGAAATGTCGCCTGTATAATTATCTTTCCGTGCCGTTGTTTTTAAAATGTTTCTTACATTTTCAGGATTTAGCTGTGGATTGGCTTGTAACCATGTTGCCAGCACTCCGGTGATAAATGGTGATGACATGGAAGTTCCTGCCATATAACCATAATAATATTTTTTCCCGTTATAAGTTGTTGGATTATTGGTTAGCATATCTCCATAATAACTATCATTAATTACACCGTTGGCACTGGAATAAGAGGAGATGATAAAAGCTCCTGGGGCAGAAATATCGGGCTTGATGCGTCCGTCAGCAGTAGGTCCATGGCTGGAAAAATCAGCTATGGAGCCGATTTGACCATATGCTTGGTTGTTATAAGCTCCGACAGATATAATTCTTTTTCCAGTCCCTCCTATTTCTCCAACTGTACAATTTGTATCACCGGCATACCATTCTGAAATTCCGCGGTCGGAAAATTCTCCGTAATAGTCGTGGGTCCAAGCATGTACTGTTCCTTCAGTTGCAGATATAATTATTCCAACATAATATCCGCTTAGATTGTCGACGCTGACTTCAAGATAAATGTTGGGCTTATTGTTATTGTAGTCGATTCCTGTATAAATATTTGCATACCCGTTTTTTACTCCGGATAAAGCAATTCGTTCGCCAAAACCGTTAGATATGTTGGCGTTGAATTTTTTACTTTTATTCATTTGTTTATTAGACTTGTTGTATGTAAAAATTTCAACCTGATAATTCTTTCCTACTTCTCCCCAAATATCGCAAGGTAATATATAAGATTTCTCTCCGGTTTCAGCAGGATCAGAGAAATAAAAAGCACTTATGATTTGAGAATCGGATGAAGAAAAACTTTTAGATAGATGTAGAGGTCTGTCGCCTTCATTTCCGGCCGATCCTACCATTAATCGCCCATTTCCTTGCATTCCATCGCAGAACTGGTCGAAAGTGGATGTTCCATCATGGGGACCTATATGAGTTCCTAAGCTCATATTGATAACACATGGTTTATTTACAGACTCGGCATATTCGTAAATGTATTTAATTGCATTTGATAAGTCAACGTCTTCATTACCAACACTTACGAGAACAATGTCAGCTTCACCGGCAATACCTTGAAAATTCTGGCTTTTATCAGCCCCTGCGGCAATACCGGTTACATGTGTTCCATGTGTTTCGGTCATGTAGTCGTATTGTGCATTAAGTATTTCTTGAGTTGTTGTATATTCTGTGCCATAACTAAAATTTGATGGGGTAGAACCATTAGAAGTATTTTGATTCCATACCCGTTTTACACGAAGCTCTGTTTTATCTGCATTATAGAAGTTGATATGTCCATATTCAAATCCGTTGTCTATAATACCTACAACGACATTTTTACCTAAATAAGGCATATTTAGGTTTGTTCCATTTTGTGTCTGGGTTACAAATGTTTCATCTCTGGCAATATCCATACGTTTATATATAGGAGTTCCTATTTGGATATATTTTACAATATCCAATGCTGCAATATCCTCAATTTTGCTGACCGGTATTTGTACTGTAATTAGTGAATCGAGTTGCGAATTTATTTTTACATTGTATTCTTGGAGGGTAGATGGGTCAGTATCTTTTTTTAAGTATATATATGAATTAATATATTCGATTTTTCCAACTTCACGTATCATGAATCGTTTCTGGATAGAAGCAGACTGAGACGTTTGTTTCTTTTGATTTATAAAATGTCGAGTGTATGGAGACATTTTTGATTGTTGAGAAAAAGATACGGCAGCTATACATAATAGCAAGAAAAGAATAGCAATTTTTTTCATATAGTTGAATTTAGAATTATCGTTTAAAAATAGGTCGGCTGGTTTCGATAGATGTTATTTCCGGATAATTTGCTATAGTAACAATTTTATTCAATGGGCAAGAGAAAACGTTTAATGAGTCATTGTATGAGGTAATTTGTATACCAGATTTTTCTAAGCCGTGTTTATCAAATAGGGGAGTGGTATGTAAATATCCTTTGAAGATATATTGCCCGTTTTGTAATTTAATTTGGTGTTTATTTATAATATCCTTAGAAGGGATATATGAGTCGATATTTTCAAAATGTTTAGTTTCTTTACTTAAGTCATTCCATAGCATTTTAAATCTTGCTGAAAAATGTACAGATTCTGGTAAGATAGCTGAGGTATTCATACATAATTCTGTATTATGACTAATTTCCTTATGTTTTGTTGTATTGCAGGAGATACAGCAAAGTATTAAATAAATGGTTATGAGAGATATTTTTACCATGAGTATCTTATTTAGAAAGATTAAGAAACTCACAAAGGTATCAATTTGTTTGTAAAAAATTTAAATATTGCTTATTTAAAACATCGATTTGTAGAAAGAGATGTATAAAAAAATCCTCTTTATATTATCATGCTATTAAATTACAGATGATAATTAAAGAGGATTTAATCTAAAAACACAAAATAAATCTAATTCTTTACCTATGAAAATGAGAACTTTTATAGGCGATTATATATCGTTACCATAGTGAAATAAATTTAGTTTTTAGTCGAAAAAACTTTCCAAACGGAACATTCTTATTTTATTGGCTTGTAAAATAAGTTGTGATCCATCGGTGATATTGATTAGAAAACCGATGGATGTTTGTTGGTCGGTATTCAAGCTAAAAGATGTTGAGACTGTTTTTCCATTATATTCATTTGTGATTTCTGTGGCACCTAAAGCGTTCTCAATCGATACTAAATCGGGAAGTGTATTCCCAGTTGCAGCTAAAATATAGGTTCCACTGATGAGTGCAACTTTAGGTAAGTCGGCCTCCACTAAATATTCTCCTTGGGGCAAAGTAAAAGTTTGGTAGATTTTTCCATTTGTAATAGGTGCATCACCCGGATTCCATTTTTCTACGCCCATGTAACCGCAATTGGCGTCATAGCCGGCTCCATCGCTGCCATGATTTCTCATTTCATCATTTACTTCCCAGTCGGCCAATAATCTGAAACGGCTACTACCGTCAACGGGCTGGAATGTTGTGTTTAAAAAGTATGAATCGGTAATATCTATTTTTTTTGCAGCAAAATCGGCTGTATTTAATGTTATATATACCGAATCGATAGGATTTAACGTATAGCGATCCAGATTAGAGATTTTAATTTTAGCTCCAATCATTTTTCCTGGATGATTTTCTAAGGCACTATTAGTTATATTTAGATAAAAAGCCTTTTGTGAACTTCCGGCAGGAACTGTAATTCTGGAGATTTTTTCTGTACTGTTTTCTGAAGCTGTAAGAAAGCATTCGTCAGAGTTCAATGTTTCACAATTTTCAGGAACCTCATCATATATAATTTCAACATCAGCATTGAATCCCTGATTTGTTTCGAATCCAGATAAGGCTAAACCAAAGGCTTTTTTGAAAGTTTTATTATTTTTATCTATAATCAAGTTATCTTGTGTGAGGTTGATAGTCCCATTATTGACTTGTACAAAACTTACAATTTGTTCAAGGCTTTTCACTTCTTCTAAAGTATCTACACTACAAGAAAAAAAGAAAAGGGGGGAGAGTAATAGTGAGATTCTCCACGTATATTTATTATATTTCATGATTGATATGTTTAAAGATTTATGTTTCATTACCATCCTGGATTTTGTACGCAAGCTTTATTTCTAATTATTTCATCATCAGGAATTGGCCATAGATAAAATTTTTGAGGGAAGACACGTTTTTCTATGACTGTCCGTTCATAGAAACTTATGTCTTGGAGGTTTTCTCCTTTATCTACATTCATACCCATTAGGGGAGTACCGTCGGCTTGTTCTGCTATTTTCCATCGACGTGTATCCCAAGCTCTGAAATTTTCGAATGCAAGTTCTACGCGACGCTCAGCACGGATGGCTTCTCTCATACTGCTTTGGGAATCGGTTTGGGTGGACGTGAGATCTGGAATACCTGCTCTGTAGCGGATAGCGTTTACATATCGGGCTGCCTCGTTTCTTGCCGCTTGGGTATTTTCTGCTTCATTTAAACATTCTGCATAGTTGAGATAAATTTCAGCTAAGCGAATCATGACATTTGATCGAGTGACTCCGGTCCAGTTAATCAAATCTGAATTTGGACTTATATTTTTACATGTTAGATAACCAGTTGCACTATGGTCATGCGAACCATTTTTTCCACAGTTTCCGTTAAAGTATAGTTCTACTGTCTGTTTGGGTTTGCCATCTTCTTCGTAAATCCAATCTGCGCCATTATAAATGATTGAGGCATAGAAACGAGGCTCCCGGTTTACATACATCATATTCGTTCCTGCTTTGGTATAAACTCCTGCTTTAGATGAAAACTTGGTCAAATCTTCTGTCGATGTGTCGTATTTTGTCCCATCAGCCATGAAATAGGAGTCTATCATTTGTTGGGAGATGCCTACACCATTCCATCCATTAACAATACGAGGGGCACAATGACGCTCATATCCGTTGTTAGCATTAGATGATGCCATTTGAGGACGGGCATAAATAACTTCTTTATTCCATCTTTCTAAAAAGGTATTTTGATATGATAAATATGGATTATGCGGAAATTCATTTATTCGGTCAACATCTGGATTATTGCCAGTAATGTATAATCCGTTTTTGGGATCTCCCCCATTCAATATCTTGTCAATGAGTTCTTTATTTGACTTGGCGGCAATTTTCCAACGTCCCAAATCGACAGAAGCGGTATTATTTACCATGGGCGAACCATCTATGTTTTTGAAACTGGCAAGATCATGGTTTCCGTTCCAAAATGGACTGGCTGCCAACATTTGCATACGGGCTTTAAATGCCATAACTGTACGTTTGTCTATACGACCTTTATCATTGTCATTGATGTATGTTTCGGGCATATCCGGGCTTTGTAAAACCTCATCAAATTGTCTGATAACAAAGCTAACACAGTCTTCAAAGCTACTTCTTGGAAACTGTAGTTCATCGTTACTTAAATTAATATCAAGCTCGGTTTCCGGCATTAGTACAATGGGGCCATATTGGCGAATCAGGTAAAAATAATAAATAGCTCTTAATGCTTTAGCTTCTTGCTTCCAACAGGCTCTGACATCTGGAGAAAGGGTAGGGTCGTCGTTACCATCGATTCTGTTTATAAAAACTGTGGCAGATCGTATACCTTTATAAAATTGGGCCCATTTATCATAATATCCACTTCGAGTATTCCAGTTTCCTATATTAATTTGTTTGGCCCAGCTGGCAGCCCATATGAAGTCTCCTTCATCACAAATACCTAACATATTATAATTGTTTTGCATTTCCATTTCGTCTGGAATAAAGCTGTAGATACTGCTTAGGTAGGATTGTGAGCGGGGACGAGATGAAAAGATATCATCAATGGTGAGCATATCGTCCGGCTGTTTATCTAAATAATCTGCACATGCAAATATGGGTAGTAGACAAAAAGCAAAAAGAAATTTTATATTTTTAATATTTTTCATAATATAAGTTTTTTGTTTAGAAATTTATATTGGCTCCAATAGAGACACTTCTTTGTATAGGATAGGCCGCTCCGTTGGCATTACCTAATTCCGGATCCCAATATTTGAATTTACTGAATGTATGTAAATTTAAGCCTGAAACATAAATTCTGAGAGCTGAAATTTTGGCTTTAGACGTCCATTTTTTAGGAAATGTGTAACCTATTTCTGCCGTTTTTAGGCGGAGGAAATTTGCAGAACGTTGCCACCAAGTAGAACTACGGTAGTTATTGGGATTGTCTCCATCACTTAGACGGGGGAAAAGTGCATCTTGTCGCGGATTTTCAGGAGTCCATCTGTCTGTAGCCCAATATGTGACATTGCCTTGTTCCTGCCCTCTTAAGAATGGGTAAAATCCATCTCCACTTAACATAAAATCCATATTAGCAGATCCTTGGAAAAAAATAGAAAAGTCTATGCCTTTCCATGCCAAAGATGTACCGAAGCCGTATACCATTTCTGGTGTATCAGGGTTTCCGATAGGAACTTCGTCATAAGTGTTGATAACTCCGTCTCCATTGACATCTTTGTATTTGATATCTCCTACACGTACGGTTCCGAATGTCTGTTCTGGGGAACTGGCTATTTCTTCTTCTGAAGTGAAGAGACCTTCTGCGATGAGTCCAAAGGGCTGATTGAGCCGATTTCCTTTTCTGTTTTGATAGGTATAGATGTAGTCAGGCTCATCGTTTTCTGTTAAATTGTTACGAGCGAATGTATAGTTACTTCGGAACGAGACCAGAAAGTCTCCGAATTTGTGAGTATATTCTAATGTTGCGTCTACTCCCTGATTGTCGAATTCTCCAATGTTACCCCAAGGGGTATTCTGTACTCCGACAATAGAAGGCATAGATTTTCTTTGTTGGAAAATTCCGGTTCTGTGTCTTTTAAAATAATCGGCTTGCAAATAGAATCCGTTTAAAAAACGAGTTTCGATACCGATGTTGATTTCTCTTTCTTTTTCCCAAGTCAGGTCGGCTCCCCATTGGTCTTCTCCTATAGAGCCCCAATGTACATTGACATCTTTACCTAAAACATATTCGCCATAACCGCTTCCTATAGTGGTCAGATAGGCAAATCGACGCCCGTTCATTTTGTCATTGCCTTTTAGCCCATAAGATGCCCGTAATTTAAGATATTCCCAGAAGTTAGGATTTATATTGTTTTTGAAAAAGCTTTCTTCCGAGATAAGCCATCCTGCAGCAACAGATGGAAATAATCCGAATCGGTGACCTTTGGCAAAGTTTTCTGAGCCGTTATAAGCACCATTTACTTCTAAGAAATATTTCATTTTGTAATTATAAGTCAAACGGCTTACAAGTCCCATATAACGATGGGGAAGACCTTCAGTAGCGGAACTTACGTCGTTATTTTGGTAGTCTTGTTGGTTATATAAGAGCATGGCTCCAAATCCATGCTCTCCCCAAGTTCGATCATAATTGATGTTAGCCTGAAAATAAATGCGTCGGTCGCCACTGGCTGATTTAGTATATCCTAATTCTTTTTGCCCGCTATAATTTTTTTCGAGAATAAGTTCTTGAGTTTCAGGATCACGACCTCGGAGTACCCATCCATCTCCACCTCTGGTTCGAGCAACATTATTCCAAGAATAAGCATCATAGGAAAAAGTAAGCCCTGCCTTTAATCCTTTTATAAATTGGCTGAAGTCATATTTTAAATTGATGTCGGTTTGTAAAGTATTAGCCCATTTATTGTTATATCCGGTGTCGACTAATTTTTGATAAGGGTTAATATTTCCGGCTCCACCACTATTCAGGTAAGCATCTTCTCGCGGATCTTCTGGGTTAGGAGCTACAGGAGCATAAGCTGTTGGTGTGGCCAACATCATATTGTACCATAATGTTCCAGAATCGGTTCCCGGTGTATTGTTTAGCATTAAGTACCCTCCTAATCCTAAACTTAATTCCATATTTTTAAATAGTTCTAAATCAATATTTGAGCGGAAATTGACACGGTTCAGTTTCGTTGATGAGTCGTAACTTTTTTGGGGGTCTCTTTGCCAAATACCATTTTCTCCGTAAAAGCTACCGGAAATAAAGTAACGAGCTTTTTCTGTTCCTCCACTGACATTTACATTGAATCGTTGACTGGTAGCTCTATCTTTCATCATAAGTTTCATCCAGTTTACATTTGGATATAGATACGGGTCTTCACCGGAAGCGTATTTTGCTATTATTTCAGGAGTATAGGGTGTTACATAATTGGGATTGGTTGCTAATCGAGCTTCATTCAGTAATGTGAGGTAAGTAGGACCGTCTACGAATTTAGGGGTTGATAATGGGTCTTGCATTCCATATTCATATTTAAAATTGATAGAAGGTTGCCCCGATTTACCATGTCGAGTAGTAATTAAGATAACTCCATTAGCCCCTCTAATACCATAAATAGCGGTGGCAGAGGCATCTTTTAGTACAGAAAATGTTTCAATATCTTCAGGTTCCACATTGCTTAAAGACCGTTCTATACCATCAACCAGAACTAATGGCTCACTTCCTCCTCCAAATGTACTGATACCACGTATCCAGAATTGTGCGTCATCTTTTCCTGGTTCACCGCTCCGTTGTACGGAGATGATACCTGCAACTTTTCCGGCGAGAATATTATTGATAGAACGGGGTGCAGCGACTTTTAAAGTAGGAATGTCGACAGATGAAATTGCTGCTACTACAGATTCTTTTTTCTGAATACCATATCCGACGACAACAGCTTCTTCCAATTCGGTTACATTATTTTGTAATACGATATTGAGGAAGTTATTGTCTGGTACTTTGACTTCTTGAGTAGTATATCCTAAATAAGAAAATATCAATATATCATTTCTTTGCGGGATATTTAATTGAAATTTTCCATCTATATCTGTAACTGTCCCGATAGCTTTTCCTTTGACTTGTACACTGACTCCGATAAGAGGTTCTCCACTGTTATCTTTTACAATACCTGAAATTTGTGTGTTATTTTGGGATTCTTTTTGATTATTTTCTGATGCAAAAAGGGGTGTTGTTATGGCTGTCATTATAATAGATAATATGTAAATGAGAACCTTATTTTTGTATACGATTCGATTTGGTATGATTTGTTTTTCCATGCCATTTTGTGTTTTCATTATTATATTATTATTTATTTAATATTTTAAGGTCTTTGTTAGGGGGGAAGATATGAGCTTATGTGTCTATGTTTTCCATTCTAAATAATATTTTAAAGGTTAAACAATATGTTTCTTTTAATACAAAAAAATTGTATCTTATTTATATATATTATAGCGTTGCAAATGTATGTTTTTCAAGATTTTTGTTCCTTATTTTTTGTAACAAAAAGTGTACAAAAACAAACATGGTAATTGTTTTGATTATATCAATATATATGTTATATATTGATTATCAGTTATTTGATGATATGTCGGAATTTTGTTACATTTTGGAAGGTTCATTGTAAAATTTTTCCTTTTTTTGTATTCAAAATATTTAAAGTCTTTGTTACAAAGTAAGTTCGATTTTAGCAGAACAGGTAGAATTGGGGGAAATTTTCTTCTGTTCAAAATTGTGTATATCGGGCTTTAGTTTTTCTTAATGTGCGTTCTGCACAAAATATTTTAACCAAAATCTTGTTAGTAAGAGAGATATGAATATGAAAAAACTGTTATTGTTATACATCGTTTTTGTAAATGTTATATTTGTATATGGACAGGATACAAAATCTGCTTTGGAAGTTTGGTATAAGTTTGATTATAAAGAAGGTTCGGAATATATAACTGACTATTCAGGCAATGGTCGTCATTTAGTACCGGGATTGTATTATGGTGGAGCATCAAATTTTACTGATTTTAAGTGGGAAGAAGCGGATTATGGTAATGGAGGCCATTTTTCTGTGTATTTCCCTGATACGCGTAGTGGTGATGCTATTTTGAAATCTATCGATGAGAGTTGGAAAGGTGTATCAGGTACAGCTGCTCGCACATTGTCGGTATGGGTAAAGATTGATAATAATGCGGAGGAGAATTCTGGTAGTTGGTTGTATTCTTATGGTAATGAAAATAAAACTGGAGGAGGATACCGGATAGAGTTGAAATTGAATAGTATAGAGTTTGCCAATGCGGTGAATACCAATTCAAATCAGTGGTGCAATCGAAATGTATGTTGGGTTACTACTTATCCAAAGGAGACATGGCACCATCTGGCGATCGTTTATGATGGTTCTGGAAATAGGAAGACAGGTATGAAATTGTATTTTGATGGGAAAAGTATTGCTTTTGATCCAGTTAGCCAAAATGCAGATTTCGATATCAATACGATAGCGTTATATACACCGGAAATTGGTCGTTATATGAAAAAGATGGCAATTTCGGATTTTAGGTTTTATTCCAGAGCTTTGACTTCGGATGATGTTGCTGTTTTGTATGCTGATGAGGAGGAAAGAAATAATCCGGACCCTGCGACACATACGATTGTAGAGCTTCAGAGAATGATTGATCAGGCTATTTCCGATAAAGCTCGTACATTGACAATACCGGCAGGTACTTATCGAGGTAAGGCTCCGTTGCTTACTATCAAGGATGCTGTTGATCTTGAAATTATAGCAGATGGAGTGCTGATGGTGTGTGAGACTCAGGTGAGGGCTTTGGCTATAGAAAATTGTAAAAATTTGAAGCTTAAAGGACTTACCATAGATTATGATCCGTTGACGTTTACTCAAGGAGATATAATCAACGTCGGATCGAATTATGTAGATGTGAAAATACATAAGGGATATCCGGTACGTCCGTATAGTCGTATAGATATAATAGATTCGAAAACTCATTATAGAAAGCGAGGAAGTAAGTTTATTTGGGGGGCAACTGCGGAGAAACTGGATGGTACGGATGATGTAATTCGTGTGTATCAGGATGGTGATATGGTAAATGTTGCTAAAGTAGGGGATATGGCGACGATGAGTACAGGACCGGAAGGAACTTATGGAGCGCCTCACGTTGTAACTTTGACAGGAAAAGGAGGCTTGATATTAGAAGACGTTACTGTATTTTGTGGTCCGGGTTTTGGAATTTTTGAAGAAGGTGGTGAAGGTGGAACAATATTGAAAAATTGTAAAGTAATACCTGGACCGACTCCGGAGGGTGCTACTCAGCCTCGCATGCTTAGTGTCTCTTGGGATGCAATCCAGCATGCAGGTACACATGTGGGTCCTATTGTTGAGAATTGTATTGTGCGGGATGCTGGAGATGATTCTTGGAGTGTGCAGGTAGGGACAGCACCCGCTCTTATTATAAAGGCTTTTCCTGCATCAAATAGGATAACATTTAAAGATAGTGAAGGTAACGATATTACAAAATTGACTTTAGCCGCTGGAGATACTTTGAGAGAATCTGTAGACCCGACATCGGAGTATCGAGTGATTGATAAAGTATCTGGGAATATAGTATTGTTAAAAAGTGGTGAAACTTTTCCTGATACATGGAGAGAAGGAATGATGTTATATACCCCGAATCGACGTTGTGAAAACTTTGTGCTGAGGAATTGCCATTTCAGAAGTTCAGGTAGGGTTTTAGTGAAAGCCGGTAAAGGTGTTATCGAAAATAATCGTTTTGAAGATACTCATAGTGGTGTAACTGTGAATTCGGAATCGGTATTGACAGCTATCGGTGATCTTGTTATCCGAAATAATGATATTAGTGGTACAGGGCATTTTATGCCAGCCAGTTATAGCAATCAGGCTGGTAGTATATCTGTTGTTGATGGTTCTGGTACATCTATTGCCGAAGAAGGTTCATTTAGGAATATTGTAATTGAGAATAATACTTTTTCGGATGTCTCAGGAGTTAATATTGCCGTAACTTCTGCCAATAATGTTATAATCAAAGATAATAAATTTTATAAAACAGGAATGACTACTCCGAATAATACAGGGGCAGATTATGGTATTGACCAAAATGCCGTAATATATGTGAACAATGTATCGGATATAATTTTTGATAATAATCCGGTGTATAGTCGAGGCTTGGGTGCATTGGTAAAAGAAGATGGACAGGTGCGAAGAAGGAATGATAAAAATGGTGGTGTATATGACGATGTAAGTGCAGTGGAGAAGTCTGTTTTGGGGAAGTCGGATAATCAAGCTTATTATTCTGGAGAGAACTTGGTGTTACAGGTCTTTACTCCGTTACAAGGAGAGGTACCTGTTTATATATATGGAATATCAGGTGTTCTTGAGTCTGTATGTGTAGGAAAATTTGTTTCTGGGAAGGCTTCTGTTTCTGTAAGGTTTGGGGCGAAAGGGCTAAAAGTTATTCAGATTCCGACTTCAGATGGTATTATTTCTATAAAATTGGTTATTTGAAAGTAATAGGACAATTTATTTTTATTCTATTTTTGATTGGAAAAGTTTTTTGTAATAATATTTTTTAATATAATGTCCAATGATAAACAGTGTATTGACAAGAATTATAGTGGTGTTTTCCTTTTTATGTTGTGTTATTTTTGGATTGCAGGCTGGTTATCAACCTGAATTTTCTACAGCTGGATTTTTTTCACTACCTAATACCGGACGTCAGGCATATTCTATGAATGTTGCTTGGAGATTCTTTAAGGGAGATATAGTGGGCGATGCCTTTGAAAAATCTTTTGATGATAGTAGCTGGTCTGTAGTATCATTGCCTCATGGTATTGAATATCTTCCTATAGAGAGTAGTGGATGTGTCAATTATCAGGGAGTTGTATGGTATCGAAAACATTTTATGCCGGAAGACGCATTGAAAGGTAAGAAATTGTTTTTGCATTTTGAAGCGATTATGGGAAAATGTAAAATATGGGTAAACGGAAGATTGGTAAAGGAACATTTTGGAGGATATTTGCCAGTTATTGCTGATATTTCTGATGATTTAAAATGGGGAGAAGATAACGTTATCGCTGTTTGGGCCGACAATAGCGATGATATTACTTTTCCGCCGGGGAAGTCGGAAGACACTCTTGATTTTACTTATATGGGAGGGATATATCGAGATTGCTGGTTGGTGGCTCATAATGATGTTTTTATTACTGATCCGAATTATGAAAGTATTGTAGCAGGAGGAGGACTGTTTGTTTATTGTGATCAAGTGAGTCCTGAAAAAGCTATTATTAATTTAAAGGCGCATATTCGCAATGCCCGTACGAAAGGTTTTAGAGGAACGGTTGAGTACGAATTGGTCCAACCGAATGGAAAGAAACTTACTCTGAAATCTCAGAAGATAAATATACCTAAATTAGAAGCCAAAACAGCGACAGAGCAGGTAGAAGTTATTGCTCCGTTATTATGGACACCAGAGACGCCGGTTTTGTATCATTTAAATGTATATATAAGAGATGGTCGAGGTACAATTGTTGATGGTTATCGTCGCCGTATAGGTATAAGGAGTATTGAGTTTAAAGGGAAAGATGGATTTTGGCTGAATGGAAAACCCTATAACAAACCGTTGATTGGAGGAAATCGCCACCAGGATTTTGCAATTGTAGGTAATGCTTTGTCTAATAATATTAATTGGCGGGATGCGAAAAAATTGAAAGATGCTGGTTTCAATGTCTTGAGATTAAGCCATTATCCCCAAGATCCTTCGTTTATGGATGCTTGTGACGAAATGGGCATATTTTTATTTGAACCTACTCCTGGTTGGCAATTTTGGAATAATGACCCTATATTTGGGAGGAGAGTAGAAGATGATATTCGACAGATGGTTCGTAGAGATAGAAATCATCCTTCATTGCTTTGTTGGGAACCCATACTGAATGAGACTGGCTTATGGGGGGAATCCCGTACGTATGATCATAAGGTACAAGGTCGTGCTGCCGAAATAGTGAAAGAAGAATATCCGTATGAGCATTGTTATCCGGCAGGTGGTCCGGAGGAGTCATTCCCTGTGTTGTATGGAGGAGTGCCTCGTCCGGATAGAGTTTATTTTACTCGCGAATATGGAGATGGTGGTAACGTGAATGATTGGCATGGGCAGAATGCTCCTAATCGTGCAAGCAGGGCATGGGGAGAAGTTCCTATGTTGATACAGGCAAAATCCTATGCTGAGGCTACAGATGGAGTATACAGGGGATTCCAAAGTTCTCCACAGCATTTGGGAGGGGCAGTATGGCATTCATTTGATACGCAAAGGGGATATCATCCCGATCCTTTTTATGGAGGAATTATGGATTTATTTCGACAACCGAAATATTCTTATTATATGTTTATGGCTCAACGTGATCCGAATAAATCAAAAGTAAATGTCGGGAGTGGGCCTATGGTATATATAGCCCATGAAATGACACCATTTTCTCCAAGTGATGTTACTGTATTCTCAAATTGTGATGAGGTGCGATTGACTGTATTTGAGGGAGGTGAACAATTTACTTATGTGAAAAATAAGAACCAAGAAAAGGGATTGCCTTCTCCTGTCATTACATTTAAAAATGCATATAGTTATGATACATATAAAGAGATATCACGAGCTAATCATTTAGATAAAGTATATATGCTTGCTGAGGGATTAATAGATGGAGAAATAGTAGCTACACATCGGGTATTTCCATCTAATCGGGCAGAGAGAGTAATTTTAACATTGGATGATGAGAATGTCGATTTAGTTGCTAACGGTTCTGATTTCGTGACGGTTGTAGCTAGTATTGCAGATAGTAAAGGAAATGTGAAGCGATTGAATAATTATCATATTCTATTTGAGGTGGAAGGAGAGGGCCGAATACTAGGAGATGCCTCTACTTTTTCCAATCCATCTCCTGTTATTTGGGGTGATGCTCCGATATTGATACAATCGACTACTTGCCCGGGTGAGATTAAGATAAAGGCAAGAGTAGCCTATGAGGGTTCTCGTGCTCCTGTTCCGGCGGAACTTGTTATTCGCAGTGTCGCAGATAAGATTCCATTGATATATGATAAAAAAGATGCAGCGCAGATAGAGACTGGTACTCCCAATCGTGTTACGGACATTTTTAATAGAGAAACGAAACAACGTAAAAGTGATGCTGATTTGATAAAGGTACATCAACAGCAGGAACATTTCCTGCAGAAATAATTTTTATAGTATTTGATATCCTTGTATCTTTGAGAAAAGTGCAAGGATATCAATACTAAAGGAATTTATTCATTATTTTTTGTAGGAATATTAACATTTTGGTTTTGTTTTCCGAAATCTTTAGGGAGCACTCCGAATTGTTTCTGGAAACATTTGGCAAAATAAGAAGAGGAATTGAAGCCGACAATGTAACAAACTTCATTGATGCGATATTCGTTGGATAAAATCAATTGTGCTGCTTTCTTTAAACGTTCGAGCTGTATAAATTCGTTAGGTGTCAGCTTTGATATACCTTTTATTTTGCGGTGTAGACTTGAGCGGCTCATGTTCATTTCTTCGGCCAAAGTGTCTATGTTAAAATTTACTTCAGCAATGTTTTTTTGAATGATATCGTTCAGTTTTTCGAGGAAAGTTTCATCTGCTTTGCTTAATGCAATGGTTTTGGATTCTACAAATGGCGATGAAGCAAAAGCTTTCCTGAGTTTTTCTTGATTGTTAAGTAAATTGTGTATACGGGCTAATAGATATTCGGTTGAGAATGGTTTTTCTATATAAGCGTCAGCACCTAATTCTATTCCTTCTATCTTTGATTGTAGGGTTGCTTTAGCTGTCAGTAATATTATGGGAATGTGGCTGAAGGTTACATCAGATTTTAATTTCCTGCAAAGTTCGAATCCATCCATTTCTGGCATCATGACATCGCTGATAATTAAATTGACAGCATTGTCTTCCAATATGTTGAGAGCTTCGATTCCATTAGATGCAGTGAGAATCGTATATTGATTTTCCAGTTGTCGGCTGACAAAAGCTTGCATTTCGGGGTCATCTTCCACAACAAGAAGAGTTATTTTAGAATCATTTGATTGGTTAAATGATGCAATACGATGGTTTTCTTGTTCGATATGAGTTTGATTAAGTTGTATTACATTTTCTTGGTGTTTGGGAAGTTCGACACAGAACGTAATATCTTGTTCTCCATTTTTTAGGTAAAGCTTGCCTTTATGGAGTTCAGCCAAGGAGCGAGCCAATGGTAATCCGATGCCAGTTCCTGCCGCCCTTTGGCCGGTTGCAGTATTTTTTATTTGGACAAAAGGTTTAAATATTTCTTCTTGCATTTCTTTAGGTATATCTATCCCGTCGTTGATGACTGTTATTGAAAACATGTCGGATGAGTTTTGGCAAGAAGCCAGTAATATTACTTGTATATGGCTGTTTGCATATTTGACAGCATTGTTAAAAAGATTACTAAGTATTTTTGTTAGAGCTTCTTTATCTACTGGGGCATAAAAATCTTTTTCTGGTAATGATATTTCAAAAACGAGATTATTTTGTCGTGCTGTTGGTAAAAAACGACTATATGTTTCTCTTATTAACTCAGATATATTGCTATTGACAAAATTTAGAGCAAATCCTTTAGCTTCTGTTTTCCGGAAGTCCAGTAGTTGATTAGTAAGATTTAGTAGACGTTGTGTATTTTTGTCCATGACATTCAAATCTTCTTTTACATCTTCTCCCACTTTTTCTTTTTTTAAAATATTTTCTAATGGACCTTTTATTAGTGTGAGAGGAGTTCTGATTTCATGGGCTACATTAGTAAAAAATTCGACTTTGGCTCGGTATATTTCTCTCTCTTTTTCCGATTCTAAACGTTCCATTTGTCTTTTTTGTTTATTTAGCATACGAATTTTGAAATATCGTATTGTATATATGACAGAGAGAATAAGTAATACAGAATATATTCCATATGCCAATGGAGAGAGCCAGAATGGGGGATGAATAATTATTTCTATCGTTTTTATGTTTTCATTCCATTCACCTAAGCTGTTTGCTGATTTTACACAAAAAACATATCTGCCGGGTTTTAAGTTGGTATAAGTTGCGATTGGATTGTCGGTGACAGTATACCATTCTTTATCAAATCCTTTGAGTGTGTATGACAAATGATTCATTTTTTGTGCAATATAACTTAATGCAGAAAATCGCAAAGCAAAAGAGTTCTGTTTATGATTCAGTTCAATTTTATCAGAATAGGTTATACTTTTTTCTAACGGTGAATTTTTTTCTCCAACGATAGTTTTTTTATTGAACAATAAAAAATCTGTGATAACTACAGGAGGAAAGTTTTCATTTTCAATAAATGTGTCAGGATTGAATGTTATGAATCCATTGATACATCCGAAATATATTTGATTGTTTCGAGTACAAATTCCTGAACTATAATTGAATTGGTTACTTAATAACCCGTTGGCTGTTGTAAATATTTTAAATTGATGATTTTCGGGATTGAAACGGCATAATCCTTCATTGGTCGTCATCCAGAACATACCTTTATGATCCTCTACGATACGATAGACGACATCATTAGGCAATCCATTAGAAGAGTTGTAATTTGTAAATGTTTCATTTTCGGGATTAAACAAAGAAAAACCTCCTCCTTGAGTAGTCACCCATAATCTCTTTTTGCTATCTTCGTATATGCTGATTACTTTATCATAAGGAAGACTTTTACTATCTTTATTGTTTGCACGAAAATTTTTCCATTGCTGATTGCGTGGATTGAATTTGAATAGGCCTTGGGTATAAGATGCAAACCAGAGATTTCCATTATGATCTTCAAGTATATTGTATATAAATACTCCATTAAGTTTTGAAATGCGTATGAAATCATCTGTTTCGCGATTATATTTATTTAGTCCGGTCATAGTCCCTATGTATATATCTCCTGATGATGTTTTATACATAGAGTATATATTATTGTCATTAAGAGTATTTGATGTGTTTCCTTTGACGTAATGTTTCACTATCCGATTATTTTTTAAATCAAGGAGATGTAATCCTCCTGAATAAGTTCCTATCCAGAGATAATTTCCGTCAAGACATAAAGCATGTATATTATGATAAAGCTTAGAATCACTGAAGTATGTAAATTTTCGGGTTACAGGATCGTATTTATTGAGTCCGGCATCTTCAGTTCCTATCCAGATGTATCCTTGGTTATCTTCACAGAACTCTCTTATTGTTTTCCCACTGATACTGTTATATTCAGGTAGTGGATAATATTTTTCAAAGTTTGCGTATTGTGGAGGATAGTAATCTATACCTCCAAAGTAGCTTCCTACCCAAATCCCGTTTTCTCTGTCTTTATAAATCGTATAGATAGCATTATCAGAAAGGGAATAAGGGTCATAACTATTATGTTCGAGGTGTAAATATTTTTGACTTTGGGTATTATATATGAATATACCGCTTTCACTAGCTATCCAAAGTTCATTTTCGGAATATTGCAATATGTTGCGGACAAAAATGTCTTGGGAAATATGGTTTGACGGGAGTAGATTAGTAACAGAGCGTTTGATGATATCTATTTCTTTTAGGCCGCCTTTAGCGGAGCCAACTAATATTCGGTTATGGTCTTCCGGAATGATTTTATAAATGTTATCATCTGAAAAGTGATTTATATTGTCAGCAGATGTAAAAACATTTAGGTTAGAGAAATTATTATTTGTATAATAAAGTCCGTTTCCTTGTATACCTATCCATATTGTATTTTCTCTATCTATACAAAAACTATTAATGTTGGTAGGTGAGTCATCTTTATTGACAGATATAGGATGCTGAGTTAATGTCTGATTTTTAAAGTCGAAAAAAAACATCCCTTGAAATTCTACAGCTATCCATAAGTTTCCATTTTTATCGGCTGTTATTTGATTTACGGGTTGGGTTATGTATTCTCCTTTATTACTTTTTATTTTGAGATGGCTGAATGATTCTGTTTCAGGGTGATAAATATAAATTCCAGCATCAGTACCTACCCATATATTCCCAGTATGGTCTTCACACTATGTCTTTTGAATTTTTATGTTTAAAAGTACGAAAAGAGATACCGTCATATCTATTTAGTCCATCTTTCGTTCCAATCCAAATGAAACCAGTACTGTCTTGTAAAATGCAAAGTACAGAATTTTGGGACAACCCTTGCTCTAACCCGAGATGTTTAAAATAATACTTCCCTAAATGGGCTGCTGGAGTTATTTTATACGTGAATAAAAATAGGAAAAAGATAAGTATGTATTTACGCATAACATGAGTGTTTAAATTCATTTAAAACAAAGTTATCTATTCTGTATTTAATATACAATTCTGTGATAAAATTGTATTGTATTATGACAATATTGTGTTATTTGTATCGTTATATAATCACTTACCTTTGTAGGCGATGATTTTATATGGATGTTGAAATATGTTTGATTAATTAATAATTAAGAAATTTGGTTTTAGAAAGATTATTCTTTTTATCAAAAAACGGATTAGTTATCTGTCTATTGTACTAAAAAGGGAAAAAATATTAAAAAAGAGGAATTTCTATAATTGGAGTTCTTTTTTTAAGCTAGATAGTGAGTTTGACTTATAAATAATGTTTTTATGAAAACACAGATACTTTTAATTTCATTTTTATTATTGTCATCTTTTGTACGAGGAGAGCAGAGAGCCACAATTACTGTGGATGTTGCACATCCTGGAGCGAAAATTAGTCGACATATCTATGGGCATTTTGCGGAACATTTGGGCCGTTGTATTTATGATGGTTTTTGGATCGATTCGGCTCTTAATGTTGAAAAACATGGTAGGATACGTATGGATATAGTAAAAGCTTTAAAAGAAATAAAAGTGCCTAATCTTCGTTGGCCGGGAGGATGTTATGCTGATGAGTATCAGTGGCGTGATGGTATAGGGAATCCTAAAAATCGTCCGGTAACGATAAATAGTAATTGGGGAGGTGTGACAGAAGACAATAGTTTTGGAACACATGAATTTTTAGAATTATGCGAATTGATTGGTTGTGAGCCTTATATTTCAGCAAATATGGGGACTGGTTCTCCTGAAAGTATGAAAGATTGGATAGAATATTTAAATTATGCGGGAAAATCTGCTTTAACTAATGAACGCACGCTTAATGGTCATCCAGAACCTTATGGTGTGAGTTTTTGGGGAATTGGAAATGAAAGTTGGGGATGTGGAGGAGATATGGTTCCTGAATATTATGTCAATGAATATAGACGCTATCAATGTTATGCCCGTAATTACTCGGGTAATAATTTGAAGAAAATAGCTAGTGGACCGAATGTCGATGATTATGAGTGGATGGAAACTTGTATGCAAAAGATTCCTGCGCATATGATGTGGGATATATCGTTACATTATTATACGATACCTACAGGAGATTGGGGGAAGAAAGGCTCGGCAACGTCTTTTGATGAAAATGAATATTTTGATACTATGAAAAGATGTTTATATATGGAGGAACTGTTAAATAGACATGAAGCTATTATGAATAAATATGATCCGCAAAAGAAGGTTTCTTTAGTTGTAGATGAGTGGGGAATTTGGACAGATGTAGAACCCGGAACTAATCCTGGCTTTTTATATCAACAAAATAGCATGAGAGATGCTTTGGTAGCAGGTACGACGTTGAATATTTTTAATAATCATTCAGATAGGGTACGTATGGCCAATCTTGCTCAGGCAATAAATGTGTTGCAATCTTTGGTGCTTACAAATAAAGAGAAAATGCTTTTGACGCCCACTTATTATATATTTGATATGTATAAAGTTCATCAGGATGCTTTGCTATTACCTACAACAATTGATGCCGGTAATTACATAAATGAGAATGAATCTATTCCCTCTTTGAATGTATCGGCGTCGAAAGATGAGAATGGATGTGTGCATGTGTCGATAGTAAATCTGCATTCAACGGAAAAGATACACACGTTGATTGACATGAAAAATGAAAAAAAGAAAGTTGTGTCGGCTAAACTTTTGACATCAAAATTATATAATGATTGTAATACTTTTGAAAATCCTTCAAAAGTGGTTCCTTTATCATATGGAGAGTATAAGGTCACAAAAGAAGGGGTAGAAGTACAATTGCCACCTTTAAGCGTGGTTGTATTGGAGATGAAATAATTTTGTCAAACTTAAAATTGGAAGAATTTTGTTGTTTCTTGGCAAAAAAATACTCTATTCTTTGATGTAAAAGAATTTAATTTGTGACAAGGAAAAACACATGATATAATTAGATACCATGTATATAAATGTATTTAATATATAAATAAAATATCAAAAACAGATTTAATGTAAAAGCTACCTTCATTATTTTATTACTATGAAGCATCTAAAAAAAATAAGTAAACATCTGCTGATTGCCGTATTTTTCTTACAAACAATAAATTTGTTTGCTCAGTCTAAAGTTGTCAGCGGTACAGTGACAGGTCCGGATAGAGAAGCTATTATTGGGGCCTCAGTTATGGTAAAAGGTACGACAGTGGGTACTGTTACCGATATGGACGGTAAATACACTGTTAAGGTGCCGGATGGAAAATCAGTTCTTGTTTTTTCTTACATCGGTCATGAAAAACAAGAGATTAATATTGGTGGAAAATCGATTGTTGACGTTGAATTAAAGTCTGCGTCGCAAGCTCTTGATGAAGTAGTTGTAGTTGGATATGGTACCCAACGGAAAGTTTCGTTAGTCGGATCGGTCGGTTCTGTTAAAAGTGATGATCTTATTCGAACTAAATCATCTACGACAGCTACAGCATTGGTCGGTAAGATCCCTGGTATAACAAATCGTCAGACATCAGGACAACCGGGAGCCAGTACGACATTGCAAATCCGAAATTTAGGAACTCCGTTGTATGTAATTGACGGAGTGATGAAAGATGAGGGGCAATTCAATAATATTGATATTAATGATATAGAGAGTATTTCTATACTAAAAGATGCTTCGGCTGCTATTTATGGTGTGAAGGCGGCGAATGGTGTTGTATTGGTTACTACTAAGCGTGGGAAGTTGAATCAGAAAGTTTCTGTGAATCTGAATGCTTATTATGGTTGGCAGAAATGGACTTACTTCCCTAAAGGTGCGGATGCTTATACTTTGAAACGGGCGAAAGCTGAAGGCGAAATTAATACCACCGGAACAACGTCAATAACTCAAGATGAATTAGATAAATGGAAAGCTGGATATTATAATCCTGCTACAGGGGAAGATTATCGGAGTTTTGATTGGTATGACTATTCAGTACATGCAGCTCCTCAGAGTTATGTAAATGTAAGTTCTTCAGGAGGTAGTGATAAGATTAACTATTATATGTCTTTTAGCAATCTTGATCAAGATGCAGTATTTGAAGATTTTAATTTTAATCGTAAAAATTTTCAATTAAATGCAGATGCCGTTATTAACCGTTCGTTTAAGGTCAGTGCTTCTATGAACGGTCGATTGGAGAAACGAAGTGAACCGGCTACGAATATAAATGATGTGGATAGTAAAATGAACTATCAAACATTGCGATGGGGTTTGTTGATGAATCCTTCGTATGAACGTCCGTACGCTAATGATAATCCTAATTATCCGGCATATAATGAAAATAGTTATTTGTACAATCCGGCTGCTGCAACTAAAGATATTATGGGTGAGCATACCGATATTTGGCGGGTATTTCAAGGCAATTGGGATATTACTTATACGACTCCTGTAAAGGGGCTTTCGGCTAAAGCAACCTATTCTTATTATTATGCAGGACAAACGGGAGAAAAATTTCATAAGGGCTATAATTTATATACTTATGATCGGGAAAACGATGCGTATATCGTAGCTAAAAATACCGATGAAGATAGTTTCTTGACTAAATATTTTAAAGGTGTGCAAGAAAATATGTTTCGGTTTACCATCAATTATGATAATAAGTTTGGAAAACATGCAATTAATGCGGTAGGTGCGGCCGAGGCTACCGAACGGGAAGAAAAGTGGCATTGGACGAGCCTTGCTCCTGTTGATAATAACTATGTTTCTTTATTGAAAGATGTGGGGACTAAAGATGGTACAGGTATAGATGAAACATTCTGGGAAACAGCTACTGTCGGTTTTATTGGTCGTGTCAATTATACTTATGATGACCGTTATATAGTAGAAGCTTCTGGGCGTTACGATGCGTCAAATAAATTCCCTAAAGATAAAAGATGGGGTTTCTTCCCGTCAGTATCGGCAGCATGGCGTATATCAGAAGAGTCGTTCTTCAAGAATTCGAAGATAAGTAATGTCATGTCTAATTTGAAACTGCGTGTTTCTTATGGTGAAATGGGAGATGATGATGGTAATTTACTCGGGATGAATGGTTATGAACAGTATACAGGGCTGACGTATAATTCTAATAATGCGGTGATTACTCCGAATCCCTATAACCCGGACCCGTCATCATCTTATATTAAAGGTACAACATTAAAAAATTTGCCTGTAACCAATATATCATGGATCAATACATCAATTGCCAATATCGGTTTGGATTTGGGATTCTTTAATAATAAACTGTCGGTGGAAGTTGATGCGTTTAAGAGAAGTCGTAACGGATTAGTTGCTCTTCGAGAAGATGTCAGTGCTAAAATGCCTACAGAAATGGGATTGACATTACCATCTGAGAATTTGAATTCCGATATGCATATTGGTATGGATGGTATGGTTAAATGGACAGACCAAGTAGGTGATTTTGCATATTCAGTGGGAGTGAATGCAACATTTGCTCGTCAAAAATATGGTGAAACTTATGGCCAAGCATTTGGTAATTCTTGGGATGAGTATCGGAATAAAACTTATAAACGCTGGTCAGGTATCAACTGGGCTTATGAGGTAGAAGGACGTTTTAAATCACAGGAAGAAATTGATAATTATGATAAAATCATGCAGGTAAGCGGATATGATGGAGTATCTCAATTACAAACGTTATTGCCAGGTGATTTCAAGTATAAGGATTTAAATAATGATGGCGTGATTAATGAATATGATATGCGTCCGATTGGCTATGCTGTAGGTAACAATGGTCAACAACTGTTACCGAATGTTACTTTTGGTGTAAATTTAGCCTGTAGCTGGAGAGGTTTCGACTTAGCTATAGATTTGGCCGGTGGAGGAATGATGTCATATTTTCAGGATTATGAAGTCAAATGGGCTTTCCAAAGCAGTAGCGGGAATGGTAATGTGCCGGCATATTTGATAGATGATTGCTGGCATCGGGTAGATCCGTTTAACCCTAATTCTGAATGGGTAGAAGGTCGTTATCCTGCCGTTCGTACGACGAATCATCATTCCTTAAGTAATGCTTATTGGCAGTCCGATTTTTGGTTGTATAATATGCGCTATATCCGTATAAAAAATTTAGAAATCGGCTATACATTACCAAAAAAATGGTTAGAAAAAGTTTATTTGACAAATTGTCGCGTGTATTTCAATGGTACCAATCTGTTGTCTCTTGATAATCTACATCATTTGGGACTTGACCCAGAAATGGATGAACGGAATGGTATGGGATATCCACCACACAAGGCTTTTACTCTTGGTATCAATGTCAGCTTCTAAAAAATTAATGACTTATGAAAAAAGTAACATTATATATATTTAGTTTGATTCTTTTGTTGGGGGTTACCTCTTGTAATGATTGGTTGACTCGTGAACCAAAAGATACAATGAATGACGAGCAAGTATTCTCGTCAGAGACGACGATAAACAGTTATCTTGCTGGGTTATACCAGCGGTTACCTGATGCAGGGTGTTTTGCTACAGATTTTCAGACATCTTTTGATGAAGGTATGTGGGGTGGCAATGCCATGGGAACAAATACCTTGGTGATGAGCTTCAGTTTTATGCACTATTATGATTATAATTTGATTCGTGATATTAATTATTTTATCGAAACTTTACCTAAAGAAGTTAGTAGCACGGTAGACCAGTCTCATGTAGATTATTATTTGGCAGAAGCACGTTTCATTCGGGCATATGTTTATTTTGAAATGGTCAAACGTATGGGGGGTGTTCCTTTAATCGAGAAGTTGTATACTTATGATAGTAGTATGACTGTAGACGATTTGGTAAATTTCTGTGAACCTCGAACCAGTGAAGCTGCTATGTATGATTATATAGCCAAAGAGATGGATGCTGTTATGAATGTTTTTGACTTAGGTAATGCTAAAGTCTCTACAACTCGCGCTACAAAAGGAGCTTGTTTAGCAATAAAAGCCCGTGCAATGTTGTATGCGGGTTCATTGGCAAAATATAATTCTTCGAGCGATACACCTGTAACTTTGGCAAGTGGTGCAGTTGGTATTCCTGCTTCAAGGGCAAATGAATATTATCAGAAATGTTTGGATGCTTGTGAGGATTTAATGGAGTTGAAGGTAAATGGAGCTCCTATATATGGGTTATATCAGAAAAGTTCAGATTTGACTCAAAATTTTGTTGATTTATTTCTGAAAAAGGATGATAACCCTGAAATTATTTTTGCAAGGGATTATAGTTCTGAAGGAAATACTCATACTTGGACATCCGCTAATATCCCTTATTCTCAGCGTTCTATTGCGACAGGTGGAGCTGAAGTAAATCCGGGGTTGAATCTGGTAGAAGCTTTCGAATTTATTGATAATCGGGATGGTAAATTGAAAACTCGTGTAAATGAGGATGATGCTAATTCTGACTATATTTATTATGATAATATTGGTGATATTTTTAATAATAAAGACCCTCGGATGGCCGCCACTATAATGGTGCCTGGCTCAACTTTTAATAGTAAACAATTAGACATACAAGCTGGATTGGCTATTTGGAATGAAAGTACAGGAAAATATACTTTGAGAGTTGGGGATATTACTGCCAGTGATGCATCGAAAAATTTATATGAAGGTATACAAATCACAGGAAGTGACGGCCCATCGTCGAAAGATTATTATATTACTCATACAGGTTTTTATGTTCGTAAGTTTATGGAAGAGTCTACCGCTGCTGTTGGTGGTTCGTCTACCGCATCTTGGCCCCGTTATCGTTATGCTGAAGTTTTACTTAATGCAGCGGAAGCAGCTTATGAATTGGGACTAACTGATAAAGTATATGACTACTTTAATCAGGTAAGGACTCGTGCAGGACTTAATAAAATAGAAGCTCCAACAATGGAGGATATTCGTCATGAACGTCAGGTAGAGTTCGCTTTTGAATCGCTTCGATATTTTGATGTAAAACGTTGGCGTATAGCGGATAAATTGTATGACGGATTAGCCACGACTGAAACGGCTACTATCAGTTCTTTATTTCCATACAAAGTATATCGTCCGGGCTCTGAGTATCACAATAAATACATATTTGTGAAGTCGTCGAAAGCCCCATTGTTTAATGCTCCTCGCAAATTCTCTGTAGGTAATTATTATTCGGCGTTTACAAATGATGAATTAACTAAAAATCCGAAGTTGGAGAAAAATCCATATCAGAATTAAAATCGGGGTTTAGTATTTACAAAAACAATTTTGAATTATGAAAGTACAATCGATTATAGGTTTAGGAACAATTGCTATTAGCTTATTCTTTTTTAGTGCATGCAGTACCGATAATTACGATGGGCCTGAGACTATGTTTACGGGGCGTTTGTTAGTGGGGAATGAACCGTTGCATATATATGAAAATCCAACTCAGGAAGAGTCTATGTTCCAGCTGTATCAGGATGGTTATGATAAGCATACTGCTATCTATGTACATGTAAATCAGAATGGTGAGTTTAGTGCTCGTTTGTTTAATGGAGAATATAAAATGATACCGGTTAGCCAGAAATATCTTTGGGAATGGACAGGTTGGGAAAATAAAAAAGAGGATGGAAGTCCCGATACTATTCGTTTTACTTTGAAAGGGAATAAGCAAATGGATATACAGGTAACTCCATTTTTTAAATTCAAGAATGTTAGTGCACGTATCGATGGTGAAAATGTGACTGCAGATTTTCAGGTAGAGCAGTTAAACTCTGATTATGAGGTTTCTACTGTATATTTAATGGCAAATGTAAATCGTTATTTTGGAAAATTGTCGGATTTAAGAAAGTCGACGACTAAAGTCAGTTTAGATGAAACAATGAACTTGAGCATCCCTTTGTCGTCTTATTATAGTGATTCTTATTTTAAGAATAATTATCGTAAATACATTTTTGTTCGGTTAGCTATGTTATTGAAAAAGCAATCGGGATATTATCTCTATTCCGATGTCTATCGTGTTGATATACCGGATGAAGTATACCAAAAATTTCGTCCGGGAGAATAATTGATCTATTTATAAATTATAAAATTAAATTATCATGAAAAAAGTAATTTTACCTATTTTAACTGGTGCTTTACTTTCAGTAAATGCTATGGCTCAGCAGACGGCTCCGGAAGTCGCAGATCTGAGTGGTGTTTTAACAGACAACAGTTTTAGCTGGGATTTGACATTTCCTGGTGAACCTGGAGTTAAAGGATGTGTTGGTGATTTTAATGAAGATGGTATAGATGACTTTATTTTGACTGGTCTATATTCTGAAGGGGAAACTACAAAAAGTTTTTTAAGAGTATATTTATGTCAGTCTGCAGGAGATCCTGTTTTAGCTTATAGTAATTTGGAATTTACTAAAGGCGGGAATGGTGCAATCGACTGCTACAAAAAAGCTGACGGTTCATGGATAGTTGCTATTCAGGGAGGAAATTCAGGTAACTGGACTAACCCGTTTACAGCTGCTACCTATAAATTGACAGTTGAGGGGACAACTGCAAATATGGAATTGGTAAATGACCTTGATTTTGGAGCAGGTCGGGGAGCTATTTTACTGTTCGATGCTGACGGTGATGGTAATCCTGATATTTTTCAAAATGGTTGGGTCGGCAATCAAGATTGGACAGATCAGGCCAATTTATATCTGAATGATGGGGACGACTGGTTTATGTTACAGGATGAAAGCGGTATTGTAAAGGCTTCTAATCTCTTTACTACAAAAGCCGATATTAATGGTGATGGTAAGATGGACTTAGCTTTTGCTACTCAAGGAACAGATGGAGTTGCTTACGTATATCTGAATAATGGAGACGGGACTTTCCGTGAAATACAAGTAGCCAAATATGATCAGGATGCTGTGGGTGGAACTATTCACTCTGAGGATGATAATCATCAGTTGTTATTAATTGATTTTAATAATGATGGTAAGTTAGATATTGTACTTAATCATGTGTTGGAAACAGAACCTTGGTCATATATGATGCGTCTTTTCCAGAATAATGGAGATGATACATTTACCGAAATTCAGAATACGAATGGAAAGGGAGAGACTGTTTCATTTGTAGGTGGACAACGTCCTGATTATGCTGTGGGAGATTTCAATGGAGATGGCAATATGGACTTTATTATGGGTGCAGAAAATAATGTTAGTTCTGGGTCTACTTGGGGTTGTTATACATATATTTTCTATGGTAACGGAAAAGGAGGTTTTGACCAAAAAGATATTACTGCTACAGGATTGAATGCGATGTGCAGACGTGGAAACTTTGGACGTTATTTGACAGGAGATTTTAATGGGGATGGTAAAACTGATGTTATCACTGCCGGTACAAATTATTATGCTAAAAATCCAGGTGTACAGTTATTCTTAAATGTATCTGAAGGTACAGGTACAGGAGTAGAGAATACATTAGCAAATGATAAAGTATCTGTGTGTGTGGCTGGAAATCAAATAACAGTAATAGGTGCAGCTAATGGCTCTTGTGCTGTGTATAGCATTGGTGGGCAGAAAATTGCAGAGAATATGCTTGTTTCAAATATGGAGAATTTCTCTATAGATGCTCAAGGTATTTATATTTTGAAAGTAACTACTGCAGACGGTGTTAAGACACAGAAAGTGATAATTAAATAAGCACATTATTACATTTATTCTCCAAATTAGATAAGAGGGGGAGGGGATGCTGTCCCTTTTCCCCTTTATTCATTTGAGATAATCATCTTATATACCATAGTTTATTCCCATTTTCATCTAATATACGTGTAAGGTAATTAATTATTTAATAAAATGATATTTATGAAAACACGAATTATAATTATTTTCCTATTGACATATTGTAGTGTATTTGTCAGTGCACAAACCCTTCGGAAAAATGGTTTTCTTTTTCCAGATTTTCGTAAAGGAGAAATTTTGTTTAAAAATGGAGGAATGAATCAAGCTTTACTGAATTATAATACAATAGATCAACAAATGTTTTTTGTACAAGATGGGAAAGCATTGATTATAGGCCAACCGGATATGATTCGTTCTATAATGATTGATAGTTTGAAGTTTGTTCCGATTAAAGGAGATATGTTTTATCAGGTTATTATGACCGAATCTTCACCTATTTATGTATGTAGACGATCAACATTGGTTTCCCAGGGGAAAAATACGGCATATGGAGGTAAATCGGGAACAACAGCAATTACTAATGTTTCGGGAATTTATACTTCGGGGATGTCAACCGATTTATCGGTTGGGAATGAGATGGATGCGAAGGCCGATGATCAATATTTTATTTGGCGTAACGATGAGTATATAAATGTATCTACCCGAAAACAAATAGAAAGAGCTTTTCGTAAATATAAATCTGATATAGAAGCCTATATACAGGAACATAATCCTGACTTGGAACGGGATAGAGATATAGTAGATTTGCTTAAATTTTGTATTAATAAAGCCGAATTGGTGAAATAATAAGAAATCGGATGAAAAAAAATATAATAGTAATTTTGATAGCAGGAGGAGTAGGTTTTTCTCTGTCGGCGCAGCGGATATGTGATCCATTGTTCACTGAATATCCTAATTCTGGTATTAATATGGAGGCTTTGCAAGCAAATCCTGTGAATGGTGCTGCTTATGTAGGGGATTTTAATGAAGACGGTTTATCTGACATATTAATAATGGGGCCGAATTATGAAGAAGATTCTCGCAATTATATTACATTATTGGCAAATAATGAAGGAAAGTCTTTTACCCGAAATGTATTATCTATGAGTGGAGTATCTTCGGGATTGGCGAATGGAAGTATTACTGCAACTCGTGTGGATTCGAAGAAATATTTAGTTGCATTGCAAGGTGGAACGACTTCTCCGGCAACAGCATCTAATTCAAAAGCAATGGTTGGATTGCTGCAATATGTAACTTCTTCTCGAGTGAAATTTACTAAATTGCAGGAGCTTGATTATGGTCTATATAAAGGGGATATTCTATTTATTGATTTAAATAAAGATGGAGCTCCGGATATTGTTCAGTTTGGTGGGGGTAAAAAGGTTTATGCCTATTTGAATGATGGAAATAATACTTTTACTTTGTCTACGGAAGTTGCAGGATTGAAAGGAACGGTAGATGGCAAAGCCGTGGTATGTGATGTGAATAACGATGGTATAGATGATATTTTGTCTGTCGATCAACAGAATGGTTTGATGGTATATCTCAATAGTGGTAATAATAGCTTTACGGCCACGAAGGTTTCTTCTCGATATTCATTTAAGCGTTCCCCCAGAATAGCAACAGGTGATTTTGATAAAGATGGCAATGTGGATATTGTTGCTTTCGATACGGATGGTATGACAGGAAAGAATTCTGTTGCATTTTTTTATGGAAAGGGTGATGGTGAGTTTGAAGAAACCTCTGAAAATAAATTTGAAGGAGTTGATGCCGCAGCTGTTGCTGTAGCGGATTTTAATAATGATGGGAATTTGGATGTATTGTATTCCGGTTGTAATTATAAAGTAAATAGTGAAGATGAGAAAGGAGATTATACAGCAAAGGCTTATATTTTGCTGGGAGATGGAAATCGTAATTTTGCATCTCAAGTAAAATCTACCCCTAAAGGCTATAATCCTGATATATTTACACTATCACCTATTTTGAAAGGATGTTATTTGACTGGGAATTTTGATGGTGATGGAAAACCTGATATTTTAGCTCTTGGTACTTTAGGAAATACTATTGCGGGGAAGACGACTCGACAAGCTGATCTTTTCTATTCATCTGCTTCTGCTGATTTTGGTACGCCAATAGAAGATGTGATACCTAATAAATGGACCTCGTTTCCTTATTCTCAAGTACGATTGACAGATAGCCGGGTAAAACAAGCTATGGATAAAGAGATGGCCTACCTTAGATCTTTGGAGGTAAATCGTCTTTTTGCTAATACATTAAAATACAATAAGGGAGATAATTCATATCAATGTTATGGCGGCTGGGAAGAGGGTGGTTATGGGAATTCATTCGCTCATTACCTTTCGGCTGTTTCTATGGCTTATGCAGCTACTGGTGATACAGAGATGTTGGAACGGGCTAATCAATGTGTAGATATTATGGCTGATTGTCAGGATGTAATGGGAGATGGTTTGTTTTCGTTTGCAGATGGTACCACCTGGAGTTTTGATAAAGTAGCGAAAGCTAAAAATGTAGAGCTTGGAAAGTGGGATGAGAATGGTCATCCGTGGGATATGAATGGTCAAGGTATTTTTCTTTATGGACATCATAAAGTATTTGCTTGCTTAAGAGATGCTTATATATATACAGGAAATGAAAAAGCGAGAATTTCTTTTCTGAAATTATGTGATTGGGTATTAGGTTGGATTCAAAATTTTGATGAAACCAATATGCAAAAGATATTGGAAACAGAACACGGAGGTATGGTTGAGGTTTTGACCGATGCATACACTTTAAGTGGAAAGCAAAAATATTTAGATGGAGCTACTCGTTTTCTGAGAAAAAATTTTCTTGATGCTATGAGTAATAATCGAGATGATTTATCGGGTCGTCATTCTAATTTCCATATACCGATGGCTTTAGGATCAGCAGTGTATTATCGTATGACAGGAAATGAGACTAACCGACTGACTGCTCATAATTTTTTCCATATTGTACATGATCACCATACCCTTTGTAATGGAGGTAATGGTAATAATGAAAGGTTTGGTACCCCTAACCTGTTGTCTTATCGTTTGGGAATGCGGGGACCAGAAACCTGCAGCAGTTACAATATGTTGAAATTGGCCAAAGAATTATTTTGTCAAGAGGGGAGTGCAGACTATATGGATTATTATGAAAGAACCTTATATAATCATATTTTGGCAACTTTATCGACACACAGTGATGCAGGAGTCTGTTATTATACCAGTTTGAAAGCTGGAACATTCCGTATGTATGATAATCTTTATAATAGTTTTTGGTGTTGTGTTGGTACAGGAATGGAAAGCCATGTAAAGTATGTAGATGCGATTTATTTTCATAAAGATGATGAGCTGATGGTAAATCTATACATTCCATCTACTCTTTCTTGGAAAGAAAAAGGCTTGAAATTATCGATGGAGACCACATTTCCTGAATCAGATATAATAAAATTGAAAGTAACAGAAAACGAATCTTTTAATGGAAAGTTGTCTTTCCATTATCCGTCGTGGGCTGAAGAAGGGAGTTTACAGATAAAAGTAAATGGTTCGCAGCAGAAAGTTTTAGCAAAGCCTGGACAATTAGCATCTATCGATGGCAGTTGGAGTGCTGGTACAGAAATAGAAATAACTTTACCTTGTCGTCTTCGTTTAGAAGATATTCCTGATGATGTAAATGTTTCTGCATTGTTTTATGGACCTGTACTATTGGCCGGAGATATGGGAGAAGTGGGGCAATTGGATGTTGGAGGATCTGTTCCCTCTGAAACGATTGCTAATCCTGCACCGGAGGCCTATTTTTTAGATTTAAAAGCATCTCGTTCTCAGTTGGATAAATGGATTGAACGGGGAGAAGGATTGACTTTTACAACAAAAGGTTTAGCTCATAATTATACTTTGCAACCTTTTTATGATATTCATCATCGACGCTATTCGGTATATTGGAAAGTAGGAGATGATGTAGATATAGAAAAAAGTAGAGAATTGGTTCCTGACTATGTACTGACTGGAGTTACAGAGAGTGAAATGGAACATAATGTGACTTCGTCGGGTTCGAATACGGGTACTGCTGATTTTTCTTTTTGGGGACCGACCTATAATCGCTTTCGGGATGCTTCAGCTGCTGGTTTTATTTCCTATACATTGAACTTGTTGCCCGAAGAATTACCTCAAGACAAACAATATTATTTGCAATTGACTTATTTTGGAGATGAGCCTGATGGTTATGGCAATTTTAAAATCTATGTAGATGGGACAGAGATAGCTTCTGTTGGCAGCATTACTCGCTTAGCACGACTTGACTTTGCACAGCGATATTATCCGATACCTCGTAATTGTACAGATGGAAAACAAAAGATAACGGTGAAATTTAGTGATGGAAGATTGTCATTGTATGGTGTAAAATTAACAACGACAGATAATTTAGTGGAAGCAAAAAAGGATGGAGAAAATACTCCATCTGCGATATTTTCAGAAAAAATAGCTGATTCAAAATCTATTTGGTATAATAATGGGACATTACATATAGTTGCAGATTCTGATTCTACAGTTCGATTGTTTAATTCCCATGGTCAGATTATTTGGATGAATAATAACCAGAAAGGTCATACTGCTCATTCGCTGGATTTACCGAAGGGAACATATGTCGTTCAGTGTAATTTATCTAAAGAAATAATTCGAAAGAAGATTATTATTTAGGAATATAAGGAAAAATGTAAGAAAGGTGAGTATTGAAAGTATTCACCTTTTTTATTTAATAGCTGAGTCTTTATCAATTTTTGATGTGCTTTTGAGCCATCCGGGAACGATAATTGTTCCTAAAAGAAGATACATATAATAAGTGATAATACGCCAGATAAAAGCAACAACAAGCGCCATGCCTGTTACTGTAAAGAAGTCAGAGTAGTATTCTTTAAACATGAATTCGCTTAGTCCGCTACCTCCAGGAGTAGGGCTGATGCCCATGAGTATCCATAAAACAAATTGCCGAGCAAAAGCTAAAAAGTAATTGCCGGAAGAGTTAAATGCCAATAATAGTGCAACTACTACCAAGTATCTGGATACCCATGAAAATATGGTCAGAATAAATGCTTTATTCCAAAAAGAGATGGGGCGTTTACTGATTTCATGAGAACTGTTTTCTAAATTATCGGCCAAATTGTATATAGGGATACACCATTTTTTTAGGAATCTTAGAGAGAATAATTTTCGAAGAAGATTGCCTATCCAGTGGGGTTTATGAAAAAGAGCTATATATAACATTAAGGTCCATAAGGCGATGGCTGAGTAGATAATGAAAAATAGAATTTTAGCACTTGAAGTAATAATAGTGGTATTACTGAAAAGAATATTGAAGGGGAATAAAAGCAATATTAATAAAGTAGCAATAACTAAGAATAATTCATCAAGAAAGAGGCAAGTTATCATAAGGGCTGTACTCCTTCCTGCTTCGATCCCTTCTCGGTTCAGAAACCATACAATTAAGCTGCTGCCCCCGACGGAAGATGGAGTAACAGCTGACGTAAACTCACATAATACATTTACATTAAATGCTTGTTTCCAACTAAGTTGTTTATCTGTAATATATCTATATCTCCATATTAATCCTACGTCACGGCTAAACATGAAAAATATTGCCAGAAGGATATAAAATGCAGTTTGCCATGTAAATTTAATGTCTTTTAATAAAGCTGGATTAAATTCACGATAAAACATTATAGTGATGACTGATAATCCGATAATGACAGGTAAAAGGATATATCCAGTGTTATATTTTTTTATTTTGTTTGACACTATTTGGGTTATTTATGCTCTGTTCAAATCGAAAGTTGATAACGTCGTTTTAGTATAGTATCTATGTATTATATTTTGATATCGATCGGCTACTTCTTCTACAACATCTTCCCATGATCGGGCAATGGTGTGTGATGCCTGTTGTCCTACTTGATACATAATTGGGGGCTTTTGTATAATATCTATTATTTTATATGCAAATTCTTTTGGACTGTTTTTCGCAAGGAATCCATTTATAGAATCGTTTATAATTTCAGCAGATGTTGCATCCTGTATCAATAAAGAAGGTGTGTGAAGAGCAGCTGCTTCTCGAACTACGAGAGGAGCGTTGTCATATAATGATGGAAAGAGGAAAAGGTCGGCTGCTGCGTAATAATGACTCAATTGCTCTCTGTCAGTAATTGTTCCTAAGAATGTTATTTTGTGAGACAACCCTAAATCCACAACTTTCGATTGTATTTCTTTCTGAGCATACCCCGAACCGATGAAAAACATTCGGAATGGATATTCTCTGATTAGATTGAGAGATTGAATCAAAAAAATCAGATTTTTTTCTAAGATATGCTGGCCAACAAAGAGAAACATAAATTCGTTTTCTTTTATTCCCAATGAATGTCTCATGGTTAGTCTCTTTTTATTTATATCTTGTATATCAGAGAAATCGTTACCATTGTCGACAATTTCTACTTTTCCTTTGTATCCGTATTCGCGTAGAGTTTCTTCTACAGCAGCTTGGGGTATCCACACTTCATCAGCTGATTCATAAAAGTCAATAACATTTTTAAGTAGCCAATTAACTAAAGATTTATTTTTGATGACTCTTTCAAAGTCGGCTTTATATTTGGAGTGAAAAGTTGCAACTATAGGTATTTTCTTATTTTTAGCTATCCGCATGGCTAAGTTCCCTGAAGAAAAAGGACAATGGGCATGGACTAATGAGAATGAAAGCCGATGTATACGATTATGGAAAGGAAAGTCAATTCGGGGAAATCCTAATCTATAAGGCTTTCTCATGGGGATAGGAATAGAAGAGTATCTGAATATAGGATAACTTTCTCTGTTGGTTATTCCTGGAGATTTTGGGGTTACAACGCAAACGCTTCCTGTTTTCTTTTGTAACCAGTACGCATAGTTTTGTACGGTCAGAGAAACTCCATCCATGATAGGAGGAAAACAATCATTGAATAGTCCGATCATTTGTTTATATATAAATAATGTTGTATTGAATAAACAGTTGGGTATTACAATTGTTTAACATGTATGGGACAATTTTGAGAATGTACTAAAAAAAGTAATAGTAAAAACTTTATTAATTAATGAGATGTTTAATAAATATATAAAAATATGCAATATGAGAAAGTTTTTAGGATTTTGGTTATTGACGATAATATTTGTATCTTGTATCGATGATGAACATTACTCTCCTGCTGCTTCTGAAGAGAAAGATTTAGTAACACCGGAGTTAAGTGCCAGAATGGCTTCAAGTAGTATAGCTTTTACAGGGCTTTTAGAAGTATATCCTTGTTTACAGAATACATCTACGTATTATGGAAATTATAGGAGCGGACGGCAAGTAGTTATTAATGGAACATATATTATTTCTGATGGAGAGGTAAAACCAGAGATGGGGTTGCCTGTTATTTTACCTATTGGAACTTATAATATATTATATTGGGGAAAAGTCCAGTCTTCTGAACCGACGTATAATAATGTAGCAGCTTCAGATGCGCCGCTTTCTATAGGGAGTAATTTATCGCAACAATATATAGGTTTGTGGAAGCCCTCTCTTGATACCTTGTATTATCCGATTTATGATTATGTATATGCTGTAAATCCGGTGGAGATAGGAAATGAGCGTTTATCCGCTTCATTACAAAGAAAGGTCGCTGGAGTAAAGATTATTTTGACAAATAAAGATGGGAAACCTTTTGATGATGATATAATAAAGGATGTGACAGTTCACGTTGGAGGAATTTCAGAGAAAATGAATTTTTATACTGCAGAGCCGGTAAATCCGACAAAAACAGTGGGTATAAATCTTTCTTTGTCATCGGACAAAATGCAATACAGTAATGCTACGGCAATGTTGTTGCCATCTTCTGACTCTCCATTATTGCAGATATTTATTACTTTAAAAAATGGGGCAGTAAAGATATTTAAGCAAAATTTGTCGAAAGCATTTATTGCTAATGAAAAATTGACCTTAAGTCTGTCTTTGAATGAGATTTTTTCAGAAGAAAGTTCTTCTGGAGGATTCGACGTAGATCAATGGGATGAAAATCATGAGACAATAGATTTACCTCCAATTAATTAAAACAAATATGGCGAATAAAATTTTATTCGCCATATTTGTTTTGTAAAGGTTGATTTGATGATTATATAGCTTTATCTAAAGCTTGTTTTATGTCGGCAATAATATCATCAGCATTCTCGATACCTACAGAAAAGCGAATTAAATCTGGTGCTACTCCAGCTTCGATTAATTGTTTATCAGAGAGTTGCCGGTGAGTATGGCTGGCTGGATGTAGAACTGATGTACGGGCATCAGCGACATGAGTTACGATAGATGCTAATTTTAAGTTATCCATAAAACGGATTGCAATGTCTCGTCCTCCTTTTAATCCAAATGATATGACTCCACATGAACCGTTAGGCATATATTTTTTTGCAAGGGTATAATATTTATTATTTTCTAATCCACAGTAGTTTACCCAGGCTACTTTAGGATTCGATTGTAAATATTCTGCTACTTTTTGAGCATTTTCGCAATGACGTGGCATTCTGAGATGAAGAGTCTCAAGTCCTAAATTTAAGAGAAATGCGTTTTGTGGAGATTGAGAAGAGCCAAGATCTCGCATGACTTGAGCTGTTGCTTTGGTAATAAAGGCTAATTTCCCAAATTTTTTTGTATATGTAAGGCCATGGTAAGAATCGTCAGGTTCTGTAAGACCAGGAAATTTGCTGGCATGGGCATTCCAGTCAAAGTTGCCGCTGTCTACTATGGCACCTCCTACAGATGTGGCATGGCCATCCATATATTTAGTTGTCGAGTGAGTGACAATATCTGCCCCCCATTCAAATGGGCGACAATTAATAGGGGTTGCAAATGTATTGTCTACGATAAGGGGAACTCCATGATTATGAGCTATACGGGCAAATTTTTCGATATCAAGGACAGTAAGACCGGGATTGGAAATTGTCTCTCCGAATAATACTTTTGTGTTGGGTTTGAAAGCGGCAGATATTTCTTCTTCAGAAGCATCTGGATCAATAAAGGTGACCTCAATACCGAGCTTTTTCATTGTTACGCCAAATAAATTGAAAGTACCGCCATAAATGGTAGAAGAACTTATAAAGTGGTCACCAGCCGAACATATATTGAAAATAGCATAAAAATTAGCAGCCTGTCCCGAAGAAGTGAGCATCCCGGCAACCCCACCTTCAAGTGCTGCTATTTTAGCTGCAACAGCATCGCATGTAGGATTTTGGAGGCGAGTGTAAAAATAACCGTTATCCTCTAAATCAAATAAGCGGGCCATTTGTTCGCTTGTTTCGTATTTGAACGTTGTACTTTGATAGATAGGTAAAACACGAGGCTCTCCTTTTTGTGGATTCCAACCTCCTTGAATACAGATGGTTTCAGGATGAAATTTATTTTCCATATTTTATTTAATGTTTATTATGTCGTTTTTTCTGAAAATATTGATTTGAAAATACAAATGTAGTGAAATTTAAGGTAAAAGATAGTTTTTATGTTTTTGTAAATTGGAAAATAGGGATAGTACATTAAATGAAAGGGCAATAAGATTTGGTTGAAAGGCTATTGGGGTTATTGAATAATTTACTTGCAGCAATATTTCTGTAAAATTTAAACGACTTCTTATTGCAGAAAAAATTTTTATAATTATCTTTGTCCTATCATTTGGTAATGTTCTACCATTAGATGGTATCATGCGGTAGTAGCTCAGTTGGTAGAGCATCAGCTTCCCAAGCTGAGGGTCACGAGTTCGAGTCTCGCTTACCGCTCCTGAAAATCAGTTATTTACAAATTGCGTAAATAACTGATTTTTTGTTTTTATGGAGTATTGGGGACATTTGTTTAAATCTGAAAACTCGTCTTTCTCGTTTCTCCTACTATTTTATATTTATAGATGACTATTCTAAATAGAAACTTTATACCCAAGATATTTGATATTCAGGATATATTTGATATTTGTTAAGAAAGTTTTGCTTAGATGAAAATAGTATAAATAACGATAATCTTCTTGGGGATAGAAAGTTTATAAAAATAAATATACCACAGACTTATAAATCTGTAGTATATCTATAGTTAATTTCAATAATCATATTCCAGTTCGAAATTATCAAGTAAAAGTGTTGCTCCATCAGCCCCAGTAAAGTAGTCCCCATATTTACTGGCAGAACAAACAATAACGAGATACTTAGGCTTTCTGTTTCTATTGTTGTTCCCATTAGTACAATTCCAAGAGTAATCCAGTTCTAATTCAAATGGTTGATAGCCATTTGTATTACTGCCTTGGCTTAATTCTGCATAGGCAATAATATGAGGATCTTTTTTGTTGAAAAGTTTACGTTTAGTTTTGTCTGTGCTGGTCTGGATGGTAACGGGTTCGTCCCAGTCTCCTAAAGCTATATATATAAAGCACGTATCCGGTTTCCCTAACAAATAGGAAAATTCTTCATATCCATTGCTATTATTATCTATAGCTGCTGTTGTATAGCTATAATATCCTTTAAGTTTAGTAGGATATGAAGAGAAAGGACGACCAAAAGACAGTATGCCGTCAAGTCCTACAGTTTCCATATATTCTCCTGCAAATAGATTTCCTGCAGCAAATTTACCTAAGCCAAATAATCCTACAAATTGAGATTTTAGTTGTGCTGCTTTTCCTGTACCATTATATGTTTCTTCTGTCGGTTCAGTCACATTTTTATTTAATGTTGATGAGCCGTGATTCCCACTATCCCAATACATTTCCTGTCCTTCTCCATAGACCAACCATATCTTTTTAGGTTTCTGCCAGTATTCGAATGAGCCATTTTCAAGAGGGATAGCTTTACCTGTAGTAAACATGATTTCTTCCCCATACTCTTCTCCTGAATAAGCTCGGTATATATAAGCTGTTTCAGCTTTTAATCCTGACAATCTTGCCGATAAAGTGCTGCTTGTAGTCTCTGACGGTATTGAACCTTGCCAGTCAGTTGCAGAAGCTTCTCGCCATTGGAATCCATTTTCTTGACCTTCTATTCCTTCTCCGGATAACCAGGCAACATTCACCCATGCAATCGCTTCATTTGTGGTAACATTGCTTTCTCTTTGAAATACAAAAAGTTTCCATTCTAAAGTTTGGTTATGGTAAGTTACATTGACACTTATGGAACCGGTAGAAAAATCGCAATATTGGTCTTTTAAATTGGGTGTCATATTAGTGATGTCAATGGGACCTAATTTTAAGTCTATAATTTTTACTTTTGTCAAATCCCCAGTGGTACCAATATAAGCTACGGCTTTTTGGTTTATTGGATCTATATATGCATTACCAATTTGACCTTCTACAGTAAATATATATTCTATATTTTGTTTTCCGATGATTGTCCATTCGTAATCTTGATATAGCGATATAACAACATCCAAAGGTTTGCTTAAATCAATTTCTCCTTTTAAAGGGGTTGAAGCTTGTGCATTGTCAGGAGTAAGTGTCACTTGTTTTATAGCAACTTTGTTAATATCAGTTTTTTCGTTAAGTTCGACGGTTACGGTACGTTTATCGTTGTCTATAATTGACTCTCCAATCTGGCCGTCAACAGTGAATGTTGCAAATCCGGCTTGGATGCGGGGATAGGGAATGTCGTTATTAAGGCATGAGCTCAACCCTATGAAAATGAGTAGTAATGAGCCTAATGCGACAAAATGGAGCGATATATGAAAAGTTAAGAATCGATTCATAACTGTATTATATATGTATAGTTATTCCAATATTGATATTGAATAGATTAATCTTGAAATTGGCTCCGCTGGATGTATGGGAACCTGTTTCTTCTTGGTTTGTTTTCTGTTTCTCATTGCGATATTTGAGCCCGAGCACTCCAAATGACACTTCTGTACTGACATTGTTCATGATAAATACAGATAATCCGGGGTTTAGACCCAATTGTACTTCGGTAATTGTTGTACGGGTATCTTTTCGACTTTCTTCGCCATCTTTTCCTCGGGTGAAACGAGTGCTGCCGTGTCCGACCGACAGGGATGTTTCGTTGAATACTGCAAAACGCATGTGTGTGTCGAGCCCGACATAAGAACGATGAAATATAGTACCGCTGAAAATATCTTCCATTAGATACATATCTTTCATTGACAAGTCCAGGTCTTCAATATTAAGATTGAGATTGCCTAATCGTCCCATTGTTCGGGTATAGCCTAATTTAGCACCGACACATTGATTGTCTTTGAAAAAATATCCTATAAAAGGGTTGATTTTTACAGTGTATCCATAGAAATCAAAATCTTTTAATAAGGAAAGCAACATCCGGCTGTCTTTACTGTCAAAATTAGCATATGAAGCAGACATACCTCCCATCCATTGCTTTTTAGGGATAAATAAATAATTGGTGATTCCTCGGTTAAAACGCCCTACTGCTCGGCTGGTAAAGAATGTTTTACGGCCGAGAGGCAATGTTTTTATATTGTTGTAGGTTGTATCGTCTGTTATGGTATGGTTGGTAAAAATTGTATTGTTTTTTATCTCTTCCGATTGGGCAAGGAGGGATATCGGGGCATAACAGAGGAACAATAGTGTGAAAATATGCTTATTTATCATTTTCAATTTTGTTTCGTTTAGAGGTAAAAAGCTATACCTAATCCAATTGAGAATAAGTTTATTTTAAAATTTGCTGAACTTGACGAGTAATCGCCATTATAAATTTGGTCCGTTGTTTGTCGGGTTTTACTGTAATTTAGTCCTAATACTCCGATACTGACTTCTACTGTTGTATAATTATTGACAAATGCAACAAGTCCCGGTGCCATTCCAAATTGTAGGTCAGTAGATGAAGAGAATGTTCCTGATACAGATTCACCTTTTCCGTTTACGTACTTCGATTGGCTGCCTCCAATACTGAGCTGTGCTTCGTTGAAAAGGCCAAAACGGGCAGAACTTCCCAAACTTATGTAGTAACGCAGAATAGCCATTCCTGAATAAGAATGGCTTAACTTGTAAATATCTTTCGTATTGATATTCATATCATCATTGATACCTATATCGAGACGGTCTATTTTTGTTAGTGTGCGTTGATACATAGCTCGTCCTCCCGCTGCCAAATTATCTTTGAATGCATAGCATAAGACTGGGCTTATTTTGAAAGAATAACCACTGGCATCAAACCCGTCAATAACTAAAAATTTATAATTTTTATCGTCATACTGGGAGTAAGATATAGAACTTCCTACAATCCACTGACCTTTAGGGACAAAAGTATGTTGCTTTATTCCTCGGTCAAAGTCTCCTGCGTATACTGATAATACACTTATTCCGAATAAAATAAGTGTCCATATTTTTTTGTTTATTTTTCTATTCATAAGAGAGATTAAAATCGTCTAACCATAATGTACTTGTAGTACTTCCTGTAAAATAATCACCATATTTACTTGCACTGGCTACTACAATAATGTATTTGGGCTTACGTTCTTCCGACCGGTATTCTAACTTTATAGAAAAGTCTTTCCAATCGGTTTGTCCTTGAGTCAGATTTAGTTCTCCATAAGCAATGATGTGCTCATCGTTCGGATCAAATAATGTTTTATCTTTAGTCTTGATACGAACTGGAGTATCCCAATCTCCAATAGCAATATATATACATCCGATATCCGGAGTTCCTGATGTAATTCCTTCTGGGGTTCCGGAGCCTACGTAATCGATAGTTCCTTGATTGTATTTATAATATCCGGTAAGAGTTGCTGGACGATCAGTAAACGGGCGTCCAAAATCCAGAATACCATCAGTACCGTCTGTATCCACATATTCTCCCGCAAATAGGTTTCCTGCAGCAAACTTACCTATACCCAATATTCCTACAAACTGGGAAGATAACTTTACAGAACGATTTCCATTTACTTGGGTCGACTCATCGTAATTGGTAACATTTACCCCTAATGTAGAAGATCCGTGGTTTCCGCTATCCCAAAACATGCTCTCATTTTCTCCGTAAATCAGCCATATTTTACCACTTTGATGCCAGTTTTCAAAACTGTTGTTAGGTAATTGGGTTATATTTTCGGTAGTAAATGTGCTGGTTACTGATGATGCTTGTTGGCCATCTGTTGCAACTACTTCATAAGTCGTATTTGGTGTTAAATCTGTGATATCAGCATAAAAAGTATCTCCTGAGTCTATAGCTGGGACTGTAGTCCATTCGTCAGTCGTTCCTGATTTGCGATATCGGAATCCTAATTCGGCTTGAGTAGCTTTTATCTTTTTACCTTCTAAACGGGCTCTGTTGGTCCAGACGGTAACGGGATTTATTTCTTCGGTCAATACTGTTGCATTGGATACTATTAGCCTGAAGTCTTGAGTCCTACTTTTTTCAGCAATATCGGTGGCTGAGAAGGTAAATATATATTCTCCTTCAGGCAGGGGCTGCATGAGGGATTCTGCAAATTTTACTTTCAATAACGATTCTTCTTTTTCTACATTGTAAATGTATTCGTAGCTGATACCCAGATTTTCAAGATTTGTTTTTTCTCCTTCAGACATTGCCATAAAATCGAATGATGATGGAAAGATATTTAGTTGAGCAAATTGTTCACTGGATAGTACTGCGCTTTTGAGTTCTGATGTAGTATTAATAAATACTGTCCTTGCAATACCTTCTCCGATTTCCTGATATATGGGTTGGGTGATATCAAATTCATAGCCTGTTATATCAGGCCGTTGTCGTATATAAACATCTTCATTTACTTCAATGCGGCTTTCGTCTATTGTAATTTTGATAAATGCTCCACCTTCCTGATAATCTTCACCATTATTTGCAAAGGTTAGTTTATATTTATAGCAAGGTTTTACGTCTGTTATGGTTCCTGTATATTCAAATGAGTTGTTATTAATATCTTTAGCCGTTAACTTGTACTGTAATTCTGTCTCTCCGGCAGGCATCATAAAATAACCGGCGTTATCTTGTTTAGAGAAATCGAATGCCAATTCTCCGACTGACGACCATACGGTGACAACACAACTTTCCGGGTCAAGAAGTGTTGCGATATTATTATCGTATGTTACAGATACCAAAGTATTTGCCAGACTGCATATAACATTCGCTTCTGTAGATTGGCCTCCTTTTACTGTGAAAGTTTCGCTTCCTTTATAATAAGGTGTATCGAACGATGCATTTACAGAGTCTCCCGCTGTTACAATTACCTTGTAACTATCACTCGTCAAATGTAGTTCTGATGGTACATTTGACATTCCTTCATACTTTCGGATAAGGCCTTTGGAATTTCGGATATATATTTTGCAACTTTCTTCAAGTGATGCTTTGGTGAGTGCTCCTCGTGTAGTTGAGCGACCTAATTGTATAGGCACCATTTTGACGGCATCATCGACTCGAATTCCTAATTTAAGAATTCCTTCTCCTTCTGATAAAGATATGTCTTGTGTACAAGCGTATACCAATAGTATTACACATGAACATAAGATTTTATATATGATTTTCTTTTTCATTATTGAGTAATTATAATCAATGTCTCTGTTATAGATTTGTCATTGTTATCAGTAAGGTTTATGACAAATTGATGAGTTCCAGCTCCGTATATACCTAATAATGGGGTAAATTGTGTAATATTGAAGTCTAGTTCGGTTTTATTTATAACATCTTCTTTAACAGGAAATCCTAAGCCTTTGATTGCAGTTTCGAATTCTCCTGGATTTACCAAATCTAAATGATCTGTTAAACCCACTCCGGGAAGGACTGGAGCCAATTTTTCAGATACGATATCTACGTTCAGTTCTTTGATTCCGCTGGCAGCATTTATTTTTACGATGACAGGTATGCCCTCCTCTGGTATATTTGTTGGAAGAGTAATCGGATTCTTAATGTCAAAGGTCTTTCCGTTAAAATCTTTGCCACTGATGCTCATGTCATTTTCTCCTCCAGAGGGAGGATTCACTGGATCTTCTTCAATGAGATCTTCTTCTATAGTGATGTTAAAATTTTTGTCTACAATTATAGCTGTGGCATCTAAGTCTATAGATGGATTGAGAGTGCCATTTTCTAAATTTCCGTCAGGATTTGTAGATTTGAGTTTAAATGTGATGGTTAATGTTTGAGTATCTTTCGATACCTTGCCATTTGCCGTTTGTAGCGTAGCTATACCATCAACAAGTCCATTAAAGTAAGCTGCATAGAAGATGTTGTCATCTTGGTCTGGTTCAGCATAGAAATAACCGGCTATATTTTGGTCTTTTTGTGTCTTGGTATATGTTAAGGAACCTTTGCCTATCTCAACCGTTACTTTGTAATTGTCGTCCATTAAGGCAAGAAGCTTATCTTCGAATTCTATTTTTACTTCTAAATTTTTCAGTTTACATGTCACACCGACATTTTCTGTAATTTTATTTTCTTCAATAGTAAAATCTGATTCTCCATAATACCATGGTTTATCCCATTCTGCCGGTTGTACATTGTGTGAACTGGCCGTCAGTTTGTAATTCCCCACCTTTAAGACAATACCATCTTCACTTATTTCATTGTATTTTAGTAATTCAACTTGGTCCCCGTTTTCTTTATAGATGCCAATAAGATATTCATCAGTATTTATGGAACGTGTAGTTGTCAATTGAGGTTTTGAAAGTCGCCCAGTAGGTCCGTCTTGTTCATTGCTTGAGCTATTTCCGATAGAAGACGATGTAAGCTCATAGTCGAGTTTTTCTCTGTCACAAGATGTCGTTAAAAATAGCCCGGCAAAAATAACCAATGTAATTATATATATTTTTCTCATAATACTATATTTTCTATGTTGTAAGAATCTTAATATGTTAAGGATATGTCATCGATATATAAATTACTTCCTTCGTAATGAGTGTAACCGTCGATTTCTCCATTCTCGACAAGGCTTTTGAGATTTGATGTTTCTGTCCCTTCTTCATCAGAACAAGCTGCTGAAGAGGAAAATGCTATATACATATGTGTAGCTTTTAAGCTGGTGTTAGTATATGTAATCGGTATTGTATTTTCTGTGAATTCGGTCGTCTCTCCTCCAGTTATTTCTCCTGCTCCTAAACGGATGATTTCACCGTTTGTCCTACTCTCGACGACGACCCATGCTTTGAAATTATCACTTCCGTTTGGTAGATATTTATACCAAAATTTGACGCATGCGGGTCGGGAGGTGAATGGCTGTCCGTAGTTATAGGTATCTTTATTATTGTTATGGTCAAAACTATATGTTCCCATAAATAGTTTTCCGGCAGCAACATGCTTGAGGTTTATTCCTGAGTTTCCGGAACCATTATCCCAGCCCACTGTACGAATCAGGGCACAGTTACCGGTGCGTCCTGTACGTTTTAATGTTGACGGAACAATATTATATGTAGATTTCACATTAGGGCTTCCTTCAAATGTTTTTTGATTTACACAAGCCCAATATGACTCCGGATAGTTTGCTGTAACATCTACGTAAGACCAGAATGATGCTCCGTTCATTAAACTTTTTCGAGTATTATCTGTCCATTTTTCAAGACTGGGATCTTCTAAACTAAGTTCTTCTTCTGTCAGGAATGATTGCGATTCGCTGAATTCATTCTCCATGCATGAAGCTTTAACATGATATGTTGTAGCAGCAGATAAGGACTCTATCAAATAATATCCGTTTTCTGTAGAAGCATTGGTCTTTTTCCAATCATTTCCGTCATTCGATAAATATATATTGGCATATTTGTTGATAACCTCTTGATATTTGCTATCTGAAGCTTTTAATGAGATAGTACTCTTATGAGCCCATACATCTGCTGGATTTATTGTAATTGAGTATTCGGGAACTTTAACGTTCAGCTTCTTTTCTTCCGAGTTTTTCTTGTCTCGATAAGTTGCTAAAATGCTGACGGGCTCATTTGCAGTAATGATATTTGCTTTTATATAACTATTTCCGTCAACAGAGACTGCTTCGTTATTACTGCATTCTTGCCAGACTCCGGCATAGAGATATTTTATTTTTATCTGATCGAGTTCTCCATTTGTTTGTATAGGAATAAGTGCTTCATTACTACCTATATATACTGGGTCGGGATCATTTAAGGTTATTTCTAATGGGGTATTTTTTATTTTTAATACAACCGGTTCATTTACTTTTCCGAATTTATCTTTAATGACTACTCCAAATTCATGTGTATCTGAATTGTCGGCAATCATCAGTTCAGGAATCAAGTTGGTGAAGTCAATGACTGCCATGGTACGTTCGCCTTTTGTATTTTTCAGCCAGTTTACTTTTAGTCCGTTATTTGTTAGGTTTTGGATATCGGCGTTAGCCAAATCTATTTCTGCAGGCCATCCATGAGACAGAAGATAGGCTGAGTTTGTAGTTAATGTACAAGTTGAAATTCCACCTCGGGCGTTAATCATTGTATTTACAGATGGGGCCGAAACTTCTCCAAGTTCTATTATTTCTTGTGCTATATTTGACTCGAAGCCTTCGTTAATAGCGTAAGGTGGCTTAGAATTCCAAAAATCTTCAGATAAATCGATAGTAATAGGTTTTTCGGTAGTTGAGTTATCGAATGATATTAATAGTTGTGCATCGCCAACCTCTCCATTATTTACATCAAATTTTAGTCGGTAATGTTCTTTTCCTATAGCACCCGTAATAGTGGATGGCTCGAATGTTGTAGTTTTGCCATCTTGTTTGGTCATTGAAAGAATGATGCTTATATCACCTGGTTTTATATAGGCAGAACGGGTTTCGTCTTTATCGAATTTTATATATTTACCGCCGTTTACATGTATTGTTGCAGAATAATCGGTAAAATATTTTTTAAATGCGTCGGTGTAATCGATAGAAACTTTTACGTTGGCGAGATAACATGTTACATCAAGAACTGATTCTTGCTTGTTGGCTATAGTAAAAGGAGAAGTCCCTTCATAGTAGGGTAAGTCGAAACCTTCTTCTTCAATATTGCCATATGATGCTTTTAGTGAGTATGTACCTATTGGATATTGAGTATCAGGGGTATATTGGCTAAATTTTTCCCACTCTTTATAAACTCCACCTTGAGCATCAAAAATGGATATTTTGAAATCACTTGTAGACGGGAGAATTGTTTCTGATACAGTATTGTCTATTTCAGAACGAGTTATTGATGTTACTTCGTTTACCTTGTAGTCGGCTGATATACCTAATGTTAGCGACCCATAACCTGCAATTTCCTTATCGTTTTCGATACATGCTAAACACAGTAGAGCACATACGCTACATACAAAAAGTATTTTGAGTTTCATTTGTTTCTGGGTTAATTGCAATTTTATCATTATATACTCGGAAATTTTTACCAATTGTATATTTCCCGTTTGTACTTGACCATATATCTATCAATTTGCTACTGGATATTCATACGTTTTCAACGTACAAATTGTTTACAAATATAAGCAAAATAATCGATTTGCCTTTTATTTACCTTGATTTTGACTCATTTGCAGTAGTTTTTGCAAAGATAAAAGTCTATTTATTCTACATAGTTTTTGTGTATTACCATTTCATTTGGATATTTATATTTAATATTTATATTTATATTTCATTTGAATTTTGTATATCTCTTAAATAATGAAATTCGCTTTTTATTAAAGAATCTTTTAAATTCGGGACAAAATTAGAATATTGTATTTAATAAATAAATGTCTATTTATTAGAATTTGTAGTCTATTTTTAATATATCCCTATTCCAAAACAAATGTTTGATACAAAAAAGTATTCTATTTTTAAAAAAAGATAGAGATTTGATATGTTTTTTATCCATCTCCTGATTAAGATTAATGAGAACTTTATCTGTATTTTTATGAAACTTGGCTATCTTTGTGAAAAAGATAAATTATGAAGTTGACAGATATATGGTTTACGGCATTGGCCGAAAGTGAGGATGGCCAAATGATTGTGGTTTCCGGTCGTGATAATATTTCTGATTTTAGGAAATCAGGCAAGTTTAGAGAGCGGGCGGAAGTTACGTGGTCATATCGTTCTGCTATTAATGGTATGCCTTCAGAAGAAGAAGCTAAGAAGATGGAGGAAGTACAGCTTGTCTTGCAACGCTCTATGGAAAAGAATAAATTGGCAATACTTACAGGTGTATATACTGGAGCGGGTGAACGAACATGGGTCTTTTATACCCGTAATGTCCCGGCATTTGGTCAGATGTTGAATGATGCACTTGCTGATTTTGAACGGTTACCATTGTCTATATATACAGAAAAAGACTTAGAATGGGCTGAATATCAAGAGATGTATGAGTCAAAACCGGAAGAGGGGAGTGATGATTTTGAATAATAATAGATTATTTATTGTTTTGCATCGATGTACAGAGATAAGCGAGCTTATAAAAGTCGAAGACGATGAGGCTGGGTTTTTTATTTGTTATTAAATATTTTTCAATAAGGGGCCTTATTGATGTAAATAGGAAGGATATCGGGATATGTAGAGGTTTAATTTTCTTATAAAATGAAAGAATTTTTATTTTATTAGATAATTGGGAAGAATATTCTGCTCTTTCGTATAGTTCTTTAAGAGATAGGATGGATTGTTGTGTCTTTTGTAGAAAAATGATATTGTTCTCGATGCCTTTGTGATATAGAGGATTGTTGATATGTAAGATTTCTTTTTTTTCTTTTTCTAACATAATACCAAATAAAGTATCTTCATGTCCGTATTTGGTAATTGATTCATCGAATTTGATAGCCAAAAATACTTTTTTAGGAATTAGCATATTGAAAGAGGTAAAAGCTTGATATGGAGTCTTATTGCGTGTTTGTGCAGATTTTTCTTCTCTTTTATGTCCATATTGGAAACGAAGGCTTTTTTCTGGAGTATAGTCTTTGATATCATATAAAAGGCCTCCGCAGATTATTTTGTCAGATGGGAGGAATGGAAGATATTTCGCAATATAATTGTTACATGTTCCGGCATCGCAGTCAATGAATAGAAGGTACTCATATTTTGCTTCTTGAGCTAACTGGTTACGTATTGCGGAGCGTCCGATGTTGGTGGATAAGGCCGTAAAGTGTACAAATTGGAGTGTCGATAGACTTTGATTTTCTTTTTGAAAATGGTCGGAACAATCGTCGATTAGCCGGATTTCAAAAGGGATGTCCGATACAGTACATTGTTTGTGTAAGTCTTTGACTAAAGAACGGCAATCGTAGTTGTATATTGGAATAAGAATAGAAAGCATGTCATATATAAAATTGTTCGGCTGCTTTCAAAGGTAGAAAAAATCAACTAACAATAAAAGAGGTATTATAAAAAAAACATATTCCTTCTTCATGAGGGAATATGTTCTTTAAGTATGCTGTATAAATTTTTATTCAGCACTTTCGGTAGCCGGGGCATCAGCAACAGGTGTTTCTTCTGCTGGAGCGGCTGTTTCTTCACTTGTAGCAGCTGCGGCAGCTTCAGCGGCAGCTTTTTCAGCTTTTTTCTTTGCTACTTCTTCAGCAATAGCTTTGTTTACTTCTTTTTCAGCTTCTAAGCGTTTTTTTGCTTCAGCAGCTTTTGCTTCATTTACTTTTGCTTTTACTGATTCGATAACAGATTGTTTGTTTTTCAACCAAGCGTTGAAACGATTTTCTGCTTCCTCCATTGAGAACGCACCTTTTTTAACACCGCCCAATAAATGTTTTTTCAGTAACACTCCTTGTGCTGATAAAATGTTACGGGCAGTATCGGTGGGTTGAGCACCGGTTTGAAGCCAATACAAAGCTCTATCGAAATTCAAATTTATTGTAGCAGGATTAGTGTTCGGATTATAAGAACCTATCCTTTCAATAAATTTACCATCACGTGGTGCCCTGCTATCGGCGATTACAATTTGATAAAACGGATAACCTTTGCGTCCGAATCTCTGTAATCTAATTTTTGTTGCCATTTGAAATTTGTTAATTAGTTAATATTTTGCATTAGCGGTGCAAATGTACTATATTTTTTTGTATCACAAAACAATGTTTCTCAAAAACTTCCGAATTTAGATTATGTTTTTTCTTCTTTCTATTATAGTTTTGTCTATGGTATTATGATAAAAAGGGCTAATTCTAATGTTAGGACTCTTCTGAGTAAGCTGTATTTAGAAACTTTTCTTCCTATTTTAAGAATAATTTTTTCTTTTATAGATTTATATAAATAGTAATAAATAAATTAAGATAATAATTTGTGGATATCTCTTAAATTCTGTAATTTTGAAATTTAATAATATATTATTAACTAACCAAAATATAATTAATTATGAAAAAAATTACTCAGAGATTTTTATTGACTCTTGCAATGTGTGTAGGGGTATGTGTAAGTGCTTTTGCTCAAGCTTCGCTTCCGTTTAATTTTGATGGTGGAGCTAACGACATTAAGGATGTGGAAGGTTTGACTTCTGAAAATATCGGAGCAGATTATAAAGATAGCCCGAAATTGAGATTTGAAAATAAGACAGGTAATGGGTTGCTTATTTTGAATTTTACTGGAGCACCAGAAGAACTTAGTTACTCTATAAAATGGAATGGTTCAGGAACATTTGGCAAATTTACTGTATCGGTATCAGAGAATGGAACTGATTATACTGTTATTAAAACGTATGAAAATGGTGATCTAAAGTCTAATGCAGTACTTAAAGAAAAGGTAGCGATAGATAATAAAAGTGTTCGTTATATAAAATGGTATTATGATGAAAAAGCTAGTGGAAATATCGGACTTGGAGCTATATCGTTGACGGCTGGTGTAGCAGAAGATGTAGTCGAGGCACCTGTATTCGATGTTGTGGGGGCGTTGAACGGATATGAAAAATACATAGAGAAAGCAACAGTAGAACTTACTTCTGCGACAGAGGGAGCTAAAATTTATTATAATATAAATTCTGGTGAAGTGCCTTCTGCCACTTCGACAGAATATACAGCTCCGATACCGGTAACTGAGTCATCAACGATAAAAGCTATTGCTATCAAAGATGGTAAAAGCAGTACTGTAATAACTCGAGAAATTTCTGTTGATGCAAATGATGTAGTAACATTGCCTTATCTTCAAAAATTTGACGGGTCATTAGCAGACTGGTATCCTTGTAGTATTAATGGAGAGCAAGTTTGGGCTGCAGCGTCTTATCAAGAGACGACATATGCCAAGATATCTGGATATTTAAGCGGATCAAGATTTGAAAATGAAGATTGGTTGATTTCTCCGGCTATTCCTGCAGGAAAAATAGTCGTTAATTTTGAGAGTGCGCAAAATAAAGAATCTGATGGGACAGGTATCGGTTTTGCTTATTCGTTTGATTATGATGGGTACTCTGATCCGACTACGGCTTCTTGGACTTTTGTTACTGAAGGTATAACGTGGTCACCTGTTGGCGAGACATATGCTATAACTCCTTCTGGAGATATTGAGATAGATAATACGACGGAGAACCCTACTCATATAGCATATAAATATACGTCGTCGAACGAGGTTGCTAATACATGGCAGATTTATAATGTAAGTATTGATAAAAAAGAAACTGTATCAGTAGAAACTGAGACGGTATCAGATATTGATGTATATACAGCTAATGGCAATATTTATATTAAGGGAGCTGATGGTAAAAATGTAAATATTTATAATATGCAGGGACAAGAAATAAAAGCTTTTAAGGCTGATGCGGAAAGTGTAGTTCCTGTTGTTAAAGGTATTTATATCATAAAAGTCGACGGAAAGGCTGTGAAGGTAATTTTGTGATATGAGAATATTATGTGATATGTGTAAAAAGGCGTGGAGTTTCCACGTCTTTTTCTTTGTTGGTCTTTTTTCAGTTTTTACATTGTCAGCGCAAGAAATCTGGACAGAAAATTTTGATTATAATATAGGTGATTTATTGACAGAGCATGGATGGATAGCTAATGTTTCGGGTGAACCTGCTATGGTAGTTTCTGGATTGTCTTTTGATGGATATGCAGCCACGGGGATAGGGGGTGCTGTGCAATTGGAAGGTGATGGGGAAGCCGTATATACTCCTTTTCCTAAAGTGAGCAAGGGAAGTGTATATGCTGCTTTTCTTGTGCAGATTAATGGAGCAGGAGGAGCTAATGGCCAATATTTTTTACATCTTTGGGATGGGGAGTTACCTACATGGATGGGAGGTACTAGTACCAAGTTTGATTATGATGCACGAGTATATTGTAGTAATGATGGTAAGAATATAGGACTGTCCTTTTCCGATAATCAAAAAGCTTTGTATACGACTTCTGATTTTATAGATAAATATCGTACATATTTAATGGTTTTAAAGTATGAAGTTGTTCCTGGAAATAATAATGATAAAGTGAGTTTATATGTTTTTGATTCGATGACTTCAGAAGTAGAGCCTGAAAATCCTACCCTTGGACCTATTGTGAGCACCTCGGGAGATAAAGATGATATATTCCCGGCGGGTATCGGTTTACGTCAGGGCCATCAAGATATAAATATTATAGTAGATGGTATACGGGTTGCGACTTCATGGGAAGCTGCTGTATTGGGGAAAACCTCTGATATAGGAAAATCAACATTGGAGTGTCCGCGAATATGGTTGTCTGAAAATAAAATTTGGGTATCGAGTCTTGTTGCAGAGAATGTTTATCTATACAATATTACGGGAGAGCAGGTTGCGGTTCAGTATTGTAATGTAGGAAAGAATGTTTTGGATGTTAGCTTGGAAAGTGGAATATATTTGATAAAAATATCAGGTAAGACATACAAAATAGTTATACCTTAAATTATTTAATAAAATGTTGTTATTGGCCTGCAGATATCTTGTTACAAGATATCTGCAGGCCAGTCTATTTTATGATATTTATGGTTTTTATATATAAAAATTCGTACATTATTTAATGTGAGTGAACCAATGATTATGTTTTGAGGTTTTTTATATGGATGAATTGAAAAACGATAGAAAATGGCAAATAGTAGTATATTGATTAATGATGTGTTGGTTTTCAACGGGTGTAATAAAGATGTTTTCCGTGCTAATATTTTCGTAGAAGATAGTTTGATAAGGAAAATCTCAGAGCAGGATATTATTGTTCCAGAAAGCACTTTGGTAATTGATGGAAAGGGTAAATTTTTAATGCCTGGATTGATAGATGCTCATTGGCATACTTTTATGTCAAGTAATACAATGATAGACCTTCTGACTGCAGATTCTGCTTATACACAGATTAAAGCTATTAAGGAAGCTGAGAATACATTGTTAAGAGGTTTTACAACAGTACGTGATGCGGGAGGACCGGTGTTTGGTATAAAGAGAGCTATTGATGAGCAGATATTGCCGGGACCTCGTATATATCCATGTGGAGCTATTATTTCACAGACTGGCGGTCATGGAGATTTCAGAGCTGTGTATGAAGAACCTCGTCCGTTTGATTGTTGTAAATTGAGCCATACTGAGGAGATTGGAGCTGCTATTATTGCTGATGGTGTTGATGCTGTTACTGTCGCTGCTCGTAACAATATCCGGTTGGGGGCAAGTCAGATAAAGTTGATGACGGGGGGTGGAGTGGCATCTCTGTATGATCAGCTGGAAGATACACAGTTTTTTGAAGAAGAAATTAGGGCTGCGGTTAAAGCTGCGGAGGATGTTGGTACTTATGTTATGGTTCATGTTTATGTTCCGAGAGCTATAAAGCGTGCTGTTTTGGCTGGAGTTAAAAGCATAGAACATGGGCATTTGATAGATGAGCCGACAATGGAATTTATGGCACAGAAGGGAACGTGGCTTAGTATGCAACCTTTTACCTATAACGATAATCAATATCCAAGTAAGGCTCAGCAAGATAAACATAAAATAGTGGTAGATGGTACCGACCATACCTACAATCTGGCCAAAAAATATCAGGTGAAATTGGCTTGGGGCACAGATTTGCTTTTTAATCCAATGAATACGAAAAATCAGAACCAAGGGATTTTGAAATTGCAAAAATGGTTTACAAATTATGAAATATTAAGGATGGTCACGTATGGCAATGCTCAATTATTATCTCTTTCTGGTTCTCGTAATCCCTATCCTGGTAGGTTGGGCATAATTGAAGAGAATGCTTGGGCCGATATGATAATATTGGATGGTAATGCGATGGATAATATTGATTTATTAGGAGACCCGGGAAAAAATATACTTTTAATTATGAAAGGTGGTGAAATATTTAAAAATATATTATAGGGAAGAGTATCTTAATTATATGCTATTCAGCATTGAAGGGAAGCAAGTCTTTGGTTTGTATAATGAAAAAACTTGTAAATAAATTTATTTACAAGTTTTTTGTCAGCGGAAGGAGGGGGATTCGAACCCCCGGTACCGTTACCAGTACGACAGTTTAGCAAACTGTTGGTTTCAGCCACTCACCCATCCTTCCTTTGTGAGCTTTTCTCGACTAAATCGGTGCAAAGATAGGCAATTTTGCGTATTTGCCAAATATAATGTTGTTTTTCTTTTTTTATTCTTTATAAGGATGTGTGTAACGTTCTGTTTTACAGTTAAGGAAGATTCTATTATTTTGTTTCAATATTTTGTTTTGCATTCCTTATTTTTAATAAGGAATCGTTGTTAATTTCTTTTTTAAGATTTTCCATGTATGGGGAGAATTTTACCTCATCAGAACCATAGCTTAGGTTGAGTTCATATTCCAATGGAAGCCATGTGGATATATCGGCTTCATTATGTTGTATGATAGCTTCCATCTTGTCTAATGCTTTGTATATTTTAGATTCAAGAGTGACTAAATCATTCATTTCTTGAAATAGGTTAGTCAATTTTTTTTGGTAGTATTGAGGCAGTGATTTGACTAATCGGGATATTTCCAGATTTTCGACGGATTCGTCTTTAGAGGTTTTTAGAAAAGCCGGTATGTCACCAGTGATAGCTTCTCCAAGATCATGGAATATACACATTAATATCACTTTTTGTATATCTGCTTCTGGAAATTCGTCTTGAACGAAATAGGCCATCATTGATAATCGCCAACTATGTTCAGCTACGCTTTCCTGTCGATGAGTGGATGTCCATGAATGTCGGGTATTGCATTTCATTTTTTCTGCAATCGCCATTAAATTTATAAAATCCTTGGGTAACATATATTTATGACAAATAAATGTAGAATAAATAATGCGATAACTTAAGATAAAGCTACCGCATTTGTAAGAGTTACTTGTTTGTTTTATTTAAAATGGTAGAGGAATATTACTGTAGCGTCAAGTGCCGTTTTTTTACAGTCTTTTATTTCTAAAGAGACCTTGATTTCGGCTTTGGCGATACCTCTTAAATTAATGAGTGAAACCAGTTTTGCTCTTATTCTTACATCGCTGTCTACTAATACTGGTTGGTTGAACCGAAGCTTTTCTATGCCGTAGTTTACCAGCATCTTTACATTGTTGACTTGTATTATTTGTCCCCAAAGGTAAGGTAATATAGAGAGATTTAGATATCCGTGGGCTATGGTTGTATGAAATGGGCTTTCTGCTTTTGCTTTTTCGACATCCACATGTATCCACTGGTGGTCAAATGTTGCATCGGCAAATTGATTTATTTGCTCTTGGGTGATTTTCAGATAGTCTGATACACCTAGTTCTTGTCCGACATATTTTTCGAACTCTTCGTAACTGTTAATAACTAATTGGCTCATTATAATGATTTTTATTTCCTGATATAAATATTTTTTGTTTAATAATTAATTACAAATTATTTTGATATAATTTGTAAAAGAAATAAATAATATAAATTTCTTTATTATTAAACTGATACAAAAATACACATTTCTTTATTTAAGAAGACACATTAACAATTGATTAATTAATTATTAACATATTTCAGGAATTATTGAGGATGCCTTATTGTTGTTTCATTTTTTTGAATTTAGAAATTTTCTTAAGGTATTTTTGATGTCAGAAATATCATTTTGTAATGTTTCAATATTATTTGTGACCGTAAGAGATGTTGGTAAATCGACTGAAAGAAGCATCTCGAAATGCCATATCGAATCTATTTCGTTTAGAGATAAGGTCATATCGGGATATAAACTTTTATTCGGATTATCAGAGATGCAAATAATGGTATTTTTCTTCAAGCTTTTCCTTATTCTTCTTATAAAAATATTTTTGCAGTTGTCAATAATAACATATATATCGTTATTGGATATATTTTCTTTTTTATTGGAAACTTGGCTCACAATAAGATAGGACTGGAATGGTAAGGTCGGAAACATAGAGTTATCATTCACTTGAGTACATAGATGGAATGTGTCATTATTCAAGATAAATGATGGCAAGGACAAGAAGGGTAAGTTGTTGTAGTTGTCGGGATTATTGCCTTTTTGGATAATCTCTGTGAGCTCTTCAATTGGGATACGGATATTCCTTGTTGTGTATAATGGCAAATCGCTGGTTTGAGAGGGTAGTTCTTCTTCGAGTTCTTTGTATCGGAATGTTTGTTGGGGTGGTAATATCATGCTACCTTCTCCGGTAATGAGCCATCTTAAGTTTATATCGGTAAATGTTAATGCAATTTTTTCTAAAACTTGATATGAAGGATATGTTTGTCTGCCTTTTAAAATGTGATGTAGAGTTTGAGGTTGAATTCCAACTTTTTTACTGAAAGAATTCTTGTTTAATTTCTTTATTTCGATGATTTGACTTATCCTCTCCCGTACATCCATAGGAAAATGTTTATATTTTAACATATTTTATATAGGAAAATGTTTGTATGTGCAAACAAATTCCTATATTTGCATTGTAAAATGGTATACAAATGTAATAATTAATATTTTATATCGAGAATAAGGTAGTATGATTTTTTTAACCGGTATATTTATCGGAGGATATTATTATATCTTTTTCTTTTGAAAATCAGAAGTAAAGAAATACATCACATTATATTATAATAGAGCCGGAAGGTCATAGTATGGGCAACGATGCATTCGTTCTCTAACGTAGTGCGCAGTTGCCCTTTTGTGGTAAGAAATTATAGTAGTATAACCTGTTTTTATGCTATTTTCAAACATTTATTTTTACTTTCATTGTATTTTGTTTATTTGTACTTATTTTCAGTAATAATTTATAGACGTATTACTTTTTGAGATAGTTTTTGTTATAAAAAGTAGTGTGCAGTAGTAGAAGAAAACCTTCAGTTTTGAAGATAATAAGAAGGGGCATTCATTAACTTTAAAGTAGAAGGCTCGGCTAAGACCCAACATAGATTAAAGTCTGTTTGCCCCTTTTTATAAAATGTTATAGTATATTTGTTTTTTTGATAAATGTATATTATTGTACATTAGGATGTTATAAAAACTGTTTTATCCCTATCCATGTTTTTAAAGTTTAACTGACTTTGCTCTTTAGGTAAAGCATAATTTGCATATAAAAGTCTTTATCGCTATCTCAAATTATATAAATGTCGCGTTTACTAAGTGCAGATTTCGTTTATTTTTATTATTCTTGGCTTTATTTGTGTATAAATATTTTTTTAGTATTACGTAGAATATTAATTAGAAGTAGAAATTATATATAATAATATTCCTTAACAAAAATGTGATATGTGTTTGATAAAGAGTAAGGTTAAGGTTTACAAAGAATATCTATAATACTTGTCCTTTTGCAGATAAGGACGAGTATTATAAATATTTTTGTTTATTCAAGTTGTCGTAATTTTTTAGAACTAATATTTGAATTCTCCGAATTCGGATTCTATGATAAGTTCATTTTTATTTGAAGCTTCTACATAACCTACAACTTGCGCATCGATTCCAAATGAGCGGGTTATGTCTATTACATTTTGGGCATGTTGTGGTGCAATATATATTTCCATGCGATGTCCCATATTGAAGACTTTATACATCTCTTGCCAATCTGTTCCTGATTGTTCTTGTATAATTTTAAATAAAGGAGGTACTGGAAATAAGTTGTTTTTAGTAATTTTTAGATTCTCGACAAAATGCATGACTTTTGTTTGTGCTCCACCAGAGCAGTGTACCATGCCATGTATAAGAGGACGCATTTGGTCAAGTAGTTTTTTGATAACAGGAGCGTAGGTGCGGGTGGGGGATAATACCAGTTTTCCGGCATCTATGCCCAACTCTTTAATTTGATCGGTTAGTTTGAGATTCCCTGAATAGACAAGGGCTTCGGGAACAGCTGCATCGTAACTTTCAGGATATTTTTTTGCCAGGTATTTGGAAAATACGTCATGCCGGGCCGATGTAAGTCCGTTACTACCCATACCTCCGTTATATTCTTTTTCGTAAGAAGCTTGTCCATATGAGGACATCCCTACGATAACGTCTCCAGGTTGTATGTTGTGGTTTGAAATAACATCAGTTCTCTTCATTCGGCATGTAACGGTACTATCAACGATAATTGTGCGTACTAAATCTCCGACATCAGCAGTTTCACCCCCAGTTGCATAAGCATTTACACCAAGTTCTCGGAGCTTGGAGAGAAGTTCATCTGTTCCGTTTATAATAGCCGAGATGATTTCTCCAGGGATAAGCAGTTTGTTTCGGCCGATAGTTGAGGAAACAAGAATGTTATCAGTTGCACCAACACAAAGCAAATCGTCAATATTCATGATAAGAGCATCTTGGGCGATACCTTTCCATACAGATAAATCTCCGGTTTCTTTCCAATACATGTAAGCTAAAGCCGATTTAGTTCCGGCTCCGTCGGCATGCATAATATTACAATATGCTGGATCCCCACCTAATATATCTGGAATAATTTTGCAAAATGCTTTGGGAAATATTCCTTTATCAATGTTTTTAATAGCATTATGTACATCTTCTTTGGATGCAGAGACTCCTCTCAGATTATAACGTTGATCGCTCATGATGATTTTATTCTTGTTTTGCTTGCAAAAGTAATGTAAAAATAGAAAGTAGGCAATCAATAATGAAAAAACAGGAAAGGAAAGTAAGATTTTTTCTTTTTCTGTTTGTACTTATTTGTTCTTGTATTGATTGTAAGTTACGATACTATCTATTGGTTTTCTTTTTTTAGGTAGGTGTTCCTGGTTTGAGTATCCGATAAGGATGTCAAGAATAACTCGTTTAGATGAGGGAATATCTAATAATTTTTTTATCGCTTTCTCGTCGAACCAACCGATAATGCATGTACTTAACCCCTCGGCTGTAGCCGCCAAGGTAATATGTGCAGCGGCAATACCGATATCAATGGAGGGGAAATGCTTATTCTTTACTTGACTGCCGATGCTGGAAGTAAAATTAGCACTTTCTTCTACAATAATCAAATGTACTGGAGCTTGTTTGGTAAAATGATTCATTCCCAATATCCGAGTTGATGTAGCATCGGCAATTTTATTTTTTAGTTCAGGGTTATCTACGACGATGAAATGCCAGGGTTGAGCATTACATGCTGAAGGGGCTATGCGACCAGCTTCTAATATACGTTGCAATTTTTCTGGTTCTATAGCTCTTTTAGAGTCATATGTCCGACAACTTTGTCTTTTTTCTGCTAATCTAAGAAAGTCCACTAGTGCAAATTAAAAGGTGATGGATAGAGAATGGCGGAAAACATAACAGAATGTATTGTACTATGCTTGATATTTCATGATTCGACTGATGTATTTCCCAATAATATCAAATTCTAAATTGACAATACTCCCGGGAACAATTTGATGAAAATTAGTATGCTCATGAGTGTACGGGATGATGGCGACTTGAAAGCTATTATCTTTAGAATTGCATACGGTAAGACTTACCCCGTTTACGGTAACCGAGCCTTTTTCTACAGTCATGTATCCTTCGGCAGCTTTAGCTTTGTCAAATGGGTACTCAAAAGTATAATACCAACTACCGTCAGCTTCATCTACATGTCTACATGATGCAGTTTGGTCTACGTGTCCTTGTACTATATGTCCGTCGAGGCGACCGTTCATTGGCATACTACGTTCGATATTTACTTTGTCTCCGACTTTTAAAAGTCCAAGATTACTGCGTTCAAGAGTTTCTTTTATTGCAGTAACTGTGTATCTGTTACCTTCGATATTGACGACTGTGAGACATACGCCATTATGAGCTATGCTCTGATCTATTTTCAGCTCATTAGTGAAAGAACATTCGAGTGTCAGGTGTAAATTCCCCTGATCATTTTTGAGAGCAAGAATAGTTGCTGCTTCTTCTACAATTCCTGAGAACATAAGTTTTAAGTTTTGATTATATGCATCAAATGTAAAAAAAAAAAGTGAGTTTGAATGTATACTTAAAATGATAATTGACTACATTTGAAAAATGCTTATTATTTAAACATCCTATAAATGTTTACTTTATGGAAATAGTTTTACCTAAAAAAAGCAACTCGGCAGAAAGTATTATTTTGAAGGATCCGCATAATATCATTATTATAGGGGCTAATGGCGCTGGCAAGAGCCGCTTTGGACGGGCGATTGAGCGCAGGTATGCCGATTGTGTTTTCCGTATTTCTGCGGGAAATGCTTTGTGTTTAGTTCCAGAAAAGAAGAGTACTTCTCATTCCGTTTCTGGGATGTATGAACAAATGCTATCGAAAAATGGGAAAATTGAAGTGAAAGCTCAGACAGAATTTGATAGGTTGCTTTATCTTTTGCAGCAGGAAGAGTTTCAAAGTTTGGTTGATTTTAAGATGAAGCGGTTTCGAGGAGAGTCGTGTAATTTGCCCAGGACTCGGCTTGACCAGACACAAGAAGTTTGGGAACGGCTGTTTCCTCATAGTCGTATATTACGTAAAAATGGGGATTTAGAGGTGCTCTCATCGGTCGATGAGAAATCATATAAGGCTTATCGAATGAGTCAAGGAGAAAAAGCTGTTTTTTACTTGATAGCTTCGGTTCTGTTTGCTATGCCTAAAGCTTTGATTATTGTAGAGGATCCGGAGTTACATTTGCATCGCTCGATTGTAGGCTCTTTATGGGATTCGATAGAACAATCTCGTCCTGATTGTACTTTTATCTATATGACTCATGACATAGAATTTGCTGCGGGACGTCCTGCTGGTGTAAGAGTTTGGGTAAAGAGTTATGATGCAGTGCGTCGTGCTTGGGACTATGAATTGATAGAAAACCGAGAGAGTTTTCCTGAAGAAATTTATCTAGAATTGTTGGGGAGCCGTAAACCGGTGCTGTTTATTGAAGGAACTGATAATAATAGTATAGATAATAAATTGTACCCGTATATATTCCCCGATTATTTAGTAAAGCCATTAGGTGGATGTTCTAAAGTTATAGAAACAACTAAGGCTTTTGGTGAAATGAAAAATTTTCATCATTTGGAGTCAAAAGGTATAGTTGATCGAGATCGCCGTACATCTCGGGAAATTCATTATTTGCGCGAAAGAAATATTTATGTGCCGGATGTCGCTGAGGTTGAAAATTTGTTGATGCTCGAAGATGTAGTGAAAACTGTGGCTCGCCGTATGTTGCAAGATGAGGATGAGGTTTTTTCCCAAGTAAAACATAATGTGATATCTTTGTTTGATAAAGATGTTGAGACTCAGGCATTATTACATACACGTCATCGGTTGCGTCGTCAGATAGAATATATGATAGACCGAAAACTCGATACGATCGAAGAGTTGGCTCAACATATTGAAACATTGACAGAAGGAATTGATACCAAGGAAATGTATGAAAATATATGTGGTGAGTTTAGAAATTACGTGATGAGAGAAGATTATCCCTCTATATTGAAAGTGTACAATCAAAAAGGCATGCTACCACAGAGCCGGGTTACCCAATTATGCGGGTTGGCCAATAAAGAAAAATATCTTAGTTTTGTACTTTCTATTTTGAAGGAGGGTAAGAATGATGCAGCTTGTATACGCTCTGCTATCCAGCATTGTTTTGGAATAGTTTAAGTTTTAAATATTATGATGAGAGATTGGGTTGATGCGGCTCGTCCGCGTACTTTACCGGCTTCTGCGAGTCCTGTGGTTGCGGCTACGGCTTATGCTTGGCATTATGGTGTGATGAATGTTGTGGCTGCTGTCATTTGTTTGTTGTTTGCCTTGTTGGCACAGATAGCATCTAATTTTGCCAATGATTATTATGATTATAAGAAAGGTAGCGATCGTGCTGACCGAGTAGGGCCGAGACGAGCTGTAGCTTCGGGGGATATTTCTCCTAAATCAATGTTAATGGCGACATTGCTTACTTTGATAATCTCTTGTGGATTGGGACTTGCTTTATTGATATGGGGCGGTTGGTGGCTTATATTAGCCGGAATGATAATTGTTGTTTTTGCAATAGCCTATTCGGCAGGACCGTATCCATTATCCTATAAAGGATTAGGAGACGTTGCTGTGTTTATTTTTTTCGGGTTGGTAGCTGTTAATTTGACTTATTATGTGCAGGCTCTCCATTTTTGTATTGAAGTCTTTTGGGGAAGTGTTGCTATAGGACTATTGTCGGTCAATATACTTATGGTGAATAATTATAGGGATGTTGAAGCGGATCGGCTTTCTGGGAAAAAAACAGTCGTAGTACGATTTGGGCATACGTTTGCTCGATATGCTTATCTTTTCAATGGTGTTGTCGCTCTTTTATGCACTGTTGATATCTGGTTTTCTTATAATTTTTGGAGTATAGGGGCAGCTATACTGTTTTTTTGTGTCCATATAATTACGTGGCGGCAAATGTGTATATTGAAAGGAACCGCATTGAATCCGGTATTAGGAAAGACTGCCCGTAATCTGTTGATATTTACGATATTCCTTTCTATTTTTTTAATATTATAATTTCTTTTTAATTTATTGTACGACAATGAGCTGGATAAACAAATATGCACAATCTTCTTTTTCTGTAAAAATCTTGATGAGTTTGGTCATATTTCTCATTTTTTTGATTATTTCTTCCATTATGATAGTGGTAATTACTGCTCTGTGTGAAAACCATATGAGTTATGTAGAATTGTTGCGTTTGAACTTGTCTGTTCAGTCATTAGGACTTTTTGTCATACCTCCATTTTTTGTAGCTTTACTATTTAGTAATCATCCATTTAAGTATTTGCAAATTAGTTATGCCCCATCATTTATGAGTGTTTTGGGGGTTGTTGTTTGTATGGTAGTAGCTATACCTTTTATGAATTGTATCATAGATTGGAATGAAGCGATGCACTTACCCAAAGCATTGGCTGGGTTTGAGTCTTGGATGCGTGAGAGCGAAAAGGCTGCTCAAGCAATGACTAACCAAATACTAGATATGCAATCTGTCGGAGGGTTGCTGATTGTGCTCCTTATAGTAGGAGTGTTGGCTGGGGTTGGGGAAGAACTGACGTTCAGGGGGATACTACAAAGATTGATATTGGATAAGTGCCATAATCGTCATATCGCTATATGGACAGCTGCATTTATTTTCAGTGCAATTCATTTCCAGTTTTATGGTTTTATTCCTCGGTTATTATTGGGAGCTTTTTTCGGTTATCTTTTGATTGGCTCAGGAAATTTATGGCTACCGATTATAGCTCATTTTTTGAATAATGCTATGACGACATTGTATACTTATTTTTCAAAAGATAATTTGTTTTTGGCAAGTTATGAGACAATTGGTACGGCTGACTCGTCTACAGCGTGGATGGCATGGGTAAGTTTGGCACTGTTTGTTTTTTGTTGTTGGGGTTTTCGTAAGTATTTGTTTTCAAGATATTAATTGTTTGCAAAATTGTAATTTGTTTGGGAAAATGATAATTAAAAAAGCATTTCAAAATTTTGAAATGCTTTTTTTAATATGTAGGAAAAGTAAGATTATTTTCCTTGAGCTTCAAGAACCAAAGTAATAGTCGGTTGGTCACATACTTCTGTCGGTCCGAAATATTGGATAGGACCGGGATATACATAGCATGTATTTTTAGCCCATGTTTCACGTTGGGATGCGAAATATTTAAATGGAGCGTCATCAAGTTTAACTAAAGCTTTTTGTATAACGGGTTTCATTTCTCCGTGGCGACGTTCCATATTCATCATCATGGTTACAGGAACTCCTCCGGCTATCCATTCTTCCGCTGGTTTAGTGGTATTGCGTACCGATGACATGTAACCGGTCTTACCTTCAGCAATAAGAGCCGATGCCGTATAGCCAAGAGAGTAACAATAATCGGCATCAAAATTTGATGGAGCAGCACAACGGCCTTCGTAACCGAAGAAATGATGTTGGGCAGCAAATTTGCCTGTATATTTGCCTTCGCTTTTCATTTCAGCTAATTTTTTACCAACCATTTCTGATAATAATTTTTCGGTTTCGATAAGCGATACTTGAACATTTCCATGAGGATCACGATCGAGTGATAATTGACGAGCAACCCCTTCAGGAAGACTTGCATAAATAGCTGAATTTTCGGGAGAAAGGTGGTTGATGATATAGTTACGTTGCTCTGATTTTTTTATCATAGCAAATTCATTTCCGTTTTTAGCTAAGAAATCGTTTAGTTCTGCAATGAGTTTTTTCATAGCCGGGATAAATTCGATAAGGCCTTCAGGAATAAGTACGGTTCCGAAATTATTACCCTCAGCAGCACGAGCAGCAACGATATCGGCAATGTAAGTTACAACATTGTCGAGTGACATATTCTTTTCTTCGACTTCTTCTGAAATAATACAGATATTGGGTTGTGTCTGTAAAGCACATTCGAGGGCAATATGAGAAGCAGAGCGTCCCATCAACTTGATGAAGTGCCAGTATTTTTTTGCAGAATTGCAATCACGTTGTATATTACCGATTACTTCAGAATAGACTTTGCAAGCTGTATCGAACCCAAAAGATGTTTCAATCATTTCATTTTTCAAGTCACCGTCAATAGTTTTAGGACATCCGATAACTTGGACTCCAGCATTGATTTTTTTATAATATTCGGCTAAAACACAAGCATTGGTATTAGAGTCGTCTCCTCCAATAATAACAAGAGCTTGTATTCCTAATTGCTTAATGATTTCTAAACCTTTGTCAAACTGTTCGACAGTTTCAAGTTTGGTACGTCCAGAACCAATAATATCGAAACCTCCAGTATTTCGGTATTCGTCTATAATATCAGAAGTTAGTTCAATGTAATTGTGTTCAATAAGACCTGCTGGGCCTAAAAGAAAACCATATAGTTTAGAATTTTTGTTGATAGCTTTTAGACCGTCAAATAGACCAGCAATAACGTTATGCCCTCCAGGAGCTTGTCCTCCTGAAAGGATTACACCTGCTGTTACAGCTGGATAGTTTTTGCTTTCGTTACTGGGTTCAAATGAAATAACAGGCATTCCATAAGTGTTGGGAAATAATTTTTTAATTTCCGCTTGGTCAGCGACCGATTCTGTAGGAGTACCTTCTTTAATAGAAACTTGTCCTTTTAATGCTTTCGGTAATTTTGGCTGATAAGAAGCGCGGGCAATTTGCAGAGCACTTTTTTTCATTGTTGTAATAAGTTTTTATGTGTTAATAATAAAACTACTGTATTCGTTTGTTGAAAGTCAGTACAAAATTCGTTATTTTTTTTCAGACTACAAAAGCATGTTAGTTGAAAAACTATAGAGTGCTTTTATGCAAACGATTGTATTGTTAAATAGATACGGATTTTGCTTTCTTATATGTAAAAATATGATAAATGTTTTTACATATAAGCTTTGATTGTAAAGTCGAGATGACAATTTGATAAGTTGTTTAAAATAATGGTGTTTTAATAACTTTTCGTAATGAAAATGTATTGTTAAAACCGAGAAAAATTTTACCTTTGCATCGCTTATTAAGGCTTTAAATTTTTCATTAAATAAAAAGAGCGAATTATGATCTATTCACACGAAGTAGAACACATGTGTGTTGTAAAAAAAGGGCCGAACCATGGTCCGGCTCCTATCCCTGAAGAAGGTAGATGGGTGAAAGCTAAAGAAGTGATTGATATTTCAGGCTTGACTCACGGTGTGGGGTGGTGTGCTCCACAGCAAGGTGCTTGTAAACTGACTTTGAATGTAAAGGACGGTGTGATACAAGAAGCTTTGGTAGAAACAATTGGTTGTTCGGGTATGACCCACTCCGCTGCTATGGCGTCTGAAATTCTTCCTGGAAAAACCATTTTGGAAGCGTTGAATACAGACCTTGTATGTGATGCTATTAATACAGCTATGCGCGAACTTTTCTTGCAGATTGTGTATGGACGTACTCAATCAGCCTTTTCAGAGGGCGGTTTGATGATCGGTGCTGGATTGGAAGACTTAGGTAAAGGTTTGCGGAGTCAGGTGGGGACTTTATATGGTACTTTGGCAAAAGGCCCTCGATATTTGGAAATGGCGGAAGGGTATATTAAGACTATCGCTCTTGATAAAAACGATGAAATTTGTGGGTATGAATTTGTTCACCTTGGAAAATTCATGGATGAGATTAAGAAAGGTACGGATGCTAATGAAGCTTTGAAGAAAGTAACAGGTACTTATGGACGCTTCACAGAAGAACAGGGTGCAGTTAAATATATTGATCCACGTCACGAATAATATAAGGAGGAACAAATAATGATTAGAGAAGTAAAATTTGAGAGTCAGGACCGTCGTATCAAGCAGATTCTTGCTGCGTTGAACCAAAACGGAATTAAAGATATTGAAGAAGCAAATGCTATCTGTGAATCTTATGGTCTCGATCCTTATAAAACGTGTGAAGAAACCCAGCCTATCTGCTTTGAAAATGCTAAATGGGCTTATGTAGTGGGCGCTGCTATTGCATTGAAAAAAGGTTGTAAAAATGCAGCGGATGCAGCAGAAGCTATTGGTATTGGGTTACAGGCGTTTTGCATACCAGGTTCTGTTGCTGATGATCGTAAAGTTGGTATCGGACATGGTAATTTAGCTGCTATGTTGTTACGTGAAGAAACCAAATGTTTTGCATTTTTAGCTGGTCACGAATCATTTGCAGCAGCGGAAGGAGCTATTAAAATTGCAGCAAAAGCCGATAAGGTACGTAAAGAGCCTTTACGTTGTATTTTGAATGGTCTGGGTAAGGATGCTGCACAAATTATCTCTCGTATTAATGGATTTACTTATGTTCAGACTCAATTTGATTATTATACTGGGGAACTGAAAGTTGTAAGGGAAATTGCATATTCCGATGGCCCTCGTGCTAAGGTAAAATGTTATGGAGCAGATGATGTGCGTGAAGGTGTGGCTATTATGTGGAAGGAGGGTGTAGATGTTTCCATTACAGGAAATTCTACGAATCCGACTCGTTTTCAACATCCAGTTGCTGGTACATATAAGAAAGAGCGTGTGTTAGCAGGTAAGCCTTATTTTTCTGTTGCTTCAGGAGGGGGGACGGGACGTACCTTGCATCCTGATAATATGGCTGCTGGTCCTGCATCTTATGGTATGACAGACACTATGGGCCGTATGCACTCAGATGCTCAGTTCGCTGGTTCTTCATCGGTTCCTGCTCACGTGGAAATGATGGGCTTTCTGGGTATCGGTAACAACCCGATGGTAGGATGTACAGTGGCTTGTGCGGTTGACGTGGCTACTGCTTTGAGCAAGTAATTTAATCCTAAATTGCGATATAAATCCCTGTAACTCTGATGAGTTATGGGGATTTTATTTATCAGATTCAGTTATAAGATTTAGTTGATGAATATTTAGATTGAGTATTTTCTTATTGTAGATATCTTTAGTTCTTTGTTTCAACCGATGAACCGATAGGAGAGATAAACTGTATGTTATATCTTCTATTTTTTTACCTTTTCAGTTTTTATTTGTACACGAGTAATCGTGAAAAACTTATTCAGATGATACGTATGTCGGTTATTTCATATTATATATCGGAACTATTCTTTGTAGCATTGATATTGAAGCTTCCAAACACTATTGCTTTTAGTAAGATAAAAGTATTATTGAATGAATGATGGATAAATTTTGTTTTTAATAGTGTATATTCAATTAATAATCAGACGGAAAATATTTTTTTAGATTGGGTAGTAGCAGTGATTACAAATATGTTTTTGATTTGTAATATAAATATAGGAAATGAATCTGATGTTGTTGCAACATATATTCTTTGGGATAAGTAGGAGTATAGCTTTGTTACTATTTCTGTTTTGGAGGATTGTGATGTGATGTGTTTTTCAAAAATGAATATTTGTGTGATGAAGATTATTTTTATATTTTTTCTTTTGCTATGTAGTTTGGTTACGGTGAATAGCCAGTCAGTTTTGATAGAAACAGAACTTTTTGAAACAAAGGGAGGTTGGTCGATTGATTCTCAATTCATTGACCAGATGGGTTCTCCTTATCTGCTGGCTCATGGTTTAGGTGAAGTTGTCGAAGATGCTGTTACTGAGGTAAGATTTCCAGAGACAGGTGTTTATTATATTTGGGTGCGGACAAAAGATTGGGCTCCTTATCCGAAAGGTCCCGGTAGATTTAGAATGATAATAGATGGAAAAGAATTGGATCATACCTTTGGGGCATCTGGAGATATAGAGTGGAAATGGTATAAAGCAGGGACGGTACGAATAGATAACTTAGTGACAGAAATTCGGTTACGAGATTTGACAGGTTTTGATGCAAGATGTGATGCTATATTCTTTTCAAAATCTGCTGAGGAGAATTTGCCTAATGATGTAGACGGTTTACGGCTATTTAGGAAGAAAATGTTAAAGTTAAAGGATTTTTATTATGAAGGAGAATATGATTTTGTAGTTGTGGGTGGAGGTACTGCTGGAATTTGTGCAGCAATACAGGCAGCAAGGTTAGGGTTAAAAGTAGCTTTGATTAATAATCGTTCAGTACTGGGTGGTAATAGTAGTTCGGAATTAAGAATTCCTACAGATGGAGAGCTTTTTAGGAATAAGTATCCGAAAATAGGCTCTATTATGAGAGAAATTGATAACGGTTTTGCTGGAGTTTGCAATGAGAATCTTTCTATGTATCGGGATAATTGGAGGCTGAAAATTATAAATAATGAGAAAAATATCTCTTTATTTAGAAATATGCATGTCTATGCTGTGGGAATGTCGGGCATAAAGATAGACTATGTAGACGCAATGGATATCAATACATTGAAAACTTATCGCTTTTCGGGAAAAATATTTGCCGACTGTACTGGAGACGCGTCTTTGGGACTGTTATCTGGTGCAGATCATTTGTACGGACGTGAAAGTAAGGCTCAGACAGGAGAGGCTGGGGCTCCAGAAGAAAGCGATAGTTTGACTATGGGTACATCAAATCAATGGTACGCAACATTAACGGATAGCATATCAGCTTTTCCGATTGAGGAATGGATGTTACAATTTACTGAAGATTATCATTTTGAATTGACCAAGTCTGTTTGGAATTGGGAAACCGGATTTGGTAATTTTCATATAGTTGAAGATTCGGAACTGATAAGAGACCATAATTTTAGGGCTATTTATGGTAATTGGGCTTATTTAAAGACTTATTTAAGAGATAAATATGGAAAGTATAAGTTGGCTTATTTATCTTATAATGCAGGCAAACGTGAATCTTATCGTTTAGTTGGAGATGTTTTATTGACGGAGACTGATATAAGATGTAAAGTTAATTATCCAGATGCAATTGTGACAACTACTTGGGGAATCGATTTGCATTACCCAGATAAACAAAATTCCAGATATTTCCCCGGACAAGAATTTATAGCTTACGCTATTCACCCAAATAAGCGGAAAGAGGATTATACTTTTCCTTATCGTTGCCTTTATTCACGTAATATAGAGAACTTGTTTATGGCTGGAAGGAATATAAGTGTTACTCATATTGCTTTAGGTGCAATACGAGTACAGCGTACTACTGGGATGATGGGAGAGGTTGTTGGAATGGCTGCTTATCTGTGTATGAAATATCGTTGTTCTCCTCGTCAGTTATACACTGATTATTTGCAGGAGTTATTGGATTGTGTTTCGTAATTTGAATTTTTGAGCATGGTGAAAGAAAGGCTATTCCTAAAGAAAAAAGTTTACTAAAAACTTTTTAATGGATTTGATTTTTCTATTTATTCAAAAACTTTGTTTGTAGTGGTTGGGTCCTATAAAAAGAGATTTAGGTAAAATGGTATTCGAAAGATAAAATGTGATGATAGATAGATTGTATCTATTCTAAGTATGGTATTTAAAACCGTTTATAAGAAGTAAGGATTGGTATAGTAATTTTTGAGAGGAAGAGAGAAATAGAAAATGAGTTTATATGGAAAATATCTATTTTTCTATGGAAAAGGGCGAAATTGACTTTTACAAGGCATTAAGTCTATGAATAATGGGGGTGAAGGAGAAGGATTAGTCTGGAATTTAGCATAGGAAATCACAGAGTTTTCTTATCTTTACCCAAATAACCGATAAAAGTGTATAATATGAAAAGAATAGTTTTGTGTATGAGTGTGATGTTTTTATTCGTTTTACTGGCTTGTAATTCGGGTAAAAAAGGTGAGAATTCTAAAATGGATTCAGATATTGGTGATATTTTGCAGAAAAGTTTAGTTGAATTGCAAGCAGATTCGGGTTATGTACTTGTTATTGATACAGCAGGACAAGTTAAAGTTTCAGTTAATATGGTACTCGGAGCGGATGGAAAATATGAAAAAGGCAGTAATCGTATATTCTCTGCCCAATCGGAGATGGGTTCTTTATTAATGCCGTTTGCTCTGATTCCTGCATTGGAAGATGGACTTATTACATGGAATGACAGTATTGAAATACCAGGAGATACATTGATGCATGATGGGGTTTCTATAACAGATGAAAATACCCGGATGGCACGGACAGGAAAAATTACAGTAAAAGATATTGTTGCTACGTCTTCAAATATAGGTATGGCTAAAATATTACTTGAAAATTATGAGGAGCAGCCTATGATGTTTACTCAAAAACTAAAACTGATACGTATTGTAAATGTTCCATCTCCAGATGATACAAAAACATTTTTGGGTGTAGGACAAGGGTATGGTGTGACTATGACTCCGGCGGAAATGTTGTCTTTCTATTATACTGTGTCTAAGAATGATACGACTCTTTGCTCTGATACAACGATGATGGGAATACGTGAAATTTTAGATGAGACTGTAGCTTCTGGTCTTGGAATGTCTGCATTGTCGGAAAAAGTTAAAATTGCAGGTAAGACAGGGTCTGCCATTACGGAAGATGAGGTAAAATCAGAATTCTGTGGATATTTTCCGGCAGATGCTCCGCAATATACATGTTTAGTGGTTATTAGTAATCCTAAAAACAGTCAACCTATTGAGAAAATTGCAGGAGACACTTTTAGACAAATTGCTGAGTATATAATGGAGAAATAAAGGAACTTAAATCTTAAGATTTGTCATATAATGTCATCTTATGTAAGTTGTAAGGTGGCATTATTTTTATTATGACTTTTGGGTAATTTCTATTTCTTTGTAGTCTGGAGCTGTCTTTTGAGGTGAGGTTACGGATATATGTTTTCTATGAGGTTTTAAAGCGAAACGGACTAAAAGAAAATTGATAGGCATGATTACTGCCCAGACGGGCATTGGAGCATAAGCTTTGGAGACTCCAAAAAAGAGAAATAAATTGAAAAAAGATATTTGCATGATGTAGTTGACAACATGGCTTCCACTGAATCTGATAGCTCTCTTCCATGTAGGACGTGTATGGAATGTGTAATAATTAGATAATAAAAAATTGCATATAAAGCTGACAATGAATCCTATACTGTAGGCTGCATTTAGTTTCAAAAATGAACTTAAAGGTAAGTATAATCCGTAATGAATAATAGTAGCAATTGTTCCTACAATACAGAAACGAATAGGTTCACTATTAAGTAATCTTTTTTTCATTCTTTGGATTGCTGTTATTACGGAATATGATGATTCTTAAAAATATTTTCCTTTTTATCTCAAAAATTTTAGTAAAAATAGCTCAAAAAAATTATATATACAACTTTCTGTTGGACATTTTATATGTCCTGTTGTTTATATAGAATTGTTTTGTGAGGTATTTTTGTAATGTTACTGCCTTAATTTCCTAATAGCACATTTTATTCCAGGAGTGGGGGAGATGGATTCTTTTGCAATAATATTTTCCATGACCTCTGTAATCCATTTGACTTGAGGATTTAGGATTTGGAGTATATTCAAACACCATATTTTATTCCCTATTTTGGCTTTAGATGCTATGAGCCAATGGCATACTGTCTCTGCGATTGATTCGGCAGTATCAATATCAGGGACTAACCATTTTTTAGAGAGTAATATATACATAATTTTTCCATAAAGACGCCGTACGCTTTCATTTTCTGTTTTATGAAAATAAGTTATAAATTGTGGAACAAAATTTAAAAATGAATCTGGTCGCTTTAAAAAGGCATATTCGACTGCCCATGCTGCACGAAATGCGATATTCCCTTTTTCCTTACAAATAATATCCATCATCAGACCAAACAAATTTTGTTCTAATATTAAATTACCCATGTATTTATTGAAAGGTATTTTCCTATCATAATTCTTATATTGTAATAGTGAAATTAACAGGGAATGACTATATCTTGAGGGTGATACCATTTAGTCGAATTTTTTTCGACGGAATATGAAATTTCGTCCCAAATACTTTTCTCTTACGATAGGGTCAGCCGCTAGTTCTTCGGAACTTCCTTGAAAGAGGATTTTTCCTTCGAACAATAAGTAAGCTCGATCAGTAATGCTAAGTGTCTCTGGAGCGTTATGGTCTGTGATGAGTATCCCTATGTTTTTTTCTTTTAGTTTATATACGATGTATTGTATATCTTCAACGGCAATAGGGTCAACTCCAGCAAATGGTTCATCAAGCATGATAAATTTGGGATTGATAGCCAGACATCGGGCTATTTCAGTACGCCGGCGTTCGCCCCCTGATAATTGGTCTCCAAGATTTTTTCGAACTTTTTGTAGCCTGAATTCGGCAATGAGACTTTCAAGTTTTTCTTTTTGGTAAGTTTTGCTTTCTCCTGTCATTTGTAATATGGAGAGTATATTGTCCTCTACTGACATCTTTCGGAATACTGATGCTTCTTGGGCTAGGTAGGCTATTCCATGTTGAGCTCGTTTATAAACAGGAAATTTGGTAATGTCAAGGTCATTTAGAAAAATACGCCCTTCGTTTGGAGTAACAAGCCCTACGGCCATGTAGAACGTAGTAGTCTTTCCGGCACCGTTCGGGCCTAATAGCCCTACGATTTCACCCTGTTTTACATTGATAGAAACATGGTTAACAACAGTACGTTGACGGTATTTTTTTACCAAATCTTCAGTCCGTAATGTCATCATCGGGTTTTCAGATTCTGGAGTAATTTCGTTCTCAACGATGATATTTTCCTCGACAATTATGGGTGTTATTGCTTCGGGGGTAATTTCTTTTTCACTCTTTTTTGTCTCCATCCAATACTCTCTAAAATAAAAAATTTATTGTGAACAAAGGTATATATTTTTATGGATTACGTTAAGTTCTTTGTCCCAAATTGTGTTTATTGAGAAAGAAAGATTGTTATAATAAGTGTGTAAATAGTGTTTTTTTGTTTAATTGACACTTAACGATACAATAATTTTAATTATGTTTGTAGTGTAGAATCGTTTGTTTCTATGATAGAAAAAGTTGTTTTTTATGATATTGACTAAATCATTAGAAAAATTTGGTGACTATGTCATGCTCATGACAAGGGTATTTTCTGCCCCAGATCGTTGGAGTGAGTTTTTCAGACGTTATATTGCTGAAGTATATAAATTGGGTATTGACTCAATTGCTATTGTAGTGACTATCTCATTATTTATCGGTGCAGTTATAACGATTCAGGTGTCATTGAACATTATGTCTCCTTTAATTCCTGCATATACAGTGGGTTTGGTGACAAGAGATACTTTGATATTGGAATTTTCTTCTTCTATCATGAGTTTGATATTGGCGGGGAAGATTGGGTCTAATATTGCGTCGGAAATTGGCACTATGAGGGTAACGGAACAAATAGATGCGTTGGATATCATGGGGGTGAATTCTGCTAATTACCTTATATTGCCTAAAATTATTGCGTTAGTTACTTTTATTCCGGTGTTGGTAGTTTTCAGTATGTTTACAGGCTTGATGGGTGGCTATCTGATCGCTTCATTTACGGGAATGATTTCTACAGCCAAGTATATTTATGGGTTACAAAGTTTCTTTGTAGAATATTATATTTGGTATTCGATTATTAAATCATTTTTCTTTGCATTCGTTATTAGTTCGGTGGCTTCTTATTATGGGTATAACGCTAGAGGAGGAGCTCTTGAGGTGGGAAAAGCCAGTACTGACTCTGTGGTGGTGAGTAGCGTGATGATTTTATTGTTGGATGTGTTGCTTACTAATTTGTTATTGCAATGATAGAGGTAAAAAATATAGTGAAATCATTTGAAGGTAAGACTATCTTGCATGATATCAGTGCAACTTTTTATGCGGGTAAGACTAATTTGATAATTGGACAAAGTGGTTCGGGAAAGACTGTTTTGATGAAATCTATTGTAGGCTTGATACGTCCGGAGTCGGGGCAAGTTTTATATAATGGTAAGGATTTGTTGAAGATGAACAGCTCGGAAGTGAGAACTTTAAGGTCTGAAATAGGGATGTTATTTCAAGGTTCTGCGCTGTTTGACTCATTGACTGTACTTGAAAATGTGATGTTTCCTTTAAAGATGTTTACACGCCAGTCAATGGTAGAACGAGTAAAACGAGCTGAATTTTGTTTAGAAAGGGTAAATATAAAGGGTGTAAATAATTTGTATCCGTCGGAAATTAGTGGAGGTATGCAAAAGCGCGTTGCTATAGCAAGAGCTATAGCTTTGAATCCTAAGTATTTATTTTGTGATGAACCGAATTCTGGACTTGATCCGCGCACTTCGATTGTAATAGATGAGCTGGTGAGTGATATAACTAAGGAATACAATATGACAACTATTATTAATACTCATGATATGAACTCGGTCATGGGCATTGGTGAGAATATTGTATTTCTGAATAAAGGTCATAAGGAATGGGTTGGTACGAAAGAAGAAATCTTTACAGCAAAAAATGAGGCTTTAGATGATTTTGTCTTTGCGTCTAATTTGTTTAAGATGGTAAAAAAATATGTTGTAAAGGAAAATCTGGAATCTTTTTTTGATAATAAATCTGGGAAATGAAATTAATAGATGATAATTTATTCATTATTAACTGTAAAGTTTTTGTGCAAACGTTTGTACTAATTTAGATAAATCTCTTATATTTGTACCTGGTTTAAAAGTTATACCGGATTAGGAAATTTAAGTGGAAGGTAAGACTTTATAAGTACTGGATGTGAAATGTATCAAAAAAAGAATTCAATAAATTGTTTAAGACCATGAGTAAAAAAGTAGTCACTTTTGGAGAAATTATGTTGCGTTTGGCAACACCAGGTTATCAACGTTTTTGTCAGGCCACAGAATTTACTGCGACCTTTGGTGGAGGAGAGGCTAATGTTGCAGTTTCGTTAGCTAATTATGGACTTGATGCTGAATTTGTAACTCGTTTGCCTAAAAATGATATTGCCCATAGTTGTGAAATGGATTTACATAAACATGGAGTGAAAACTAATCATATTGTTTATGGAGGTGACCGTTTGGGTATTTATTTTCTTGAGACAGGGGCTGTAGCTCGAGCTAGTAAGGTTGTGTATGATCGTGCTCATTCTGCTATTTCAGAAATTCAGCCAGGTATGATAAATTGGGATGATGTGTTTAGAGGAGCTGACTGGTTTCATTGGACAGGTATTACACCTGCACTTTCTCAGGGTGCAGCAGATGCTTGTCTCGAAGCTATAAAAGCTGCAAATCGTTTGGGTATAACAGTCTCTTGCGATTTAAATTATCGTAAAAATTTGTGGAAATATGGAAAAACAGCATCAGAGATCATGCCGGAATTGGTTGCGGGATGTGATGTCATTTTAGGGAATGAAGAGGATGCTGAAAAAGTGTTTGGAATTAAACCTGAAGGTTTTGATGTTACTCAGACTGAGGGTGAGGTAAATGCTGCCGAGTTCAAATCGGTTTGTACTCAATTGATGGAAAAATTTCCTCGGGCTAAGAAGGTTATTGTTACTTTACGAGGTTCTATTAATGCTAATCACAATACTTGGGGTGGGGTATTATATGATGGCAATGTATTGTATCAATCTCCTCGTTACGATATCACTCATATCGTGGATCGTGTAGGAGGAGGTGACTCGTTTATGGGTGGTCTTATTTATGGGTTGCTTACATATAATGATGATGATCAGAAGGCTTTGAATTTTGCTGTTGCTGCATCTTGTCTGAAGCATACTATATATGGAGATTTTAATTTGGTGACAGTAGATGAAGTTGAGAAGTTGATGAGTGGGGATGCTTCAGGGCGAGTATCACGATGATATTAAAAGTATAAACTAACTAAATGGTAGTGTGTAGAGAGCATTACCATTTATTTTCATTATAAAAATATGGCAAGATTTTCTAAGATGCAGGTCATTAACGCAATGGCCTCTACAGGAATGGTTCCTGTATTTTATAACAAAGATATTGAAATATCTAAGAGTGTAGTAAAGGCGTGCTATGAGGGAGGTGTAAGAGCTTTCGAATTTACCAATCGTGGAGATTTTGCACAGGAAGTATTTGCAGAGTTGGTTAAGTTTGCTGCAATTGAATGCCCGGAGATGATTTTAGGAGTAGGATCAGTTGTTGACCCTGGGACAGCATCTTTATATATTCAATTAGGAGCAAATTTCGTTGTTGGTCCTTTGTTTAATCCAGAGATTGCGAAGGTTTGTAATAGACGTTTGATTCCTTATACACCAGGGTGTGGTTCAGTATCTGAAATTGGATTCGCACAGGAAGCTGGTTGTGATTTATGTAAAGTTTTCCCCGCAGGGAATGTAGGAGGACCATCTTTTGTAAAAAATGTAAAAGCCCCGATGCCTTGGTCTATGTTAATGGTAACGGGTGCTGTAGAACCCACAGAAGAGAATCTTTCGGCTTGGGTTAAAGCTGGGGTTACATGCGTAGGAATGGGATCAAATTTATTCCCCGCAGATATTATAAAAGCTAAAGATTGGTCTGCTATTACTAATAAATGTGCTGAAGCTTTGGCTATAATAAAAAAATTTAGAAAGTGATTTGAATATAGAGGTTTTTCATTATCTTCGGTGAAGAAATGAAAAACTTTCTTTTTATTACTTTGTCCGGCGTATACTATTGTCCGGCTTTTTGAATCAAAGAAAAACACTAACACAAATATTTGAGAATGGATACATCAAAAAATGGAATGGGAAAGATGACAAATTACAGATGGGTTATCTGTGCAATGTTGTTTTTTGCGACAACAGTCAATTACATGGACAGGCAGGTATTGTCTCTGACTTGGAAAGATTTTATTGCTCCGGAGTTTCACTGGACTAACGATGATTATGGAAACATTACGGCATTATTTTCTCTTATTTATGCCATAGGTATGTTATTTGCCGGTCGTTTGGTGGATTGGTTAGATACAAAGAAAGGATATTTGTGGGCTATTGGTATTTGGTCTTTAGGAGCATGTGTACATGCTTTTTGTGGAATTGCAACTTCTGGTATTGTTGCCGGAGAGTGGTTTGTTGGCTTTGAAGGGGCCAAAGAAGCTCTTGCCAAAGTGGACGATGTTGCGATGATTGTAAATGTGAGTGTAACACTATTTGTCTTTGCACGTTTTGTATTAGCTATAGGTGAAGCTGGAAACTTCCCAGCTGCGATTAAAGCAACAGCAGAGTATTTCCCTAAAAAAGACAGAGCATATGCTACCAGTATATTTAATGCGGGAGCTACTGTTGGTGCTTTGGCTGCACCAGTTTCTATTCCACTAATTGCGGAGTTATATGGCTGGGAAATGTCATTTATTATTATCGGAGCTTTAGGCTTTGTTTGGATGGGATTTTGGGTGTTTATATATGCTAAACCGGATAAAAGTAAACATGTAAATGCTGCTGAGTTGGAATATATACAACAAGATAAGGGCTCGGAAGAACAATCTAAAGATGAGACAGTTGAAGGCAAGAAATTATCTTTTGTAGAATGTTTTAAGTTTAAACAGACGTGGGCGTTTGCTTTTGGTAAATTTATGACTGATGGTGTATGGTGGTTTTATCTGTTCTGGACACCTGCGTATTTGAGTTCGGTATACGATATGAAATCGTCCGATCCTGCAAGCCAGTTAGCTATATTTGTCTTATATGCTATTACTTTATTGTCTATTGTTGGAGGTTGGTTACCGACTTATTTTGTAGATAAAAAGCAGATGAATCCTTATGCTGGGCGTATGCGTGCCATGTTGATATTTGCCTTTTTCCCGTTATTAGCACTCTTGGCTCAACCATTAGGTCATATGACATATTGGTTCCCGGTTATCATTATCGGTATTGCCGGTGCTGCACATCAGGCATGGTCGGCCAATATATTCTCTACTATTGGAGATATGTTTCCTAAAAGTGCGATTGCAACTATAACTGGTATTGGTGGTATGGCTGGTGGCATTGGTTCTGTATTTATCAATAAAGGCTCTGGTTTGTTATTTGATTATTCCGAAAATTCAGGAATGAGTTTTCTTGGATTTGAGGGAATTGAATCGGGATATTTCATAGTCTTTTCGTTTTGTGCTGTTGCATATCTGATTGGCTGGGTTGTTATGAAAGCGCTTGTTCCTAAATATAAACCTATTCGGTTATAATTTCACAATAAATAAATTTAAAGAAGTGTCCGGAGAAATCAATATATGTTTTGTCCGGACATTTTTTATTTTGAAAATAATTATTCGTTTGCCATGCTACGTAATGGCCTATATAAAGTTTCAAGGTCTCGGGAATATAGCTCTATATAGAGTTCATCACCACTTTTAAGTTTATCTTTTTTAAGGCTGAGCTCTTGATTGTGCCGTTTTGCACTAAATATTGTACAACCTTGAGGTAGCTGCAATTCATAAGGGCATTTGTTTATCATATATGAGTTGTCGTTTATATTGAAAGAGATTGTAATACGTCTGTCCGAATTTTGAAGTCCTGTAGGTAATAATCGTTGATATAGCATGTCATAAATTGGTTTGACATTTACAATTTGGCTGAAAAAGTAAGAGAGACTCACAACGATAATCATAGGAAAAAGAATATTGAATTTTTGGGTCATTTCAAGTATTAATATTATACCAGTAATGGGTGAACGAACGACGACACTGAAAAGAGCAGACATTCCGATAACCATAAAAAATCCTGTGTGAGCAGCATTTAATAGCCCTATTTGTATAAGTATAAGAGAGAACCATTTTCCTAGTAATCCGCCGCACACTAATAATGGTAGGAAAATACCTCCTGGAAATCCGGTCGCATAACATAGTGGTGTATAGAAAATTTTTATGAATATAATAATGGTGAGATATACAATGCCTGTGTAAGCCAAAGGAGAACTTTGTTGTATTAAAAAGCGTTCGCCTCCAGCTAATAAATCTGTACAAAAGAAGCCAAGTAAGTAAGTTAGTAGTATTATAATTAGTATTTTCCAATATATGGGTATTGGCATTTGTTTAAATTTTTTTTGGAAATTGAGTAATGATGAATTGAAAAGTTTTCCAGCTCCGGTAAGTAGTATAGAAAAGAAAATGAAAGTGATAAATAATGAAAAAGTGCTCATTTCTTCAGGCCATGTGGTTTGTATGGGTGCGTAAATATTTGTTGGAAGGATGATGCTTGCCATCCATGCTGATACTGTAGATGCTAATAATGAGGTTATTATAATTTTGACAGAATCAAATTTTTCAATTTCTTCTACAATAAAAATCGTAGAGGCGAGAGGTGCTGTAAAAGCTGAAGCCAATCCGGCACTAGCTCCTCCAGTGTAAAGATATCTTTGTTCTGATACATTGGCTTTACTCCATTTTCCTATTATTCGAGCTATAAATCCTCCCATTTGCACCGAAGGGCCTTCTCTGCCTAACGATAATCCCATACCTATACCAGCCACACCACTCCAAAATTTAGCTATAAGTAGACGAAAAGGATATGAAAATTTGAATCTTCCATAAATAGCTCCTTCGACTTGAGGTATACCACTTCCCGAAATAATCGGGAACTTTTTTACTGATATATAGATAAATAGGGCTATAATCCACATAATAGCAACTGTGAGTAGATGAAACCACCAACTGTGATGTTCAACAAAGAAGTATGCTCTAAATATATCTGATTTTTCGAGCAGATATCTATAAGGTATAGTCACAAATCCAGTCAATATGCCGACAAATAATGATAGTACATACAATTTGATGTGGGAAAACTTCATAATGAATCGGATGATGTTTTATACAAATAATAGCCTTTATATTATAAATAGAGGGCTTTTGTTTATAGAAACAAGAATAAGGCAAATAGTGAAATAGTCTATTCGCCTCGTCATATTCTTGTCATTTTTATTATTTATTTGTAATCTTTAAGTATTTCTTGTAAACGTTGGCGAGCAAAAAATATTCGGCTTTTTACTGTTCCGAGAGGAAGTCCCATCTTTTCTGCAATTTCGTGATATTTAAATCCTGCTACATGCATTGAAAAGGGAATTTTATATTCATCTGAAAAGCTATTTATCGCTTTTGTTATTTCTTTTACTGTGAACGAACCTTCAGGAGTATTGAATCCTGATTCTTGAGGTAAATTTAGGTGGTACAGATCTTCGGTCTGATCGACTATTGTCTGATTGCGCACAATCCTTCGATAATTGTTGATAAAGATGTTTCTCATGATAGTGAATACCCAGCCCTTAAAATTTACATTGTCAATGTATTTGTCTTCGTTGTCAAGAGCTTTCAGGGTTGTGTCTTGAAGTAAATCTTTAGCTTCTTCCCGATCAGATGTAAGCATGTAAGCGAAATTCAGCAAATTGTCTTGTAATCCCAACAATCGCTGTTGAAAATTATTTGAATTCATAAATTCAAAAATTAGATTAATTAATACTTCGTTTATTTTCATGCTACTGCTCATTACAAAGCTAATTATATAAAATCGGATTTCAAAATTTTCTTATTAAAAATATGTTATTTAACAGTGTTTAAAAACATATATGTGGTCTTTTTTTATGGATTTTGTCTATATCATGGCTTTATTTTTATAGAATACAATTTTTTTTATTTCCATTTAACGATATAAATAGGATAATATCACGTAATAGTGATAAATACGATATGTAGATTTCTCCTCTTAATTATAGTTTTATTTCTTATGAATTTCTTATATTTCAGAGAAAAAGACTAACTTCGTATATGAATATAACGTAAAAAGGATGAAAAGGTTCTCATTTGTTATTATAATTTTATTTTTACTTCCAGTTTTTTCGGTTTATGCTGTTGAGAAAACATTGATATATAAAATAAATTTGAAGAAAGAGGTAGGAAGTACTACGTGGAGATATGTAAAAAGAGGGATGGCTGAGGCATCAAAGAAAAAAGCTGATGCAGTTATTTTGCATATGAATACATATGGAGGAACTGTTATTCATGCAGACTCAATACGAACACTTATTTTGAATTCATCTATTCCGGTTTATGCTTTTATAGATAATAATGCAGCTTCAGCAGGGGCTCTTATAGCCATTGCTTGTGACAGTATATATATGAGGCCGGGAGCTAATATGGGTGCGGCTACAGTAGTAAATGGAAATGGAGAGGCTATGCCTGACAAGTATCAGTCTTATATGAGAGCTACTATACGTTCAACTGCAGAAGCTCATGGAGCTGATACTATAATCAATGATGGAGATACGATTGTTCGTTGGAAACGAGACCCTTATATTGCGGAAGCGATGGTCGATGAGAGGGTTGTAATACCGAATGTGGTTGATTCTGGAAAAGTGCTTACATTAACAGCTTTGGAAGCTGAGAAATGGGGATATTGTGAAGCGATTGTAAATAGTACTGATGAAATTATTTCAAAATGCTTGAATCGAAAACAGTATACAATAGAGGAATATCATCCTACTTTATTTGATGAAATAGCAGGTTTTTTAACTAATCCGGCATTGCAAGCGATATTGGTGATGATAATTATTGGAGGTATTTATTTTGAGTTGCAATCTCCGGGTATCGGTTTTCCTTCAGCAGCGGCATTAATAGCTGGGGTATTGTATTTTGTTCCTTTGTATATTGATGGATTTGCAGCAGGATGGGAAATATTGATATTTTTGGTAGGAGTTATTTTACTGATATTGGAGCTTATTGTTATACCGGGTTTTGGCGTTGCTGGGATATTAGGTGGTATTATGGTTTTTACCGGATTGATATTAGCTTTGATTAATAATGTTGATTTTGATTTTTCTCCGGTTGAGCCTAAGAATATTAGCCAAAGTATATTGACTGTGATATCTGGCATTGTTATGGGTTTTGCAATTACTATATATTTAGCACATAAGATAGGAGCAAAAGGAATATTTCATCGTTTAGCTTTGCATACGGTTCAAGATGCAGAGAAGGGTTTTATTGGAGTTCCAAGAGATTTATTTGAGCTTGTAGGTAGAGAGGGGATAGCAGCGACTATTATGAGACCTTCGGGAAAGGTAATGATAGGAAATGAAGAATATGACGCTATGGCATTGTATGGGTATATAGAAAAAGGAGAATCTATAAAAGTAGTGAAGACAGAAAATACACAATTATATGTAATAAAAACGAAATAAATCATAGAGATAAATATGAAATTTACAGGAATTATTCCAGCACGTTATGCATCTACACGTTTTCCTGGGAAACCGTTAGTTGATATGAAAGGAAAAACGATGATACAGCGGGTATATGAGCAGGTAAGTATCGTTCTTGATAGTGTATATGTGGCGACAGATGATAGTCGTATTTATGAGACTGTAGAAGCATTTGGTGGACGGGCGATTATGACTTCTGAAAAACATAGAAGTGGCACAGACCGTTGTGAAGAGGCTTATTATAAAACAGGGGAAAAGAGTGATGTAATTATTAATATACAAGGTGATGAACCTTTTATAAAGCCTTGTCAGATAGAGGAAATAATGAAATGTTTTGATTCCGAAGATACACAAATTGCAACTTTGGTAAAAGCATTTGATTCAACGGATGAATGGGATGTTTTGATGAATCCGAATTCTCCTAAAGTTGTGTTAAATGACAAGAATGAGGCTATGTATTTCAGTCGCTCGATAATACCCTATTTGAGGAATATTCCGCGGCAGGAGTGGCTTCTAAATCATGTATTTTATAAACATATAGGTATGTATGCTTATCGGGTGGATGTACTAAAGGAGATTACTAAATTACCTCAATCTACATTGGAATTGGCTGAGTCTTTGGAACAATTGAGATGGTTACAAAATGGATATAAAATAAAGGTGGGTATAACTACGCAAGAAACTATTGGTATAGATACTCCTGACGATTTGGGAAAAGCGTTAGATTTATTATAAGATTATATGAATATGGATGTTCGACAAGGAAAATTTGTTGGAGTACTTGACAGAAAACAGGTTCCTTCAGTAAAAGATTTTGAAAATGTATCGTTACCGAAGCCGGAAACAATTGTATTGCCAAACGGGATACCGGTATACATTATTCGAATGGGGGATCAGGATGTATGTCGTATAGATGTTATATTTTCGGCTGGTAGATATAATGAAGAGAAAACTATGGCAGCCGTAATGACAAACCTTATGCTGAAGGAAGGTTCGTCTTTAATGAGTTCGTCTCAGATTGCGGAGAATTTGGATTATTATGGTGCATGGTTACAGACGTCGGCATCTTTTCATAATTCGTATGTAACTCTTTATTCTCTAAATAAATATTTTTCAGAAACTTTAAAGATACTTGATTCTTTGATATGGAGTCCGATGTTTCCGGAAAAAGAATTCGAAATATTGGTCTTAAGGCGAAAACAACAGTTGATGGTAGAGCAAGAAAAGGTTCAGAATTTGGCTGCTCAAGCTTTTTTTGAATGTTTATTTGGAGCATCTCATCCTTATGGACGTAAGCCTTCTATAGAATCGTTTGATTCTTTAACAAGGAATGATTTATTGGATTATCATCGGGAGTATTATATCCCGAAATCTTGTATGTTACTATTGACGGGAAAAGTTACAGATGAAATGTTGGTAAGACTGTCCGAGTCTTTTGGTCGATATTCGTCAGATGTTGAGGCTACGAAGGAAAAGGAGATATCCATTACGATGTCTTCTGACAGAGAGATTTGGGTAGAAAAAAATAATGCTCTACAGTCAGCTGTTAGGATAGGTTGTCCGGTCGTTGGCAGAGAACATCCTGATTTTGTAGGTTTACGTATATTGAATACTGTTTTAGGGGGGTATTTCGGTAGTCGTTTGATGTTGAATATTCGGGAAAATAAAGGATATACTTATGGTATTTCGTCATCTGTAATAGGACAGCAAAAAGGTGCTTATTTGTCTATATCAACACAGACAGCAACGGAATATACGCAGCCTTTGATAGCAGAGGTGTATTCTGAGATAGAAAAATTAAGGACGAAATTAATTGGAGAAGAAGAATTAAGTATGGTGCGTAGTTATCTTTTAGGTGAATTGTCTCGTTTATCGGACGGGCCTTTTTCTGTAGCAGATGCTTACGTTTCTATGTTAGCAAATCGAACGACTTTTGATTATTTCGAAAAACAAGCGGATTCGATTCGGAATATTAAATCAGAGGATTTGTTATGTTTGGCAGAGAAATATTTTTCCCGGGATGTTTTTTATACGGTTGTTGCAGGAGATAAATTTTGATATAAATTATTTGGCATAATATTTGACATTTGTTTTTGCGATATGTTTTATACTAAAATATTGAAGAAATGAAAAAACGTTTAACAATAGCTTTGGTAGCTCATGATAACCGGAAAGCTGACTTAGTTGAATGGGCAGTACATAATGCAGAATTGCTATCACATCATCATTTGGTGTGTACTGGTACTACAGGAAGTTTGGTGAAAAAAGCATTCGAAGAAAAAGGTATCAATGCGGATATAACTTGCATGAACTCTGGTCCATTAGGAGGTGATGCCGAAATTGCAGCTATGGTAGTTCGGAAAGAGATAGATTTAGCAATCTTTTTGATTGATGATTTAAATCCTCAGCCTCATGAAGCAGATATTCAGATGTTATTGAGGCAATGCCGGGTACATAATGTTCCTATTGCTTGTAATCGTTATAGTGCTGATTTGATGATAACAAGTACATTGTGGGATAATGAGAGTTATGTTCCTACAGAGCCTAAATATGTTCACTTCAAGAGGCCAGATACTAATAGTTAATTTTTTGACTCTAAATATTTAACTTCTCCTTGGCTCCAATGGATATATATCAATTTTAGGGGAGGGGAGAAGTTGTTTTTGTTTTTATAAGACGTCTTCTGGATGGTAGAAAGGCAGAGGTTGATTGTCTGCATTGTATTTTCCACAGAAAAACATTTCTATTTTTTTAGGGACACTGCAATTTTGGTATAGCCAGTCGGTAAAGGGTGTTTCGAATATTCTTGCTTCATTCGGGCATTCTTTTACACAAGCGCAACATTTTATGCAAAATTCAGGAGAGCTTTCAATTTTGTTGTTTATGGCATGAGTTGGACATATGTTGATGCAATGGCCGCACTGGGAACATATGTCATATAATGTAATGGGGGCTTGAGGTATTTGAGTCCCTTTTACTTTATAAGGTACATTTCCTTTTACGATTAGTTTGGGAATTTTATTTCCCCAATTTTTTATATATTCTCCAGATATTTTTCCGAAGCGGTAAGCCATATTTATATCTTGAGCGTCTGGTCGACCAGATGCAATTTCTTTATTCTTACGGCTATAGGAATGTTCTCCGATAAAGGCACCTCCTGATATGGGTATGAATCCCTGTTTTTGTGTTAAATCAGATAACTCGATTAGTGCATCCTCATAATCCCTGTTGCCGTATAAGACACAAAGGATTGCTCGGGTATTTTTTGCGTGTATGAACGACAATCGTTCTGCTGCAGTTTCAGATATTCGTCCACCATATACTGGAACAGCAATAACAGCCCATCCTCCATCTATATGAATGTCTTCCTTTGGAGTGTCATAGGTTAGATTTATAGAGACTTTATATTTTATTCCAAGTCCGTCTGCTACTGCTTGCGCTATTGTTTGGGAGGTATGTGTCGGAGAAAAAAATAGTGTATATAATGTTTCTTTAGTCTTCATAATTAATAATAAAGTGTAATTAAGATTTTGCGGTTACCTCCTGAATTTCTGAATTCACAGAGGTATATTCCTTGCCAAGTTCCTAAAGACAGTTTGTGGTTACGTATAGGTATTGTTAAAGAGCATCCAATTAAGGATGATTTTATATGTGCAGGTATATCGTCATTTCCTTCGATAGTGTGGGTATAATATGTCATTCCTTCAGGAATGATATGGTTCATTATTTGTTCAAAATCAGTTCGTACCGAAGGGTCAGCGTTTTCATTAATTGTTAATCCTGCTGAAGTGTGTTGAATAAATAGGTTTATGATACCTTTTTCTGGCAAAAAAGGTATTTTTTTTCTATTTGAGAAGTAATTAAATGATATCCTCTATTGTACCTGGGGAGAATTAATTCATACTGTTCTATCATAATATGACTGAGAATGTTTATGTTAATTTTTTCTTTCCAATTCACGGAGGTTATCCATTTTTTTCTTTTCGAGAAATTCATAAATCCCATGTAAATGTTCAGTTACTTTTTGATTTCCGAATTCGTACACTTTAGTGACAAGGCCATCTAAAAAGTCCCGGTCGTGAGATACCACTATAAGTGTTCCGTCAAAATCTTGTAATGCCATTTTTAAGATGTCTTTTGTTTTCAAATCGAGATGGTTGGTAGGCTCGTCAAGTATCAATAAGTTAACGGGTTCAAGTAACAGTTTTATCATAGCCAAGCGACTTCTTTCTCCTCCGGAGAGGACCTTGACTTTTTTAGTAGAATTTTCTCCACCAAACATAAAAGCTCCGAGTATATCTCGTATTTTTGTACGTATATCACCTTTTGCCACATTGTCTATTGTTTGAAAAACAGTAAGTTCTTCATCGAGCAAAGATGCCTGATTTTGCGCAAAATACCCGATTTGTACGTTGTGTCCTAACGTCAGAATGCCTTCATGCTCTATTTCATTCATAATACATTTTACAAGTGTCGATTTACCTTCTCCATTTCTGCCGACAAAAGCAACTTTGTCCCCTCGTTCAATAGTGAAAGATACATTTTTAAATATCGTATGATTCCCATAACTTTTCCCTACATTTTCGGCAATAACAGGATAGTTTCCCGAGCGAGGAGATGGTGGAAATCGGAGTTTTAAAGCAGAAGTATCTTCTTCGTCGACTTCTATCAATTCTAATTTTTCAAGCATTTTTACCCTTGACTGGACTTGTAGCGTCTTGGAATAGGTTCCTTTGAATCGCTCAATAAAATCTTTTGTATCAGCAATCATCTTTTGTTGGTCATTATAGGCCTTTTGTTGTTGTTCTCTACGTTCTTTCCTGAGTTCAAGGTATTTAGAGTAATTCACTTTATAGTCATAAATACGTCCCATGGTAACTTCTATGGTTCGTGCTGTGATATTGTCAACAAAAGCCTTGTCATGTGAAATTACAATAACAGCTTTGGCACTATTGACAAGGAAATCTTCCAACCACTGTATTGATTCTATATCCAAATGGTTAGTAGGTTCGTCAAGCAATAATATATCCGGTTTTTTCAATAATAGTTTTGCTAATTCAATACGCATTCTCCATCCTCCGCTAAAATCGGAAGTGGGGCGGTCGAAGTCGCTTCGTTTAAATCCGAGGCCTAATAGAATTTTCTCAACATCTTCTTCGTAATTAGTTACATCTATTGCATAGAATTTTTCGCTTAAAGCAGATACTTCTTCTATTAATGCATAGTAACTTTCAGATTCGTAATCAGTTCGGTTTGCCAATTCATTATTGAGATACTCGATTTTTTTCTCCATTTCGAAAAGATGAGAAAAGGCTTGAGATGTTTCTTCGAAGACAGAACAAGTATTGTCTGTCATCAAATGTTGGGGAAGGTATGCAATGACCGTATCTTTAGGTGCAGATATACAACCTTTATTGGGTGTGCGTATACCGGCAAGTATTTTTAGAAGAGTTGATTTTCCAGCACCATTTTTTCCCATTAGGGCAATGCGATCTTTATCATTTATAACAAATGAGATGTCATGAAAGAGAGTTGTCCCTCCAAATTCTACAGTAAGTCCGTCGACAGAAATCATAAATTTTTTTGTTTAGACGCAAAGATAGATATTTTATTTAATCTAGTCATGATGCATATGATTAGGAATATCTTATTTTACGGTATGTTTTTCTATAATAATTTTTGTTCTAGGGTAAGGAAAAACTAAAAAATGTTTGTAAATTGCACAAAAAATAAAATAATATATGAGAACATATCTGGTGACCGGCGCTGCAGGTTTTATTGGTGCCAATTTTTTGAAATATATTTTAGTTAAATACGGTGAGGATATTAAAGTTATAGTATTGGATAAGTTGACTTATGCCGGGAATTTGGGAACTATTAAGAATGAACTGAAAGATCCTCGGGTTAGATTTGTAAAAGGAGATATTGGTAATACAGAGTTGGTTTCTCAGATTTTTGCAGATTATGATATCGATTTTGTTGTAAATTTTGCAGCAGAATCGCATGTGGATCGTAGTATTACGAATCCTCAGTTATTTTTGGAAACAAATATATTAGGAACCCAAAATATATTGAATTGTGCTAAAATAGCCTGGACTACGGGTACCGATAAGGAAGGTTACCCTACATATCGTTCTGGTAAAAAATATTTGCAAGTTTCGACAGATGAGGTATATGGTTCTTTGTCTAAAGATTATGATGAACCTCATCTACTTGTCATAGAAGATGAGGTCGTGAAAACTGTCGTGAAAGGCAGAACTAAAATACAAACCTATGGAAAGAAGTATTTTACAGAGGAGACACCTTTGGACCCTCGTTCTCCTTATTCGGCTTCTAAAACTGGAGCTGATTTAATAGTCAAGGCCTATCATGAGACTTTTAGAATGCCAATAAATATCACTCGTTGTTCCAATAATTATGGACCATATCATTTTCCGGAAAAGCTTATACCGCTGATTATTAAGAATATACTTGAGGGTCGTTTGTTACCAGTGTATGGTAAAGGTGAGAACGTACGAGATTGGCTTTACGTGGAAGATCATGCAAAGGCGATAGATATGGTGCTGAACAAAGGACGCATAGGAGAAATATATAATATCGGAGGGTTCAATGAAGAACAGAATATTAATATAGTAAAATTGACAATTAAGACGATTGCACGTCTTATGGATGAAGAACCTAAATATCGTAAAGTTCTTAAAACTGATTTATCAAATATAAATGAGACGTTGATTACTTTTGTCGGAGATCGTTTGGGTCACGATATGCGTTATGCGATAGATCCATCTAAAATTGCTAAAGAATTAGGTTGGTATCCAGAAACCCCGTTTGAAAAAGGTATTGAAAAAACTATTCGCTGGTATTTGGAAAATCAAGACTGGGTGGAAGAGGTGATTAGTGGAGATTATCAGAAATATTATGAACAAATGTATTCTAATCGTTAGGTAAAAATCTCATTTAACTTGTAATTTTTAGATGAAAGGTATAGTTTTAGCGGGAGGAGCAGGTACACGTCTATATCCAATAACCAAAGGGATATCGAAACAAATGTTGCCGGTATATGATAAACCGATGATATATTATCCTATATCAGTTCTTATGTTGGCGGGAATAAGGGAGATACTAATAATTTCTACACCTTATGATTTACCTGGATTTAAGCGTTTGTTGGGTGATGGGTCTGCGTTAGGTATATCATTTGAATATGCGGAACAACCATCTCCGGATGGATTAGCTCAGGCTTTTATTATTGGGGAAAAATTTATTGGAAATGATTCCGTTTGTTTGGTATTGGGCGATAATATTTTTTATGGTCAGAGTTTTACGAGCATGTTACAGAAAGCTGTGCTAACAGCAGAAAAAGATGGTTTAGCGACTATTTTTGGCTATAGAGTGGGGGATCCGGAAAGATATGGAGTGGCGGCTTTTGATCAGGAAGGGAATGTGGTATCTATAGAAGAAAAACCTGTAAGACCAAAATCGAATTATGCTGTGGTAGGTCTTTATTTTTATCCGAATAAGGTGATTCGTGTTGCTCGAAATATAAAGCCTTCGGCCCGAGGAGAGCTTGAGATAACTTCTGTAAATCAGAAGTTTTTGGAAGATGGGGAATTAAAGGTTCAATTGATGGGACGAGGATTTGCTTGGCTTGATACCGGGACGCATGAATCTCTTTTTGAAGCATCAAACTTCATTGAAACCATAGAACATAGACAGGGATTAAAAGTCGCTTGTCTTGAGGAAATAGCTTATAGAAAAGGATGGATAACAAGAGAAGAGATGCTTGATTTAGCAGAACCGATGAAAAAAAACGAATATGGACAGTATATGATAAATCTGGTAAAAGATATTCCTGATGAATTTGGAGTCTGTTAAAGTAATAAATTTGCCTCGTATTGAAGATAGAAGAGGAAATCTTTCTTTTATTGAAGGAAATAGACACATTCCTTTTGAGATAGCACGTACTTATTGTATATACGATGTTCCTGGTGGACAGTTTCGTAGTGGACATGCTTATTATACTCAGCAAGAGTTTATTGTAGCTCTTTCTGGTAGTTTCGATGTCGTTTTAACAGATGGAGTTCAAGAAAAAACTATTTCATTGAATCGTTCTTATTATGGGATTTATATTCCTAAAATGATATGGCGTCAGCTAACAAATTTTTCTACAAATTCATTAGCTTTGGTATTGGCTTCAATTCCTTTTGACGAATCTGACTATATACGGGATTTTGAGAAATATAAAAAGATACAAAATGAAGCGTACAACTATATATGATTGTTCTGTTGTAGAACTTCCTCGTATTTATGATCCAGGAGGTAACATTACACCTATTCATGGGCAGCATAATATCCCGTTCAATATATCAAGAGTATTTTATTTGTATGATATTCCGGGCGGGGAATCTCGAGGGGCTCATGCCCATAAAAGTTGTCATCAATTTATTATTGCGGCCAGTGGAAGTTTTGAAGTTTTTTTGGACGATGGAGAGAATAAACGTACAGTTTTATTGAATCGGCCTTATTATGGATTACACGTGCCTCCGGGCATATGGGCAGCTCAACAGAGTTTCTCTTCAGGATCTATTTGTTTGGTACTTGCTTCTGAAAATTATGATGAAGCAGATTATATTCGGGATTATGAGGAGTTTTTGAAAATACGGGACTTTTAAGAGCTACATGAAATTTTTAGATTTGCAGAAGGTAAATGCTGTATATGCGACAGATTTGAAACGTATTGCAGCAGAAGTGATAGATTCGGGATGGTATCTATTGGGAAAATATGTAAAGTTATTTGAGGAGCAGCTGTCATCTTATTTAGATTGCAAATATGCTGTTGCTACTGGCAATGGATTAGATGCATTGCGTTTGATACTAAGGGCATATATTGAGATGGGGGTTATGCAGGAGGGAGATGAAGTTATAGTACCTGCGAATACTTATATTGCAACAATTTTGGCAATCACGGATAATCGATTAGTCCCGGTTTTTGTAGAACCGGATGAACAGACATTAAATTTAGATTTTTCTCTGATAGAAAATTATGTAACAAATCGTACTAAAGCGATTATGCTGGTCCATCTATATGGTCGTTGTTGTTGGGGTGAGCAGGTAAAAATGGTGGCTCGGAAGTATAATCTTAAAATTGTGGAAGATAATGCTCAGGCAATGGGGGCTAAAAGTCATATTTGTGGGTTGTCAGGCAGTTATATGACAGGGGCGTTGGGTGATGCTGCAGGGAATAGCTTTTATCCTACTAAGAATTTGGGAGCTCTTGGCGATTCTGGAGCTGTGACGACTTCCGATGAGGAATTAGCAATGGTTGTGAGGGCATTGGCGAATTATGGATCAGAAAAAAAATATTATAATCGTTATCAAGGATTTAATAGTCGTATGGATGAGTTACAAGCTGCATTTTTATCATTAAAATTGAAATACCTTGATATTGAGAATGAGAGAAGAAGGGTGAATGCAGAGACATATTCGATATTATTGCAAAATGCTGAATTAATTTTACCACAACAAGCTGGAGAAGAGCATATTTGGCATCAGTATATTGTTCGGTCAAGTAAGAGGAACCAATTACAAAACTGGCTTCAAAAGCAAGGTGTTGATACGCAGATACATTATCCACTTCCTCCTCATCAGCAAGAGTGTTATCCTGAATATAATCATCTTTCTTTTCCTTTGACAGAGCGGCTAAGTCAGGAAATTTTAAGTTTACCAATCTCTTCATATATGGGGAAAGAAGAATTAACAATAATTGCAGAAGCTATAAATAGTTTTGCAGAATAGTTTGTTATGTATTATATTTGAATAAAAAGTTGTAACTTAGCTCTCCGTTTACAGTTTTGGATAAAAATTGTAAAAGAGTAGTAGAATAAGTTTATTTTATGAATATCAATCATGTCGTTATTATGGCTGGCGGTATTGGCAGCCGTTTTTGGCCGATGAGTACAACGGAGCATCCAAAGCAGTTTATAGATGTTTTAGGGTGTGGACGGACATTGCTGCAATTGACGGCCGAACGTTTTGAGGGAATTGTTCCAGCAGAGAATATATGGGTTGTAACTTCAAAGAGGTATAAAAGCCTTGTCCAAGCTCAATTACCAACTATTTCTGAGTCTCATATATTATTGGAACCTTGTATGAGAAATACGGCACCTTGTATTGCTTATGTGAGCTGGAAAATAAAAAAAAATTATCCTAATGCTAATGTTGTAGTTACCCCGTCTGATCATATTGTTACAGATATTTCCGAATTTAAACGAGTAATTATAGCTTCCCTTGATTTTGTTACTCGGTCTGAAGCTATTGTCACATTGGGGATGAAAGTATTGCGCCCTGAAACTGGATATGGTTATATAGCTGCAGCTTCGGAAGAAGGGGAGATAAGACGTGTAAAAGCGTTTAAAGAGAAACCTGATTTGGATACTGCAAAAAAATATTTGCAAGCAGGTAATTATTATTGGAATGCCGGGTTATTTATCTGGAATGTGAAGACCATAGAAATGGCTTTTCGTTTTTATCAGCCAAAAATTGCAGAAATATTTGATAAGATAGAAATAAGCATGGATACAATTTCGGAACAGATGGATGTTGATAAGATATTTCCTTCCTGTCCTTCTATTTCTATTGATTATGCTATTATGGAAAAGGCTGATGATATTTATGTTTTTCCTGCTGATTTTGGATGGTCGGATTTAGGAACTTGGGGATCTCTACATAATATGTTAAGCCAAGACTCGGATAATAATGCCTGTGTTGGAAGTAATCTTTCTTTAATCGAGTCTAAAGGGTGTATTATACATATGCCTGAGAATAAAAAGGTTGTTATACAGGGACTTAATGGCTATATTGTAGCTGAAAAAGATAATACATTGTTGATTTGCCGTTTAGAAGATGAACAACGTATAAAAGAATTTTCAAAATAGAAAAATGAAAAAAGTTTTTGTATCAGGGTGTTATGATATGTTGCATAGCGGGCATGTCGCTTTTTTTGAAGAGGCAGCAAGTTATGGAGATTTGTATGTGGGCATTGGTTCTGATAAAACCTTGTATGAATTGAAGGCCCGCAAGCCTATCAATACTGATGCTGAGCGCCTTTATATGGTGAAATCTTTACGGATGGTTAAGGATGCTTGGATAAACAGTGGTAGCGGTTTGTTGGATTTTGAAAAAGAATTGAGGCAACTAAAACCGGATATTTTTTTTGTTAACAGTGATGGGCACACACCTTTGAAAGAAAAATTGTGTAGAGATTTGGGTATTGAGTATATTGTGAGTAAGCGAATACCTCATGGAACGCTGCCTGCCCGCTCTACAACGATGCTACGTCAAGAATGTCGTATACCATATCGTATAGATTTGGCTGGGGGGTGGCTTGACCAACCATATGTGAGTAAATATTATCCGGGGCCGGTTTTGACTATTTGTATAGAACCAGACTATGAGTTTAATGATAGGAGTGGAATGTCTACAAGTTCTCGGAAAAAAGCGATAGAGTTGTGGCAGACAGATATTCCTGAAGGTGATAAGGAAAAATTGGCAAAAACACTGTTCTGTTATGAGAATCCACCGGGAACACCTTATATAAGTGGGTCTCAAGACTCTTTGGGAATCGTTATGCCGGGTTTGAATAAGTATGAGTATAATGGAGAATATTGGCCTGAGTCAATAGAGAGTGTCTTAGAAGACGATATATTGTCTTGGATTGAGAAGGTAATATGGCTTCTTCCGCTTTATCCTCGAACGGCCGATTATAATGCGATAGCTGATACTTGTATTGATAAAGATTCAGCGCGAGATTTAAGTAATTCGGCTCGAAAATGTTGGGACGCGATATTAGAGAAAAATATTGATGCATTTGGAGAAGCTGTTAGAGAAAGTTTTGATGCACAAGTGAAGATGTTTCCTAATATGGTGAATTCGGATGTAATGGACCAAATAGAAGCATATCGGCATAATATAAAAGGATGGAAGTTATGTGGTGCAGGAGGAGGTGGCTATTTGGTTTTTATAAGTGAGGAGCCTATAAAAAATACTATACAGATACGTATAAGAAGGTAAATATGAATAAAAATTAAAAATGGATATATGTCAGATAAAGTTGCTTTAATTACGGGAATTACAGGACAGGATGGTGCATATTTGGCCGAGTACCTATTGAAAATGGGATATATGGTACATGGTATCAAACGTCGTGCTTCATCTTTTAATACCGATCGTATCGATCATTTGTATGAAGATCCTCATAAAGAAGGCCGAAGGCTTATTTTACATTATGGAGACATGACCGATTCTTTGAATATAACCCGTATTATCAAAGAAGTACAACCGGATGAAATATATAATTTGGCAGCAATGAGTCATGTGAAAGTAAGTTTTGATACTCCAGAATATACGGCGAATGCAGATGCTTTGGGTACATTGCGTATTTTAGAGGCGGTCAGACTTCTTGATTTGACAAAGAAGACACGCATATATCAGGCTTCTACTTCTGAATTATATGGTTTAGTACAGGAAGTCCCCCAAAAGGAGACTACTCCTTTTTATCCTCGTAGTCCCTATGCTGTAGCTAAATTGTATGGTTATTGGATTACGGTAAATTACAGAGAAGCTTATGGGATACATGCAAATAATGGAATTCTTTTTAATCATGAATCTCCTTTGCGTGGGGAAACTTTTGTTACTCGAAAAATAACTCGAGCAGTGAGTCGCATTGTTTTGGGACATGAGAGTTGTTTATATTTGGGTAATTTGTCTTCAAAACGAGATTGGGGGCATGCCAAAGATTATGTGAGAGCCATGCATGCTATTTTACAGCAACCTGAGCCTTCAGATTATGTTATTGCGACCGGGATTACGACAACTGTACGAGATTTTGTACGTATGGCTTTTGCTGAGGTAGGAGTTGGCGTTTGTTTCGAGGGAGAAGGAATTCATGAAAGAGCTTTTGTGGAAACTGTTGAGAAGAATAAGTTTATAGATGTAGTTGGAGAAGAATATTTACCTATTGTAAATTCTCTTAAGGGTAAAACTATCGTTGCTGTGGATCCAGCTTACTTTAGACCGACAGAAGTTGATTTGCTCATTGGAGATCCAACAAAATCAAAGACGATATTGGGCTGGGAGCCGGAGTATGATTTACCGGCATTGATTGCGGATATGGTTAGTAATGATATAAAGTTAACCAAGAAGGAAACATATTTAAGAGATGGTGGTTACCAGACATTGAATTATTACGAATAATATCTTATTTGTTTTCATATTTAGAGGATAAATGGAAAAAAATGCAAAGATATATATTGCTGGTCACTGTGGTTTGGTAGGTTCAGCAATATGGAATAATTTGAGCTCGAAAGGTTATACCAATTTGATAGGACGAACTCATAATGAATTAGATTTATGTGATTCTGTTGCTGTGGCTCGTTTTTTTGAAATGGAAAAGCCCGAGTACGTTTTTTTGGCAGCAGCTTTTGTTGGAGGAATTGTGGCTAATAGCCGCTATCGAGCAGATTTTATATATCGTAATTTAGCTATTCAGAACAATGTCATAGGAGAGAGTTTTCGACATAAAGTAAAGAAACTGCTTTTTTTAGGAAGTACATGTATTTATCCTCGTGAGGCAAAGCAACCAATGAAGGAGGACGCCCTTCTTACTTCTCCTCTTGAGTATACTAATGAACCATATGCAATTGCTAAGATTGCAGGTTTGAAAATGTGTGAGAGTTTCAATTTGCAGTATGGGACAAATTATATAGCAGTAATGCCGACTAATTTGTATGGTCCAAATGATAATTTTGATTTGGAACGTTCACATGTGTTACCTGCTTTGATTCGGAAGATATGTTTAGGTTGTTATCTGGAACAAAATGATTGGGATGCAATACGTAGAGATCTTGATAGGCGGCCGATAGAAGGAATAAACGGTACAGCTTCAGAAAGAAGTATTTTTGAAAAACTCGATAAATATGGCTTGAGAAAAGTTGCTTCGGGCGTTGTACAAGTTGAAATTTGGGGGACAGGAACTCCATTAAGAGAATTTTTGTGGAGCGAGGAAATGGCTGATGCTTGCGTATTTATAATGGAAAATGTAGATTTTGATGACTTAAAGCCTCAAGGTACTAAAGAAATTCGAAATTGCCATATTAATATCGGGACAGGTAAAGAAATCAGTATCGGAGATGTTGCCCAACTGATAAAAAAGATTGCCGGTTTTACTGGAGAGCTATATTTCAATAAAAATAAACCGGATGGTACTATGAGGAAATTAACCGATGTCTCAAAATTGAATGCATTAGGTTGGCATCATACAATTGAGATAGAAGAAGGTATAGCTCGGCTAATTGATTGGTACAGGAGTAAAGAATAAATTTGATATATAGAATAGTGGGCGGATTTTCTTTTTTAATAGATAGCCGTCTATTATTCTGACATAATAGTGTTACAATATACAACTTTGCCTTCAGAAGCCATTTCGGTGATGAAATAATTAGATAATAAAAAGTTTGGAGGCATACATCCAGGTAATCTGTTCTTCATAAGTGAGGGGTATCCATGTCTTTTTAAAAGTACCCCATTTCCAAAAAATAATAAATTTACATTTCCACCTACTTGAGAAAATAATTGAGAAAGAGTTTTTTGTTTTAATGCTATGGTATTTCCGTTTTTTATATCTTGTGCATAATGTTGAGTTGCATCAAAGGTATTTGATATATAAAGTCGGTTATCTTCAGAAAGAGAAAAATAAATACTATCACCATCCAGAAAATAATTTAATAAGTTAGAATTTGTAAGTATAGATGGAATTTGAGGAATACTGTCTTTTGGATATAAAGTGATAACTTTATTCGTTTGAAGTGTTGAGTCTGTTACGATGTTCCATGCAATATTGAAGCTTCCGCGACCGGTTTCCATCAGGATACTATCAGTTGACGTTAAGTTTTTACCATTAGAGAATTGTTTCCAAAAGGATTTCAGTTCTTTTATTCCGTAACGGATACCGAAATAAGTTCGGGAACTAAATATATATGGATCGGGTTCGCATCCATTTGTTGTTTTATTTATTAGTGTTTCTAATGGTTGTTCGGGTATTATCATTCCTGTAATCCAAGTTTTATTTTTGTCAAAGCTGAGTTCTTGGGCAATCCATTGTTTGTTTTTCGATTGATTGTTGTTATTGGTATAGAGTTCGTAATCAACGGCATTTGTATTGTAAAGTATAGTATGTACAGATTTCCCGATAGTTGCTGAAGCTTGTTGAAACGAGAGATTATGTTCAATAGATTTATTATCAGAAAAAGAATGGATGGATTGTCGTAGTATATGATAATCCTGAGTTAAACATATAGTTCCATTATGAAAGAACCCGAAAAAAAATTGTCCGTTGGGTAAGGAATATTGAAAAATCTTGAAATCATTCAGTTCCTGTACTACAGGTTTAAAGGAGGTCTCGAACTTTTTTTGTAAAAAGAGTAAGATTTTTTTGAAATTATTGTTCCCGACGTAGTGCCATAAAGTAGCTGAAGGAGAATGATTCATTCTATTATGCAAGCAAATAAAAGCATTTTCTTTATTCGGTAAATCGGCCTGAAATATTTCTTTCAATTGTATGGATATTGTTAGCAGTGTATCGTAAATGGTTCGGTTTTCAGAAATGTAATTTCCGAAGTTGTTTTGACTAAGTTCATATAACCCCTCTTTATCTTTTACTCCGATAAGCAAAGTCATAGTGGTGTCGGGGATGTAATGAGCTAAAGAATATTTTTGATAATTTTTTTTGTATTTAAAGTTCGGTAAAAAACTTATGATAATGAATGTTACTATGATGAATAAAATAGAAATTATAGAATATTTGAAAGTTTGTCTGAAGTTCATAGAAATAAATAATATATCTGCTACAAATGTAACGAATAAATTGAAATACGGAATAATAAAATGGAATGATGTTGGATTAAGGCTTTTGTATTGAGATAAAAAGAATATACTTTTTTAGTTGGGATTTTTGGATATAATTGGCTCTATTTTTCTGAAAAATGATTACATTTGTTCCTCAATATACCTGTGACATTTTGGATGATTCGAATGTTCATAGAATATGGAATAGAAAGAAAATATAAAAAATAGAGACCTATGAAATTTATTGTTTCCAGTACTGCATTATTATCTCATTTGCAAGCTATCAGTAGAGTTATTAATTCCAAAAATTCGATGGCTATACTTGATAATTTCCTGTTTCGGTTGGAAGGTAATACCCTTACGATGACAGCATCGGATCAGGAAACTACAATGACTACTGAAATAGAAGTTTTAGAAGCTGAAGGACAAGGACTCTTTGCTGTTTCAGCAAAGATATTGCTTGAACCTTTGAAAGAGCTGCCGGATCAACCGTTAACATTTGAGATAAACGATGAGAATTTAGAGATTTTTCTATATTTTCAGAACGGTAAGTACAATTTTATAGGGGTTAACGGTGATGAATATCCCCAGAAATCTCCATTAAGTGCTGATGCTAAGACATTACAAATGCCAGCACAAGTATTACTTAATGGAATTAATCGTACTCTTTTTGCAACGGGTGATGATGAATTGCGCCCTATAATGAATGGTATCTATATCGATATTCATCCAGAAGATATTATTTTTGTGGCATCTGATAGTCATAAATTAGTGCGTTGTAAGAATGATTCGATACAATCAGGACTAACTTCTTCATTTATTTTACCTAAAAAGCCTGCAACTTTATTGAAGAATATCTTGCCGAAAGAGTCAGGTGATGTATCGATTACTTTTGATGATAAGAATGCTGTATTTGCTTTATCGAATTTTGTATTGAATTGCCGTTTGATCGAAGGACGTTATCCTAATTATGCATCAGTGATTCCGCAGAATAATCCAAATCGTATTATTGTGGACAGGGCAGTGTTTGTGAATGTTTTACGGCGAGTATCTGTATTTTCGGACCAAGCGAGTAATTTGGTGAAATTACAGTTGAGAGATAATCAAATAAAAGTTTCGGCCCAGGATATAGATTTTTCTACTTCTGCAGAAGAAAATGTATCATGCAATTATACGGGTGATCCTATGGGGATTGGTTTCAAGTCGACCTTTCTTATTGAGATATTGAGTAATATCTCGTCTCAAGAAGTGACAATAGAACTATCTGATCCATCTCGTGCCGGGCTTATATTGCCTGTAGAGAATCAACCGAACGAAGATCTGTTGATGTTGTTGATGCCTATGATGTTGACTGATTTTTAAAGAATTTAGATACAAATAACGGAGGAGAAATGCAGTTAAATCTTAGAAATCCGATTGTCTTTTTCGATTTGGAGACTACCGGTGTTAATATTGCAACAGACCATATAGTTGAGATAAGTTATTTAAAAGTTTATCCGAATGGGAAAGAAGAATGTAAAACATTACGAATAAACCCTGGGGTGCCCATTCCTGCAGAGGCAACAGCTGTTCATGGTATTTCAGATGCAGATGTAGCTAATTGTCCGACATTTAAGGAAGTCGCTAAGAATATAGCTAAAGATATCGAAGGTTGTGATTTAGCTGGATTTAATTCAAATCGGTTCGATATTCCCTTGTTAGTAGAGGAACTTTTGAGGGCAGGAGTCGATATCGATCTGTCTAAGCGTAAAATGATTGACGTACAAACTATTTTCCATAAAATGGAGCAACGTACGTTGTCTGCAGCGTATAAGTTTTATTGTGATAAAGATTTGGATAATGCACATACGGCGGAGGCTGATACGCGTGCTACTTATGAGGTATTGAAGTCTCAGCTTGACCGTTACCCTGATCTTCAGAATGATATGGCTGCTCTTGCTGAGTTTTCTACTCATACTAAAAATGTAGATTTTGCTGGTCGTATTGTATATAATGAGGATGGAGTAGAAGTGTTTAATTTTGGAAAATATAAAGGGCGACCAGTTTCTGAGGTTTTCAAGACAGATATAGGTTATTATGGCTGGATGATGCAGGGAGATTTTACTCTTAATACGAAAAATGTGATAACCAATATCAAATTACGAGAACTCAAGCGATAAGGGTTTTATAAGAAGAGACGTTAAAGGACATTTCAAAAGGAGTAATACTAATAAGTGTTTAGCCATAAGTGGGGTTAAGATTTAGTATAAAGAGAGCTTTTGAAATGTCCTTTTGAGTTATGTCAATATTAATTCTTTGGAATTATGTTAAAAGGGAAAAATATTGTATTAGGAATAACTGGTAGTATTGCAGCATATAAAGCAGCGTATCTTATCAGGGCTTTGGTGAAGAAAGGGGCAGAGGTGCAAGTGGTTATTACTCCTGCAGGAAAAGAATTTATTACACCAGTCACTTTGTCAGCATTAACAGGGAAACCGGTGATAAGCGAATTTTTTACGGCAAATGATGGTTCATGGCATAGTCATGTTGATTTAGGATTGTGGGCAGATGCAATGGTTATTGCTCCGGCAAGTGCAAGTACAATTGCTAAAATGGCTAATGGTGTTGCAGATAATATGCTTATTACTACATATTTGTCTAGTAAAGCAAAGGTTTTCATCGCTCCGGCTATGGATCTTGATATGTTTGCTCACCCTACAACTCGTCGTAATCTGGATTTGTTGCGTTCGTATGGAAATTTTATAATAGAGCCAACAACTGGGGAGTTAGCTAGTCATTTGCATGGAAAAGGGCGTATGGAGGAGCCTGATAAGATTGTGGAAATTTTGGAGGCTTATTTTCAGGGAAAAGAGATATTGTCTGGTAAAAAAATCTTAATAACAGCAGGTCCGACATATGAAAAGATTGATCCTGTACGTTTTATAGGTAATTATTCGTCTGGTAAGATGGGATTTGCATTGGCAGAGGTTTGTGCTGAACGAGGTGCTGATGTGACATTGATTGCTGGTCCAGTGTCTCTACAAGCACTACATCCTAATATCAAGCGAATTGATGTTGAGTCGGCAGAGGAAATGTATAATGTAGTTGTGGATAAGTTTCCTAATATGTCTGCTGCGATTATGTGTGCTGCGGTAGCTGATTATGCTCCAGAGATCCGGAACGAAGCGAAAATAAAACGAACAGGGGATGATTTGTTGTTACGTTTGAAGCCGAATAAAGATATTGCAGCAGCTTTGGGACGAATGAAAAAAACGGGCCAAGTATTAGTTGGTTTTGCGTTAGAAACAAATGATGAAGAAGAAAATGCCTGGATAAAGCTGAATCGGAAAAATCTTGATTTTATTGTGTTGAATTCATTGCAAGATAAGGGTGCAGGATTTAAATGTGATACAAATAAAATTACGATAATCGAGAAAAGTGGAAATAAATTGGTATTCGAAACTAAAGCTAAAAAGGAAGTGGCTGCTGATATTGTCGATGTTTTGAATATGTATTTTTAATTATTGGGAATGATGAAAAAATCGTTGTTAATATTAGTAATATTATGTAGTTCTTGTTTATCTTTTGCACAAGAATTGAATTGCCGTGTGCAAGTTAACAGCGATAAAATACAGGGGACTAATAAATCAGTATTTACTACATTGGAACAGGCTTTGACCGAATATGTTAATAATAGAAAATGGAGTGAAGCCCAGATTTCCATATCGGAAAAGATTGATTGTAGTTTAGTAATTACTGTTAATGAGGTTACAGATAATCGTTTTAAATGTGATTTGCAAGTACAGTCTCGCCGTCCAGTCTATAATGCTTCGTATGCTACAACATTATTTAATTTCAAAGATAAAAGCTTTGAATTTACTTATCAAGAATATGAGCCTTTAGTGTATAATGAAAACGCTATTGAAAGTAATTTGACTGCAGTGGTTGATTTTTATGCTTATATGATATTAGGACTTGATTTTGATAGTTTTTCATTGAAAGGAGGGACACCTTTTTTTCAACGAGCCGAACAAATTGTAAATATGGGACAGTCATCGATGGAAGTAGGTTGGAAGGCTTTCGAAGATACGCGTAACCGGCATGCTTTAGTGACAGCGTTTACTGACCAGCGTACAGAGATGTTCCGGACATTGTGGTATAATTATCATCGTAAAGGCCTTGATGAAATGGCACTGAGCATGGATAAAGGCCGAGCTGCGGTGACCGATGCTGTTAAAATGATAGAAGAAGTATATAAGGCGGCATCTACTTCGGTACTGTTGCCTCTTTTTAGTGATTCTAAATTAGATGAGCTTGTAAATATTTATTCGTTGGCTCCGCAGACAGAAAAGGATGAGATTTACAAATTGTTGATTGGAATCTATCCTACGGAAAATACTCGGTTACAGGAAATTCGTAAAGAAAATCGTTGATATTGATATGCTCAAAAAATTATCGATTCGGAACTATGCTTTAATTGATGCTTTGGATATAGATTTTTATTCCGGGTTCTCCTCTATTACAGGAGAGACTGGGGCTGGAAAATCTATTATATTAGGAGCATTATCTCTTATTTTAGGGCAGAGAGCAGACTTTCGTGTCATCAAGGATGAAAGTCGGAAAGCTATTATTGAAGGTTTTTTTGATATTTCAGACTATCATTTGAGGTCTTTTTTTGAAGAACAGGATTTAGAGTATGAAGATGGTGCTTGTATTCTTCGAAGAGAGATTCTGTCTTCCGGCAAGTCCAGGGCTTTTATAAATGATACACCGGTTTCATTAGCCCAGTTGAAGGATTTGGGGGAAAGGTTGATAGATATACATTCTCAATATCAGAATTTATTACTTGGAAATGACAAATTCCAATTACATGTAATTGATGTATGGGGACATAATAATGATTTGTTGTTACAATATAAATCTGATTTTCAGAATTATAAATTGGCAAAAAAGAAGTTATTGAAGTTACAGGAGGAAAGGGTCGAGTGGAAAAAAGAGGAAGATTATCTCAGATTTCAGCTCTCTCAACTTGTAAATGCCCAGTTAAAAGAAGGAGAACAGGAAATTCTTGAACAAGAGCAAAAGATATTGAGCCATGCTGAAGAGATAAAAGGTGAGCTATACACTATATCTCAGTTAGCATCGGGTGATGAAGGAGGAATCCTACCAATTTTGAAAACTTTGATTAGTCGTGCTCAAGGTTTATTACGGATTTATCCTGATTTGGGAGAATTAACAGGACGTTTGCAGTCACTTTATATTGAATTGAAAGATATTTCAGCAGAAATATCGGGGAAGGAAGATAGTATTTGTATAGATTCAGAACGTTTAGTCCAAGTCCAGGACCGTTTAGATATGATATATCGTTTGCAACAAAAACATCAGGTGCAGACGATAGAAGAATTACTTGAGGTGCAAAGTCAATTGGAAAGTAGATTGGAAAGAATAGATACATCGGACGAAGAAATATATGCCTTAGAAAAAGAGATTGCAGACAGATACATTTTGTTATTAGAAATATCTGTAAAACTTACAGAATCGAGAAAATTAGCTGCTGCGGAATTTTCAAGGTTATTGGAAGAAAAAGCTCGTTTGTTGGGAATGCCTAATCTTCGTTTTGAGGTGGAGTTGGTACCACGACCAGAAATAGATGAAATGGGAGCTGAACAGATATGTTTCCTTTTTTCTGCAAATAAAAACCAGTCTATGCAACCTGTTGCAGAAGTTGCGTCTGGTGGAGAAATTTCACGATTGATGCTTTGTTTAAAAGCCCTTATTGCCCATGTGACGGTTTTACCGACAATTATTTTTGATGAGGTGGATACGGGAGTATCAGGAGAAGTTGCAGACAAAATGGGAGACATTATGCAGGAGATGTCTCAGTATATGCAAGTAATAAGTATAACTCATTTACCTCAAGTTGCATCAAAAGGCAGACATCATTATCGAGTATATAAACAGGATACGGAGATAAGTACGCAAACTCATATTGAAGAACTGAAAGATAGAAAGCGTATAGAGGAAATTGCCCGTATGTTGAGTGGCGCAAAGTTGACAGATGAAGCTATGAATAATGCGCGGGTTTTATTGGGGAAAAATATTTAGTATTTAGGTTTTAATTTAGACGACAATATTTTGTTATGAAAAAGAATGAAATGATTTTTGGCATTCGTGCGGTAATAGAGGCAGTAGAGGCTGGGAAAGATATAGATAAAATATTAATTAAGAAAGACTTACAGGGTGAATTAGTGCAAGAACTGTTTGCTTCTGTTAAAGGGCAGAATATTGTTGTACAGCGAGTTCCTATAGAAAAAATAAACCGTATTACTCGAAAAAATCATCAAGGAGTGGTTGCTTTTATTTCTGCGGTTACTTATCAAAAGCTTGAGAATATTATTCCTTCGTTGTACGAGGAAGGGAAAATACCATTTATTGTAGTTCTTGACGGGGTAACTGATGTACGTAATTTTGGGGCTATAGCTAGGACTTGTGAGTGTGCAGGAGCCGATGCTATTGTGATTCCTGAACGGAATAGTGTTTCTGTAAATGCTGATGCTATAAAAACCTCGGCAGGAGCTTTACATCATATACCGGTATGCCGAGAATATTCTGTGTTTGAAGCTATACGATTTTTGCAGAATAGTGGGCTTAGGATTGTAGCAGCAACGGAAAAAGCTTCGTGTAATTATACATCTATTGATTATTGTGGCCCTGTAGCTATTGTTATGGGAGCAGAAGATACAGGGGTTTCTGCAGATGTATTGAAAATTTGTGACCATAGAGCGGCTTTACCATTAATGGGTACGATAAGCTCTCTTAATGTGTCGGTAGCTGCTGGTATTATGATGTATGAAGTGGTAAGGCAACGGATGGGAACCAGAGAATAAGAAATTAAGTATTTATTGTTTCGAAATGTATTATATTCATTGTTATCTATGTTTATGATTGAAGTTTATTAGAAGGTAACTCGGCATACGTTTCTTTGATGAAAGATACGCATATGGCTCCTATGAGTAAAAATATTCCTGCTAAAACTAACATGTTTATCTGTAGACCTCCTAACATGTGGAGAATGCTTCCTCCACCAAGTGCGGCTATGATTTGCGGGATACATATTGTACCATTGAATAACCCAAGATAAGTTCCCATATTTTTCCCTGATATGGAATTGGTAAGTATAGTAAATGGCATTGCTAACATAGCAGCCCATGCAAATCCTATTAAAAAGAATGGTAAAAATAAAAGATGTTGCTCGTGTACAAAAAGCGTAGATATGAAACCTATTCCACCCAAAGCCAGACTTAAAGAGTAAGCTATTTTCCTGGATTTGAACAATGGTAGTATGATAGCCCAACAAACGGAACCGATAGCTTGTATTGCAAATACGACTCCGACCCAGTTGCCAGCTTCTTGATATGCGGCTGAAGAAGTATCAATGACTCCCCATACATTTGCAGCTATGGCTCCATTGGTGTAAGTCCACATGTACATGAATGCTGCCCATGAGAAAAACTGGACTAATCCTATTGTCCAAAATACTTTTGGGGCGTTTTTCAAAAGTGATATAAAATCACTTTTTTCTTTTTTTTGTGTGGTTGAGATTCTGTGAAATTCTTCGAATTTTTTAGGAGGCATTTCTTTTACCTTTATACTTGTATAAAGAGAACATAATATAAGAATAGCTGCTCCGATATAAAATGAATAAATGACTGAGTCTGGAATGAGACCTTTTTCTGCTGTATTATTGATGCCGATGAAAGTGAAAATAAAAGGGAAAAGATATCCGACTAGACTTCCGGCATTGGAAAGAAAACTCTGAATAGAATAGGCCAGGCCTTTTTGCTTTTCATTGACCATATCCCCTACTAACATTTTGAAGGGTTGCATTGCCATATTAATTGAAGTATCGAGAAACATCAGTGCAACAAGGCTGAAAAACATAACATTTATGATATGGGCAAAGTGTCCGGCGTTAGGTAATAAACACATTACCAATACAGCGATTGCAGATCCGATAAAGAGATAAGGAATGCGTCGTCCCCAGCGGGTCCACGTTCGGTCACTGGCATATCCTACGATAGGTTGTACTATGATTCCTGCTAAAGGGGGTAATATCCAAAAGTAACTTAATTCATGAGGATCTGCTCCTAAAGTTGCAAATATTCTACTGATATTTGCACTTTGCAGGGCATATGCAATTTGTACTCCAAAAAATCCGAAACTGATGTTCCAAAGTGCCCAAAAACTTAAATCGGGTTTTGTTTTCATTTGTATATTTTTTTAAGATAACTATACAATCTGATAAACAATCGGTCCGTTTAAAAGTTCTGTTTGATTACTACATCTGTTGATAATCTTTGGCTAGCCCTCCTTCTCCAGTTTCTTTGTAAAGAGAAGGCAGATCGTGTCCTGTCTGTTTCATGACGTCTACAACCTTATCAAAGGAAACTCGATGTATTCCATCGCTAAAAGATGCGTAAATATTTGCGTCTAAAGCCCGAGCTGCAGCATAAGCATTTCGTTCTATACAAGGAATTTGTACCATACCGCATACTGGGTCACAAGTCATACCTAAGTGATGTTCCAGACCCATTTCTGCTGCGTACTCTATTTGAGCTGGGCTGCCTCCGAATAGTTGGTTAGCGGCAGCGGAAGCCATGGCACAAGCAACGCCGACCTCTCCTTGACAACCGACTTCTGCCCCGGAAATAGATGCATTTGTTTTTACAATATTACCGATTAGTCCTGCAGTAGCAAGAGCCCTGAATATGCGTATGTCACTAAATGATCTACTTTCTTGTAAATGATATAAAACTGCTGGCAGTACTCCACATGAACCACAGGTCGGAGCTGTTACTATTTTTCCTCCGGATGCATTTTCCTCACTAGCTGCCAGTGCATATGCGAAGACTAATCCCCGGGATTGTAAAGGTTGTTTATATCCAGATGCTCTTATAAAATAGGTTGAGGCTTTTCTTCTTAAATGTAGTGGTCCAGGTAATACTCCTTCTTCATCAAGGCCTCTTTTTATACTTTCTCTCATGGCTTTCCATATTTCGGATAGATAATCCCAAATATCTGATTCTTCACAATCTTTTACATATTCCCAGTAATTCTTACCATTGATTTCACACCAATTGAGGATTTCATTCATATGGTGCATGTTGTAAATTGGATTTGAACTCTCCATAGGTTTGTTTTCTTCAGCTAATGCCCCACCACCTATACTATAAACAGTCCATTTATCAATAATATTTTTATGAGAATCTAAGGCTTTGAATACCATTCCATTAGGGTGGAAAGGAAGGAAAATCTTAGGTTGCCACTCAATCTCAACTTCTCCTGCAGTTTGTAAAACGTTAAGTATGGCTACATCTGTCATATGACCTTTTCCTGTTGCAGCTAGACTTCCAAATAAAGTGACATGAAAAGATTTGCAATCTGGATGTTTTTTAAGAAAAAGTTCTGCCGCTTTTTGTGGTCCCATGGTATGACTACTGGAAGGACCGTTGCCTATTTTATATATTTCTTTTATAGAATACATCATAAGGATAATGTTTATTATTGGCAAAAATACGTATTTCATTTTCAGATAAGAGAATAAAATAATAATTTTTGTCTGTATAAATAAAAATACCAGAGTATCATTTATTTACTCTGGTATTTTTATTTTTTGAGATTATTTTATAAAGTGACACCTGTTTTGAATATGGCTATCTCTCGATAATTTTTCTTTTCATTCTGGGTATATTTTCCACTGGCTATTTCGATAATGAAATTAATAAATCGATTGGCAAGAGATTCCATATTTTCGTTTTCGAGTAGGGTACCTGCATCGAAGTCTATCCAACCGGGCTTATGTTTGTAAAGAGGTGTATTTGTTGATATCTTTACTGTTGGGACGAATGTTCCAAAAGGTGTACCTCGTCCTGTCGTGAATAGTACCATTTGGCAACCACTGGCTGCGAGGGCAGTGGCTGCAACAAGATCGTTGCCTGGTGCACTTAGTAGATTTAGCCCATGAGTTTGTATTTTTTCCCCATATCTTAAGACATCTCTTACGGGGGATTTGCCACATTTCTGAGTACAGCCAAGAGATTTTTCTTCAAGTGTGGAAATTCCTCCGGCTTTATTCCCGGGAGAAGGGTTTTCGTATACAGGTTGATGATTGTCTATAAAATATTTTTTGAAATTATTGATAAGCTGTACTGTTTTGTTGAAAATTTCGCGATTTTCGCAACGATTCATTAAAATGGTTTCGGCTCCAAACATTTCCGGGACTTCTGTTAATACAGCTGTGCCTCCTTGTGAGATAAGAAAGTCTGAGAATACCCCCAATAAAGGATTGGCTGTAATGCCGGAAAAGCCATCTGAACCACCACATTTAAGGCCTATACGGAGTTTATTTATAGGCATTTTGATACGCCTATCTTTTGAGGCTATTTTATATAGCTCTCTTAGGAGTTTCATTCCTTCCTCAAATTCATCGTCGACCTTCTGACATTCCATGAAACGTACCCGTTCTGTATCGTATTCACCAAGAAATTCTTTAAATGAGTTTAGTTGATTATTTTCGCAGCCGAGTCCGACGAGCAGAACTCCTCCAGCGTTCGGGTGTAATACCATATCTCGTAAAATTTTACGAGTATTTTCATGGTCGTCACCTAATTGGGAGCAACCGTAGTTATGAGTATAAGCGACAATAGAATCAATATGAGAATCTTTTGCTTCTTGTCGCAAAGATTGTGCTAATTGATTGACAATACCGTTTACGCATCCTACTGTAGGTATAATCCAAATTTCATTACGTATTCCTGCCTCCCCATTTTTGCGTCTATAACCTTTGAAAGTAAGGCTCTTGTTCTGAATATCAATATGAGTCAGAGCTGGAGTGTATTCGTAATTGAGAATACCTTTGAGATTTGTCCTTATATTTTTCTCATTTATCCAAGACCCTTGAGATATAGGTGTTATGGTATGACCTATTGGATATCCGTATTTAATGATATTTTCATCTACGTTAAAATCTTTTAGGGCAATTTTATGGCCTGCAGGAATATCTTCTTGTATGGTTATTATATTTTTATTGTTTACTGTAATATTTTCTCCTTTTTTTAAAGGATGAATGGCTACAGCCACATTGTCATCTGGATTGATTTTTATGAAATTAACGGTAGACATATTATAGAATTGATTTGACGGTTTCTTCCATTCCTTTGTCTTGAATCATTTGTAAGTAGCCACATAATTTTTTAGATAATCCGGGTATGAGATTTAAATCTTCTTCCCAGATAAATGTAGCACCAAGGACTCCTTTAGCGAGATTTTCCATATTATTTTCAGCCCATAATTTTGAAAGCAATTCAATGATTGCTGGGTCATCATTAGGTATTATTTCGTCATTTCCTCTTTTTCCTCCTTTATAATAGACAATAATGCCTGCTAATCCAAGTACTAAGCCTGAAGGCAATTCTCCTTTTCTTTCCAAATATTTTTTAAGTCCCGGTAGGTCTCTGGTTTTAAATTTAGGAAAAGAATTGAGCATAATACTTGTGACGAAATGTTTTACAAATGGATTCCGAAAACGTTCCATTACTGCATCTGCAAATTGTATTAGTTCTTCTTGAGGCAGGTCGAGAGTCTGGAGTAGTTCGTCATACATTACTTTTTTTACATATCTGCCGATGACTGGTGATTCGCAACATTCTTTTACTGTATTTAAGCCGGAAAGATATCCGATTGGAGATAAAACAGTGTGAGGTCCGTTCAGAAGAGTTACTTTACGATCATGATACGGTTTCTCGCTGGGTACAAATAATACATTTAGTCCAGCTTTATCTGCCGGGAACTCTTTAGATACAGATTGAGGTGCTTCGATAACCCATAAATGGAAGATTTCTCCTTTTACGACTAATTTGTCTTCTAATTGTATATGTTCTAATATTTCGTTTATCGAATCCTTAGGATAGCCGGGGACAATGCGGTCTACTAAAGTACAATATATGCTACATGCTGTATCGAACCATTTTTTGAATTCGTGTCCGAGATTCCAATGCTCGATATATTGTTCGATACATTTTTTAAGTTCATGACCATTGTTAAAAATGAGTTCACAAGGAAAAATAATGAAGCCCTTATCTGGAGCTCCGTTGAAGGTCTTGAAACGATGATACAATAGTTGTGTTAATTTTCCTGGATATGATTTGGCCGGAATATCTTCTAACTTACATTGTGGATCAAAAGTTATTCCTGCTTCTGTCGTATTTGAGATAATAAATCGTGTTTCAGGATTTTCAGCGAGTTTGATATATTCGTTGTATTGAGTATAAGGGTTTATGCCTCGGCTGATTACATCAATAAGTTGTATATTGTCAACAGCTTTCCCATTTTGCAACCCCTGAAGGTTGACGTGATATAATCCGTCTTGTTCATTTAGAACATTTATCATACCTTTTTCGAGTGGTTGTACGACAACGACACTACTGTTGAATTTGGCTTTTTGATTCATATTGTAGATAATCCAGTCTACGAATGCTCGTAAAAAATTACCTTCACCGAATTGAATGATACGTTCAGGGTATCTGTTTGCTTTAATAGTGTTTCTGTTTAATGTCTTCATTATTTTATATTTTGAAAGATGATTTATTGTAATAATTGATTCTGTATTAGTTTAGATAATGGTAAATTCTTGATAAAAATCGATATTTTCTTGTGTCAATATATCAATGGGCATAAAGTTTGTCCGCTTTATTTTGTTTTTGAATATTTTGTATTCACACAAAGCTTTTAATCCTTTGTAGCTTTGTATCTCTGGTCGTTGTGCCAATAGATAGCAAATTTTATTTTTTTTTAATGCCATAACATTCTTTTCTAATAAATCGTATCCGATGAGTTTGATATCATCTATATAATTTGTGGTTAAATAATCCGCAATCAGATAAGCTCTGGAGTTAAATGTTACCCCTTTCTTTATTTGAGGATAATGATTGAAAAAGTCTTTTAAAATTTTATCGTTTTTATCCGTGTCGTGAGCATATATTTTTACCGAATGAATGACAGTATCAGGATAATAGTCAGATATATATTTTTTAAATCCGTTTATCCGTAATTCTGTTTGATTTGACTCGGAGTTTCCGGTGCGATATGCTTGAAAAATAGCTATGTCGGAATTATTTTTTTCGTCTTTTAATAAAAGTTTTGCTGCGAGATATCCACTTTTGAACGAATGCATGCCAAAATAGCTCAATGCATTGAGTTCAGAAATATCTGAATCGATAAATACAAATGGAATATTTTTGATTCTTAATTCTTTTGTGAGGATTATCGTTTGTTCTTTAAAAACAGGAGCTAATAATACTCCATCAGGAGATTGTATCAGAATAGTATTTATAGATTGAATGAAAGATGTCTCATCGTATTGGTCGAAGAAGATTTGTTGGACGTTAATATTTAGATCTAAAAGTTCTTTAGCAGCATTGTCTACTCCTATTTTTATATCATACCAGTATTCTCCTTTCTTGGCTTCAGGTAGTAGAGTAATGAATGTATATTTTTTTTTTGAAGCTAAGGCTGTAGCATATATGTTGGGTTGGTAATTTAATTCTGTAAGTATCTTTTCTATTTTTTCTCGGCTTTTTTGAGAAACTTCACCACGATTATGTAAAACACGGTCTACTGTACCAGTAGAGACTCCTGCCAGGGCAGCGATATCTTTTATTCGTATTTTATCTGGTAATTTACACATTCTACTTATATATTATTATTCGTGTGTGCACACGATTTAAAAATTGTTACTTAATTTGTGGCAAATATAAAGTAAAATTTTGGTATGACATAAAAAAGTCGTATTTTCGTGCTCGGACACGGAAAAATATTTTTCTGTGTAGATATGAGTAATTGAAATAACATACTTAGAAGGATATCGATATGAAGAATTTTATGGGAAAAGATTTTTTGCTTGAGACTGATATGGCTAAGCAATTATATCATGAGCACGCAGCTAAAATGCCGATTATAGATTATCACTGTCATCTGATACCTAAAATGGTGTCAGATAATCATCAATTTAGAAGTTTGACGGAAATTTGGCTGGGGGGTGATCATTATAAATGGCGTGCGATGAGAACAAATGGAGTGGACGAAAAGTATATTACAGGGAAAGACTCTTCAGATTGGGAAAAATTTGAAAAATGGGCAGAGACTGTTCCTTACACTATGCGCAATCCTTTATATCATTGGACACATCTTGAACTTAAGACAGCTTTTGGCATAGATAAAATATTGAATTCTAAAACAGCTCGAGAAATATATGATGAATGTAATGAAAAGTTGTCTCATCCAGAATATTCAGCCAGAGGTTTGATGCGCCGTTATCGTGTGGAAGTGGTATGTACGACTGATGACCCTATAGACTCATTGGAGTATCATATAAAGACACGTGAAAGTGGTTTTGAGATAAAAATGCTTCCGACTTGGCGTCCTGATAAGGCAATGGCGGTAGAGGTTCCTGCTGATTTTAAGAATTATGTCGAAAAGTTAGCAGAAGTCAGTGGAGTCTGTATATCGTCTTTTGATGATATGATAATGGCACTCCAGAATCGGCATGATTTTTTTGCAGAGCAAGGCTGTAAGTTATCTGATCATGGAATTGAAGAATTTTATGCAGAAGATTATACCGACGCTGAGATTAGAGTTATATTTAATAAAGTGTATGGAGGTAAGGACTTAACATATGAGGAGATTTTAAAGTTTAAGTCGGCCATGCTGGTAATATTCGGAGAAATGGATTACGAAACAGGTTGGACTCAGCAATTTCATTATGGGGCGATTCGTAATAATAATACGAATATGTTTAGATTGTTGGGACCGGACACCGGATTTGATTCAATTGGCGAATTTATGACGGCAAAGGCTATGGCAAAATATTTAGACCGATTGAATTCGAAGGGGAAATTGACAAAAACAATTTTGTACAATCTCAATCCCTGTGCCAATGAGGTAATAGCTACTATGATTGGTAATTTTCAAGATGGTTCTATTCCTGGAAAAATTCAGTTTGGCTCGGGTTGGTGGTTTCTTGATCAGAAAGATGGTATGGAGAAACAAATGAATGCATTGTCTACTTTAGGATTGTTGAGCCGTTTTGTAGGAATGTTGACTGATTCTCGTAGTTTTTTATCTTATCCGCGCCATGAGTATTTTCGTCGCACGTTGTGTAATTTGATAGGACGAGATATTGAAAATGGGGAAATACCGGTTTCTGAAATAGAGCGAGTTAATCAAATGGTGGAGGATATAAGCTATTACAATGCGAAAAATTTTTTCAAATTTTGATGAGAATATTTTATATAGAAATTGAAATGTCCCCCAAAAGTCAGACACAAGACTTTTGGGGATACTTCAATTTACAAATGAGACAGCCTTACTTATAAGGTTGTAAATTGGATTGTAAAATATATTATTTCAGCCCTATTTTTTTACAGAAAAAGAGGGAAATAAGGGGGGGACTTTGGAGAGATTTCATCTTATAGTTTTATACTGATGAAATTCTATTTTGAGACAGCCTTTTTTATTTTCGACGTTATACTTTAGTCATTTAGTATTTTTTTTTCCTTGATGAGGTCATTCTCATTTAGTTGAGGGGAAGGAACAGTACAAGTCTTGATATAATCCCCTTCTTGGCAAGTATAATTATAGTATATTTCTTGTTCTGCAGTTAGTTTATCTTTGGGTATCAATTCACCTTTTAGTTCTAAGAAATCATCCATACAGGTGCTATCTGATATTTTTACGAATACAATACGTCGAGCGATAGGATTACGGTTATAGTCGAGACATAAATAAAGCCCTTTGAGCATCTGAGGATAGTCAAACATCGGTAATTGTAGATATATTGTGAATAGAGCTAATTGTGGCGTTTCTCTTTCATTGAACATGATATATGCATTTTGATGATTGTTCAGCAATCCTATTCCTCTATGAGTAGAATGGTATGCACTCATATGGGTTACTTGTACATAGTCGTTTCCTTCAGAGGAAGCGATTAGATACGGTTCAGCCTTCAGGCTATCGGTAGATGAGGAAAGGCTGTAACTCATGTAGATTCCGCTATAATTATATATTTCTTGGGCAGAATGTTGCATTTCTTCATTTAACATTTCAATAAATTGATTTTCTTTATTTGAATGGTTGAGGGAAGGTTCCAGTTCGAAGAGGCGAGTTTTCAGCTCTTGAATATTTCCCATTAATTTTTTCTTTGAAACGTTATTCACTTGGGATAATGCATAATCTAGGGCTTCTTCTTTTGGAGTACCCTTACGTACTGTATTGGCAAATGTAGGTAGGACATTGGAGTATAAAGAAGATAGTACACTGGGAGCTAAGTTGGTATAATCAGCTATTTCTTTCATCTTTACTCCACGATTTCTTAAATATTCTATTTGCTTATATATTTCAAATAATTCGTCCATTATATACCCTAATTTATCATTTATTTTACAAAAATCAAGATTCGATGTGATAATATAATTGCATAAATGTTACATTAATGTTACTTTATTTTTACCTTGATTATAAAGATTATAAATAATAAATATTCATTTTTTTGCTAAAATTGGCATTATACTTTTGCCCCAAAATCAAAGAAAGTAATTATGATATTGGGAAATAAATTGTCGTTGGTAACGAAAGAAAAAATTTCAAATATATTATTTGTCTTTTGGGCTGGTGGAGCAGCTTTACTCTCATATGCTTTAGTGTATGCTTTAAGAAAACCTTTTACAGCTGCAACGTTTGAAGGATTAGAGTTTTTTGGACTAGACTATAAAGTTGCAACGAGCATTATCCAAATCTTCGGTTATCTGATTTCGAAATTTATCGGTATAAAGATGATTTCAGAATTGAAAAAAGAGGGACGTTTACGATTTATGATAACATCGGTTGCTGTTGCTGAAATATCATTGGTATTGTTTGGCTGTTTACCCCGCCCTTTTAATGTTTTTGCTCTATTTTTTAATGGGCTTTCTTTGGGATGTATGTGGGGAGTTATTTTTAGTTTTTTAGAGGGACGAAGAGTAACTGACTTGTTGGCTAGCTTAATGGGCTTGAGTATTGCTGTGAGTTCTGGAACAGCAAAGTCTATCGGATTATTTGTTATTGACACATTACATGTTAGTGAATTCTGTATGCCAGCGTTGATTGGAGCTTTTGCATTTCCTTTATTGTCATTATTAGGATATCTTCTTAATCGTATGCCTCAGCCGGATGCGCGGGACAAAGAACTAAGGACAGAGAGGGTTACATTGGATAGTAAGGGACGTATGGAACTATTTAGAAGTTTTATGCCGCTATTGACTATGCTGTTTTTTGCAAATCTTTTTATCACGGTTCTACAGGATATTAAAGAAGATTTTTTGGTAAAAATATTGGATGTAAATACTCATAATTATTCATCTTGGTTATTTGCCCGTGTCGATGGAATTGTAACGGTGATAATATTAATTATTTTTGGTTCTATGTCTCTGATAAAGAGCAATATTAAAGTTTTGTGTTTACTATTATTTCTTGTAATGGGAGGAGCTGTGACGTTGAGTTTTGTAGCATTTCGTTATTATGAATTGCAACTTAGTCCTTTGGCATGGCTTTTTATTCAAAGTTTATGTCTTTATATATCATATCTTAGTTTTCAAACTATATTTTTTGACCGTTTTATAGCATGTTTTAAGATAAGAGGAAATGTGGGCTTTTTTATTGCAACTATTGATTTTATCGGATATACTGGGACAGTTCTTGTATTGGTTGCAAAAGAATTTTTTAATCCTGATATAAATTGGCTCGAATTTTATAATCTGTTATCGGGATATGTTGGTGTTATTTGTTTTATTGTATTTTTGTGTTCGGTTATTTATTTAGTACAACGATATCGGAAGGAATATAATTTTACGTTGAAATCTCCGGTAGATAAAGTTTTTGCTGAACGTTCTTTTAGTATTAAATCGACTACAATTTAAGAAAAATATTATATCATTTTTTAATAAAAGCAATATGAATAAAATTGATTGCATAATTATGGACTGGGCCGGTTCTGCCGTAGACTATGGATGTTTTGCTCCGGTAGCGGCTTTTTTAAAAGCTTTTGATGAAATAGGTATAGAGATAACGATGGAGCAAGCTCGTCGTCCTATGGGAATGGCAAAGATAGACCATATTCGTGAATTGTTTAAGATGCATGAGGTAACAACAGCGTTTGAGAAGAAATATAATCGGGGATGGAATGAAGAGGATGTTATAGCAATGAATGAAAAATTTGAACAGTATCTTTTTTCTTCATTGAGAGAATATACCGATCCTATACCTGGAGTTATTGAGATATTGTCGGATTTGGGAAAAAGTGGCATAAAGATAGGGTCTACGACAGGGTATACACGTGCCATGATGGATGTAGTGTTACCAGAAGCCCAAAAGAAAGGGTATAGTGTCGATAATTGCGTGACACCGGATGGTTTACCTGCAGGCCGTCCATATCCTTATATGATATATAAAAATATGATAGATCTTTCTGTGCCATCAGTAAAAAATATAATCAAATATGGAGATACGATTGCCGATATAAAGGAAGGTGTTAGTGCTGGGGTATGGACAGTCGGGGTCATATTGGGAAGTAATGAAATGGGATTGACATTAGCAGAAACTAAAGAGTTGGATTCTGATGTTTTGAATGAGAGAAAAGCTGAAGTTTGACGTCGTATGCTTTATGCTGGGGCTCATTATGTTGTGGATACGATTGAGGAATTACCGGAAATTGTAAAGATTATAAATCATAAAATGGAATTTTGAATAATTAATTATAGATAGAACGAATTATGAAACCTTATATTTTATTGACTCCTGGACCGTTAACAACCTCTGATACTGTAAAACAAGTAATGATGGCCGATTGGTGTACGTGGGACGAGGATTACAATTTGCATATAGTAGAAGAAATACGGCATAATTTGGTTGCTTTGGCGACGAAGAAACCTGAGTTGTATACAGCAATTTTATTGCAGGGAAGTGGCACTTATTGTGTTGAGGCTGTTTTAGGAAGTGCTATTGCTCCACAAAATCGATTACTTATTCTAAGTAATGGTGCTTATGGTGATCGTATGGGAACGATTGCAGAATATCATAAGTTGAATTATGACATTATTGAGTTTGATGAAATATCTCAGGTTTCGGAGGTAACTCTTGAAGAGCACTTATTAAAAAACCCTGATATAACTCATGTTGCTGTTGTCCATTGTGAAACTACTACTGGGGTTCTAAACCCGTTAAGAAAGATTTCTCGAGTAGTCAGAAAACATGGACGGAAATTCATTGTAGATGCTATGAGTAGTTTTGGTGGAGTTCCTATGGATGTTGAAGAATTAGGGATCGATTTTATGATTAGTAGTGCTAATAAATGTATTCAAGGTGTACCTGGATTTGGTTTTATTATAGCAAGAAAGTCAGAATTGTTGAGATGTAAGGGCATTTCTCCATCTCTTTCTCTTGATATTTATGCTCAATGGGAAGCAATGGAAAAAGGTCATGGGAAATGGCGATTTACCTCTCCAACTCATGTTGTACGGGCGTTTAAGCAGGCTATGCAGGAATTGGCTGACGAAGGAGGTGTAGAGGCTCGAAATAAACGATATGTTGAAAACCACCGGATATTAGTTGAGGGCATGCGTTCGTTAGGTTTTGAGACTTTGTTACCCGATGATATCCAGTCTCCAATAATTACATCTTTTTTGTATCCGAAAAAGGATTTTGATTTTAAATCGTTTTATACTCAGTTGAAGGAAAAAGGTTTTGTTATTTATCCGGGAAAAATTTCTCAAGCCGATACTTTTCGTATTGGAAATATTGGAGATGTATACCCTAAAGATTTTGATAGGCTTATTGATGCTATTCGTCAAACAAAATATTGATTCACTGGGATTTGATAAAAAGAGGATGCGTCATCATTTCGACGTATCCTCTTTTTATTTCTATATACTAAGCCAGTTTGTTTATTGAACAAAATATCCGACGGGATGACATAGCATTATAGCCTGTTGTCCGGTGAGTTTGAGGGCTTTGTAAAGTGTGTCTTTGTCCATACTGCCTCGAGGGTATGTTGCAAGTCCTGTCCCTGAACAGAAAAGAGATATATTTTGGGATACAATGCCGGCGTCGATAGCTCCCCACTCTTTGTTTGTATCACTGACCAATATAAGGCATACAGGAGCTGCGGCAGGTCTGCTGTCTCCAGAAGAAATTGGGACAAGAGTATGTTTTTGATGGTTGTATAAGTAAGAACCTTTAGCTGTACATACATATACTTTTATGTCTTGATGATTCATAGCAGATGGTGCAGTTCTTTTACCGGATTCAGGACGATTTATGCCGTTTGCTGCCCATAATAGATCAGATATATCTTGTAGAGAAAGTTCTTTTGAAGAAAATTGCCTGGTGGACTGTCTTTTTTCTAAAGCTTGCATAATAGGTATTCCTCGTTTTAAGTTGGGTTTATTTAATATTATGCCTTGTAGTTCACTATTTTTACTTTCAAAAATTTTTTCTGTTTTGGTATTTGCGTATAGCATAATACTGATTCCTAATGAAAATAATATCAGAATAATTTTTCTCATAAAAGTAAAATTTGAATAGATACTTGAATATTGTTAAATTTATCTTTGATTTTATATTGCAAATGTAGAAATAAGCATTTTTTATTATCAATAATAGGCGAATATTTTTATATTATCTATTGGGAAAAGGTTGTGGAGTAGATAAAGTCCCTCCTAAATTAAATACCTGATTGTTGGGCAATTCTTTATTTCCTACACCTTGAGTCATAAGGGCTTTTAAAGCGTTGAGATGATAAAAGTAGATTTGTCGGGGAAATGTATTGTATTTTTTACAGAGGGAGGCTGCCATGCCAACGACTTCTCCCATCATTCCGGTAGTACGCATTACTCGTGTTGTACCGAGAGCTACATGAGTTACACTTATGTTACGCCCGGCCATAAATAGATTATCGATATTACGAGAATAGAGACAACGGTAAGGAATAGGGTAAGGATAGATATTTATATGTTTTGTTTCAGCTTTGAATTCATTTCCAGGGAAGTGTTTAGAATTTTTCGGATCGGGAAAATGTAGGTCTATTGACCAAGTTGTAGTAGCCGAACCATCTTCGTGAAATACATTTTTTTCAATATCATCCTGTTTTAATATATAGTCACCTAATAATCGACGTGATTCTCGTTTGCCGGCGATATAAGCAACCCAGTCTAATTTTCTCTTTTTGTATTCACTATTATCTTTTAAATCATTTTTGAGATAACTCCAATTGGAATATACGACTAATAGTCCATAATCACGTATGCGTTCGAAATCTTTTATTTGATCTTTGTTCATCCCAGTTTCCCAAGTCCATTCGCCCATGGTAACTTTTTCGCAGTTTTCATCATTAAAATTTATTCCGTAATGGAAGTGTGGAAATTTGGATGTTTTTTCTTCTTTTTTCGAATACCATTGTACGGAAGCTCCCATAGTCATTTTATCTGCTTTGGCAGGAGCTATGTCTTCGCCGAATTCGTCACGACCTTCACGTCCCATGAGGTAATCGGCACCAGCAAGATAACCAATGGTCCCATCTCCTGTACAATCGGAGAATATAGGTGCAGATAATTCTATTTCTTGACTGTTTTCTATATGTTTGGCCGTAATAGATTTTATCTTTTTCCCATCCATTTTGACAGAAATGGCCCTATAATTGGGGAAAAATGTAATGTTTTTTTCTTTTTTGACAATTTCTTCCTTTTTAGAATCTTCATAAAACTCTGCGGGCTGAGCATTTCCTCCACGGCTGTGTCCGAATTCTTTTTGTAGACTACCTAATGCTTTATAAGGTCCAACTTCTATACGTCCACCCAGATGAACACGTACTTCTGAGCTGTTATTGCCACCTAATATTGGTCGGTCGTTTACAAGGGCGACTTTGCATCCTAGCCGGGCTGCAGATACTGCTGCTGAAATACCAGCGATACCACCACCGATAACTACAAAATCGAAAGAACCAGCACTTTGTGGTTTTGATGGTATTTTTAGAGCATTGTTTCTAAATTCCTGCAAAGCCTTATCGCTAACGGGTAACAGTATATCTTTATTGGTTGTAAAATAAATTGCATCACATCGTCCATCGAAACCACTTAAATCCCGTAACCCTATTTTTACTTGTGTATTTTTTATATTTATTTTTCCAGCTTCTTGCCACATCCAAGAATTGCCAGTAGTTCCTAATTCTGTTTTTACAGATTGTCCGTCAATAGTTAACGTAAACTTTCCGGGTCCGTCTCCTGTGTACCATGGACTTGTCCAGTTATATGTGCGTACGTAGATGTAGTATGTTCCTGTTTGAGGAAAGTTTGCGGTAGTAGTAGCATCATCTACAGGAGTTCCGAGACCGTGAGCTATTAGGTAGGAAGAGCCCATTAGGTCCATGAACTGTTGGTCGATAGACCATCCACCTTTTTTCTCGAAACTTTCAGCTTCGAGAAATAGTTCCGCTGATTGTATCTGGGTGTAATAACTTAAAAATAGGATGATAAGTGATAATAAATGTTTCATGATATGAGCTAAACCTTTATATGATAATTTGTTCTATAAAAGCAAATATACAATTTTTTGAGGTAAGTGATTGAAAACTTGTTGTAAATTCTATGATAGAAGTGGAAGAGAAAGGGGATCGATATATTTAAATAAATTTTTTATATATAATGTTTTAAATATAAAAAATAATCTATTTCTTTTAAGTTTTATATTTTTATTATATTTGTTCATAATTAGATAATTAATTCATCAAGTTAACTTCAGTATTTTTTATGAATAATTAGCCTAATCATGAGATCCTTTATTGGAGTTGAAAAATAACAGAAAAACACGGCTTCTAAGAATATAAGGTTATATAAATTGGGAATAATAAAGTGCTGGATATGAGAAATAGTCTTTTTATATTATTCTTTTTTGTTTGCACAGTTTTACACTCTACATCTTCTTACTATACATATTCGATATCGGATGGGTTATCAAATAGTACTATAAAAGCTATTTATCAAGATAAGATGGGGTATATGTGGTTTGGTACTAAAGATGGGATAAACCGTTTTGATGGAAATGAAATCAGAACATATCGCTCTGATGTACAACAACGTAATGCAGTTTTTAACAATGATATAACATTTATTGCAGGAGATGAAAATGGGTATATGTGGATAGGCTCATTTAATGGGATAGAATTGTTTGATCCGTATACCGAGGAATTTTTGTCCCTTGATACGTATTTCCCAGGGCAAACAATGCCTACAGGAATTGTTTCAGGTATATATGTGGAGTCCAGTAGTAAAGTGTGGATATCTACGAAAAATGGACTGTATTTTTTGGATAAAAATGCAGGAGTAGTAAGTTGTATTTTAGAAAATGTTTATATCAATCGAATGAATAAATGTGCTGAAGGTTTTATTATGGCTGAGGTATTGGGCAAAGGTTTTACATTGATTGATCTTAGAACTCATGAAGTAAGTTATCTTGAAAAAGATGGGGCTAATAAAAGAAATCCTGTCAATGATATTTTTATGGATAGCAAAGGGAGAGTTTGGTTAGGAGCAGATCTTTATAATTTCTTTGTGTATGACCACCATTCTCGACAGATTATACCTGTAAAAATAAAGATACCATCGGGAATATATTCGGATAGTGGGCAAATCCACACTATTATTGAGTATAATGATACAACATTGGTATTAGGAACAGATAATGGGTTGTTACCTTTTAATACCAATAATATGGTATTTTGTAGTAATTCGGATGGATTTTTAGCAGATCGACTTTTATACCATCGTATAATGAGCGTTTATAAAGATAGAGATGGTGCATTCTGGTTTGGAACTTTTAATAAAGGGTTAAAATATTATAATCCGAACCATTATTTATTTAAGTCATATGATTTGGCTACGGATAAAGGTTTGCCAGTAGGCGTAGTAGGTAATATTGTAGAAAATAATGGTATTATATGGATTGGACATGAACGTGGATTGAGTTTATTAGACATGAAAACGGATAAGACTTCTTATTTTAATATTCAGTCTCATGTGTTACAGAAAAATAAAGATAGTGAACTTTATTATATTTTTAAAGAGAGGTCTGATTTATTCTATTTCTACTTGTTAAATAGAGGAACTTATATTTTTGATTTAGAAAAAAGGAAAGATTGCAAGAGGATTAGTATCCCTCCTACATCTCAGGTCAGAAGCATGGTAAAAGATATGGAGGGTAATATATGGATTGCAGAAGAAAATCTTTCTATTTATGATCCGAAGACAGATGAAATAAAAACTGATTTGATAACCAACGAAAAAGGTTTGACCAAATATATGTTAGCGCAGGAATTGTTGATGAGATATAATGGTAATATTTTAATTGGTAGCCGTACGAATGGAGTATTGGAATATTACTATGATAAGTATATTCCTGGCGGTTATCTTATGGCGCATAAGTTGGATATAGAACCACTGGCCAATAAGAATGTAAATGTTCTGTTTGAAGACCATAAACATAATGTGTGGATAGGAACGTATAGTTCAGGATTGTGTTGTTGTAACATTGAAAAAGGAGAATATGTCCTTTATAATGAAGAGAAGGGCCTGATAAGTAATATGATTTGTGGAGTTTTAGAGGATGAGAGAACGGGACATATATGGGTTTCCACTGTTGCGGGAGTTTCTTCTATTCATCCGGAAACGGGGAAAATTTTAAATTATTCTTATAAGACCGGTTTTCCGTTACAAGAAGTATCTGTTCATTCATTTTTTTTAGCATCTGATGGTAAAATATACGTAGGAGGAATCGACCGTATCGTTTCATTTGATCCTAGTTTTTTTAATGCGATGTCAGATACTCTTTCGGTGCATATAACATCGATAAAGACCTTAAATACGAAAGCTGACCCGAAGACACAACAATATACCAGTACTGCGGCTCTAAAGAATGTTCATTTTTCTTATTCTCAATCATCGATTGTCATTAAATTTTCGACTCAAAATTATATTTATCCGAAAGAAAACAAATATATGTTTAAACTTGAGGGTTTTGATAATAATTGGAATTATACAGACCGGCCTGAGGTAACTTATAGTAATTTGCCTGATGGAGAATATACATTTTTAGTAAAAGCTTGTAATATTGACGGAGGTTGGAGTCCGATAGTTACAGAACTGGATTTTGTTATTCATCCTCCTTTTTGGAGGACTATATGGGCTAAAATATTTTATTTTTTTGTAGCATTTGCCTTATTATTGTTTATAATAAAATATATTATTAATCGTAAGACGTATAAATACAAACAGCAGATTGCCCAAATAGAAAAAGATAATATAGAAAAGTATTATCAGTTAAAACTTGACCTTTTTACTAAATTTTCTCATGAATTACGTACACCGCTTACATTGATAATCAGTCCGGTAGATGATTTGATGAATGATAAATTTTTACCTGAAAGATTGCAGTATATTGTACGTACTATTTATAAAAATTCAAAACGGCTTTTATTATTGGTTAATCAACTTCTTGATTTTAGAAAAATAGAACATGGAGCTATGAAACTTTCGATAAGTAAAGTTCCAGTTGAGAGTTTTATTTGGGAACAAATAGAGAATTTTAGAGAACTTTCTTCGAAGAAACAGATTACTATATATTATGAAAATTTATATAAAGAGGATGATGTTTGGTTTGACATTGAAATGATGGAAAAAGTTATATCAAATTTACTTTCAAATGCTATAAAATATACGGGAGAATGCGGCCAAATTAGTATAAGAAGTTATGAGTTGAATGAATTTTTTTATTTCATGATTAGTGATAATGGTGAAGGTATTTCGGAGGAAGATATTCATCATATTTTTGAGCCGTTTTATCAAGTTCACCAAGGAACGCACGGCGGTATGTTTGGTTCTGGTATAGGATTGAGTTTGGTACAATATATTGTCAAATTGCATGGTGGAAATATTTGGGTAGAAAGTGAAAAAGGGAAAGGTACTACATTTTATATTTCTTTATTTTTAGGTAAAGAACATTATGTGGAAAATAATTCGGAAATTGTCGAAGGAAATTTCAGGGATGTAGCGTCATATTCGATAAAGGAAGAAACATTGTTTGACGAAGAAGAGGTCTTGCCAGACTCATCTTTATCGGATAGGTCCAAATCTTGGGTATTGGTTGTAGAAGATGATGCCGATTTGCGTTTGTATATAAAATCTCAATTGGAAAAGGACTTTTTTATTTTAGAAGCTGTTGATGGAAAGGAAGGATATGCTATAGCTCTTGAACAGCTTCCAAATCTTATTATTAGTGATGTTATGATGCCCAATATGAGTGGTATAGAAATGTGTGATAAAATAAAAGATGATATCCGTACGGCACATATTCCTGTGATATTATTGACAGCCAAAGTAATGAATGAACATATTGAGGAGGGGTATGAGCATAAAGCTGATGATTATATTTTGAAACCTTTTGATGCTCATCTTCTGAATGTTCGTGTTAAGAATATAATTCAAAATAGAGAGAGACTCCGCCAGTTGTTTACTACCCGATTATTAACTCCGGGAGTAAGTGAGGAAGATGAAGTTGTATCACAGGATGATTTGTTTATGCAAAAACTGATGGATCTGGTTGAGAAAAATATCTCTAATCCAGATTTTTCAATTGATGAAATATGCCAGAATTTAGGAATGAGTAGAGCCCAGTTTTTTAGAAAGACAAAAGCTATATCAAATTCTACTCCTAATAAGCTTATTTTACAATTACGAATGAAAATGGCAGTGAAATTATTACTTAAAAATAAATTGTCTATATCAGAAGTTGCTTATAAGGTAGGGTTTTCGGACCCTGCTTATTTCAGTAAAACATTTAAGTCCGTATATAATATTTCTCCAACAGATTTTTTGAAAAATCGTCATGTAGATAAAGGAATATAAAATGTATTTGCATTGATGATATATTATTTGATAATTTTCAATATATATTATAGGAATATTTTGAGCAAAGTATATTGTTTATTATGTATTTGTGGGGATAGTGGAGGGATATTTCATCTTGTTTTTTAGAAAAAGGGATGACAGTTTGTATAATTAATATGTTGATTAATAGCGATATATTTAGTTAGATACTATTTTCCATGATTTTGATACTATTTTCCAATAGGGTTATACGTACTCATTCTATTTTTGTAATAGCAAGGGAAAAAAGAGATTCTATTATTCTTTAGATGAAAAACGTAATTTTTTTAAGTTGATATAATATTTATATAATAATATAGTAAAATTTGAAAGTAGAGCAAGACAAAAAACTTTTCTTTCAGATGTTAACCTTAAGTTTTATCGAAAATGAATTTATCAAAAATTGTAATTAATCTGTTCTTGTTATTTTTCTGTGTTAGTTTAGCTGCCCAGACGAAGCAAAACACAAATGAAAGTAAGCATCAAAAAAAGATCTCGGGTACAGTGGTCGATCAGAATGGGGAATCGGTTATTGGAGCGAGTGTGTTAGTGAAAGGTAGTACGATAGGTACTATTACCGATATAGATGGCAAGTATTCAATTGCAGCATCTTCTGAAGATAAACTGGTGTTTTCTTATGTAGGGTTTGACTCACAAGAGATACCAGTGAAGAAGAACACAATTATTAATGTTACATTAAAAAGTACGACTAAAGACCTGGATGAAGTAGTCGTAATTGGATATGGGTCGGTAAAAAAGTCAAATTTGACTACATCTATATCAAAAATCAGTTCTGAGTCCTTAGAGAGCCGTCCATTGACTACTATTAGTGAGGCTTTTAGCGGACAGCTGGCTGGAGTACAGACTCAAGTTTCCAGTGGTGTTCCTGGTGAAGATTTGCAAATAACGGTACGAGGCGCCAGTTCTTTGAATAGTACGACACCTCCTTTATATGTTATTGATGGGATAATTACAGAGTCTTTAAATGATGTCAATCCGAGTGATATCGAATCTATTCAGGTATTGAAAGATGCAGCGGCAACGTCTATTTATGGTGCGCGTGGTTCTAATGGGGTTGTATTGATAGAGACGAAGATGGCCAAAGGAGGAAAACCTGTGGTTACTTTTGATGCTTATTATGGTCTTCAGAAGGCAGACCGTTTGCCAGAGGTTATGAGCCCTAAAGAATGGTTGGCATACAATATTTATTGTCTGAATGCTAATTATTTGAATGCTAATGGGCTGAATTCGATGATGACTCCTAATAAAAATCGTCCTACCAATTATCAGATTCCAGAATCATGGTTGTTGAACCCGAATTCTGACACTCCAGATTGGCGTCTGAACCCCAATATTAATCAAACGAATTGGATTGACGAAATTTTACGTACAGCACCGGTTCAGAGTTATCAATTGTCTGCGTCGGGCAAAAGTGATATGGGCAGTATATATATGTCAGGTGGTTATATGGAACAAGTCGGCATAGTGAAGAATACTGATTATCATAGAATCAATTTTCGACTGAATGGAACATTGAATATAACGAAAAAGCTTAGGTTGGGAGTGAATTTAGCTCCGTCAGTGGCAAAACAACGACGAGGGGAATCTGAGGGTAAAGATAAAGTGATATTAACAGCTTTACAGTATCCATGCTTAATAGGCATTGATGAAAATACTCGTGATTTTGGGTATAATGCCGATTATCCTAATTATGTAAATCCATATGAAAGATTGATGCAAGTAACCGATAATAAAGGTGATAATCGGTTGAATGCATCTGCATGGTTCCAGTATGATATTATAAAAGGGTTATCGTTTAAGTCGATATATAATAATAACTTAAGGAGTACTGTATATGAATATTTTATTCCAGCCAATGTTGTAGCTCCTAATGCAACTGGAGGACAAGTGTCTTCTGGGAATAGTTATTCTGAGGTGTATAATAACTGGGGATGGCAGAACGTGTTATCTTATGATTTGAATGTTAAGAAACATACTATTAATATTATGTTAGGTCAAAGTCTGGATAATACAAATACTTATAGGGCTACGGTTGCTGCAACAGGGTGGCCATTGGAGAATGTTTATACACTGAATTTGGCGACAACTCCTACAACTGCATCAACAGAGCGTTATACCGTGCGTACGTCATCCTTTTTTGGCCGTGTTTCTTACGATTATGCTGATAAGTATCTGTTTACAGCATCTGTTAGACGTGATGGTTCTTCTCGTTTTGGTGCAAATAACAGGTGGGGGACTTTTCCATCATTTTCTGCCGGTTGGAAAATCAGTGAAGAGAATTTTATGAAAAATCTTGATTTTTTGAATTTATTCAAGATTAGAGCCTCATGGGGACAGGCAGGAAATGATCGTGTAGGCTATTATGATTATCTTTCTACATTCGATGTTTCTAATACTGTTTACGGTGGACAGTCTCAAGCTGCTATGTATCCGGCTAATTATGCTAATGCTGATTTAAAATGGGAGAATACAACTTCTGTCGATTTAGGCTTGGATCTTTCTTTTTTGAAAAACCGAATCCAGTTTAATTTTGATTATTATAGAAATACGACAAAATCATTATTATATGACTTGCAGATACCTTCTACTACTGGATTTACGACTACAAAAACAAATGTTGGAAAAATCAGGAATACAGGTTGGGAGATTGATTTAAATACGACAAATATTTCGACAAAAGATTTTAAATGGAGTAGTACGATAAATCTTTCGGCTAATAGGAATAAGGTGCTCGATTTGGGTGGGAATGATAATATCATAACTCCGGCATGGAATGCTTATTTTATAACACAGGTCGGAGGGCCTATTTCTCAATTCTATTTGTATCGCACAGATGGTTTGTTGACAGAAGATGATTTTGCTGTAGGACCCGATGGAAGTTATGACAGATCGCAACCTTTAGTACCAATTATGGCATCTCAGATTCCGGGTAATCTGAAATTTGTAGATACAAATAAAGATGGACAGATTACGGATGAAGATATGGTTCCATATGGTGATAATATGCCTGATTTGCTTTGGGGATTTACAAATCGTTTTAGTTACAAGGGATTTGAATTAAGTATATTTTTACAAGGACAGTTTGGTGGAGATGTGTATTATTTGGCATCTCGTAATATCAATTTTGGCCGTAGGTTTAATAACTGTTTGGTCGGTTGGCTGAATTCGTATAAACAGACTTACCGAGGAGGAGATCCCATTCCCTATGAGTTGGGGGTTGATATGAGCTGGGATGGAAAGACACCATTGTCTTATGGTTTGGGAGCTAATGGCGTGAATGAAAATACGACAACCGACCAGCGTATTTATGATGCTACATTTTTGAAAATAAAAAATATAACATTATCCTACAATTTACCTAAAAATCTATTGCAAAAGGCCAAAATACGGGCAATGAAATTTTATATCTCTATGGAGAATGTACACACATTTACTCATTATGTGGGAAATCCTGAAGTAAATAGCTATTCGTCATCTAATCCGGTATTGAGGGGTGTAGATTATTCTACTTATCCATTGGCACGAAAATACTCTTTAGGTGTAAATGTAACCTTCTAAAATCTGAAAATAATGAAAAGTATTAAGAAAATTATATTTGTTTTAGTGTGTTGCGGCAGTTTTTGTGCTTGTGAAGATTATTTAGCCGTGACTCCGGAGTCGGCATATACCGATGAGTCTTTCTATTTGACAGCGACTGATTTTGAGACGGCAATATCCGGTTGTTATTCTGATTTGAATGAAATTTTTGGTAAAAATGGAACAGGGTATATAAATACTCTTATTGCTCGTTCGGACGAGTGTCGCAATAGTTCTGAGATTGGCCGTTTTATGGAATCATCCAATAGTACCTGGTGGTCGAATCCGTGGAAAAATCTTTGGTCTATGGTGAGCCGATGCAATAAAATTTTGGATAAGATAGATGGAGTAGATTTTTCTGATCAGACACAAAAGGCAAATATCAAAGGGGAAGCTCTTGCTTTGAGAGGATATGCATATTTCCAATTTGCTTGGTGTTGGGGTGGGGTACCCTTAATTACAAAACCTCTCTCTTTGAGTGAAACGCATAAAATTGCTCGTTCATCGCAAGAAGCTACTTATGCACAAGCAGAATCGGATTTTAAGCAGGCTTATGAGCTTCTTCCAGAAGCTTGGCCTTCTACCAAAACTGGACGTGTGACAAGATATGCTGCTGCTGGAATGTTGGGTCGATTATATTTATATCAGTGTATAAGCCAAAGAAGAGCTCAAAAAACGGGAGAGACACCGACACCTGCGATGGCAGAAAAGGCAGCAGAATGGTTAAAATTGGTTATTGATAAAGAGGGTTCTTTATATAAAATGGCAACAGTTTATACTGATTGTTTCGACGGAGCGAAAAATAATAGTGCAGAACGTGTTTGGGAAACGCAATATTTAAGTGGGGCTTCGGCTCAGGCATTAGGATTAAGTACCTATTTCCCTTCAATATTTATTCCCTCTTCTCTGAATTTACGTAGGGGGGATGGAACAAAGATGGGTGGAGTTACATTTACCGGAGGGTCTGGTTCTTTTCGTGCATCGCTTAGTATTGCAGATAGTTCGAAATATGAGCTTATTTCGGGAAATTTAGATGATCCGTTGAGTGTTGTTGTGTTTGATAAGCGTCGGGATGCGACATTGGTCAATGGCCTATATGTAGATAAAAGTACACCGGTTTATGATTATTATTTTGTAAAAAAGTTTTTGATAGATTCGGCTAATTTCCCGTCAGCTATTGATTATTGGGGAACCAATCTTCCGATATTACGATATACGGATGTAAAAATGATGTATGCCGAGGCTTTGAATGAGGTTGATTATGCAGCAAATAAGACAACAATATTTTCGATACTGAACGAGGTAAGGACACGGGGAGGCCTAAAACCGATTAGTGAAGTCGAATTGCCGGATTACAATACAGTGTTTGATTGTATTGTCCATGAACGTTTTGTAGAGTTTGCATTTGAGGGATTACGTTGGCCGGATTTAGTTCGATGGAGACTGGCTGAAGAAAAAATTGCGGAACATTTTGCATTGCAAGATGAAGGTTATGATGAGTCTACAGAGACTCCGATGTACGGAATGAAAAAATATCACCATCTTGCTCCGATACCTTATATCGATATAGTGGCGTACAATAATGAAAATATACTGTGGCAAAATGAAGGTTATTAAAAAAGGTAAAATCTAAAGACTACTTTTTTTAAAGTTATTTTTTGAACTTGTTAACATTCTAAGATTATGATTAAAAGCAAAAATATTTGGAAAATAATGGCTTGTGCCGTGATATTTCTTTCATTTTCATGTAATGATAATGACGATGAAAAATTTCTTGGTCCTACAGAACCAGGTGATGCATATTTTGGAGGAGGGGCAATATCTGAAGGTATACCGTTAGATAAGAGTAATATTGATGTTTCGTTATTGGGTAAAGTTGCTGGAGATCCAGATGTAGAAACTGACCCTGATGCCTATCATGCGCTTATGCAAGAACGTAAAGCTGTCATTGAAAAGGCGATATCAGATATGGTATATGTTGATGGAGGTTCTTTTTATATGGGAGCTACGGCGGAGCAGGGAAATGATACTCATATATATGAGAAGAATGTGCATAAAGTAACTCTTTCCAGTTATTATATCTCCAAATTTGAAGTAACGCAAGAATTATATCTGATTGTTATGGGAGGAACGAATCAGGGTGCTTTTAAAGAAGAGGGAAATTTACAGATTCCTATCGACAATCGTCTCTATGAAGAGATGAATAATTTTATAGCGAAATTAAATGCTGTAACGGGCTTACGATTTGCACTTCCTACAGAAGCTCAATGGGAATTTGCTGCTCGAGGAGGTCGTAAACGTACAGGGTTAATGTATCCTGGTAGTAACGATATTAGTACTGTTGCTTGTTATTGGGATAATAGCTTGTTAGGAGATGGCTCGGTAGATCACTGGCCTAGAAGTGTCGGTTTAGGTTTACCCAATGAGTTGGGATTATATGATATGGCTGGGAATATGCAGGAGGTTTGTTCTGACTGGTATGCCCCATATCCTATTGAAGATCAAGTCAATCCTATGGGGCCATCTGATGACGAGGGTTATACTACGAGGGTGTGTCGGGGAGGATCTTGGTATTCGTTTGCTGATGCATGTCGATCATCAGCTCGTGCTTCTTTTATACCGAGTACTCGTTATAAATATGTCGGTTTTAGGTTGGTACATCCGAAAGTTGATTAGAATACAATTAAATGTTTGAAATATACATGAAAAATCACACAATGAAAGTTTTCTTTATTTCATTATTTTTGATATTTTGGGGTGTAGGGAAAAGCCTTGCAACAAATTATATTCTTTCTCCTGATTCGAAAGTTGTCTTTGAGTATAAAGATTTTATCCATATCGAAACTTATTATTGGCCAGAAACAATGCTTTCATACCGGATTTCTTTTGAGGATAATGTAAATATGGAAGATTTGGTTCTTGTCAATTGTGAAAATGGAGAGGAAGTAGAGTATCAATTGTCTGATATAAAAAAGGAAAATGACAATTTGATGTCTTGCAAAATTCATTTTATGGCAAAATTACCATCGAATGGGAACTATAGCTATGAATTATGTTGTCGTCCGTCGAAAAGAAAAGCTGTAGTCCCGATGAAGATTTTACAAAAAAAATCATATTATGAAGTTTTTGGTGATAAGATACAACTGAGGATTCCAATGACATCAGAGAGTATTTCTGAAAGTATTCCTGCTCCGATATTATCAATGAATGTGGGTAATGATTGGATGGGTTGTAATAGGATAAAATCGAAGTATAATCGTATATTGTCATATCATACTGAAATTGTAGAAAATGGACCATTGTATTCTCTTTTTAAAATATCTTATCGATTTTCAAATGGGGGGGAATATCAGGCAAATGTAAAATTGGTAAAGAATTATCCCTTTGCTGTGCTGGACGAGTCAATGACTAACCTTTCTAAATCGGATGAAATCGTGATGGAAATGGAATGGAATGGGTTTAACCCAGTGAAGCGCTTCGGTACTCATTGGGATAGAACATTGGAAAGCAATCGTGATATGTGGATGGGAATAGAGCAACCAATATATACAAGCTATTCAAAAGAAGATCCACGATGGACAGGGACAGGGTGGATTGAAAATCCAGCAGAGAAAATGATTTTCCGAATTTCTCCATTTGGAGGAAATTCGGTCAGAGAGCAGGTGCCTGTTATGTCATTTTGGGAAGAAGGGAATAGTGCTCGAGAATTAGGTATATTTGTTTATGATTTTAATCGCTGGAACGATCGTCAATATGGAATTTGGCAACCAACTCCAGACTTATCCGTTTATTTTCGTTTCCAAAATCATAAGTTATTTTTTACTTATCCTCTAATTTCTGGAACGAGATCTACTGCTGTGTCGCTGTTTCCAGTAAATGATGGAGAAAAAAGAGTGGCAGAGTTTAATGACAAATTATCGTCTTTGTTGGAACATAATGTTTATATGCAGAATGGGTCATTGCATCATAAAAATGATCCCAAGGATTTATATTATCGCTATTCTCAGATATTGATGATGAGATACGCTTTACTAAGCCTTGATCGCATAAAGGATTGGCAACTGATGTATCCTGAAGATGCTCGTCGGCCGGAAAATCCTTTTAAAAGCCGATCGGCTTCTTCAGCGGAAAATTTTTATAAAAAAATGCTTACTTCGGCTATGTCTTATTATCCTGTGGGTCTGAATTGTTATCCCGGAGTACATTCTATCGAGCATCGTATTTTATATTCTGAATTTGTAGAAGATTATTTACGTTATTATAAAGTGTTGACAGAGTCTCAACGCCAAACAGTGGAGGCATTGTTCATTTTAGGTGGATATGTCAATATGTTGGAAGCAATGAATCCGATACGTCATTCTCTTGCGGGGACGGCAAATATGGCTGCAGACGGATGGTGTATACCGCTTCAGATATCGTTCCTCTTTCCTGATCATCCTATGGCAAAAGAATGGGCAGATTTTTATGAAAAGGAATTAGAATTGAATGGTTTGTTCTATACTCGTCCAGATGTAAAACAATATGAAAGTTTTGGTGGGCGTTGGGTAGAAAGTTTAGGGATATATAATTGGGCTTTTTTGCGCCCGGTTACCCATTCTAATATCGCAGGAGAAATGTATGACGGGAAAAACCGCTTTGCTTCTCGGTACATGGCTTCTCGTGGACGTTGGATGGTAGATATGTTGACGGCACCAGTTTATATTCATTGGAATAAAAAGCTTGTCCCCGATTTCTATCCAAAAGGATGGAATCCTGGGGATAGTCTGACTCGTCCTGAATTTGCTCGCTGTTATCCTCCTCATGGAGCTCACAGTAAAGGTTTTCTTGTACCTACTTATATGCCTTATTTTCAGTTGGCGGAGTGGATGGAAAACTATGATCCCTTGTTGTCTGAACATCTTTTTTGGCTATCTTCTGCAGGAGATGAAGTGGAGAAGAAAAAGACCGATACCGACTGGAATGCTCCTTATCTGAATATGCATCCCATAAAACGAACGGGAACTAATCCACATCTTAAAAGTACAAAATATACGGGACATGGTATTGTTTTACGAGCTGGAGTCGATACTCCCGAAGAATTATCCATTCATCTCAATCAAGTAGATAAAGGTCCCAATTATCGCTGGGGTAATCAAGGAGAAGGAAATACCGGAGGGATTTATTTCTACGCGCAAGGGCAAGTATTTACTGGTCATGAAAACGAAATTGCAGGAGACCATGTAGTGAACAATCTTGATGGACTGACAAATTTCGGAGTGATGAAGGATGGAGAGTTCAGAACCATAGGAATGAACGAGCTCAAAGCCCCGTTATATGATTTTGGGGTAGCCCAGTTTGCTGAATTATTGTCGGATGGGGAAAATGATAAATATGTGTGGCCTGAGTATCTCTCCCGTAGTGTTATGCTTGCAGGAACTGATTATTTTATTCTTTTTGATGAAGTCGGAACAAACTGGAGAGCATCGACTCGTTTCTCGTGGTTTAATGTCAATGGAAAAGAGTTTCCTAAAATTATATTTTTATCCTCTTATGGACGTAAAGGAGGTTGGATGGCTGCCAGAACTGAAAATTCAAGAGGTTTTTATCGAGATTCGTTCGAGTCATTATTGACTTTAGTTACACATAAGAAAAAAGAAGTGAACGTAGAAGGAGGGAAATATGCTATTGCTCCGATATTGAAAGATTCCGATATAGCAGAATTCATTCCTTCGGGAAGTAGTTCTTTACCGCAAGGTGTATTTCATATTTCGACTGGAAAAAGTTCTGATATTGTATTCCGAGATAGAAGTGAAATAAGCTATGTTTCAGAGACCGAAACATTTGAGGGAAAGGCTGGATTGATACGTCGTTTTGGTGCCGATAGTTTAATACTGGCAATGTTCAAAGGCTCTCATATAGCAGCCGACGGATTAGATGTACGGTTAGAATCGAAGGGGAGAGCAGCAATAGCTTTGACTCGAAATTTTAGAAAAGAACTCAACGGGACCTTAAAGACTGAGGTGGATACTGAACTGGAACTTTCTGGACTTTTTCCCGGTGGAACACTATATATAGATGGTATACGATACGGTTCGACAGTTTCGGGTAGCGATATGAGGATACATTTATCTAAAGGGGAATACACATTGGAATATACGGAGGAGGCTGCAACTCCAATGTCCAGTCGGATTATCCGTACAGAATATGAGAAAAATAGGGTGAAGTTATTTGTTGAGTCTCCTACATGTCGGTCGGTTCGTATAGAGCTCTCTTATGATGGAGGAAAGACATGGAAGATAAAAGGAAAGACATCTAAGGGAATTTATTTTTTACCGAATGAGAAAGAAGGGAAAATACATGTGCGTGCAGTATCCTGTAACGGGAATAAATGTGCACGTTATGCTCCAGAGTATCCTATATATTTTACCGCTGAACCACCACATTATCCTGAAGGATTGTGGCTAAAGTTGAATGAGGGACAGGTGGAACTGAATTGGGGAACTGTTTTAGGTGTACAAGAGTATCGTCTTTACCGTAGGAAGCAAGGAGATGAAAATTTTGAAATGATTTATCGAGGGAAAGAGAATACGTATACTGATACGAATGTTCCCGGAATACAAAAAGCGTATGTGTTGCCGGGTAGCCTTGACAACAAAGAGCAGAATCGTATGGGGCTTGTCGTATATGAGTATGCAGTAACAGCAGTTAATGGGCGAGGAGAAAGCCGAATGAGTCCGGTAGAAAATACGGATCCTGCTTCTTGGCGAAATTGGTATCCAGATACCGAATTGAAATTTAAGCGGCAGTCAGCTTTTTGGATGCCACCTTATACACCAGCTGAAAAATCTCCGGAAAGGTATTATCCGGATTGACTTGAGAAAAGAATAAATCAAATATAAAAATATAATGTATAATCCAATCGAGTTATGAAAAAAGAGAATCAAAAGTGGATGAAGTGGCCTTTGGGGATAATACTATGTATATTCGCCTTTTCCTCTTGTGCAGAGAATAAGTATGATTTAGAGCATTTTCCAAAGGATGCGGATCCGATAATTGTCGGAACGCGTTTAGTAAATCGTTTTTTGGAGCAACCGCATTCCCAATATGGGAATCCTTTGCGTATTAACGAGCCGAGAGTTAATATTACCTATCCGGATGTATGTGCTTGGGTGGGGGGGCTCTGGTTTGCAAAATCGGTAGATAATAAAGAGTTGACAAATAGATTGGAGGAACGTTTTCTTCCATTGTTGGCAGAGGAGTCTCGCTTACAACCTGTTCCGAATCATGTAGATAATAATGTTTTCGGAACTTTACCTTTGGAATTGTATATGCAAACGGGTAAGGAAGAATATAAAAAACTGGGGATGATGTATGCCGATACTCAGTGGCAGCTTCCGGAAGAAGGATATACACCAGAACAAAAGAAATGGTCTGAGCATGGATATTCATGGCAGACACGTATATGGATAGATGATATGTTTATGATTACGGCTGTCCAAGGGGCTGCTTATAGAGTGACAAAGGATACTACTTATGCGACAAGGGCTGCCAGAGAAATGGTCTTTTATTTAGATTCGATACAACAGGGTAATGGCTTGTTTTATCATTCCCCGGAAGCTCCTTTCTGTTGGGGACGCGGCAATGGTTGGATGGCAGTAGGTATGGCCGAATTGCTCCGTATATTACCTGAAGATAATACTTATCGACCGGAGATAATGAAAAGATATTTGAAGATGATGAACAAGCTGAAGGAATGTCAACAAGAAAACGGGATGTGGCTTCAATTAGTAGATGATCCGTCTATGTGGGAAGAGACATCAGGTTCGGCAATGTTTACATATGCTATGATTGTAGGTGTAAAAAAAGGATGGTTGGGAAAAGAGTATGCAGAAGCTGCCCGAAAAGCATGGCTTTCTTTAGTGAAATATATTGATGAGAATGGAGATATGACTAATGTATGTGAGGGAACGAATGTCGGGTTTACACAAAAATATTATCGAGATAGAGTACCTCTGACGGGTGATATTCATGGTATTGCACCTATGATATGGTGTGCTTACGCATTAACTTGCAATGATCTTTAAATGATATTTTGAGTTGATATAATTACTGATTTGTTTAAAAATCTTGATTTAAAAGAAAGTCTATTACCAATAAAAAAATGATTATGAGAACGAAATTGATTACTTTGGTTTTGGCGGGTATGACGTTTATTGCAACAGATTCGTTTGCCCGTAAAGTGTATGTGAAATTAGGTACTGATACTCAAGCGTGGAGTAATGTTGTAGAAGATAACGATAATGTTGTGATTACCCTTCCTTCCGGAAGTTCTGATTTTGTTTTGAATGTCATTGACCAGTTACAAGAGGGTGATGAGGTATGGGTGGCAAAAGGTGTATATGAAAATTCGGCGACTATGATACTGAATGCTGATAATAATAGGACGGATGTTACTTTGTATGGAGGATTTATAGGGACAGAGACTTCAATAGAACAAAGGGCTAAAAGTGATGTGGACGGGAACGGAATAGTTGAACCCTGGGAGTTTACTAATGTGACTAATTTTAAAGGGAAAGGATCGGCAGATGATGCTTCTTCTACTTTTGTTATGTTGAGCATGCAAAGTGGCACTACTGTGGATGGAGTGACTATTTCTGATAATTATTATACCGGACAAACTGCTTCAGGTGGTTCTATTGGGGGGAGTGGAACCGTACGTAATACCATTTTTCGTAATTTAGTCACGGAGAATAAGACCGATGGTAAGAATATTACAGGGGGTGGTATTTATATTTCGGGAGGACATGTTGACGGTTGCTTGATAGAATCGTGTGCTGCTATCCAGACTGCCAATAACGGTGGTCAGAATCAGGGAGGAGGAGTATTGATATATGGTGTCTCTGATAACAATTGCGGGATAAGGACTCCATCAGGTTATTTGAAAAATTCTATTATTCGTAATTGTAAATCTGAAGGAGGCAGTAAGCCGATGGGAGCCGCAATATTTTATAAAAATGGGGCTATTGTTGAAAATTGTGTAATTGCCAATAATGCATCTACAAGAGGAGCAAATGGCACGAAAGATGGTCAAGGTGTTATTCAAGGGCATACTAAAGGTGATGCTACGTATGAAGTGAACCGTTTTATTAATTGTACTATTGTGAATAATGTAGCCGATATTTATACTATATTTTTTGAAGCAGCTTGTACAGAGGTTTACAACTGTATTTGTTGGGGAAATACTACGGGAGGAAAAGATTACCCCACACAAGATTCTGATTATAATAATAATATTCGTTGGGCTGCAGAGAGTAATGTAAAGTCTGGGACTTATCCTTATGTTGAAAGTTTTGCTTATAATAGTGCAGGTATTTATAATATTGCAAGTGTCCAGAATACCTATTCTCCGATATTGTTATCTTTCCCTCTTGTTGAAGGAACCTCTGAAACTGAAGGGGAAAATCCGGAATTTGTGAATCCGACTATATATCCGGGATTGGCAATAACTGATGAAGATATGGATAATATCCGTAAAGCTAACTGGTCATTAAAGGAGGGTTCTCCGTTGATAAATGCCGGAGTAAATACACCGAATAATATGGGAGAATTTGTTGCAAATGCGACTTTACCTACATCTTTACCCGAGATGGATTTATTAGGGAAGGTTCGTGTAGGTAATTTCGATTTGGGAGCATACGAATTTGGGGCTGTTTCGGGTATACGGAAGTCGACAATCGATACAACTTGTCGAATATTTTCGAACGAAGGTGCTCTTCAGATCTTGGGTTTAAATGATGTTGCAATTGTTCAAATATATGCTTTAGATGGAGCATTGGTATATAATGCGACCATAGATACTGAAAATGTTGTCCTTCCTATGTCTTTGAAAGGTTGTTATGTTGTGAAGGTACAAGATGTCAATGGGGTATATGGGCAGAAAGTGATTTTTTGAGTTTGATGAAAGTTAGGTAAAGATGAAAAATCCGGAAGATTATTTTTCTTTCCGGACTTTTCGTCTAAAAGGCAACAGAGTTTTATCTCTCTTACCGGAAAGATAATATTGTCCGATAGAGAGTGAAATGATAAGGTATAGGACTGTTATTGAACCATAAATATAAAAGGAATAAAATGTTGAGAAGATTAGAGTATATTACGGTATATTTAGTGGCAGTATTTTTTGTTCAAATGGAGAGTGTGAAGGCACAATTTACAATCACTGGTACTACATTTCGTGAACGATGTGATGCATTGATTGAGTGTATGGTAAATGATATACAACCATATGGTAAGAACAGCACTTCGATAAAATATACCACACCTTTCTATTGGGCACGTATATATCAAGGAGTTGATGTAGAAAACTCTATTGCGGAGTTGGAGCGTATTTATGATTATTGGTTGACCGATCCATCTACGGTTTATCTCTCAGGGTCTGATGTCGATTTTAGTGACCATATGACTATGCATGGTTATCTCTTGACCAAAGATAAATTACCTGATAGTTTGAAAGATAAAGTAAAACGTTTTTTACAGCTTTCTGATTTCAACACTTACGGTACTGGGACTAGTACATTGAATATGGATATGATGCATTATACTGCAGGTTTGCTTGCTGCTCAAGAATGGTCAGATTTTACAGATGTGGCCGGTCGGACAGCAGAAAACATAATTAATTATAATCGACCTCGTATTTTGAATGTGTTGGACAATATTTTTCATAATAATTGTAGTGAAATGGATGCTTTCGTCTATCTACCGACAGATTTTATGTATATTCGTATGCTGGCAGAATATTGTACAGACTCTGAGGTTAATCGAAAAGCAAAGGTGGTCTATCAACAGATGATTGCAGCCATGATAGGTGCTTGGAATCAAGGATTATATGTTGCTAATCCTCCACGTAGTAAGGGATGGGAACAGTTGGTAGGAGGTCCTTTGGGCATGAACTCTCGAATAACAATGTTGGCATGGCTTTTCTTCGGGAATCCTTCTAATTCAATAAAAATGGCAGACCAATGTATGTCGGATACGAATAATTCGGCTTCATTTTGCTTTTGGGTAGCGTATAAAGGTCGGGTAGTACCGCTACCTGCAATATTAAATGCAGAGAAACGTAAGACATATCCCTATGAGTATACCAGTTTTATTGATAATATTACAGTCAGTAAAACAAATACCATGACTAAAAACTGGAAGCAGTATAAGTATACTTGGCAAAGTCAAAATTATGGTTTAGCTACGCAGACAGAGATACCTTATAATTTGACAAAGGCTCCCAGTACATATGCATATAAGGAGATAAAACGTACATATTTGGTTTGGCGAGACGAGACTACCGATAAGTGCTTTTTTACAGTCTGTCAGGATAATCCTGAGCGACCGACTGATGCTGTGAATGCAAATGCCGTAGGATATGGAGAGAATCCTTATCATAGAGTTTTGCAGTATAAGGGAACAGCTATTGGAATTACAAATGTTCCGACAACGTATCTTAAAGATAATCGTTATCGGATGTATGTCCCTTTTACGAATGAGGGCATTAAAGCACGTCATGATAAAGAATGGATATTTTGCCATACAGGAAGTATGATGTTTGCTTTTCGTACTGTAGAACCTTTTACGATGGGAGGTAGATTGCCTTTTTCGGTGCCTGGTTGTACTGTACTTATGTTTAATCCTACTACTACCCATAAGGGTGCATGGATATTGGAAACGACTGAAATTACTGAAGATTTGAAGGGTGCAGATATGGATGAGGAGTTAGATAAATTTGAGGCTAAACTTTTAGCAAACAGTAAAATAGAAACATTGGATTATTCGACAGATTATCCTCGACTTCAATATACCTCAATGTCTGGAGATGTACTTGACTTAACTTATTTTCCTCCGACTTCAACTTATTCGGGTCAATATAAGATAAATGGCATTACCCAAAGTTTAAATACTAGTTTGTTTTCTTCTCCTTATGCTGTGCAAGAAGATAAGAGTGAGGATGTATATATTTATGATACAGAAGAGACACCTACCAAATTATCGTGGGGTGATGATATACTGGGTATGGAGAAAGTACATCCGGAGGTAAATATACGATATCGAGTGTCGGGTGGTTATTTGTATGTATCAGGGATAGAATCTACAACCCCTGCTCAAATATCGATATTCGAGAAAACTGGAACATTGATTTGTAATAAACAAGTATTCAGTGAAGCGGATAGTTCGGTAAATGTAGCGGATTTTGCTTCGGGTATATATTTATTACGAGTACAATCATCTAATTATTGTTGGGTGACTAAGTTTGTCAAGTAAGTGTTTTTGATAGCTTTATAATAGGTTGTATACTACATTTATTTGTGAGTATTGTTATGTGAAAAAGATAGAAAATGAGAAAATTTTTAAGGTATTTAGCGGTTGCCGGTTTATTCTTTATGGGGATAGAATATTCATTGTCAGCAGAGATGAGGATAACTCGTCCGGATTATTTATCGGACGGCCGGATGTATTATGACCTTTTGACTGCAAATTATAGTGAAGCGAAAATCCAGTCGATGATTGCAAATAAAAGTGTACGTTGGATATGTAATTATATGGCTGCTGAAGGCATTATGTATAAGGCTACGTTAGATCAGAAATATCTGGATCGATGCTTGTACGTATTTACAGAAACGATGACACAGTGGCGTAGTAATAAAACTTTGATGAGCGGGACAGATGACTTTTTTGCGACAAAGCATATAGCTTATACATACCGACTTTTGCAGGAGCTCGGGAAGGTAGAAAAAGGAGCTTATGATGATGTCGTGTTAGGCTATGCCAATTCGCATTTCCAACCGACTTTTATTGTTGACCATAATCAGGCACAAGAGAGAGCTTTGGGATTTGTTTTGATGCAGAAAGTATTGCCCAATGCACCTGATGTGGATAAATGGAAAACTTATACTGATGCTGTGTGGGATTTTTGGTACAATAATTTAGACGTGGATGAGGATGCGACTAATTATTCAGCAATTCATTTGAATGATATTATGATGATTGCAGAAGAAACCGGAAAAACTGATTTGCTGAGACGTGATGAAGTAAAAAAGTGGTTTACTCGATATAGAGATCAGCAAGCTCCCAGTGGTTTTATGCCGGAATATGGAGATGATTACTTTTTTGCTTATTTTAATTGGGTTATTTGTTTTGAACGTATGGCGCGAATATTTAATGACCCTTCTTTTTTAAATGCAGCATGGAAGTTGTATAGAGCGGGTTTTTATAATTTAGCAGCGTCTTATAAAAATGCTAATTTCGATATGAAATTGGCTTCTGAATGGAGTGTGTTGGGAGAGATTAGTTTGTTACCGTCAATGGAAGCGGAACCTTTGCAGACAGACGTAGGGGCGTTGGTAACAAATAGAACTAATAAATATGGTGTTCAAGATATTCCTGATCAGTTATTATTGGCAAGTGCCCGAACACCGGGTGTTCCTTTTGTTATGAGTGATTTATATTCAAGAGGAAGTCATTCTCATCCACATTTACGAGGAACGATAAATTATTATGAGACTGATAATTATCCGTTGTTCCATGGGGTACAACGACATGCTACTGATGCACGATGTGGTAATACGGTAGTATTAGTAAAACAGGAGGATGAAGGGTTCCCTTTTGCTTCGGGGGGAAGTCGACGTCAGACTGATAAATGGTTTACTGATTGTGTTGATTTTTCTTCTTCTACAGAAATTTCATCAACTGATGCTACCATGCGAGGTTTTGCGTATCTGACTTTCCGGTTAGTCGGACAAGTTGGTGAGGAGATCTATATCGATAATGTTCGTTTGATTGGTAAAAAAGGGGAGCTTTTGTTACATGATTGTAACTCTTTGACCAATTGGTCTACTTCTTATACATCTTTGTCAAGTGATGCAGTGTCTGGAAATTCTGTAAAAATAACATTGGCAAATACCAATATTAATTTTATTACACTGAAAGTTTCGAAAAGTTTTAGTCTGAATGATTATCAGTATGTGGCATTTGATTGGAAGCATAAATCTCCTGTGGGAGCTGCAACAACAGATTTGAATTTTATTTTTAGAGTACAAAATAGTCTTGTTTTACCCGGAGATGAATATGTCGACGCTACAGTAGGTACACTTTTTAATTATAATGTTCTTACCGATGCTTATACAGAAATGCAAGGTAATGATTGTTATGGGGTAATAGAATTGGATAATCATTTTTTGCCGGGAACACAGTTAAAGAGGAGAATCTTGTTGACAGAAGAAGGGGTTCTTATATTGCAGGATTATTTATTACCTGGAGATGGAGCCGAAGGTTATACTGCAGGAAGTTTATGGCAAATGTATAATTTGAAGAGTCGAGGAGAAAATTGGTTTAATGCTGGTGAGGAGCGGAGCTGGGTTGATTGGACAGGTAAAGAGATGAAAAAAGAATTATTGGTCTATTTTGAAAAGAATAGTGTACGTACTTATGGTAGTCAGTTAGAAGAATATTCTGTAGCTCCTACTGTGGTATATGCTAAGCAGGCTATATCTTCATCCCAACCATTGACTTTTACTACGATTCTTGTTCCTCATGAGGTAGGGACAAATCCAGAATTCTATGCTAATAGTATCTCTTCGACAACAGTTGGTCGACAGAGTAATATTTCGTTGAATACAGGCGGTAAAATTTTGACTATTGCTTTAAATGAAGATGGTTCATGGAATGTTGCTCGTGAAATTGCAGCGGTTGATCCTGATGAGAAAAGTATTATTACCAATGGGCATATTGATTATGTGACAGGAAACCTGCCTAATGACTGGGTTGTGGCAGGAGATAATGCTAAGGGGAGTGTATATGATACTGAAGTGGGATATATAAATGCCGGTTCGTTGAGGTTGACTGGGAATGGTTCTGATTGGAATGGATGGATGCATACTGATAATATTATTGTAGAAGAGGGGGAGACATATAAGTTTGGTGTTTATGTAAAAACAGAGAATGTATCAAGTACTTCAGATGTATATGTTTCGTTTGGTATAAAACGGGAGACTGGGAGGATTATTGTCAGTGAAACTTCGACGGAGACAGCTTCTGTGTTATCAGATAATCTGAAAGGGACTCATGATTGGAAATTGATAGAGGGTACTTATACCATCCCTTCGACTGGATATCGTGTATTTAGTTTCACACCACGATTATCTTCGACGTCAGTTGATGAGAAAGTCTGGTTTGACGATTTTTATATTACTAAGGTTGAGCCCACAGCATTACCTGATGAGTGGATTGATGTCGAAGGTATAAATATTTATCCCAATCCGGTGTCGTCAGGGGAAATATTGGGCCTATCGTTTTCTACTTGTCCTGGTAAAAATATTGTCACACTTTATGATATGGTTGGAGGGAAAAAAATGGATTTGTATAATTGCATTTGTGGGAATACTGAAAGAAAAAATTTGACAATACGATTTCCTGAATACGATTCTGGAATATATTTGGTCCATTTTCAAAATGCGGGAATAAATAAGACGTTTAAATTATTGGTTAAGTGACTGAAGTATATTGATAGGTCAATTATTGATAATGGTAAGTAATATAAAAGTTTAGATATGAAGGTTTTTTGAGAGATAGATTCTTATTTGGTATATTGTGATAAAAAAAACTCTCTGACAAATGAAAATTTCTGTCAGAGAGCATCTTTTATTTTATTGAATGTTGGTATTTAAAGTATGCCAGTCTTTAATTGCTGGTATAATACCCATAGCAATGACTTCGTCGCGTAATTTACATAGATGTTTATAACTTTCTTCCAGTTCTTTTTCTTCAATCGGTGTACCTTTTATTTCTTTATAAGATATACCATCTTTGGTAATAGATGTTTCCATTGCCATCATGATATGATCGAATTTTCCGGAAGATACATATACTCCGGCAGGCCAGCGGAAGGATGCTCCACCCATAGCAGCAGCTATCATCTCGATAGAGAGATATGCCGGACTCTGGAATGAAGAACGTCCACGAAGGTCGATTATATGTTTACCTCCTTGAATTACACTGTGTTTGATGTCATTCCATGATTCAATCGGCATAGCGTTAGAACCAATTATTTCGTTTAATGGTTTTCCTTTTACAGAAGTTGTAGATGCAAATACCGCCATTTGTTCACCGTGTCCACCATACGTACGGCTATTTTTTATTTCAGATGCTGGGATTTTGAAATATTTAGCCAATTCATTTTGTAACCGGGTACTATCCAGTGCAGCCAATGTAGATACTTGATTGGGCTTTAATCCAGAATAAAGTAAGGTGATAAGACCGGTAATATCTGCTGGGTTGAATACGACAACGACGTGTTGTACATTAGGGCAATAACTACGAATATCTTTTCCGAATTGGGCCGCAATTTCAGCGTTTCCTTTCAAAAGATCTTCACGTGTCATTCCAGCTTTTCGAGCTGCTCCCCCTGAAGAAACAATATACTCAGCTCCAGTAAGCGCTTCTTTTATATCTGATGTAAATGTTATATTTACATTTTCAAATCCGCATTGTAGTAATTCTTCGGCAACTCCTTCAAGAGCTGGGGCAAATGGGTCGTACAAACAAACATTGGGTGTTAACTTCATCATTAATGCGGTTTGAGCCATGTTAGAACCAATCATTCCGGCAGCTCCAACGATGGTCAGCTTTTTGTCAGTCAAGAACTTCATATCTTAATTATATTTGGTGAATAAATTTTATCTTTTTATACTAACAAAGTTATAATATCTTTGGATTGTTTGTATATCAAAAAAAGTTTTTGCTGATAATAAAAAATTATACTGTTATTACAACAATATCTACTTTGTTAAGGTTTTGGATTATTTGCATTTTCGACTAAGCATTTTAGAAGGCTGGGCATATTTTCTTTTTCGCATTTTATGTTATCTATTGTATTTTTTCCTGTGGATGTTAAAAGGTAGTAAATTTGTCGCCGATCTTTTTCGCCTAATGTTCGTTTTACTAATTTTTTTGATTCAACCGATTTTAAAACTTTGGAAGTATTTGATTGAGATAAGTTTAGTTTTTTGGCAATTTCACCAGCTGGTAAACTCCCATTTTTTAGAGAACATAGCAGCATGCCCTCATTCAGACTAATTCCATATTTTTGATGAAAAAAAATTTCAAATTCGGATATTGCTTGATATATTTCTCGTATGTAGCATAATGTATCCATAACCAATTTAATTAAATGATTATAGTCTGTACTTCGTTTCATTATAAAAGAAGTACAGACTATGTTATGAGTTTATGAATTTATTATTTTTTGTTTTCTGGTGATTTCAATAATACAGTTTCGATTGCTTCTTTAAATGCACTTTTAGGCATGGCGCCTTTTGCCATTTGTGGAGCTCCTTCCATAGGTATAAACAAGAGGGTAGGTATACTCATAATTCCGAAAGCCGAGGCAAGTTCCGGTTCTTTTTCTGTATCTATTTTGTAAATATATATTTGTCCTTCGTATTCTTGAGCCAGCTCTTCAAGTATTGGAGCTATGCTTTTACAAGGGCCACACCATGAGGCATAAAAGTCTACAATTGCGGGTTTGTCACCGAGGTATTTCCATTCTTTGGGGCTGGTTTCAAAATTGGCTACTTTTTCTAAGAATTCAGTTTTAGTCAATGCTATAGTTCCCATGTTTGTTTCTTTTTTGAGTTGATTATTATTTTCTGTTTTATTTTCTGTTTTGTTCGAGCAAGCCGTAAAAATTGTGGCTGTCATAAAGAGTAGTCCTAATAACTGTTTTCGTTTCATATTGAATTTTATTTAGTTTAGTTATTATCTTCAGAATGGTATTTTTTATTGTGATAAATATTTGTTGGAGATAGGAGATAACCTACGGTTGCCCCCCATATAATACTTATGTAAGGAGATGACGTAATAGGACAGCTTCCTGTTGTACAACCTATAAAATACCAATATGAAAAACCACTAATAGCTCCGAGCAATATCATTATAATGCGGAATTTGTTAGTGAATATCCATTTTTTTAAGTTGTTTGCTTTCATCTTTTATTTTATTAGAAATATTTTCCATTAGAAATATATTGCAAATATATAAATATTTTATAACATAAAAAATTTCCAATGGAAAATATTTCTATATTTAACAAAATACAATATAAAAAGAGGTTTATTTTACTTTTGGAGTGTATATAGATGATGGCTAAGGAATGATTTTGTATGTTATGTTGGTTGCATCGGCGTAGTCAGTCAGTAATCTAATTGTGTATTGTATTGTTTCCGGCAATAAATTTGCACATGAATATGCGTTGATAATGATAAGAATATTTTGAGTGTCTATGGAAAGTTGAGTTCGTATTTCATCACTGGTCGGAGTTCCTATCGGACCTTTTTTATCTCGATATACCGGTAATCCGTCAATATTCAATAATCCTCTGCCTATGGCGTTAAAGTTTTCTTCTTTGTATCCTATTCCTAAAGTAAGATCACCGTCTATCTTATCAGCATCAAAACCTCCGATGGAAAATCCGCTTTTTATAGAAACCAAATTGATAAGATCAACTAATGTAGATATCTGATATAGTTCTGTTTCTTTTACGATACGTCTACAGAGGGCTTCTGCTGAAGGGCGATATCGATTTGGATCTTTGCCAAATGTTTTATAAGCTTGCCGGGTGGCTTGTATGGTCAGTCGTTTGTTGATTTCTGATAAAGTATAGAGCTTTTTTATTTGTTCGGTTTCTTGTGTTATTTCTTTCCATAGTAAATTAGAGTACTTCGTATTATGTACATGGGCTTTTATGATTCCTGCCCGATAATCTGGGCAGGAATTTTGTATTTTATCTGATATAGAAATGATGTGTCCCATTAATCTTTGCTCCAAATGTTTACTATCTCAGCTATATATATTTGATGTAAGCCCCCATTTATGTACCATTTGTCGAAAATAGTATTATCGAAGAAATTTTCCTTTTTAATAAAATCAGTGTATAACTTTTTACACTCAAACGTCAGACGCGACTGTTCAAAAGTTACATTACCTAAATTGGTAAATATAGGAAGAAGCCCTGTTGCTTTGATTTTGTCTGTATCTTTTCCCGATTTGCTACCACATATCTTATGTATATCTTTATTTTCTTCTCCTAAAAAGGATAGAGTAAAATAGTCATTTGTTTCAATAAATTTATGGGTGTAACGTTCGGGACGGATAAAGATATATACTACAGGCTTATTCCACAGGAAACCTATACCTCCCCAATTTGCAGTCATTGTGTTGAATTTAGATGAATTTCCAGCAGTTACCAGCATCCATTCTTTACTGATAGTTTCGAAAAAATTGTCATTTAAGTGGCTTATTTCGAGTTTTTTCATATTGTTTGTATTTTTGAATTACACAAAATTACACAAAATCTCTGGAATAACCTCGAAAAACGGGAGAAATGACGCTAAATGACTTAATGTCAGAGTAGTTACGGTGTCAAATGATGACAAGCCGAAAAATCGGAAAACGCAAAGAAAAGCGGATTTAAGAAGAAGAATGGTTTGCAAATCATTACCCGTGAAAGAGTAAGATTTAACATATGAGAGATGCTATTGCACCGTTTGTCACCGATTTGCGTATCAATGTCTAACTCGTTGATATTTAACTTTGCAAACAAAAAACGAGTATGGCAAGAAGTACATTCAAAGTGCTGTTCTACGTGAACGGCAGCAAGGAGAAAGACGGTATTGTCCCCATCATGGGACGAGTGACAATCAACGGTACTGTGGCGCAGTTCAGTTGCAAGCAGACCATCCCGAAAACCCTTTGGGATGTGAAAGGCAACCGAGCCAAAGGCAAGAGTGCCGAAGCACGGAACATCAATCTGGCATTGGATAACATCAAGGCGCAAATCATCAAGCACTATCAGCGCATATCCGACCGAGAGGCATACGTAACGGCTGAAATGGTGCGCAATGCCTACCAAGGGGTAGGAAGCGAGTATGAGACACTGATAAAGGCTTTTGACAAGGATTGCGCCAACTTCCTGAAACGTGTCGGCAAAGACCGCAGCATCGGCACATACAAGGTAATGGTGAGGGCAAGGAACTATGTCGCAGCCTTTATCAAGTCATTCTACAGACGGACGGATATGTCCATGCTGGAACTTACGCCCGACTTCATCAAGGAGTTTGCGGCTTATCTTACGGCTGAACGGGGACTGAAAAACGCCACCATCTGGCTGAACTGCATGTGGCTGAAAGGCGTGGTCATGCGTGCGCACTATAACGGACTGATACCGAGAAATCCGTTTGCGCAGTTCCATATCAGCCCGAATGTTAAGGAACGGGAGTATCTGACAGAGGACGAAATCAAAAGAATCATGGCGCACGAGTTTGACAACCCCACCCTCGCATTGGTGCGGGATCTGTTCATTTTCGCCTGCTTCACCGCCTTGTCTTTCGTGGATATGAAAGAACTCACAACGGACGAAATAGTGGAGGTGAACGGTGAGAAATGGATATTGTCGAAACGGCATAAGACAAATGTCCCGTTCCAAGTGAAGCTGCTGGATATTCCCTTGCAGATAATCGAACGGTACAAGTATCTGTCGGAAGACAAGCTAGTTTTCGGAAAAATCAACTATTGGACGATGTGCAAACAGCTGAAAAAGGTAATGACGGAATGCGGAATAGAGAAGCAAATCTCCTACCATTGCGCACGTCATACGTTTGGAACACTGGCTCTTAGCAAGGGAATGCCCATTGAAAGCGTGAGCCGTGTGCTGGGACACACGAACATTGTCACGACTCAAATCTATGCGAAGATAACCACACAGAAACTTGACAATGACCTGACGATGTTCGGCAACAAGCTGAACGCATCGTTCGGAAGTGTAACCCCATAATCAAGCATAGCCATGAAACGAAGCATCATCACAACAGATGGTAACGGCAACATCATCATGCCGACCGACATAGGCGCAACCGCCATGAGCGAATGGGAACTTTGCGCCCTGTTCGGAGTAACCGCCCCGATATTCCGTGCAGGGCTGAAGGCTCTTTGCAAGAGCGGAGTTTTAAGGGAATACGAGATAAGGCGAAGCATACGGGTATCCGATAATTGCAGTATGGAGGTTTACAACCTTGAAGCGATAGTTGCCCTTGCTTTCCATATCAGCACATTCGGAGCGGAACGGGTACGCAATGCCGTTCTTGAAAGACTGTACCTGCGAAAAGAGAAAGTATGCTATCTCCTTTCGCTTGTCAATTCTTCAAATGATATGTAGTAGATTGTAGATTAGATAAATAGTAGGAACGCAATGAACACCTGCTATTTATCTTTTATCGTTTTTGCTCCTCTATAAATACATCTATTTCTCCTAAATAACCAATTTCTTTAGGAAGTACGAACATATTGTTCGGATTTACATATTTTCGAAAATGGTCTTCAATATCGGAAATTTCCAAATCTTCAATGCTTGTATTAGTATTAAATCCCACAGGTTGAATATGACACAATTTCCAATTAGGCAAAGCATAACTACCTAATGGTTTGGTGTACTTGGCATTTGCCTTAATTTCCTTTGTTGCCATAAACACCATTGGTAACTCTTTTTGGCTCAACAGCTCTTTGATTTGAGATAAGGTGAACACTATCCCTTTTAGAACATTATTATACACCCAAATAGCTACGGTATTATCTGAAACGATAATCTCTCTTCCACAGGGATGCACAAAGGATTGACCTCGTTTATTTGTTTCTTTGCGAATAATCAATGGCATATCTTTGTCTGAAATCCATTTCTCTATCAGATTATTCCAATTTTCAAGTACTTCAACATCTATCTGAGGGTTATTAGGAGAATTACGCCACAATGTACCTATCTCCTTAATTTTCATTCGGATTTCTTTCCCTACCAAATCTTTTGTGGGCATACATCTTTCTGACTGCCTATATGGTGTAGGTTGTCCCGATATTAAAAATTGCATAGCTCGTTTGGGAGGATATTTACAACTATACAATCTGCCCTCTTGATAGCTCTTGGTTTCAATAACATTTGAAAAGACACGATAGAAATCAGCTTTTGTAAACTTGAATGTTCCATCTGGAATATGCACAATAAATGAATCATTATCATTCAAAGGCTCAATCAAATCAGCCTTGAAACATAATCTACTACTTGTGTATTCTACCATATACTAACTATTCAAACTAATTATACCGCAAAGGTACTCGAAATAAACCAAATGAGAGAATTTCTTTCGTTTATAATTGTCTTGAGTTTATAGCACACATCAAATTCATCTTCCCATAGTACTTTATTCACTATTCTGCTATGATTTGCGTAGCAACTTATCCGTCAATTACTTATATTTTTGTAGCTGACATTTTTTGAACCTAAAAGTATTTGAAAATGGAAGCTAACAAAGTAACATTAAGCCATAAGCTACCATCGGATGGCGGCATGGCAAAGGAAGAATTTATCCGTGTCGGGACAACGCTCTACAAGATTGTGGAGCAACCGAGACTGAACGGAGGGTATGTGAAGAAACGCATCGCATGGAACAACGAGACCCTGCGACAGGATTACGGCAAGGATTACATCGGCAGCGTTCCCAAGTATGACGGCTTCTGCACAGTACCCGAACACATCGGCTACCGTTCCGTGGTCGGCAAGTTCCTTAACCTCTACGAACCGATAGACCACCGACCGCAGGAGGGCGATTTATCGCATATCCAATCTTTGGTACGGCACATCTTCGGGGAACAGTACGAGTTGGGGATGGACTATCTGCAACTGCTCTACCTGCAACCAATTCAGAAGTTGCCTATCCTGCTGTTGGTGTCGGAAGAACGCAACACGGGCAAAAGCACCTTCCTGAACTTTCTGAAAGCCCTTTTTCAGAACAATGTGACTTTCAACACCAACGAGGATTTCCGCAGCCAGTTCAATTCCGACTGGGCTGGCAAGTTGCTTATCGTGGTGGATGAGGTGCTGCTCAACCGCAGGGAGGATAGCGAGCGGTTGAAGAACCTCAGCACCACACTTTCCTATAAGGTGGAAGCCAAAGGCAAAGACCGTGACGAGATTGCGTTCTTCGCCAAATTCGTGCTGTGTTCCAACAACGAGCATCTGCCCGTAATCATAGACGCAGGGGAAACACGCTATTGGGTGCGCAAGATAGACCGCTTGCAGTCCGATGATACCGACTTCCTGCAAAAGCTGAAAGCGGAGATATCCGCCTTTCTCCATTTCCTGCAACACAGAAAACTGTCCACCGAAAAGGAAAGCCGGATGTGGTTCAACCCCACATTGCTGCATACAGAAGCCTTGCAGAAGATTATCCGTAGCAACCGCAATCGGCTGGAGATAGAGATGTCGGAACTGCTGCTTGACATTATGGTTGCAATGGATGTGGATAGCGTTTCATTCTGCCTTAACGACCTTGTCGTACTGCTGATGCACTCGCAGGTAAAGGCGGAAAAGCACCAAGTGCGTAAGGTGGTGCAGGAGTGCTGGAAACTGACACCTGCACCAAACGGGCTTACCTACACCACCTATCAGGGCAATTACAACAGAAGTTGTCACTATGAGCTGATAAAGAGGGTGGGACGCTTCTACACCGTCACAAGGGAGCAACTCGAATCCCTGTAATACTATCATTTTTCTGTTGAATTGTTGAATATGGGTATAAATACACTGACAATAAACGATATACATTCTCAACAAAATCTCAACAAGCCAAAAGAGAAGTTGAGAGACCACCGACACCCGTTTGTGGATTTCTCTTTTGGCGAGCGGTTTGTTGAGAAGATGTTGAAAGGTTACAAGGCTGTATATAAACATATTACATCAATAGTTCATCAAATCAACAAATTTTCATCAACTTCAAAACCGTATGTAATATGACAATCCAAGATGTAAAGCAAATCAAACTGGCAGACTATCTGCAAAGTCTGGGCTATACGCCTGTAAAGCAACAAGGCAGGAACCTGTGGTACAAATCACCGTTACGGGAAGAAACGGACGCATCGTTCAAGGTAAACACCGAGCTTGAAAAATGGTACGACTTCGGCAGCGGCAAAGGCGGTAATATCATTGCATTGGCAGCGGAACTCTACCATTCGGAAGATGTAGCCTATCTGCTGAAACGCATAGAGGAGCGGACAGCATACATCCGCCCTGCATCGTTCTCTTTTGGCAGACAGCATTCCGACAATCAGCCTTATCAGGGATTAAGGGTTGGTGAGTTGTCCTCTCCTGCTCTTATAGCCTATCTGCAAGAAAGGGGAATAAACATCGGACTTGCCAAAAGAGAATGCAGGGAGCTTCGGTTTATGAATGCCGACAAACCCTATTTTGCCATCGGCTTTCCGAACATGGCAGGAGGATATGAAGTGCGCAACAGATACTTCAAGGGATGTGTCGCCCCGAAAGACATCACCCATATCCGACAGCAGGGCGGACAACGATGTATGTGTTACCTGTTCGAGGGGTTCATGGATTACCTTTCATTCCTTACCATCCGAGTGGGAAACAATCCGCAACACCCGCGATTGGACACACAGGACTATATCATATTGAACTCCGTTTCCAATCTTGCAAAAGCGGAAAGCATATTGGAGACCTACACCCAAGTCGGCTGTTTCCTTGACAACGACACGGGAGGACGGAACGCCTGCAAGAAGCTGAAAGAGAAGTTTGGGGAACGGCTGCTTGACAAGTCAATGTACTATCGTGAGTATAAGGACTTGAACGACTACCTGTGCGGTAAGCCCTTGTCCCAATCGGCAGAGCCGATAAAGGAGAAGAAGCAAGTCCAATCCGCAAGGCGGATGATGCAGCCACCGAAAAAGAAAGGGGGATTTCATCTGTAATATGCTCGTCTGCTTTCCGAAAGGTATTTAGACAGAAATACCATAGCTCAATAGGGCGTTTTCTTCACGCATTACTCCGTAACGCTAAAAACACCCTATCGAGCCAAAGGGAAATCCCTTTGGAAACCCTGTGCAAACGAGAGCAGAAGCCAAACTCGTTTGGATTATGCCGAGTGCAGCAATGGTTCATTTGCATAATAAACCCTGTGAGTCGATGTCACAGGCAGAGAGAAGAGACATAACGATAACCGCAAAAATAGGAATAATATGGGATATTTTTCATTAGACATAAAGAAAGCAAAGGGTACATCGGACACCACGCAGTCCGACCATATAGAGAGAAAGATAATACCTAAAAACGCAGACCCGACAAGAACGCATCTGAACAGGGTGCTTGTCGAATACCCCGATGGCGTTCACGGCAGGGATGAAGCGATTGCCCACAGGCTGAACACGGCAGGCATCAGACGGAAAATCACACACGACCAAGTCCGTGTCGTTCGGGTGGTCTTGTCGGGTACGCACGAGGACATGATGAACATACAGGAAAAAGGAGAACTCGATGAATGGTGCAGCGACAGCATCCAATGGCTGCAAGCCACATTCGGCAAAGACAATGTGGTTGCCGCACATCTGCACATGGACGAGAAGACTCCGCACATACATGCAGCCGTTGTTCCCATCGTGACGGGTGAAAGGCGCAAAGCCAAGAAAGAGCAGACGGACGGTAAGCGCAAGTACCGCAAGAAAACAAATTCCGTCCGTTTGTGTGCCGATGACCTGTTCAACCGCCAGACCTTGGTCGCCTACCACGACAATTACGCAAGGGTGATGGCGAAATACGGATTGCAGCGTGGGGTACGGGGTTCGGAAGCACGGCACACCACCACCATGCAGTATTATCGGGACTTGAAAAAGAAGAATGAAGTCCTCGAAACTGAAACCAGACTGTTGCAAGAGAAGAAGACCGAAGCGCAGGAGGAACTAAAGCAGGTGAAAGCGGAAATCCGTACCGACAAGCTCAAAAGCGCAGCCGCCGATACGGCAACCGCCCTTGCAAGCAGTGTGGGTTCTCTTTTCGGAAGTGGAAAGATGAAATCGTTGGAACGCAGGAACGAGGACTTGCAAGACCGCATCCTTGAACTTGAAGACGAAGCCCGACAACGGGAACGGCAACAAGCCAAGCAGATACAGGAGATAAGAAACGCTTACGAGCAACAGCACCGCAAGCTGTCGGAGTTTGTGGATTTTGTCAGACGCTACTTTCCGTATGTGGAGAAGCTGATGCCCGTGATAAGTTTCCTGCGTGAACGTTTGGGCTTTAATGACGGGATAATCAGAAGACTGTGCGAGTTCAAGGAGGTCGGGATAAAAGGTGAACTCTATTCTTCCGAGTTTAACCGAAGTTTTGATACCCGACATTCCGTCTGTTCCATCAAACAGGATGAAAACGGTAAATTCGATTTCAAGATAGACGGGGTTTCTCACGTGAACTGGTTCAGAAAGAAGATGAATGAGTTCAGAGAAGCCATCGGAATACCGAAGCCAAGACAGAATAGAAGTATGAAACTGTAAATCAAAAAAATCCGTGATAGTAGAATGGTATATCACGGATTTTTCATACTTTTGTATTGGATTGAGGCAACTCTTTCCAAGACATACGAAAAAAAAGAAGCGTTATGCTTATCTTGTACTTGAAAACGTAGGAAATTTTCAATTAGATGCAAGGATAGCATAGTGGTTCTCACGCATATAGCGTGGGCTGCTATTGTTACATCTGCATCTATGGTTTCCTACGACCTTCAAGTAAAGAATGTGGCATACAGTTCCACGCTTCTTTAATAGGTTAAATTCCTTTGGGAACTGGAGATTAAAAAATGTAGTGTATGAGCGTAATAAAAAAATGGTTATTAGCTATTTGTGCCATTATATTAATGAATGGATGTGCACCACTTCGAATGCCTGTAATAGTAAGGAATGCTCCTATTGAAATGTATAAATACGCATACATTTCCCCAACAAAGGAATTGACATCAAGCACAGGAGGTACATATGGTGGGCAATACGGTATCTATGGTTCTTCAACCACCAAAAGTGTTAATCCAAGTGATGTAATAGCAGGAATACTAATAAAAGAAGGATATATCATATTACCCGAACTTAAATCCGAATTATCTAATGAAACTCTAATCGTCAATTATGGTGAGAGTGGCAGGCGTAATAGAGGTTTAGGTTACACAATAGAAGTAACTATACAGTTTAGCTCTGCAAAAACCAATGAAATGATATGTTCTTGTACAGCAGAAGGACAAGGCGAAACAGAAGCTGATGATATCCGTCAAGCCATTAGAAGAGCCTTAACAAGTTTATTCCCTGAGAAATAACCCAATAATACGACAGATTATGAAAAAGTTTTTAGTATTATCCGCTTTAGTTATAACTTCTTGTACACTCTCTAACGAGGAAAAAGCTGAGAAATTGGTTAAAGAGACGCTTAAAGACTATCTCTATCACCCTGATTCTTATGAGCCAATATCAACAAGAGTTGATAGTATGTTTATTGATGTAACTACTATCGAGCCTATTATGAAAATTAGCGATGAAATCAAGAATTTGATATCTAAAATAAATCGCTGTGAGAGAAAAATTGAATCAGCAGAATCTTCTATGGATATTTTTGCCCCCAATGGTTATTCTTCTCAATACTCTCGTGGAGAGTATTCACGAGCAAAAAAAGAAAAGGAAGAAGCCAAATCTGATTTGAACAAATACACCAAGAAACTTTCAGAACAACTTGCTTTTCTAAAAGAAAATGTCGCTAAATATCACAAAGGAGAATTTACAGGTTGGGCAGTAAGCCATAGATTTAGGAGTCTTAATGGAGCAGGCTCAATGACCATTCCGGGAGAAATGATTTTCTTTTGCGATGAAGAATTTACAACTTGTGGGGGTTATGAAACAGATAAGTTTGAGGACTTCGTAAAAATTTTAAACGCAGTAGATGAAGCAACTTCGGATGAAGATGTAATAGATTATTTTAAAGAAAATATTTTTTTGCTATAAATTCCGTATTTCCGTAGTACGCTAATTTTTATGCAAAGCAAATATTATCAACTGCTATTTTTTAAATATGCAATGGGCGTTTATTTTGGTTATTTGTATAATTGCTATTTCGGTTATTGTAATAGCGATGGTACGAACACGCCTAAAAAACAAATCCAAAGAGCTTGCAGAAAAGCTAAACCATATATCTGCATATAGCGAGAAATCAAATTATGAGCAAGCAAGAGAGAGATTATCGGCTCTTAATGAGGGGGCGTTTATAGATATTCCCTCAGACTTGAATAATGGCTTTTATGGCAGGGTAATCTCCGCAACGCAAGAAAAAGATTTCATCAATCATTATAAGGTACATTTCCAAGAGGCATATTCACTTCTGAAGAAACTTGAAGCCTTTAACATCACTCCATCAGAAACCATATCCAAATTCATTAACGACTTTGGAAGAATCAACAAACTTGTAAAACAACATAATGATGGTATTATAACCTTTCTACTTGACACGCACAGGGACTTTTTCGACCATTGCCTAAAATACCCATTAGACAAGCAACAAAGACGCTCAATTGTTTCAGAAGAGGATAATTGTTTAGTAGTCAGCAGTGCAGGTAGTGGTAAAACCTCTTCAATTGTCGGTAAGGTTAAATATCTCACCGAAATCAAGGGTATAGCACCTGAAAGAATTTTACTTATCAGTTATACCAACAAAGCAGCAGCCGAACTAACCGAAAGAATGGCGACCAATGGATTGAAAGGTTACACATTCCATAAGTTAGCCATTGATATTATAGGCAAAACAACAGGCACAAAACCATCGATTTGCGACAATACAGATTCATTGTTTGTTGATATATATCACAAATTATTAGATAAATCGTCTTTCAAGAAAAATATAGTGGAATACTTTATTGATTACCAAACGAATGAAGCCGATTGGGAACAACGCAAGAATGAAAGACGAGAGCAATTATCAGAGCAAAAGAATGTGCAGCTAAAGGCGATGTTCCCCGATATGGACGGCAGAGCCATATATGTGAGAAGTGAACAAGAACAAAAAATATGTTTTGCTTTGTCCTCGCTGGGAGTGAAATTCAGATATGAAGAACCATACGAACATCAATTAGCAGATGAGATGCACTCACAATATCGTCCCGACTTCTCAATATATTTTAAGCAAGGAGGAGTAACCAAACGCATCTATCTTGAACATTTCGGAGTTGATGAACACGGGCTTGTTCCTGCTTGGTTCGCAAAAGACAAGGGTATAACCTACGAAGAAGCCAATCAGAAATACAATGATGGTATAACTTGGAAAAAAGCGGCTCACGAGAAATTTGGTACACAACTTTTAGTGACATCAAGTGCAGATTTCCATTATTCTGATATTAGGGATAAACTCCGTAAACTATTAGCTGAAGCAGGTGTACCAATTCAAGAAAAGACCGATGAGGAGTTATACGATTTAGTACTACCCAAAGGCAGCAAGCAGGAAAAGGCGTTTATACGACTTGTTGTTACTTTCGTTACATTGGTAAAATCAAGTTGTAAATCAGTTAAAGAGGTTTTGAAACAAGCCAAAAATGCAGATGATGAACGAAGTGTGTTTATCATCAAGAATATATTTCAACCTGTATATGAACGCTACATAAATGCGTTAAGCGATAGTAACCAAATTGATTTTACCGATGCTATTCTTCAAGCCACTGAGATATGTCGTACTTCACACCCTGTTGAATATGATTATATCATAGTGGATGAGTTTCAAGATATTTCTGTTGACCGTTACAACTTCTTGAAAGTATTGCGAGAGGGTAATCCTCCTGCAAAGTTGTATTGTGCGGGTGATGATTGGCAGTCTATTTATCGTTTTTCGGGAAGTGATATGGCTCTATTCAATCAATTCCCCGAATATTTTGGAGCAACGGAGATAAACAAGATTGAAACTACATACAGGTTTGGAGAGCCTTTGGTTTCTTTATCGTCGAACTTTATACAACGCAATAAAGCCCAAATACAAAAGAATATCCATTCGTTCAGCTCAGAAATGAGAACCGAGTTGGAATTCTATGCTTATGATAGACGAGATTACTGCAATACGATAGGGCAACTTGTGGCTTCTATTCCATCGGATAAATCAATATTCCTATTGGGGCGTTACTCTTTTGATGATTACTACCTCTCTTTTATGTACCAATCAATTAAAGAGGGTAATAGATTCTACTATGTGATAGGAGGACGAAAAATAGAGTTTTTAACCGTACATAAGTCAAAAGGTCTTGAAGCGGATTATGTAATACTCTTACAATGCAATAAAGATACATACGGTTTCCCATCACAGGTGAGTGACGACCCTGTGCTTAACTATGTGCTCACTAAGAGCGACCAATTCCCATACGGAGAAGAAAGAAGATTATTCTATGTTGCAATAACAAGGGCTAAGGTAAAAACGCTTGTATTATACGATAAGCGTTTCCCGTCTGTATTTGTGGATGAATTCTTGCACCCCGAAAAGGTGTCAGAAGAAAGCTATGTAAAGCACCCTAACGCCAATAAAAGATGGACAAGAAGTGCAGACCAATTTTTATTGAAACTGCACAATGAAGGTAAGAGTGTCAAATATATTGCAAACAAAATGGGTAGAAGTCAAACTTCGATTGTAATGCGATTAAACAAACTAAACAAATAGTCGAACTTTTTCTTTGATGTACCTTGTGTGCATCGGACTATTCTATTATTTTTGTACACAGAAACGAGTTACTTGAAAGCAATTCAAGGCAGAACGCAGCATACGGCACAGTTGCCAAGTCATTACCTCAAAATCGGGTAATTCTTCCAAAGTCCTTTGTATAAGGCACAAACGAAAGTTTTCCAGAATTACATAAAAATCTGATTTTTGTATAAAAATATGTGTTGGAATGTTTGGTTATGGAAAGTTTATATTTTTATTGGTTATGTTGTACAGGAATATTTGTATAAAGGAGTAAGTTTATGTGTAGAATTGAAGTAATAAATGAGCCAGAAAAAGTGGGCTGGTAAGGAAGAATAAAATCTAAAAAACAAAAAAGGTTGTCTCCCGACAACCAATCTTGTAAACCTTAAATCTAATACTATGAAAAAACATGTTGCAAATATATTATCTTACTTTGTATTGTGCAACTTTTAGTGCAAAAAAAATTATTACATTAACATTTTTTTCTGTAAAAAGTAGATTTTTATTAACTTTTTAAATGTTAAAGAGACAATTTTATCTCTTCTCCTTCTTTTAGAGTTACGGATATAGGAGCATTCGTTGAAAGTAACGAAGATTTACCTTTTTGTGATATTCTGATTTTGGTATTATTCTTTGAAATGAATGATGCTGGCAGCTGAATTGAAAAGTTTCCAGCACGAGAAGCTACTAGTTTTATATTGAGCCGAGGTGTTTTGTTAAGTTCCCAATCGACGTCAACGGTAATACCACCTTGAGCTCTCAATCCTTTGAAGTAGCCTTTATTCCAATAACAGGCTGGGAGTATGTCTATATATCCGTCATGACTTTGTAAGAGCATTTCAGCAATACCGGCAGTACCTCCGAAATTACCGTCTATTTGGAATGGGGGATGTGCACAAAATAAATTAGGATAAGTACCTCCTCCTTTATAATCAATTGTTTCTCCTTTTACAGGATATAAGAGGTTTTTAAGTAGAGTGTGAGCTTTATCGACATCTTTTATTCGTGCCCAGAAATTTATTTTCCAGGCTCTGGACCATCCAGTGCCACCGTCTCCTCGCCGATTGAGAGTTTTGCGACATGCGTTTATTAATTCTGGCGTTTTGGTTGGAGTTATTTGGTTTGCTGGATATAGTCCGTAAAGGTGGGATATATGACGATGATGAATATCTGTTTCTTCATAATCTTCAAGCCATTCTAACAAATAACCACCTTGGGTACTTATTTGCATGGGTGGTAATTTTTGAAGGGCTATATTTATTTGTTGACAAAACTGCGGGTCGATGCCTAATATTTGTGCGGCACTTACAGTATTTTCGAATAGCTCTCTGATGATTTGGGTATCCATAGTGGGACCCATACATACAAATACCGATTGGCCGTTTTGTTTAAATGAATTTTCAGGTGATGATGATGGAGCTGTTACTAACCATTGATGTTTCGGTTCGGTAATCATGTTAGATAGAAAGAATTGTGATGCACCTTTGAGAACAGGATAGATATCGGCTACGTATGATGTGTCGGGGTTAAATAGGTAATGTTGCCATAAATGAGAGCAGAGCCATGCCCCTCCGGTATTTGTTGCTCCCCATGATGCGTGTTCTGCAGGTGCAGTAAAAAGCCAAGGGTTGCTTACTACGTGAGCTACCCATCCATCTGCTCCGTAAAATTCTCGGGCTGTAATTTTTCCTGAGGAAACGAGTTTTTTTGTATAGTCAATAAGCGTATTATGCAATTCTGATAGATTAGTGACTTCTGTTGGCCAATAACACATTTGGAGGTTGATGTTCAGATGATAATCTCCATTCCATGGTGTTTGTATTGTATTGGCCCAAAGTCCTTGGAGATTTAGAGGTAGGGAACCTTTGCGGGTACCGCATATCATTAAATAACGTCCAAAATGGAAATAGAGGGCATAAAGGGAAGGATCTTCTATTTTTTGATTATTTATTAGACGAAGGTCTGTCGGGATATCGGTTATTTGGGAAGTGCCCAATTGTAATTGTACTCGATTAAACTTTTTTTGGTATTTTGCTTTATGTGCTGATAATAATTTTTTATAGTCAGTGGTTATAGACTTTTGCAGTAACTGGTTTATTTGTTCTTTATAGTGTGAATTTTCGAAGTTAGTTCCAGAGGAGATAATAATATAAGCGTCTTTAGCTTGAGTGATCGATAGAGCTTTATGTTCGGGAGTTACGTTGCCATCAGTAATTACTTGTACTTTGGTTAGGTATTTTACACCATCTTCTCCATATCCGTTATTCATTGCTCCCTCCATATAGAGATTTTTTTCTTGGATATAAGTCTTATAACGTTCGGGTCTGGCTAAGTTTAGAGAAAAAGCTAACTGATTTTTTTTATTTGAAGATAACTTGATTACTATGACATCATGTGAGTGTGAAACAAAGTATTCGCGAGTGTATTTGATTCCATGTTTAGTAAAATGTGTGTAGGCTAAAGCATCGCTCAATATAAGGCCTCTTTTATAATTAGATATTAGGGTATCTTGGTCTTTATAATTATAATTTATGTTGAGATAACCTAATGTTTGAAAACTTCCATAAGGAGCATTTGCTCCTTCTCCTCTGTTTGTCCCTTTTCCTGCGCATTTAAAATGTGCATACATTAAATCTTGGGCTTCTTTATTTTTACCTGCCAATAATAGTTGTCGTATTTGTGGCAAATATTCGATTGCTTTGGCATTTACAGTATTTTCTTTACTTCCTGACCACAAGGATATATCGTTTAAAATAATTTTTTCGTGATATATGCCGCCGTCAGGCATGGCTCCTAATCGGCCGTTTCCTAATGGAAGAGTTTCTTCCCATATTGTTGCAGGACTTTTATACCATAATTCAAGATTTTCTTGAGTATATCCTGAATGTACAGATAATAATAGGAAAAGGAAAAATAAAAGGCTGGTTGTTGTGTCTTTTTTGTACATGCTATTGTAATTAAATTTCTAAGTAACAGGTAAAATTATGTTATTTATTTGAAATAATAAATATAAATTATGTATTTTTGTTAGAAATGCATTTTTAAAGTGTGTTATGGATGTAAGAATAGAAGACAGTTGGAAACGGCGGTTACAACCTGAATTCAATAAGCCTTATTTTGAAAAACTGGTTGCTTTTGTAAAACAGGAGTATGCGAGATATACGGTATATCCTCCCGGCCATTTGCTTTTTTATGCATTCGATACGTGCCCTTTTGATAAGGTAAAGGTGGTTATAATAGGACAAGACCCGTATCATGAACCAGGGCAATATTATGGGTTATGTTTCTCCGTGTTGGATGGGGTGCCTTTTCCTCCGTCTTTAGTAAATATTTTTAAAGAAGTACAAAATGACTTAGGGAAACCTGTTCCTCGTTCTGGCAGGCTGGAACGTTGGTCGAATCAGGGAGTATTGCTTATCAATTCGATACTGACAGTAAGAGCTCATCAGGCTGGTTCCCATCAGGGAAAAGGGTGGGAAGAGTTTACAGATGCTGTGATAAAACGAATAAATGATGAAAAAGAGAATGTCGTTTTTATGTTGTGGGGTGCATATGCCCAAAAGAAGGGGGCTTTTATAGACCGTACCCGACATTGTGTTCTTACAGCACCGCATCCTTCACCATTGTCTGCAGACAGAGGATTTTTCGGTTGTAAGCACTTTAGTAAAGCAAATGAATATTTTAGGAGTAAAGGGTTACCAGAGATAGACTGGTAAACTTTATATATACTTCTGTAAGGAATATTATGCATAACAGATGCATCTTGATTAAATATATAATCTTAATTCAATAATTTTTTTGAAAAAGGTGTAAATACTGTGATAAATTTATATAGATTCAATATCCAAGAAAATTTGATATTGAAATGATATTAGTACATAATCTCATTCATGTCTGCTACAGTCGGGTTATGGATAGTCAATCCGCCATCAGCAATGATGGTTTGTCCGGTGATGTATCGAGCATCATCTGAGGCGAGAAATGCCGCTGTTGCTGCAATGTCTTCAGGCTTGCCCAAATAGGGAAGAGCGTTATGACGAAGAAATATTTGCCGATTTTTTTCTGGCAGATTATTTAATGCTGCAGGGGTCAGAATGAGTCCGGGGGCAATAGCATTACAGCGAATATTCTTTTTTCCCATTTGAGTGGCAGTATATTGTGTAAGACTGATAATCCCGGCTTTTGAAATTCCATAGTAAGTTCCCTGATAATCTCCGGTAATACCGCTTATTGAAGCAATATTGATGATATTTCCTCCATTTTGTCTTTCTAAAAAAGGTATAACCAGTTGGGTCAAATATGTAGCACAGCGGATATTAATGTGAAAAATTTCATCAAAATAATTTATGTCGAGGTGTTCGATATCCTTATCGAGAGTTAAGTTACTCCCTCCTATATTATTTATTAAAATATCTATTTGTCCATAGTGTTCAAAAACGGAGTTGATAAGTTGGCGGCAACTTTCTAAATTATCGGCAGAAAAATAAATTGGAAATGTGTTTGCTCCTTTGGATGCTAAATTTTTTGCTAAAACATCAGCTTTGTCTTTTGCATAATCTGCAATTACGACATTCGCTCCTTCTGATGAGAATCTTTGAGTTATCGCTTTACCTATCCCAGATGCTGCACCGGTAATAATGGCAATTTTTTTATTTAATCGTTTCATTATTGTTTAGATTGTTATCGAATTTGGATAATATCAACAGGTTGTTGCATTTTGGGGTCTAAAGGGTGGGACTGGTAAGATATTTTTTCAAAATCTATATTATTTAAATTGATGCAACGTATGTTATTATTATATGAAGTTTTATAATATAACTTCTTTTGGGTCAAGTCTATGGCTGAGGTCCATTGTGTCGCACTGGGTATATTCGGAGCTTTTCCTATGGGATGTTCCACTCCGATAGGAATATCGAAATTGTTTAAAATGTGAAAGCTCTGGAAAATGGTTTCTTCAGAAGTTTTCAGTTGTGGGGCGGTGGCTTTGTAGAAAGCAATTCTGACAAAACGAGATGGGGGCGTGACGTCTCCCGGAATACCTAAAAATCCTGAACCGGCGCCAAAAGGAAATATTGTAATATCGCCTATTTTCTGGGTGGGAGCATTACCGGGGAAGAGATTGACGTAATTGTTCAAGTTTGTTATATGCCAAGGAAAATCCGGTGCATTAGTCAACACTCCTATTTTGTTTTCATAAAAATGAGGTATACCATTTATAAATTCAAGAACAACTTGACGTCCTGAAGCCTCACCAATACGCCAGTGTACGGTGGAACCCTGTTTGTCTAAAGAGGTGATTCGTATTTGTTTTGTAGCCTCTATAACTTCGTCTATTGTAGAGAATCGAGATAATATCCAGGATACAAATTGCAAGTCGGACAAAGTTTGATTATTTTGTTGAGGGTCATATTCAGGGTATTTTCCGTAATGAGGAAAATAGAATAGGCCTGCAGACAATCCGACTTCGTTTAACCCCTCAGCAATAAATTCTTTTTGAATGATGGCTAATCCTACAACTCCGTATTTTGATTGAAATTTGAGTCCGTTTATACCTGTAGGGGTATAGGATATTTGCTCTAAGTTACGGGGGATAATCACATATTCGCTAGGAAGATAGCTGTCTCCCCATTCTATAGTACGGGCTTGTACGTAACCTCCATCTTTTGCAAATAATGAAATGCCAGTACATGCAAAACCCGAAAAAATTCCAGCAAGAATAAGCGTGATAAAAATAAAAAATGTTCTCATACTAATGTGTGTTAAGTTGAAACTATAGTATGAGAACAAGTAAGAACCTTTTATGTTTATGCAAATGTTTTGTTTTTTGATTTTTGAGCCATATTATGGAATAATTTTAAATACGGTGTTCGATTTGTCTGTAATAATTTTCAACAAATAAATATTCCCAGGTTGTAGGTTTGCATAAAATGAATTACTTGGAAAAGATATTTGTTGATATAGTACACCGGTAAGCGTATATATATATACTTTTTGTATTGTGTCTTCACAGAATAGCTGTATTCTGTTATCGTTTCTATTATATGAATATTGTATAGTTGATTTTAGGGGAGTTTGTACAGATGTTTCTTGTTGTAGATATTTTAGTCCGGCCATAGCATCCAGTTTGCCCATGCCGAATCTTCCGTTATCTGCTTCTCCGGTATATGTATCATGATAAGCTGTATTTTTTATTATTTTTTTTACATCTTCAGCTGTCAGTTTTGGATTTATTTCCAACCATAAAGCTAATGTACCGGTTACTACTGGAGTTGCCATAGAAGTTCCATTGGCTATACCCCAACTGTATTTGCGGTTGCTGGTTTCATCTGTTATCTGAAAAACTTTATATTCTGGTTTTACTGAAAAACTTCCTGCATATGAACTGAATGAGGAAATGACAGTTGCTCCCGGAGCCACAACATCAGGTTTGATTCTATTATCATAAGTAGGACCTTTTCCTGATAAGGGATACAATTCTTGTTGTTTCCATTCAGCAATATGTTTATTCCCGTCTAAATCTTGGTAACATTGTCTGGAAACATAGGCTCCTACGGCGATGGGTTCATATCCGGTGGCTGTACAGGCAATAGTATAGTCTGTTGTTCCTTCTGTATACTCCTTTTCGCCTTTAGATGTGAAGTAGCCGTAATCACTGTTGATCATATATTTCCCGGATTCAGAACTGAATGTTATTTCCCAGATTTCATTTTCTGGTTGGGTGTAAGACATCGTTATACGGAAGTTTGGGTTTCCGTTGGCATTATTTGTAGAAGAGGAGATATTGATAAGTGCATCATTGTTCTCTTCAGTACCGAATTTTTCGAAACTTTTAGACCATGTTTCTCCACTGGTAAACGTTTGAGAAAATAAAGTAGAATGATTTGTCGTATTTTTTAGGGTTATGGTAAGTTGGTAGATATGTCCTTTTTCTCCTTGTATGAACAGATTATCCCTGCCATAGCTGGGGGGAATCCAATAGCTTTTAGTCATTTGCTTATCCCCGAATATCCCGGCTAATGTTGATTTTCTGTCACCTTCATTGCCGGCAGCAATGGAAAGAAGTTTACCTTTTTGGCCTTTTAATAGTTGGTCTATGAGGACTGAAAAATTATCAGTACCATCTTTATATCCTAAGACTGTTCCGATACTTAGGTTTATTGATATAGGTTTTTGGGCGTTTTCAGCGTATTTTAGGAGGAAGTCTATTCCATCCATAATACCCTGTTCGGTTTTGTTTGTTGATACGAGAACTATGTCAGCTTCAGGAGCTACGCCTCTATAGGGGCCATCATAACTTCCGGCAGCTATACCGGTTACATGAGTGCCATGTGTATCGCCGGATAATTCCATATCTCTTTTGGCATTCGCAACATCTTCGGGTGTGTTATATACTATCCCATATCCATAGGGAGAATTGGTGGCTGAGAAGAAATTGTTTTGGTCCCAAACAGCCTGAATGCGGCATTTCCCATTATTATCTCGGAAATTAGGGTGTCCAAAATCCAGTCCGGCATCAATGATTCCTATTAGCACGTTTTTTCCTCGGTAGGGAGTGTTTAACCCATTCGTACCATTGTAAGCTTCATCAATATGTGTGAAGATGCGTACGGAATCCATCATGAAGTGTATCTCTTGACCAGTATCTATTTCTAAAATATGGTGATCTTGGGCGATGGCTTCTAAATTTTTTATTGGGATTAGGGTCGTATAAAGATTGTTGTACCCGACGTTTATTTTTATATCATACGATTCACATAACTTTTGGATGTTTGCGTCCGGGTGGAATCGCACATAAGCTTGTATATATTTAATTTTTGAAGAGCTTCGTGTATAGGGTGTAGTCTGGTATTGTTGTATTTTTAGCAGAGTGTTTGCTGTGTATTTGGGAGAATATTCTTTACAGATAACCTGTTTTTGAGCAGTTAATAAAAAACTGTATAAAAGGAATATAAGGATCAGTGTTGCTGGCTTTTTCATAGACCTTCGTAAGATAAAATATGATTTAATTATTTTAGGACGAAAAAGGAATCCATTATATAAAAACTATTCCTTTCGTCCTAAAATAATTGGTTTGAATTATCGCTTTTGACAAAAATATAAGTATTCTTTATTTAATAATTACTTTATGGTTATATTTTTGTCCGTTAGATAGTATGGTAACGATGTATAATCCTTTGTTGTCGAGAGTTATTGTTTTGTTGTCTATATTCTCGTTGACAATTATTTTTCCACTGATATCGGAGATGATAGCTTGACATGATATTTCTGATTGTATATACAAGTTATGCCCTATAGCATATACGTTGATATTTGCTTTTTGTATGTTTTCCGTGCTTACAGGAGTAGGATCAACTTGCCAGGATAAAACAGGGAATCCTTGGTTCATATTTTTGCTATCGGCTACCCAAACATTTTGTCCGTTATTAAGGTCTGTGATGAAACTTTCGGTTTTCATATCGGCTTCTTCCTTGGCAGTGACACCTGTATTTTCATCAGTAGCAGCATTAGGAATATTCAAATAATAGCAATTTTCAATGGTTACACCTGCGTCGGTTGCTCCAATAACTGCTTGATTGAAAATTCCATCACTCGGGACATTTCCGGTAGTGTAGCAATTTCTTGCTGTGCCAGAAGTTAAATATCCGCATATTCCTCCGGCAAAGAATCCGCCAACTGTTATCATACCGGTGTTGTAACAGTTTTCTATTATTCCAGATTTATCAACATAACCGACAATACCACCAACATTGTTGTGCCCATTAATATTTGTACTATTAGAGCATCCCGAAATTATTCCACCACCATTGTTGGTCCCAACAATACCTCCGGCGCCGTAAGGTCCATCGTTTATAATGGTTAGAATAGCATTGTTTGAGCAGTTGATAACTTTTCCTCCATTCATAGCTCCAACAATAGCTCCAGTGGCATCTGCACCTTCAATAATGGAATTCTCTCCGATATTTAAATTTTTGATTTCTGCATTTTTGGATATGCAGGCAAATAAACCGGTTCCACCAATTGTATTTTCCGGATTTGGATCTACATAATATACGTGTATGTTATCGATTGTTTTATAGTTGCCATCAAAAACTCCTAAGAAATATTTTGATTCATCGATCATTCCACCTCCTTGGTTTTCGCTGTCGATATATTCGTCAAAAAATCCGATTGGGGTAAATTTTTGTTCGTCATTTATACCCATATCCAAGTCGGTAGTTAATTTGAAATATTTACCTTCATAAGTTTCTCCATTTTTGACTGTTTCAGACAGATAAGCCAGATGCTGGCCATTTTCTATTAGATATGGATTACTGGACGAACCGTCACCTTGTGTCCATGCTGCAGTCGTTCCATCCCAAGTTTGGGCATTTGCAGCTGTTCCCATTATTGCACTTAGCAATAGTAAGTAAAGCTTTTTCATACGATGTTTTTGTTTAGTTGAACATTAGTTATATGTAATTTCTGTGTTTTATTTGTTTGGGAGTTTTAGTGTTTCTTCAAAAGCTACACCGGAAAGGATACCCCATTTACCGTCTTGTTCTACCAAAAAATTCATTTGAGTAATAATGGTGTTACTGATTTTGTTTAATTGTCCGGTTCCGGCAACATATACTACACCATATTCCGGATAAATGAAAGCTTTTTGTTGTTCTATGGTTGCATTTCCGTTTTGGTCCAAGTCTATACGAATATCGCCATTTTCTACATAACAATCTTTAACGATGTAAAATGGAGCTTCTTCTGCTTTCATCACAGTAACTTCTTTTTCTGTTCCTAAAAATTGAGAGGTATAAATTCCTTTTTCCTCCATTTGGTACCAGGTAGGTTTGCGACTGATGGATACGGTTATTGCTGATTTTCCAAAAGGTGAAACGCTACAATTTTCTTTTGGAGTCAGACGTATTTGAGTTTTAGCCTTGGTCAAATAATCGAGCTTGACTAAATCGATGTTTAATTTGATTTTAGCTTCATTATTGCCCTCTGCGAACGTAATTATATTGTTGTCGAGAGATATAAATTCTCTACCGGGCTGTTCTCCCCCGTTTCCGTCTTGTTGGAAAAAGAGCTCAGCTGTTACGCTGGCGTTACCTTGCGTGCTTTCTCTATAAATAGATATCTCTAATGTATTTTCAGTCTTTTCTACTTCTTTATTTAAGACATCATTTTGAAAGGATATGTAGTTATACGTATCTGATTCGTAAATACGTGTAATGTTGTCTTGGTCACATCCGATCAGGAATGAGGAAATAAGTAGTGTCCCGAATATATATTTGTTCATTTTCATATTTATATTATTTAATTAAAGAGGATTTTGGTCTGCTACAGGGTCCATATTGACATTTCCATCAAATTCTGACTGAGGTAGTGTCAAGATAAAACCTTTATAATCCGGTATTTTTGTGTTATCGCTTAGCTTTACGATATGATTTGAGCCTTCATAGTCCCGGGTATAGCCGGCTTTAAGACGGAGAACGTCAAATATTCGACCGGTTTCTCCCCATAATTCGATTCGGCGTTGTAAAAGTATTTCGTCCAATAGAGTTTTTATTTCGGGAGTTGATACTGTACCGTAGATGTCTAAGGTCATTTCATTGCTGTCTGTCACTTTATCCAGACGATTCTTGACATAGTTTTTCTCTCGAATGGATCCGAAATCTTTCATTAGGGTTCTTGCCTGATCATAATTTTTTAATCGGCATAGAGCTTCGGCCTCGATAAGCAACATCTCTTCAGCTCTCATATAAATATTGTCTCCTAAATAAGAAGAATATTCACTGAATCTAAATTTGGTTGTGCAATAGCTTTTTTGAGGTCCTTGTGTCTGTTCTAATGCAGGTGCTATGTTTCCTTTCCACCAGTTATTGCGACGTATGTCCTGAATACCCATTTGTTTATATAGCCATGCACTGATACATTTTCGGTCGTATGAAGCGTGCATTCCGGCATTAGCATCCATATGGCAAAAGAAAGATGCGTATGCTCCGTTTTGGTCTGTTTTTTGTATCTCGGTTCCCCATAATACAGAGGTCATATCTAAGTCGTTAAATCCGCTTACCAGTTCAGATGCGTCGGCCAGACCCAAATCTGTTTTTTGCCGAGCTATGTTTGCTGCATTGGCTGCGTCTTGCCAGCGGTTTTGTACCAGAGCGATACGTGCCTTGATGCCGTTTGCGGCATAATAATCGATATGAGATTTGTGTATCTGGCTTATTCCTTGTTCTTCAGCTTGTTTTAGTAACCCTATTCCTTTTTCTATATCTTCATTAATTTGTCTATATACATTGGCTACAGTGCCTCGGGGTTTTCCTTCAGTCGAAGAGGTTGTCGGTTCCGTATATACGGGAACCCCCGGAGAATTTTCATGACCGATGTATGTTTGTTGATAGAGTTGTATCAGATAAAAATAGCAAAGAGCCCGTAAAGAGTATGCTTGTCCGAACAGGTTGTCTTTTTCACCGGGAAGCCCGGTCAGACTTTTTTCATGAGATAGAATATAATTCAGGTTTGAGATGATGGTATAGTAAAAGTTCCATTCAGAATAAGGCCGATATAACATGCTTGAATAGAAGTTTCGTTCCTGTAGGTTATAGTCCATTGAGAACCATCCTTTGATGCTTGATGATACGATGTTATCGTCTCCCATAAAGTCTGCCACCAACATGGTAGACATATATCCGAAAGTATGGGTAGAGTTGTCTCCCGCCCAACCGGAAGAGTACATCAGACGATAAACACCGTTCATGGCAATCATGCCTCCATTTACATCGGTGAATATGACGTTTCCTGATATCTGGTCAGTAGGATTGGTATCTAAATAATCGGTACAGGAAAAGAGGGAAGAAGTGCCGATTATAGCAAGTGCAATATATTTTGTTAATTTCATATTTTTTAGTTTTAGTATCATTAGAAGTTAATATCTATGCCAAAGGAGATAGTTCTTGACGGAGTATATGTATATCCGACTGTTCCTGTGAAATTGTATTGAGGGTCCATCCCTTTTAGATGACTGAATAATGCTAAATTATCTCCAGAAGCATAAAACCGAATTTTTTGCATTTTCATTTTGTCAGTCCATTTTTTAGGAAGGGTATATCCTAATGTGATGTTCTTGATAGCAAAGTATGACGCATCTATTAGGTTTTGGTCGGTTGTACGTATTTGTTGGTCCCACATGATTTTAGGTACATCGGTGATATCTCCGGGTTTTTGCCACCTTCTTAAGGCATTTTTATGCCATACGTAGCCTTTATATCCTACATTCATCATGCTGCTGTAAATGCCATCCAGCATTTCACCTCCTATGGAGTAGGTGGTAAGAATGGATAGATCGAATCCTTTGAATGCTAAGTCATTGGTAATGCTTCCATATAAGTCGGGAATGCGATTTCCTACAACTTCTCGGCTGTTGGCCGTCAGTGTTACGTCATCGGTTTTGTATCGTTCTACGAGATTGTTGTTTTCGTCATGATTTACCCAATAAAGTTGATTACCGGTCAAAGGGTCAACTCCTGCAGAGATAGGCAGGTAAAACGAGTTTACAGCTTCTCCCTCACGGAAGATATTTGAACCTGAGATTATTTCCGGTTTATCGGCCAGTTTCAGTATTTTATTGCGAATATGGCTACCCATCGCTGTCAGTGTCCATCTGAAGTTTCGGTTGTTGAATATGTTTATACTGGCAGTAATATCGACACCTCTGTTTCGCATACTTCCTACATTGGCAGGGTAGGCGTTGAAGCCGGTAGATGTTGCTTTAGGCATATTCAGCAACAAATCTTTGGTATGTTTATTAAAAAATTCTGCAGTTAAAGAAAAACAGTTGAATAATCGGGCTTCGATTCCTATATTCAGATTCTCGTTTTTTTCCCATCTTAGGTCTCTGTTTTCCAAAGAATTTATGGCTGCACCATTGTAAATGGCATTTGTCAGTCCCATATTGTACAAGCTTTGGTAGGCATAATAACTTCCGATATTATCATTACCCTGTGAACCGAAACTGGCTTTGAAAGTTAAATTATTTATCCAGTCTACGCCTGCCATAAAAGGTTCTTCAGAAATTCTCCATGAGGCTCCTAATGACCAGAATTTACCCCAACGGCTGGTTTTGTAAAATCGGGAAGAGCCATCTGTTCGAAAGCTTGCGGATACATAGTATCTTTGAGCATAATTATAGTTGGCGCGGCTCAGATATGATTCGATAGCGTATTTGTCAGTTTGAGAACTTGCTGCAGCCAAATTGGCAGCGGCGGCGAGTTCATAAAGACCTCCAAATGGAAATCCCGTTTTTTGAGCAGCTAAGTATTCTTGTTTTAGTTGGTAAAATTCGTGCCCGACCAAAATATCAAAACCATGCAATCCAAAATCCCGTTTGTAAGTTAATAATTGGTTGAATGTATAACTGAGTTGACGTTGTGCAGCTTTGGTTAAGCTACCGGAAATTGTGGCAGCGTTACCCGTGTAAGGATTTTGGTAACTCATTTCGTGGGTATTAAAATAGTCCAAACCTAAATTAGCTGTGAATGAAAAACCTTTCAGAAAACCGTATTTGTCATCATTGGCGGCTAACTCAACGTAAGTTCTTGCACTTAGATTATCTTTAGTGCTTTTTTCCTTATCGTCATAAAGCAATGCTATTGCATTGGAGTTGGATAGTGCAATACGATTAACTCCATAATCGAATATTTTATTCCCGTTGGCATCTAATTTTAAAGAGCCGTCGGCATTATGTTCGTACACGGGATAGATAGGTGCCATAATTTGGCTGGTGTACCATAAGTTTGAAACTTCTGAGCCTGAAGCACTATTATAATTACTGGTTGTTTGAGAAAAAGATGCATTCATTCCCATTTTTAACCAATCTTTAGCTTGCGTATCTACGTTGACACGCCCTGAATAGCGTTCGAATTCTGTTGTCTTCAGTAATCCGACTTCATCAAGATAGCCCATAGATACCATATAGTTGGTTTTAGAACTTCCTCCGGCTACAGATAACTGATACTCTTGCCTCAATGGATTTTTATTACTTAATTCATCTTTCCAATCTTCATGATATTTTAATTTGGCATTTGGATTTACTTTCCCTGTATAAGGGTCTATCAATTGAGCAAGAGGCATGTCGAATGGGTTGTATTCTTCTTTATATCCCAATACCCCTTTAGCTATACCACCCATCACCTCGATAGCCTGTATTCCGGCTTGTGCAGGGTCTAATCCTTCCGTGTAGATAAGTTCGTTTTTGTATGCTTCAAAGGCCAGTTCCATATATTCGGCTTCATTTACAGTTTCATATTTGGGAATAGCTCTGGAGGCGATACCCCAATTAGCTTTTAGATTTACGGATATTTTGTCATTTTCTAATCCACCCCGTTTGGTTGTGATCATTACAACTCCGTTGGCTCCGCGAGAACCATATAAAGCTCCTGCGGATGCATCTTTTAGTACGGTTATCGATTCAATATCGTTGGTATTGATGCTGTTTAGAGTACCATCGAACGGTACACCATCTACTACATAGAGGGGGGTATTGGCTGCAGAGATAGAACCGAATCCTCGAATTATCATAGATGCTCCGGAGCCCGGCTGACCGCTTCCTGATGTACTTTGAACACCTGCGACGGTACCTTCGATAGCTTTTGATACATCAGCTACAATACGTTTTTCAATGCGGTCGTGCTTAATTACTTCTGCAGACCCTGTAAATGAGCTTTTTTTAGCTGTACCGTAAGCAACGACAACTACTTCGTCCAGTTCTTCCGTATTTTCACTTAAAATGATTTGGAAATTTTTTTTGTTTTTTATTGAGAGTTCTTCAGAGTTATATCCTACATACGATGCTATTATAATTGAATTTTCCGGAACTTTTGATAATGTAAAATTTCCGTCAATGTCAGAAATAGTCCCGATATCGCTATTTTTCACTCGAATACTGGCTCCTATAATGGGTTCTCCTTTTTTATCTTTAATGTTTCCTTTGATTTGTATTATATTTTGAGTTTTAGTTGCGGGGATATAAGATTCTTTTTTCTTAGTCACGGAGATTGTATTGTCTCTTTGTTGGAAACTAAGGCCTGTTTGTTTTTCTATTATTTTTAATATTTCCTGAAGAGATGCATTTTTTACATCAAAAGTTACAGGATTTACTTTATTGATAACTAAGGGGTCATAGAAAAAATTATATTTGCCGTTTTTCTCGATTTCTTTAAAAACGTTTTCGATAGGTTCATTTTTTACGCGTAGAGTGATAGTAGCAAGCTTAGAGTTTTGTGCCATACATATATTAGATGTATTGCATAATACTCCTATCAGTATCATCAGACGAATGATGAACTTAGACCTTTTTTTCATCGTAAAATTAATCTTCATGTTAAGTTTATTCGGTATTTTGTTATATTAATTATATATTAATCACTTTAAAATCTTATTTAAATAACAAGATTGTATCTCCTTCAATTTTGTATTTGATACCGGTTATATATTCGATAGATTGTAGCACGGCTTCTAAGCTTTTATTGTCATGCTGTCCGCTAATTCGATTATTAAATGATTGATTTTCTGAATATTTGAATTGACAATTATAATAGTGTTCCAAATCTTTGGTTACATCGTAGATTGTTGCGTTCTGATAATAAAGTTTATTTTGTATCCAAGCTAAAGCCCGAGAATTATCTTCCTTTTTCTTTATAAATTCATTTCCGTTGGCTTGAATTTGGACTTGTTCATTAGTTGTCAATTTCATGCTGGCTTGTGGCAATTCGACTTCGACTTTCCCGGATTTTACACTTACTAATGCAGTTTCTTGTTCCGTATATGATTTTACGTTGAATTTAGTTCCTAACACTTTTACTATAAAATTGTCAGTTTTGATTAGAAATTTTTTCTTTTTGTCATGTACTATTTCAAAATAAGCTTCACCATTCAATTCTATTTCCCGGTTTTCTCCTTGAAATTGCTGGGGAAATTTTATAGTGGAACATGCATTCAACAAAACTTTAGAACCATCAGGAAGTATATATTCTTTCTTTTCTCCGAACGATGTACTTATTTCGGTAAAGAGTATGTGTTTATGTTCCAATATTGTATATTCCTTGATGCTTATTATACTGATTAATAATATTATAATGCATGCAATTGCTCTCCATATCTGTTTTCTGAATCTGAATTGTTTTCTTTCGATTTTATGCAATAATATTCTTGCTTCTTGCTTATATTTTTCTTGTTCTGTGCGATGTAAGAATGGAGGTTCGCTAATGCTTTCTTCCCACATTTCAAGACTGATTTTATTCACTTCTCTTTGCATTTCGGGATTTTGAATATCTTTTAATATATCTTCGACCTCCGATTTGCTATATAAATTATCTAAATAGCGATAAATTTTTTTCTTTTTATCCTCTTCCTTTTTCATAAAGTGAATAATTGTAATAATTTCGTTACAATTATACTACACAGGAATTCTGTTTTGCTGGGGTATATTTAACTTATATTAACTATGCACTGTTTAAAGATTGAAAAATAAGGATAGATTTATCTATAAAATTGAAAGTATTATTAGCCTTTATTTCAATAAAAATAAGAAGATTACAATATTGACATAAGGCCCTGCGTGTTTATCTAAATAGGTTCTGATAGTTTTTAATGCAATTGAAATATGTTCTTGTACGGTGTTGAGTGAGATGCCTAATTTTTGAGCAATTTCTTTATGAGACATATCTTGATTTCTGCTCATGTCAAAAATTTCTCGTTGGCGTGGTGTCAGTTTTTCCATAGCACAAGTAAGATATTTCATAAATTCTTTTGAAAATAAGTGTTCTTCGATATCTTCGTGGGCGTCTATAGCTTGGTCGAAGATGTAGTTTTTCAGTTCTGTTTCATTGTCTAAATTACGCAATAAATTCAAGATACGGTTTCGCATTATAGTATATAGAAAAGATGAAAAAGGAATATCTGGATTGATGAATTTTCGTGTTTGCCAAATGGTTGTAAATGTATCTTGAAAGATGTCTTCTGCAAATTCGGATGATTTGAGAAATTTCATCGCGAAGTAGATGAGACGATACTTATAAGAGGAATATAATTCGCAAAAAGCATCTTCATTACCTTGAATTAGTTTTAATACAAGTTCTCTTTCTTTCTCTGATGAATTATTCGAATTTGTCATTTTTTTTATTTTCTTTTTTCCTAAAAGAAACAAATGCAGGTCGCAAACTTAAAAATTTATCAGAAAATTCACAAATGAATTTTAGAGAAAAGGCTTGTTGCAATCTTGTTCCGGTTTTAAATTTGTTTATAGTTTTTGAGAAGTTGCGTTTATTCTTTTTTTGAAAGTTTCGGGTTTATCATTTATGATAAGCTCTTGTGGAAATTCTGTTTCCTGAAGTAAAGGATAAATATTTTCATAATTTGCTATGTCGAATGATATATGGGCATCACTACCAAGTATTACCGGAACTTCGTATTTTTTACATAATTGAAGTATTTCTATATTATTTTTACGAGCTTCAGTTTTGTGTCTGACTGGATTCAGGGAGCTGTTATTTATTTCTAATAAAGTACCGTATTTTTTTGAAGCTAAAACGACGGGTTCGAAAAGTAGGGTAGCTGTGCCGTCTCCGGGGTGACTGATAATGTCTATATATGGGTTAGAAATTGCGCCTATCATGGCAGAGGTATTTTCTTCTATATTGCCGGGGGTATAACAAAGAGAGTGGATACCTGCTATTTTTATATCTAACATTTGGAGGTAGAGTTCCTCTAAATCGATATTTCCCATATAGTCGATAATGTTTAGTTCTGCGCCTAATAGTAATTCGATACCATACATTTTTCGAGGAACGACATGTAGGTTGCGAAAATAAATGGGATGGCACGTTCCCGGAATTCCAGGGGCGTGTTCGGTAATGCCTAATATCTGCAAGTGCTTTTCAGAAGCAGTATGAACCATTTCTTGTAGAGAACTGAATGCATGTCCACTGGCCACTGTATGGGTATGTACATCTAATAAAATATTCATAATAAAGATTAGAAAGTTGCTATAATGTATTTTTAAATTTTAGTTTCTTTTTTCTCTTTTATCCATAATTGGAGAGAATTGATGCTGTTCTGCCACACTACATACGATGCAGGGCCTATGGAAGCTAACGGATTGAGGTAGGTTAGAGCCATCCATATTGCTAATACTGTATTTTTTTGCCCCAATCCTTGTCCTCCAGCAATTTTATTATAATATTTTTGTCCTATTATTTTACCCAATATAAATTGTAATACGCAGACGATAAGAGCAAAAAGAGCAATTAAAATTTCTTCTTTGTATTCTGCATTTCCTCTACTGGCAATAAAGGATACAGTTTTTCCCATGACTATAGTTAAGGATATGGCCCATAAATAGAATGAGATGCTTTGACGATTTTGTAAAGCAGAATGTACTTTGGGTAGAAACTTTTGTAATATTAAGGCACAGACGAACGGAAATATCAATAAAGGAATCATTTCGGTACCGATTTTTAGAAAAGATTCAAAGAAAGGAAGGGAAATGTGATCTCCCATAAATGAAAATATAAAAGGGGCAATAATTGCAACGGTCATATTACTCAAAAGGCTGTAAGTTGCCAGACAAGCAATATCGCCTCCCAACATTCCAGTTATAACAGCGGCTGCAGTAGCGGTGGGACAGAATATGCATATAAAGGTTCCTTCTGCTACTAAAGGATCAAACGAATATAATAAGGCATATATGAGGAGACTACCGATGACTTGTATCCCTAATAACCATGCATGCAAAGGAGATAAATTCATATTGCGTAAAGATAGTTTGCAGTATGTTACTAAAAGCATGATAAATATTAGATACGGAGTTAGAAAAGAAATTATTTGAACGTACCGATAAAAAACAGCACCGGTGATCATTGCTATAGGAAGCATCCATTTTTTTAATCGTTGCAACATCACTTTTCCTCACTTTTTGATTGTGCAAAGTAAGAATGAATATTTGAATTATCAAAATATTATATTGTAATTTTATGGATTGGATATGTATTTATATGTAAAAATATCTCTATCTATATAGATATATTGAATATTTATACATTTTTGGTTCTGTTTTTTTGAAAATCAGCTTTTCGTGAAAAAGGGATATTTTCACGAAATAGTTTTCTATATGTAATGTGTGTTTTTACTCTTTTAGCTCCAATATATTGCATTAAATGTATCATTTGAGGATTAAAATCTCCAATCCAATTCATTTCTAAGTATTTATATGGAGAATTTCTTTCTATAATTATTTCACAAAACCGAGTAATTATTGCAGCTTCAACTCCTTTACCTTGAAATTCGGGTATTATGCCAAATAATTGTCCTAAAGCAGTGTCCACTTTTTTTGTTCGTAAATAGTAATAAAATTTTAATATCCCGGAAAAATTCATTTTACCGTTCATCTGTTTTATGAGTTGATTTATTTCGGGGAACATAATAAAGAATCCGATAGGTCGGTTCTTAAAGTAAGCAAAATATATAAGTTCTTTGTCGAGTATCGGTCTTAATTTTCGATATAAGGTCTCTATTTGTTCGAGGGTCATACCATCTATTCCGTGTGTTTGAGGATTCCATGCTTGGTTATATATATCAAATAACGATAAGACCGCTTTTTTATGACCTATATCTCTATAAGAAAGTATCTGATAATCAGGGTTACGGAGTAAGCGTTCTGATTTCCATACAACAATTCGGGAAAGATTATCCATTACTAGGTGTGTACGGTAGGTTAATTGCTGAAAGTAGTCTTTAAAACCGTATGACTCAAAAAAGTCTTTATAATAAGAATGTGTATAAGGCATTGCATAGTTGGGACAACGGTCGAATCCATTGGTGAGTAATCCCCACCAATGTAGACGTTCGCCAAAGTTTACAGGTCCTTCCATCGCTTCCATTCCTCTATTTTCAAGCCAGTTGCGACATGTATTAAATAATAGGAATGCAGCGTCTTTATTGTTGATACATTCAAAAAATCCCATTTGTCCGACAGTATAGTCATCTATATGGCTTGTTTGGTAATTTATGAATGCTGCAATACGGCCGATACATTGATTATTGTCATAAAGAACCCATCTGGTACATTCTCCATGTTTGAAATAAGGGTTTTTTATCGGATTGAATATTTGTTTGATATCATTATCTAAAGGGCGTATCCAATATGGATTGTTTTTATATAACTTTATTGGTAATGTAATAAAATCTCGTTCGGATTTTTTATCAGATATTTCTTTCAAGGTATACATAAAGTTTTTTTTAACATATTCATATATACAAAGATAACTTTTTGGTCGAATTCTGTTATATATATATAATTTTTTTTGAGTCTGGGAGGAATTACCTTTTTTAGTTCAATTTATATAATCAAAGTAGTTCAGTAACTATAAATTTGAGATAGTTTCTGCTCCATATCAGATAATTCCAATAGTAGGTCCGTGATTGATACTTACTTTATTTTTTAGTATGTAATTGTTAGAAGAATAAATGGTAGGGAATTGATAAGTGCAATAGATATTACTATCATGATGTTAGAGCCAATATGAAATATAGGGGTAGTATCAGTTTGGATATTTTCATATTTTAAGGCTTCTTTATACATTTACAAATTATAAGTGTATAGAGAAACCTCATTTGATAAATTTGAAATTATTATTTTGAATAAGGATAATTTCAAATCTTTAATGTTGAGTAGTCTTAAATAACCGTTACGATTATTTAGGACTGGTCAGCTTATCGTAAAATTCTAATTGACTTCTTTGGCCAGATAAATCATGGTAGGGAAGTGGTCACTATACCCATTTAAATACACCCCTCCTGCATGTGTTCGTTTAGGATATCCTTTATATTTTCCTTCTTCTTGTTTTAAAAAGTCCCGATTAAATACTTCTGCCTTTATAAATTTGAGCGTTGATCTATCTTTGCCTAACAGATTGCTTGAAATAATGATTTGGTCGAATAGATTCCATTGACCTTGATATGCCAATGAGCCTATACCTTTAGCAAAAATAGGCCACATCGTATTGAAATAACCTCCAGGTTTGACCTCGTTTTGTTTTTTCTTGGCTTCTAAAACTTTACTTGTACTACTGTTATTCGGATCGTCATTTAAATCTCCCATAATAACAACTTTAGAATCAGGATCTGCCTGGATGAGTGAGTCAGCCAAATGTTTGGTAAGAGCGGCAGCTGCTTCTCTTTTAGGGCGAGAATTTTTCTCTCCACCTAGACGTGAAGGCCAATGGTTTACAATAAAGTGCATACGTTCGCCCGCCAGTGTTCCTGTAACCACAAGCTGGTCTCGTGTTCTCATAGATGTATCCGCAGGATAAACCAGACGAACACTTTTGCTGTTTTCGACGGTAAACAAGTCTGCGTTATAGATAAGTCCGACATCTACCCCTCGACGGTCAGGTGAATCGTAATGTACTATACCGTAATTTCTGTTGGCAAGAGGTCCGGTTTTTATGAGGTCTTCTATAACTTCGCGATTTTCAATTTCAGAAATTCCAATTACAGCCGGTCCTTGCGGACAGTAATCCAAAGCAAATTGACTGATAGCATAAGCCAAGTTATTCAATTTATTATGATATTTCATTGATCCCCATTTCATGGCACCTTGAGGGGTGAATTCTTCGTCTATGACATCTGGTTGATTTATTGTATCGAAGAGATTCTCCAAGTTATAAAAGGCAATTGAATAAACGGCCAGTTTTTTATTTTGATTCTGGGCGAGAATGGCCAATGTGCATGTGCAGGCCAACATAAAAATTAAGCTGAATTTTCTCATTAGTATAAAGTGTTTAGTTCTCTTTTTTATTTGTATTTAATCTTGGAGCTAATTCCGTTTGATTGTCCACTTGATTATTGGAATATCCTTCTGTTTCTGTATTTTAGGCGAACAAAATGGATTAAAAAATTGTTCATGATTCATAATAATGTTGTTTTATTAATCTACCATGCCAAATAATTTATTCTTCAAGTTTTACTCCTAATTTAGACTTTTACAAAAATCAGAAAAAAAAATGAAATATGTATGCCGTTTTGATGAAATTTCAAAAAAATGTGATTGTTTTCTTGTTCAATATTTACTAATTCTTTGATTATGAATTGAAAGTTTGGATGTAACTTTCGTTAAAGTGTAACTAAGCCCTTTATTTAAAGGCTTTTGGTTTGTGATTTTAACATATCAAAATAGAAAATATAATGTAATTGTAACATGAATAATCAAAAAAAATGTGTTAATTTGCATTCCTATTTCCCAAAACTGGAGATGGATGGAATTAAAGCTAAAACAACTATTATTATAAACTAAACCTTGTATTTATGAATCGAAATCTATGGTTGTTTATAATGCTCTTTTTCGGTATTTCGGTTTTTGCTCAGAAATCCGAGCTGAAAGGTGTAATTATAGACTTCGGAACCGGATCTCCTGTCGTAGGAGCAAAAGTTTCTCTTAAAGTAAAAAATGTCTCTGTACCATCTGTGAAGAATGGTAAATTTATTTTTAAAAATCTATCTCCGGGTGCTGATGAGTTGATAATCGAATCTCCAGGTTATCAGACGTTCACGCAGAATATATTAATTAAAAAAGGTGAGAAGATAGATTTAGGAAATATTGCATTAATTAAGACGGCTGGAGTTGTTCCGAAATCAGAGGAAAATATCCGTCTCTTTGATGAATCCGATTTAGATGACGATGACAATGTTTCTTCTCAGTCAGCTTCTTATCTTGCAGGAGCATCAGATGATGTTTTTCTAAATGCCGCAAGTTATAATTATAGTCCTATGCGGTTTAGTGTACGAGGGTACGAACAAAATGCTTCTACTACATATATAAATGGTGTGAATTTTAATGACCAGGAACGAGGCCGATTTAATTATTCAAGTTTAGGCGGTTTGAACGATGCTTTTCGTAATAAGGATCTTGTGAATGGAATAGAGATGCCTACTTTTGCTTATGGTAGTTTAGGAGGGGTAACGAATATAAATACTCGAGCAAGTGCTTATGCTGCGGGAACAAAAGCGAGTGTTGCTTATACAAATCGTTCGTACAATTTAAGAGCAACAGCAACTTATGCAACGGGATTGATGAATAATGGTTGGGCATTTACTGGGTCAGCTGTGTTCCGTTGGGCCAATGAAGGGATTATAGAAGGAACTTTTTATAATTCTTGGGGTTATTTCCTTTCAGGCGAAAAGGTTATAAATGACAGACATCGTATTTCTTTGACAACTTTCGGAGCTCCTACGAAGAGGGCACAATCGGCTGCAGTGACACAAGAAGTATATGATTTGCGTTCGATATATTATAATCCTTATTGGGGATATCAAGATGGAAAGAAACGTAGTTCTCGTGTTGTAAACAGTTTTGATCCGACGGCTATATTTAATTGGGATTATAAAATAACAGAAACCCAGCATCTAAAATCCGGGATAGGGTTCCATTATAGTAATTACAGTAATACAGCTCTTAGTTTTTATAATGCAGCTGACCCGCGCCCCGATTATTACAGAAATATGCCGAGTTATCAGATAAATGAATTGTTTGATTCACCAGAGAATATAGATTATGATTTGGTCAATGAGATAAAAGACCAATGGTTAAATAATAATACCGATATAACTCAGATAAACTGGAACTCATTGTATCATACTAACTATCTCAATAATGTTGCTAATCCGGACGGAAGTGCAAAATACGTTTTGGAGCAAAGGCATAATGATTTGGTAGAAACTACTTTTAATTCTACATATAGCAATCGTTTTAATAAGTGGGTAAATATGCTGGCAGGTATTGATGTTAATTACTCGATAGGTAAACATTATAAAACGATGAATGATTTGTTGGGTGGTAAACAGTGGATTGATATAGACCAATTTGCCGAGCGAGATTTTTCTGATAATAATATGATAATTCAGAATGATTTGCGTAATCCTAATCGGAAAATTTACGAGGGTGATCGTTTTGGATATGATTATAATATGAATGTAATAAAAGCCGGAGCTTTTATTCAGGGAAATTTGTCTTTGACGAAATTCGATATTTCTGCGGCATTTCGTCTCTCTACTACATCTTTCTGGCGTGAAGGTAAAATGGAGAATGGTCGTGCTGCAGTAATCGGCGCTACGTCTTATGGCAAGGGCAAAGTTCTGAATTTTGTAGATCCGAGTGGTAAAATTGGTGTGACTTATAAAATCAATGGACGGCATCGATTGGTGCTGAATGGATTGGCAGAAACTCGTGCTCCTTATGCAGGTTATGCTTATGTCGCTCCGAGAGTGAAGGATACCCAGATAGGTAAAGTAATAATAAATCCGAAAAATCCAAGACAATATAAAATTAAGGACCTCCCCTCTGAAAGAGTGTATTCTTATGACTTGACTTATCAGTTTAATACACCAATCGTAAAAGGGCGTATTACAGGATTCCACACGATTACGCAGGACGGAACCGAAGCTACAGGATACTATAATGATGAGTTCCGTACTTTTGTGAATCATACGCTTTCTGGAGTAAATAAACGGTATTTAGGGGTAGAAGCCGGGGTTTCGGTTAAGTTGAACGACAGTTTTTCTGTATCTGTTGCAGGAACATATGGGGATTACCGTTATACGAATAATGCTGTCGGAGTAATGAGTGCAGAAAATGGAGCCAACCTTTTGACCGGAGAACTCCCAAAGACTCCGGCGGATGCAAAAAATTCAGATATTATCGAACGGGTGTATACAAAAGATTTGAGAGTAAGTACAGGTCCTCAATTGGCAGCAAGTATAACTTTGGATTATTTCCATCCAAAGATGTGGTTTGCCGATGTAACATTGTCTTATTTTGATAATAATTATCTCGATTTTTCACCCTCTCATTTTACTCAGATGAACTACTATGGTGGTACTTATTTGAATGAGGCGGGTCAGGAGATAGAGTATAGCGGTTATTTGAAGCCCAAAGGTTCGACGTATACGAAAGAAGAGAAAGAACGCTCCCAAGCTTTGCTGAAAATGTTTGGGACCCAGGAAAAACTCGATGGTGGATTTATGCTGGATGCTTCGGTTGGAAAATTGATATATTTCAATAACCGTAAACAGTCATTGAATATAAATTTGAGTTTTAGTAATATCTTGAATAATAAAAATATGGTGACTGGTGGGTATCAGCAAGGTCGTATAGGACGTAATAATAAGACTCCGAACAAAGACATAGAGCTGGTCGATAAATATCCTAATAAATATTATTATGCATGGGGATTTAATTGTTTCCTCAATGTTGGATTTAAATTTTAATAAATAACGGAATAGAATTATATTATGAGTAAGATAAAATATTTATTCGCAACGTTTTTGGCCGTAGCAGCTTTTAGTAGTTGTGTAAATGATTTTGATAATGTTCCGGAAGATTTAGTAATTATACCTGAAGGAGATCCTCGGGCATGGAAAGCAAATATGACTATTGGCGAGTTGATAGCCATGTATGATCGTATAGATAATATATATGTGTTCGGGAAGGATGATACATTAAAATTTGATCCGGATGCTGGCTATACATATTTTACCGTAAACCAAGACCCGATGCAATATCCGGTGAAGAGTGTATCTCAGACCGATGGTCGGTTGAAAATTTCAGTGGATTATAAAGGCAAGAGTTTTATGATATGCCGGGAAACGGGCGACACTTATAAGAATTTGTTTTCTTTAACCCCTATGGAGGCTCCGGGAGATATTTATATTACCGGACGTGTAACGACTTGTGATACGGCTTCGAATATTTATAAATATTTTATGTTGGAAGATTTGGTTGATAAGTCTGCCATTAAAGTTTCTATTGATGCCGGTAGTTTAAGCGGTATTTTCCCATTGGGGCAAGTCGTTTCGATTAAATGTAATGGCTTGATGATGGGACGTTATGCCGAAATGCCCCAGATTGGAGTTTATGGTTTTCGTAATGACCCGCCTAATGCATTCAGCCCGAAAGTTCGTTTTGAGCCGGGACGTATACCTTATTCTCTTGTACCGGAGCATTTTCAAAGAATTGGGTTGCCTGATAAAAGTAAAGTAGTGCCTGAAGAGAAAACAATAGCAGACTTGGCCGGATTGGATTCTACTTGGTATGGACGTCTTATACTGATAAAGGATGTGCAGTTTACGGGTCGTGGAGATGGTGAAGAGCTTTTGCCGTATGACCAGATGATAACGATAGAAGAGAGTATAAAGCAGACAGGAAACACGAATAAGTACCAAAGAAATCCTATTTATGCTCCGTCGACTTATAGTGTAGATGCAGGCTACAATATAGGTTTTCCTCAATCTCGAGAGATATCGGATGGAACGGGAACAGTGAATATAGTGACAAGTGAATATGCTCATTTTGCAAATACTCTTATTCCGCGTAAAGAAAAGAAAGGGTCGGTTATTGCAATTTTGGGCTGGTTTCATGATAAAAACTCTTCTCAGGGTGATTATCAGTTGACAATTCGTTCTTTGGATGATTTGTCAAAGAGTTTTTATGAATAAGATTTGTATACTAACCAATAAAAACAGATAATTATGAAAAAAATGAGAAAATTAGTATGGATGCTTTTGGCGGCTACCATGGTAGGTTTTGCAGCTTGCTCATCAGATGATGATGAAGATTGGGTTGAAACTCCGGGTGGCGATGGAGGCAGTGCGACAGGTACTGTTGATGTTTGTGGCGATGCAACACCGGTTTCAGAATATACTTTTGATTTTCAGACAGGAGTAGTTGATAACGAAAATTTTAATGTCCAAGGATGGAAAAATGTAATCGTTAGTGGTACCCGCCAATTCCAGGGAAAAGAATTTGATGGTAATTTTTATATTCAGGCTACAGCTCATAATGCTACGAGTGATGTCGATTGTTGGGTAATATCTCCGGCATTGAATGTGTCTGAAGCTGCTAATAAGGTTGTTTCTTTTGATTTGGCACAGGCTTATTGGAAAGAATCTACAGAGTTCGGTGTGTATGTATTACAATGCGATAATGGTACAACTAAGGAAACAAAGTTGACCGGGTTTAATATGCCGACAGCTTCTACGACAAATTATTCATTTATTTCTTCCGGAAATATAGATTTATCGGCATATTCGGGTACCATATTTATTGGATTCCATTATAAAGGTACGGGGGGAAGCCAACAGTCTACGACATGGTGTATCGATAATTTTGTTTTTGGTAAGGATGTAACGACCGTAACGACAGTTAGTATTACATCGGCTGCTGTAACGACTGTAACTCTTGGTAGCGAATATAACTATACAGTTAAGACAACAGTAAATAATCCTTCTGGTAATACAGAAATCTCTGCAACGGGATTACCTTCTTGGTTGACAATTCAGGATAATGGTGATGGTACAGCAGTAATTAGTGGTACAGCTCCTTCTGCAGAAGAGACTACAGGTGACATAACCATTACCGCAAAGAATAACAATGTTTCAGATACTCAAACATTTAAAATTGAAGTGAAGGCTCCTGTACAGCCTGGGGAAAATCTATTGTTGAATGGAGATTTTGCTACTTTTACAGATGGCGGTTTCCCAAATTGGACAAAAGGAAATAATGCATCTACCGTATGGGCTCAGTCGACTACTACAGTGCATGCTCCGAGTACGACGTCTTTGAGCCTTACTAATGTGACGGGAACAACTTATATCACTCAAACATTGAAGACAGGAATCACTGCCGGAAAGCAATATGATATTACTGTTTGGTATTATAATGTTACCGGAGGTAAGAATGACTCCGGATTGAGATTGTGGAGTTTCTTCTTGGATGCCAATAATACTTATGTATACTTACCGGAAGCTGGTAAAGATGATGCAGCGAACGACCCTTTGCGTACTAATAACAAATATTTCCCGAATAGTATAGGCGAATGGAGTTCGTATACAACGACAGTAACTGCCCCGGAAAATGCTGTAGGATTTAAGTTTGAAATCAGAGCATATAGAAATTGTGGTGATTTCTTTATTGGAGAATGTTCCATTGCAGAGAAACAATAAGAGACAGATTTTTGTTTAAAAAATAAATAAAGGGCTTTCTGCATTTGCAGAAAGCCCTTTATTTATTTTTCATAACAGAAAAATATGTAAAAGCATAAGATAGACAGTAAAAGAGATTCGAATATTTAGTATCTTTATGCCCTATTAATAAATTAAAATCCGCATTTATGACCGGAAAGCGTATTCATCTTACCTTTTTATCTTTGTTTATTGTTTCACTTTTATTTGCAGATATACCTGTAGGGTATTATACAAATGCAAGTGGAAAATCGGGAGCTGAGTTGAAGACTTCCCTTTACCAAATACTGAAGGAACATAAGCGAATTCCTTACGGATCGGCCTATGGTTCTACGTGGACGGTTTTTAGAAAAAGTGATGTTTATCCTTCTGGGATAACAGGGCACCCTGAGGGTTCTATTTGGGATATGTATTCTGACATTGTCCGTTATTTCCCGAGCGGACAATCCGGCTCGAACCGAGAAATGAACATCGAGCACAGTGCTCCTAAAAGTTGGTGGGGAGATTCTCAGTCCCCATTCAAAAAAGATGCATCTTACGATTTGCATCATTTGGTTCCTTCTGACGCCAGTGCCAATTCAGCAAAATCGAATTACCCTTTGGGTGAAATAACAGGTTCGGTCTCTTTTAGCAATGGAGTTTCTACAGTAGGCATTGCTACTATTGGAGTAACAACTACTCGGGCTTTTGAGCCGGCTGATGAGTATAAAGGTGATTTTGCTCGGATGTATTTGTATCTGGTTACTTGTTATCAGGATTATACTTGGTCGGTGACTTCCATGTTTGCCAGTAATACATATCCTACATTGACGGACTATGGAAAAAGTTTGTTGTTGAAATGGCATCGTCAAGACCCAGTTAGTCAAAAAGAAAAAAATAGGAATGAAGCTGTATATTCATTCCAGTATAATCGAAATCCCTTTATTGATTATCCGGATTTGGTTGAATATATATGGGGAGACCATTATGGAGAAATATTTTATTTTGGTGCAGGCATCAGTACACCTATCGATGGGGAATTATATGTTGCTCCTGTTGCTTATTTAGGCCAGTCCAGAGAGCTGCCATTAATGGTGAAAGGAGGGTTGATATCGTCTGCCGTAGATGTTTCGATAGAGGGAAATTCTTGCTTTAAATTGCCGACAACGTCTTTGTCTTCAGATGAAGTAAATAGGGGAGTTCGTTATGTGGTAACGTATGCGCCTTCTTCTATTGGAATTCATAGTGCACTATTGACTTTCTCTGGAAGTAACTTTAATAAAGTAACAATTCCGGTGAAAGGTGTGTGTGCTCCTGCTTCAATAGAAAGAATATATCCGGTCGGTCTGAAGTCTGTCTATTCAGTTTCTGATTCTTCGGTTTCTCTGCTTCTTAATGTTGTGGATGCTGGAGTGACGTGGAGTGGTGATGGTGTAAGTGGAAATACTTTTAGCCCTTCTGAAGCAGGTAAAGGTACTCATGTCATAAGATGGAAATCTGCATCGAATAGTGGGAATATACGTATTATCGTTAAATAAAGTAAATTATGAAATATATAAGCGTGACATATAAAATAGGAATACTTGTATCTTTGCTTTTCTGGGTAGGATGTAAGGAAGATAATAAAACTTATGCACCTATACAATTGAATTTTTCAAGAGTGGATGTAAAAGTCGGAGTAACTGCATTATTACAAGTTTCGGGGAGTGAAAATTTTACTACGGAGTTATCAAATGACCGGATTGTTGCTCTATCTGTAAGCAATGGAGTAGTGCATATAACAGGTATAAAGGTAGGTAGTACGACATTGACTGTTACAGGGGAAGGGGGAGATCAACAAACATGTACAATTACAGTTGTAGAAAATGCGCAATTGGAAACTGATTTTATAAAAGATGAGACTTCCCGTATTGAAGGCTGGAGAGATGTCTCCATAAAAATGGATGCTCAAGAAGGAGGAGTATTTTCTATGCAGAAAGATGTCAATGCTTTAGGTGTATCTGCTTTGGGAAGTGTCACCTATGATTATTCTTGGGTAGATGATGAAGATTCATTTTTCAGGGCAAGTGCTTTAGGGACATTTACCTCTTCGGGAATTTTGGATGATGGTCTGGTCGTTTATAAAGAGTCCGGTCAGGATATCCAGTATCTTATTTCAGAAAAAGTAGAAATAAAGCAAATAAAGAACGGCAAAGTCTGGTTAGTATTTCAATTTCCTGGTCGGAGGGATATTCGTATCGTGACAGATGCTTTTTAATTGGGAAGAGAAGAAGATAAGGGAAATGAGAGGCTTGTCTTCTTCTCTTTTTCAGTCCGGGTTATTTCCATTCTTTGTATGGATGTTTGACTAAATTGGAATTGTAATATTGGGTATCGCCTGTAACTTCTTTCCCTATCCAATCGGGGAGGATTATAGGATAATTTTCTTCAGGTAGTTCAACTTCAGCGATAACAAGACCTGTATTGTCACCCAAAAATTCATCAATTTCCCACGTTAAGTCATCTATTTTACAAGTATAGCGGAATTTTTCTATAATAGGATGTATACACAATGTGTCAATGAGTTCATTAGCCTCGTTTACTGGAATTTGATATTCGTATTCTAATCGGGTTGCACCTTTATTTTTGCCTTTTATCGTTATGAATCCTTTCTCTTCTACTATACGTATTCGTACGACTCGTTCTTCTGATGTAGACAGGTAACCTTGTTTGTAATACTTCTTACTCGAACAACTTCGGTAATTATCTGTTTTAATTAAATACTTGCGTTCTATTTCTTTACCCATTGTGATGAAATGTGCTGTTGCTTTAACTTATTTTGATTTTTTGTAAAGATAGAGTGGAATATTTAGTTTATAAAATGAAATCTGGGGAATGAGAAATTAAACTATGTTAAACTGAATTGGCGAAAACTTTTTTAGTTAGAATAGTTTTAATATTTTCTCTACATTTGCGGAGCTGAAAAAATATTGAAAATATCTTTATGACCAAAAATATAAAAATTGCATTATATATAGTCATTGTGTGTTTATTATTGCCTGTGAAGGTGTATGCACAACAAACTACAGTTGTGACAGGGATTGTGACAGATTCGTTGACTCATGAGCCTTTGTCGTATGTCTCTGTTTTTTTGAAGGGTACCCAAGTAGGAGGAATGACTGATGAAAACGGTAAATATTCTTTGCGTACGACAGGCAACTGCACAGAGGTTGTATTTTCGTCTTTGGGATATGTAGAAAAATCGGTTCCGGTACGTAAAGGAATTACTAACCATATAGATGTTGCTTTGCTATCGGCATCTTATACTGTTAAGGAAGTAGTAATTACCCCAGGAAAGGAAAAGTATAGAAGGAAAGGTAATCCGGCGGTGGAATTTGTGAAGAAAATGATTGCTCATAGAGATGATTATAGTCCTAAAAACCAGGATTTTTATCAATATGATGAATATGAAAAATTAACATTGGCATTAAATGATTTTTCGGAGGAGCAGAAAAAAAAGTGGCTATTTAAGAAATTTCAGTTTATATTCGATTATGTGGATACGTCGGAGGTATCAGGCAAACCAATATTGACTGTGTCCATTAAAGAAAAAGTTGCGAAAAATTATTACAGAAAAGATCCTCATACAGAGAAGAAATTTGTAACCGGAATAAAAAGAGCTGGAATCGATGAAATGTTTAATCAAGAAAGTCTTCAACAGTTCTATGATGAGGTCTTTAAAGAGGTAGATATTTATAATAATGATGTAAATATCATGTTAAATCGATTTGTAAGTCCATTATCTAATATAGGACCGTCTTTCTATAAATATTATTTGTTGGATACATTGGATGTTAATGGAGAAAAATGTGTTGATTTGGGTTTTGTTCCATTTAATTCCGAGTCGTTTGGGTTTACCGGGCATCTGTATGTTACACTTGATTCTACCTATTTTGTAAAGAAAATAAAATTAAATGTGCCGAAAGACATAAATTTGAATTATGTAAGTAATATGGCCATTAATCAGGAATATAGTCGTGCGAAAGATGGAACCCGTATTAAAGAGAAAGACGATATGATTGTAGAATTCCAGTTAGTTCCTGGAACACAAGGTCTGTATGCCCGAAGGTTGACAAGTTATAATAATTATGAATTTTCGCCACCGGAAGATATGTCTCTTTTTTCGAAAGAGGGGAATGTTATTGTTGAAGATGACGCAGAAGTGAAGCCCGATGCCTACTGGGCTGATAATCGGCAAATTCCTATTAAATCAAAAGAGAATGCCGTAGATAAATTGTTGGTTAAATTGAGGTCTGTTCCGGTTTTCTATTATACGGAAAAGATTATATCAATTTTGGTTTCAGGATATATCGAGACGGCAAAGGATAGTAAATTCGATATAGGACCGATGAATACGACTATTAGTGGAAATGGTGTCGAAGGTGCCCGTTTCAGGGTAGGTGGATTGACGACGGCCAACCTTAGTCCGAACTGGTTTACACGAGGATATGTAGCTTATGGTACCAGAGATAAAAAATTTAAGTATTCAGCGGAAGTAGAATATTCTTTCAATAAGAAAAAATATCATGCTCGGGAATTTCCTATACATTCTCTGAAAGTATCGCATACTTATGATTTGAATCAATTGGGACAACATTATCTTTATACGAATAAGGATAATATCTTTCTATCTTTGAAGCGTATGAAGGATGATAGGAGTGTATATGAGAGAAAATCGGAAATAAACTATTTGAGAGAACATGAAAGTGGTTTTTCATATGGATTGAATGCTCGTTATATGACGGAGTATGCGACTGCTTCACCGCAAGTGGAGTTTATATTGCAGAATGGAACTCGATTGAGACAATATTCTCAAGCTGAAGCTGAAATAAAGTTGCGTTACGCACCGAATGAGAAATTTTATCAAACTAAGACGACACGTTATCCTATTACAAAAGATGCTCCTATATTTACTCTGAGCCATACGGTTGGTATTAAAGGTATATTTGATAGCAAGTATAATGTAAACCATACGGAATTGGGCATACAGAAGCGTTTTTGGTTTTCTGCTTTTGGATATACCGATATTTTAATTAAGGCTGGAAAAGTTTGGGATAAAGCTCCTTATCCTATGTTGATAATTCCGAATGCAAATTTGTCATATACGATTCGAGAAGAGTCGTATGAACTGATGAATCCTATGGAATTTATTAATGATGAGTATGTTTCTTGGGACCTTACTTATTGGGCTAACGGTGCTCTGCTGAATCGTATACCTTTGATTAAATATTTGAAATTGAGAGAAGTAGTTGCTTTTAGAGGGCTGTACGGAAATTTGACGAAAAAGAACAATCCTGAGAATAGTATATTTATATTTCCTAAAGAAACTCAATTGATGAGTAAGATGCCTTATATGGAAGCAAGTGTCGGATTGGATAATATTTTTACAGTTTTACGCATTGATTATGTATGGAGATTGACTTATCGGAATTTACCTAATATAAGTAAAAGTGGAGTTCGTATAGCTTTGCATTTTAATTTTTAGAATATTGTAGAGGCCTATAGAAATTTTTTAGATATATTATTTCAGAAAAGATTTATAATCTACATTTTTATCTTTAATCAGAAAAATTTGATATAGATTTTGAAAGTTAAGTCGTTTTATCTATAATTAAATATGTGAAATAAATGTAAAAGGAACACTTTAGTAAGAATTCTTTTTATATTTGTATCGATATTATGATAACACACAATAATACCATTAAAATGAAACGACAGAACATTCTTGCCGGCTTTCTGATTGCCGGTATGAGCGTATTTGCTCAAGGAAACGAGTGGAAAGATCCGGGTGTAAATGCTGTTAACCGGCTGCCGATGCATTCCCATTATTTTGCTTATGAAAATTCGGAAGTGGCTTGTAACCAGGAACCAAGCCAATCGTCCAATTTTATGACTTTAAATGGGGCATGGAAGTTTTATTGGGTAAAAGATTCGGATATTCGACCAACAGATTTTTATAAAAATAATTTTGATGACTCTTCGTGGAAGACAATACCTGTGCCCGGAATGTGGGAGATTTATGGGTATGGTGACCCGATTTATGTGAATATTGGGTATGCCTGGCGGAAACATTTTAAAAATAATCCTCCAGAGGTTCCGGTAGAAAATAATCATGTAGGGTCTTATCGTCGGGAGATTACTATACCTGTATCATGGAAGGACAAAGAAATATTTGCCCATTTTGGTTCTGTTACATCTAACATGTATTTATGGGTAAACGGGAAATATGTGGGTTATAGTGAAGATAGCAAATTGGAAGCTGAATTTAATTTGACTCCATATTTGAAACCTGGTAAAAATGTAATAGCTTTTCAGGTATTTCGTTGGTGTGATGGCACTTATCTTGAAGACCAAGACTTTTTTCGATATTCGGGAGTCGGACGCGATTGCTATCTGTACGTTAGAAATAAGGAATATATAAAAGATATTCGAGTAACTCCAGACCTTGATGCTGTATATCAGAATGGAGTTTTGGATATAGACGTTGAATTGTCGAGTAAAGCTTCTGGAGCTCAAGTTATTTTGGATTTGAAAGATGCGGCAGGTCAGGTTGTGAAATCGGAAACAATTAAAGCGAAAGGTAAGAAAGCTCAAGTGACTATGGCTGTTACTAATCCGGCTAAATGGACTTCAGAGACTCCAAATTTATATGTGCTGACAGCGACATTAAAAGCCAAAAATGGTCAAGTAAAAGAAGTTATTCCAATAAATGTCGGTTTCCGCAAAGTTGAAATAAAAAATGCCCAGTTGTTAATCAACGGTAAGCCTGTTTTGTTTAAGGGAGCTAATCGTCATGAGATAGATCCTCGTGGCGGATATGTTGTATCAGTAGAACGAATGATACAAGATATTAAAATCATGAAAGAGCATAATATTAATGCTGTTCGTACTTGTCATTATCCTGACGATAGTCGTTGGTATGATTTGTGTGATAAGTATGGTATTTATGTCGTAGCAGAAGCTAATATAGAGTCTCATGGTATGGGATATGATAAAGAGACTTTAGCAAAGGTTCCAGCCTATGCAAAAGCTCATCTTGAGCGGAATCAGCGTAATGTCCAACGTAATTGGAACCATCCATCTGTCATTGTATGGTCTTTAGGTAACGAGGCTGGAGATGGTCCTAACTTTACAGCATGTTATAAATGGATAAAGGAAACCGATTCTTCTCGGCCAGTTCATTATGAACGTGCAGAGTTGGGTAGTAATACGGATATATATTGCCCGATGTATTTACCTTATGATGCATGTGAGAAATATTTAAAGAATAATCCACCTATGCCTTTGATTCAATGTGAATATGCTCACGCCATGGGAAATTCAGAAGGAGGTTTCAAAGAATATTGGGATTTGGTGCGTAAATATCCGAATTATCAAGGTGGATATATTTGGGATTTTGTGGATCAGTCTGTTCGAGTAAAGAATAAAAATGGAATAGATATTTATGCTTATGCCGGAGATTTTAATAATCATGATGATCCTTCGGACTATAATTTTTGTGATAATGGTTTGATAAGCCCTGACCGTCGGCCGAATCCTCATGCTGATGAAGTACGTCATATTTATCAGTCTATATGGGCATCACCTGTTGACTTGCAAAAGGGAGAGGTTGCTGTATATAATGAAAATTTCTTTACTGATTTGGCTGGTATATATGCCCAATGGAAAATTTTGGCCGATGGCGTTTCTATTCAAGAAGGTGTTGTTCCTGATTTGAATGTCTTGCCTCAACAAACATCTTCAATAAAACTTAATTATGATTTTGCATCGTTACCTTCGGATAAGGAATTGTTATTGAATATTGAATTTAAGAAAAAAGCAGCAGAAGAGTTATTGCCTGCAGGGTATGTAGTTGCTTATAATCAATTGGTAATAAAAGATGGTGTTATACCTGCTATTACTATAAAGAATAAAATTCAGGATAAAAATACATCTGTCCAATTACCTGTTGTTAAAGATATGGGTAATAAATTGACATTAAAGTCTGATATATTGGATATTGCATTTGATAAATCTACTGGGTGGTTATGTAATTATGTAGTAGATGGAGTTTCGATGTTAAGTGATGGTGCTGTTTTGAAGCCTAATTTTTGGCGGGCTCCTACGGATAATGATTTTGGGGCTGGTTTGCAAATGAAATATAGAGTATGGAAAAATCCAGAATTTGTACTTAAGTCTTTGAATACTATGGAAGAAAACGGGCTGATTAAGGTAAAAGCATTATATGATATGCCATCTGTATCGGCTCAGTTAGAATTGAGTTATGTGATTAATAATGTGGGAGAAATTGTTATAACTCAGAAAATGACAGCATCTTCGACAGCTGAGGTGCCGGATATGTTCCGTTTTGGTATGCAAATACAGATGCCGGAATCATTTAATCGTATTCTATATTATGGTAGAGGTCCTATTGAAAACTATGCAGACCGGAAAAATTCAACGTTGTTAGGTGTATATAAACAATCTGTTGATGAACAATATTATCCTTATATCCGTCCTCAAGAAACAGGGACAAAAAGTGATATTCGTTGGTGGAACTTGACAAGTATTGATGGAGCTGGGTTGAGTTTTATTTCAGATGCTCCTTTTTCAGCTTCTGCATTACATTATACAATAGAGTCTCTTGATGAGGGGGAAAAGAAAATACAGCGTCATGCTGCTGAAGTGGAAAAGGCTTCTTTGACAAATTTCTGTATCGATAAGGCTCAAATGGGTTTAGGCTGTATCAACAGTTGGGGAGCTTTGCCATTGGAAAAATATAGACTTCCTTATGGAGATTATACTTTTACATTTAAAATGATACCAATAAAATCAGCTTATTAAGAAAATGTCTTGTAAAAAAACGGGTTGCGGAATTCATCCGCAACCGTTTTTTATATTTATAGGTGTTTCGATGGATAATTAGGTTTGAAAGATAAAAAGGTTTTTTTAGAGATTTCTTCTGTAAATAAAATTTCGAAAATACGAAAGAGAATATGATATATATTCTTTTATAGTTTTCGAAAAAGGTATTTTTTGAAGATGTTTCTCGGCAAGACCTTACATTCCCGACCGAATGTTTTGGGGAGTCTTGCGTACGTAACGGATAATGTCGGCGTTTTGTGTGTGTTTTTAGTATAGAAGGATAACAAGATTGGCGAGAGAATTTTCTCTCTTCTCTTTTTTCATAACTTGACAAAGATACAGTTTTTATTTATTAAAAAACTGTTTTTGTGTGAAAAGTTTATTCAAAAAGCTACTTTTCTTCTAAAAAACAGTTAAAATAATGGTATAAGTGTCTATTTTACACTAGAAAATCTGCCATTTTGTTACAATTTGGCCATAAATATAGTGCCGAATTTGTGTAAGATATTTATGATGGTGGAAAGAATAGAATACTATATAGTTATTTTAGGTATTATGTTTTTATATTAATGAAGAAAATAGGATGGATTGGAGTAGATATATAATCTTTTCAGTTTTCCTCTTGTTCCGGAATTATTTGTTACTTTTACATTCAAAATCAGTATGAAGTAAAATGGTTAGTTATTTACAGGTTGATGGATTAAGAAAATCGTTTGGAGACTTATTGCTTTTTGATAAATTGTCTTTTGGAATAGCAGAGGGTGAAAGAATCGGATTGATTGCTAAAAATGGTTCGGGAAAGACAACATTGTTGAATATAATAGCAGGAAAAGAGGATTATGAGGCGGGATCAATTGTGTTTCGTAGAGACTTAAAAGTGGGTTATCTGGAGCAAGACCCCAAATATCCAGCGGCATTGTCGGTACTTGATGCATGTTTTCATTCTGATAATGAAATGGTTCAGTTAATATCTGAGTATGAATCGATAATAAACTCTTCAGACCATTCAAAATTAGAAGAGGTATTAGTCAGAATGGATTATCTTAAGGCTTGGGATTATGAGCAGAAAGCAAAGCAAATATTATCTCAATTAAAAATAAATAATTTTACTCAGAAAATAGAATACCTTTCTGGGGGGCAATTGAAACGGGTCGCTTTGGCAAACGTACTAATAGCTGAACCCGATTTATTGATTTTAGATGAACCGACAAATCATTTAGATTTGGAAATGACGGAGTGGCTGGAGGATTATCTGAAAAGAACGAATGTGAGTTTGCTAATGGTCACTCATGACCGCTATTTTTTGGATAGAGTTTGCAATGAAATTGTAGAAATTGATAATCGTCGACTGTATAATTATAAAGGGAATTATAGTTATTATCTTGAAAAACGCCAAGAAAGAGTAGATGCTCAAAATGCTGCGATAGACCGAGCTAATAATTTGTTGCGAACAGAGCTTGATTGGATTCGCCGTCAGCCTCAGGCCAGAGGAACAAAAGCAAAATATAGAATAGATGCATTTCATGAGTTAGAAGAAAAAGCTCGACAAGAAAAATCTTTAGGAAATGTAAAATTGGAAATTAAATCTTCTTATATAGGATCTAAGATATTTGAAGCAAAGCATTTATCTAAGAAATTTGGAGAATTAAAAATTCTGGAAGATTTTAATTATGTGTTTGCCCGTTATGAAAAGATGGGGATTGTGGGCAATAATGGAACAGGAAAATCTACTTTTATAAAAATGCTCATGGGGTTGGTATCTCCGGACGAAGGAGAAATAGAAATAGGTGAAACTGTTCGTTTTGGGTATTATAGTCAAGATGGCCTTCAGTTTGATGAGCAGATGAGAGTAATCGATGCTGTACGAAATATTGCAGAAGAAATTTCATTGGGAGATGGAAAGAAATTGTCAGCCTCTCAATTTTTGCAACACTTTTTGTTTACGCCGGAAACACAATATAATTATATTTATAAATTAAGCGGAGGTGAGAAACGAAGATTGTATTTATGTACAGTTCTTATCAGTAATCCTAATTTTTTGGTACTTGATGAGCCTACTAATGATTTGGATATAGTAACGTTAAATGTTTTAGAAGAATATTTGAGAACATTTAAGGGGTGTGTGATTGTCGTTTCCCACGACCGTTATTTCATGGATAAAGTTGTAGACCATTTATTGGTGTTTAAGGGTAATGCTGAATTAAAAGATTTTCCTGGAAGCTATACCGATTATCGGGAGTGGAAAGATTTTCAGGAACAAAAAGAAAAATCGGAACTTAATGCTCAAATAAAGAAGAGTAATGCAAATGAAAAAATTCTGTATAAGCGAAACGATGCTCAAGATACAGGTAAGCGAAAATTGACATTTAAGGAACGGAAGGAGTTTGAAGAATTGGAAAAACAAATACCAATGCTTGAAGAGGAAAAGTCTTGTCTTGAGACAGAGATGAGTTCTGGAGTATTATCGACAGATGAATTAATCGAAAAATCGAATCGTATTGCTGTTCTTATCGATTTGATAGATGAAAAAACAATGCGTTGGTTGGAATTGAGTGAAATGCAATAGATTAAAAACGGGTGGATTAGTAAGTATGTATTTTATCTATAATAAAAAAGTAATATTATACGAATCGATGAGTTGTGGCTGTTAGTGATGTCTTTATTTAAAATAAAATTTATAAATTTGAAAACTCAATTTAATTAATATCTTTTCTACTATTATAATGTAGATTTTAAATTGTTAAGATAAAGAGATGTGTGACCTATGCCTGAAAGTGAATCCCGACGATAATGTAGCTGTAGCTGTAGTACCTCTTCGTGCTGGGAAAAGATTGAATGTTGATGGATGGGATATTATTCTCCCTAGAGATATTCCTGCTGGACAAAAAATAGCTCTTCTTAATCTTGAAGCAGGAGATTATATTATAAAATATGGTTGTCCTATTGGTTATGTCACGGATTATATAGATCGGGGTGAATGGATAAATGAGAAAAATGCACGTATTTGTCCGACAGGTATCCAAGATACTCGTAAAACTCACCAAGTAGATTTGGCAAGTCTTTGGAATCAGGATATTTGTAAAGGATATTTAAGGAAGAGTGGAGAAGCTGGGGTAAGAAACGATGTGTGGATTATTGCTGCATCTGAAAATGTGACGTCTTTGGTATATGAGCTGACCGATTCTTTGCGTTTGACAATGGATGGTAATGGTATTAATTTTATAGTTCCTTTTCCATATAATAAGGCATTGTTTAGTCATCCTGAACAAAATAGTTATTCATATAAAATTTTAAAAGATTTGGTGTGCCATCCTAATGCTGGAGGGGTTTTGGTAATTGCATCAGAGAATGATTTTGATAAAATAGAGTCATTTAAAATATTTTTAGGAAAATATGATTCTGGACGTATTCGTTTTATATTAGTAAAAGATAATGAAACAGGACAAAAATCTTGTATGAAGCTCCTTAAAGAATTATATATACGTGCGTCTAAAAATGAAGTTACAGAGATTCCTTTATCAAAATTGCGACTTGATTAAAAGTGGCGAATTATCTTTGGTCTTATAAGCATTGTGGTTATGACACTATCGAATATTAGGATGTAATTATTCACGGTATATTATACAGCCATCAATAATAAAAAAATATTGAGGTTGTTGAATTGTTTTAAAAGAGATGAATTGTATAAATACCATAATTTGAAGGAAATTCTGTACGGGTAAAGATGAACAAAGATAATGTATACCTACTTCGTATTTCTGGTATTGGTTTTTGTTTTGTAGAGAAAGCAGTTCTATAAAATTGGAAATAATATTTTAAAGAGATAACGTGAAAATGCTATCTCTTTAAAATAAATATGGTAAAAGAATTAATCTATATTAGTAAAAGTGATGCGAGCATCATCATCTTGTATTGATACTCCTTGTACCTTAATTATGGGTTTATCCATGTTTGAAGGGATGCCAATTTGGGCCTTAGTGAGATTACCATTTGTCCATTCTATATCTATCAGATATCCATTTCGAGCAGCTAACCCTGAAATTTTACCTTCTGGCCACTCTGTTGGTAATGCAGGTAATAAATCAATAAATCCGTCGTGTGATTGTAATAGCATTTCAGCGAATAGACCTGCTGTAGCCATAGTTGCGTCTACTTGCATATTACCCGATTGATTCGACATCATATTTTCATAACCACTTTCTTTTATTAATTGGTTGAAAATTCGAATAGCTGTATTGCCATCGTGAAGTCGTGCCCATATAGCCATTCTCCAAGCTGCCGACCAGTTTCCTCCGGTGTGAGGCCAACGATTTCCAAGTTTTCCGAAATTTCTCATCTCTAAAGACTTTTTTACGGCGTTGGCCCACTCCGGAGTATGAGTATATGAAATCATATTTCCAGGAAACATTCCGTATAAATGAGCGATGTGTCGGTGATGGTCACGAGGATTATCAGCATCGATTATCCATTCTTGCAGCTGGCCATATTTTCCTTTTTTTAAAGGATAAAGTTTATCTTTTGCAATAGAGATTTTTTCTTTAAATTCTTTGTCTATATTGAGTATGTTGGCTGCATCTATAACATTGGAAAATAAATCATAAACCATTTCAATATCTTGATATGCAGGTACAGTGAAGACTTTTTTATCCGTTTCTTCTCCGTTTACAGATGAAAATTCAATAGGTTTTCCATCTTTTAATTCTATTCCATGTTCGGCAGATACTGAAGGGGTTACAATTAAATATTTTTCGTATGGAGTGAGATTTTCAAGCCAGAATATAGCAGCTTCTTTCATAACAGGATAAGCCTCTTTTTTTAAGTAATCCATGTCGTAAGTAAAGGAAAAATGTTCCCATAAATGACGGCAGTGCCAAGCTGCTCCGCAGGGATATAGTCCCCAGAGAATATCGTCTCCTGGAGCCGTATGTCCCCATATATTCCCGGTGGAATGACTTACCCAACCTTGTGTCCCGTAATATTCTTGGGCGGTTATTCGCCCGGGTTTTACGAGATTTACAATCCAGTCGATGTATGCTTCTTCACATTCATTTAGACGAGCAGGACCGCAAGACCAATACATTTCTTGTAGATTGATATTACTTTGAAAATTTCCATTCCAAGGAGCTTTTTCGAAAGTATTCCATACGCCTTGTAAAGTTGAAGGTAATGTTCCCGGTCTTGAAGCGCTGATAATCAGGTAACGGCTCAGATTGAACCATAAAGTTTTTAGAGATGAATCGTCTGTAAATCCTTCTTGCAGCTGTCTTATACGGGAGTCTGTAGTTAAAAGTTCTGAAGCTTTGTCTCCTGTAAGGGTTAACTTTACCCTGTTATATAATGACTGATAATCTGATATGTGAGTATATTTTAATTTTTCGTATCCTTTGGCTGTTGCTTTTTTAATAATATCGAGAGTCGTATTTTGTGGATTTTCGCCTTTATATGAAGGATATACCTGTTTGTATTCTGTATCTACGGTATATAAAATTGTGGCCTGATTGGCTTCTTTAACTTCAATTTCTTGATTTGAGATATTGATTATGCCTCCTTCTTGTAATATTTTAATGCGGATACAATAATTGAGGCCATTACCTTTTATAGTTCCGATAAAAGTCAGGCCATCTTTAGTTTTTTCTATTTTGTCGGAAGGGTAAATTAGTGATTGAGATAAATTAAAATTTATCTTATTATTTTTGTCAGCAGTAAAGTGGAGAGCCAGGATTTTATCTGGATAACTGCAGAAATATTCTCGTTTAAAATGGATATCATTTTGAGTATATTCTACAAATCCTCTGGAAGTAGATAAGTCGAGCCCTCTTACGTATTCTTTTACCGGTTGATTATTGTCGGGAAAGTCAATATAGAGATTTCCGACCATAGAGAAATGCCCGTAATGGCTATAGTCTCCTACCATATGTTTACGGCAAAGAGAATCGGCTTCTGCATATTTTTTTTCGATAATTAGTTTTCGTATTTCTTTGATTTTATCTTTTCCTCCTGTTATTATTGCATTATTGTAATCAGGTGAGGAATGGGGGCCTCCTGTCCAGAATGTTTTTTCGGCAATGTCAAAGCATTCTCTTTTTATACCCCCATAGAAAGATGCTCCCATATATCCATTCCCGATGTGTAGTGCTTGTTGTGACCAATTTTCTGCAGGAGAGGTAAACCATAAAGTCTGATCAGGTGATAATGTTTCTTTTGCTTGTCCTAATAGGAATGCTCCTGTTAATAAGAAAAGTAGCAAAGAGATTTTTTTCATGCGTGTCGTCATTATGTTACAAATTATTAGTTGGAATCATGGTAAAGATAGTATAAAATTTTTAAATAAAGAACAAAGGCTATCTATAGAAGGAGATAGCCTTTGAAATTTAGTATGCTGAGATTTATTTTTTAATTACTCGGAATGTTTTGGTATCTGTATCGGTCTGTACTTGTATGATGTAATAGCCTGAAGCAAGATTATTTACATCGATATATTCATATGTAGAAGCAAGGGTCTTATTTATAACTAATTGCCCTGTAGAATTGTATATTTTTACAAGAATAGCCGAATTGTGGGTTGTACGGATATTGAGCTTGTTTTGTACGGGGATTGGATAGATTGAAATATTACCGGAGATGTCGTTTTTTTCTATGCTGCTACCTTCATAAGTTGTATCAAAGTATTCACGTATTAAAGCATAAGCCTGACTTTCCATACCTGCATCTTGTCCTAAGGCCCAGATTCCTATACCTTTGAATCCTCCTTGTTTTGTGTAGTCATATTTTAAACCGAGACTTTTTATATCTTCGACATAGGCTGTCATATTGGCTCCGTCCTCGTTATATTTATATATATTGCATTGAGCTGATTCATCCCAGGTAATATTGTTATCTTTTGAATACATAGGAATATTTCCCAGAGTTGCTGTACCTACATTATTCCCGTCTTTGAAAAGATTTCCATAATAAGGCCAAGCGATAACTAAATTTGAAGCTGGTATATTTATATCGAGCCAGTATTTTTGGATACGTTCTTTAGCATTGGGTAAAGGACAAGTGAAAGTTGTTCCTATATTGTACATCATGATAGTCAAGAAATCAGAATATTTTAACATTCCGGGGAAATCCCATGCACCTTCTTCATTTCCCGGATATGTTGCAACAGAAAGCTCGAAGTCTGGATTAATGTTTTCCAACTCTTCATTAATGTATTTTATGAGTTCATTGTATTTTGCTCCATGGTTGGGTATTGTATTATAAAATTCTTCAATGTCCATATTGATACCATCTAAATTGTATTTATCCACAAATTGAGCAATGGCTGCGGCTGCAGCTCTCATTTTTTGAGAGTCTGAAAATAAATCTACATAAAATTGAGTATTGCCTCCATCTCGGACATTACCTGTAATAGCAGCAATTACTTTAACTCCGTTTTTGTGAGCATCGTTGATGAAGTCTATCCAGGGCCATTTTAAATCTATGCCTTTATCTTCAAATGTAGGTACATAGTTCCCTTTATCTATTTCAAACCCAATAGGAGATATGTGAGTAAGCCCCTTCCAATCTACTTTATCTATTGTATTCACACTGAACCAAGGGAACCAGCCAAATACAATTTGATTGTTGAATGCTGCACATTTTTGTGTATAAGCTTCTTGATTGAGTGTATATATTTGTCGTATGGTCATATCTCCTGAAGGTGAAGGATCTTGAGGTGTCATCTCATTTCCATTATCAAAATACAATTTTGTGATTTGTCCATCGAGTTTATTCATGTCAGTAGCTGTTGGTTTTAGCCTTATGGCGACAATAAAGAAGTTATTTCCAACACTTAATAATTGTTTTTCGGAATTTTCGCCATCTCTTAGTTCTATTTTCCCAGTACTTCCAGGTCTTAATGCTTGATAATTCATTGTGAATGAATCATCTGATATTTGAGCTTTATTGCCTGCGTAGTAGACGTTTACGCTGATAATATCAGACAACTTTGTTGTTCCGTCGAGAGAGAAGTCCAGTCCAGATAAATAAAGCTCGCCTGCTCCTACTGTATTTATTTTTAAAGTTAGCAATTGGATATTTTCCTCTTTGACGTAAGCATTCCCAGTGTTTTGAGAAACCATTGCACTCTCTATAGTCATTTCTCCGACTTCTTCAAATATTTTTAAATCGATATCCTGAATTTCAGCTTCAGATGTTTTAAATGTAGCTGGATATGAGCCTTTTAAGTCAGGGACTGTTGCACCGGTTACATTTTGGAAATCATAATATGCGACTAGGGCATCTTTATCGGGATGAGAGTCCAGCACTTTATAACTTTTCCACTTTGAAATCGTTTCAGCACTGAGAGACTTGTTCCATATTCTTATCTCATCATAGCTGGCTATTGATGGGCTTCCGATTACGAAATTTGCATCTATAGTCGCAGTTTTTTGTTTGAAAAATGCGTTTGAGAAACTTTGTTTTATTCCATCTATATAAAGTATAATAACGCCTTCGTCTGTACTGGTTTTGGTTCCATCGTATACCAAAGCTATATGATGCCACCCGCTTTTAGGATATGCTCCGGCAGATGTCTGTGCATAAGCTCCGTCATTGCTGGCTTGCATTACATAAATTTGCCCGTTTTTTTCAACTTGTACTTTTATACGATTACGTTCGTCAGATTGTTCTTTTTTAAAGATAATAAACCGATCGGCCAAATCGTCCAGATTGACATTTACCCAAGCCTCTATCGTATAGGCACTGGTATTATTCAATTGAGTTATGTCCCCGCAATCGAGATAAGCATCGTTACTGTTTACATTCAATTTAAATCCTTTATTCCCGGATAATTGAGCTGTTGCTGTAGTGATTATACAGAACAAACATAAAAAGCACAAAAATAGATTTCTTTTCATAAGTATGTTTTTTGGTAAATAAAATATTTATGTATTATACACTGAGATGTAAGATTTTTAAGAGTAGAGAGTAAAAGATTGAGTTAAAATTTCTGCCTTTTACTGTCCACTCTTTTCTCTTATTCTATTTATTGAATGATTATTTTTTGTTTATTTACAATATACAACCCTTTAGGTAAATCAGTAATGGTTGTTGTACCTACATTGATTTGTAGACTACGTATTAATATGCCAGATATATTATAAATATGTAAGGTCTGGGGGATGGTACTGATTAATTTGACTCCTTTAGCTGTTGAAATAATTTGTAAATTATTATTATCCGTTGTAATGATATTTTCTATTGTAGTTGGGATATTTTCCTTTTGATATAATTTTAAGTCATTCGATTTGATTTCGGCTTCGTCAGCTTTAAAGATTGCAGGATAATTTCCTTGCTGATCGTTTACTTGAGTATTGGATACATCTTCGAAATCATAATAGACGATTAAGTTAGTTTTGTTGGGATGGGAATTGTCTATTTTATAATTTTTCCAGTCATTTATAACATTAGGTGTTAAAGCTTCGTCCCATATTCTTACTTCATCGTATTCAACATTTAATGATGGACCTCCTACGACAAAGGGTGCATCTATATTTCCGGTTGTATGACTGAATGTTGTATTCGATATTGTTTGTTTTATTCCATCGATATATAATATTATGGCTCCATTGTCGGAGGTCCCTTTTTCTCCATCGTAGACCAAGGCAATGTGATGCCATCCGCTTTCGGGATATGTACTGACAGGGGTTTGGGCGAATGCTCCATCAGCGTCATTTGATTGCATAACATATATTTGACCATTTTTTTCTATTTGAACTTTAATGCGGTTTTTTTCGTCGGCTTGTTCTTTTTTGAACAAAACAAAACGGTCGGGTAATTCATTTAGATTGACGTTTACCCATGTCTCAATTGTATATTGGTCAGCATTATTAAGCTCATTTATGTTGCCACAATTAAGATAAGCGTCACCGTTATTTACATTGATTTTAAATCCATTGTTGATGTCGACTGGAATTGGCAGGCTCTCTAAAATAGAGAGTTCTGTGTCTATAATGGTTGCTTCTGATTCTTTAAATATAGCGGGATAGTTTCCTTTTATATCAGGTATGTTGTTCCCCTCCGAAATATTCTGAAAATCATAATAGGCTACGAGAGATTCTTTTTCTGGATGAGAACTGAGGACTTTGTATCCTTTCCATTCAATAATTGTTGAAGCACTTAATGCTTTATTCCAAATTTTTATTTCGTCATATTGGACGTTGAGTGCAGGACCACCAATGACAAAGGGAGCATCTATGTTCCCTGTTGTTGATTTAAATGTTGCATTTGATAACGGCAATTTTATTCCGTCGATATACATGGTCATGGCTCCATTGTCGGAGGTTTCTTTTTCTCCATCATAGACTAAAGCAATGTGATGCCATCCGCTTTCGGGATATGTACCGACAGGGGTTTGGGCGAATGCTCCATCTGCGCCATTCGATTGCATGACATATATTTGACCATTTTTTTCTATTTGAACTTTAATCCGATTTTTTTCGTCGGTTTGTTCTTTCTTGAACATGATAAAACGGTCGGGGAGGTTGCTTAATGTTACATTTACCCACATTTCAATAGTATATTGGGGGGTATTATTAAGTTGAATTATATCTCCACAGTTGAGATAAGCATCTCCGTTATTGACATTTAGTTGAAAAGCTTTGTTCCCTGTTGTTTGTGCTGATAAGCATAGATTTACAAATATGCATAAGAGACATAAAAATTTATTTTTGTTCATAAGATATATTTATTAAGGTTAATTATTCTTCTTCAGAAGCATTTGGATCATATATGGTAAATACTCCAGATTCTATTGTAGGGCTATCGACAATTTTGTCGTCAGTGCCTAAAGCTTTTACCACCAGTCGGTATTCACCGCCAGGAATAAAAGGGTCTCCGTCGTAATCTGTTGTGATTTCGTCTGGAAAACGAAAAGAGCATTGATTCTTATATTCTTTCTGGTCTGGGTCATTTTGTATTTGGGTCAATTGATAAGCTTTATCTTGATGCTCCATTGCATCTTTAGCATATAAAGTACTATTTTCTTTTATGACCCAGAAATTGATTTGTTTTACTCGAGCAGTATCTCCTTTAAAGAAATATGTGACTTTTATGTCAGATAATTTACTTTCGGTACCTATCACCCAAGTACGTACGTTCCATATATATAAATAACTATCTTTTTCGGAAAAATCCTCTTCATTTTTGTCACATGCTGTGAAAGAAAGTATGATAGTAAGTATTAAAGTTATTTTGGCTGTTGTTTTCATATCTTATTTGTTAGAAGTTTCATATCCGGGGTTTTGTTCAAGATTGACATTTTTGATAATTTCTGTTTCCGGAATAGGGCAGAGATTGTGTCGTTCATCAACATATTCTCCTCCTCTGGAATTTATTTCTTTACTGATTTTTTTTACAGTTTCTACGAGAATACCCCAACGGACCAAGTCGAATCTTCTGTGTCCTTCATAACAAAGTTCACGGGCGCGTTCATCTTGAATAAATGATTTGAATTTTTCGTAGTTATAGTTTTCTATTTCATCTACTCCTGCACGTATACGTACTTCATTTACTGCATCATAAGCTTCTTTTACAGGACCATGTTTCCATTCGTTTAATGATTCTGCATACATGAGTAGTACGTCAGCGTATCTAAATACCGGGAAGTTTAATCCATCGTGGTCGAGCATTTGGTTTCCTGTACGGTCCCAGTATTTGATAATTGCTATTCGGCTGTCTTTGAATGGTTTATTACGCCATGTTTTTGCTAAGTTATGTTCCAAGCGATAGTCCCATTCATCATATTTATTGTAGAAAGAAGTTGGGGCAGAACTACCTCCGAGTCCGTTGAATTTATCCCATTCATCTTTACTGGGGCCTAAATACCATAACATTCGTGCCGAGAATTCTGTATAGTCAGCATTGAACTGAACCGAAAAAATATGTTCTTTTTGATTTTCATATTGTTCAGAAAAAATTTCGCTATAATTGTCAAACAAGTCATATTTATTCAATTTCATAATTTCCTCACAAGTTTTTGCAGCATTTTCCCATTGTTCTTGCCACATATATACTTTTGCTTGTAACATTAATGCTGCTCCTTTGCTTGCACGAGTGGCTACAGCAGGGTCTTTATCGAGTATTTTTGCAGCATCTCCAGCTTCTGTTATGATGAAATCTGCTAATTCATTACGAGTACATCGTTTTACGTATTTTACTTCGTCAAGAGAAGTAATTTCCTTTTTCAATAGAGGTACACCACCCCAGTAAGTAAGAGCGTGGTAGTAGTAAAATGCTCTCAAAAAACGAGCTTCTGCCAGTAATTTTTCTTTAGTGTTTTCGTCAAAAGTCGATTTTTCGAGTCGGGTAATTGTTGTATTGCAGGCACCGATTGCTTGATAGGTTGTTAGCCACCAGTCACTCCACCGATTTTCTCCAGCTGTCCATTGATAATTGGCTGAACCACCGGCACTACCAGATATATCAGTTCCTTCAAAAGCAAATACCCATCGTTCTTGCCAATAATATCCAGTTCCGTATAAGAAACTGTAACAGCCTACAACAGCAGCATCGGCTCCATCGGCTGTTTCAAAAAGTTTATCTACACTAAGCTGGGAAATAGGGTCTTTGTCTAGCATGTCAAGACATGAACTTAGTGTAATAGCCAGTATACATAAAACAGTTATTCTTAATTTTCTCATGATTGTTTTTTTATAGTGTCAATTTTATACCGAAAGTAAAGGTTCTTGCGGAGGGATAGGCTGTAAAGTCCATACCTCTGAGTACATTAGCCGAATATACTTTATATCCGCCTTCTGTTCCAGTGTTTACTTCTGGATCATATCCTTTGTATGATGTAAAAGTAAAGAGATTGGTTCCGGTGATGTAACATTGGAATTCTGAAATAACTTTGTTGCGTTTCCATTTTTTTACAGGTAAATTGTAATAAAGGCTGACACTCTTTATTTTGAGATGTGAACCATTATGAATCATATAAGTAGATGGCTGATATTCATCATTTGAATAGAGTTTGGGATATTCGGCATTAGGATTATCAAGAGACCAGAAGTTTTTGACCCGTTTATATTGGTTTACAAAACGAGGATCGACTGTAGCGTATAGAAAATCACCACCAGATAAGATGTCATTTCCATATGTCCCTTGAAGGAATACGTTCAATGTAAAATTTTTGTAAGTAAATGTGTTGTTCAGGCCTCCGAAAAAGTCAGGATTGGGATCTCCTATTGTCGTTTGGTCTTCTATCGTAATCACTCCGTCTCCATTGATGTCACGGTAGATTTTTTGTCCTAAGGATGCGTTAGGTTCGTTGCCTGCCTCAATTTGTTCTCGAGTACGGTAAATACCATCCATAATATATCCATAAAATGCACCTACTGGTTGTCCAACTTTTAACCATGAATAAGGGTGGGTACCTAATCCCGGTCGAAAAGTGTATTCGAAATCTTTATCCGGGCCTAATGCAACTACTTTATTTTTATTTCGAGCTATGTTGAATTCTGTAGTCCAAGAAAAGTCTTTAGTAACGATGTTCGTGCTACGTATCATCAGTTCTACACCGCGGTTCGAGATTTTTCCGACATTCATAAATCCGTTTTTGAAACCAGATGTGTACGGAAATTCGACATCGAGTAGTAAGTCGCGTGTTCTTTTGGTATAAGTGTCGAATTCTATATTTAATCGAGATTTGAAAAATGAGGCTTCGATACCAAAATCAAATTGTGCAGTAGTTTCCCATTTTAGTTTGTCATTGCCTAAACGGTCAGGAATATATCCAACTTGTGGGATATCTGTTAATATTACGTTTTGTTGCTTCATTAAAGGTAAAGTTTGGTATAAAGCAATATCTTGATTTCCTGATAGTCCGTAACTGGCTCTGATTTTTAGATTGTCGAGTTTGGAAAATCGTTTCATAAATTTTTCTTCCGAAAGTCTCCAAGCAACGGCAACGGATGGGAAAAAAGCAAATCTATTATCTTTACCTAATCGGGATGAACCATCATAACGTCCGGTAACAGTAACCAAGTAGCGGTCAAGAACAGAATAGTTGATACGACCTAAATAGGAAATTATAGCCCATTCTGAAGCAGAACTGCCTATTAGACGGGTTTTAGTTTCTGCATCTGAAAGATTGTTCCAATCGAGCAAGTCGTTTGTGAAATTTTTACCGTACAAGCTTAGCCCTTCGCTACGTGAAGTTTGCAGCGTATATCCTCCTAATACTGTCAGATGATGGCCTTTGGCTATTTCTTTCATATAGTTTACTGTGTTTTCCCAGAGAATGGAGTAACTATCTCCTTGATTTATCCAAGCTTCACCTTTTACTTTGTTTTGTATCATGGTAGGTAATGAACTCGGTTTGTATTCACTTGTTTTATTGTTGCTGGCATTTAATCCGAGGAAAGTCTTAAATTTAAGACCTTTTATAGCTTCCCAGTCGGCGAATATACCAGCATATACACTGGCGGCTTTTTCTTGTTTTTTACGTTCATTTAATTGTGCTACAACATTATCGATTTTATTGCTTACAACTCTGGATGGACTGTCGGCAGCATAAGAACCATCTTCATTATAAATTCCCATTGTCGGAGGTGTAGCTAATGCAGAACTTTGATAGTCGAATCCTCCTAGACTGACTAAGTTTGGTTTTCTTTGAGAGTAAGAGAATTGAAAATTGGCTCCGATATTTATGTTCTTGCCTATTTTCCGGTCAAGATTTAGGCGGGTCTGATAACGTCTGATTCCGGAGTTTTTTATTACTCCTTCTTGGTCAAACATACTTATAGATAGATAGTATCTACTATCTTTATTACCCCCTGATGCAGCAATTTGGTAATTTTGCATAAGAGCCATACGTAGTATTTCATCTTGCCAATCAGTCCCCTTACCGTATATACTGGGATTTTCTATAGATGGTTCTTGGTTTACAGATACATCTTGTTGATTCAACATTTCAGCATATTCACGAGCATTCATCATTTCTAATCTTTTAGCGATATGCTGTACCCCGATATAGGTATTGACTGTAACATTATTACGTCCTTCGGTACCACGCTTTGTCGTTACAATTACAACGCCATTTGCTCCACGGGCACCGTATATTGATGTGGCTGCCGCATCTTTCAAAATTTCTACGGATTCTATATCGTTAGGGTCGATTAAGTTCAAGTCTCCAGCACCGATAAATCCATCAATTACATAGAGGGGTTCATTACTGGCTGATATAGAATTACCTCCGCGGATAAGAATGTTAGTTCCTGCTCCAGGTTCTCCTGACGTGTTTGTAATATGTACTCCTGACGCTTTTCCTGTCAGAGCTTGGTCAAGCCTTACTGTTGGTATATTGGAGATATCTTTGCTTCCAACTCTGACAACTGACCCCGTAAGATCGCTTTTTCGCATTACACCGTATCCTACAGCTACAACTTCATTTAGCATATGGCTATCTTCTTCCATTATTACTGTAATAAACTTGTGATCTTTTATTTGTACATTTTCTTGCTTATAGCCTACATAAGTAAATTGAAGTGAGGTGTTTTTATCATTGATGCGAATTGAGAAATTCCCGTCGAAGTCTGTTGCTGTCCCGTTTTTGCTGTTTTTGGCAAGAACCGTTACTCCGATAAGAGGTTCTCCTTCGCTGTTTGTAACTTTTCCTTTTAAAGTGAAAGATTGAGTGGACGTTTGGAGTTGTTGAGTAATAATGATAGATTTAGCTTGTATTGAGAAGCTCAATCCCTTAGAATCAAGTACACTTTTTAGTATTTCAGATAAGTTTTTATTGTGAACCGAAATTGAAACATCTTTATTATTGTTCAATATTCCTTCTCGGTAAGAAAAAGTATAATCGGTTTTACGTTGTATTTCATTGAAAAATTGTTTTATTGTTACTTTGTTCAGGCTGATTGATAATTTAGGTTCCTGGGCAATGACGTTTAAGATACTTCCATTCAGAATAAATAGAAATAAAGCTGTACGTAATAGAGCAGGTTTCCATATTGATTTAAAGTATTTCATTGTTTGTGATTTTCATATAGGTTTACATATTCGAGTTAAAAATCTCAGATTATTTATTCTTGCCGTTCAAATAGTAATACACATATAATTCCAATTTGTAACATTTATTTTTTTATGTTATAAAACAGGTTATTTATTATTTTCAACTATTCTTTTTTTAGTTCATCTATAGTTAAGTTGATTTGTTTTCCCATTTGTTGTTGACCTTTATAAGTGACAACTTTTAGCATAGAAGCATTCTTAGGTACAGAAAGGATTCCTGTATATAGGTTGGAATAGATGTCGGGAATTGTATTGTCAAATGAATAAAAGATATCAAGTCCCTCAATCTCTGTTTTTAGTTCTATTTGCAGTTGGTTATTGCTATTCATAAAAGGCAGTATGATAGGATCATAAAGACTGCGGGAATAGTTGACACCTAACTGGTCGAGATATGTAAATTGTTTTTCGACTCTTTGGGTGAAGAATTTCCAATTTCGGGAGCAAGTGTCATTCCATAATGTTTCTGAAATAGCCATTGCTCGGGGCCAAGTCATATATTCAACTTGCCGATAATGTGGTACTGATTCTGTCCAAAGATTTCCTTGTCCTCCCAAAATGAATGATGCGTCAATACTATCAGGTACAACTTGAAATTTGTAACAATCTTGTAATCTTAACATAGAGTAAGTGTTAGGTTCCACTGCTGGGTCTCCTTGGTATAGATCAAGATAGCAGTGTTCGAATGGTGTCATGATTACGTGATGTCCCTGTTGGGCAGCTTCTATTCCTCCTTTTACACCTTGCCAAGACATTACGATGGTTTCTGGGGCTAAACCTCCTTCGAGAATTTCATTCCAACCGATAACTTTTTTCCCTTTTCTTTGTATAGAGGAAGCTACCCTTTTTATAAAATAACTTTGTAGTTGTTTTGTATCCTGAAGTTTCTCTATAGACATACGTTTTCGGCAATCGGGGCATTTTTCCCAAAAACCTTTATAGCATTCGTCTCCACCGATATGTATATATGATGAAGGGAATAAAGAGGCTATTTCACTGAATATAGAATCGAGTAAATCGTATGTTTTATCTTTTCCGGCACATAGAGAGTTTTCTTCTTTAGTATAAAAAGTATTGCCTACGTTTATATGGAAGGGACCTCCAGTACATGATACTTGGGGATATGATGTAAGAAATGCCATACTATGCCCCGGGACATCTATTTCTGGTACAACAGTGATAAAACGTTTACGGGCGTATTCTATCACCTCCCGTATATCTTCTTGTGTGTAAAAACCTCCATAGGAAAGTGTGTCTGTTGCTGATTGGGGTTCTCTTTCCCACCAGTTTCCAACACGGGGGGCACGCCAAGCGCCGACATCTGTAAGGCGAGGAAGAGATTTTATTTCAATGCGCCATCCTTGGTCATCGGTCAAATGCCAGTGAAAAACGTTGAATTTATATTCTGCCATTAAATCAATATATTTTTTCACCTCTTGCTTTGTGAAGAAATGACGACTTACATCAAGCATTAAACCTCTCCAGGCAAAACGTGGTTTATCATTTATTTCAATACAACTAATTTTCCATAAAGTATTTTTATCAAGTTTGGAAGATGTATTTATGGGAATCAATTGAAGTAATGATTGTATGCCATTAAAGATACCATGATGAGTATTTGCATGGATTCTTACTTTATCAGGTGTTACTGAAACGTGATATCCTTCTTGTTCTAAGTCTGGTTTTTCTGTAAGTTCAAAAATAATTTCTCCGGAGGATTTTATCGGGAGTTCGAATCCTGTGGTACGTGAGAGTTTTTCATTGAAATATTGGGCTAATGAAACCATATTTGAATCAGATGTTTCGATGCCGATTGTAGTATTTTTGCTGATATCAAAGTCTCCGGGTCGAGATTCGTAATAGTTGGGTAAAGGTATAATGCGTATTGTTTCATCTTTTAGATTTTCTTTTGATGTACAACAATAAAAGATCAATAAAAGGGATAGCAGAGATAAGATTTTTTTTATATCCATAATTTGTTCTATTTTTCAGTGGCTAACAGATATTTTTCTTTTCCGGCTTTCATATATTCCCATATGCCGTTGGACCAAGATTCTACTCTGGCTTTTTCAATAGGAGTAGATGCTGCTTGCAAAGCATCATTAATGTGTTTGCCGAGTTCTTCCATGACTGTATCGGTTCCTAAATATTTCCAAGCGATTTCTTCTGTTTGGTGAAATTGGGCGTCTTTTGTTTGTATATTGGATGGATAGTTGTTTGGGTTGGAGTATATCGATTCGATTTTACGATAGAAATTTTGCATTGGTTGTGCGGCATTGCCGAAGTAAGAAGTGAAAAATTCATTAATTATTTTATCGGCGTCAGCAGTGGCATCATCGTATAATTTCATTGTTGTGTAAAAATCGAGTTGTTCGCCTATGCCACATAAAAATATGCCTTGTACTCCATCCTGAACATACATTTTTATCTGTTCTGATACTTCGTGGATATTGAATCCGGGGAATACATTGAAATTTTGTATCAGACCTCTTTCTGTCGGGAAACAGAGATAATTCCATAAATAGATTGGGCGTCCGCTTTTTTTACTTTCAGTAATCCATTCTTTGTAAAAGTCTGTTTCGTTTTCCTTCATTTTGGGTGCCCAATAGTTTCGAGGATGTAAGCAAGGTGCTACTGAGATGTTGTCTTCGAGAGTGATGTTTTTAGGTAAGTAAGCGTATACATGATAAGCCAAAGCTGCAATTTTTTTATCTGGATGAGTTTTTTTGACTTCTTTAGCCACATTATTTACAAATGTCCATAAATAGTGGGAAGCTGTTCCACAATTAAAATGTTCCCCTCGGATGTTGTTTTTATCGATTTCAAGTTGTTTTTTACATTCAGGGCATTGACACCAATTGGCATTATCGAGTGGTACTACAGCAAAATAGTCACCTAAAGCAATTTGATTTCCTTTTAACGGTTTACCATCAAAGTAGTCTCGTGCATCTTGAGCTACTTGTTGGATGAATGCTTTATTGGTATAACAAAATTGTCGTTCGTGTGCACCTCCAGTACGACCTTGTGCAAAGTATTCGGGATGGTATGATTCGAATAATTCGGGATACTTTGGATTTTTTTTCAAAAAACGGTCTTGATAGCTTGAGAATGCATGATTTGCAGCCCATTTTTCACCACCGAATTTTATTCTCCTTAAAAAAAGTTGGAACATTTCTCCAGAAGAGTTGAAATATTGGTCTTTCATCATTGGCCATTCGAAAGAATATGTACCGACTCTATATTTTAAATCGGGAGTACGTCTTATTTCGGTAAGAGGAAATTGTATTTTGGCTTTTTGAGGTATAACAATATTTAATGGATGAGGACCGTAGAAGCGGATTCCTATGAATTTCTCAAGAAAATCATATACAGCATAACAGGTACCTTGTGCATCATATATTGAAGGTAATGTAATTTCTTTATGTCCTATAGAGTCATTGATTAGTTGAGAATAATTTATTTTTAAACGATCATTGGAGATAGTAGTTCCGTTATTATCGCGTCCGTTGTCATGTTTCTTATTCTCATCTTGCCCTGCAAGAATTATTTTTTCGGAAGTGATTTTGATAAGATATTCCTGTGCTTTGAACTGGATTGAGTCGAGTTCGGGAGTATATGGGCTTTTCCCTATGCAGAATAGTTTAGCATGTTTTGATGGGACACTTTTTACAATAGGTAATGTGATTCCTGATGATTCTTGTATAAAGTGTTGTAATTCATGAGCAGCCAAGATTGCTGCATTGGAAGCATGTTGGTCAATGACTATAAATGTATTCCCGTTTTCGATATAAAAGTTGGAAGAAGATGTACATGCGTATGAAAATATCAGAATACCGATGTACAATAGAAAATTTTTCATAATACTTGTTTGTTTTGATGATTAAAAAGCACAATAACAGTTTGATGAAGCTTTTGGACAGGTATATTTACATAAGAAATTTCTTTTATAAATTACCTTTTTTAAAACCTCTTCTAAATCTGGTTTGTAAGTTTTTTTAATTTTTGAACGGCATAGAATGGACAAAGCTAACGCTAAGGCTTATTATTATAAGCCATAATCAGTGTTCTTCATAATTGTTTTGTTTTTAGATTATATATATGTTATTATTTTCGATTTTATATTTTAAATTATAATGCATGCGCAAAATATTCATCATTTCTTGTATTGTCAGAGCTTTAAATTTTCCTGTAAATTGGTCGTTTATGATATTATTTTTATCATAGTGGATTGTGACTCCATACCAACGTTCCATTTTATGGAATACTTCTTCAAGAGATTCTGCTTTAAAAATCAATATTCCATTTTTCCAAGCTAATTCATATTCTTCGTCAGTTAAATATATATTTCCCTTTTTATTACTTTTGGAATATACAAATTTTTGAGATGGGGTCAGATAAATAGGTTGTGATTGGGCATCATTTAGTGTAAGTTTTACTTTGCCTTCTATTAGAGTAGTCTCGGCAATATTTTCGTCATTGTAAATGGATACATTAAATGAAGTTCCCAAAACTTCTATATTGAAAACGGATGTTTTTACAATGAAGGGTTTGTCTTTATTGGGGATGACATCAAAAAAGGCTTCACCTTCGAGAGTAACTTCTCGTACGTTTCCATTATATTCAGAATTGTATGATAGTTTTGATCCGCTATTTAAGTGGACACTTGTACCGTCAGGCAAAGTGAATTCCGCTTTTTGACCATTATTAGAAGTAATAATGTTGGGCTTTTGCTTGTATTTATCGGCCTGAAAATAGAAATATGTGGTTGAGAAAATAAATATAGGTAATAATATGGTAGCAGCGAGAGCTGCAAATTTTTGTATACGCTTACGGTAGTTTGCCTTTTTGATTTGTTGCCAAATTTCGTTACGTAGAGTTTCTTTAGTAAATGAAGATATGGTATAAATATTTGTATCTTTATGATAACATGTATCTATCATTTCGAGGAGTTTTTTATCTTCTCCAGTTATAACTATTTGTTTGAGTTCGTTATATTCAAGTTCATTAATTGAGCCTTGGATATATTTTTCGAGTATGTTTTTTTCTTGTTCTTTCATATTGAACATTGACTCTGTTTGTTTATAAAGCAATACACAGAATGTAATGTTGTGTAACACGTGTGTATGTAATTATTAACTTTGTTTAGTATTTGGGTCCATTCATGTAAATAAAAATAAAACATAGACCTATTTTTATGAGCTCTTCTTTTAAAACTTTGAGTGCACAACTTAATTGATTTCTTACCGATTGTTCGGAAATATGTAAACGAGAGGCTATTTCTTGGTTTGATAAATTTTTTTCTTTACTCATTTCAAATATTTCTTTTTGTCGATGGCTTAATTTTTCTTTGGCTTGTATTATTTTATCGTTTAATTCTTTGAATGCAATATCATTTTCTGTTGTGTTTTCGGAGTAGGAGATACTGTTAAAATGAGCAGTGTATTCGTCATAGGAACATGATGAAATTTGTTTTCTAAGACTATTTAAAAAATTGTTTTTAGCAATAGTAAAAAGGAGAGAATGAAATGAATAGTCAGGCGATATATGTTCTCGAATTTGCCATACTTTCAAAAATACTTCTTGAACTATTTCTTCTGCCATATCGGAAGAATGTGTGAGGTTATATGCAAATCCATATAATCTGTTTACATAGAGATTATATAGTTTATTAAAATCAGAATATGAACCTTTTTGTAGATTTTTAATGTAATCTTCATCCATATATATTGAGGACTGTTTTTTCTTGGCTGACATGATTTGAACAAAGATATAAATATATATTATAAAATATTGAAATGTAGTAAAAAATATTAGAAAATTAGAGATATTTTTTATTCTATATATTCTATTTTATGAAATTGTTGTATTAAAAAAGAAGATAGAATAATAGTACGAATTTATAAGAGACTGTTGTTAATGTATGTCTTGAAGAATGAGCCGGATAAGTGAAATTATTGACTTATATATGGCAATTGCTAAGATCCCGAAAGCCAAATTTCAGAAAAAAAATGTTGTAAAACTCAATTATTAGTTATCTTTGTAGCCCGAATTTGGTTTGGATTTGATAAATTTTATTTTTTAAATCCAATGAAAAGGGAATCGGGTGAAATTCCCGGACAGTCCCGCTGCTGTGAAGCTCTATAGAAGTTCAAGATTATGAAGTCACTGGCATCTTGTTGGGAAGGCGTCTTGAATTGGAGTCAGTCAGAAGACCTGCATGTTCGGTTGTGATTTTAATTATTATTTAATTGTAAAATCAACAGTTCTTATATTCTCGTGGGATAGAATTGGGAAATGAAAATTGTGAATAAGATACTATTATATGTCGGGTTTTCGTCCTGTGTGATGATGCATAATGCTATGACGTGTATCATCAGCAGTCAGATAGAGGGTGTACTTCCCTCTTTCTTTATAATTTCTATGCCACGGAATCACAAATTTTATAATAACGGTCTGAAACGGTGTAAATGCTGTGTTCAGAGTTGATATAGAAATAATAAATCCTAAATTAGGAATAGAATGATAAAGAAAATATTAGTTGCTAATCGGGGTGAAATTGCGGTACGAGTGATGCGCTCATGCAAAGAAATGGAGATAAAAACCATTGCTGTTTTTTCTGAAGCTGATAGAACTGCACGTCATGTTTTCTATGCTGACGAAGCGTATTGCATCGGTCCGGCAGCATCAAAAGAGAGTTATCTGAATATCGAGAAGATTATAAATGTCGCTAAAGAGCATGGAGCTGATGCCATTCATCCAGGATATGGTTTTCTTTCAGAAAATGCTGCTTTCGCCCGTCGGTGTAGAGAAGAAGGAATTATTTTTATAGGTCCTGAACCGGAGACGATGGAAGTTATGGGTGATAAGATATCTGCCCGTTTACGGATGATAGAAGCTGGAGTTCCGGTAGTTCCTGGGACACAGGAAAATCTGAGAAATGTCGAAGAGGCGATAGAGTTATGTAATAAAATAGGTTATCCTGTTATGTTAAAAGCTTCTTCTGGAGGAGGAGGGAAAGGAATGCGCCTTATACATAACGAAAGTGAAGTAGCAGAGGCATATAATAATGCTAAATCTGAAGCCCTTTCGTCGTTTGGAGATGATACGGCTTATCTTGAGAAATATGTAGAGGAACCTCATCATATTGAGTTTCAGATATTAGGTGATACCCATGGTAATGTAATACATTTGTGTGAGAGGGAATGTTCGGTACAGAGACGTCATCAGAAAATAGTAGAAGAAAGTCCATCATCGTTTATCACCGAAGAGTTACGGAAGGATATGGGTGAAAAAGCAGTTGCTGCGGCAAAGGCTGTAAATTATATAGGTGCTGGTACTATAGAATTTTTAGTGGACAAGCATCGTAATTACTATTTTTTGGAGATGAATACCCGTTTGCAGGTAGAGCACCCGATTACAGAAGAGGTATTAGGGGTGGATTTGGTGAAAGAACAAATACATATTGCTAATGGAAAGTCCTTACATCTGAAACAAAGTGACATTATGCAACGTGGACATGCTATTGAGTGTCGAATTTGTGCAGAAGATACCGATTTTAACTTTATGCCATCTCCCGGTATTATTCGTCAGATAACAGAACCAAATGGGATAGGAGTTCGTATTGATAGTTATGTATATGAAGGTTATGAAATTCCGGTACATTATGACCCGATGATTGGTAAACTTATAGTTTGGGCTACTTGTCGTAAATATGCAATCGAACGGATGCGACGAGTGCTTTATGAGTATAAAATAACGGGGGTAAAAAACAATATTCCGTATTTACGCCGTATTATGGATACCCCTGATTTTGTACAAGGTGGCTATGATACACATTTTATAGAAAAAAATGCAGAGTTTTTATTACATGGAGTTTCGGGTAATGAAGAAAAATCTGAAAATATAGCGATGATAGCAGCGTATATTGACTATTTGATGAATTTGGAGGAGAATACGTCTACTACAGTTGATAATCGTCCTATTAGTCGATGGAAAGCATTTGGTATGCATAAGGGGGTATTAAGAATTTAATCCAGAAAGTAATGGAGGTACATATAGGTAAACGAATAGCTGAGATTGAACTCGTAAGTAAAGATGGTAATAAAGTGCAATTGACTATCGATGGCAAATCATATGAAGTAGATGTGGTTATGGCAGAGAATGGAATATGTTCTATATTGCATGATGGACAATCTTATAATGCGGAGCTGATAAAGTCCGAAGGGGGGAAAAATTACCGAGTAAATACTCATTTTTCATCTTATTCTATTGATATTGTTGATTCTCAAGCTAAATATCTTCGTACTCGAAAGAAAGAGGAGGATAAACAAGACGATAAGATTGTGTCTCCTATGCCGGGAAAAATTGTAAGTATACTTGTAAAAGAAGGAGATAAACTTTCGGCAGGAGATACAGTATTAGTCATTGAAGCTATGAAAATGCAGAGCAATTTTAAAGTTACATCTGATTGTTCAGTAAAAGAAATCTTGGTAAAAGAAGGGGACTCTGTAGTGAATGACCAAGTGTTAGTTAAACTGGAGTTAAGTTCAACAGAAGAAATGTAAATATGGATAACGAAAAAAAATATGAAGCTTTTATCGAGAAAGATAAGATGGCCGAATTGGGTGGAGGTCTCGATAAATTACAAAAGCAGAGAGAATCGGGAAAAATGACAGCACGAGAACGTATCGAGGTTCTCCTCGATAAGGGGACTTTTGTTGAATTTGATAAGTTTGTAGTACATCGATGTACTAATTTTGGGATGGATAAGACCAAAATTCCGGGGGATGGTATTGTTTCTGGATATGGTAAGATAGATGGGCGATTAGTCTATGTTTATGCTTATGATTTTACTGTATATGGAGGTTCATTGAGTTCTACTAATGCCCAAAAGATTGTGAAAGTGCAGTCTTTGGCATTGCAAAATGGAGCTCCTATTATCGCTTTAAATGATTCAGGTGGAGCTCGTATTCAAGAAGGAGTGGAAAGTCTGACGGGATATGCCAGTATTTTTTATCAGAATACAATGGCTTCAGGTGTAGTTCCTCAGATTTCGGCTATTTTGGGCCCTTGTGCAGGAGGAGCCTGTTATTCTCCAGCTCTTACAGATTTTATATTTATGGTTCGGGATAAAAGCCATATGTTTGTGACAGGACCGGATGTAGTGAAGACTGTTACTCATGAGGAGGTAAATAAGGAAGAGTTGGGAGGAGCTTATACTCATAGTAGTAAAAGTGGTGTAACTCATTTTATGGGAAATAGTGAAGAGGAAGTTTTGATGGGAATTCGTGAATTGCTTAGCTTTTTACCATCAAATAATATGGAGGATGCTCCAATAAAAGCTTCTACAGATGATATTCGTCGTGAAGAAGAAAGTTTGCAGACAGTTGTCCCTGCTGACCCCAATATGCCTTATGATATAAAAGATATTATAGAGACAGTTATCGATGATCATTATTTCTTTGAAGTGATGCCCCATTTTGCTAAAAATGTGGTTATTGGTTTTGCTCGCCTTGGAGGACGACCTGTAGGTATTGTTGCTAACCAACCAGCTTATCTGGCAGGAGTTCTGGATATTGATGCATCAGATAAGGCTGCCCGTTTTATTCGTTTCTGTGACTGCTTTAATATACCTTTAGTGACGTTTGAGGATGTGCCGGGATTTCTTCCTGGGTGTACGCAAGAACATAATGGGATTATTCGCCATGGAGCAAAAATTGTATATGCTTATGCTGAGGCTACAGTCCCTAAGGTAACATTGATTACTCGTAAAGCTTATGGTGGTGCTTATATTGTAATGTCCAGCAAACAAACAGGTGCCGATGTTAATTTAGCGTATCCAACGGCTGAAATTGCGGTTATGGGAGCTGAAGGGGCAGTAAATATTCTTTATCGTCATGCTGATGCCAATACTAAAATGCAAGCCATTGAAGATTATAAAGCTAATTTTGCTAATCCTTATAAAGCGGCGGAATTAGGCTATATTGATGAAATTATTCTACCTAAGCAGACCCGTTATAAACTGATTCAGGCTCTTGAGATGGCTCAGAATAAGAATAAAAGTAACCCTCCTAAAAAACATGGAAATATGCCATTATAAAAATATTATATAGATGTTTTGAGAGCAAAAAAGCAAGTGTAAACTTGCTTTTTTGCTTTTATTAATTTCGGAGAGTATATCCTTTTTTAGAAGAAGGGAAATAAATATTTTTTTAAGAGTTTATTTTGTAGGTTTATTTTTTTTCATTCCTTTATAGACAAGGAATATTAAAACAAAAATACCTATAGCAATAAATACCCAGCCTATTTCTTGGCTATATTCAGATACTTTAGCCATGAGTTGGTCTTGGGGTACTACAGATTCAAGATAATAACCTATAGCTGCTAATATTCCGTTCCAGAGACCGGCTCCTAAAGTTGTATAGAGTAGGAATGTGGATAGTTTCATTCTGGCTAGTCCTGCTGGTATTGATATGAGTTGACGTACAGCGGGTACTAAACGCCCGATAAACGTTGATATACGACCATTTTCATCGAAATATCGTTCAGCTTTAGCAACTGATGCTTCGTCAATAAGGCACATGTGTCCAATACGGCTATTTGCAAATTTATATACCAATGGCCTTCCTACCCATAATGCTAAATAGTAATTGATTAGTGCACCAATATTTGCCCCGATGGTAGCAAATAAAATGACCAACCAAATATTTAATTCTCCAGCCGCAGCTTTATAAGCAGCAGGAGGGACAACGATTTCTGAGGGAAAAGGGATGAATGAGCTTTCGATAGTCATCAATAAAGTAATAGTCCAATAATTCAGATTATCAAGGCACCATTGTATAAAAGATAAAGACTCCATAAAATAGTATCAATTAGATAATTATATTTTTTGTCAAAAGTAGATATTATTGGTTGAAGCGGCAATGACATTTTTATTGCAATAATATTACAATAATATTACAAAAGTGTTTATATAAATAATAATGTTTTTATATGTTAAATTTGGGTTATTGTAGAACAAAGTGGGATAAAGATATGTTTTATGTGCAGAACGAGGGTTTCAATGGGCCAGTTCGTGGAAGACAACTTTCTACAGAGCAATCTGATAAGAAGAGAATAAAAGAGTTTATTTAGAGTCTTCTGTTGAGAATAAAAATTTGGTTAGAAAGATAATATATTCTTGTTTTTTGTGTGTTTCATTGGTATTATTATCCTTGCTTGTTCCTTTGAATAAGCATTATCCTCTTTCTTGTTTTTGATATATTTCAAGTTTAGGAAGGCTGTCTCGTGAGAAACAGCCTTTTTAAATTATAATTACTTTGTTTTAATATAGTTTGGTCTATTGGTTTGATAATAATAAAAAAGCACCTTTTTTAAATAAGGTGCTTTTGTCTAAGTTTAAATGCAGAGGCATTTGTAAATCGATTATCCAAAACTAAAAAAATCAAGAGGACGTTTGTTACTAATATAACATTCTCCTCTGTTTTCGCAGCAGAAAATTTTCTTTTCCCGCGCTAACCACCCGATAGCTGCAAACATTGCAACGTCGTCCAGTTCCAGTCTTTTCATCATTTGGGTAGAAGTGATCGTGTATGTCTCTTCAAGCACACGCCATATTCTCCCGGCATTTTCGGCAATTGTAAGTGCTTTCATAACATAAAAGTTTATATGTAAAGGAACTTTAGATGTAATAAAGTTACATCTATTTTGTCACGAAAACAAATAAATAAAACTATTTGTTTAACGATTTTACATTATTTATATTTTTATGTTATTCCCTATAAGTGTCTTATTGACAATTAATTGTCACTCTGTTCTATTATATCTGAAGGAAAGTCTGTTTCGTTAGAGTCTTCTTCAATTAGTGTTCCGGCAAATAGCCAATACATCATCAATATAATTGCGATGGCAATGGCTATAATTTTCCAAATTTCCAGTTTTTTTGTTTTCATATTAACGTGTAAATATATATTGATTTTCAGAAGAAAGATGACCATTGTAATGATACTTATCTTCCGTAAAATGTTTTAAATCTTCAGGATTATATAATTTATTTTTGATGATATATCTGGCTATTTTTCCTCGAGCTTGTTTTGAGTAAATTTGGAATGATTGTAGTTTTCCGTTACGATAATCTTTGAAAATAAGATTGATTACTCGTATATTTTTGTTTAAAGAAATGGAATCAAGAGCTTTAAGGATTTCGTTAGATGCCAGATTTATAAGTATTCTATTGTGTTTGAGAGTATCATCAATACAAAAAGGTGTTAGTTTGGGACGCCAGAAATTATATAGATTTCCTTTACTTATACCGGGTACGTGCATTTGGAGCATCATCCGATATACTTCAATTTTATCTAGAGGTTTTATCCACCCATACAAAGTTGATAGGATACGTACATTTTTCTGGGCATATTCAAAATCAGTTTTATCGAAATTATAAGCATTTAATTCTTTGTAGAGGTTCCCGGCGTAAGCTAATATTGCAGGTTTTGAAGGGTTCTTTGGTGTTCCGAAGTGTTGATAAGCAATATAACTATTTTTTGCCAAAGAAGGGTTGAGTTTCATTTCTTTTGCCAATTTTTCGGACGATAGCTCTTTCATACCTTTGGCTATTTGTTTGGCTTCGTTTAGAAAATGTGGTATTGTAGCTGGAGGACAGTCAGTCGGAACCGGGGTTGACATGTCCATTGTTCGGGTAGGAGAGAGTAAAATTAACATAATCTGTAAGTTTTTTATTAGAAAACAAAAACTTACAGAAATAGTTCTTTCTAATTTGTTTTTTAAACTGTTGGGTAATAGAAATAGGCTTGTATTATAATTTTATTTTCTTTTTCGTTCCTTTTATACTTTCATTGTGCATACGGTCGACAGCAGTTACAACGTAAGTATATTCTTTGTTCCCTTTTTGGTAAGGCAATACATAGCCTGTTTCACGAGTAATAGCAACAAGATTGTTTGCATTCGACAAATCTATCGGTTCTCCTTTTTTAAAACGATATATACAAAAATATATTTGTTTTTGCATCTCATCTCGTGTATTCCGGCGTTTCCATTCCAGAACATAGCCTTGTGATGTCCATCTTGTTTTTAGTTTTTTTACTTCTTCTGGCGCTTTTGCATCAATAAACGTGTAAGCTGGAATGAGTGCTGGTGATGAAAAATAATCGTTTCGTAATATGCCACTTATGTTTTTATAGTTGTTTATCAGTTCGTAACCAGGCCAAAAACATATTCCAGATATATTGTCAAGATAACGGCTTAATTGCATTTTACGATTCAATTGTGTAAAATTAGGATTTATATCAGCAGCATTCATCGTACGTTTTACATCTTGTCCGATGTACATATGTCTTCCGTTGGAATGGCGGTTCCACCAATAAATTAAAGTTTCGGAACATGCGGCTTTGTGTCCTATTTCCCAATATAATTGTGGCATCATATAGTCTATCCATCCTTTTTGTGTCCATAGAAGTACATCTGCATATAAGTCGTCATAATTTTGTAGACCTTTGGTTTCGCTACCGTTTGCATCATTATGGATGTTCCGATATATTCCGAACGGACTTATGCCAAAGCGTACCCATGGTTTACGGTGTTGTATAGTTTGATGTAATTTTTTAATTAGAAGATTTACATTATTTCTGCGCCAGTCATTACGATTCATGCCATTATTATAGCGGGCATAACTATTATCATCGGGGAATGGCATTCCATTAATCGGGTAGGGGTAAAAATAATCATCCATGTGTATTGCATCTATATCGTATCGGGCAACGATGTCGTCGACAACCTTTGTGATGAATTCTCTTGATTGAGGCAATCCAGGATCGAAATAAATACCGTTCCCATATTGAACAAACCACTCAGGATGCTTGAAATAAATATGGTTTGATGCCAATGGTTCATTTATATTGCTACTTACTCGGTAAGGGTTGAGCCATGCATGCAATTCCATATTACGGGCGTGGCATTCGTCTATCAGGAATTTTAGTGGATCCCATTTGGGCACTAATGCAACGCCTTGTGTACCTGTCAGAAATCGGCTCCACGGCTCAAGTTTGGATGGATAAAAAGCATCAGCCATTGGCCTGACTTGAAAAATGATAGCGTTAATACCCGTTTGCTGTAATTGGTCAAGCATATTTGTGAAATAGGTTTGCATGGCATCTCGGCTCATTGTACTGTATTGTGATTGATATACAGTTTGTATCCATGCTCCTCTAAATTCGCGTTTGGGGTGTTGTTGCGCTTGTGTGATTAGGCATAATGTAAGTAGAAAAAGAAAAATCAGGTATCTTTTGAGTTTCATCGAATTCTATATTTATATTTAAAAGCAAAAATAGGTCTATATGAGGCTATTTTCCAAATAATTTCTCTGAAATTTATCTTAATTCTCTGCTGAAAATTTTGTACCTTTGTATCAAATTTTTTGAAAATAAATCGTGTATATAGTGCCGGTTTTCTAAATTGAAAATAATAAAAGAAGATATATGAATGAAATAGCAACGAAGTATAATCCTGCTGATGTAGAAGAAAAATGGTATGCATATTGGTTGAAAAATGGGTATTTTAAATCGAGACCTGATGGGCGAGAGCCTTATACGGTTGTTATTCCTCCTCCTAATGTGACAGGTGTGTTGCATATGGGGCATATGTTGAATAATACTATTCAGGATATTCTGGTACGTCGGGCAAGAATGACAGGTAAGAATGCTTGTTGGGTACCGGGTACAGATCATGCTTCGATTGCAACGGAAGCTAAAGTCGTAAATAAATTAGCAACCCAAGGTATTAAAAAGACAGATTTGACCCGTGATGAGTTTTTGAAACATGCATGGGAATGGACTGACACTCACGGTGGTATTATTTTAAAGCAGTTGCGTAAGCTTGGAGCATCGTGTGACTGGGACCGTACGGCTTTTACAATGGACGAAAAGCGGTCGGAGAGTGTTCTTAAAGTATTTGTCGACCTTTATAACAAAGGGCTGATATATAGAGGAGTACGTATGGTAAATTGGGATCCTAAAGCTCTGACAGCCCTTTCGGATGAGGAGGTTATTTATAAAGAAGAACATAGCAAGTTGTTTTATCTTCGATATAAGATTGAAGGGGAAGATGGATATGCTATTGTTGCTACTACCCGTCCTGAGACTATTATGGGAGATACGGCAATGTGTATTAATCCGAATGACCCTAAGAATAAACATCTTCGAGGTAAGAAAGTCATAGTTCCTTTAGTGAATCGGATAATTCCTGTTATAGAGGATGATTATGTAGATATAGAATTTGGTACCGGATGTTTGAAGGTAACCCCAGCTCACGATGTGAATGATTATATGTTGGGAGAGAAATATAATTTACCAAGTATAGATATCTTTAATGATAATGGAACGTTGAGTGAAGCTGCCGGTCTGTATATAGGTATGGACCGTTTTGAGGTACGTAAACAGATAGAAGAAGATTTGAAAAAAGCCGATTTACTTGAAAAGGTAGAAGCTTATACAAATAAAGTCGGTTATTCTGAACGGACAAATGTTGTCATTGAGCCTAAGCTTTCCATGCAATGGTTTTTGAAAATGTCTGATTTAGCAAAACCTGCTTTAGAGGCTGTAATGAATGATGATATAAAATTCTATCCGTCCAAGTATAAAAATACGTATCGTTACTGGATGGAGAATATTAAAGATTGGTGTATTAGTCGCCAATTATGGTGGGGACACCGTATTCCGGCTTATTATTTGCCTGAAGGCGGATATGTAGTTGCTGCTAAAGAAGAAGAAGCATTGAAATTAGCTCGGGAAAAAAGCGGGAATTTTGCTTTGCAAATGAGTGATTTGCACCAAGATGAAGATTGTCTTGATACTTGGTTTTCTTCTTGGTTGTGGCCGATATCTTTATTTGACGGAATTAATAATCCTGGTAATGAAGAAATAAAGTATTATTATCCTACCAGTGATTTGGTAACGGGTCCTGATATTATATTTTTCTGGGTAGCGCGTATGATTATGGCCGGTTATGAATATGAAAAGGATAAACCTTTTAGAAATGTCTATTTTACTGGTATCGTGCGAGATAAAATCGGACGGAAAATGTCCAAATCATTAGGTAATTCACCTGACCCTCTTGAATTGATAGAAAAATATGGTGCCGATGGGGTGCGCATGGGGATGATGTTGTCTGCTCCGGCAGGAAATGACATTTTATTTGATGATGCATTGTGTGAGCAAGGTCGTAATTTCAATAATAAGGTATGGAATGCTTTCAGGCTTGTAAAAGGATGGGCTGTCGATGATAATCTGTTGCAACCGGAGTCGGCTGCTATCGCTGTACGTTGGTTCGATTCTTTATTGAACCGAGCAATGGATGAAATTGCAGATTTGTTTGGTAAGTATCGTTTATCAGAGGCTTTGATGACTGTGTACAAGTTGTTTTGGGATGAATTTTCTTCTTGGTATTTGGAGATGATTAAACCTGCTTATCAACAGCCTATTGATAAATATACCTATGAGTCGACTTTACAATTTTTTGATATATTGCTTAAGTTGTTGCATCCGTTTATGCCGTTCATTACCGAAGAATTGTGGCAGCATATTGTCTCTCGTAAGGATAATGAAAGCATTATGATTGAGCAATTGCCGATTGTGAAACCGATTGATGAAGCTTTAGTTTCGGGATTTGAATCTGTGAAAGAGGTGATTTCGGGTGTTCGTACTATTCGTTTACAAAAGAATATTCCTAATAAAGAGGCCTTGGAATTGCAAATTGTTGGAGAACATAATACAGATTATGATTCAGTTATTACTAAACTTGCTAATATATCAGCTATCATTCGGGTTACGGAAAAAGATATTACTGCTGCTGCTTTCTTAGTAGGGACTACTGAGTATGCGATACCTTTAGGTAATAGCATAGATATCGAAGCTGAACTTAAAAAACAAGAAGAAGAACTGAAATATTTACAAGGTTTTTTAAAGTCTGTGAAAGCGAAGTTGGGTAATGAACGTTTTGTAAGTAATGCTCCTGCGCAGGTTGTTGAAAATGAACGGAAAAAGCAATCTGATGCAGAAAGTAAGATAAAATCTTTGGAAGAGAGTATTGCTGCGTTAAAAAAATAAGTGAAAGGCACAGCTGGTAAATATAGTACTCGTATTGGCCAGCTGTGTTCTTTTATTTTTGTTTTAGACTATATGCATAAGAGAGGAAGAAAAAGACTTGATGAATGGCGAGAACAATATTGATAAAGATAAGTGAGTATATTGCTTATACTGATAGATAGGACGAGCAGTTTTTGTGTATTGCTGATACTTGTGAACCTATGTATACCTATGTCTTTGTTGGTATTGTTGATATTTAATAATAAAGATAATTATATTGTAGGTCCGAAAATGGCAATTGAAGTATGATGCGGTAGATTTGCATATTAAGAGAAAGAGAGTATAGTCATATTTCTGGTAAAAGTTTATTTTTCTTTTTTTAGTTTTTTCTTAAAAGTAAATTTCAGAACAGAGGGTTTAAAAATAAAGAGAAGAGCCATTAATGTTGATAGTCGTCTGAAACCCGATATAGACTTATGGAAATAATAAAAAAGGCGATTAAGAGAGAATAACCCTAAAACAAGAAAAACATAAAAAAATTCTTTTCCAACCCCCACAACATCAAAAATATATATTGTTAATTTTTCAAGTGAAGACTGGATAGTGCTCTAATTTTTTATTGTTATTGGGGAGTAAGATATCCGGTCAGACGAATACTTTTTTTTATGTTAGGTATTGTAGATGACGAATAGATATGCTATTATTTCAACTTTAAGTATGGTTATTTGTTATTTAATATAGGATTTTCTTTTAGGAAAAGAATTCAATAGATTGTTTTACTTAAAAAATAATGGAATTATGAATTTTCTTTGGTATATTATTATTGGTATTGTTGCTGGGTATTTAGCTGGAACTATTATGAGAGGTGGAGGCTTTGGCTTAGTTATCAATCTTATTCTTGGAGTGGTAGGAGGTGTTCTTGGAGGTTGGGTATTTGGTCTGTTCGGGATTACGGCTACAGGTATTATTGGTAGTCTTATAACATCTGTTATAGGAGCAATACTTGTTTTGTGGTTGGCAACGTTATTTTATCGGCCTAAATCTAAATAGAAAGAAGGTTGACAAACTTTTATGACGTTTGATATTTTTCATAATGTAATGATGTATTATATATGAAATAGAAAAGTATTCCCGGATAAAAAATTGTTATATATTTTTTGTCCGGGAATTTTGGTGAATCGCTTATGTTTTTAGCCAGTTAATCTGGGTATTTATTTTTTGACTTTTTGACTTGCCTTCTCTACTGCAGCATTGAGATTTTCGGTTTGTTCGTTAATTGCTTCTTTAGTGCTTTCCCATTTATCCAAAGCTTTTTTCATACCTTTCTCAACTTGTCCAGAAGCTTTGTTGATAGCTTTGTCAAAGGATTTACGGGTACTATGTATTTTCCTTTTTAGCTTGCAGTTAGAGTTTTGGTTGCAAGCGATAAAAGCCGCTGCACCAACAGCAGCTCCGGCTATTGCCAACAAAATGATTTTTTTCATATTCTTATACTTTTAATAAATACTATGTTATTATACGAACAATTGATGTATAAGGTATGTTTGTTCTATTTTCTAAAATATGCACTAAAAATTGATAAATATAAAGTAATGAAAAATGCGATAGTATATAATGGATTCTGAAATTGGTTTAGGTTTTGAGATATTGAAAATTAATAATGGAAAAAGAAATAAAAATTTTTCTTTTCAGATATATTTACTGTAGATATAATTAGATTTTAATTTTGTATATTTTTGTGGTCAAATTTCAAAATATGAGTAAAGAAATATTGTTGATAATAGGCCGAGGAATTGGGCAAGTAATGTTTCAAAATAATGCATTTTCTGGATTGTTAATGTTGATAGGTATTGCATGTAATTCTTTGCTTTTAGCTTTTTTGGCTTTGGCCGGTAATGTTGTAAGTACTTTAATGGCTCTGTTAGCAGGCTATTCTAAAGATGATATACGAAATGGTCTGTATGGTTTTAATGGTACATTAGTAGGTATAGCGATTGGGGTATTTATGAAAATAAATTTTATTTCTATATTTCTATTGATATTGGCTTCATGCTTTTCAACTTGGGTAACTAATTTGTTTAGTCGTCAAGAAAAATTACCTGGTTTTACAGCCCCTTTTATTATTACAATTTGGTTGTTATTGATAAGTTGTCATTATTTGTGTCCGTTTTTATTTTTATCTTCTGTTTCTGGAGTTATAGAACAATCTGCTGATTTGTTTCGAGCTTTTAGTTTGAATATGGGACAAGTTATGTTGCAAGGAAATAGTGTACTTACAGGATTATTTTTTTTGATAGGTATTTTTATAAATTCTCGGATAAATGCTATATATGCGATTTTAGGGGCTGTAATTCCATTGATGATGGTTTTGTGGTGTAAAGACGATTATTCTGCGTTCAATACGGGGATGTTGGGGTACAATGGAGTACTTTGTTGTATTGCTATAGGAGATCGGTCAAAAACGGGAATCGTATTTGCAACATTATCAGTATTTCTTTCGATTATATTGCAAGTAATTGGCATGAATTTAGATGTTACTACATTGACGGCTCCATTTGTCCTTTCTGTATGGATAGTTTTAGGCATACGGTATATTACCTTAAAAAAGTATTGCGATTTGGAAAATGCCTGCGATTGAGATAGATTGGATTTGTTTGTGTAAAATTACTTTTTGTCTGGCTTTATTTATAATCTTTTTGATTTCATTCATATTTAATTATGGCATTAATGAGGAACAAAGAGGAATGTGCTCTATGCTATATAGAGATTCTATTTTAGGTAGAATTTCTGTATAGTTTTTTCTCTTTGTAAATCCATTTGGTTAAGCCTTTTGTGCGATAATACATAGGTTTTCTTTTTTTCGATGATGTATAATAATGTTAGTAAATCCACATTTTTGAAGTATTGATTCTAATTGGTGTGCTGGATGTACAATCATTCCATCAATTCGGCTGGTCCATGTTTCATTGTTGGGGTCACTCATTTCGCAGCAGATAAGAAAATAGTTGTTCTTTTTTAGTACTCTGGCGATTTCTGTAAACGAGAGATTTAAATCATCCCAAAAATAAATAGTTTCAAAAGCTGTTACTACATTGAACATCTCATTTTCGTATGGAAGTTTGTTTACACTTCCTATGTGGACAAAGCAACGAGTCCCTAAAAATTTTTTGTTTTTCTTTTGGGCGAAAAGTACACTTTCAGGTGATATATCCAAACCGTAAACTTTTCCTTTTGGACAGTATTCCAGCATCTTTTCTAGATTTGCTCCTCCTCCGCAACCGATATCTAATACATTCCAGTTTACTTGCCAATTTAATTGAGACATTCCCCATAGGGATAGTTTAGAATGACCTATATTCATTCCTCGTAGAATCATTCTTCCGAAGAAGCCCTCAGGTTTACGAGTATTCTGCAAAATTTTGTTGATAAAACTTTTCTTTCTCATTTTATTGTTATATGTGTTATTATGAGAATGCAAGTTAAAGGGGGGAGCTGTAAAATACAATACCCAAATGTAGTTAATTTTAAACAAATGTAGACTTTACTATGGAGAATCTACATTTATTTTTAAGTGTAGTCAATTATATATTTGGGGGAATATTTTTAGAGAGAGGGATGTAAATTTTGTGTAGTGCTTTTATTGTTTCGAATCTTTTTCTATTATTTGGGGAATAAGAATTGCAGTGTACAGTTGTAATATGGCTGCAACGGTTAAAAGGAGAATCCATTCTGTACGAGTTTTAAACATAAAATAAGAGGCTGCGACCAATAATAGGGCAGACAGAGTTTCCATTCGGTAGAGCCGTTTGAGTCTAAAATTGGTACCTTCGTAACGGAATGTCAAACGACAGACAGCGATTCCTGCAGCTCCTAATGCAAAAATATATGGTACAGCAAACCATCCAGTAATATATAATGCTGCGGCTATTAATACACATATGGCAGATAAAAGAAAAATCGTATTACGGGTCTTATTGTTCATTATTGTTTTTTTCTACTTCTATAATATAAATGTCTTCGTTTGGTTTTTTCATTAGATATTGTTCTCGAGCAAATTTTTCTAAGTTTTCACTGTTTGAGCGTAATTCATTCAAGCGGCGGTTACTTTCGTCTATTACGTGTTGGTAATGTTCTATATCTCCCTTTAGTTGTCGTATTTTACGGTTATAAGCAAAACTTTGTAAAAAGCTGTTATCATCGACAAATATCATAATAATGATAAAAGTAAGGGCAAGAATTTTAACCAAAGATAGATGCTTTTGTGCAAATATTCTATATTTAAGTAACCTTTTTTTCATTTTTTGTCGATAAATTATTTTTACAAACGTACATAATCTTTTTTGTTTGCGAAAGTAATCGTTTCATTTTAAGGTTATGTTTAAATATTTCTCACATTTTTATAGATAGGAATTAATTTTGTGTATTATTCTGCATTAAATATCGGGAAAATTTACGTATTGGGAGGAATTTCTTGTTGATTGTTCATCATTATTTGTACCTTTGTGCGCAAAATTTTGAAACAAGTGAATTTAATCATTGATCAAGGAAATACAACGATAAAGTTAGCAGTCTTCAATGCTTTTGCACTTGAAACATTGATTACTTATGATACTTGGAATGAGCCGGTCATAGAAGATTTTTTATCTGGTTATGATATTGAAGCTTGTATATATTCTTCTGTGGCTCGTAAATGTGATGAGCATGTAGATTTTTTTCGAAATCGAATACCGATGTTTCATCTATTTTCATCTGACAGTCGCTTGCCTATACGTATAGGATATCGTACTCCTAATACTCTAGGTTTAGACCGGATAGCCGGAGTAGTAGGGGCTTATTATGAAAAGCCGGGAGTGCCTATATTGGTAATTGACGCAGGAACGGCTATTACATATGATTTACTTTTGGCTGACGGGCTTTTTGTAGGGGGGAATATTGCTTCTGGAATACAAATGCGCTTTAAGGCTTTGCATACGTTTACGGGACGTTTGCCTTTGGTTTCATTTGAGGGAGATATTCCTTTTTTGGGAGATGATACGTTTGCGGCTATTCGTGCGGGTGTAATTCGAGGAGCATGTTATGAAGTAGAGGGGTATATACGAGATTTGACCCATAAATATCCTGGGCTTTTGATTTTTTTAACGGGCGGAGACGCTTTTTTATTTGCCGAACGGTTAAAAACTCCCATCTTTGTAGATAAAAATATCGTAATAAAAGGTTTGAATAGAATACTATATTATAATGTTGAAAAATAAAGTCATAATTATTGCGCTTATTGGTGCTCTTTACAGTATTGGGATAATGGCCCAGAATAATACAAACTCTCCTTATTCACGTTACGGATACGGTATTCTAGATGATAATTCATTTGGTATGGGCCGTGCGATGGGAGGAATTGGGTATGGCTTGCGTTCGGCTCGTCAGATAAATGTGAAAAACCCAGCTTCTTATGCAGCAATGGATTCTTTGACGTTTTTGTTTGATTTTGGAGTAAATCTTCAAAATGTTTGGATGAAAGAGATTCCTACTGGGGCGAAAGAATCTCAAATAAATGGAAATCTTGAATATATAGCAATGCAGTTTCCTTTAGGAAAAAATATTGCTGCCAGTTTAGGTTTGTTGCCTTTTTCTTATGTGGGTTACAGTTATGGAGGGACGATTAATAATGGCTCGGAATCAAAATTAGGAGAAGGTGGTATAAATCAAGCTTATGCAGGAGTGAGTGTAAATGTTTACAAAGGATTTTCTTTAGGAGCTAATATCAGCTATCTTTTTGGAAATATAGTACATGATAATTATATTATACCGAGTAACCAGAATACGATTGACGGAATAATTGAAAATAAACTCCATGTGTCAGATTTTCATGTTGAATTTGGAGCTCAATATACTTATAAAATTAATGAAAAAGATAAGTTTACTATAGGGGCAGTTTATTCTCCTAAGAAAGCTTTGTTGGGACATGAGTATAGGACAGAGCAAGTTTATAGTAGTTCCTCTTCATCTACAGCATCTCAAGTCGAGAAATCGGATACCACTTCATTAAAGGGTAATTATGAGATAGCTTCGACATATGGTCTTGGATTTACTTATTCTCGAGATAATTTGTTTACGGTGGGGGCTGATGTTACTTTTCAGGATTGGAAAGATACTCGCTATGCAGGTCGTACCGATACTTTAAATAATCGGATAAAAGTCGCTGTTGGAGGTGAATACATCCCTAATATTCTTTCTCGTAATTATTTAAAACGGATACGATATCGTTTAGGAGCTTTTTATAACCAGTCTTATTTGAAGGTGAGTGATGCGTCTACGAATTCTTCAATGAATATGCGTGAGGTAGGAGTTAGTTGTGGTTTTGGTCTTCCTATTAAGAGTGATAAATCTATTGTGAATCTTGGACTTGAATATGTTAATCGACGTACAACGCCACAGGCATTGATTACAGAAAATTATTTAAGAGTTTCGGTAAGTCTTACTTTTAATGAGTTCTGGTTTTTTAAACGTAAATTTGAATAGTATAATTGTTACATAAAAATTTTATATGATTTTGTTTCTTATGGAGCAAAATCATATTTTTTATAAATAAAGGCTAAATATTTGTTGAATTTTGGAATGTATTATTTGCTGTTTTAAGTAGACGAAAGTTTTTGATTAGCTATTATTTATTTGTGAATCTAATTCATTATTGAGGGTAATAATGAGGTGTAAAGTGGAGATATGGAATGTACTTTAAAAAAATAGCGAGTTATTTTTATTTTGTTATAATTAAGCTATGGAATGAAGTTTGAAAATAGTTGGATCTATTAAATTTTGATATAAATATTAGATTCTATATCATGAATTCGCTAAATTTGTAATCAAAATATTGCCTTTTATAGTGAATTATTTTGAAAAGAGGCAAAATCTAAGTGAATGGGTAATTCTGAATTTACAACATATACTCGAAATAAGACGTTGGCAGGTATATATGTCGCGTTGTCTGTCGCAGTTTTTGTATCTGTTTTCTTTTCTTCATGTGAGAAAAAAATAAAAAATGAAGTAGTTAAAGGGTTTACCGATATTAAGAAAGTTCCTACTCTGCGTACACTTGATGTGACTACAATGATTTCGGATTCGGGTATAACTCGTTATAAAATAGTTGCTAAAGAATGGCTGATGTTTGAGAATGCAGATGAGCCGTATTGGTATTTTCCTCAAGGAATATATGTCGAGCAATTTGATTCACTTTTTAAGACAGAAGCTTTTATTATTGGAGATACAGCTATTTATCATAAGAATAAGCAATTATGGGAATTGAATGGTAATGTTCGTATGGAAAATGTGAAAGATGAAATATTCCTTACTCAACAACTGTTTTGGAACCAACGCAAACAAGAAATCTATTCGGATAGTGATATTCATATTCAGCGAGTTGATAAAATAATCGAAGGGAAGGGTTTCGTTTCTAATGAATCTATGACGCGTTATACAATAAAACAGACTAATGGAATTTTTCCTATGAAAGAAGGCGAAGCTCAGTCTTCTCAAAAAAATGATAGTGCTCGTATGGCTGCTCGAAATAATGCTAAACATTATGCACCTAAACAGGAAGGAGGAGCTCAATGACGGCTATTGTCTGGATTGTAGTGGTATCTTTGATTTTTTCAGCCTTTTTTTCAGGGATGGAGATTGCTTTTGTATCGTCCAATAGGGTTCGTTTTGAACTGGATATGAAGAAGGAAACTCTTTTGGGCCGAGTGTTGAATTTGTTTTATCATCATCAGGAACAATTTATTTCTACTATGTTGGTGGGTAATAATATTGCATTAGTGATTTATGGTATTGGCATGGCTGAATTACTTTCTCCTGTATTGTCTTATATATATGATAATGATATATTTGTTTTGTTAAGCCAAACATTGTTATCGACCTTGCTTATTTTGTTGACTGCCGAATTTTTTCCTAAAACTTTATTTCGTATAAATCCGAATTCGGTACTTCGTTTTTTTGCATTACCTGTGTATCCGATATATTTGATTTTATATCCTCTTTCGAAATTGACATCTTTGTTTTCAAAAGGAGTGTTGTGGCTAAGTGGGGTTAAAATATCAAACCATCAGGAAGAGAATGCAATGAGCAAAGTCGACCTTGATTTTTTCATACAGCAAAGTATTGATGAAGCAGATAATGAGCAGGAAGTCGAGACTGAAATGAAGATATTTCGGAATGCCTTAGACTTTTCTAATGTCAAGTTAAGAGATTGTATGATACCCAGAAACGAAATTGTTGCTGTAGACAGGGATAAGACAATGAGGCAAGAACTTATATCGACTTTTATAGAGACAGGCCTTTCTAAAATAATTGTTTATAAAGAGAATATTGATGATATAGTTGGTTATATACATTCTTCTGAAATGTTTAAGCAATCAGTAGATTGGCGTGTTCATATAAAACCTATTTTGCAAGTGCCTGAAACTATGTTGGCATCGAAATTGATGAAAAGCTTGATGCAGCAGAAACGAAGTATTGCTGTTGTGATAGACGAATTCGGCGGGACCAGTGGTATTATTACATTAGAAGACCTCCTTGAAGAAATATGTGGTGATATAGAAGATGAGCACGATATTCGTAATTATGTATCACAGAAAGTTGGTGAAAATGAGTACCTTTTCTCGGGACGATTGGAAATAGAGAAAATAAATGAGATGTATGATTTGGAGATACCTGAATCTGATGAATATCAGACTATAGCAGGATATATTTTGTATCATCATAAAACTATACCACAACAGGGGGAGATTGTGGAGATTGGACCTTATAAATTTAAAATACTAAAGAGGAATGCAACAAAAATAGAGATTGTCAGAATGAAAATGGAGAAATAAACGATTTTTTTTATTATTCATCACGGATATAAAGGCATTTTTTGTATCTTCGTGCGCTTACTTGAAATAAGAAAACAAAAAATAAAACTAATAAACATAAACTAGTAAATGGCTACGTTAGAGAAAATCAGAGGTAAAGCAGGGCTGTTAGTCACCGTTATCGGTGTAGCATTACTTGCGTTTATCGTTGGAGACTTATTGAATTCAGGCCACACTTTCTTTAGGATGAATCAAGATAAGGTGGCAGTAATCAATGGAAAGAGAATTACGACAGAGGAGTTTCAAACAAGAGTACAAGCCCGTACTGACGAAATGCAGAATATGTATAAGAGATATGGTATGTCTCTTCCTGAAGGGTCTGCTGCTCGTATCAACAAAGAGGTTTTTGACCAGATGATCAACGAGGTTTTGCTGGAAGAAGAAGCTGATAAGTTGGGTATTGCAGTATCGAAAGAAGAATTGGCAGATTTATTACAAGGTGATAATATAGTTCCTCAGGTAAAACAATTGTTTACTAACCCTCAGACTGGAGTTTTTGATAAACAAGTATTGTTGAACTTTTTGAATGTTATTTTGAATGAGAATAGTCCTGAAGCTCAAAATCCAGAGACTGCTGAGCAAATATCTCAACAACGTAAGATGTGGCTTGATATGGAGAAGAGTGTGAAGCAGCAACGGCAAGTTGAGAAATTCTTTACTTTGATGACAAAGTCGGTACAGGCCAATAAGCTGGATATCGAAGCTGCTTATCAGAATGGTAAGGTGAGTGCAGATTTTGCTTATGCAGTACAGTCATATTCTTCAATTCCCGATTCTACTGTAAAAATTAGTGATTCGGAATTAAAAGAGCTTTATAATAAAGAAAAAGAAAATTTTAAGCAGGATGAGAAACGCGTTGTGAAGTATTTTTCTGTAGATATAGTTCCTAGTGAAGGGGATTATAAGATTACAGAAGAAAAAATAAATAATCTCAAAAATACTTTTACGACGACGCAGGATGTTGCTGGTATGTTGAGCCTGAATACAGATGTGCCTTATACTGATGCTTATGTGGCAGAGCGTAGTATGGATACCGATATGAAAAATTTTGTGGCTAATGCTCAAATTAATGATGTTGAAGGTCCTATTTTTGTAAATAATGCCTATAAGATGTATCGGTTGATGGGTAAGACTGTGGCTCCTGATTCTGTTAAGGTACGTCATATTATGTATCCCTTACAAAAAGACGAGCAGACGGCTGCACAGTTTGATAGCTTGTTGAATGTTTTAAAGAATGGGGGCGATTTTGCTCAGTTGGCTCAAAAATTTTCAGTGGATCAATCTTCTGCTCAGAATGGTGGGGATTTGGGTTGGATGACTGAAACTTCAGCTGTTCAATTAGGACAAAAATTTGTAAATGCTATATTTAATAGTAACGGTTCTGGATATATGACTGTGGAATCTCCTTATGGTCGCCACATCGTACAAGTGACCGAACGTACCGCACCGGTAGCAAAAGCAAAAGTTGCACAATTGGTTATGAATGTACGTCCTAGTTCCGAGACATATAGTACGTTGTATAATGGCGTAAGTCAATATATTGCTACGAATACAGATGTCGAATCATTTGAGAAAAATGCGAAAGATAAGGGATATATCGTATCTACGGCCAATCTTACTCGAGATGATGTAAGTTTGGGTAACATCAACGACGCTCGTCAGGCAATTAAATGGGCTTTTAATGCTAAGAAGGGAGCAATTTCAGAGATTTATAATGTCGAGAATAAATTCATGGTTGCAGCCTTGGCTGATGTGCAGAAAGAAGGTTATGCCGATGTGAAACAGGTGGAACCTCAATTGAAAGCAAAATTAATGGCTGATAAGAAAGCTGAAATAATCATGAATGACTTGCAAGGTAAAAATGTAAAGAGTCTTGATGCTTATGCTCAGGCTATGAAATCGCGTATTGATACAGCTAAATTTGTTAGTTTTGCTGTAAATGCTATTGCCGGTGTGGGGTTCGAACCGGTTTTGACTGCAAAAGCTCCGTATGCTGATTTAAATACTTTGGTTGGTCCTGTAAAAGGAAATAATGGAGTCTATGTTTTCTCAGTATATAATAAGACAGAAAATAAGGAACCGATGAATGCAGATACAGAAAAACAAAAGTATATGCAATCTGTCAATCAGATTATTTCCAGTCAATTGATAAATGTTATGAAGGATAAAGCAGAAATAGAGGATAATCGTATTAAATTCTTCTGATTTTCTGATTCAAAATAATATAAAAAGCGAGGGTGCATTTAAATGC
>JTDA01000006.1 GCA_000803105.1 Coprobacter secundus
ATCTCTTTGTTAGAAACGACACAGTTTATAGTTATTAATACAAAAGCAGCATCTAAATACTTGAAATATAGAAAATTACAATATATTTCAGGAGCTAGAGATATAATTATTTTGTATATAAAAACATAATATTTTATATAGAATATTAAATACACAGCAATAATGGAGTATAACAATAACAAACAAGATTTGGTTTGGTTCGCAATGAGTGCTCCTTATTGCAGGGAATTAGAAGCAAAGCGTTTGCTTGACAATCGCTCTATCGAGAACTTCATTCCCATGTGTTATAAAGTATCTGTCAAGCAAAACAAGAAAACCAGAGTATTGGTACCGGCTATACACAATCTCATATTTGTACGTACAACTCGCACAATTATTAAAGAAACCAAACAGCAGATATCGATTCTCCAATATATCACCCGGACAGATAATGGAAAAAACATTCCCGTTATCGTGCCCGATATGCAAATGCAACAATTCATCACTGTATCTAAAACAAATAGCGAGCAGCTTATTTACCTAAGACCGGAAGAAATCAATCTGAAAAAAGGTACACGAGTACGCATACTCGGAGGGACGTTCGATGGTGTCGAAGGAATCTTTGTAAAAATAAAAGGTATCCGAAGCCGGAGAGTAGTCGTAGTGATACCGGGAATTACCGCCGTAGTCACAGCCGAAATCCAACCCGATTTGATCGAAGTCATATCTCAATCTTGAAACAAAAACCAAAAAGAAAGTTGCCCGTTCTCTTTGGAAAACTCAAGGTAGGGAATACAGTACCGATATTAGCGTAACAATCCGCTAAAAAATATAAACAAATTCCATATATTATGTATTTTTGGATCATCAACATTAGCTTAGTATTTTTACTCTGCGTTTTCTTTGCAGGAATACTCATTCCGAAAATATTGCTTATTTCTTTCCGGAAAAAACTGTTCGACGTTCCTGACGAACGTAAGATTCACACCAGTATTGTCCCTCGGTTAGGCGGTATAGCATTCAAGCCCGTTATCTTTTTCTCCATCGCATTACTGTTAGGAGTAAATCTTATCTTGGGGCGACCGGAAATCTTCGCTGAGTTAGAAGCCAATGTAGCAGAACTTTCTTTTGGATTCTGCACGGTTATGATTCTCTACCTGGTAGGAATGGCCGACGACCTCATCGGTGTACGCTATCGGGCCAAATTCGTCGTCCAGATTTTATGCGCTGTATTATTCATTGCCGGAGGCGTATGGATAGACAATCTGTACGGTATCTTCGGTATCTCCGATTTGTCTGCTTGGATAGGCTATCCCCTTACCATACTGGTAGTGGTATTCATCATCAATGCCATCAATCTCATCGATGGTATCGACGGACTGGCATCAGGATTAAGCGGTGTGGCCCTGCTCTCCTACGGATTGGCATTCATGCACTTGCAGCAATATATCTATGCCATGTTGTCATTTGCTACATTGGGGGTACTCGTCCCGTTCTTTTACTACAATGTTTTCGGGAATCCGGAACACGGCAGGAAAATCTTTATGGGAGATACCGGCAGCCTGACCATAGGCATCATGCTGTGTTTCCTCAGTATCAAACTCTCTCTATATACACCTACCCGGGATACATTCCTGTACAATCCGGCAGCTCTCGCCTTCTCCCCCCTGATGATTCCATGTCTCGATGTAGTCAGGGTATTCATTCACCGTATCCGGATGAAGAAGAATCCTTTCATGCCGGACAAGAGCCATATACACCACAAATTGCTCGCGCTCGGTATGCCGCAGCGTAAAGCCATGGTCACCATCGTATCTCTATCCCTTATATTTTCGTTGTGCAATGTCGTATTATCCCAATACATCAATATAAACCTGTTGTTAATCATGGATATTCTTGTATGGACCGGAGCCAACATCTGGCTGACCAACAAAATAGAACACAGGAACCTGAATCCCAATTACCGATAATATAATTTATTTATAAAAAAACAGTCATAAAATCATGCGTATTATCCATATTTTATTCATACCGATAATTATAGCACTTCTTTGCTCATGCAATTCTTCAAAACAAGTCTGCTATTTTCAGGATATGCAGCCGGGAGTCAAAGAAACAATCATATCTCCCCAGGAGATAAAAATTCAACCCGAGGATAAAATATCTATCTTGGTCAACAGCAAAGACCCTCAACTGGCCAATCTATTCAACCTGCCAGTTATAACACGTCAGATAGGACAAACCTCTACCTCTTCATCGGGAAGTAACCAAGGAGTTTCCGGCTATACTGTCGATGCAGATGGGAATATAGATTTCCCCGTATTAGGAAAAATACACGTAGCCGGTATGAAACGGGAAGAGATTGCTTCCTACATCAAAAACGAACTTATCTCAAAGAATCTGGTCAAAGACCCGGTCGTTACCGTAGAGTTTATGAATCTTGCCATATCAGTCCTGGGTGAAGTCAGTAAACCGGGAAGATACAACATAGACCGGGACAAAATAACCCTGCTCGATGCTATCAGTATGGCAGGAGACCTCACCATATACGGCAAACGGGATAACGTATATGTCATGCGCAATGAAGGGGGAAAACAGACGAGCTATCAAGTCAATCTGCTATCCGCTCAAGATGTATATTCCTCACCGGCCTATTATTTGCAACAAAACGATGTGATATATGTAGAACCCAATTCCGTTCGTGCCCGCCAGTCCACAGTCAACGGGAACAACGTTCGTTCTACCTCTTTCTGGATATCTCTGGCTTCTTTATTAACGACCATAACCGCATTATTTGTAAAATAATTATTCTTTATCATAACATGTCTGCAACATCAAATAACCCGAAACAAACCGACGATTTCATTAGTATACAAGACTTACTGTACCTGTGCCTGTCCAAATGGTATTGGTTTGCTATCTCATTGGCTATAACATTGGCAATTGCCGTTCTGTATATCAAGATGACACCGCCTACCTATGTCAGAACGGCATCCATCCTGATAAAAGAGGATACCAAAGGTGGCTCTTTATCCGGAGATGTAAGCGGGTTATCCGATATAGGTTTGTTCCAGACCAATACCAATGTCAATAACGAAATTCTATCTCTCAAGTCTCCGGCTATTATGCTCGATGTGGTAAAGCGATTGCATCTGGACATAAACTATACCGTTTCGGGAAGCTTTCACGACAAAGTGATATACGGTACCAACCAGCCGATAACCGTTTCCTTTATCGATTTACCCGACAACGAAACGGCACAGTGCGCTGTATCCCTGCTCACTGATAACCTGATAGAAGTATATGACTTCCAACTGAACGGTGAAATCTGCGAAAATGCACAAAAGATAAAAGGCGACTTACAAGATACCCTCTCTACTCCTGTCGGAAAACTCGTAATCACCCCGACAAAATACTATAACGGAAAAACAGATACACCTATTCGGGTCAATAAATCAAATACATTATCCACAGCCAGCGGGTACGCTCAACATCTGGCCGTCTCTTTAAGTGAAGAAAAAAGCTCGGTGGTCGACCTCTCGTTTTCCGATGTATCCACACAACGGGCAGAAGATGTACTGAATACACTTATCTCCGTTTATAATGAAAACTGGGTCAAAGATAAAAATCAGATAGCTATCAGCACCTCCATGTTTATCAACGACCGTCTGGCAGTTATCGAGCAAGAACTGGGCAATGTCGATGAAGACATTTCATCTTTCAAGAGTAAAAACCTGTTGCCGAATGTCGAAGCGGCGTCCAGCATGTATATGCAACAATCGAGCGAAGCAACATCCCAATTGCAGGTATTGAACAACCAGTTATATATGGCTCGCTATATCCACAACTATATGACAAGCAACAATGGCAAAAACCAGCTTTTACCTGCCAATTCCGGTATCGAGAATCCAGGCATAGAAACCCAGATATCCGAATACAATACAGCACAGTTACAGCGAAACAACTTGGTCGCCAATAGTAGCGAACAAAATCCCCTGGTAATCGACCTCGACCAGTCCCTGCAGTCGATGCGCAAAGCCATTATCACCTCTATCGATAATCTCATCGTCACCCTGAATGCCCAGATAAAAAGTGTGCAACAGGAAGAACAACAAACCACCTCTCGTATTGCAGCCAGTCCCACACAGGCAAAATACCTGTTATCGGTAGAGCGTCAACAAAAGGTTAAAGAAGCACTCTATTTATTTCTACTGCAAAAGCGGGAGGAAAACGAACTTTCCCAGGCATTTACCGCATATAACACCCGTATCATCACTCCCCCGTATGGCAAAATGATACCGACTGCCCCGGTCAAAAAGAATATCCTGATGATAGCCATTGCACTTGGTCTGCTTATCCCCGTTGTCATCATTTTCATTATGGAAAATATGAATACCCGGGTTCGGGGTAAGAAAGATATAGAAAACCTGACTTTACCCTTCGTTGGAGAAATACCCCTCTCCTACCGTAAAAAGAAACGATTGCCATTCCGCAAACCACAACCGGAATCATATTCCATTGTAGTCAAGGAAAAGAACCGGAATGTCATCAACGAGGCCTTCCGGGTAGTCCGCACCAATCTGGAATTTATGCAAGGGAAAAATGGTCATTCCCCCATAATTATGGTTACCTCCATGAATCCCGGTAGTGGAAAGACCTTCATCACCATGAACCTGGCTACCAGTCTGGCCATCAAAGGGAAAAAAGTATTGGCTATCGACCTCGATTTACGAAGAGCCTCGTTAAGCACCTATATCCAGTCTCCAGGGGAAGGTGTTACCAACTACCTTATCGGTCAAGTCAATACCTACAATGAAGTTACCGTAAAAGGAAAGCCCCATCCCAATCTCGATATCCTGCCCGTAGGAACCATCCCTCCTAACCCGACAGAATTATTATTTGAAAATCATCTCGAACAGATGCTTTCGGAGTTGAAAAATCAGTACGATTATATCTTTATCGATTGTCCTCCGGTAGAAATCGTAGCAGATACCTCTATCATCAACAAATATGTAGACCAAACACTGTTTGTCATCCGAGCTGAATTACTGGAACGGGCTATGCTACCCGAAATAGAAAAATTCTACCAAACTCATAAATATAAAAATATGGTTCTTTTGCTTAACGGTACTACTGATGCCTATACCCGTTACGGATATCATAAGTATGGTTATAGATACGGATATCATTATGGATATGGTTCCGGATATCACCAAAATTCTGATGAAAAATAAAAATACGACTATACAGTTTTGTTAGAGTTTAGTCCATTAAAAATAAATAACAATAGTAAATGAAAGATTATAAAATAGCTGTAGCTGGAACAGACTATGTCGGAATGAGTATTGCCACGCTGATGGAGAGCCAGTTATAGTTCTTGTAGTGTGCCACTACATTTCTTTCGGCTTCCGAGTTCGATAGCTTCGTGCGCAGGAACACGTAATGGTAGCCGCAGTTCAACCAGCCGAGGAAACGGTGATGGCGGTCAATACCAACTCAAGGATTTTGGCAGAGAAATTCTCACGAGAGAAGGTAATATTACCAAGAGATTGGAAAATCCGAAAGTTGCAATTGAATATTGTAAGTGAGTGCTTAATATGACTAATATGTTATAAGATGTATGATTAAATCATGGCTGCAAATCAACTAAAGGCAGGTGCATTCCTGTCTTATATTTCCATAGCCTTACATAACATTATAGGCCTACTATACACCCCATTTATGCTGCGTATGCTAGGACAGTCAGAGTATGGTCTTTATTCGCTGGTTGAATCTGTAGTAGCATATTTAACCATCTTAGACCTTGGCTTTGGCAATGCAATAATACGGTATACAGCCAAATTTAGAGCAGAAGGAAAAATTCAAGAACAGTGGGAAATGTTTGGTATGTTTTTCATGCTCTACATTGTAATCGGGGTTATATCATTTGTTGCAGGATTAATCTTGTATTTTAATACCGATAGTATGTTCTCCAATACTATGAACGAAGAAGAAATATACAAGATTAACGTAATGATGTTGCTGATGGTGTTTAACATTGCTTTTACTTTCCCAATGAGCATTTGGGGAGCAATTATCACAGCATACGAGAATTTCGTATTTCAAAAGTTGGTCGGTATAGTCCGCATTATACTGAATCCAATTGTGATGGTAGTTTTGCTGCAGATAGGGTACAAAGCTATTGCAATGGTTGTCGCCACTACTGTCTTCAATGTAGTAACACTTCTCATTAATTATTGGTACTGTAAGAATAGGCTACAAATAAAAGTGAGGTTTGGACATTTCAAATGGGGCTTCTTCAAGGAAGTGTCGATTTATTCCTTTTGGATGTTTCTAAATAGCATAATGGACCGCATTTATTGGAGTACCGGACAATTTGTGCTTGGTATGTTCAAAGGTGCAGCAGTTGTCGCTATTTATGCTGTGGCAATAAGGTTGCAAGGTATCTATATGGGGTTCTCCACGGCCATTTCTGGTGTTTTCCTGCCCAAGGTAACAGGTATGATTGCCAAAGGTAATAGTGAGAAAGATGTATCTGACCTTTTTGTACGAACAGGACGCATTCAATACATAGTTATGGCGTTTGTTTTGACTGGATTCATAATCTTTGGCAAACAATTCATTTGCATTTGGGCAGGAAACGAATATGCAGAATCTTACTGGATTGCACTCTGTTTTTTCATACCGTTAACTGTTCCGTTGATACAAAACCTCGGTATTACCATTTTGCAGGCGCGCAATCAGATGCGATTTCGCTCCACGTTATATGTTATTATAGCTTTGGCAAGTTTATGTATCTCAATACCCCTTGCAAAACAATACGGAGGGATTGGGTGTGCTGCAGGAACATCCATTGCATTGATTGTAGGGCAAATCATCATAATGAATATATACTATCAGAAAGTCATTCATATTGAAATAGGTCGTTTTTGGAAAGAAATAGGGAAAATGTCCGTCAGTCCTATTTTGTTAGGTCTGTTATTCTGTTTAGCAATTTATAATTTTAAGATAGATACTGTTGTGAAATTGACAGCGGGAATTGTATTATTTAGCGTGGTGTATTGGCCAATTTTTTGGAGATTCGGGATGAACAAATATGAGCGAGATTTGTTCAGTGGACCTATTCATAGATTAGCTTATCGTTTTATCTTAAAAAATGATAGAAATCAAGGATAAAGAGGATTGCTGTGGTTGCTGGGCTTGTGTGCAGCGTTGCCCAAAACAATGCATTTCAATGAAGGAAGATGAAGAGGGCTTCCTCTATCCTCATGTTGATTCTACACAATGTGTCAACTGTGGATTGTGCAAGAAAGTTTGTCCAGTGATTAATCAAGCCCATCCTCATGAGCCATTGAGTGTCACAGCAGCTCGCAATATTGATGAGATAATTCGCAGACAATCTTCATCGGGAGGTATATTCACCTTGCTTGCTGAGAAGGTTATAAAAGAGGGCGGAGTGGTGTTTGGCGCACGATTCAACGACCATTGGGAGGTAGTTCACGATAGCACAGACACCATTGAGGGTATTGCAGCTTTTCGTGGCTCAAAATATGTGCAGAGCAGCACTGGAGATTGTTTCATAAAAACTGAACAACTACTCAAGCAAGGACGGAGAGTACTTTACAGCGGGACTCCATGCCAAATTGCTGGGCTTAAAAGATTTTTACAACGAGACTATGACAATCTCATCACCACTGATGTGATATGTCATGGAGTTCCAAGTCCTGGAGTGTGGCAGAAATATCTAAGTGAAGAAACTGCACATCAAATTAACAAAGGAAGATTTGTCTACTTTCGTCCATTTCGAAAGGACGAATTTCGCATAATTAACATCTCATTCAGGGATAAATATACTAGTTGGAAGCAATACAGTTTTACCCTCTCACTCTCTAAGACAAACGAATGTGGAGAAAGCCTTTGCTATCGCAGGACACGCGAAGAAAACATTTTTATGCGAGGTTTTACAAGCGACTTATATCTGCGTCCGTCGTGTTACCAATGCCCCACAAAAGAGTTGAAAAGTGGTAGTGACATAACTATTGGTGATTTTTGGGGGATTGAACATATAATGCCACATCTCGATGATGATCGCGGATTGTGTTGCTTGCTGGTAAACACAGAACGTGGTCAAGCTCTTGTCAACAGTATTGACGCAGTGCAACATGAAGCAAACTACAAAGATATAATTCGCTACAATCCCTCGTTGGTGCGTTCGTCTGAAATACCTTCAAAGCGCATGGAATTCTTTTCAGGATTACCAAAGTATGGGATGTTACGCACCACCGAACGGCTTACCCGCAATCCTTTTATATTACGTTGTAAGAACGCTATCCACAATTCACTCAAAAAACTCGGTCTACGATGAAAATAGGTGTAATCACATTCAGCAATTCCAAGGACAACTATGGCCAAATGCTACAGATTTATGCCATGCAATGTTTCCTTAAGAAAATGGGGCATGAATGTTTCTTAATTAGATACAAAGACTCTCCCAAAGTAGTAGCTTCATTCAAATGGAACAAAGTAATGACATATATGTGTAAATTTCCACAGTATGTCATATGGTATATCCAGCAAAAGAAAGAAAGCCGCTGGCAAAAGATTTATGCGACTTCATCCCAATCAAGCAATGCCCTAAGGAGATTCGATGATTTTCTTATGGACAACATTAAGATGACACATCAGATTTATGATGAAGAAAGCATAGTGAACAATCCACCACAAGCGGATGCTTATGTATGTGGTAGCGACCAAATATGGTGTGGCGACTGGGCCTATTATCTGAATTTCGCTCCAGAAAACTCTATTAAAATCGCATATGCGCCGTCAATGGGTGGCATTACCGATTTCTCTCCTGAATATGAAGCACAGATGAAACAACTGATACACCGACTGGACTTTGTAGGGATGAGGGAAAAGTCAGGGGTAGAGGTTTGCAAACGATTAGGTAGGTCTGACGCTGTTAAGGTGGTTGACCCCACTTTGCTTTTAGATACAGCAGATTATGATAAAATTAGAATTCCCATCACAGTGAAAAAGCCATACATATTCTTGTACTTATTGGGCAATCCTATCGGTTACAAGACAAAATATTTCTATGACTATGCTGCATCTAAGGGCTTGGAGGTTGTATATGTGGCAAGCCAAGGGAAAGTCGATGATTACGAGAAGTTCCCAGCCCAAGTCGGAGAGTGGATTGAACTGCTAGCCAATGCTGAAATGGTAATAACAAACTCTTTCCATTGTACTGCGTTCTCATTGATATATCATCGTAAGGTGATAACAGTGCCGCTTACAGGAGGATATGAGCGAATGAACACCCGGATAAATGAGTTGCTTGAGAATACAGGACTTGAACAATTGGTATTAAAGGAAGATTTGGATCAATATCAACTCAGCGATTGGAATTTTAGTGGTTTCGATATGTATAAAAACACTGAATTGAAGCGTAGTACAGGTTATTTCAACGACATCTTAATAACAAAATCAATATGAAATTTTCGGAACTGAAAGAGCTACTACTTTCGGATTGGTATAGATACTCACCAGCGTTGGCGGTACGTAGTGGGCGTTGTTTTGGCGGTATATGTTGTGTGGAATGTTGTGGGGGGGGGGCGGTAAACAGATGATTATCAATGCATTAACAAGCAAAAATCACTCAGCCTCATTTTTATTTTGGTGGAGAATCGCGTCTGCATACCGGCGGAGAACACCATTGGGCTTTGTTGCACATTTCATGACCAACAAGATAGGCAGAAAATATGGCATACAAATTCCAATCGGCACTAAAATAGGTCGGGGCTTCTATATTGGTCATGGAATAGGAATTGTGATTAATGGCAAAACAATAATTGGAGATAACTGTAACATTAGTCAATTTCTAACCATAGGTAGTAATAAAGGAACTCCCGCCAAAATTGGTAATAATGTATATATCGGACCTAACGTATGCATTGTGGAGAATGTTGTGATAAACGACAACGCCAAGATTGGCGCAGGAGCAGTTGTAGTCAAGGATGTTCCTGCAAATGCAACAGCAGTGGGCAACCCTGCAAGAATCATTATAAAAAAAACAGAACAGTAAGATGCCAAAGATTACAGTTTTTACACCGACCTATAACAGGGCTTACATATTGCCACAATTATACAACAGCCTTGCATGGCAAACATCAGGTAATTTTGAATGGGTGGTTGTTGATGATGGCTCGTCTGATGACACGTCTGAATTACTGTCCCGTTGGGAAAAAACCGCAAATTTCCCAATCAAATGGCACACACAGTCCAATCAAGGAAAGCATATTGCAATCAATACTGGAGTATCAATGGCTTCGGGTGAATTGTTTTTTATCGTTGATAGTGATGACTATCTAACCCCCGATGCCATTGAAAAAGTGATAAGATTCTGGGAAAGCGAGCATCGAGGTGACAACGTAAGCGGCATAATCGGATATCGCTCCTTTACCTCCAACAAATTGGTGGGTACTCCCCTACCTCCCAACATCAAGCAATGCAAATTGCGCGAAACAGGCAAGAAATATCATTCCACCGGTGACAAGGTTGTTATATACCGTACGTCAATATTGCAGAAATTCCCCTTCCCAAAGTTTGGGGATGAACGCTTTTTAGGCGAGAGCTATGTGTTTAACCAGATTGATGACACATACGACATGGTAGTAATGAACGACCGCGTGTATATGTTCCAATATCAAAATGATGGATTAAGCCAAGACTTTAGGAAATTGTACCGAAACAATCCTATGGGGTTTCTTGCATCAGCCGTTCAGAACCTGAAGTATGAAGACACGATAAAATCAAAAGTCAAACTCCAAGCCCACATACAATGTCTTACAATACGCACAGGTAATTTCCAGACTTGGCTGCGCAGCTTTTGCAGCATAACTGGCATATTGGCATCGTTGCCGTCGCTTTATTTGTATTATAGGATTTTTATACAAAAAGTGTCGGATGTGAAACCATACGAAGTATCAACGGAAATCAAACAATAAATAAGCATGAAGAAAGTGCTACAAGTTACCGCCGGGATGAACCGAGCCGGAGCAGAAACCATGATAATGAATATCTATCGGCATATTGACAGGTCAAAAATACAATTCGACTTTATAGTATATTCCGACGAGAAACAAGACTACGAAGACGAGATTACCCAATTGGGCGGGTCTGTGATACATGTTCCCATAAATCGAGGAGCTGCAATGGTAAAAAGCATTGCAGCTATAAGAAAAATATTAAAGACGAATGGTCCGTATTGTGCCATTCACGCAGCCACATTGTTCAACTGTGCCTACGCAATGCTTGCTTCGTTATTCATCCCCAATTTGGTACGAATAGCTCATTCGCACAACACTCGGAACACATTGAATAATAACTTATTATGGAAAATATATGAATCTCTATCACGATTAATAATCACATTGATTGGTCAGAAGCTTATTGCCTGCGGAGAGGAAGCCGGAAAATATCTTTTCGGGAACAAATTTGCACAAAAGGGGTTAGTTCTCAATAATGCCATCGATATAAATATGTTTTATAACACCAACGAAGATGCTGTGGCCCACCTCAGGGCTGAATTGGGTATTACCGACACTACCTTAGTGATAGGTAACGTAGCACGGCTTGAAGAAGTGAAGAACCATGCAAAAATGATAGAGATAGCACGGCAGATGAAAAGTCGCCAGATAGAGTTCAAAATGCTATTTATCGGGAGAGGAGATTTAGAAAGCAAGATTAGGGAAGATATCAAGCGATACAAACTTGAAAATGAGGTTTGTCTCTTGGGAATAAGATCTGACGTTCCTAATTTATTGCATACAATGGATGTGCTGCTGATGCCATCGCATTTTGAAGGCAATCCTGTTTCCTTGATTGAAGCGCAAGCTGCCGGAGTGCCGTGCGTTATTTCCAGCATTATAACCGATAAGATTGATATGGGGCTTAATCTTGTATCAAAAGTTGCATTGAGTTCTACTGCCGAGGAATGGGTTGACACCATACTAAAAACCTCAAAATCTATCAAGCCGACCAAGAAGCAAGTGGTTATAAGCCTACGAAACCATGGTTATGATATAAACGAAACCACAAAATTACTGACAGATATATATCTGGGAAATCGATGAACTCAGTAAAAGGAACAAATAATGCACTTGGAGTCCTGCTCTTGGGCGGTGCCATACTGACAATCACTGCCGTGTCGGGCTTTGGCCAATCCTTACATATAAATGAGGTTATGGCCATATCATTTGCACTTGTTGCAAGCGTCTATGCATCCCTCCCTTATAGTAAGACTCCTCCATTGGGAAAATGGATTCGCTTGTTCGTCCCAATAGCCTGTTGTGCTATAGCAATCAGTGTAATCCTGAGTGAATTCAAAACGTACAAGATAATAAATTTCACATCGCTATTTGGGCTGCTTATAGGAACTGGCATCATTTCGGAATTCAAATGGGAAAATATAAATATGTTCCGAACCGGTTTGGTGATTTCCTCATTTGCACTGATTGTTATATATCTATTTCTGCCAGGGCATCTACTTCATGGTTGGAATTCAAACTCGGCTATATTTATGATTCCTATCCTTTTGTTAGGTATGTCCTTGATTTATTGTTCCGATGAAATTTCTGAAAGAACGAGATATATTGCTTTCTACAGCTGCGCATTAATTGGGTTTTGGTTAATATCTTTATTAGACAATCGCAGTTCTTTATTGGCACTAAGTTTATTTAGTATTATCCCTTTATGTCCATGGGTTTTAAGCAGCCAGAAGTGTTTCCGATGGGTTTATGTCACTATTATAGCAATGGGGGTGATTACCCCATTTTTCCAAGATTTTATCGCAAACACCGAGGTTTTTCAGGATATTATCCAATTGACAAAAGGGGATAAAATGGGAGGCTTCAATGGGCGTGAAATCTTATGGCATAAAGCTGTTGACATTGTTGGGCAAAACCCTTTGATTGGGAAAGGTGGTTGGAGAGTTATCTATTTCCACAATTTCTCGCTCGATGTTCTAATACAATATGGCTGGCTAGGTTGGATAACATTTGCCACGATTGTAATTGCAACCTTGGAACGCTGTTTCTTGCCAGGGAGCAAACATAACATACTTTTATATGCATTCATCGTATTGCTGCTAATGAACACCTACGAAAATGCGTTTCTCGCCAATAACTATTTCACAATATTCCCATATTTTTTAACCGGCATAGCATGGCGAAATGCTATGCAAAAACAATAAATATAAGTATGGACAGCAAACGGAAACTCTTGTTTATAATGGATACCTTCCCTTTGGGAGGAATTAGCAAAAGCCTGCTTGCTTTGCTCAATGAACTTAATTACAACAAGTATGAGATAGATATGTTACTAATGAGGCAAGAAGGGATATTTGTGCCAATGATTCCAAAGCAAGTCACCTTATTGCCAGAACCCTTGTCGATCGAATTCCGCGATCCGCATCCAAAGAATTTCTTGAAAAATTTATCGAACCTGCCTTTCTCCGAATGGCTTAAATGGATGGGATTCTCAATGAAATGTAGCTTTGCCCGTATCATGGGAGGTTTACATCGACATATTCAAGTAATGGATGTGTGGCTCGGGAAAAACACGCCGTCAATCAACAAACATTATGACGCTGCTATCGCTTATCAAGGGGGGCGTTGTATCTATTATTTAGTAGAAAAGGTAGATGCAAAAGTTAAGATTGGCTATGTGCATACTGACTACAAAATGAGTGAAGTGGATTATATGCTTAAAACTGTAGATAAATATTATTTCCCACGATTAAATGCAATCGTAACGATTTCTCCAAAATGCAAGCAGTCACTAATAGAGGAGTTTCCAGAAATTGCTGATAAAGTAAATGTCATAGAGAACATATGTTCTCCAAGATTAATTTATTCTATGGCTAACAAACAAATCAATGATTTTGATGAGAGCCATGATGTAGAAGTTAAAATTGTCACAATGGGTAGATTTGACATACAAGTTAAAGGTATAGATATCGCCATTGGTGCAGCAAAAATATTAAAAGACAAAGGCGTTAAATTTAGATGGTATTTCGTAGGCGATGGTAATCAAAGGACCGAAGTGGAAAAACTCATTTTCGACAATGCTTTGCAGAATGATGTAATACTGTTGGGAGCTAAAGCAAATCCATACCCATATATACAACAATGTGATATTTATGTGCAACCATCACGTTTTGAGGGCAAATCCGTAGCACTCGATGAAGTAAAAGCATTGCACAAGCCTGTGGTTGTGACTAACTTTTCTACCGTCTATGACCAATTCGTTGATGGTAAAACTGCCCTTATATGTGACATGAACCCGGCTGATGTTGCTCACCAAATAAAGAGATTGATTATAGATAAAGAGCTTAGGAACTCATTAATCTCAAATCTACAGCAAGAGAAAGTTGGAAATGAGGAGCAAGCGCAAATATTTGAATCATTAATTTCATAAGGCTATGATAAGAGCTATCATTCAGGCTGGATTTGGCAATCAGCTATTTCAATATGCTACGGGCTATGCCTTGGCTAAACGCTTGAGACAAGGATTGGTGCTTGACATAAGTTTTTTTGACTATATGAAAGGCTCTAATGCCGACAATATCCGGGTCAACAACCTGAACCTGTTACAGCTCGACAATCCCGAATTTGTCAGCACTCCCCAATCATATTGGAAATATCGTTATGGTGTTCTTTTGCGCAAAACTCCTTTTTGGCGTTTATTAGGCTTCTCCTCCCGAGTGGTGTGGGAAGATGTTCCTAATTGCAGGAAGTTTCAGGCGGAATTATTTAATAACATAGAACGATATAACGACTTTGAAATATATGGTTTCTGGCAGAACACAATGTATTTCAAAGATGTGATTGCAGACTTGAAACGGCAATTTGTGCCAAACTACCAACTTACCGGTAAGGTTAGCAATCTTAATTCTGAAATTAGCTCAAGTGCAAATTCAGTCGGTGTGCATATTCGAAGGGGCGATTTTGTCCGGTTAGGCTGGAACAAAGGTGCTGATTATTATAGAACTGCCATAGACATCATGCGCCAAGAGCTCATTAAACCATATTTTTATATCTGCACCGATGATAAAACGTGGGCATACGAGCAATTTAAGAGCGACCAAGACGTTAGAATAATCGACATCACGACCGCAACCCGAGATATTGATGAGTTCTTTTTACTCTCCAAATGTCATCACCAGATAATTTCCGAAAGCACATTTGGCTGGTGGGCTGCATATCTAAATCTGTATACTGACAAACGGATCATTATCCCTGCCGACGCGCAGGGTGAGATTTTCAATCAAGATAATTGGACAAAAATTTAATCTGTCATGATTCCTAAAATCATACATTATTGTTGGTTTGGCCGAGGGTCAATGCCATCAAGTGCCTATAAATGTATCAGCAGCTGGAAGAAATTTCTCCCCGACTATGAGATCAGGTTATGGAATGAAGACAATTTCGACGTCAACATAATACCATATACGCGAGAAGCCTACGAGGCCAAGAAATATGCTTTTGTAAGCGATTTCGCCCGATTTTGGATCCTGCATAAGTATGGTGGCCTGTATTTTGATACTGATGTAGAAGTAATTCGCCCACTGAACGATATCATTGAGCGAGGCCCATTCATGGGGTGTGAAAGAAATGCCCAAGCAGCACAAGGGGGCGACTGCACGTGTGCAGTCGCCCCAGGCCTCGGCCTTGGGATAAACCCAGGCCTCGGCCTGTACAAAGAAATTATAGACCTTTATTCGTCCTTGCATTTCACAATGTCCGACAATGGGATGCCACCTAAGACCATTGTCGATTACACCACAACAGTGCTGTGTAAGCATGGATTAAAGGCTACCAATGACATCCAATTCTGTGCAGGAGTATGGATTTATCCTAAAGAGTATTTCGCGCCGAAAGATGTAGATACACATTTGCTGGAAATTACCGATAACACACGCACAATCCACCATTACGATGCCTCTTGGGCCGAATGGTATGACAGGGCTGCTGGAACACGAGGCATTAAACTGCGTAAAGTATTCGGAAAGCGAATAGGCAATTTCATAAACGTAATAATCTACGTCTTTCAGAAGCATGGGCTGCGTGGACTGATCAAGAAGACATTCCATAAAATGACATACAGATGATATCCAAGTCTGAACCCTCGATATTAAAAGGCGTGGTTATCTGTTCATACTTTACCTACACTTGTTTAGCCAATCGACAAACGTGGCCTTGTGTGAAACTCTCTTGTCGATAGGCAGCGAACCTCTTGTGTCTATTTTGTCGAGATGCACCAATCTTGTTGATTTCTTCATCATATTGAGCGGGTATGGGCTATATATCTCCACAGCAATGGTCGCAACAATAATTTTAAGCGCATAGTCAGGTTGTATGTTCATACAGGAGTGCTTTACTTATATTCGTCACTATCGGATATTTCGTGCGAGGCAGTGAAGTTTATCCAAGCACCTGGGGTAAGATATTGGAGAACGCTACAGCATGGAACACTTCCTATAATGGTGAGATATGGTTCCTCTTTCCATATATATGATGGTAGCCCTAACATCTAAGTGGGTTTTCCCAGTCATAAATCGGCTTAAATGGAGGCAGGCTCTTATTGCATCAGGGCCTTTGTTTTTGATTACTAATGTCGTAATTGGTAAATTTGGTAGCAGCTATATCTATTCACACAGGCTGCTCTACATGCCGTTGCAATATACCAATTTCTTGTTTGTCTTCTGTATTGAGGTTATGATGGCAAAATACAATATTATTAACAAATGTAAATGTGGGGGGGGTATGCCCTGCCCTTGCTATTGATATTTATGGTAGTGAATGCTTGCATCAATAAGGGGATTGTATATACGCTGTATGCCGCTATATTCATCGTGTTGTTTGTGAAAATACGGCGAGCCGCTTGGTTTGACCCAGCACTAAGCGAGCTTGGCAAACAGTCAACCAGTATGTGGTTCGTATATTCTTATTTTTGCTATTACCTATTCAAAGATTTTATATATGATTTCCGATACCCCATCGTAATCTTCACTGCACTCTTAACCATCAGCTACCTAACAGCCATCACCATAGATTACCTAAATAAACTTATGCAAAGAAAGTTTTCATCGTCTTTATAGTAATAAATTACCATTCTGCATTATGAATAGCCTACCCTTAGTTACAATTGGCATACCAGTATATAATTGTGAACGATATATAGAACTGGCTATAAGATCTGTTCTAAAACAAACATATGCTAATTTTGAATTGATAATAACCGATGATGGTTCCACAGATAATACAGTGGAAGAAATCAAAAAATTTAAAGACCCACGTATTAAACTGATAGTTGATGGCAAGAATTGGGGAATAAGTTATCGGTTGAATCAGCAAATAGATAAGGCAAAAGGGACGTTCTTTGTCCGCATGGATGGTGACGATATAATGTTCCCTAACCGCGTAGAGAAGCAGATAAATTATTTGTTGAAACATCCTAATGTTGATGTCGTTGGAACTGGTGCTGTAATCATAGATGATGAAAATGCGATATTAGGATTTCGAGAAGGTCGGAACGATTTTTATTCTATGAGAGACGTAGTGTTTCGTTCAAGGTATATCCACCCTACTGTAACAGGACGAATAGAGTGGTTTAGAAAATATCATTATAAAGAAGAATACAACGGTTGTGAAGATCGGGATTTGTGGATTAGAAGTTTTAAAGATAGTAAGACGCATTGTTTTGATGAACCTTTGATGTTTTATCGAGATACAATGAATTTTAAACTTCATACATATCTCTACAGGATGAAGCAAGGCAGAATAATGCGAATAGGAGAAAGACGTATAATTGGTAATCTGTCTATTGTTATAGAATATGTAATACGCAATTATATAAAGACAGTTGCTGTATATTTATTTAGTAAAATAGGATTAGGGAAATTTGTAATTACAAGAAGAAATAGTTCGTTGAAAGCTTCTTCGACTGTTATATATTCAACACTAATAAAGAACATTATTAATGCAGACAATAGCTATTGTAAATCGCACTAATCTGAAAAATTTCGGTTCTGTTCTTCAGGTATACGCTTTGTGCGAAGCTGTTAAAAAATTGGGGTATCGTTCTGAGGTCGTTTGGCAGAGCGGTAATATATCTAAGAATTTTGATATACGACCCATCAAAGTTATTAGAACCCTATTAAGACTATGTGTACATCCCTCGCTTCTTCGGTCAACAGTGAAAGCAATTATAGAAGCGAAATCACAAGTCATTGATGAATTAAAAGAGAAAAAGTTTAACGACTTTGTCACTGCTAATTTTATTCAATCTTTCTACGACCATGAAGAAATAAGTAAAATGGCAGCTACTAACAAGTTTTATAAATTTATCTGTGGAAGTGACCAAATATGGAGTTCAACAACTTTGTACCCAGACCCGATGATGTATCTTCGTTTCTCTCCGAAAGAAAAACGAGTTGCTTACGCTCCCAGTTTAGGACGTAATTACATTCCCAACTATAATAAAAAAATACTCAAAAGGTTCATTAGTGACGTGCCATGTCTTTCCGTAAGGGAAGATGAGGGGCATAGACTTATCAAAGAGTTAACAGGTCAAGATGCATTAGTTGTCGCAGACCCAACTTTGCTATTGTCCAGTAGGGATTGGGACGATTTGAAAATAAGCATTGAAACGCCTGAAGACTATGTTCTTTGTTATTTTCTTGACACTCCCTCTGATGATGTTAAAGCTAATATCCGCAGATATGCAAGCCTATCAGGAAAAGACATCGTAGTTTTAGGCAAATTAGATAATTTAGATTATCCTCAAAACAAAATACATTATCCTGTCGCTGGACCTGGTGAGTTCTTGTATTTAATCAGCAATGCTAGTATGGTAATTACAGACTCTTACCATGGGATGCTCTTTGCTATTAACTATCGTAAGAAATTCTGGGCTGTTGAGCGATCGTATAGCCAATATGATCAATCATCACGACAACTAACTATTCTATCTCGCCTTGATTTGAAAGAAAGATATTTAAAAAAAGAATTTAATTTTTCCGATGCTGATATTGACTATATAAGTGTTCAGACTAAGATTGAAGAGTTTGTTGCATTGTCTATGAATTATTTAAAACAGTCTTTAGAACAATAATATGAGACATATTGAAAATTTTTGGTTAGATTCTAACACGTCAGATAAAGTAAACCGATGGAAATGCTGTGGTTGCTCTGCCTGTGAAAGTATTTGTGGGAAAAAAGCTATCGCAATGCATGTAGATCAAGAAGGATTTATGTATCCTATTGTAAATAGAAATCTCTGCGTGGATTGTGGATTATGTGTAAGTGTTTGTCCAATAATCAATCGATGTGAGGATGATGCGGCTTACCTAAAATCATTTGGCGGCTTTTCAACCAATGAACGGATTATCAACTCATGTGCTTCAGGTGGAGTGGCTACAGCATTGTCTATCTTAACCATACAAAACGGAGGCACAGTATTTGGGGTACAATATAATGATGATTACAGTTCTGCAGAATACATCAGAATAGACAGTCTTGACGATTTATGGTCATTGTGCAGCTCTAAGTACATACAGCCTTCAAAATCAGGCATTCATGCTCTTGTGAAAAAAGAATTGCTTACAGGACATCCTGTTTTATTCGTTGGATGTCCTTGTGATGTTGCTGCTTTGAGAAGGTATCTACATAAAGAATACGACAATTTACTTACTTGTGAGTTGTTTTGTGCAGGCATAACCTCTGCTAAACTTTTGACCGATTATCGCGCCATACGTGAAAAGAAAGTCGGTTCAAAACTTGTTGCACTCAATGTAAGGAACAAGGATAAAGGCTGGTTTGTGCAACATATAAAAGAGGTATATGAAAATGGCAAAATTATCTACAAGAACCATTTCGGCACATATTTAGGTTATGGATTCTTGGCATTCCGACGCCCTTCGTGCTACCATTGTCAGTATAAACAGAATACGACATATTGTGACATTAAAGTTGGTGATTTTTGGGGGATTAAAAATACAGATCCTTTTTGGAATCCAAAAGGTGTTTCTGTTATTCTAGCAAAAACAAAAAAAGGTGTTTTTGCCCTTGAAGCACTGAAAGAATTCAAATTGTATGAAGTCGATTATGCAAAAGCAACTACAAATAATAATGGCTTTGTAGGTACTCCCAGTAATGCATTAGAAGCAAAAAGAGATATATTTGCTCATGAGTTCATATATAAAAATTTGGAAGAGGCTTGTAGAACAACTGCTCCTCTAAGTTTTTGGATTAAATATTATATACCATCTTCGTTTCATAGTGCATTAAAAAGACTATATCATTCGATTATAGATAAGGAATAATCAAGTTTACAATGAGACGAATAACAAATAAAATTCAGAAGGTGTAAAACATCTTCATTTGATTCTAACGAGGCAATGATACAATTATAACGATAAATATCAATACATTAACCCGTAAATTGCCTTTAAATGGTTCCTTGACATATACTAAACAAATACAGACTGATTATGCAAACTAAAATCTTGCACATTCAGGTTTTGCCCAAACTATCTGGAGTACAGAAAGTGTCGCTTGAAATATTTAAGAAATTAAGCGATGAGGCGTATGATAAATACATACTTTTCAGCGATTCTTTGGATTGTGGCGATAGAACTGAATGTATTAAGGAATTTGAAGAAACAGGTGCTAAAGTATTGTTCTCTAAGCATCTCAAACGTGAGATTGGTATAAGTGATTTCCCTGCACTAATTGAATTATACAAACTATGTAAGCGTGAAAAATTTGACATTGTGCATACCAATTCAACTAAACCAGGAATCATAGGACGTATAGCTGCTTTCTTGGCAGGAGTTCCGTTGGTCGTGCATACCATTCATGGACTATCATTCCATAAGTTCGTAAAGTTTCCCATTTGGCAATTCTATTGGGTTTGTGAAATGATCGCGTCATGTTTTTGTCACAAAATAATAATTGTAAATAAGTATTATACAAAGTATTTTAGATGGTTTAAAAACAAAGTATGTACTATTTATAATGGCATTGATTACTCACATTTTGCTCCTCCATCTTGTTGTATCAAAGAAAAGAAAATAATTACAGTATTATTCGTTGGACGATTAGATAGACCTAAAAATCCACTAATGTTATTAGAAGCTGCAAAACGAATTCATCAGTTACATCCATATGTACATTTTCAACTAGTAGGAGATGGAGAATATATGGACAAATGCCGTCAATTTATTTATGAAAATGGATTAGATCAATGTGTTAATTTAATGGGCTGGCATTCAAATGTTGATAAATTTTATAAAGAAAGCGATATATTCGCAGCTCCATCAATTTATGAAGCATTTGGAATAATGTTTCTTGAAGCTGGATACTATAAATTACCAATTTGTTCTACTACAGCTGAAGGAATTCCTGAAGTCATAAAAAACAACATTACTGGACTTCTCTGTAAGCCCAATGATATAGATGCATTTACTCAAAATTTGTTATGCCTCATACGTGATAGTGAATTAAGAAAATATATGGGACAAAATGGCCATAAACGAGTTGTAAAGCTCTTTAATTCTGATAGAATGGTAGAAGAATATTTACACGTTTATCAAAGCGGTTTAAATAAAAAAAATATTAATAACTCATTTATATAGTATATAAAATCAATTTTGATGAAAACAGCTTTAATTACAGGAGTTACCGGTCAGGATGGCTCATTTCTGGCAGAATTTTTATTGGAAAAGGGATATGACGTACATGGCACCATACGCCGCTCATCGGTAGACTATCGAGAACGTATTGCCCATCTTGAAGGACGGCCCCATTTCCACTTGCATTATGCACATTTGGGTGACTCGATGAGTCTGATTCAGGTAATCGGCCGAGTTCGTCCGGATGAAATATACAATCTGGCTGCGCAGAGCCATGTACAGGTAAGTTTCGATTCTCCTGAGTTTACTGCCGATGTAGATGCCACCGGTGTATTGCGAATATTGGAAGCCGTACGCCAATGCGGGCTCGCCTCGACATGTAAAATATATCAGGCCTCGACTTCGGAACTGTACGGTAAGGTAGAGGAAGTCCCTCAAAACGAAAATACGCCTTTCCATCCGTACAGTCCTTATGCGATAGCGAAACAGTATGGGCACTGGATTGTAAAGGAATATCGCGAGGCATACAACATGTTTTGTTGTTCAGGCATCCTTTTTAATCACGAGTCGGAACGACGTGGGGAAACTTTTGTAACCCGTAAAATCACTCTTGCTGCTGCACGTATTGCACAAGGCAAGCAGGAGAAACTATATTTAGGTAATCTTTCTTCTCTTCGCGACTGGGGCTATGCCAAAGATTATGTAGAGTGCATGTGGCTGATTCTTCAAAATAAGACACCGGAAGATTTTGTCATCGCCACCGGAGAGCAACATTCCGTTCGTGAATTCTGCCAATTGGCATTCCACTATGCAGGCATAGAACTCGAATTCGTAGGGGAAGGGGAGAATGAAAAAGGTATAGACAAAGCTACCGGCAAGGTCCTGGTTGAGGTATCTCCGGACTTCTATCGCCCAACAGATGTCGTAAATCTTTGGGGAGACCCCTCGAAAGCAAAAGCTGAATTGGGCTGGAACCCGACCAAAACGTCTTTTGAAGAATTGGTCCGTATTATGGTAGACTCAGATATGGCTAAAGTTGCTGTAGAGAAAGCCGGTGAACATATCCGTATGAATCTTGCTGAATATCTCGAAAAAGGTATTGTAAAATAAACCGAAAGGCGAAAGCAGAGGTTCAAAACTTGTTTGAAGAACTATGCCGAACCACTGCGTTTATTGAAATAAAATTAAATTATCATCATGGAAAAGAATGCCAAAATATATGTAGCGGGCCACCGTGGTATGGTGGGCAGTGCCATCGTACGGGAATTGGAACGTCAAGGCTATACGAATATCATTACAAGAACTCATAAGGAGCTGGACTTATGCCGCCAGGATGCTGTGGAAAAATTCTTTGCAGAGGAAAGACCTGAATATGTTTTTCTGGCAGCAGCTAAAGTAGGCGGCATTGTCGCCAACCAGAGTGCTTTAGCAGACTTCATGTACGATAACATGATTTTAGAGATGAATGTGATTCATTCTGCTTGGCAAAACGGCTGTAAAAAACTGGAATTTTTAGGGTCGTCCTGCATCTATCCCCGCATGGCTCCACAACCTATGAAAGAAAGTTGCTTGCTGACTTCTGAACTGGAAAAGACAAACGAAGCTTATGCTCTGGCTAAAATTTCGGGGCTGAAATACTGCGAATTTCTGAACCGACAATACGGTACTGACTATATCAGTGTCATGCCGACTAATCTTTACGGTCCGAATGATAACTACCACCCTACTCACAGCCATGTATTGCCGGCTCTTATACGACGCCTCCATGAGGCTAAAGAGCAAAAACTACCGTATGTAACTTGCTGGGGTGACGGCAGTCCGTTACGTGAATTTCTCTATGTAGACGACCTCGCCAACTTGTGCGTATTTCTTATGAACAACTATAGCGGCAATGAGACCGTCAATGCCGGAACCGGTAAAGAACTGACCATTAAAGAACTTACAGAGCTGGTTGCCAAAGTAATCGGTTATGAGGGTGAAATCCATTGGGATACCAGCAAGCCAAACGGCACACCTCGTAAGTTACTGGATGTTTCGAAAGCTGCATCTCTCGGCTGGACGTATAAAACGGAACTGCAAGACGGCATACGTCTCTCTTATGAGGATTTTCTCAATAACCCTATGAGAGCCGAACGATAATAACATTTGTAGACATGAAAATCATATTGCTTTCCGGCGGTTCCGGAAAACGGCTGTGGCCATTGTCAAACCATACTCGTTCCAAACAATTCCTCAGGTTACTGAATTCACCGGAAGGCGGTACCGAATCCATGGTACAACGGGTTGTCCGCCAAATCAGAGAGGAAGGTATCTCCGATTCGGTAACCATAGCTACCAGTGCCTCCCAACAAGAAATCATTACCGGACAGTTGGGAGCGGATGCCGATATCGTAACCGAACCGGAGCGCAGGGATACATTCCCGGCCATTGCTCTGGCTTGTACTTACCTGGCCAAGGAAAAGCTGTGCAATGACAATGAGGCGGTAATAGTGATGCCTTGCGACTCTTACACTGACGCAAACTACTTCAAAACCATTACGCAAATGGCTACTGCCGTGGAAAATAATGTTGCAGACTTGGTACTTATGGGCATAAAGCCCAAATATCCGTCTACAAAATTCGGTTATATCGTTCCGGTAAGGGAAAATGCCGACAAATCGTTTCTATACGTGAAAGGCTTTACGGAAAAACCGGATGAGGAACATGCCGAGTCTCTGATTGCTGACGGTGCTTTATGGAACGGGGGCGTATTTGCTTTCCGACTGGGATATATGACCGATATTGTGAAACGTTATCTCGACGTTCACTCTTTTGAAGAATTGCATTCCCGATATAGGGAACTCCCCAAAATCAGTTTTGACTACGAAGTAGTAGAAAAAGCCGAATCTATTGCCGTGATACCTTTCAACGGCCAATGGAAAGATTTGGGTACATGGAATTCTTTGACGGAAGAGCTTACCCACTATATCGGGAACGTGACTGCCGGTAAAAATGTTCACAATACACATGTAATCAATGAACTAAACATTCCTTTATTGTGTTTCGATATCGATAACCTGATTATTGCCGCCAATTATGACGGCATCCTGGTATGCGGAAAAGAGTCATGCGAACATATCAAAGATTATGTAAACGAGCTTCCCTCCCGTCCCATGTATGGGGAATGTAGCTGGGGCACGTATAAGGTTGTCTATTTCTCTACGTTTGCCGGTGGATACCAAAGCTTGACACAGTTGTTACAGCTCAAAGCCGGCTTTGACATCAGTTACAGAGGACACCAATACCGGGATATATCATGGACATGTATCGACGGTTCGGGAACATTGGTGCTGGACGGGCAGGTCAGAAATATCCAGCGTGGAGATATCATTCATATCGGTAAGGGACACCGATATGCTGTAAAGGCAGTCTCCAACCTCCAAATCATCGAGGTACAAACCGGAGACCGACTTACGGATAACGACGTCGAATATTTTGACTGGAACTGGTAAAATACGGAATATCAAATCATGGATTATGCAAGTCTGGACCGCCGAAAAATACTGACCTATCTCAAAGAGAATGGCGGTACAGCTTCGGTAGATGATATAATAGACTATTCAGGTGTTGAGAGTTTACGGGCATATTCTTTGATACAACAACTAAAACTGAATGGGGAAATAATCGTTCTGAAGGAATCTTCTTTCGGAGCTCCTACTCTGATTCGAATAGCAGAGCATTAACATGCATTTTGGAGTGACTTTGCCCCAAAACATCTCTGAAAGAAACTCTCAAATCTGGCCCGAGTAAGATTAAGACCGGCTCTAAGGTATACACACATATCACGTGTGACGAACACAACACTCCATCCTCTCAAGAAGGAAAAATAACAGCCATACTATATGAAAACGGATATTGTCGAGTACAGAACCAGCTCTGTATATGAAGGCATTCCCAAACATGTACTCCAGGCAAATAAGAAACGCTTAAATGCCTTCTACATGGAAAGGGAATGTATAGAAAATAAGGGTGACAAATTTATATTCAGGTATGTATTCTATTCTTTGGAAAAGCTTAAAAGGCTAACCAAAAACTCTCTAAGCAAACAATATGAAAGTCTCTCCCCGACTCTGAAAGCGGTAGGACCGGATAAGATACAGTCTATGGAAAATAAATATGTGATGTTGTACGGAGACATCTCTTCTCCGGAGACAAAGGAACTGGTAGATACCTATCTCAAAAAGCATAATTTGCAGGAAGCCTGCCCTCCGTTTTATGATAAAATAAATCAGTCTCGAAATAAAACCGATATTGCCTATGAGGAACTGCAAAAGGTTCTTTTTTACTGCAAAAAGAAAAAATGCCCATTGCTGTTTGTCTCTGTAAATATGTTGATACGGGACATTCGCTTTTTTAACCTTCTCGAAGAAAGCAATATTGATTTCAGATGTATAGACTTCCCCTGGTTCTGTAACGAAAACTTAAAGTTGATAAAGGCCGTGATGTTATACGAACAACTTTGAACGCGACAAGGGAAAAACGATATAATCGACAAGGGCATCTGACAATACGTCGGATGCCCTTGTCGATTATATCATCTTTCTATGGGGAGCCTATCCCCGATATTTTTCTCTATCCGAAAGTTATAAAACCATCCGATAAACTATTACTGAACCATAGTTCCTCATCTACAGCCCGACAATAAATCTTTCCTTCCCGGGCAAGCCATCCTATAGCTGCCCATAATGCAGCATCATTCAACCCTAAACGGGATTTCAATTGTGCCAATGACATCTCATGCTGCTCATCTAACATCTGCCATACCAATCCGGCATTTTCTCCAATTGTAAATATCATCATACTATCATCTATTAAGGTTAACGTTGTTTAAAGATAATGATAAGGGTTTAAAAAAGCAAATCGTTTATGCAAAATTTTTGTTACAATACAACTATTTATCCTGAACATTACGAAAATATTTCGGATAGGTCCGGTCTAAATTTTATAAAAATATTCTTAGACGAATTTTAAGAGCCTAAACTCTCTTTGCTGAAACGTGTTATAACATTTTCGGTTCTAATATTGAAATTTTCATTTTTTTTTATGATATTAGAGCCTGTTTAGTCTTTAATATAATAAGATAATGATTCTTGCCGCTATTCAAGACATAAATTTCTGGCTGTATACCAGCCTTTATATTATCTATTTTATCACTGTAATCAGTACGATTGTAGTGATTCTTTCCGAAAACAGGAATCCTGTAAAAAGTATCGCATGGATTGTGGTACTACTCTTCCTGCCGGTAGTAGGCATTGTCTTTTATTTTTTTTTCGGACAGGAATATCGTCGCCAACGCATGATTTCGCGTAAAGGCAAACGCAAACTTCTTAAAAATATCAACTATTCAGAAAATGAAATCAGCAATCTGCCACTTTTCTTATCTTCAGAAAGCATACAAGAAATAAAGTTGGGGTACGCATTGGGAGAATTCATCCCATATCCCGGAAATAAGGTAACGATTTTCACTGAGGGCGAAAGCAAATTCGATATGCTCAAATCCAAAATGAGGAAAGCCCGCAAATTCATACACTTGCAATATTATATTTTCAATAATGACAAACTGGGAAATGAAATAAAGCAAATATTAATAGAAAAGGCTCGTGAAGGGATAGAAGTCCGGGTAATCTATGATGATGTGGGTTGCTGGAAAGTGAAAAAACATTTTTTTGAAGAAATGACTGCTGCCGGCATAGAGGTATATCCTTTTCTGGAAGTGACATTTCCTCAACTGGCAAATAAGATAAACTATCGGAACCACCGGAAAATTGTAATTGTCGACGGAACTTGCGGATTTATCGGCGGCATGAACATCGCAGACCGTTACCGGGACGGTGTGCCTTGGGGAATATGGAGAGACACCCATATCCTCATCGAAGGGCCGGCAGTGCAGGGATTACAATCGTCATTTGCCGTCGACTGGTGCTTTACCAGCCGTCAGTTATTGTCGGAAAAACTCTATTTCCCGGTTGTCGCTCCGAAGGGAAATACCTGCATACAAATCATAACCAGCGGCCCGATAGGCGAGTGGAAAGAAATTTCGCTAACCTTTCTTAAAGCCATCAGTAACGCCAAGCAATATGTATATATACAGACCCCTTATTTCCTGCCGACCGAAAGCCTGATGAAAGTACTGCAAGTGGCAGCACTGGCTAAGGTAGATGTAAGACTGATGCTTCCCGAAAAATCAGATTCCCCGGTTTTGCAACTGGCTTCTCACTCCTATATAAAACCCATGCTTAAAGCCGGGGTAAAGGTTTATTTTTACCAAAAAGGATTTATCCATTCAAAAACGATTGTCATCGACGACGAGTTCTCGACCGTAGGCTCTACGAATCTCGATTTTCGTAGTTTCGATCACAATTTTGAGGTAAACGCCTTTATGTATGACAAAGAACTGGCTGTCAAAATGAAAAATATTTTTATAGCCGACCAACAGCAATGCAGACGCATACCCTGGTCGTACTGGCGCAGACGTCCTGTAGCTTCAAAAGTAAAAGAATCGATTGTCAGATTGCTCAGCCCGGTTTTATAGTCACATACTTATTCCAACTTATGGTCTTCGCAGTATTCATCACCGGGATTTATCAGGAACAACCGTTCCGTAGCCCGTGTAAAGGCCGTATACAGCCACCGATAGAAATCGAGGCCTAAATAGTCGGAACGGATATATCCCATATCGATAAATACATTTTTCCACTGTCCGCCCTGGGCTTTATGACAAGTCAGCGCATAGGCATACTTTACTTGAAGAGCATTGAAATACGGGTCAGACTTCAACTTTTTCATCTTCTCACGTTTCGAAGGTATGTCAAAATAGTCTTCCAGCACCGACATAAACAGCTGATTGTTCTGCTCGGCCGAAAGAGCCGGAGTATCCGTAGTCAACGTATCCAATATTATCTTTGCTTCCACTTCCACATCATAGTCAGGGAAATAAAGCGCTACGTCGGCAAAACGAAAGCCATACAGCTGTTGCCTGCCTCTGACTTTCACTACACGGGCAATATCTCCATTGGCAATAAAATCGATTTCTTTATAAGTTTCAGACCAGAAATAATTATTTTTGGCTATCAACAAATAATCACCTGAAGTAAGTTCTTCTTCCCGATACAATATCTGATTACGGACTCCCTGATTGAATATATTCGCCCGTTTATTCGAACGGGTAATGATAATCGTCTCGTCCATCCCATCTCGGTCATAGGCTGTAGAAATAGACTCTATAAGGTATTCTCCCGATATTTTCTGAATATCGTCAAACCGCCCAAAACGTATCTGCGGGGTCTCCAACGGCAATGAAAACATCCGTTCACGCAGACGAGTTGCATTGAACAGAATACCGGACTCCTGCATTTGCCGGGCAACGGTATGCAACTCAAAAGTCTCAACGGACAAACCATAACCTGACAAATGTGTCTCATCCAAAGCCGGACTACTCTCCTGCCCGACAGGAGGCAACTGGGCACTGTCTCCCAAGAGTATCAATCGACAGCCTTCACCGGAATAAACATATTCTACCAAATCATCTAATAAACAACCGGTGCCATATATGTAGGTATCGGCCGGAGTATTGGCTATCATAGAAGCTTCATCGACAATAAACAACGTATCTTTATGAAGATTATCCATAATCTGGAAACCCTCATAATCTCCAGTAAAAACTTTTTGACGATATATCTTCTTATGTATAGTATAGGCGGGATGTCCTGAATAACCGGAAAATACCTTGGCCGCCCGACCGGTAGGTGCCAGTAATACCGACTTGCGCTGGAAGGCATCCAGTGTTTTTACCAAAGCTCCAATCAGCGATGTCTTACCGGTACCAGCGTATCCCTTCAACAGAAACAGGGACTCGGACTCCGGACGAAACATAAAATCACCGAGTCGCAAGAGCAACTCTTTCTGCTCTTCATTGGGAGTATAAGGAAGATTGTTTTCTATCTGTCTAACAAAGAAGTCATTTATCATCTTTTATAAATAAAGTCGTTTACAAAAATAGTGCATCCGATTTTCTTTTTCTACATTTGCAGAAAGATTATAACCGGAGTCCGATTAAATTTTACCAAAATATCTCTATTATTGTCTACCCAGACTGTAAAGGGGATAACTTTTGAAATTTCCAAATCGGCTCATACAAAACCGAATTTCATAACAGTATCGGAATCTATTAGGTATACAATGGCAGACTTATCTAAACATAAACAGATAGAGATAGAACATCCCGGACAATATATTCTGTCTATTCGGTTAGAAAAGGCAGGGATATACTTTTCGATATATAACCCGTCTGTCAATAATTCGTTCCAAGCTTGTTCCGAAAAATTCCCGGCAGGAGAAGACTATCTGCATTCTCTTGAGAATTTCGTATATGAATATCCGGAACTGTTGCAACCCTATAAAAAAGTTTATATCCTGTTGCAATCGAACAGGTTTACCTTTGTGCCTCGCGATTTCGAACCTTCGGGAGAAACCGACATTTATTACCGATATTGCTTTCCCGGTACATCAGACAGAATTCTGGAAAACAGACTGGAACAAAATGGCATATACAATCTATTCGGCATAGATGACGACATATATGCCTTCTTGCTACGAACGTTCGATTTGCCGGTCATTCTCCACCACCTCAGTCCTCTTTGCGAGTATTTCTATACTAAAAGCCGCATGGGGAATAATGAGAAAATGTATGTCAACATCGAAAACAAATATCTCGACATTATCTGTTTTGGTAAAAAAGGGTTGCTCCTTGCCAATACTTTCGAATACGAGCATACGAATGATGCAGCATATTACATACTGAACGTGTGGAAACAGCTAAATTTCGACCAACAAAAAGATGAGGTGCACTTGACGGGCAAGAACGAACAAAAAAAGATAATCGTTCCTATCATTCAAGAATATATATCTTGTGTCATGCCTTCGATATTCCCGGCACAATTATTCAAAATGGGAAAAGACACGCTCAATGCACCTTTTGACTTAATCATTACACCTCTATGCGAATTATAAACGGTAAATACGGAAAACGCCGGTTCGATGTTCCGGCCAATATAAAGGCAAGGCCTACTACGGACTTTGCCCGTGAAAATCTATTCAACGTACTCAACAATATAATCGATTTCGATGGTATCTCTGCCCTCGACCTTTTTGCCGGTACAGGAGCCATCAGTTTTGAACTCGCTTCTCGCGGTTGTGCCAAAGTCATATGTGTCGAGGCATATCACGTACAGTACAATTTTATCAAAAAAGTAATACAAACTTTAGGAGCCAAAGAGCTGATTCCGGTAAAAGGGGATGTGTTTAAATTCATATCCTCCTGCCGTGAGAGTTTCGATTTCATATTTGCTGACCCTCCATACGATTTGCCCCGACTAAATGAAATTCCGAAACTTATTCTTTCGTCTTCTTTATTAAAACCAAACGGACTGTTGGTTGTAGAACACTCTAAAAACAATGATTTCTCATCTCTTCCCGAATTTAAAGAGCATCGCGTCTACGGAAGTGTAAATTTCAGTTTCTTCCGCAACCCTGCAAACAAGGAGGTAAATGAATAATGGCAAATTTTAAAGGTTTGGTAACCGGGATACTGTCGTCATCTACATTCGGTTTGATACCTCTGTTTACCTTGCCGCTCATGGCACAAGGCATGACATTCGACTCTATCCTATTCTACCGTTTTCTGACAGCCGGTGTGGCTATAGGTATATTACTGCCTATACGGGGGGAATCGTTCGTAATCCGAAAATCTGAACTCCCCACCCTTTGTTATTTAAGTTTGTTCTACGTCATGTCGGCTCTGTTTCTCTTCTGGGGCTACAACTATCTGCCCAGCGGTGTAGCTACAACGATACATTTCATGTACCCTGTCTTTGTCACTTTGATTATGAGCATTATCTATCACGAAAGGCTATCTGCAATCATTATCACAGCCATTATACTGGCAATTAGTGGTGTTGCCTCTCTATCCATTAGCGACACCGAACAGGGCATCGATTTGACCGGTATCGGTATTGTTCTCATCTCTGCCATTAGTTATGCCCTATATATTGTAAGGGTAAATAAGTCAAAAGTGCGCAACATGAACGGAACAAAGCTGACCTTCTACGTATTAATGATAGGTTCTCTGATTTTTTTGCTGAATGCACAGCTAAAAGGTGGTGTACAAAGTATACCCGATGGAAAGGCTTTCATGAACATTCTCATGCTGGCCATATTACCGACTGTCGTTTCAAATCTGGCACTAGTATATGCCATTAAGAACATAGGGTCTACACTGACAGCTATATTAGGAGCCATGGAACCTCTTACTGCATTAAGCATCGGCATTCTGGTTTTTGCCGAACCCTTGACCCCGACCATTGCTTTAGGTTTTATACTCATTATCTCTGCCGTATCCCTCATCATTCTTGCCCAACCCATACAGAAAGGGCTAAGACAATTGGTTATACAACTGAAACGGCATTGATAAAGCTTACACAACTTAAAAAACGGACACCCCGTATACATGTCTTTCGTCAAAACAATGTGTTATCCAGTTTCTGCCTGTTTATTTCATCCAAATAATCAAGAGTCAGGCGAGAAAATGCATAATCAGATAAATGTCCCGCAGGGACTCTTATATAATCCTCTGTTTCGGGAAGTTCCCGCTCTATCGATAAAGTATAAAAACGAGCATAAATGATACGGTGCGACAGCACATGTTTACGGACTATGGGAAACCCTTTTAGTTCTATTCGCCCAACTCCATCCATCAAATTGCAGTAAAATATATTTTCCTGCAACTGCTCAAATGTAACATCCCGGTCTGTTTCGATTAGGACAAATTCATACAAATTGCGCCATATATCGTTTGCCGTCCTACGGTGTATCCAAGTTATATCACCAAACGAAATATGCAAATAATTAAAATACCGAGGCTTTACTACGGTTTTACCCTGTTTTACGGGATATTTTTCCATCTCATTTCGAGCCCGAGCCATACATTTATCGGACAAAGGGCAACCCTCACATTTGGGAGAACGAGGCATGCATTGCAAAGCTCCCAACTCCATAATAGCCTGATTATATATCGCCGCATGTTTACGGTCGAGCAATATACCGGCAAGTTCGGAAAACTGTTTCTTCCCGACACTCGAATCTATCGGAGTTTCCAATGCAAACAGTCGAGACAGTACCCGATACACATTACCATCTAAAACAGCAAACGGCATATCATAAGAAAATGAGCAAATAGCCGCGGCAGTATACTCTCCTACCCCTTTCAAGGAAAGTATCCCTGTATAAGTATCTGGAAACTTCCCTCCAAAATCGGCCATGATCTGCTTTGCAGCCGCATGCAAATTTCTGGCCCGACTATAATATCCTAATCCTTCCCAATATTTCATCACCTCATCTTCCGAAGCTTCAGCCAGAACTTTTACATCCGGGAAACGAGACACAAAACGGACAAAATAATCATACCCCTGCACGACTCGCGTCTGTTGCAGTATAATCTCGGAAATCCATATAATATAAGGGTCCTTCGTCTCCCGCCAAGGTAATTCCCGTTTGTTCTGTTCGTACCAACGAATCAGAGGCTGCGAAATAGACGGAATATTATCCATAAAATCTGCCATATCTTGAATGAGAATATTCGACAAAAATAATCAAAAGCATCTATTGTACTTTGAATAAGGAAAAATAAATTCTGACATTGGATTATTGAGCTTTTATGTGTACATTCGCATTTCCTTAGAAATATACCGAAATGAGAAAAAAGAAACAAGTGATTTACAGTGCCGACTGGCTAGCAATACATCCCTACAAAACTTCAGCAACAGACTTATATTATGTAAAACTTTCGAACCGTATATTTGATGCCATCGAAGCAGTACTCGACAACACTCCTTTCGAAAACGACATCTTAGCTCTTACAGAGGATGAAAAGAAAAGGCTTAGTTGTACCTTGACCGCCTACTTTGAAGATGTCATATCCCAAACTAACATTTTTGTTGCATTCAGAACTGAAAATAAAAAACGGACAGGAAAACCCATACCATTTTTTGACTGTTCGGATTACGAGGAAGACGAAATCAACACACAAGATATACAATTCCTGATTTGGCATTATTACATGCAACTCAATGGAACGGAGATTCCTTTCTCCCCCTTAAACCCTCTCTTCTCAGAGATGGCCAAGAGCGTAATGACAATACTTGACGAAGAATACGAAACAGCCCCTGAAAATAAAAAACTGCAAGAATTTTTCAATATTCCGGATGATATCAAACAAAATATCCAAGCGCTGCATACATACATTTTCTGGCTCGGAACCGAATCTTACCTTTTTCAGGAAAACGGCATATTTCTACAAACCGATGCTGAAGAAATAGCTGAAATAGCCAAAAACGATAATATGGAAGAACAGATTCCGGACATGATTAACATGATGTGCAACGATTTTACATACAATCATGTTACAGAGTTTCACGCACTCCGCCCAAGCCAATGGCTGGCTCGTGTATTGGGAAAGGATAATTGCCTTTACCGGCCTCTAAATGAACTTTCACGCAAATATTCGGGCTATTTCAAATATGAAAGTGAAAACTCTACCCATACAAAATTCATACATATTGCCACTGGAAAAGAAATCGACATCGTCAATCGTTCTCTACATGGTTTCCCAAAAGATATGAAAGATAAAGAGCTGGTTCTATTTATCGGCTTTGTGCGATGGATGGATGAATGGTGGTTTATAGGACAAGTGCGTTCATATAATCAATCGAATGAAATAAAAAAAGAAGTTGATAACGAAGAGGAACTGCATCTCTTTGATGATTCTTATGAACCGACTGAAAAAGAACAAACCGCCTTATTCAACAAAATAATGAGTATAATGGCCGAAGATGGCCCTGACTATACAGATGAGGACAGGGCTTGGGGTACTATGATGAACAGGGATATAAGCAAAAACTTTATCAAAAAAGCTTTTGAAGAAGGTCATTTGCCCAAACTCAATTTTGAAGGAGAAACCAACAATCAGTTGATGAAAGATAACTTGAATTTCATTCTCGACTACATGAAACGCTGACAAAAAAATATTTTCACAAAATTACAAACAAACTCTAAAACATAAGAACCATGAAGTTAAAAGCATTCATTGTACTGTTTGCATTATCTATATGCATCTCGACACAAGCTGCTATCGTAGATACAGTGCAAGTAAAAAGTAAAAAAATGAACCGGAATATTCCTTGTGTCATTATCTCTCCGGATAAACAAACCGGAAAAACTTATCCTACACTATACCTCTTGCACGGATATAGTGGTAACCATAAAACATGGATAGGCATAAAACCTAATTTGCCTCAGCTCGTCGATGAATACGGAATAATTGTAGTCTGTCCTAACGGTGAAAACAGTTGGTATTGGGACAGTCCAATAAATGCGAACTCCCAATTTGAAACATTCGTTTCTGACGAGCTTATAAAATATATCGATAAAAATTATCCTTCTATCCCAAATCGTAAAAAAAGAGCTATTACTGGCTTAAGCATGGGAGGCCATGGAGCTATGTGGCTGGCCATCCGCCACCAAGATATTTTCGGTGCCGCAGGTAGTATGAGCGGTGGATTAGATATACGTCCTTTCCCTGATAATTGGGATATGAAAAAACAAATCGGAGAAGAAGATAAAAATCAACAAATATGGGAAGAGCACACCGTTATCAACCAACTCGACAAATTAGAAAACGGTAGTCTGGCCATCATCTTCGATTGCGGGTATAGCGACTTCTTCTTGACAGTAAACAAGAATTTTCATCAAGGTCTGCTCGACCGGAAAATCGACCACGATTTCATTGTTCGTCCAGGATGGCATAACGCTGAATATTGGAACAACTCCATCGACTACCAACTACTGTTTTTTAACAAATTCTTTAACAAAAAAGATACTAAAACAGAATAATTTGTTAATATGTTAATAAAAGACGCTTTTTTCACAGAAACAATGTTAAAACAATAATTTATTTTGCATTATTACTTGTAAAACAAGTATGAAAAATATATATTTGTACTATGTTTTTTCATAGTATTAGATTTAAGGTTTACAAAGATTGGTTGTCGGGAGACAACCTTTTTTTATTTATATAATTTACAATACTCCCATACGAATCATCCGTAAAATTTTGCCAAGACAAAATAAAAAAGACTGCTCACCACTCATTTCATCCCGAAACGATAAATCAATTTGGCAAACCTTCTCTCTTTATAAAATGATAATCCGAGTTAAAATGTTAATTAAACAGTTATTTTTCACACAAACAATGTTAAAAAACAAATCTTTTTCACACTCAGACTTGCAAAATAGAAACAACCCGCTTATATTTGTCATGTGTTTTTTCATGGTATTAGATTTAAGGTAAAGAAGATTGGTTGTCGGGAGACAACCATTTCTTTTTCATAAAGCTACATGATTTATTTACGCTTTCCTGTCATAGCAACGATTCCAAGTCGGATAATTTCGGTATGGTGAAAAAATTTCTCTGCATATTTACGTCCTATTTCCTTATCATTTGGAGAATATTTAGCAACCAATAATTCTAAAGCATGCATACGTTCTTCCAGTAAAAGGGCTATATGAGCAGCACATCTCATCACAATACTTTCATACGTTGTTGTAAACTTATCTAGAACAGCCCGAGTACATCCTATTACACAAAAAAACACTTGATTATTTTCCCTGATACAATCCAACATCTGTCCTTTCGGAGTACAATGTATATATATTAATTTTTCTGATTCCAAACATAGTTCAAAGGAATACCATAGCCTTCATTTCCAATACACATCGACAATATACCATATTCTCTGTAGATAACAAACCTAAAGCTTTATCTTCGTCAAGTAAACGGTACTGACGACGAACAATTCCCATTATCATATATTCCCATATAGCAACATTATATTCCTAATACATTTCTGAGTATCCACCAGCTTATCAGTAATATCAAAAATATATTTACCGTAACCGGATGATAAACAAAATTCCTGATTTTCTCGAACCGGCCTCCACTTTTCAAATAAACAGTTCCTCCCAATAAAATCAAATAAGGAATGGATATAAGTAAAAAAAAATTATAATGTATTGCTTCTAAAAAACGAAAATGAAGCAAATGATATACAGCCCGTTGACTTCCACAAGCCGGACAATCCAGTCCTGTAAAAGAATGAAATATACATTTAGGCATCCATATTGCTTCCTCAGGATTTACAAAGCAAAGTAAAACAAGTATAGATACACCAACAAAAGCCAATAATTTACTATATGCCGAAAAATGCACTTGCAACTCCCATGAAAAAACCGATTGTTATAGAAACAATACCGATTACCAAAGACAGAATACTAAACAATTTGGACTTATCTGCAGCTTCTTTGGCGCCAATCTTATCGCCAGCACTCCACAAAGTATCGACCTTGCTCGAATACACAATAGCTACAATCCCCAATGGCAGGCAACATAATATTGTCGTAAGAATCGCCCAAATCAAATAATTATCAGGTTTTCCTACAAAATCAGTATGAGCCTGAGGCCTCTCTCTTGAAGCTTCATTTTCCGGTTTGGCAGAAGATGAAGAGCTTATCGGCGGTGCCGGTGGTTGGACAAAAATCACCGACAATTCCGGAACAGAACCTGCCGGTTGCCAATTTTCCATTCCGGCCCTCCATACTAATGTTTTTTCTGTAACTCCATATTTTCTTAAATCATTTCCATTAACTGGTCCCTGCTGTTGTTCCGAGTCATCGATATAAAAATATTCTTCCATAATATTACTAATAATAAAAGACTCTAATATTAAATATACATGAGTCTTCTCTATTCCATGTTATTAGCAAACATATAAAAAAGAATGCACTATTCACAGAAAAATAAAAAAATTTTCATTTATGATTGTCTATTTCTCTACAATTTATTATTTCTGATTTCGCCAATATTCCAATACAGTGTTAACAAAAAATTCGATTTTAATCAAACTTTGTTAATAAAGAGAATGTTTTTATACTCAGAGTTGCAAAATAACAATAAACATCTTACATTTGCACTATGTTTTTTCATGGTATTAGATTTAAGGTTAATGAAGATTGGTTGTCGGGAGACAACCTTTTTTTATATACATACACTTAATCAAAATATTTTCCAATCATCACAAATATAGGGCTTAAAAAAACAAATTTCCCGTACAAGTATTCTTTGTACGGGAAACAATATTTTTAAATGATTTACAAGCATCCTTATTCGGCAACAGGAATGATTGTGCCTTTATCAGCTTTCAACCTTTCATAAAAAGCAGCACTTGCTGTATATACATAAGGAATAAACCAAATCAGCCCAATCACTGTAATGGTTGCTAAAATAGCCCAACCAATAAAACTTAACATCAATATAAACAAGTCGGCCTTATGCCCCTCCATCATACGCATACTCTCATCAATTGCCTGAGAAGGTGTCAATTCAGGGCGGTCCCTAAGTATATAAAACGTCATCGAATAAGAAAGCCCTTTGATAATACCCGGAACAATAAGAAGTAATGTCCATAGAAATGTATATACATAAACTAATATGTAACATACAAACATTCTTTTAAACTGCTGAAAAGGAAGAATCAAATCTGAAACTTCGGGAATCTTTCTATCACGAAATAAGTCGTAAAAACTATATAAAAGACCTATCATAACAGGAACAGCAACACCAAAATATAAAATCAAATAAATAAATGAGTAAGACTTCGCAAATGCGGCAATCACACAAACAATAAATAATGCAACCAAAGAGACAGCAACACTCGGTTTCCAATTTCCCGAAAGAGCTGCCAATGCCTGATTTTTAAAATCAGAAGATTTGTAACTTTCCATACATTTTAGATTTAATTATAAATAATCTTCTAAATTACAACTATTCTATAAGGAGTAAAAATAATATAAGAATAAAATATAAATAAAAATATATTTATCACTGATAAGCGATTCTCTCTTTTGCAATTCTCTCTCCAACATCTTATACCAGAATAAAAGGCAAAACCTAAAATCCAGTGTCTTCACAGTAAGTTTTTCCGTTTCATATAAGCTGCAACATATGAACAAGTAGGAATTACTCTTAAATATTTTTCTTTACTATATTGTAATGCAGCATCTACTAAAACGGCAGCAATTCCTCGTCCTTCTATCGGATGAGGCACAAACGTATGAGTAATATCTATTGTATTCCCCTTTATTCTATATTCCAAATAGGCAATATAACCTTCATATTCAACCTCGAATCGATGATTTGCAGGCTTATGCATTACTTCATACTCCATAATTTCATTGTTTTAATGTATATAAAGATAACAAATGAAACAACAGATTGATTATAAAGAACTATATTTTAAACTTTTTCTAAGGAATAAATATATAAATCAAATACTTAATGAAACATGCTTAAAAAACAAAAGCTACTGAAAATATCAGCAGCTTCCCTAAAAATAATATGTGGAGATGGAGGGATTCGAACCCTCGTCCAAACGAGGAACTAATGAGCTTTCTACATGCTTATCTTCGCCTAAATTGTCGGGAACAGACAAGACCGAAGCCACCAATCCATTCCTTAGTCCCTTAAAGTTTCACCGAAGACCCGGAACAAATCCTCGGCTATTTCCGATTTCCCTGCACCACCTGTTCGGTACGCTTCGGAACAACAGCAACCGGGTGATGTCTTGTCTCCCCAACTATTGAGGAGATTAAGTTAATCTACTGTACTTCGATTAAGCAGCAAGAGCGTAATTATTTTCGCCATTTAAATTTTTGATGTCTGAGATTTAAGAGCAAGCCATCCACGCTCTGCATGCTTACACACCACTTCTACCCGCTGTCAAAACCGGTCATCCCCATGGGTGTACTCTTCGTTAAATCCGAAAAGGGAAACAAAGATAATCTTTTTTCGTAAAATACTTGATATTAATATATCTATTTAACTTTTTAATAGCATAATCATCTTTATTGCTAAATCAAAAAACACAATTTTCCCATTCGCATTTTGCCCAATATCATCATAAGCCCGACTTAACTCCTCCATAATAGGATAAACATTACGCTCATGAATAAAAGGTGCAAAACGAGATGAAAATTGAGCTTCTTGAGTAGTCATATAATTAATTTCCGGTTGTCTTATATTGTATATAAAATTTTCTCGCAACATCCTCTGGGCATATGACAAGAAAATACGCTCTTTCTCTCGTCCTAAATCTGAAATTTCTTCACTCCATAATTTCAGGTCTTTAATTTTCCTACCATACGCCAACCGCATAAGGCGCACAAACAAATCAAAATTCAGACGCATCTCGTCCGAAACTCGTATCGATTCAAGAGCCCTCAGATAATTACCACTGGCAATATGCGCAATTGCAGAAGCATCCTCTGGAGACAGCGAATAATTAGTCACCAAAGCTGAGGAAACAACATCCTCACTTAACGGTCGCAAATGAACAGGCTGAGTACGAGACAAAATAGTACCCAATATTGCCGAAGCATTATCGCTTACCAATAAAAAAACTGTTTTGTCATACGGCTCTTCCAGAAGTTTCAGTAATTTATTAGCACAAACAGCATTCATTCTTTCCGGCAGCCAGATAATCATGACCTTATAGTCAGACTCATAAGTTTTCAGACTTATTTTACGAATAATCTCTCGACTCTCCTCAGCATATATCATCGCCTGACTATTCGCCGCATCAATATATTCCAGCCACTGGTCCAGATTGAAATACGTATTTTCTGCAAGAAACAAACGCCAATCTTCAATATAATCATCACTTACCCGTTTTTTCTTCTTTTCATTCTTAACAATCGGGAAAACAAAATGCAAATCGGGATGCATCAGATTATTATATTGTTTACATGAAGGACATTGGCCACAAGCATCATTTTCTCCTTTATTAGTACATTGAATATAACGGGCATAAGCCAACGCCAACGGAAACTTTCCCACACCTTCAGGCCCACAAAACAATTGGGCATGAGCTATCTGTCCCGTTTTTACTGAATGAATAAGACGCTGTTTTACATCTTCTTGCCCAATCACATCTCTAAAAAACATATTCTTGTTCCTCTTTATTAATAGACAGCTTGAGCAACACGCCTTACACTCTCAGTCGCCATCATAGAATAAAAATGTATACTGGGTACACCTTTGGACTTCAACTCCTTGGCTTGCATGGTACACCATTCTATCCCCACCTGCTTGGCATCATCATCATTTTTGCAGTTCTGCAGCTCTTTGGCCAACGGTTCTGGCAAATCTACATGGAACACTTTGGGCAAGACAGTCAGTTGATTGGCCAGAACAATGGGCTTTATGCCAGGAATAATAGGGACATTAATACCTTCGGCGCGACAACGCTCGACAAAAGCAAAATATTTGTCATTATCGAAAAACATCTGAGTTACCACATAACTGGCTCCAGCTTTTACCTTTTCTTTCAAATAATTCAAATCAGATTCCGGATTCGGAGCTTCATCATGTTTTTCAGGATACCCCGCAACACCATACGAAAAAGGTGTATCCATCAATGACATCTTACTACCATCCAAAAAATACCCTTCATTAAAACGATTTACCTGTTGCTGCAAATCGATAGCATGAGTATGCCCATCCGGTGTCGGGACAAATTTATTATCATGTTTAGCTTTATCTCCTCGTAAAATCAGCAAATCATATATCCCCAAAAAATTCAAATCAATAAGAGCATACTCTGTCTCGCTTTTGGTGAAACCGCTACATATCAAATGTGGTACTGCAGGAATTTGGTACTTATTTTGTATAGCCGCAGCTACAGCCACGGTTCCGGGCCGAGTGCGTTCCGATATACGCTTATACAATCCTCCCTCCATATCTTTATAAACAAACTCACTACGATGAGTCGTTATATTTATGTATTTTGGATCAAATTCACGTAACTTATCTATCGTATTAAATACCTTTTCTATACTGTTACCTTTTAAAGGAGGAAGTACCTCAAAAGAAAATGCAGTGGACTGTTTGTCTGAGATTAAGTCTACAATGCTCATCGTTCAAAATTTTGTTTTTACAAAAGTAACATTTTTGATGAAAATCCTGATAAAAACCTAAAAATTAAACCATCCCCCCCTTATAAAATTTGAGAATGAAAATTTCATCTTTAAAGTCAGGACCAATAAATACATATCTGGAACAGATACACTCAATATGATTCGTAAGCCAAAACAACAATGATTCATTTATAAATTTTATTTAATGCAAGACAGAAAATAGATGGCTATCGTTAAACAAATACAAAACTCACATTTTTCTTCCCGAAATATTTGGAGTAGACACTGATCGTCTCTATATTTGTATCGTGTTTTTCATGGTATTAGATTTAAGGTTAATGAAGATTGGTTGTCGTGAGACAACCTTTTTTTGTTTATAAACATTCCTCAGCTCTACCGCACAACGACAATACACACTTCAAAAGATTCTTTCAGAGCAATAGTTCCCAGCTTCTTCTCACTTAAATAAATATAATTACAAAATGAGAATTGGATAATAATGACCTAATTTAGCATCATTATTATCCAATCCATTCTTAAAAATACAAATAATAATAAAGTATCAAACTAATTTATAACAGAACAACAACTTAATTACTTTTTAAGATTTTAAATGTTTTATTACCCACTCTAACAAAATAAATACCTGATGGATACATAGACATATCAATATTATCTTTAGTAGTTTTCAAAATAAATCGACCAGTTGCATCAAATATCTGTTTTAATCCTTTTTTATTGATTTTCAATATATTATCAATATTCAAAACAGAATCTTCAGATAGAAACGTTTTTTCGTCAGAACTTAACATCTCATCATTTGTAATTATGTACGACGGATTTTCCATTAAAGGTAATACATACTTTCCTGTAGAAGATGTCATTTTATTTTTCTGACCTAACCAATTTACATATATAATTTCTTTACTTTTCAAATCCAATTCTATTGTTTCAGCAACCTCCTTTGAAGGATCTGCAGAATGACTAACATTCCATAACGCAATCACTTGGTCTTTGCCCGAACCATAACAAAAGACTTTCGTATCTTCTGTATCAACCAAAGCATTAGAAAAAGGCTTATTCTCTAATAAAGATGAAAGTACAGAAACTGCACAATATGCTGCTTTGGGAGAAAAATCCTTACGTATGACTCCGAAATTATGTTCTTTTTCTTTAATATTTGTTCCATCATTCTGAAAATCATATACATACACACAACTTGTAGTATTGTATCTTCTTGACATCAGATACAAACGAGTAATATATGCAGCTTGTCTTGCCTCATCTATATAAAGAACTTTTCCATCATCCCTGATCAAAGTATCAGCTTGAAACCAACCCATTTCAGTAATCCATGCTGTCAATGGCTTACTTTTTTTAGAATAAGTTTCTATCATTTTTTTATAGTGTGGCCATAAAGATGATACAGATACATTTTTCAAAAATGGATGACCTTTTGTCTGATATCCATCCTCTGGATTGAATGGCGCAACATAAGTGTGCATAGCAAAACCATCCATATACTTAACTCCTCCACTCTGAAATATAGGGGTTAGATATGCCCCATCTACCAAATTTGGAGCACCTCCCGAGCAAATTACCGTACTATTGGGTTGCAAAGCTTTAATTGTCGTATATGTCTCTTTCAATAATTCATAATAACTGGTACCAGGATCGATTCCCAACGCTTTTGAAGGTTCATTCCAAATCTCCCACAATGTAACTTTATCACCATAACGTTTCACCAATTCTTCTGCATAACGGGCAAAACGCTTTCTTCCACTTTCATCCAAAGGAAATCCTCGGTTAGCCACTTTTTCTCCGGGAGCAGGATTACCATATTCCAAACTGATCAATACACGTATATCCCTGTCTGATGCCGCTTGAATATAATTGTCATATTTAGCGGAAAATTTAAATGTCCCTATAGGTTTTTCCACATCTCCCCAATATACCTCATCTCGAATACTGCTAAAACCTGCCAGTCGTATCAAATCTAAACTATATGGCACTAACCCTTTATTTTGTGCAAAATGCGTACATGTCCCAAAATCTGTAGGGCCGGCACTATACCGTTGTGGAACAATAGCGATATTGGAATGAGCAACAGCTAATGTTTCCCCCTTCATATTATCCTTCAAAGTCACTGTATAATCATAAAGACCCAGCTCAGGAAAATCCAATGATAATTTCACTTCTCTATGTGCAGCACCATTACTCTCTAAAATTACAGAATTTCCAATGATTATCGACTTATCAAGACGATGCTTTGCCTCAACATATACACCAAACTCTTTAGCAATAGTAGCGTCATTAAATTTCATACATAGCTCTTTCTTTCCTGTGCCAGCAAATATAAGAGGATATTGAGGCCCTCCGGAAATAATCAACCGAGCGGCATAAGAGTTTTGCAATATCAAGGCAAAAATTAAAGTAAATAGAAGAAAACCTTTTTTCATGTGATTACTGAATTTTATTTTCGTGAAACAATTTTTTCTACAAAAAAAGGCCTTACCTATTAATTTAATCGGAAATAAGCGCTTAACTACAAATTAATTTTTAGTTCAAGCTCTTTTATTTTCATCTTATTTCTTAATAATAGAATTAAACGATACAGGATAAGATTCATTTAGTAAACTTTTATACTCTTTACAGAATTTATCATACGTACTTTTTGCAATACCAGTCTTGCCGCTATTAAACAGAGCCACACATTTAATAGAAAGAGCTTCCTCATTTAATGGATCATTTGCAAATATCGCATCTGCTATTTTTATCTGCATTCTTGGATTATCATAATCAGATTGAGCAGAAACAGCGAACAATATATCTATAATTTCCGATGACAGACCTGCTTTAAAAGGATCTATCCAATCTATCTGCATATTAGGTAATAATGTTCCTCTGAAAGCAAGCTCCATAAATCGAGAAAAATCTTCTGGGTCTTTCAATCTTCGAGTATCTTGCAAAAACTGAGAAAGTTCTTTGTAGTCACAAAAAACATTTTCTCCAAAAATAATTTCCCAATAATTATTATGATTATGAATAGTAATATCACCTACTTCCTCAAGTATAACTCTCAGCTTACGGATAGAAACATTCCGGTTATTCCTCGCCGAACCCTCATCTTTATCCCCCCATAATAATTCATCAAGTTTAGAACTGAGAATACCTTTCTTCCCGCCATAAGTATACAATATAAGGACCAATAAAAGCTGTCGCAATGTAGGAGTAAAATGCGCTGTAATATCCTCTCCTTTTTTATTCCTCACAGAAAAGCCTCCTAAAAGGCAAATACTATGGAATGAAATATCATAATGCAAAATTTCGTTCGAAACTAAAGTCTCAGACAGTGCAACATTACGCTTCCTTTGCTTTCTTTTTTTTCTGAAGGATAAAATAAGGAATAAACTTCCTACCAAAAAAATCAAACCAGAAATTATAATCATATTCTGAGAATCTTCACCAGAATTAGCCAATTGCAAAGTATCCTCTTCTCTCAAAGGAGGATATTTCATTGAATATATCGAGATAGTCTTTATTCCATTCTGAGGAACTTTATCGTAAACTGCATATAATTTCGATTCTCTAGAAGAATACAGCAAATTTCGATATAAATGCAAACTTGACATATTACCCGGTATCGCATCTCCCATATAATAAGCCTTCTCATCGCGCAAAGACAAACGGATAAGACGAGCTCCGTCCAAATTAGCTAATAAATAAAAAGAACTGTCTTGCTCGTTGAATATCATATTTTCAGCTGGCAGATAAGTAATATTATCCATTGCAAAATCCCCTACAAAAGAGACTTTACCAGTGTGAATATTTATTTTATGCAAATCATACGTATACTCTGTAGATAGCTCTTGCCTACCGGTTTTACTACCTCTTCCGCCAAAAACATACAAGTCTTCACCTACTAAAGATATCGCTGCCGAATAACGAGGAAATATCTCATCTATCCGCCTTTTTTCCCATCTATTTCCCGGCCAAAAACAACGAATCAACGTATTATTATATTTATATCCACCATAACCGCCAAAAGTATATATGCAAGAATCTTTAGACGAATATAACGAAGCATGATGCCAGTAAATACTTTCATAAAGAGGCTTTTGAGTTGAACTCCAAGTTTGGTCAACAAAAGAAAAAGTAGATAAGTATTCATTGTCTAAATTAAAAGATATCAATTTATTATCAATTGTATCCATTACCATCTGCGAATAATTAGATGCGGCAGGATATCCCTTCTTAACCTTAATTATTTTTTCTGTAACAGTTTTCAGGTCAAGAGCTGTTATCTGCGTTTCATCCGGAACAATATAAAGAATTGCATTTTTCGAATCAAATGCAAACTGCACATTATTTTCTATTTTTTTGGTTGCAACCTCTTTCCATTTCCAATAATCATCTATCAGCCACGAAGGATATTGAGCCACAGCCTTCTCACCCTTTACTTCATCATAACAGATATTTCCTTGATGACGACTTAATAACCAATTACGTATCAATTTGTTATCATCATATACTCTAATATTCTTTAGATTGACCGGGGCCACATCATTAGATGTGTATTTCCCTCTCCGACATTTTCCAAACGAAACATAAAACTTTTCAATATCTCCAAAAGAATAAGGGACTTCAAATACAGAATTATTATAAACGAATAATATACGGTTATCTTCTCTCGATAAAGTTATCTTTACAGGAATCGATTTTCTTACTTGTACTTTTTTCGCTAACGGGTATACATCGTCATTCACAATTAATTCAGGAAAAGGTTGATATAAACTATCCAATGAAAACATAAAATCTATGTTCTTATCATTATCCGAAATCATCCTAAACACAAAACCATAAATGGTATTTTCTTTTCGCACCTCCATATCAAAAGAAAACGTCAGAGTATGCCTTAACCGTATACCCTCTCCATTATCCAACTCAAGTGTCGTTCTCTTTTCCGCCAAATGAGTATGAGAGTTGAAATGCAAACCGACTTCCCGGTCTTCCCCGTAAACAAAAGATATAGAAAATAACAATGTAAATAAAAAAACGTATCTTTTCATAGTAAAAAAGTCATTAGCACCGTAAAATATAGTGACCTAAAACATCTGTTTGTACTTAAAAAAAGTAAAAACAGACACTCACAGACACAAATATACAATATTTTCCTTTACTTTACTTGAACCAAGAACAAAAAGATAATTAAAATATATATTAATCGAAAATTAATCGATATTTAACTCATTATTTTTAGTTACATTAATTAAGGTCTGTTTATTTTGCGTTCAAGAATGAAAACGCATTTTTTAGATTATTTGCCAGATTCATTCATAATAGATTCAACCATGAACACAAAAAATGATTTTTACATGAAGAAACAAATTCTGATTTTCGGATTTTTTTTGATGTTGGCATTCCAAAGTATAGCCCAATACATCGTATTACCATCCGACACAATCGATGTGTTATTTGGAAAACAACGAAAAGAATTATCTACATCGGCCATAACTACACTAAAAGGAAGTTATGTCAAAAACGTTCCTAACCTGAATCCTCTCAATACTATTACAGGATTATTGCCAGGACTCACTATGGTTCAAAATAACGGAGAACCGGGAGAAGAAGGGGGATCTATGTACTTAAGAGGTCAACGCACATTAGGGAATAATACACCTTGGGTACTCGTTGATGGAATACAACGCAATCTTGACACACTTGATCCTGACGAGATAGAAAGCATTTCTATATTAAAAGATGCAGCTGCAACCGCTATTTATGGATTAAGAGGTAGTAACGGGGTTATATTAGTAACTACCAAACGAGGCAAAAACCAAAAAATACAAATAGGATTAGATGCCCGTGTTGCAATGCAATCTCCCACGAAACTTCCGAAATTTCTTGGTTCTTATGATTATGCCCGGCTTTATAACGAAGCTTTAATCAACGATGGTCAACAACCATATTATACACAAGAAGCTTTAGATCATTATTATTTTAAAGATGATCCCATACACTACCCAGACAACGACTATCTGGATCAATACTTAAAAAAACACTCTATTCAACAAAAATATAATCTTAGCGTACGAGGAGGAAACAACATCGCCAAATACTATTTTTTAGTCGGATATGCTTCCAACTCTGGATTGTATAATGTAGATAAAATAAATACTTACGGAACAAATGCTACTATGAAAACATATAGCGTACGTTCCAATGTAGATGTACAAGTCAACAAGAATTTCGATATTCGGCTCGACCTCTCCGGTCGTATGCAAGACCGCATATATCCAGGAATGAGAGCCAATAGTGTAAATGGCATCTTCAGTTCCTTATTGAGGCTTCCACCTAATCTTTTCCCTGAAAAATATATAGGAGAATATAATATCGTAGATGCAAATGGGAACCCACTTGGGACTACTGTCATAGATCCTTTAGCAGGTAATGCCCAATATCAAAACAACCCATACGGGTTGCTAAATAACAGTGGTTATTCTGCCTACAAAGAGGTATCCCTGACTTCAACAATTGCCGGAGGATATAAACTGGATTGCATTACTCCCGGATTAAAAGCAACAGCATCGTTAAGCTATGATAGTAACTATGCAAAAAATGCCAATCGTTCGAAAAGTTTCGCAGTTTATGAGCTCGTTGGTGAAAAAGAAGTACGACAACACGGGACACATGGCAATATGAGCAATACATGGACATCTGTATATTATCAAAGACGTATAGATATACAAGCAGGATTAGAATATAATCGATATTTCGGTAAATCATATGTAGCCGGAATGATGAGATATAATTATAATCAGTATGCTCTGGATGGAAATAATCTTCCTAACTTGAATTCTGGGATGCTTGGACGCTTTTCTTACGCATATGATAGCCGTTATTTAGCTGAATTTTCATTTGCATACCAAGGAACAGAGCAATTTCCCAAAGGAAATCGATATGGATTTTTCCCCGCATTCTCTTTAGGATGGAACATGGCCAACGAACGCTTTATAAAAGATAATGTCAAATTTTTAGACGTCTTTAAAATCAGAGGTTCTATAGGACTGACCGGTAGCGACAAAGGCATACCTTATTTCTATTATATCGAAAATTATGCACAAAAGGGTTCTATTACTTTAGGCAACGACGGAGCCGCTGCTCCTAATACTGCCTGGTACGAAGCAACCGTTGCCAACCCCAATATAACATGGGAAAAAAATCGTAAAATAAACGTCGGTTTAGATATGTCCCTATTCAATAATACTCTTGATTTTACAGCAGATTTATTTCAAGAGCGCTCATCGGATATTCTTATTACCAGCCAGCAAATACCGTCTATGTTTGGAGGCTCTACTCCTCAAATAAACCGTGGTATCGTAGATAATAAAGGAATTGAATTATCTATCGGATATCATAACCAAATCAGAGATTTTTCTTATTTCGCAAATGCAAACTTTGCAGCAACAAAAAATAAAATTGTCAATCAGGACGAACAATTCAGAACTTATGCTTATCAGGTTCGTACCGGGCTTCCTATTGGAGAACGTTTTGGCTTAGTTGCTTTAGGACTATTCCAAGACCAAGAAGAAATAGATAAAAGCCCTTCACAAGCAGCTTATGGTACCATACGGCCCGGAGATATCAAATATAAAGATATCAATGGTGATGGAATAATAAATTCTGACGATGAAGTTCGTATAGGAAGCAGCCAAGTTCCATCCATCACTTACGCCTTTTCTTTAGGAATGAGTTATAAAGGATTCGATATAAAAGCCTTATTTCAAGGAACCGGACGTTCTCAAGCTATCTTAAGCGGAATAGAAGTTTTCGAATTCGTAGACAACGGAAAAGTAAAACCGGAACACCTAAACCGGTGGGCCTATTACACCGACCCTAATACAGGAGAGCTAATAGATACGAGGGCTTCGGCCACTTATCCTCGGCTGTCTCTTTCCGAAACTACCAATAATCGTCAGGCTTCAACCTATTGGCTACGCGATGTGCATTATCTAAGGCTTAAAACACTTGAATTAGGATATTCCTTTGACCGTTTCTTAAAAAATACTTTCATTTCACATGCCCGTATCTATTTAAGTGGGTATAACATACTTACTTTCAGTCCTATCAAAGATATGGATCCTGAAATGGTAGGTAACCCAACGGCCTATCCCATTCAAAAAGCATTCAACCTCGGGATAAATCTGACATTCTAATCTCAAAATAAAAACAAGCTTGGATATTCTTCAATCACCTTATATAAAAAACAACCATATGAAAGATTGCATATTATATATTTCAATTGTTTTCTTCCTGTCTCTGTTCTCCTCTTGTGACAGAGGACTTTTAGACGACATGCCGCTAAACAAGAAATCTGCTTATGATATATTCAAAGACAGCACTCGAGTCGACGATTTCGTATTAGGTCTTTATACTTATTTACCTGGAGTTTATAATCGATTTGACGGAGAAGCTATGTTATCCTCCGCTACAGATGAATCCACCCAATGTAAAGCAATGCATGGTGTTCGTTCTTTCAACGATGGTTCTCTCCAACCAACCTCTCATCCCGATATGATATGGGCCGATGCCTATGCCGGCATTCGTCAAGCAAATTTACTACTCGATAATATAGGATCTCTATATGCTACTACTTCTGACGAAAAAAGAAATGCAGCTATTAATGAAGCACGTTTTGTAAGAGCATTTCTCTATTTCGAATTGATAAAAAGATACGCAGGTGTTCCATTGCTTAAAAGAACTTATTCTTACGACGAAAATCCCAACATTCCTCGCAATACATTTGCCGAATGTGTAAAATTCATTGTAGACGAATGTGACTCTGTTGCTAAATATTTGCCAACTGTACAGCCAGAATCTCAAATGGGCCGTGCTTCTGGAGTCGCAGCCATGGCATTAAAGGCCAGAACTTTACTTTATGCTGCCAGTCCACTTTTCAACGGGCCGTCGATTGAAGGGAAAAATGATCCTATTGTCGGATATGGCTCCTACAATCCCAAGCGATGGGAAGACGCTGCTAAAGCAGCATCTGAATTACTGCAACATTATCCAGGAACTATCGATTTATACCGCACAGGAACTGCTATTTTTAAATATGGTCGCGGATTTTATACCCCAGCCGGGAATAAAGAACTCCTATTCGTAAAAACCCGAGCCAAAGACAACAACATAGAAAAGATTAATGCTCCGGTAGGATATACCAATGCAATAGGAGGTGTATGTCCCTCACAAAATCTGATAGATGCCTATGAAATGAGTGGAGGAAAAACCTATGACCCTAACGCTCCCTATTCCAATCGAGATCCCCGCTTCTATGCTACCATTCAATATAATGGAGCTACTTGGTGGGATCGTAAAGTTGAAACATTTATGGGAGGCCTCGATGCCGAAGATGCAACACTAAATGCAACGAAGACTGGATATTATTTACGAAAATTCAGTGATCCTGAGGCTATCATATTCGGAGCGACCAAAACCGGACTACACTATTTCCCTTATTTCAGAGTAGCCGAAGTTCTACTAAACTATGCTGAAGCCATGAATGAAGCGTATGGGCCTGAAACAGATTATTTCGGAAATGGACGTACTGCAAAATGGGCAATAGATGAAGTTCGTAGTCGGGTTTCTATGCCCAGTCTTCCGGAAGGTCTATCCTACTCAGAAATGAAAGATCGTATCATGCACGAAAGACAGATAGAACTTGCTTTTGAAGAACACCGCCATTGGGATTTACGTCGGTGGAAAAAAGCTAAAGATATCCTAAATGGATTAGAATTAAAAGGTATTACAATAACTCGGACAATAGACGAACCAACGGGAAATATTACATATACATATACTCCAAAAGTAGTCGAAAAAAGAGTCTTTACTGATAAAATGTACCTCTATCCTATACACACTGGTGAAATATTAAAAAATAAAGCATTGGTTCAAAATCCATTATGGTAAATATGACCTTAAAAATTTGAATAGATATGAAAAAAATAATATATACATTACTAATCTTTTTGGCTTTAGGACATACCGTTTACGGCCAGCAAAAAGTAATCACAGGAACAGTCATAGAAGATGCCAACTCAACATTAATGCCAGGCATCAACGTTGCCATAAAGGGAACAAATACTGGTACTTTTACAGACATAGACGGGAAATTTTCTATCAGTGTAAAACCAGGAGACATTTTAGTATTTTCCTTTGTAGGCTATGAAACTCAAGATATAAAAATAAATAACCAAACCTCATTGACTGTAAGAATGAAAGCAAAGCTTTCAGAGCTAGACGAAGTAGTTGTTGTGGGATATGGTACACAAAAAAAGGTCTCAGTGGTAGGTGCTATTTCTACAGTGAAAGCGGATGAACTAAAACAAAGTGCTTCTGCCAACCTGAGCAATGCTATCGCTGGACGGATATCAGGAGTTATGACCAAAATGGTTTCTGGACAGCCAGGAAACGACGACTCTCGCATTTTTATTCGAGGTATGGGTACTTTCAATGATAACACTCCTTTAGTATTAGTTGACGGTATAGAAAGAAGTTTCAATCAAATAGATCCTGATGACATCGAGTCTTTCTCCGTCATGAAAGATGCTTCAGCAACTGCTGTCTACGGAGTTCGAGGTGCTAATGGAGTCATTCTGGTTACAACAAAAAGAGGACAAATAGGAAAACCTGTTGTTTCATTTTCCGCCCACGCTGCAATCCAGACTCCCATACGTACAGCTAAACCCTTGGATGCATATAATTTTGCTCTTCTCAAGAATGAAGCCATACGCAACGATAACGGAGGTCAAGTCCCTACGTCTGCCAACTACTATTATTCCACGGACGAAGATTTGCAACATTACCTAACCGGGGATTCTCCATATACCCACCCTAACAATGATCTGATTGATATGTTCTTGAGGAAAGCAATTCCTCAGTATCAAACCAATCTGAATATCCGTGGAGGAAATAAAATCGTAAAATATTTCGTATCATTAGGATTTCTATTTCAAGACGGTATTTATAAAGAATATAAGAACGATGATTACAGTACAAACGCCAATTATCGTCGTTTGAATTTACGGTCTAATCTGGATTTCAATGTAACCAAAACAACTGTTGTAGGTGTCGATCTGAACAGCTCTTTCCGTTCTCGTCATAATATTGGTGTAAATAGTCGTTTTGCTGCAGAAAGTACCAATCCTGAATACAACAATATGTTCGAGTTATTAATGCGCCAACCAGCCAATTATTCACCTTTAAAAAATCCTGACGGCACATATGGAAATGGCAAAAACGCGACTATATACAATCCTCTACAAATCGTAGAAAAAGGAGGCTACTACCATACAAATCAAGACGTTTTGCAAGGTACCTTCCGGTTAGATCAAGATCTAAAATTCATTACAAAAGGACTTACATTCAAAGCTATGTTGGGAATAAATTCATTCCTTTCGACAGCACAAACTCTTAGCGAACGTCCATTCATGATCGAATATGATAAATATGGTAACTATACAGATAACATATTATCAGAACAACTTCCGGTATTATCATCTTCTACGACAAACGACTGGCAAAGAATATACGGAGAGGTATCTTTCAATTACAATCGGACTTTCGGAGACCACGCCGTAACAGCCTTAGCCCTATACAACCAAAGCCAAACATTCACTAAAGCTAATGTACCAACCGGTTATTTAGGTTTTGTCGGTCGACTTACTTATGGCTATAAACAAAAATATCTTGCCGAAATCAACTTAGGCTATAACGGCTCCAATCAATTTGCCGAAGGCCGTCGCTACAGTTTATTCCCTGCAATATCTGCCGGATGGGTCATTTCTGAAGAAAAGTTCTGGAAAAACAATATCTCATTCATCAATTTCCTAAAAATAAGAGGTTCATACGGTGAAGTCGGAAATGACAAGATAGGAAATTATCAATATCTCTATCTACAAACATACAATAACGGTAATGCTAATTTTGGCAATTATAACTTTGGAGTCACTCCTCAAGGCTATAACGGCCTACTCGAAGGACGATTAGGAAATGATCAAGTTACCTGGGAAAGAGCAAAGAAAACAAACGTAGGTATGGATATGCGTTTATTTAACGGACGATTCACACTCAATGCAGATTATTTCCATGAAATACGTAATGATATTCTAATGGAATATAACAACCTTCCTATGGTATTAGGAATCTCTTATCCTCCCGGAAACATAGGTATAGTTCGCAATCAAGGAGGTGAAATAGAATTGGGCTGGAACGACAAATACAAAGATTTCAATTATTTCATCAAAGGAAATATGTCATATGCCCGTAATAAGATTATTGAAAATGGTGAAGCATTACAAAAATATCCATGGATGTCCCAAAAAGGTCAATCTATCGGACAACATTATGGGTTGGTGGCTTTAGGACTATTCAAAAGCCAGGAAGAAATAGACAGTGCACCTAAACATATAGGTACAGTACAAATCGGAGACATACGTTACAAAGATATGAATGAAGACGGAGTTATAGACGAATACGATGAATGCCCTATCGGATATAGCAACATCCCTCGAATTCAATTTGGACTTACTGCCGGTTTTAGCTATAAAGGATTTGACTTTAGCATGTTATGGCAGGGTGCCGCACAATTTAGTGTCTACTTTTCCAATGGAGCTGTTTGGGAATTCAGAGACGGAGGAAATGCCTTTGAACATCATCTTGGACGTTTCAACCCTGAAGATCCTTCTACTTGGGACAAAGCGACTTACCCACGTCTACATGACGGAAATTTCCCCAATAATCACAGAAAATCAACTTATTGGTTGAAAAAAGGAGATTATTTACGACTCAAAAACGTAGAAATCGGCTACAGTCTGCCAAAGCATCTATTCTCCAAAATAGGAGTTTCCAAATTACGCTTCTTTGTAAGTGGGACCAATTTGTTAACTTTTGATCATCAGAATACATTTGACCCCGAGACAGAAAATGAGAGAGCTTATAATTATCCACAAATGTCTCAATACACATTTGGAGTAAACATCCAATTTTAAGCACGAAATCATTATATAGTACTCAATAAAAAACGACCAAAATGAAAAAAATATTATATTACAAATTATATATATTACTCGTCATTTTTGTAGCTTTTACTTCCTGCATGGACGATGGTTCTGGACTTCTCGATAAAGCCGAATCCGGAGATTTGACAGAAGAAAAAATATTTTCTGATGGAACTTTAGCTCGTAGATGGCTTTATAACATATATTCCAGATTACCCAAGGGATATGCTCGATTTGGTGCGGTCAATCCTATCTATTTAGCAGCAACCACTGATGAAGCTCAACAGGCTCATTTAGGCCTGCTAACCCAAGCCCTTTGGTTCAATGAAGGTACTTGGAATGCAGCCAACCCAACAGATTTACCGGGATGGAAATACTATTGGACAGCCATTAGACCGGCCAATAAAATGATAGAAAATGTAGATAAAGTCCCAGTCAGCATACAAGACGGTATCACAGAAGAAAGTAAATTGCAAATGAAGACAGAAGCCCGTATGCTGAGGGCAATCTTCTATTCCGAATTACTAAAAGCTTATGGAGGAGTACCTATCATCACCAAACAACTTACACAATTTGACCCTGCCCTATATACTCCACGATCTACTTTCGATGAAACTGTAGATTTTATTGTCAAAGAATGTGATGACTGTGCAAAGATTCTTCCTCCAAATTATTTGCTGACATCTCCTACCGATTTTGGGAGAATGACTTCAATGGCAGCCAAAGCGTTAAAAGCCAGAGTATTGTTGTACGCTGCCCGACCATTATTCAACGATCCTAACAATAGCAACAGAATTGTCGCAGGAGAATACAATCCAAAAAAATGGGAAACAGCCGCAGAAGCAGGACATGATGCTATTTTGTTCGCCGAAGAAAATGGTTATGCACTCTATACAGACGCAGGAAAAGACAGTTACCGACAACTATTTATTACACGAGGAACATGTGAAGAAATCATTACATATATTCGTACCTCAAAACACCGTGAATGCGAAGCTCGCCAACTTCCTCTCCGATTCCATAATGCCGGAAATGATAAAGGCGGTGGTTATACCGTACCCTCTCTCAATCTTGTAGAGTCTTACGAAACCAAAGAAGGACTAAACATTTACCAACCCGGCTCAAACTGGGATCCACAAAATCCTTACCAAAACAGAGACGAGCGCTTTTATGCTACGATTTATTATAATCAAAGCAAATACAAAAACTATACTTTCCAAATCTATAATGCAGCCGAAGGTTCTTCTGTAACTCCTGGTGTAGACTACCCTTCTGATGCACTAAACACAGGCTTCTATCTAAGAAAGTTTATTGATGAAACGATAAATCCTAATAATGGTGCCGCTCATCACAATTTTCATGTACTACGATATGCAGAAGTGTTGTTGAACTATGCCGAAGCTATGAATGAAGCTTACGGTCCTTATACCGATTTTTTCGGTGATGGAAAGACGGCCAAATGGGCTTTGGATCAGGTAAGAAGCAGAGCTATGCAACCTCCAATGCCATCAGGTCTTTCTGCAGATTCCATGCAAGTTCGCATCCGCAATGAAAGAAAAATAGAATTGGCTTTTGAAGAACATCGTTTCTATGATTGTCGGCATTGGAAAGACGCTTCGGCTTTTCAAAGTATAAAATTACAGACCATTACTAAAGACGACAATGGTGTATTCAAATATGGAGAAACTACTCGTAAACGAGTATTTAATGCTCCTACGATGTTCTTACTTCCTATTCCTTTAGATGACATAGCAAACGGAAAATACGAACAAAATCCAGGATGGTAAACAAAATTTTTTATAATATTAAATGATGGCTAAAATGGGATGTCCAAATAAAATAATATTCACCGCGGCTCTGATTAGTTCTGCAAATAACTTGTCGGGGCAGGAGAAAGCCCAAAATACAAAACCTAACATTGTCGTTTTTTTGGCGGATGATGCAGGTATGGATTTCGGATGTTATGGGAATAAAAATATCTCAACTCCAAATATCGACAAAATTGCACAAAATGGCATTCTCTTTAAAAATGCGTTCCTCACAGCCCCGCAATCAAGCCCGTCTCGTACCAGTATGCTTAGCGGAAAATTCGCACATACGATCGGGACTGAAGACTTGCACAACGGACTGAACGCAGAGACTCGAATACTCCCGACATATTTACATCAGGCGGGGTATGTCACTGCATCTATGCTGAAAACGCATTGGGGACCTAATGGAGATAAGCAATTTGATGTGAGAATAAAAGGCGATTATTTACCTAATCAGGGACCTCTTTCCGATGAACTTTTCCAGAACTATAACAAATTTCTGGATGAGAACAAAAACAATCCTTTTTTTATATGGGTGGGCTTTATTGATCCCCATCGCCCATATAATAAAAAGAATACAGAACAACGGAATGACCCAAAAAAAATCAAAGTTCCTCCCTATCTTGTAAACAGCGACAAGACCAAACATGATCTGGCTGATTATTACAACGAGATAAGTCGTATGGATAGTAATATTGGGACGATGATGGCCGAGCTGGAGAAACGAGGTCTGATGGACAATACAATCATTGTATTTATGAGCGATAATGGCATGCCCTTCCCTCGTTGCAAAGGAACCTTATATGATTCCGGCATACAAACTCCTCTATTATTCATGTGGAAGGGGAAGATAACCCCTGGCACAACCCACTCTAACGGTATGGTCAGTTCTATTGATTTGGCACCGACTTTACTTGATTTGGCTGGTATAGATATACCTCAAGACATGTATGGGCGAGGATTTAAAAAACTCCTTTTTGACCCTACTCAAAAAGGTTCAGAATTTATTTACGCAGAACGAAACTGGCATGATGCTGACGAATATATGCGCTGCATAAGAAGTAGTAAATATAAACTGGTATATAATGCTTATTATAATATTCCACACGGAACTTCCATGGACATAAGTACCAGTGATAGCTGGTACGAACTGAAACGGTTACAAAGATCCAATAAATTAACGGAAAACATGAAGCAGATTTTCCAGTGTCCGAGAGCTATGGTAGAAATTTACGATTTAGAAAAAGATCCATACGAACTAAATAATGTCGCAGACCTCCCCGAATACCGTGAAATAGGAGAAAAGTTAGCCGCAAAATTAGTCAAGTGGCAAAAAGACACACAAGATCATCCTTGGTGGAAAAGACGCAGAAGCGATCAAAATGACCGTATATCAGGATTTCCTCTTTTCAAAAATCGACCACCTATGTGGACAGACTAAACTTCACTGATTATCATATATTCATTTAAATACACATTTATGTTAACATCTTACAAATCTATATTAAATAAAGCATATCAAGGTGGTTATGCAGTAGGAGCATTTAATTGTTTAAGTTTGGAAAACGTAATGGGCGTCATTGCCGCTGCAGAAGAGCTCCACTCTCCAGTTATATTACAATTGGCAGAAGTCCAATTCCCTTATGCCCCGATGGAGCTTATGGCACCACTATTCCTTAAAGCTGCGCATCAAAGTTCTGTTCCCGTTGCCGTACATTTAGACCACGGACAAAGTTTCGAAACCTGTGCACGTGCTATACGAATGGGATTCAACAGTGTTATGTTCGATGGAGCGTGTCTACCTTTTGAAAATAATGTAAGCATAACAAAAGCTGTTGTACGTATGGCAAAAGCTGCAGACGTCGACGTCGAAGCCGAACTTGGAAAAGTCGGAGACACTGGTTTCGGTGGAGGAGAAGGCACAGGCTCTGCCTCTACTGCCGATGTTTTTACTGACGTAGAAGAATCGGCTTTATTCATCGAAAAAACCGGTATCGACGCTTTAGCGATTGCTATCGGCAACCTACACGGCAAATATATAGCGACTCCTAAACTAAACATAAAAAGACTGACGGAAATCAGTGAAAGAAACAATATGCCTTTGGTACTTCATGGTGGGTCTGGAACCAGTGAAGAAGACTTCAAAGCTTGTGTACATCATGGAATAGCCAAAATCAATGTTGCTACAGCCATGCAAATAGCTATTACGCAAAAGATTGAGAAATATTTACAACAATGTCCTCAACCCAATTACATTGATATGAAATGGAAAATGATTGAAGCATCCAAAGAAACTGCATTGTATCATCTCCGACTTTTTGAAAGTGAAGGGAAGGCTTTATAAAAATTTAATCGTTTCATTGTGAAAATAAATATATCCATATTATCTATTTTTCTCTCTTTATCAGTTGCTGCCCAATCACCTGATAAAGCTCTGATTATTCATTATGACTTCGAATCTGCGACTGGTACCACAGTGCCAGATCTCTCTGGGAATGGAAATCATGGAGTCATCACCAACATGAGCGGAAATTTCAAAATAGAAAATGCCCCCGATGCCAATGGACACTCCTTTGGAAAAGTCTTTCATAAACCCATAGCCGGAAAGCCCGGACACATTACGACTCCAATTAATCTATTCAAAAGAGGATTCGAAGATTATACTTTAGCTTTTTGGGTATGTATTACCAATGATATAAGCATTTCCTGCGGAAATGTTCAAATGATAGGATGTAGCCCTTCCGGTTCCACAGTAAATCCAAATACCCAACAATTGGCAGGTATTGAGAACGGATACTTTGTCGGTATGTCCAACTTTGGTACCCCTTTTCCTCTTACAGATACAAACGGGAATATCCCAGGGGAAAAAGTTGAATTGGGAAAGTGGTACCATTACGCAGTCGTATCTTCTGCAACCGATCAAAAATCGACCTTATACATCAATGGTATAGAAATATCTTCTACACAAGGAGCCAATGAATATGAAGAATTGACTCGAATCAATGGAGCCCTATATATTGGAAGAGGTGCTGGAAGCACAGGACAATACTACATTTTTGGAGGAAAATTAGATGATTTCAGACTATATGGAAAAGCATTATCTTCATCGGAAATAAAAACGATAATGAAACAAAACATAACTGGGATAGAAACTTCCGAAAATAAAGATACAATAAAAGTATCTTCTCTAAAAAACGGAATCACTATACATAATGCCCAAGGGAAAAAAGTCCGTATATACGGAATAAATGGAATTTTTATCAGTGAAAAAAAAATTGAAAATGAAAACACATATTTACCATTAAATAACAATTCAGGTTACCTACTTGAAATAGATGGAAAAACATTTAAAACAGCAACTTTTTAAACTTGATTATAAACCTATAAAAAAAGAATCATGAAAAAAAGATTTTTACTACTCTCAACAGTCGCATTATTCTCATCAGCGACTCTTTTTGCTCAAGACATCAAAAATGGCTTGGTAGTTTATTATAACATGGAAGAAGGCGTAAACGGTGACGCTCCTGATAATATGGCCAATGCCCCGATTGACCTGTCCGGAAACAATAATAACTCCGTTAACCGAGGTCAAGCACCCAAAGGTCATAATTTTAAGACAGAACCAGACTTCAACTCTTTTTCTTTTGGAACCGTATTGACTTCTGAACCGGATGTCCCTGGTCACATATCCACCCCTGCCGGTGTTCTTAACCGAGGGAAAGGCGACTACTCTATCGCGTTTTGGGTAAGAGTAGAAGATAGCAATTTACCCGTGTTGCAGGGTCATAAAGATTATCAATTTCTGGCCTATAATCAAAAAGTCAATGCCCAAAACATGCAAGGTACTAATATCGCAGGACTGGCAACTCCGACTCTCGCTTGTATGAAAGACGGTAAATTTGCTGCTGTTTCGACAAATGAAGCAGACTATTTCACTGCTGAAGACATGGTTGAATACGGAAGATGGTATCACTACGCCGTAACCTCATCTTTGGACTTTGCTACAACGATTCTGTATATTGACGGAAAAGAAGTTGCCAGAAAAGAAATTCCATTGGAAGAACAGGGAGATCTTATACCTTCAGATGGCGGTGTTATATTGCGAAGAGGTGGCGGTGGTAACTTGGAATATGAAAATCCTGACGATCCAGCAACTCCGATTAGAATCCCAACCCAACGCTTTATTTTTGAAGGTGCAATGGATGAGTTCCGTATTTATGATCGAGTATTGACTCCTGAAGAAGTGGTAGCTATCATGAATGTCAATAAAAATGGAAGTGTAGATATTGAAAACAATATAGATAATTCTGGTATTTCTGTATATGTATCCGAAAAGAATATTATCGTCGAGAATAGCGAAGGATACAATATGGCCATATACAACTGTACCGGAAGTCTGATTTCAAATCAAAAAATAGACAGCAATCACCAAGTTGTATCTATGAATCAATCCGGTATCTATTTGGTTCGCATAAATAATGAAACATTCCGTATTATATTGAAATAAACCTTCATATCAAAATGACATATCATTTTTTTGATATGTCATTTTGATAAATTCTAAATCATCCATTATGAGAAAAGGCATCATCTCCGCAGGAAATTGGCTCGTCGATTTTGTAAAAATAATCGAAAAATATCCTGCACCCGGAAATTTAATTACAATAGAATCTACAGAAACAGGACTGGGAGGTTGTGCCCATAACGTATTAGTAGATCTCGCTCACTTGCACACCGATATTCCTCTGTATGCTGCAGGATGCATAGGAGATGACCCAAATGGGGAATATGTCTTAAATGAAATAGAAAAATACAATATAGACAAGTCTTACATGAAAATTGTCCCTCATACACCTACCGCATACACTGATGTTATGGCTGAAAAAGGGGGGCGTTCACGAACATATTTTCACTGTCGTGGAGCAAATGCACAATTAGATATAGAATACATAGATACGATAGATACCAATGCCAAAATTTTTCATTTAGGATATCTACTTTTATTAGATAAACTGGATGCCGAAGATCCTCAATACAAAGTCAAAGCAGCTCGCATATTAGATAAACTACAAAAAAAAGGATACAAAACCTCGGTAGATGTAGTATCTGAAGAAAGTAACCGTTTCTCCCGGATAATTACGCCTTGCTTACCTTTTACAGACTATTTGATTATTAACGAAGTAGAAGCCGCTCAATGTACAGGTATTCCCACTCGCACCTCCCAAAATACCGTCATTATCGAAAATATTAAAAATGCCGCACAACAATTATTAGATAATGGAGTAAAAGAGTTAGTAACTATACATTTCCCCGAAGGTGGTTACGCGATAAACAAGAATGGGAATTCCATTTTTGTTCCGTCATTTCCTATTCCTCCACAACATATTGTTTCAACTGTTGGAGCAGGCGATGCCTTTTGTTCAGGAATGTTATATGCCATACACGAAGAATATTCTTTGAAAGAATCATTATTATTTGCTTCGGCTTGTGCTTATTTCAATCTTCGAAACGCAACTTGCACAGGCGGTGCTCCAACTTTAGATGAAGTAACAAAATTTTTAGAAAATCACAAATAACTATATATTATGAAAAGATCAGAAGTCAATCGATATATCAAACAAGCAATCAAATTATTTGATGAAAATAATTTTCATCTTCCTTCATGGGCACTACTAACGCCAGAAGAATGGAAAGATAAAATAGCGACTGAGTGTTGCAAAGAAATAATTGACCATACTTTAGGCTGGGATGTTACAGATTTCGGAAAAAATAATTTCATGAAAGAAGGGCTTACTCTTTTCACCCTACGTAACGGTTCTCCCAAAAGTGAAAAAACCTATTGTGAAAAAATAATGGTTTCTTACGTAAATCAAATTACCCCAATGCATTTTCATTGGAATAAAATGGAAGATATCATTAATCGAGGTGGAGGTATATTAGCATTACAGCTATGGAAAGCCAATATAAAAGAAGAAAAAACAAGTGACTCGTTCACCGTACAAATAGACGGAATAACCCGAAAGATAGAAGCTGGAGAAATTATCCGGCTAAATCCGGGAGAAAGCATCACATTAGAACCATATATATATCACCAATTTTGGGCAGAAAAGAAAACTTGCATTATCGGAGAAGTCTCTAAAGTCAACGACGACTCTAATGATAACAGATTTTATGAACCATTAGGAAGATACCCAAAAATAGAGGAAGACGAATCAGCATTATTTTTGCTTTGTACTGAATACTTATAAAAGATTTTTCCTATTTCCAAATTCTGAATTTAAAAGTACACCTATTATGAACAGCAAAAAAATAGCCAGCATATCTCTAAGTTTATTAGCCGGTTCTCATTTTATACAAGCGGCAGATAATGATCGTCCAAACATCATATTTATCATGTCAGACGACCATACATCTCAAGCAATAAGTGCTTACAACGGAATGCTAAAAGACATATTGCCCACTCCTAACATCGACCGTATCGGGAATGAGGGTGTCCGTCTGGAAAACTGCTTTGTTACAAATTCTATCAGCACACCATCAAGAGCTTGTATCTTGACCGGGCAATACAGTCATAAAAATGGAGTATATACTTTGTTGGACAATCTCAATCGGAATATGCCAAATGTAGCTAAATATCTTCAACAAAGCGGGTATCAAACTGCCATTATCGGGAAATGGCATTTAGGCACAGAACCTTCCGGTTTTGATTATTACAATGTTTTACCAGGACAAGGAGAATATTATAATCCTAAAATGATTAAAATTGGAGACTGGGGCATTTGTGCAAATAACACAAATAAAGAGACGACTTATCGGGGACATTCTACCGATATTATTGGCAAAGAAGCTCTCGACTATTTAGATCGTATCGATAAAGACAAACCGTTCTTTCTAATGTGCCACTTCAAAGCGCCTCATCGTCCATGGAGACCCGCTGCACGCTTCAAAGACTTGTTAAAAGATGTAACTATTCCTGAACCAGAAAATATGTACGAAACCTATGAAAACAAAGGTGAATACGCTAAAATAATCCGAACGGGGATGGAAATAATGAACCGGAATGACCTTAAAGGAGACATGCCTCCTGCCGGAGCTACACGTGATGAAAAAAGGAAAAAAAATTATCAAATATACATCAAAGATTATCTACGTTGCGTTGCTGGTGTAGATGAAAATGTAGGCCATATATTACAATATTTAGATGAACACAATCTCACAGAAAATACAATCGTTATCTATACAGGTGATCAAGGATTTTTCTTGGGAGAACACGGATGGTTCGACAAGCGACTAATGATGGAGGAATCTTTAAGAATGCCTTTTCTTATCCGTTATCCAAAAGAAATTCCGGCAGGAAAAATAAATAAAGATATCATTTTAAATATCGATTTTGCCCCTCTGTTTTTAGATTATGCCGGTATCAAAACTCCATCCCAAATGCAAGGGAAAAGTTTTCGGAAAAACCTAAAAGGGGAAACTCCTTCAGATTGGAGAAAAGAAATGTACTATCGGTACTGGATGCATGCGGATGATGCACACAATGTTTGCTCCCATTACGGAATACGTACAGAACGCTATAAACTCATTTATTTCTATGGACAACGTTTAGGCATGACTGGCTCTCATGACAAACCTCTTACTCCGGAATGGGAACTTTATGACCTGCAAAGCGATCCTGCAGAAATGCACAACATATACAAAGATCCATCTAATGAAGGACTTATCAAAGAATTAAAAAACAAACTTCTTGAGCTAAAAACTCAATACGATGATTTAGATTCGAAATATCCTGTTCTTGATAATTTGAATAAAACTTATTTCTGGTAATATTTTTATCCTTAAAACATGGTTAAGACAGCTCTGATATTATTATGCCTGCTCTCCAATATTTCATTAAATGCCGGAGAGCAAGTTCTCATCTACAAGAATACAGAACAGGCTGATTTAAAATTACATCTTTTATATCCGGATGATATAAAAAAATCAGATAAAAGAGCTGCAATCATATTCTTCTTCGGAGGTGGATGGCTAAGTGGAGATATCAATCACTTCCGTCCTCAAGCCGAACACTTCCGAAACCGAGGACTAATATGTATATTAGCAGAATATCGAGTATTGGGAAAACACAAAACCACACCTTTCGATGCCCTATCTGATGCCAAATCGGCAATGAGATACATTCGAATACATGCTCGTAAGTTGCACATCAATCCCGATAAGATTATCGCTGCCGGTGGTTCTGCCGGTGGACATTTGGCAGCAGCATTAGCTGCATGTCCCGGTTTTGATACTTCTGGAGAAAACACCAAAATCAGTACAAAACCGGCTGCCCTACTTCTCTACAATCCAGTATTAGACAACGGACCGGGAGGTTATGGATATAGCCGAGTAAAAGACAGATATCAAGAATTCTCTCCTGCATATAATATCAAGCCAGGACTTCCTCCAACCCTTATCTTTTTAGGGACTAAAGACAACATCATTCCTGTTATCACGATGGAAAAATACAGAGAAAAAATGATAGAATATAATAATCGATGTGACCTATTTTTATATGAAGGACAAGATCATGGATTTTTCAACCTAAAAAAAGGAAAAGAGAACCCTTATTTCTATGATACACTACAAAAGGCTGATGCTTTTTTAGTTTCCTTAGGATACTTATCTCCTCAAAAATGATTTTTATGGAAATGGATTTGATTACAAGAAGACAATTTATAAAAAAAACAGGGCTGGCCACCGGAGCTCTTCTATTCTCCGGATCTCTGATGTCAGGCAAGAAATACAAAAAAGAAAAAAGGCCCAATGTCATTTTCGTATTTGCAGACCAGTGGAGAGCCCAAGATACCGGATTTGGAGGAAACAAAGACGTATATACTCCCAATTTAGACCTGCTGGCTAAAGAAAGTCTTACATTCAATAACGCAGTATCATGTATGCCGGTCTCTACCCCATACCGAGCATCACTACTCACCGGCCAATATGCCCAGACTCACGGGCTTTTTGTCAATGATGTACAATTAAACCCTGAAGCTAAAAGTATTGGTAAAGAGTATAAAGCTGCCGGATACAATACAGCCTATATCGGGAAATGGCACATCAACGGAAACGGAAGAAGTAACTATATTGCCCCAGAATATCGTCAAGGATTTGATTATTTCAAAGTATTAGAATGTACCCACGATTACAATAACTCACCCTATTACGACAATAACGACACAACAAAAAAAATATGGGAAGGATATGACGTCTTTGCTCAGACAAAAGATGCACAACAATATATTGCAAACCATGCAAATGATGATAAACCTTTCTTACTATTCCTTTCATGGGGACCTCCTCACAACCCTTATGAATCTGCACCTCAAAAATACAAAGACTTATATGAAAATAAAGATATAACCTTACGGCCTAATGTTCCGAAGAAAGATAAAGAAACAGCAATCAAAGACATCAAAGGATATTATGCCCATATCTCTGCTTTAGATGAATGTGTCGGCTGGCTTCAAGAAACAATAAAAGAAAAGGGTATCGAAGAAAATACAATTTTTGTCTTTACCTCTGACCATGGAGATATGCTATATTCTCAAGGGCAAGTACGAAAACAAAAACCTTACGATGAATCTATCATGGTCCCATTACTGCTAAAATATCCCGCTCGTTTCGGTAAAAAGGGTAAAACCGTAGATACTCTGATCAACGTTGTTGATATCATGCCTACTCTCTTATCCATGTCAGGATTGCCCATTCCTAAGAGTGTAGAGGGATGCAATCTATATCCCATATTGGCAGGTAAACAAAAAGACAATATCGAAGGGGCTTTGATAGAATGTATAACACCTTTTGGAGAATGGGAGAGAAGAAGCGGAGGTCGTGAATATCGGGGAGTAAGAACCAAACGGTATACTTATGTGAAAGACCTGAATGGTCCATGGCTTTTATTCGACAACATTACAGATCCCTACCAAATGCAAAATCTGGTAGATGAGCCTTCTGCCCAGAAAATCAAATCTGAACTCGATGGTTTATTAACAAAATTACTAATTCAAAAAAATGATGAATTCCTTCCTGGAGAGGAATATATAAAAAAATGGGGATATACCGTAAATAAATGGGGAACGGTAGAATATACCCCTTGATATATAAAAACATAATTTCTATAAATTTATAACGATGAGATACTCCTTATTTACACTGTTTTTTCCTTTGCTATTATCAGCGTGTCATTCTCACATAGAAACCAAAGAACCGGTAGACTATGTAAATACACATATTGGTAATATCAGTCATTTATTAGTTCCAACATTTCCAACTTGTCACCAACCGAACAGTATGTTGAGGATGAACCCCGGCCGTCACGAATTCGTCACCGACCGGATGAAGGGATTTCCCCTCAACGTTCCTTCTCACCGACAAGGTGATGTATTGTACCTTATGCCATATTGCGGAAATCCTGAAGAACTTAGTCCTAAAACCCAATATCGATATGATCAAGAAGAATCAACTCCATATCACTACTCGGTTTTTCTGGATGACTACGGTATTACCGTCGATTTCGCACCTGGACAACGTGCTGCACTATTTACCTGCAAATTTGAAGAGACTGGAGAAAGATGTATCCAATTAAAGACAACAGGGGAAGGTGTGATAAAAGGAGAGAAAAATTCTCTGTCAGGATACGATACATATAGAGGTACAAAACACTATTTTTATCTTGAATTTGATAAGGCCCCAACATCTTTTATTGAAAAGAATATAGCAGATACTGCCGTAATTTGTGCCCAGTTCGGGACAGAATTAGAACAACTCGGAATCAGATATGGCATTTCCTATATTAGCATAGAACAGGCTAAAAAGAACTTAAATAAGGAAATAAATGACTACAATTTGCAGGCTTTGGCTCAAGCAGCCCGAGCAGCCTGGAACAAAGCATTAGGAAAAATCAAAGTCGAAGGTAGTACCGAAGACGAAAAAATAACCTTTTACACTGCCTTATATCGGTCGCATGAACGTATGATCAATATATCGGAAGACGGGAAATATTACAGTGGATTTGATGGAAAAATACATGATGATGAAGGTATCCCTTTCTGGACTGACGACTGGGCATGGGATACATACCATGCATTGCATCCATTACAGATTATATTAAATCCCAAAGACCACGAGGCCAAACTCACATCTTATATTCGCATGTACGAGCAATCGGGTTGGATGCCGACTTTCCCCTGTGTATTCGGTGATGCACATTCTATGAACGGGAATCATGCTTCCGTTATATTTGCAGATGCACTTTGCAAAGGTATTCCATTTAATGTAGAAAAAGCTTTCGAAGGATGCAGGCATACTGTTCTCAACGAAACCATGATACCTTGGCGCAGAGCTCCCAAAACAGAACTGGATGACTTTTACCATGAAAATGGATGGTTTCCGGCATTAGCTCCGGGAGAAAAAGAGACCGTTGCTTTAGTTGATGATTTTGAGCAAAGAGAAGCTGTCGCTGTAACACAAGCAGCATCTTATGATGACTGGTGTATTGCACAAATGGCTAACCACTTAGGAAAAACCGATGAATACAATTTCCATATAAAAAGAGCTTTTAACTACCGTAATTTATTTAACTCAAAAACAGGATTTTTCCATCCGAAAGATAAGAATGGCAAATTCATAGAACCATTCGATTACAAATTTTCAGGAGGGATTGGTTCCAGAGCTTATTACGATGAAAACAATGCATGGACTTATATATGGAACGTACATCACAACATTGCCGATTTAATCAATTTGTTCGGAGGAAACAAACCCTTCATTGAGAAACTGGACCAACTATTCGTAGAAGGCATGACTACCGCAAAATGGCGTTATTATGCCGTACATCCTGATGCAACAGGAAACGTCGGACAGTACGTTATGGGAAACGAACCAAGCTTCCATATACCTTACCTATATAATTACGCCGGACAACCTTGGAAAACTCAAAAACGTATTCGGATGCTGATGGAAAGTTGGTTTAGAAATGACTTAATGGGAATATGCGGAGATGAAGATGGAGGTGGAATGTCTGCTTTTTACGTATTTTCCGCTTTGGGATTTTATCCGGTATCTGCCGGCATGCCTTATTACACAATAGGAAGCCCTATATTTACAAAATCTTCTATAAAACTCGATAATGGCAAAACATTTACCATCATCGCCAAAAATAATTCACGGAACAATAAATATATACAGTCAGCTCGGTTAAACGGAAAACCATATAACAAAACATATTTTTCCCATAAAGATATTCTTGCCGGAGGAACCCTTGAATTAATTATGGGAAATCGTCCCCAAAAAGAATGGGGAACCGACAATAATGCTATTCCTCCTTCTGAAGGGACAAAAATAAAAACAAAATAATTTAACATATATCAATAATAATGAAACGATTATTCTTTATACCGATAATTCTATTATTATTCACTCAGTGTCATATTTCCGAACAAAAGGATCCGGTAGATTATGTAAACACACTTATAGGAACGAATAATAATCCAAGCTTTTCTCATGGCAATACCTACCCTGCCGTTACACATCCGTTTGGTATGAACTTTTGGACTCCACAAACAGAGCATATGGGTGATACTTGGATATACGTTTACAATAGTGACTCAATACGAGGATTTAAACAAACTCATTTGCCTAGCCCCTGGATAGGAGATTATGGAGCATTTTCCATTATGCCAGTATCAGGAATCTTAAAAGTGAAAGATACGGAACGAGCTGCAGCTTTCTCTCATGCAGAAGAAATAGCAACACCATATTACTATTCAGTAAAACTTCAAGACTATGAAATATTAGCAGAAATGACAGCAACTGAACGGTGCGGATTCATGCAATTTACTTTTGACAATGATAATAACTATATTGTATTAGATGCCTATCATCAAGGAGCATCAGTAAAAATCATTCCCGAAGAACAAATGATTGTGGGATATTGCAAAAACCGATTTGCCGGAGCACCTGAAAATTTCACAAACTTCTTTGTCATTCAATTTGACCAACCATTTGAAAGTTTCGGAGTATGGAATAATGAAAAAATATTTGAAAAAAAACACGAAATTGAAAATACATATGCCGGAGGATACATAAAGTTTCCTGCTGCCAATAAAAAAGTATCTTTAAAAATAGCCTCCTCGTATATTTCACTGGAGCAAGCACACCAAACTCTTTCGTTAGAAATTGGTGAAAAGTCATTTGAAGACATCAAATCTCATTCACGACATGTTTGGAACAAACATCTTTCCAAAATTGAAATAGAAGGAAATAATGAAGAACAATTGAAAACTTTCTATTCTAATTTTTATAGGGCATCACTATATCCCCGAAAATTTTATGAAATAAATGAACAAGGGATGCCTCATCACTTTAGCCCTTATAATGGAAAAATAAATACAGGGTATATGTACACGGACAATGGTTTTTGGGATACATTCCGGTCTGCTCATCCTTGGCTTACACTCATCGTACCATCTATCTCAAGAGAAATAATGCAAAGTTTGGTAAACACATATAACGAAGGCGGATGGTTGCCCAGCTGGGCCAGCCCAGGTTACAGAGACTCGATGATAGGTTCTCATGCTGTTTCCCTAATTACCGATGCCTACCAGAAAGGTATTACAGATTTTGACGCAGAAAAAGCGTTCGAAGCTGTAGTAAAAGACTGTTTTCAGCCTGCTCCTAAAAAATATATCGGAAGATACGGATATAAAGAATATAATGAAAAAGGTTACATACCTTATCCGGAATATGAACAAGCAACTTCCATGTCTCTCGAATATGCATATGACGATTTCTGCATCTACCGTTTGGCTGAATTATTAGGAAAAAACCAAGATACATTAGATATGTTCAAGGAAAGAGCAAAGAATTATATCCATTCCTTCGACAAGACAACCGGCTTCATGCGCCCAAGAAAAGCCGATGGCAGTTGGTACTCGCCATTCACTCCATATCTTTGGGGTGGACCTTTTACAGAAGGAAATTCTTGGCAATATTCATGGAGTGTCTTCCATGACATCCAAGGATTAATCAACTTACACGGGAGCAATGAAGCTTTTGTCAATAAAATGGATTCTCTGTTTAAAGTTCCACTTAATGCTCCGTTATATGGGCGTTATTTCAACGAAATTGCCGAAATGCATAATGCAAGTTTTGGACAATATGCTCATGGAAACCAACCAGATCAACACTTTGCCTATTTATACAATTATGCAGGACAACCATGGAAAACTCAACGGCTGGTACGTAAAGTTATAGATAGACTTTATAACTCCACGCCAAACGGATATTGCGGAGACGAAGATAACGGACAAACTTCATCTTGGTACTTGTTTAGTGCTATAGGTTTTTACCCAGTTTGTCCAGGAACGGGGCAATATGTATTCGGTTCGCCTTTATTCAACTCAGTAAAACTGCATCTTGAAAATGGAAAAACATTCACGGTCAAAACTTCTAACAACAAACCTGGAAATTGTTATATCGATAATATCGAGATTGATGGAGAAAAATATACTCCATTATATATTTCACATAAAACAATAACCGAAGGAGCAACCTTATCTTTCAATATGTCTTCCCGCCCCAATAAAAACTTAAAACCTGATAAAAAAGATTTGCCCTATTCTTTATCCAATGAAATAAAAAACTAAAAATTCTATATCACAATTATGAAGAATATAGTTAAATACATATGTATCATATCATTTTTATTGTTATCTACAGCAGAAATATATGCAAACAATAAATTATCAATAAAACCCATAAATCTAAAAACTGAATATCTGATAAACCCGATCGGTATAGATGTTATCACTCCTCGTCTGTCTTGGGAAATAAACGACGAAAGGATGGGTGCCTTACAAAATGCATATCGTATCTTAATTTCAAAAGATTCTATAGCCTTAACACGAAACCGCTCTATTATTTGGGATTCTGGGAAAGTCTTATCATCTCAGACTTCTAATATACAACCTGACATCAAATGTGAACCGATGACCCGATACTATTGGAAAGTCATCTTTTGGGATAAAAACAAGAAAAAATCCTCAAATTCAGAAATTGCATATTGGGAAACCGGTATAGGAGGGAAATGGCAAGGAAAATGGATAAGTGATGGCAAAGGAAAAGAGTATTTTCCTGCTCCACTCTTTAGGAAAGAAGTTACTTTTCATGAAAAAATAACCCGTGCGACAGCTTACGTCTGTGGTTTAGGTTATTATGAATTATACATCAATGGGGACAAAATAGGAAACCATATATTAGACCCAGGATTTACTCGTTTTGACAAAAAAGCTTTATATGTCACATATGACTTGACACAAGAATTAAAACAAGGGAAAAATGCTTTTGGTGTTATTTTAGGAAACGGGTGGTACAATATACAATCTCATGCCACATGGAATTTCCATAACGCTGTTTGGCGCAATCGCCCGACATTCATTCTTAACATACGAGTAGAATATGAATCAGGTAAGACCGATTGGATTGTTTCTGACGAATCCTGGAAAACCTCTACCGGAGCCATTCGCTTTAACAATCTGTACAGTGGAGAATATTATGATGCAGGGATGGAATCTGATGGATGGAATCGTACTGGATTTGACGATAAAAAATGGAATCAGGCAAAACCTGTCGAATGTCCATCGGAAAATATTATAGCACAATCTATACCTCCAATCCGAATAAAAGAAGAAATCAAAGCCGTCAGTTATAAACGTTTAGGCCCCAATCACTATGTATACGATTTAGGACGAAATATCGCAGGGGTTTGCCGTTTTACAGCCCAAGGAGAAAAAAAGACTAAAATAAGAATCAAACATGGCGAAAAACTATATCCAGACGGAACTGTAGACATTTCAAATATCGACTATTTTTTCTATCCGGAACATTTGAGTGAAGATTTCCAAACTGACATATATATCATGGACGGCAAAGGCCAAGAAACATATATCCCCAAATTTACATACCATGGTTTTCAATATGTAGAAGTAATAGCAGACAAACCAATAACATTAGATATAAACTCTATTACTGGTCTTTTAGTCCACACAGATCTTACATCCGTCGGTACATTCAATTGTTCCAATGAATTACTGAATAAGATATACGAAGCCACTCGTAATGCATACATAAGTAACATACATAGCATACCTACAGACTGTCCTACTCGTGAAAAAAACGGCTGGACTGCTGATGCTCATACTGCCATGGAATTTGCTTTATTCAATTTTGACGGTTATTCTTTTTACGAAAAGTGGATACGTGATTTTTATGATGTCCAGAAAAAAACCGGGGAACTTCCCGATATAGTACCGACTGCCGATTGGGGATATCCCGGAGGTAATCCGGCTTGGGATGCAGCATTTTTCATTATCCCCAACGAAATGTATATGTATTATGGAAACCCGGCTATGCTGAAAGAACCATATGAATATTATAAGAAATACCTTGATTTTATCGGAAAGAAAGCAAACAATTATTTACTGAATTTCCGTCTTTGGGACTGGTGTACCTACAAAGCTTCTACTCCTGTAGAATTGACATCTTCCATGTTTTATTACACCATGACTAAGCTCATGGCCAAATCGGCAAAGTTAAATGGAAAAATATCGGATATCCAAAAATACGAAGATCTTGCCAAAAAAATTAGAAAAGCCATCAACGACAAATTCTATAACAGTACGACCGGAATATATGCTAATGGAACACAAACTGCTCAATCCTACGCCCTTTATTCTGGTATCGTACCGGAAGGACAAGAAAGCAAAGTAGCAAAAGTTTTAGCCGATTCAATTCAGGCTAACGGAAACTTTCTCAATTTCGGATTGTTTGGTAGTAAATCGGTGTTAAATATTCTATCTGAATACGGATACCATGACATTGCCTACAAAATGATCACCCAAACAGAGTGTCCTTCATTAGGATGGTGGATTAAAAAAGGAGCTACTACTTTATGGGAAGCATGGGATGGTAACGAATCAGCCTCCCTAAACCATGTCTTTCTTGGGGATGCTTCAGCCTGGATGATAAAAGAACTGGCTGGAATAAACTATTTACCAGAGTATCCGGGATTTACGCAATTTCTGATAGCCCCTCAACCAGTAAAAGATTTATCCTTCGTCAGAGCAAGTTATCATTCTATACACGGAGAAATTATTTCTGAATGGAAAAAAACAGATAAAGGTACAACATATTATATGACCATTCCGGCTAATACAACTGCTCAGATTGTCTTACCAAAAGACATAAACGATTCGTTATTTATAAATAATAAGAATAAATACGACACTCAATACTTTGTATCAGCTCCGGTTAAAGAAAAAAACAAATTCTTATTTACCCTATCTTCCGGCAAATATGTAATAGAAATCAGGCATCAATAAATAATTTTTTCTATTTATGAAAACCATAAAAATAACCTTCATCTCTATTGTTTTATTTATCAGCTTTATCAGTTGCGAGAAGGAGGATGCCACTATCCCTGAGCCACCATCTCCTGTACAACTTTTTGTCCCAAAGGACCAAGCTATAAATGTTACATTCCCCATCGAACTCTCTTGGGAAAAAGCATCCTCTACCAACAACGAAAGAATATCGTACAGAGTATATTTCTCAAAAAATAATCAAGATTGGATTTACATTACTTCTGGAAAAAATTCCTTGACAGTAACAGAAGAGAATTTGGATCCAGGAACTCTTTATTATTGGAAAGTTGAAACAATAGATGCATATAAACAAAGTTCGGTAAGTGAAACTCATTCATTTACTACAGCCGGGAAACACTATTATAAAGACGGAGAAGTATTGCAGTTGCAACATAGTACAAAAGGTAACGGGGTAAATATTGTCATTCTTGGAGATGGATTTATCAAAGAAGATTTGGAAGTTGGCGGGACTTATGAAAATTACGCACGAAAAGCAATGGAAGCTTTTTTCTTAACTGAACCATATCTTTCATATCGAGAATATTTCAATTTTTACACTGTATTTGCCGAATCCAATGAACGTGGTGCCGATTATGAAAACAATCTCACTGAAGTGAAAGATACAAAATTCAACGCTTCATATGACAATACTAATATGTCAAGTACTTACATGAAAGCCAACAACAATAAATGTTGGGAATACTGCAAAATGGCCCCGAACTGTGATGATATAGACAAGACTCTTGTTGTGCTGATGGTCAATGCTTCCCGTGTTGCCGGATACTGTCATTTTTGGATACAAGGGCGAGCCATAGCTTTATGTCCAGTAAAACCCAAAACAACAGCTTTCAACAAACAGTTTGAGAACACGGTACTCCATGAGGCAGGAGGTCATGGATTTGCCAAACTTGCTGATGAATACCTGAAATATGCTAAAAAAAGTATCAATGCCAATGATGCTACCGCAATTAGTGATAAAAAAAATCTGGAGGCAGGTCTAAAAGGTGGAATGTTTGCCAATGTAGATACTACCAACCATCCCGACCGAGTAAAATGGAGAGAATTATATCAAAAATATCCGGAAAAATATAAATACGTACGTTCCGTAGAAGGTGCATATTATTATGGATTGGATATGTTTCGTCCCGAACCGAACAGCTGTATGATTAATAATATCAAATATTACAATGCTCCCAGCCGGATGGCTATCGTAAAACGAATTAAATTTCTTGCTGGAGAAACATTTTCCCTTGAAGATTTCGTTGCTAATGACAAACTCTTGAATTTTCCTCCACAAAATGAAGTAGAATAATATTCATATAGCATTTATTTTCCATAGTGTGTGGTTAGTACTCCGGAGATATTATTGTGAGACATTCATTATCATCCCAATATCTCCGGAAATTTTCATGACAATCTGTTAACCAATCATTACCCTTTACATAATCAAGTTGGTCAATTTCGAGAAACAGAAGAAACCTCTTATCTAATCAGATACCCAATAAAAATGAAAAAGATAATATAAATATCCTTTTCCTACCTACTTCTTGCTATTTTAGTGAAATATACAGAAAAATATATATACTTCCTTTCAGTATCAGTTTAGAGATATTACCTTCGCAGAGCAAAACCTAATCATAACTATATATGAATTTCGAAAACGAAAACTGGGAACAATTTAAAGGACAAGTTTGGAAAAAAGAGATTAATGTCAGAGATTTTATCCAGAACAATTATACACCCTATGACGGTGACGATTCGTTCTTGGTTCCATCTACCGATAAAACCCAAAAAGTTTGGGACAAATTATCGGAAATGTTTAAAATAGAGAGGGGAAAAGGCGTATACGATGCAGAAACTCGCTTACCACAAGGTATTGATACTTACGGCCCAGGTTATATCGATAAAGATAATGAAGTAATCGTCGGTCTGCAAACTGATGCCCCTCTGAAAAGAGGAATATTCCCCAAAGGAGGAATACGGATGGTCGAAAACAGCCTCAATGCTTACGGATACCAACTCGATCCCATGACCAAAGAAATTTTTACCCGATATAGGAAAACCCATAATGAAGGGGTATTTTCGGCATATACTCCCGAAATGTTAGCCGCCCGCCGCTCCGCAATTATTACTGGGCTACCTGACGCTTACGGCCGTGGACGTATCATCGGAGACTATCGCCGCGTTCCTCTATATGGAACCACAATCCTAATAGAAGACCGTCAAAAATACCTAAACAGGCTCGATATACAAGAGCTTACAGAAGAAACCATTCAAAGTAGAGAAGAAACATCTGAACAAATAAAAGCTTTGAAAGCCTTTGAAAAAATGAGTGCATCATATGGTTTTGATGTAACTCGTCCAGCAAAAGACGCTAAAGAAGCTGTTCAATTTCTCTATTTAGCATATTTAGCTGCCGTTAAGGATCAAGATGGTGCAGCTATGTCTTTAGGACGTACATCCACTTTCCTCGATATATATATTGAAAAAGATGTTCGCGAAGGCAAATTGACAGAAGCTGAAGCTCAAGAACTCATCGACCAATTTATTATCAAACTTCGTATTGTACGGTTCTTACGTACCCCGGAATACAACGACCTTTTTTCTGGCGATCCGGTTTGGGTAACCGAGTCATTAGGAGGCCAAGGTGTAGATGGCCGGTCTTTAGTAACCAAGACTTCATTCCGTTACCTGCACACATTATATAATCTCGGACCTGCGCCAGAGCCAAATCTGACAGTTTTATGGTTTAAAAATGCTCCTGAAAACTGGAAAAAATTTTGTGCAAAAGTCTCTATTGATACCTCTGCCATCCAATATGAGAATGATGACCTGATGCGTCCTGACTACGGGGATGATTACGGCATTGCCTGCTGCGTATCTCCTATGAAAATCGGCAAACAAATGCAATATTTTGGAGCTCGTGCCAACTTAGCCAAGTGTCTCCTTTATGCAATCAACGGGGGACGTGATGAAATTTCGGGCGTTCAGGTTGCTCCTAAATATGAAGCTATCACCAGCGAATATCTCGATTATAACGAGGTTATGGACAAATACGAACAGATGATGCGCTGGTTAGCCAAAACATATGTAAATGCTCTGAAAATCATACATTACATGCATGATAAATATGCATATGAAGCTTTTGAAATGGCCCTTCATGATGGACATGTAGAACGTATCCGGGCAACGGGTATTGCAGGTTTATCTATTGTGGCCGATTCTTTAGCGGCAATACGGGATACAAAAGTCAAGATAATCCGTGATAAAAGAGGGCTTGCTGTCGGTTTCGAACGTGAAGGAGAATATATTCCTTACGGTAATAATAATGACAGTACAGATAACATAGCTGTAGAAATTACCGAAAAATTTATGGAATATCTCCGTCAACATGAAACATACCGTAACGCAATTCCTACACAATCGATATTGACAATTACCTCAAATGTAGTTTACGGGAAAAAAACAGGAACGACACCAGACGGACGTCCTGGAGGTACTCCCTTCGCTCCTGGAGCAAATCCTATGAACGGACGCGATACTAAAGGGGCAATTGCGGCCTTAGCCTCAGTTGCGAAACTCCCATTCCAACACGCTCATGATGGAATTTCTTATACTTTTGCCGTATCTCCATCAACATTAGGAAAAGAAAAAAAAATCCAAATAAATAACCTTGTAAGCCTTTTAGACGGTTATTTTACTCCTGACGGCGGACAACATCTGAACGTAAATGTTTTCGATAAGTCTTTATTACTTGATGCAATGGAACATCCCGAAAAATATCCGCAATTGACTATCCGGGTTTCCGGTTATGCTGTCAACTTTGTAAAATTGACACGAGAACAACAACTCGACGTCATTTCAAGGACAATTAATCAAAGTCTTTGATTCATCCCAATACAGAATGAGCATCAAAGGAAGGATACATTCATTAGAGAGTTTCGGGACCGTTGATGGTCCCGGAATTCGTTTTGTCGTTTTCATGCAAGGATGTCCACTCCGCTGTCTTTATTGCCATAACCCGGACACTTGGGAAACAAAAGGCAAAGTAAACTACGAAATGACCCCGGAAGAGCTTATAAACGAAATTTTACGATATAAAAATTTTATTACCAATGGAGGTGTTACAGTATCTGGAGGAGAGCCTCTGATGCAAGCTGAATTTGTAACCTCTTTTTTTAAACTATGCCAAGAAGCGAGAATTCATACAGCATTAGACACAACAGGATTCATATATACGCCCAAAACTATTGCCTTGCTACAATATACCAACTTGGTTCTTTTAGACATAAAAACGATAAGCCCTGAATTACACATAGCGCTGACTGGTGTAAAACACAACAATACTCTGCGTTTTTTAAATAAAATAGAAGAATATAACATTCCGGTTTGGATACGTCATGTCGTTGTACCGGGTATCACTAATGATAAAATATCATTGCAAACCCTTGCTAAATACATCTCCCAATATAAAGTAATCGAAAAAGCTGAGATTTTGCCCTATCACACTATGGGTTCTTATAAATATAAAGAATTGGGAATGAAGTATCCTCTAGAAGATACACCACCTTTATCAATTGAAGAGTTAAACATAGCAAAAGAAATTTTTAGGAAAAACGGTATCCCATGTGAATAAAATAAATATTTTTATCGATATCATTTTCTTTTTAAACAGCTTCTAAGTTAGTAAATATATTTTTTTCTTGTATTTTATCAAATGTTCCTTTTGATAAAAGAACATTTTGTACATTTACATGCTAAATATAAAATAATATCGATGAAACATATTGCCATTATTTCATTATGCTTATTTTTCTGTGCTCTCATATCAGCCCAAAAACAAACCTTTACTGTAAAAGGAAATATAGTTGGATTGGAAAAAGGAGACTCTGTCCTTATTTTTAAAGAAAACATATTACATCCTGAAAAGCGAACTTGCGATACATTATTGATAAATAAAAAGAACAACTTTACATATAAAAAGACCAATGAAGGGGCTACATTTTACACCCTTGTATACCATCCAACCAATAAAAGTAAAAGTACTCGCAATCGGAGTCTGACTCTTTTTCTAGGTAAAGGAACTGTGAAACTAAAAGGAGATACTGACCATTTTAGTATGGTAGAAAAGAAAGGAAATGATTACAAACACAAATTAGTAGCTCGATACATATTTTTAACTGATAGTATCGCGAGCATAGAATCCAATGCTTATGACCGTTATGAAAAAGCCATGGAAGCCAACGATGGCAATGCAATGAAAGAAGCATTAATAGAGCTATCAAAAGGTCATGGAACTGCCGAATTAGATAGTCTTACTTTAGAATTGGTAAATACCGTAAATGATAGTGAATACGCGGCTGCACTCTATCTATGGAACTCAGCCCTACTATCCTCAGCCGAAATAGAAAAACGCTTGAACGGATTTACTCCAGAGATTCAAAAATCTTTTACAGCAAAAGAACTACGCAAAATAATAGAAATGAAAAAGAGTGTAGAACCTGGTGCGATAGCTCCGGATTTTACTTTAACCGACGTCAACGGAGAAAAAGTGACATTACAAGATTATGAAGGAAAATATTTGCTGATTTTCCATTGGGGGATTTCCAAAGGTTGTTTCCGGACAAATACAGAATTAGAACAAATATATAACATGTACCATAGTAAAGGTCTTGAGATATTAGATTTTGTTCAAAGTGACGTACAACCCGGAAACTATCTTTCCTATACTCCTGAATTATATCGACAACTACACCCTTTATTACATCATCTTTGGAAATCTGTATATACTTCTATGAGCGAAAATACTCATATTATTAAAAAATACAATCTTTCTGCCATGCCTCTACTTATTCTTATTTCCCCTGAGAAAAAAATCATTGCACGTAATTTTGGCAGTACAAATGAAATCGTAAAAATATTAGCAAAAGAACTGATTCAATAAAAATAATAAATTTAACAACATTTCTGATTATCATAAAATTAAATGTAATTTTACCTCGTTTTTTGAAAAAACATTTTATGATTCGATTCTTTACAGCTTTACGAAACCGGAAAACTTCAAAATATATATTACTTACCACTGGTATAATATTCACTATAACAGCTATACTTTTCATAAATAAAGATTCAATTATCAGGCATTATGTTTACAAAAAAATTGAATCAATACGAACTCAGCATCAATTGAACATTGGATTTTCTAATTTAAAAACAGCAGGTCTAAACAAGTTAGTTATCAACGATCTGTATATAGTTCCTCAAAACCAAGATACTCTATTGAAAGCTGAAGATATCAAAATACGAGTTAGTCTATTGAAACTTTTCAAAACGAATATAGACATCCGTAAAATCGACATAAAACATATACACATCAATTTCAAAAAAACAGATTCTATCTCAAATTTTGATTTTATATACACCAAAAGAAATAATACCAACACTCAAACCAAAAACTCAAACTTAAATTATAGTAAGAAACTCAAACAATTGTTCTCTTTTATATTTGATTTATTACCTCCTAACGCTCAAATAGAAGATGTACATATTGCCTATCACAATAAAAATGACCATGTAACATTATCAATTCCATCCTTTAAAATCAAAGATTATCATTTCAATACAGAAATAGAAAGTAACGAGATACACAATAGCAAACTATTACAAGGTATATGGATATGTAACGGTCACGTAAAAGATGATACTCATGAAATCAAAGCTCAACTTTTTTCTAAAGAACACAACAAAATACCAATACCTTTTCTTGAATACCGTTACAATACTCGTATAGAATTTGATACTCTATCTTTCAAATTTTCCCAACACAACCAAAAAGATATTATATCTTTACAAGGAAAAGCTTTTATCAGCGGACTAACGATTTTTCATAATCGTATCTCACCGGAAAATGTGTTTCTGGACAAAGGCATATTTGACTATGACATCAATATAGGGAAAAATTATATTGAATTGAGCAAAGAGACTCAAATTCGTTTTAATCATCTTGTATTTAACCCTTATTTGAAAATAGAAAAAAATGACAACTGGCATATAATTGCATCAGTTGATAAAAAAGACTTTCCATCTGACCAATTATTCACATCTTTGCCCAAAGGCCTCTTCCATAACCTCGAAGGTCTAAAAACAAGTGGAACTCTATCATATCACTTTTTTTTAGATCTTGATTTCGGCCAGTTAGATTCTCTGAAATTTGAATCATCTCTTGATTCTCGGAACTTCAAAATAATACATTTTGGGAAAACCGACTTAAGGAAAATAGACAAACCGTTTTTATATACAGCATACGAAAACGATATCCCAGTAAGAACATTTGAAGTAGGACCCGGAAATATAAATTTCAGACCATTATCACAAATATCCCCATTATTGCAAAATGCCGTTATGCAATCAGAAGACGGATCATTTTATGAACATAAAGGTTTTAGAATAGAAACGATACGCGAATCGCTAATTCACGATATACGAGTTGGACGATTTGCCCGAGGAGGCAGTACCATTAGTATGCAACTGGTCAAAAATATATTTCTTAACCGAAATAAAACCATTGCCCGTAAACTTGAAGAAGCCTTAATCGTATGGCTCATCGAAAATAATAAGCTTACCAGTAAAAAAAGAATATATGAGGTATATCTGAATATCGCTGAATGGGGACCACTTGTATATGGTGCCAATGAAGCTTCTCACTATTATTTTGACAAGGAAGCCTCTGAATTAAACGTACAAGAAGCTATCTTTCTGGCCAGCTTGGTTCCTCACCCCAAATCTGCACTCTATCAATTTACAGATTCATTGCAACTCCGTCCATCCTTAAATGGATATTTTGAATCTATAGCCCGGAGATTAGAATCTCGAGGGCTTATAAGCAAAGACGAAGCTCAAAATATAAAAGCAGAAATAACAATAGCAGGAAAAGCTAAAGAACGACTTCTTGAAATGTATCACAAAAGTGATAGTTTAGAAACAAACCCCAATACATCTATACTGCCAAACAAACACAATTTATCCCGAACATCTACCTCGACAATAATTCATCAACAGCCTTAAGATAATCAATAATACGAGTACTTTTCATTATCCGTTTATGAAGCTTCCGCTCAACTGTAGGAAAAAAATATTCCCATAATGATTTCATTTTAGAAAGTAGTTGATGTTCTCCCTGAAGACTTACAGCATATGTATCAAATATTTCTCTATGCAATAGAGCAACTTTCATATATAATTCGGGAATCTCCATTTTTCTGTTTGCTTTATATTCCCATCCTAATGCAGGATTCGCTATAAGTCCTCGACCAATCATTATACCGCCAAGTTGTGGAAAATTTTTGCTAATTTGTCGTATATCGGAAATAGTACAAACATTACCATTATATAACAATGGAATCTTACAACTTTCATAAAATCGGGCAAATGCATCTTTATCTGGAGAACCTTTATATTGTTGTATTCCAGTTCTAGCATGTAATGTTATATGATGTAACGGATAATCATGCAACATCGGCAATAGCCGGAAAGCATCATTGACATTCTCATATCCTAAACGAAGCTTTACAGAAAAACTAATTTCCGGGAAATGCCTCATTTCATCCAAAATCAGTTTTATCTTATCCGGATAAGGTAATATACCACAACCTTTCCCTTTTTTAGCAATCATAGGAAAGGGACACCCCCAATTTATATCGATTCGCTTATATCCCTCCTCTATAAATAACTTGACCAGATACTTAAATTCTTTCACATCTGAAGTTAGAAGTTGTGGAACCAACCGGCCTGTAATATCGGAGCCTCTACAAACATCTCTTTTATCTCGTGGACGGACTGCCATTTCTTTCTCTATCCTGACAAATGGAGTATAATAAGCATCAATACCACCAAAAATTCGATGATGCGCATTCCGGTATACCATATCGGTAAAACCTTGTAGAGGGGCAAAATGAATCTCCATAACAAAAATAATGAGAATATACAGCCTCAAGAACTATTTACCGTTTCTGTATATTCTCATTGTTCGAACATAAACAAATACCTGATATTATCAATCGAACATATGCCTTAATTTACTAAAAATCTTTTCCTTAACAGATTGTGTCGGTACAAAATTCTTAGATGAGCCTAACTTTTCTATCGTACGCTTTTCTTCAGTATTCAAACTTTCTGGGACATACACTGAAACATTTACCAATAAATCTCCAACACCATATCTATTCACTGACGGTAAACCTTTCCCTCGCAAACGTAATACTTTCCCCGGTTGTGTCCCAGCATCAATTTTCACTTTTGCTTTTCCGTCAATCGTTGGGACTTCTACCGTACCACCTAATGCAGCAGTGGAAAAATTCAATAACAAATTATATATCAAATCATTTTCATCACGCAAAAGCTCAGGATGAGGTTCTTCTTCAATCAATATAAGCAAATCACCATTGACTCCACCATGTCTGGCAGCATTCCCCTTGCCACTCATAGACAACTGCATACCATCAGCTACTCCGGCAGGAATATTCAAAGTTATTACTTCTTCTTCAAGTCTAACACCTTCACCATTACATTCTGGACATTTTTTCGTAATAATACGACCTTCTCCTCCACAAGTAGGACATGTAGTAGTCGATTGCATTGCCCCTAATATAGTCTGCTGTACCCGTGTTACTACCCCACTGCCATTACACGTAGAACAGGTCGTATAAGACGTACCTTTTTCAGCTCCTGTTCCATTGCACGCCTTACAACTGACATACTTCTTTACTTTAATTTTTTTCTCAACTCCTGTAGCTATTTCTTTCAATGTCAGCTTTACTTTAACCCGTAAGTCGGAACCTCGATTAGTACGTCGGCGGGAACGACTTCCCCCACTACTAAATCCACCGAAACCTCCAAAACTTCCGCCAAAAATATCTCCAAAATGAGAAAATATGTCTTCCATAGACATACCTCCTCCTCCGAAACCTCCACCGAAGCCTCCGTTCACGCCCTGATGCCCAAACTGGTCATATCGACTCCGCTTATCAGGATCACTCAATACTTCATAAGCTTCAGCTGCTTCCTTAAACTTTTCTTCGGCCTCTTTATCTCCTGGATTTTTATCTGGATGATATTGTATAGCCTTCTTTCTATACGCTTTTTTTATTTCCTCGACAGTTGCAGTTTTTGCAACCTCCAGCACTTCATAATAATCTCGCTTGCTCATTAAAATATGAAATTAAGTTTTATTCGCCTACAACCACTTTGGCAAAACGAATCACCTTATCATTCATTGTATAGCCTTTTTGCACACAATCAATTACTTTACCTTTAAGTTCTGGTTGTGGAGCCGGATACATAGTTACCGCTTCATGATATTCTGTATTGAAATCTTCTCCTGTTGTCGGAATTTCTTTGATTCCATGTTGGTTCAGATAATTTTTAAACTTATTGTATATCAAAGTCATTCCTTCTTTAACGGCATCTACATCAGCACTCTCACCGATGGCCATCAATCCCCTTTCAAAATCATCGACAATAGGCAAAATATTTTTCAGACAATCTTCCCCTCCACTTTTCAACAAATCGGCCTTTTCTTTCAAAGTACGTTTTCGATAGTTATCGAAATCGGCCATCAACAGAAGATAATCTTTATTTAACTTTTCATTTTTAGCTGTCAATTCCGCAATTTCTTCTGCCAATCTGTCAGTATCAGAAATACTATCACCGGTATCTTCCACCGGTTCCTCAACTAGCTCTTCATTCATATTTTCCGAAACATCTGGAGATTTATCTCCTTCCGAAGCGGCATGAAAATCCTTCTTTTTATTTTTCTTTTCGCCCATAATTATATCGTTATTATTTTATATTCCTAATTTTGCATTAAAAAAGCGACATTCGGCAAATACGGTGCAAATATACTGCCAATATTGGTTCATCCGACCTTTTGTCACACATAAAATGCTGTTTTGTCAGTTTTTACCCTTTTATTTCACAAACTTCATATAATTCTTTGTCCAACATATAAACCCCGATTTCCTGATTCATCCGCTTCAATTGGGTTAAAATTTGATTCATCCGGGCTTCTGCTAACACTTGTCCTAAAATATATTTATCTAAAAATATCCGAGTAGCCTTATCATTTTCGCCCTCTACAACATCGGCTAAAGTATCTATAGCATCGGTAATACGTACCAAATGCACCAATGCTTGCTCAAAAGTTGTTACAATATCTTCAAATACTGTAGGTATCCCAGTTATATCTTGCAATATGACCCGATCTCCTTGCTCAATCATATAGTCCATCATCTGCATGGCATGTGTCATGTCCTCTCTATATTGTTTTTTCATCCATCGAGAAAAACCTCGATATCCCTCTCCTCCAAAATACAAAGACATCGATAAATAGAAATGGGCAGACCATATCTCTGCATTAATTTGTGCATTTAGCACATCCTTGACTCTTTTGCTCAACATAATTCACTATATATAAGTTATAATCCGTTATAACTTATAACAAGCAATATAAAGTAAACGTTCACTAAAATCCGGAATGATTGAATGCTTATACAGTTCCTTAAAGATACATAGGCATATATCAATACCCACAATTTCCCTGCCATACAAAACATGTAGGAAAATCATCTTTTACATCAACCGGATGATCAAATATTCCAAAAACAGACGAGCCAGACCCGGACATGGATGCATATACTGCTCCCTTAAAATAAAGTCTTTCTTTTATTGTACGTATCACAGGATAACGATAAAATACACTTTCCTCAAAATCATTTTTCAAAAGGTCTTTCCACTCCTTTATCGGCATTTTCAAAATTTCTGGAATAGAAACTTCTGGTCGATTAGGTTTAACCAAAGCATAAGCTTCGGGAGTCGAAACTTTCACTGGAGGCTTTATCAATACAATAAATTTTCCAAATAAAGAAAAATCAACCTGTTCAAATTCATTTCCAATGCCTCTTGCCATCATTGGACAATTTAACAAAAAGAACGGACAATCAGCTCCTAATTTTACAGCCAAAGAAAGTAACTCCTCATTCTCTACCGGCAAATCAAATTTATCCCGAAGTAAACGTAACATAAACGCGGCATCAGATGATCCTCCTCCCAAACCTGCACCAAACGGAATGTTCTTATCCAAATAGATCTGAACAGCCGGCATATCAAACCGTTCAGCCAATAAATGATAAGCCTTCATCACCAGATTATCTTTCGGATCTCCATCAACAACAATACCAGAAAGACTTATCAAATTTCTTTCGACGGATGCTGATATCGGTACCACTTCTAATATATCACTTAATCCTATTGGATAAAACAGAGTCTCTATATTGTGATAGTTATCCGGGCGTTTTGATATAATATTAAGCCCAAGATTAATCTTTGCATTTGGAAAAACAACCATAATTTACATTTAACGAACAAATTACTATAAACAAATAAAATCCTAACTATCGGTCTTATCCTTTTTATTTTCCACAAAGTTAATCGAACAAAAGCAGAAAACAACTATCAACAGATATGAATGTTTTTTTTAACTTTGCAAGTATCAAAACTTTCCTTACGTTTGTAATATTTTTATAACTTGAATTCCTAAATGGAACAAAGACGAAACTACAGATCTCAAAAAACGGCCACTCCAATCAACGAGTTAGGCAAACTGCCTCCTCAGGCTAAAGAGCTTGAAGAGGCTGTATTAGGAGCTTTAATGCTCGAAAAAGATGCCTACTCAATAGTCAGTGATATACTCAAACCTGAATGTTTCTACGAACATACCCACCAACTTATCTATTCGGCTATTGTAGATTTAGCACTACAACAAAAACCGGTTGATATGCTAACAGTAACCGAACAATTAAGAAGGAGAGGTGAATTAGATGAAGTCGGAGGAGAATTTGTCATTACAGAACTAACTGGTCGTGTTGCATCTGCTGCAAACATAGAATTTCACGCACGTATTATTGCTCAAAAGTATTTAGCACGAGAATTAATACGATTTTCCAGTGAAATACAGACCAAAGCTTTTGATGAAACCAATGATGTAGATGACCTGATGCAAGAAGCAGAAGGTAAACTTTTTGAAATTTCCCAGCGTAATGTAAAAAAAGATGTCACCCAAATTGACCCTGTTATTGAGGAAGCCATAAAATTACTGGAAATAGCATCGAACCGGAAAGACGGACTCAGTGGCTTACAAACAGGTTTCCACGATTTAGATAAAATGACATCCGGCTGGCAAAACTCTGACTTGGTAATCATTGCTGCACGTCCGGCTATGGGGAAAACCGCATTCGTATTATCCATGGCAAAAAACATGGCACTAAATTACAATACACCGGTTGCTTTATTCTCTCTTGAAATGTCAAATGTACAGCTGGTAAATCGTCTCATTGTAAACACATGTGAAATTCCAGGTGAAAAAATAAAAAGTGGGCAGCTGGCTCCCTATGAATGGGAACAATTGATGACCAAAATAAAGGATTTGTATAGTGCGCCCATCTATATAGACGATACTCCCAGCCTATCTGTATTTGAACTTCGGACAAAAGCCCGCCGCCTGGTTCGTGAACATGGGATAAAAATCATCATTATTGACTATTTGCAGCTAATGAATGCCAGCGGAATGAGTTTCGGCAGCCGTGAGCAAGAAATCAGTACCATATCCCGATCATTAAAAGGGCTCGCTAAAGAATTGAACATACCTATTATCGCTCTGTCCCAATTGAATCGTAGCGTCGAAAATCGGCAAGACAAAGATAAAAGACCTCAACTGTCAGACTTACGTGAATCGGGAGCTATCGAACAAGATGCGGATATGGTTTGTTTTATCCACAGACCGGAATATTACAAAATAGTCGAGGACGAAAGTGGGCATTCCCTGTTAGGTTTGGCAGAAATTATTATCGCAAAACACCGTAATGGAGCAACAGGAAATATACGGTTAAGATTCAAAGGTGAATATGCGCGGTTCCAAAACATTACTGACGACACCGAAATCGGAGATACTTTTGTTTCGGGCATTACAACAGACAATATTCCTCCCGATATAGGCTTCCAGCCTGGAAACAACAATATCCCAGATTTTCTGTCCGGAGGTAATAATAATGAGACTCCTTTTTAAAATCGATTCATCCTATTCTAAAAATAATTGCCCTGATAACTTTTTGTAAAACTGTCATCAGGGCAATCGTATATAAAATATACTCAGAGATTTATTTTTTCTTCAACACTTCTATTACCGCATCATAATCAGGTTCCTGAGCAATTTCTGGAACAAGTTCTTCATAAATGATATTGAAATCTTCATCAATAACAACAACCGCACGGGCCAACAACCCGGCCAACGGACCATTAATCATTTCAACACCATACAATTGAGAAAAATTGGTAGCACGAAAAGCTGAAGCAGGAATCACATTTTCTATTCCTTCCGTCGTACAAAATCGACTTTGAGCAAAAGGCAAATCTTTAGAAACTGCTATGACCAATGTATTATCCATTTTCGATGCTAATTCATTAAATTTACGCACTGACGTTGCGCAAACCGATGTATCAAGACTAGGAAAGATATTCAATACCAAGCGTTTTCCTTTTAAATCACAACAGTTCAATTCGCTCAAATCAGATTTTACCAAATTAAAACATGGAGCTTTACTCCCTACTTTAGGCAAATCCCCATTGGTAGAAACAGGACTTCCTTTGAATGTTATTTTTGCCATACTTTAAATTTTATTAATTATATTATTGCATTATTGCCGATTCCAACTCATCTCTCAATTCAGGTGAATACCCTATATATATATCAGTAACTATTCCCACCTTATTCACAACAAAAACTGTCGGATACCCTACGACTCCATATCTCATTGCAACAGATGCTGCATTTGACACAACGATACCTGGACCGTTTAATTTTTCTCGTAAATCCTCATCTACCAACGATTCCCTATATAACGTCACCCAACATATATCAGTATCTTTTAATTTTTTGGCAATAGCCAATACATCATTACAAAAGCTACCTTCCGTATCCACAAATGCTAATACTACAGATTTCCCTTTGCAATTTTCCAAATCAAATCGACCATTACCAGACGCTAAAGGTAATGAAAAAAAAGGAGATTCTTTACCTTTTAAACTTTCTGCCCGATAATTACTATTTCGATACAATTGCATTATCTCAGATTTCTCTCTTAACAATCGTTCTTCAGAAAAAAAATCAGAAGGAAAATCTATATTTATCTGATTATCAAAATAGTGTGTTACCACTGTTTGTGAACCTATATGACCTGGATTATTTTCAATTTCTTTATTTATCGGCAACCCAGTATCAATATCAAATGTTATAAATAAAGAACGCATTAATTCTCCACTCCCCCATTCTTCTATCGCTAATGCATCTACTCTCCTTCCATCAACAATCGTATCTGGATATTCTGTAATTTTTGCAGTTGGATTAGATTTAAAGGTTTCCAACCGGAAAGCAAGCTCTTGGGGTAATTCTCCTGGAAATAATCCTGAACGATGTACTCCCGAAATCAAATGATTTCCTGAAAGGCGAGAAGTAAAAGGTACTGCATTTTCATCGACATGATATTCACGAAGACGACCATTGCCAAAACTGAAATAATTCCCATCAAAATAAGTCATAAAACTCCCGGAAAGTGTCGGATGTGTATCAGACTCTACTTCTATAAAATAGTCATATGGACATAATGTATCGTTTTCAGATACCCGACTTGACATATAAAGACGATAATGTACATCTTCATCAGTCATAGGCAAAGTCACATAAAAATCGGCTATTCCCCGATAATTTTTAATTTTATACAAATTGTTAATTATTTTATCAGTTAAACTTCCGGCAGCAAGAGAAACCGGAATCAACAGATATAGCACTATAAAAAGTTTCTTAATACCCATTATCCATTTCTTTAGATATTTATTATAACAAATTAAGATTTAAAAAGTTCTTTACCTATATTTGTTTTTTACTAATTTTGCTTTATGGAAACAAGGCAATCGGAAATATCAATTCCCAATAATAACATATCAACAAAAATAATTACTATAATTTGCTGGTTTATAGTATTATGTGCTATCATACCTTTATTTATGATTGCTCCGTACAATTACCCAGCTGCAGATGATTACAGTTTCAGTATCAACACTCACCAAGCTTGGGAAAAAACTCATTCCTTGATCCCGGTTCTACAAGAAGCCTGTGAAATGGTTAAAGAAAAATATTACCACTGGCAAGGGACATATAGTGCTATTTTCCTTATGGCTTTACAACCCTCCCTTTTCGGGGTACATGCATACACCTGGGTACCTTTCATTATTATAACCTCCTTAATACTATCTTATTTATGGTTTTTAAAGATACTAATTATGGATATCTGCAATGGATCTCGATATATATATCTTACAGTCTGTGCATGTCTGCTTATACCTACTCTTTTGTTCCCTGTCAATGGAGTAGAAGCTTTTTATTGGTACAACGGCAGCATTTTTTATGGATTTTATTTTGCATGCTCCCTTATTCTTTTAGGATGCATTTTAAAATCTTCTCTTGCAAATCACAAATTAATTTATAATATTATATGTATATTCTTATCTCTTTTTATCGGTGGAGGTAATTTTTCGACAGGCCTGACTCTTCCTTTAATAATTATTACGGCCTCTATATTTGCATTCATTCATAAAAAGAAGATTCCTACTGCTGCATATCTATCTGTTCTATTCCTTACAATAGGATTATGTATCAACATTATAGCTCCAGGCAATGAAATAAGGCAAGCCAATTATACCGATACACCAAACCCTATTATTGCAATCATTAAATCTATCTTTACAGGGGGAAAAAATCTAATACACTGGATAAAAATTCCCGAACTTATTGTTTTCTTAATATTATCACCTTTTGTATATCAAACAGCAAAAAAATCATCCTTTCAATTCAAATACCCCCTTCTCATTTCCATTATCTCTTTCGGAATTTATTGTGCTATGTATACTCCTCCCTTCTTCGCTATGAACAATGAAGGGCCTGGTCGTCTGGTCAATATTATAAAATACAGTTTTTTCTGGTTATTGCTAATCAACTTGTTTTATTATTGTGGCTACTTCTGTCGTAGAACCACAACATTTTGCAATAGTATTTGGATAAACAAAATGAAAGTATTCATTAATAAATATCCAGTACTAGCATATCTGACAATTACAATTGCATTGGGTTCTACACTTTTCCGTTCTGCATCATCAACTCATAATGCAGTAGAAATTCTACAAAATGGAGATGCCAAACAATATGGTAAAGAGATGAAAGAACGTTATCTTCTCTATCAAAATTCTGATAAAGAAATCATAGTAAAACCATTATCTGTAAAACCTCCCTTATTATTTATTACCGATATTACCAACGATAAAAATCATTGGATAAATCAAAATATCGCACTCTACTTTAATAAAGAATATATAATTTCTCAATAAAAAACAAAAAACAATATCATAAGAACTGTTATCTTTATTACATAACCTTTCATTCTTTACACTTCCAAACTCAACATTCAGAATAACCATATTTGAACTCAAAAATGGAGAAACTCATCAATATGCCAAAGAAACAAAAACAGAGAAATATTATATTTAAACAATCAAGGAATATCTTCGTAGATGAACTTACAATAAAATCAAGAATCTGTCTATATTAAAAAAATAACCAAGCTACCTTTATAAAAACAAATAAAAGGCTCTTATAACTCTATCCTCAAAACAAAATTTATACAGACAACCATTTGTAAGATTCCTCAACAGTCATGTTACGCAACCGACAATACCAAGCACGTTGTTCATCATCAATTTTCCCTATCAAAAAATAAGTCGATTGAGGATGAGCAATCATCAATCCTGAGATTGTAGAATTTGGCCTCATCGCTCCATTTTCAGTCAAAGAAATTCCTACTCTTTCAAAATCTACAAGATCTTTCAAAACAAAACTCAACGACTGATCCGGAAGTGAAGGATAGCCCACTGCCGGACGTATACCCTGATAATGTTCTTGCAATAAATCCTTCATCGATAAATTTTCTTCAGGGACATATCCCCAATATTCTTTTCTTACTCGATAATGTAGCAATTCTGTAGCAGCCTCTGCCAATCGGTCTGACAAAGATTGCAACAACAAAGCATTATAATTATCATCAATTTCTTGATAATGTCTAATCATCCTTTCTATAACTTGTCCAGACGTGACAGCAAATGCCCCTACATAGTCCATACGCATCTTATCTTCCGGCATTACAAAATCTGCCAATGAATAGTAAGGTGTATCCACATCTTTTTTCTCTATTTGCTGACGCAAGCATGGAATCTCAATAAGCTCATTTCCTTTGTGCAAGACAATTGCATTTTCCCGAGAATTAGCAGCAAAAACGCCAAATATAGCTTCTATCTTTACATCTCCTAAAGCTTCTAATTTATCAAGCATATCATTGGCTTCCTTATATAATTGCATAGCCTCTATAGCTCTTGGTCTCTCTTCTTCAGAAAACGATGACAACCATGTAGTCTTACAATGGCTACACTCATCGATAGCAGTTATTGAAGCATATTTCCCTCCAATTTTCCAAGTATTGAAAAAATAAATCCAATTAATATATCTCCGTACTTCCGCAATAGAAAAGTGACACTGTGTCAACTCCCCAGGACCGAATGGCTCCACGGGAATATAACTATCCCAATCAATATAGATACGACGTTCCTGAGATTTACATAACGATACTAAACTGACTTTTTCCCCTATCGACTGCCGCAAAGCTTCTTGTTCTTCCCACAGTTTCTCTAAATAAACATTCCGTGTTGTCTCTCCTGCCAATTGTGCTGCAACCAAAGGGTCTTGCGATGCATCTTTCACATGTATTACTGGTCCGCTATAACATGGAGCTATTTTTACCGCTGTATGCAATTTTGATGTGGTTGCACCACTTATCATCAACGGTATCTTTAGTCCAGCTTTCTCCATCTCCTCGGCTACATGGCACATTTCCTCAAGAGAGGGCGTTATCAATCCGCTCAAACCAATATAATCGACATCTTCCTCTATGGCTTTACGTACAATTTCTTCAGTAGGAACCATCACCCCCATATCTATAATTTCATAATTATTACAAGCAAGTACAACTCCAGCAATATTTTTACCTATATCATGCACATCACCTTTTACTGTCGCTAACAAAAATTTTCCAGCTTTTAAAGATTCCGTGTTCTTTCCTTTTTCTGCTTTTATATATGGTTGCAATATTGCAACAGCTTTTTTCATTGTTCGAGCCGTCTTTACAACTTGAGGCAAAAACATTTTACCAGAACCAAACAACACACCAACTTTGTCCATTCCACTCATCAAAGGACCATCTATCACTTTCACAGCTTTGCCATATACTTTTATAGCTTCTGCAAGATCAGCCTCCAACCCTTCAGATACACCTTTGATTAAAGCATATTCGAGCCGCTCATCTAAAGACATACCGGTACGTATATCAACTTTTTCCTCCTTCTTCCCTTCGTATTCCCCTTTTAACTTATCAGCCAACTCAATCAAACGTTCCGTCGCATCAGGAGTACGATTCAATACCACATCTTCGATTACAGTCAATACATCTTGTGCAATATCACTATAAGTAACAGTCGCAGCCGGATTTACAATTCCCATGTCCAATCCTCGACCAATAGCATGATAAAGAAAAACTGCATGCATAGCCTCTCGGATATAATTATTTCCACGAAATGCAAAAGACAAATTGCTGATACCTCCGCTCACTCGTGCACCCGGAAGATTTTTCTTAATCCACTCTGTGGCTTCAATAAAATCTACTGCATAATTTACATGTTCTTCTATTCCTGTTGCTATTGCCAAAACATTAGGATCAAAGATTATATCTTGTGGATTAAATCCAGCCACATCTACTAACAAACGATAAGCCCTTTCACAAACTTCGATTTTTCGAGCAAACGTATCAGCTTGTCCCTTTTCATCAAAAGCCATAACAACGACAGCTGCCCCTAACCGCCTAACTTGGCGGGCATGGGAAAGGAATACCTCTTCTCCCTCTTTCAAACTTATAGAATTAACTATAGACTTCCCCTGGACACATTTCAGTCCAGCTTCTATAACGTCCCACTTGGAAGAATCTATCATTAAAGGGACTTTCGAAATTTCAGGCTCTGATGCTATCAAATTCAAAAATGTAATCATTTCAGACTTTGCATCAAGCATAGCATCATCCATATTAATATCTATAATCTGAGCACCATTCTCCACTTGGGTACGTGCTATTTCAAGAGCCTCATCATATTTTTTTTCATTTATCAAACGTAAAAACTTACGTGATCCGGCAACATTGCACCGTTCTCCCACGTTTATAAAATTGTTTTCAGGACGTACTTCTAATCGTTCCAACCCCGACAACCATAAACAATCAGGAGATTTTACCGGACGACGTACCTCTGCTCCTGCAAGTAATGTACTATACTGTGCAATATGAGCTGGTGTCGTGCCACAACAACCACCGATAATATTCACCAAACGTTCATCAATAAACTCTTTCACTTGAGCTGCCATCATTTCCGGAGTCTCATCATATTCCCCAAATCGATTAGGCAAGCCTGCATTAGGATAAGCACTTACATAATAAGGAGCTATAGATGAAATCTGCTTCAAAAAAGGTTTCATATCATGGGCTCCAAACGAACAATTCAACCCGACCGATAATAAATTAGCATGTTGCACTGACGTTATAAAAGCCTCTAATGTCTGTCCTGAGAGCGTACGTCCTCCCACATCAGATAATGTAACTGACAACATTACAGGAACCTGCGTATCTGTCTGTTCCATCGCCAATTCTGCAGCATAAATAGCAGCTTTAGCATTTAATGTATCAAATATAGTTTCTATCAATAATGCATCAACTCCTCCCAAAAGAAGTGCAGTCATCTGTTCTTTATAAGCTGCTACCAGTTCATCATATGTCAATGCCCTAAACGCTGGATTATTTACATCTGGAGACATCGAACAAGTTTTATTGGTAGGACCCACCGAACCAGCTACAAAACGCGGCTTTTCCGGTTGGGCTTGAGTATATTCATCTGCAATCTCTCGTGCCAGTCGCGCTGCAGCCCAATTTATATCATAAACATACTTCTGCATGCCATAATCTGCCATAGAAACAGAAGTCGCATTAAATGTATTGGTTTCTATAATATCTGCCCCGGCATCCAGATACTCTCGATGTATCTCTTTGATCACCCCAGGCCGAGTAAGACACAGCAAATCATTATTTCCCTTCAGTTGTCCGGGAGTATCCATAAAAAGATCTCCGCGATAATCTTGTTCTGTTAGCCCATAACGCTGTATCATAGTGCCCATTGCACCATCCAGAATCAAAATCCGATCATTCAGTAATTCTGTTATACTTTTCATTCTCTAATAAATACTGACCAAAATTTTTACCTACTTTTTCACCTTTGACGGATTTTTCGCCATAAAATCTTTCCAACTAGTATATGTCTTTTCTGTCTGCGGACGGTTTGTTTGAAAAAAATGACATAAAGCTGCCGCTAATCCATCTGTTGCATCCAACTGTGGTAGCATATTCTCTTCTGAAATATGCAACATCCGTTTCAACATATCTGCGACTTGTTCTTTTGATGCACTACCATTACCGGTAATAGACATCTTTATCTTCAAAGGAGCATATTCTGCGATAGGGACATCACGAGAAAGAGCTGCTGCCATCGCCACCCCTTGAGCTCGTCCTAACTTCAACATCGACTGCACATTTTTCCCAAAAAATGGAGCTTCTATGGCCATCTCGTCAGGATGATACTGGTCAATAAGTCCCTGCACTCGCTCAAATATACGATGTAAACGCATATAATGATTCTCAAACTTACTCAACTGCAATACCCCCATAGCCATCAATTGAGGCTTATTATCCAAAACCTGTAATATGCCGTATCCCATTACATTCGTTCCCGGATCGATTCCTATTATAATTCTCTCTTTCATCTATCAGTCTATCACCTCGAGTAGTGTATTAAAACCCACAACCCTATCTCCAAAACGAGATACCAAAGCCTCTGTCAATTCCACTCCCATCTCTTTATACCACAAAGATAAAGCCTCTGTATCCTGTACATGGAACTGAAGAGAAAGGCTACTACCATCCTCTTCTCCCGTGGTCATTACTCGACACAATTGGGGTTCACTAAGTTCCTCCCTTCGTAGAGCCATCGGAATATAATTCTCTTTTAACCAAGCTATAAAAGAGGCCTCCAGCTCATCATCCACATGATATGTTGTATTAAATATAATCATACTTACAATCCTTCTTACAAGGCACAATATGTACCATACGACAAATGTAAAAAAAACTTCTCGATTTCGTTGCCTTTTACAAAAATCATTATATCTTTGCACTGCAAAAATATAAGGGGCATTAGCTCATCTGGCTAGAGCGCAACACTGGCAGTGTTGAGGTGAGCGGTTCGAGTCCGCTATGCTCCACAAAATAAAAGGAGAAATTTAAACTTTCTCCTTTTTTATTTCCATAAAACACAGAATACCAATTACACTTTTACTTATTATCTAAAAAACAAACTAAAAAAATAGTTTCAGCTATTCTTTTTTAATAAAAAATGTTATCTTTGTATTAACTTATAATCACTTTTCAAATACCTAATATCATGAGAAAATAACATTACAAACTCATTATTAAGTATTGACATTCGTCCAGAACCAAACAGTTTCGTAATCGTTGATATTTATGATTTAAATGGAAATAAAATAGCGACTATCTACAATGGAAGAACAACAAATTCCCAGGTAAATCAACAAGAATGGAATTATGAAAATATACAACCTGGAATATATCTCTTGTTCGTTACATAGTGAATAATCGGATAAATATCAAAAAAATTATTATTAAATAATAAAATCAGACTAGCCATGAGAACTTCAATGGTCCCCCTAAAAATTATAATAGTTTTAGTTTCAATGCTATTTCTATTTCCTGAAATTATTATTTCACAACGAAAGGCCTGTCAATTACTCAACGATGGAGAATTCCTTTGGCTAAGTATCAACGATCAGTTAAACAAATACAACAAAAATACAGGAGAATTACTAACTTATAATGCCCCAGGAGGTTCTTTAGGTAAAGACAAATCTGGGAAAATATGGATTATGAAAAAATATGGAGAAATCTATACATTTGATGGACAAAATGCAACTCCATACACAATAAAAGGGCTCAACCGGAAGGAAAAACACAGCTGGGTAAACAACTCATTTCTTGTAGGAAAAAATAACGGCAAATGGATGGGATTACTCTTTGAAACCAATAACGCCTTCTTAATCCAATTTGACGATTTAGGTTTCAATAAATGGAACTTCAATACAGTCGGAAGCTCCGTTTCCATTCTTTCCATGTTAGAAGACAAAGAGGGCATCACCTGGTTTAGTGGATATAATGAAATATCACCTCCTTGGAGATGGACTTTTGGGCGTTTTACGAAAACTGGAGGGATAATAACTTACAAAGAATTGCAATGGCTATCCATTACCGCAATAGATGAAGATTCTGAGGGAAACCTATGGATGTCCACTAACTACAACCAAAATCTCCTCTTAATAAAATTTGACCGTCAACATTTTTCCTATATTAAAGACTCTGGACCTGGAAACCATTATAGTTTAGTAATAGATACTTATAATCACAAATGGTTGGGTAATATCGACGGTACATTAACAAGATATGATGGAAAGCAATTTACCACTTATAGTCATCCTGAACTGACACAGACAATCCGTGATTTGGTCCCAGATGAAAATGGGTACATTTGGATATTGGCCGATAACAAGTTGTTTTGCTATAATCCGTCAATAGATAATATCCAAAAAATAGACTTTCTGTTATCGGGGGAAGAATATTTTACTACAAATTCAGAACATAAAATATACCCAAATCCCTCAACCCATCAAATCACAATAACTGGAGAAAATATACTTCAAGTTAAAGCTTATGACATGTCCGGTCAATTTTTAGGAAAACATATCGAAAACTTTGGAAAAAAATCTGTTACAATAGAACTATCTACATTAGGTATTACAACAAAAGGATATTATGTTCTCTGCATAGAAGAGAATACTTCAATTTACCATCATAAAATTCAAGTGAAAAAATAAGAAATTATAAAATAAATAAAATGAAAAGAAAAAGAATACTCCAACTCCTAATAACATTGATAAGTATGCACTTCTCAACATATCTTTCATCGCAATCAATTATTGTAGATGACCTATTGGATGATGGTGAATACTTATGGATTTCTTCCTCTACAGGACTTATTAAATATCAAAAACAAAATACAGCTACTATATTATATACAGAACAGGATAACGGTATACCTCCAGTATTGACCAATTTGTCTAAAGATGAAGAAGGAAATATATGGGGTATTTCGCCATTTCATGGAATTATCAAATTTAATGGAAAACAATGTTCGTTTTACAACAAAGATAATTCAGAATTACGTGATAACACGGTGTGCAACCATCTATATATCGGGAAAAATGGGGACATATGGGCCGGCCTCATAGGAGGGACTGACTTAGTTCAATTTGACGGGACAATCTGGAAACGATATAACTTGACTTCTACTTATATATATGCCTTTCTTAATACAATTTACATAGATAAAGACCAAACTTTATGGCTTGGTGGCTTTTGTGAAGAAAAAGATGTTAAAGGCACTTGGTCCTTAGCAAAATTGCCCTTATCAAACATAACAAAAGGAATCACTCCTGTAAATATTTCTAGCATCGGCATAAAGGATATAGAAATAGATAAACAAGGGATTTTTTGGATTATTTGTGAAAATTCATTTTCACTCGAAAGTTACAATCCGACAAATGGTGAATCTCTCGTATTTAAATTACCAGAGTCTGATTACCCAAATGTAGATTCTAACAATCAGATTATAATGTTTTCTGACATTGCTATAGAGTAAGTATAATAATAAATGGCTATGTACATATCAAAAAATTTATAAATATGACGGGAACAATTTTATTACTTATACACATAGCAAAATAGATGGATCAGTTCATTGCTTATCTTCCGATTCAAATGGAGACATATGGATAGGAACAGACTCCGGCTTATTTAAATACATTGCTGCCCAAGATAAAATTGAACCTGTTGAATTGAATCTAAACAAATAAGAATCATTTATTACAATAAACAAAAAGCATCAGATTTAAAATAAGATATATTTATTCCTTTAAAACTAAAAAAGCATAGAAAGTTTTTGCTATATTTGAGATAAATAATGATATAGATTTTTAATTCCATATAATTATGAAAAGATTAATTTTTATCACATTTATCTGCTTTGCTTCTTTAGGACTTACTAATGCACAAAAGAATGCAATAGGATTGCGGTTAGGTGCTGGTGCAGAATTGCTCTATCAAAGAGATTTAAGTGCAAAAAACTTTCTTCAATTTACTCTTGCTATACCTGACTATAACGGATTGTCTGTAACAGGCATCTATAATTGGCGCTGTTGTCAATGGAATTGGACTCCCAAAACTTGCGAATGGTATCTGAACGCGGGAGTCGGAGGAGCACTTGGTATTTATGATTTTGACGACTCAGGTGTATTAATTGGCATCGCGGGTTCATGTGCTTTCGGATGTCAATTTAAAAAAGTACCTATTTCCCTCGATATAAATTATCGTCCAGTTATCGGGGTTGTTACCAGTGGGCATAGTGAAGGCTTTTTTGACCCAGGATTCTGGAACTTTGGAATAGCCGCAGCTTACCATTTTTAAAATAAAACATCAGATTTTCCTATTTATACCCTATCTTTTATCTTTAAGGATAGGGTATTTATTATATTTGGAATCTATCCGTCTTCAAAATCAACTGACGCGATATAGGAATTTAATCAATAAAAAAGAGATTCACTCCAAGTAAATCTCTTTTAAAGGAAAGGGGGGGTGAAAGATGGGGCTCGAACCCACGACCTTCGGAACCACAATCCGACGTTCTAACCAACTGAACTACATTCACCATTTTTCAATTGCGATGCAAAGATATATTCATTTTTTGAATTATGCAATATGTTGCCATACTTTTTTGATTCTAAATAAAGGCTAAAAAATAATCCATTAATTATATGATATTTACATGAAATTTATTTTATATACCTCTCAATAGAGGTAAAAAGAGAATTTAAAATAACTTTGCATTTTCAGATAAAAACTTATGAAAAAGCTATATTTATTTTTTGACTTAGACGGGACATTAACTGACCCAATGATAGGCATTACCCACTCTGTCCAATACGCTCTTGCATCATTTGGCATTGAAGAAAATGATCTTCATCAGTTGTGTACTTTTATCGGTCCTCCTCTAAAAGATTCTTTCCGTGAATTTTATGGCTTTTCTAATGAACAAGCAGAAATAGCATTAATAAAATATAGAGAATATTTTTCAAAAAGAGGTATTTTCGAAAATCAAGTATACGATGGCATACCTGCACTCTTAGCACAACAAAAAAAGTCCGGACGCAAATTGATGCTGGCAACCTCAAAACCTGAAATTTTTGCACGTCAAATATTAGACTATTTTAATCTGTCTCATTACTTTTCATTTATAGGAGGAGCCACCTTGGATGGAAAACGTTCGACTAAAACAGATGTGATACGATACGTCTTGAAATCCAACAAAATTGATAATCCTTCAGATGTAATCATGATTGGTGACCGCAAACATGATATAGAAGGCGCTCAAGCAAACAATATACAATCTATAGGTGTATTATACGGATATGGGTCTGAAAAAGAACTATATGAGGCAGGAGCCAATATTATCGTAGCTTCTGTCACACATCTTCAGAACATCCTAAATACTGTAATATGCTGATTTACTAATAAAAAGATTCAACTCATTCCAGCATCAAGCTCATATAGGGAATTAATCCCGAGTTTATCTCACCAGACTGACCGAATAACAAGTTAGCTAAATCAAATACATTTATCTCTTTGACAGAGTTATATGATAAAGCAGGTTGGTGTATACAAATACCATTATTTACCGTAAATAAACCATTATTTTCAGAAACAAACGCATCTTTTATTCGATAACAAAAAGATGCCTTCGGATGTGACGATGCATAAAAAGACAATAAGCTATATACATCTATAATACGCAACATCCCCATTACATACGATACGCTTGAATCCTTTGTTACAGGCGAAAAACAGTGTATCTCCATATTTGGGAAAATACCCCCCACAGTACATAATAGCTCAAGTTTTGCTTCTTCATCATCATAAATCCATTCCTTTACTATAACTCGTCCCGACCAAGGAACAGCAAACGCCATTCCTCGAATATCATTGTTCAAACCAGAAATGGATACAACCTTTCCTCCTGCCAATCTAAAATCCTCTAAAATCACTTTGAAATCATCAAACGAATGCTGTACACAGCAAGCTCTCTCCCTCATGTGAGTAGAAAAATAAGTAAACAGCTCATCTACCGTATGCTCTTCATATACAGGCAGAAATGCTGGTAAATCTGTATATATATCCTCTATTCTACGAAAAACTGAAACATATCCCATTCGCTGATAATATTCGTATAGCCAGTCTTCTGCAGGTATTAGAATAGAAAGTGGTATTTTTCTATTACGCATCACTTGAAAAGATTCTGACAGTAAAGTTTTCATCAACCCCCTCCCTCTATACTCGAGTCGTGTAGAAGCCCCAGAAATATAAGATGTCCGAACTTCTTTCCCCCAACATGTCATTGTATATGGTAACATTTGTAACGCAGATAAGACCAAGCCTCCTTCTACTTTTACCAATGTATTTTCATCACTATATTTAGTCGAAAAATACAGATTCATAAAATCTTCCGAATCATCAAAACAATTCTGCCATAAATCTCGGACCTTTTCTTTTATCGCATTCATTAACAATTTTATACATTAAATTTATATACACTCAGTCCTGTTTACACCGTATAGCTGCATTTTTTTCGAGCAAAATAGTCGGGTGGTATGATAACTTGGCTTTACGAAGCCCTGGAATACCCAAATCTTCTTCTCGATTTACATATAAATAATTATCAGGAATATGTCGAGCAAACTCCTGATTAATAACAGCATATATTCCATCTATTTCCGTATTCGCTTTCTCTACATGTACTCCAAATGTATCCGATGTTATAGGTGCACCAAATGTAAATGCTTCAATCTCATTGCCAATCCAAATAGCGCCTCCTAATATGCCTAACTCATCCATATGTTCAAGTGCAAATGTCATTGAACGACGTTCGTTCAGCAAATCCTCATTTTCGGCACAATCGTTATCTATGCACCATTTTGCTTCTAATTCCAAACATTGTGCAATCATATCCTGAGTTATCGAAGTATAACGATAATTATCATACTCCTGTCTGAATCTATTTATATGATTTCTCTTAGACTGGTACTTCTTCCCTACCAATCCAACGAGATTTTCTCTCAAATAAATATAATCATAATAATCTCTTTCCTGTATAAAACGAAATTCCCCGGGAAAAAGCTTCTCCAAATATAAAACAGCATCTGATGTAACTCCAAGTAAACACAAAGTATGCCCCATATCCTTTGCATCTTTTTCTAATAGTTTTATCGCTTCGGATAAATCTCCTTTTCCTAAAGGTAACATATAAGCCGGACGATTATCTTCCAACCAAAATCTTATCAGCAACATATTATTTATCATAACATATTCACTACCATACAAAAATTGCCAACTACACATATTAGCAAAGGAAAAATCACAATTGCGATACACTCCTTTCAGCGTAAAAGAAGTTATTATATCTCTGTCTTCTAATGAAATAGGTTTAAATTTTAGCATATATTATTTATGTAGTTTTGGGTTATAAAAGTAAAGCAAAATTAAATACTTCAAAAATAAATATTCTGCATAATCATAAATTTTCAATAATTTATAATCCAATCATATATATAAAATATTTATATTTGTACGAGCTTATTTTAAATTATTATTGTATGAAACTGCAATTTAAGTTTGATTTATTCTCTTCTAAACACTATTATATTAATTTGCCATTAGAGAAAAATAAAAATAGCCTATATAGTTTAAAAATATTTTCATAAGCTCAAATAAGTTTTGACTGATATCGCTTACTATTAAAAACTTCTATAACTATGAAAAAGTTCAAAATTATATTCTCAATTATATTCTTTTCTTTCTGTATCCACTTACTTTCTGCTAAAGGAATAAAACTTAAAATAATCGAAACCAGTGACATTCATGGGAATTATTTTCCATATGATTTTTTAAATGATACTCCGGGAAAAGGTAGTCTTGCCAGAATAGAAACTTATATACAGCAGCAAAGGGACATATATGGAAAAAACTTGTTACTTTTCGATGCCGGAGACTTTTTACAGGGACAACCCACCTCATATTACTACAACTTTATAGATACAGTATCTCCACATCTGGGTGCTCGTATTCTCAATTATATGGATTATGATGCTGCCGTACCCGGTAATCATGATATAGAAACAGGACACTCGGTATATGATCGCTACTTTGCACAATGTAAATTTCCATACTTAGGAGCCAATATAATCAATACCTCAACCGGGAATCCTTATTTAAAACCTTACCACATATTTGTTCGTGAAGGAATCAAAATTGCCGTATTAGGATTGCTTACTCCAAGAATACCCTACTGGGTTCCCCAAGACTTATGGTCGGGGCTACAATTCGATGACATGCAAGAATCTGCTCGCAAATGGTTACCCATAATAAAAGAAAAAGAAAAAGCGGATATTATTATCGGTCTTTTTCATTCCGGTGAAAAGCCTAAATCCGGAAACGTAAAATTCGAGGAAAACGCATCATTTCTTATCGCACGAGACATACCCGGATTTGATATTATTTTATTAGGACATGACCATAATGCACTATGTCGTACTATAACCAATAAAAACGGAGAAAAAGTACTATTGCTAAATCCTGGGAGTCAAGGGTTAAACATAGCACGTGCCGAAATTATCATTGAAAAGAAACGGAATACTCTAATCTCGAAGTCTATTAGCGGAGCTTTAGTAAATACATCCAACTGCGATATTGATAGTGCATTTATGGCTCAATTCATTACAGCATATGATACTATACAAAAATTTTCAAATTCTCCAGTTGGAACCCTAACCCAAACTATCAGCACAAGAGATTCTTATTTCGGGCCATCAGCTTTCTGTGACTTCATAAACCAATTACAACTAAAAATATCCGGAGCCGATATTTCATTTACAGCACCATTATTTTTTGATACTGAAATAAAAGCCGGAAAAATTTTTCTCCGTGACATGTTCAAGCTCTACAAATATGAAAACAGATTACACACCATATTACTTACCGGAAAAGAGATTAAAGGTTATTTAGAGCATTCCTACTCTCTATGGACCAATCAAATGCAATCCCCTGAAGATGATTTATTACTATTTGACAATCAATATACTGGAATAAATAAAAAATTATTATACAACAGTTATAACTTCGACTCTGCCATGGGAATCAAATACACAGTCGATGTTACCAAGCCTTACGGAAATAAAATTAATATTATCAGTATGAGCGATGGTTCCTCATTCGACCTTGATAAAACATATAAAGTTGCCATAAATTCATATCGGGCCAATGGAGACGATGGTATGCTTATAAAAGGAGCAGGAATATCCAAAGAAAAAATTAAAGACCGAATTGTCAAAACTTCTGATAATGATCTTCGTTTTGATATAATGCAATATATCCATCAAAAAGGAACTATTGCTCCTGAATGCAAAAACGAATGGAAATTTATTCCTGAAGAATGGGTAGCACCAGCAATAGAACGCAACCGTAATGATTTATTCGGAAATTTATCTATTACAAACAGACCATCAATAAACGTCCATTAATCAAGGTATACAAATACTCTTTAAATAAGACACAAAATCATTATACATTATAGCAGTCAGTAAAGAAGGATAGGACATTACGATCAAACTATGTCCCGAAAAATATTTCCTATAAGGAGGATGTATATGAATATACGGATTGGAAACAAACCCGACTCTCTCATAAAAATATTTTCTCCGTACAGATATCTCATCTTTTGGAGGATCAATTTCTAAAATAACAGTTTTAGAACTATCTCTTATCAATAATTTTAAAGCCTCTGACCCGTAATTTTTTCCTCGTAATTGAGATTTTATAGCAAAATGTTCTATATAAATAGATGTACAAGTTTCCCAATATAATAAAATACCAACAAATTTTTCGCCCTCATATATAGAACAAAAATGGTAATCAGATTTTTCTAATATCTGCATTTGATTCCTAAAATAACGTTGTTCATATATAGGGAAACTAACGCGATATAAATCCATAGCTTCAGAAAAAGAAGCGCTAGAAGAATCTTTTATACGAACAAAATTCAGCTCCATACTATTATAGGTTTACTATCCAACCTAAACCTTATTTAGCAATATATTATTCATGATAACACACATTCGCTACCATAAAAAATGCCAACCGTACATATCTGTAAAAGAAAAAATTACAATTACGATACTTCCTGTTTAAATACAAGAGAAATAATAATCCCTTTACCTTTTAAAGGAATAAGTTGAAAATCTATTTTTTATAATTTCCAATTATAAAAGTAAATTAAAAATAGATATTCTCCAAAATATACTTTCTATATAAATACAAAGCATTCACAATATAAATTCCTTAAACAACTTCTATATTCATCACAAATGGAAATATATTCCTACTTACCTTGCTTATTTATAAAACTACTACAATCTCAAAAAAGTCTAAAGCTATATTTCTCATTATTATACTTATTTGTCAGAACCTGTTTTTTTCGATTGAAAAAAGAATGTTATACATCCCTCAATTATCGAATTAAAAGTTTTACAGAACGCTTCTTATCTTTTTCTACCCATTTAAGGATATAAACCCCTTTTCTCAAATGAGACAAATCGACAAAATCCGTCATTGCAAATTGCAACATAAGCCTGCCATTCTCTGCATATATTTCAGCACTGCCGTCCAACCGGACAGCATCTTTAAATTCGAAATGAAGTTGTTTTGTTCTCGAATTATACAACACGACATATTGCATTTCACATCGAGTAGATTTTATAGATGTTACTACCTTTTTTTCATCTTTCTCTATATGCCATTGACGAGTATCCTTCGTCCCATTTTCCTCATTGTTAGTCCAACTCAATACGCTATTTCCATTATTCACTCCCCCACCTTCATTATTCATCGCCAATTGTGTTTGCCTATTGACAATTACATAGCTGTTTTCTGTGTTTATCGGTATAAAGCTCCACTGCTGACGAAATTGGGTGCTGGAAGACTTTTTTTGTTCTAACTGCGAACCTATTCTATAACCAGTCTCATCTTCCTCGGCATTATCATATAAAGCCAAACCACTAGCCCGGTTAATCAATTGATAATAATCCCCTACTGGAAGAATTTCCCACTGTTGAGATTCTCGCTCCTGAGCTGGAGACCATGTACATATCTTCCCAATACTCCCATCCAAAACATCAACAGCATTGCCGCTTCCCTTATTCAATATACGATAATAATAATTCGTATCCAAGACAAAATCTGGTGTTGGATCTTTTATATTGCGCTCCGCCTCTTCAAAAACTCTAGTCAAATAATTACAATGAGTATGTAAAAAAGATTTCAAATAATCAACTCCTTCCTGATAAGTACTAAAAAGAACTATCTCATTATAATCTCGACGATTGATAGGCCATTTCTGAAAATTCAAAGTTTGAGAACGGTCTATTACTGCTGCGATACTATCTATATAATTCATAACATGATTTTCTATTCCACGCTCCACATATTCCTTCCACGTCCTGTTAATCAACCGAACAAACCAAGGGTCTTTCCACATTTGCAAAATCCACTTTTGAGTCAAATCCGAGCCAAATCCTCTCTCGGACATCAAGCTCTCGGAAACATCTCCTACACGATTACAATTATTAAACGCAATATCATAATCCCATAGTGGTCCCCAATAAAATTTCGGATCATCTTTTTTCTTATACATGTACGTACTCCAAAAACCATCTACATTCCCAGTTAATTCTGTCGAAATATACCAACTGGCCAAAGTCAACGAGTCTACATAAGGCCGATATCCATTTTCTGGGTCTGCGAAATCCGCAGAAAATAAAGCATCTTCAAAAAGTTGCATATGGTTCTTTATATATTCCAATTGCCGAGAAACAATCACTTCCTCATCCGGAGATTTTACCGTTACCAATACTCCTCGACTGGTTCTATAATATACAGGCTCAGATGTTGCAAATCCGTCTACTTCCAAAAAATAACCACCTGTAATATTCGCATCCTCTGCAGGAATTTCTTCTTGCTCGTCAATATCTACACGTTTTTTACGCACCTCCATCTGGTCGGACAACTGATAATTACCCAAATAGGTTCCGTTCAACACCAAATCGACAAATTGAGCTCCAGCAGTAAATGGTTGCCCCGCAAAACTCCCAATACAGGCTGCTACAGCATTTCGAATCAATGTTTTATCTGCAAAATTGGCCAATAAAGTCCAACTTTTCGCATTAGCTCGATCCGGTCCCATAAAAATTTGTTTTTTTTCAAATTTGATTCGATAAGGTTTCTTTTCCAAACCCCATGTCGAATTTCCCCGACCTCTTATCCCCAATTCGGTATATATTTTCACACCAGTCTCATCTACATAATAAAGTGTTGCATCTATATAATCTTCTTTACTTACTATAGGCTTATTATCGACCGTATTAATATAAATAGTCGGCAGGTTTGTCATCTGTGCATAATTCTGACCTACAGCCTCTCGAATAAACAAAATTGCGATAAAACAGAAGATTGTTATAAAGTGTAGCCTATTTTTCATGAAGTATAGATTTTAGATTTTTAGTTCTGTAAATATAATATCCAACAAAGAAACATCCAAACATTTTTTTGAATAAATCCCCATATTATACAAAAAGAGTTTCGGATGCAAATTCCCGAAACTCTTCCTTCCATTCTATAAATTGTATTTCTTACTTATTCAATAACATCTTTACTTGATGCAGCACATTTTCTGTCGTAAAACCAAACTTCTCGTCCAAAACTTTATATGGAGCAGAATTCCCAAAATGGTCCAATCCCCATACAACTCCATTTTTCCCCACTAAACGATACATAGAAGAAGGTAGCCCAGCAGTAAGTCCGAATACCGGTAAATGAGAAGGTATTACACTCTCTTGATATTCTTTACTTTGATTGAAAAACAGCCCTTCAGATGGAGCTGATACTATCTGAATTTTTATTCCATTTTCTCTCAACAATGGAGCTGTAGCTACCAATGTAGAAACTTCTGATCCATTTGCAACTAATACGACATCAGGATTCTCATCTTTCATTATGATATATGCTCCTTTTGCAGCCTGCAGAGCTTCTTGATAACGGTCACCCGAGATAGCTGGTAAGTCCTTAACATTTTGACGCGAAAGAATCAATGCTGTCGGTGTATATATATTTTCCATAGCCAACTTCCAAGCGACAGTTGTCTCAGCACTATCAGCCGGACGAAGTACTAATACACTATTTCGTCCATGATGATTCTTTAACTGCTCCAACAAACGTATTTGGGCCTCTTGTTCCACCGGTTGATGAGTCGGACCATCTTCTCCCACTCTAAAAGCATCATGAGTCCAAACATATTTTACCGGAACTTCCATCAAGGCAGCCAATCGTACTGCCGGTTTCATATAATCGGAAAATACAAAGAATGTTCCACAAGCTGGAATAATACCGCCATGAAGAGCCATTCCATTCATTATTGCAGCCATAGTCAATTCACTAACTCCAGCTTGCAAAAAGGCTCCGGTAAAATCTCCATTTATAAAAGCATGAGTTTTTTTCAAAAAGCCATCAGTCTTATCAGAATTTGCAAGATCGGCCGAAGAAACAATCATATTCCCTATTTGTTCTCCAAATACACCTAACACATCTGATGAAGCAACACGAGTAGCAACATCAGGTTTATGAACAATAGACTTATAATCTATATCGGGAACTTTTCCTGAAAAATATTGATGTAACAAAATAGCTTTCTCTGGATTCTCTTTTTCCCAAGCAAATTGTTCAGCTTTACGCTTAGCAACAATTTTCTCTAATTCAATTCTACGCTCAGCATACAACTTCTGCACTTCAGGAAATATGGCAAACGGTTCTTCCGGATTCCCTCCTAAATGCTCAATAGTTTTTGATATCGAAGCCCCCGCAGCAGTCAATGGCTGCCCATGAGTAGAACACTTACGCTCATAAGACTGACTATCCTCTGAGACTGCACCCTTACCCATTATTGTTTTACCAATAATAAGAGTCGGACGGTTCTTTTCTTGCTGTGCTTCCAATAAGGCTCCTCGTATTTCTTCAGCATTATTACCATCAATCTCCAGTACATTCCAATTCCAAGCTCTATATTTGGCCGCAGTGTCTTCATGTGTCACAGCATCAGTATCGGTAGATAGCTGTATATCATTACTATCATAAAACATGATTAAATTGCTCAACCCCAAAAATCCTGCAATACGACCTGCACCTTGAGAAATCTCCTCTTGAATTCCTCCATCTGATATAAACGCATAAGTCTTATGAGACATCCAATCTCCAAATCGAGCAACAAAAAAACGCTCGGCTATTGCAGCCCCAACAGCCATTGTATGTCCTTGTCCCAACGGCCCGGAAGTATTTTCAATTCCATGAACCAAATCAACTTCAGGATGCCCCGGAGTAGAACTTCCCCACTGGCGGAATTGCTTCAATTCCTCAAGGGTATATTTCCCGGCAAGAGTCAGTACTCCATACAACATCGGAGACATATGACCAGGATCTAAAAAGAAACGATCTCTATTTATCCAGCTCCCATCACTCGGGTCATATACCATAAATTCGGCAAAAAGAGTATTCACAAAATCAGCTCCTCCCATAGCTCCTCCAGGATGCCCTGATTTTGCTTTTTCAACCATAGATGCCGCCAGTATACGAATATTATCGGCAGCTTTGTTCAGAATTTTCGTATCATTCATGGGAATATTGTATTATTTTTTTACAAAGATAATGATTATTATTCATAAACAATTTCAAAAAAGCATGGCATATCCATAATCTCGATATTTATCTTAAAAACCATGTTACAAAGAAACAGATTATATCACCACACACCATACAATAATGTAATATGATAAAAGATTAGAAATATCAACAAACTTCTTAAAAATCAATTAATTCAAAATAATTACAACATCATTATCATCTATATCGAAAAACTGGACCCTCGACGTAACATTTCTTCATATTTTTCCTTATTAAATACAAAATAATAAGCACCTCTTTTTGAGTTAATCTTATCCTTCTCATCAAGACGTTCCAAAATATTCATTGATAATATCTTTTTTCTGAAATTTCTCTTATCTAACTTTTCGGCATAGATAGACTCATAAAGAGTTTGTAACTGAGTCAAAGTAAATCTTTCGGGCAAAAGATTGAACCCAATAGGAAAAAGCGCTGCCTGCTGACGAAGCTGAGTTATTGCATCATCAACCATTTGTTTATGGTCAAAAATAAGCTCTTCTGCTCTATCCAAATTAACCCATTGAGAATCACTAGCTGAAATAATACTATTTTTATAATCGTCGATACTGATAAGCGCATAATATACAACCGATATCACCCGTTCTCCCGGATCTCTATCCAAATTCCCATACGCACCTACTTGATCCATATAAACATTGTCTAATCCTGTCAGTGCAGATACAACCCGATTAGCAGCTTCATCAATAGTCTCATCCTCGTACACAAAACCTCCCAATAAAGACAATCCTCCGACATTCGGTTCTATTTTTCGACGAAATGTCAATAATTTAATATCATTTCCTATAAAGCCTAAAATTACGCAATCAACAGAAACCAAAAAGCGGGCCTGTCCTTTGTAAAAATTCTGTGGAGTCATTTTATAAAAGAGTATAAAAGTTAAAAAAAGAGTGCCTATAGCATATAAAATTGCTCATTAGGACACTCTTTTAAATATGAATAGATTATAATTTACGAGAACCATCACCTATCTTAACGGGATAAACTTTAGGTTCCTTTCCAAATTTATGCGTAAACTCTTTTACCGCTGTATCAACAAATGTATCATATTTATCTTCAGGTACCAGATTGATAGTGCAACCTCCAAAGCCACCACCCATTACACGAGAACCGATAACGCCACATTTCTTGGCAATATCATTCAAGAAATCAAGCTCCTCACAGCTTACTTCGTACAATTTGCTCATACCTTCATGGGTACCATACATTTTTTCTCCAACAATCTTGTAATCGCCCTTTTTCAAAGCTTCACAAGCGTCAAGTAGCCTCTGTATCTCTTCGATAACATACTCAGCACGCATATAATCTTCCGCTGTTACCTCACCTTTCACCTCTGCCAACATAGCCATATCTGCATCCCGTAGTAATTCTACTTCAGGATGTCTCTTCTGTATAGCTTTTACAACAGCCTCACAAGATTCACGACGTTTGTTATAAGCAGAGGAAGCTAATTCATGTTTTACTACAGAATCGACAAGTACAACTTTATACCCCTTCGGATTAAAAGGCACATATTCATATTCCAATGAACGACAGTCCAGACGAATCAAATGCCCCTCTTTCCCAAATACCGATGCAAACTGGTCCATAATACCACACTTCACACCAATATAATTATGTTCTGTAGCTTGACCTATTTTCGCCAAATCAAATTTATCAATACCCAATTTAAAGATATCGTTCAATGCAAAAGCATATGTACTCTCTAATGCTGCCGAGGAAGACAAGCCGGCTCCCAATGGCACATCTCCAGAAAATGCAGTATCAAACCCTTTCACTTGACCGCCACGCTTCATAATTTCACGAATAACCCCAAAAATATAACGTGCCCAACTTTGTTCTGGTGCATCATCTTCTTGCATACCGAATTCAGCATACTCATTCAAATCAACAGCAAAAGCACGAACCTTATCCGTTCCATTTATTTTGATACAAGCTAACATACCTTTATCAATGGCTCCTGGAAGTACAAATCCTCCATTATAATCAGTATGTTCACCAATCAAATTAACACGTCCCGGTGAAAAATAAAAATCTCCGGTTTCTCCAAATAATTCTACAAACTTATCTGTTACTAATTTCTTATTCATATCATTTCTTATTTTTCGTTAAAAAACTAATGAGCAAATTATTCAACAGGGATATCTTTATTTACATTTTTACAACCGACAAGGGCATAGAACAACAGGTATGCAAATAAAGCAATAACCAACCAATAACTAGTAAGATACCCAATACCTCCAGCTAAATCAACAATACCGTTTTGCACCAAAGGTAAAATACCACCGCCACAAACCAGAATCATAAAAATACCAGATGCTTGCTCAGTATATTTTCCTAAACCTTCGACAGCCAAATTGAATATACCCCCCCACATAATAGAGGTACACAAGCCACAAAGAGCAAGTAACATAGCATTGACCGGAATATTGACAATACCAAATAAACCTTCTGGGCTATTTTTGAAAGCTGGCATGTTAACCATAGTCTCAGGAGATGCGAAAATTGCCGACATAACCAAAATCAAACCTAATATAGAAGCTGTACCTAACATCACTCTGGCAGAAACTTTACTACCAATAGCAGCACCAATCAAACGCCCTACTAACATCAATAACCAATAAGTAGCTGTTACAGAACCAGCTATAGCTTCAGCACCCTCAACACCTCGTAATTGCAATACATCAAGGTCTGGATTCTGTAACCATTTATTCAATACATTAGGAATACCTACCTCAACACCTACATACACAAAAATACCGATAGCTCCCAATATAAAATGACGGAAAGATAACGGACTGTATTTCGAATTTTCAATGCTGGCTACTTCACTTTTCTCTTTTTCAGGAATCTTTGTCAACAAAATAACAATAAATGCAAATGCAAAAATTGCTAATGCTGCATACATCAAAGGAAATACATGGCTTATCTGTGCTTTAGCAATAGAAGGAAGCAAAACTCCTGTCAGAATAATAACCGCAGTACCGGCTAATGAATTAAACGAGCCACCCAACTGAATGAGCTGATTTCCCGTATTACCACCACCACCAAGCAAATTAAGCATTGGGTTTACAACAGTGTTAAGCAAACACATTGAAAATCCTGCGACAAACGCACCTAAAAGATAAATACCAAAACTACCGGCAAAACCAGAAATGGTTTGAATACCCACCCCGACAAAGCCTACTGCAATAGCGACAAGGGCAGTTTTCTTATATCCTTGATTCTGCAGCATTTTCCCAGCAGGATATCCCATTACTGCATACGCAATAAAATTAGCAAATACACCCAAAGTTCCCATCCAGTTGGCTACGCCAAACTGGTACTTTAAAACGTCACCCATAGGTGAAGCTAAATTAGTTACGAAAGAAATCATACCGAACAAGAAAATCATCGCAATAATGGCAATAATATTTCCGCTCTTCTTTTTTTGTGTCATGATACAAAAATTTTTAAGTTTATAAATCAGATTATTATTCTCTTCATCAAATTATTTCTCTATTCCAAATTTATAGATACAGGTTTGTGTGTATTTTTCCCCTGGACGTAAAACTGTTGAAGGGAAATGCGGGTTGTTAGGAGAATCGGGAAAATGCTGGGTCTCAAAACAAATCGCAGTACGTTCCGTATACTTTCTACTTGCCTTTCCTTCAAATCCATTTAACCAATTTCCCGTGTATAATTGTACCCCCGGTTCTGTCGTATATACTTCCATACAGATACCGGTTTTCGGAGACACAGCTTTTGCAGCATAAGTCAATTCTCCCGGCCATCTTTTTGCTAAAACATAATTATGGTCATATCCCCGACCAAATATTAACTGCTCAAATTGCTCATCGATACGTTCACCAACAACATGTGGAGTCATAAAATCCATGGGTGTATTCTCCACTTTCGCAATCTCTCCTGTTGGTACAGATTTATCATCCATCGGAGTATAAAAAGGTGCATTTATAGTTACAACATGATTTGTAACCTCTCCTCCACCATCTCCATTCAAATTAAAAAACGAATGATGAGTAAGATTCACTACCGTTGCTTGGTTTGTAGTAGCCATATATTCTATTTTCATAGCATTATCATCGGTCAATGAATACCTTACATGTATCGTCAATGCCCCAGGAAAACCTTCTTCTCCATCAGGAGACACATATGTCAAGTCAAGGCTTTGTGCATCTTTTTGTTCAGCATCCCACACTACATTATTATATCCTACTAATCCTCCATGCAAAGAACAATCTGGGTTATTTGACCGTATTTTATACGATTTTCCGTCCAAAACAAATTCGCCTCTCTTTATACGATTTCCATAACGACCAATTAATGCTCCTAAATATTTCTCCGGACTATTCTGATAATCAGTTATATTAGAATGACCTAAAACAACATCAACAAGTTTTCCCGATGTATCGGGCACAGAAATTGAAACTACGATACCTCCAAAATTTGTAATACATAGCTCTGCCCCCCTTTTATTTTTCAGGACATATAAACGGACATCTTTTCCATTAATTACTGTATTAAAATCTGATGGATTCAACCCAGAAGCTGTTGCCTCAAACGATATACCTGCGTTTACCATGATATCTCAGTATTAAAAATAAGTTAACAATATTGGGTGTAAAAATAACGCTTATTGTTTTAAAAACACTTATAAAAGACATGTTTTAGAACATAAAATTGAACATTTTTACTTCATTTATACTTTAATTATAAAAATATGAAAATAAAATGTATCACATTTTCAATATTCTAAAATTGGGAAAACGAACTCAATCCCGATTAGAGAAATATTTCATAAATTGGACTCGTTCATAATAAGACTGGTCCGGAACATTTTTGAAATTAAGTATCCCTTTGAATGCGTCAATAGAACTAAAACCATGTTCTGTCATCCATTCTTCTAACACAGTTAACATCTGAGATATAATACCATTTCCATGCTGATATAAAATGCTACAAATCTCGACAGCCGATGCTCCGGCTAAAATAGCCTTAATCATAGTTTCCGGCTCATGTATACCCGTAGAAGCGGCCAAATTAAGATTAGGCACTTTTCCTGATACAATCCCTATCCATCGAATAGTATTACTAAAATCTGAAGAACAACTAAACACTGTCCCAGATGTAAATTGCATTTTATGAATATCAATATCCGGCTGATAAAATCGATTGAATAATACTACTCCGTCAGCCTGATTGGCTTTAAGCTGATTTACTACACCAACAATATTACTGAATCGCTGCCCTAATTTCAAAGTTACCGGAATCTTAACTTTACTTTTTACCTCTTTCAAAATATCGATATGTAACTGCTCATATTCTCCCGGTTTTTCCTCAATATCCGTAGATATTTTCAAGATATTAATTTCAATGGCATCGGCACCCGCAATTTCGATACGCTGAGCAAAATCGGCCCAACTTCCTTTTTCATAACAATTTATACTGGCAATAATAGGAATAGAAGTATATTTCTTCGCATCAGATATTAAATCAATATAACTTTTTATATCATTTGATTTCACATATTCCCGAACATAATCATATGCTTCAGGATAGGATTCTGCCTCTTTCAATAAATGTTCCGATTGCATCAGAATCTGTTCTTCAAAAAGAGACTTCAAAACTACAGCTCCAGCACCAGCTCTTTCAAGTTCTTTAATTTTATCTACTGTGTTCGTCAAACCCGAACTTCCGATAATAATAGGATTTCGCAAGGTTAAACCTGCATACTTCGTCTGTAATGTCTGCATATCAAAATCAAATTGTATGTTTTTCAGTATATTCTTGGTCCGAAAATATAGCTACCGACACGAATCATCGAACTTCCAGCTTTTATTGCAATCGGATAGTCCTCAGACATTCCCATCGAAATCTCCTTAAAATATTCTATATTGGGAAAATAACTCATTTTTATCCGGTCAAAAAATTGCTTTAAAGTTTCAAATTCTTCACGTACCTCTGTTTCATCATCAGTAAAAGTTGCCATTCCCATTACTCCACAAATACGAATATAATCAAATTTTTTCCATTCTCCTCCTCTCAAAAATTCATCACATTCATCTATGGAAAAACCGTATTTGGTTTCTTCCCGAGCAATATGGATTTGTAATAAACAATCGACAACCCGTCCGACTTTTACAGCAGCATTATTAACTTCTGCCAATAACCTGGGAGAATCAATACTATGAATAAGCGAGATAAAAGGGACAATCATTTTTACCTTATTTCTCTGCAAATGTCCAATAAAATGCCATTCAATATCATCCGGTAAAGCTGGATATTTTTGCAATAACTCCTGAACTTTATTTTCACCGAAAATTCTTTGACCTGCATCATAAGCTTCCTGAACAGCTTCTACGGTATGATATTTAGATACAGCTACCAAACGAACGCCATCAGGTAATGACCCTTTTATCTTTTTTATATTTTCAGCTATTTGACTCATACATATTATTCTTGCGGCGCTAAATCAGAATTTTCCGAGGGTTTTACAGGAGAACCTTCAGCTGCTGCATAAGGATAAATATCCATGATAGGGGTTTCGGTTACAGAAGCAACCTCAAAATCAGCCATAGTGCCCTTCATTCCCTCCAACAAATTTTCTAATGCCCTTTGCAAATCTGAAGCTTGGGCCAACATATAGCTGGCTGTTCTCTTTTCTGCTCCACTTTTCTCATCAAGCGTTATAAAATTCACTTTACATTTATACCATTTATCTCCGGTCTCATCCATAAAAAGTTCACTAATATTTGCTCTCTTTATGTTTGCCACCGAAAAATCTCCCGAAATAAATGGAGTCATTTCTTTTATTATCCTTGCTTCAGCTTCAGTAAACGATAAAGCGTCCACCAAATAAGGCTCAGAAACTTTTTTCTGCATGCCATTCTCCATCATTTTATCGTACTTAACCTTGCATTCAAACCAATTACTCATCTTTATTCTTTATTTCATTTTACTATATAGGATTCTCCAGAACAGCTTAAACATTCATTTATAAGTATATAATAAAAAAATTTATTCATAAACTTATATTATACGACTTTAAGTTAAAACAAAGGTATCTATTTTTTTTAGTTTAGCATAAAACTCGAAACCTTATAGTAATAAAAATACTAAAATAGAATATATCCAATTACTCCACAATGCATTTTAGGGACATATATAAAAACAAGTATAATCAACGCATAACTATCAATTATACCTGCCTTCTAAAGTTTATCTTCAAGTAATCAATATTCTATTTTATCTACCTTCTTATCCCACATTTCAAACGCTTTAATTGCCTCTGTCCTCAACAAAGACTCCGACGGCAAATGCCGTTCTGATGGCTTCAGCTCCAACTCATCATAGATAAATGAATCATCGAAACCAATATTTTTTGCATCTACCTTATTATTAGCATAATATATCTTATCCAACCGAGACCAATAAATAGCCCCCAAACACATAGGGCAAGGCTCACATGAAGTATAAATCTCACACCCACTCAAATTAAACGTACCTAACTTTCTTGCAGCTTCACGAATCGCACTGACTTCGGCATGCGCTGTCGGGTCATTTGATGCAGTCACCCGGTTAGCACCTCGGGCTATAATTTCATTGTCTTTCACTATGACAGCACCAAAAGGTCCTCCCCCATTTTTCACATTCTCAATAGAGATAGCGATCGCTTCTCTCATAAAATCATCTTTTTTCATCATAGTAGTATACATTTAGATAAAAGAAACTAAACCGATTTACTCATTACAAAAAACTGCAAAATACCCATCTTGTTTAGAGTTTACTTAAATTTTATCTATATATAACGTTATATCTTGTAAACAAATAGTTATTAAAAATCAAAACGCTTCCTTCAATTTCTTATTTATCATTTCTATATAATCAAGTAATTCAGTACGTCCTACTTTCTTTTCCGAAGAAGTTGCAAATATTGGAGGTAATTCCTCCCAAGTTTCCATCATTCGTTCCTTATATACTGTTATATTTTCCTTCAATCGAACCGGGCCTAATTTATCTATTTTAGTAAATACCATACAAAAAGGGACTCCATTTTCTCCCAGCCATTGCATAAATTCCATATCTATTTTCTGAGGTTCATGACGGCAATCTATCAAAACAAACAAACAAGTCATTTGCTCACGGTTCATAATATAAGCATCAATTATCTTTCTTATCTTCTCACGACCTTCTTTTCCTCGTTGAGCATAACCATAACCCGGCAAATCAACCAAATACCACTCTTTATTAATTATAAAATGATTTATCAACTGTGTCTTCCCCGGCATGGACGATGTATCAGCCAATCCTTTATGATTGGTCAACATATTAATAAGCGATGATTTCCCAACATTAGAACGACCAATAAAAGCATATTCAGGCAATCCTGTATCAGGACACTTATTAACATCTGTATTGCTTATTACAAATTGTGCATTTTTAATTTCCATATCGTTTTCATAGTTGTTTCATGCAAATATAAAGGATTAACACCACATAATCCTGACATTTCAAAAAAAAAGGTTATTTTTGAAGATTGAAATGACTTATAACTATGACTAAATCAAATACAATATCAACCGAGGAAATCCTATCCGACTTACGATATTTGCAGCTGCTATCCAATAACTTTCCAACCATCTCGGATGCATGTACCGAAATAATCAATTTGGAAGCTATTCTTAATTTGCCCAAAGGCACAGAACATTTCCTCACTGATATACACGGTGAATATGAGGCATTTTTGCATGTACTTAAGAATGCATCAGGGACTGTACGACGCAAAGTAGATGAGATCTTCGGCCAAACTTTACGTGAAAATGAAAAAAAAGAACTCTGTACATTGATATATTATCCTGAACAAAAACTTGAACTTGTAAAATCGGAAGAGAATGACTTGGATGACTGGTACTTGATTACATTACATCAACTCATAAAAGTTTGTCAAAATGTCTCTTCCAAGTATACAAGGTCAAAAGTTAGAAAAGCCTTACCAACAGAATTTTCCTATATTTTGCAGGAATTGTTACATGAGTCCCAAATAGATCCCAATAAACAAGCTTATTTTAATGTCATTATTTCCACAATCATAACAACCGGACGGGCCGATCATTTTATCATTGCCATGTGCAATTTAATACAAAGACTGACTATCGATACATTACACGTCGTTGGCGATATCTATGACCGAGGACCTGGAGCACACATTATCATGGATACTCTATGTAACTACCACAACTTCGATATACAATGGGGTAACCACGATATTTTATGGATGGGAGCTGCTGCTGGTAATACAGCATGCATGGCCAACGTACTCCGTATTGCACTAAGATATGCTAATTTAGGTACAATCGAAGATGGATATGGTATCAATTTGCTACCTTTAGCAACTTTCGCAATGGAGAGATATAAAGATGATCCCTGTAACGTTTTCATGCCTAAGATAAACGATGCCACAGTGCATAATGAAAAAACGATTCGGCTCATTGCTCAAATGCATAAAGCAATAACCATAATCCAGTTTAAACTTGAAGCACAAATCATTTTGAATCATCCCGAATTCAAAATGGCTGACCGTTTATTATTAAATAAGATAAATTATGAAAAAGGGACTATATTGTTAGAAGGGAAAGAATATCCATTAAAAGACGTATCCTTTCCGACAATAGATCCTCAAAACCCATTTTCTTTGACTGAAGACGAAGAAGATCTTATTTGCAAACTTCGGCACTCATTTGTCAATAGTGAAAAATTGCGCAAACATATAAGATGTCTATACGCTCACGGTGGTATATATCTCGTACGAAATTCCAATTTATTATTTCATGCCTCCATTCCCCTAAATGCCGATGGTACATTTAAAGAGGTAGAAATCAGAGGGAAAAAATATAAAGGAAAATCTCTCCTTGACAAAGTAGACCAACTGATACGAACCGCTTATTTCGATGATGAAGACTCTATCGACCGCAATTATGCTTTGGATTATACCTGGTACTTATGGTGTGGAGAAGATTCGCCCTCATTCGACAAAGATAAAATGACAACATTTGAACGTTATTTTATTGAAGACAAATCTCTGTCTAAAGAAAAAAAAGGATACTATTATGAGCTCCGGAATGAAGAATCTGTATGTGATATGATTCTGAATGAATTCGGCATCAATGATAAACACTCCCATATCATCAATGGACATATTCCTGTAAAAACAATAAAAGGAGAGAAACCCGTAAAAGCAGGGGGAAAGCTTCTTGTCATCGATGGAGGTTTTTCCAAAGCATATCAATCTGAAACCGGAATAGCCGGATACACTCTTATTTATCATTCCAGAGGATTACAACTGGCTCAACATGAGCCATTCCAGTCTACACAAAAGGCAATCAAAGAAGGGATAGACATCATATCTACCAGCTTCATTCTTGAATTCAGTTCCCAACGAATGATGGTAAGAGATACAGATATAGGAAAAGAGCTAATAACTCAAATACAAGACTTAAAAAAATTATTAGTTGCATATCGCAACGGTTACATCAAAGAAAAATCGTAAATTAAAAACTAAAATGAGCCAGCCTTTCTCTTCTGCTTTACTTGAAAATGCTGTAAATGAATTTGCCAAACTTCCCGGTATTGGACGAAAAACAGCATTGCGTCTAGTATTGCACTTGTTACGTCAAGAAGAAGAATCTGTAGAAACATTCGGAAATACAATAATACAACTCCGTAAAGAAATAAAATACTGTCAGATATGTCATAATATATCAGATAGTGATATATGTGCTCTGTGTAATGATGCAACTCGAGATGACAGTACAATTTGTGTTGTCGAAAATATCAAAGAAGTAATGGTTGTTGAAAATACCAGACAATTTAGAGGCAGATACCATGTTCTTGGAGGTGTAATATCTCCTATGGACGGAGTAGGTCCCTCTGATCTTGAAATAGATTCTTTAGTAGCCCGAGTAGCTGCCGGAGGAATAAAAGAAGTTATCCTTGCACTAAGTGCAACTATGGAAGGAGACACTACTAATTTTTATATATTTCGGAAATTGGTCCCTTATGATATAAAAATATCTATCATCGCTCGAGGAGTTTCCGTTGGTGATGAATTGGAATATACAGATGAGGTAACTTTAGGGCGTTCTATTGTAAATCGGCTTCCTTTCAATGAAACATTTAAAAGTTAACAATTGATAAAGCATTAAACATCAATGAAATACCTTTCCGGAACAAATATTCACTTAAGAGCTTTGGAGCCAGAGGACCTCGATATTCTTTACCACAGTGAAAATGATTCTTCTCTCTGGCAATATGGCAGCACATTAGTGCCCTATTCCCGATTTACTTTACGTGAATATTTACAAAACGGACAAAATGATATATATCAAACCCGCCAACTCAGACTCATGATTACATGTAACAAAGATAAAAAAACTGTTGGGACAATAGACCTTTTTGACTTTGATCCTCACCACCGCAGGGCTGCAATCGGAATTCTTATTTTTCCTGGGGAGCAAAATAAAGGATTCGGGACTGAAGCACTTAATCTTCTTTCTGAATATACTTTTGAATTTCTTCATTTGCACCAGCTATATGCCCATATTCCCCAAAACAACACATACAGCCTCAAACTATTTTCCCATTGTGGATTTACTCAATGCGGATATCTACATGAATGGATTCAAAAAAATGCATTCCAATATGAGGATGTCATTCTAATGCAAAAAATTGAACCCCAAATCTCAATTAATTCAAATAAGGGAGCTTAGGATAATTGAGCCATGTCCGATATTCATCCCCCAAACCTTCAACAGCCATCCGCCAAAACAAATCCCCCTCTTGAGAGATACATTGCTCAACAAAATAATTATTGTTTACAGCCCATACACGCTCTTCTATTTCTTCTGAAAGCTGACCGGAAGACCAGCCACTATAACCAATAAAAAATTTAATGTTATGCTCTATATTATTACCACTTCTCAAATAAGAAACTATAACATCAAAGTCACCTCCGATATAAAGACCTTTTCCAACTTCTATTGCATTAGGAACCAAATGCCCTAATGTATGTAAATAATATAATCTGTCTCCCGACATAGGCCCCCCGCAAAAGACTGGTATTTCAGTTAATTCTTCCAATCCTTCAACCAGACGATTTAAAACAAGTCCCGAGGGCTTATTCAAAACGAGTCCCATTGTACCTTCAGCATTATGCTCAATCAGAAATATAACCGAACGTTGAAAGTACGAATCCGTCAATAACGGTTCAGACACCAACAAACATCCCCGCGCAGGCTTTATACTGCTACAAGGTGTCCTAAATAATCCGGACTCTAACTTCATTTTTTATTTTGTATTGATTATGAAAATAAAAATACAAAATCGTTTTGATATTTACAATAGTTCCTATATTTTTTTCATTTTCTCATTTTTTTTATTTAAACAAATAAATATCAATATAACACTCACTAAAATACAAAGAGGAAGACAAAATCTTCCTCTCATATATCTAAAAGGCTATTTTTAAAATCTGAGCTTTCTATCTGGGTTATATTTTTTCAATCATTAATTACAGGACAAAGACTAAAGCTGAAAGACATTGGTTTTGCAAAAAGAATATATTTTTCTAATGGAGGAGGGCCACAACTCCGATTTCCTATAGGATACGTCTTATAATCTATATTCCATGTAATATCGTCCATATGCTTCAACTGACTCTCATTCTCAGCCTCCGATAAGTTTTCAAGAGAATAGTGCATGGCACTCGATTGGATATAAGGCATACCTTCCGCAATAAGTCCCGTACCGCTATTATCCGACAATGATACCCAAGAACAACGATATTTATTGCCATTTTCCTGTGGATATACATGATGAGTAAATTGTTCATCTACAGTTCCCCGATACAAACCTAGACGAGCTCCAGAATGTCTGTCATTATAAGAATCAAAAGGTCCATATCCATACCATGAAAAATTATCATATCCGGATTTTACAGTCATTGTATATCCTACACGTGCAAAACTTATAATGCTCTTATGAGGCTGTAAATCTGTACTGATTACCACTTTCCCAGATGAATAAATTGTATATTTTGTCGAATAATCAATATAAGCCTCATTCCCTACTTCTTGAGCACGATATTTAGTCAAAATAACAATCGAATCTCCATTAATATTTTTCTGATTAAATGATTTCAACTTATGTTGGAGGCTATCCAATCCAGCTCGAACCCACTGACGGGATATTTCATTCCCTTCCGGTTTATATCCACCATCATTATGGGTTGGAGCACGCCAAAAACTGAGCCGGGGACCTTTCTCCAAAAACTCTTTCCCTGCAACAATCCAACTCCGAATCCATCCGGTTCTTGAATCAAATACAATATCTATATTAGCATTATAAATTCTTATTCCATTTTTATTTTTTTCGACAGACAATTTATCCCCCTCTGAAACTGTATTAATTGATACCATTTTTGCCTTTTGTAAGGTAAATTGTTCCCAAGCTATTTCAAACCCCTTGGATGCCCATAAAGTATTTTCTTTAAGACTAGCATTAACTTCTAATATAACTTCCCCTTTCAACCCAGAATAATCTGCATCAATTCGGACTTTAGACACAGTCCCCGGAGCAGCATTGACACCTGTCAATACCCCTCTTTTTACGACTTTTCCATTATCCATCAATTTCCACGAAAAATCAAAAGAAGAAAGCGATAAATAATTATATTCATTTTTAATAGCCAACACTCCATTGTTATACTCAAAATTGATATGTTGATATATCTTCTTACACTCGTACAATGCCGGTTTTACTGTTCTATCTGCAAATACCAAACCATTTGTACCATTCATCGAAGAAAAATATTCTTTACCCGTCACGCTATCTTTCCGAATGACACTTTGATCTACCCAATCCCAAATATATCCACCGATTAAACGAGGATATTTTTTAACTGCATCCCAATATTCGCGATGATTCCCCAAAGCATTCCCTTTGGCATGCGCATATTCACACATTAACACAGGACGGACTTCTGACTTTTGTGTTGCCAACTTTATAATTCCTTCTACTGAAGGGTACATTGTACTCACAACATCAACAGCCGGAGGCTCCGGCGGATTCACTGCCGGACGATTCGTTTTCATAAAATCAAGACCATAACCATATTGCCTAGAACCACCATTATGCATATATGCCTCAAAATGAATCATCCGAGTAGGGTCATAATCCTTAACCCATGATGCACGAGCTGCATTATTGTATCCCACACCAGATTCATTTCCCAATGACCAAAAAATAATTGATGGATGATTCTTGTCTCTTTTCACCATTCCGGAAACACGATCCAATTGAGCAAAAAGCCACATTTCATTATTTGATAATTCTGCATCTGTACCACAAGTTTCAACATTTGCCTCATCCATAACATATATTCCATATTCATCACAAAGGTCATAGAATACCGGATCTGCTGGATAATGAGATGTTCTCACTGAATTAAACCCAAACTGCTTCATTAACGTAACATCTTGTACCATCCTCTCATAAGGAACTGTTTTTCCAAACCAAGCATCATGATCATGTCTATTCACACCATACAGATATTCCCGCTTCCCATTTATATATAACTCACTGTTTATAAATTCTATTTTACGAAAACCTATACGAGAACTTCTTGATTCTACCGTATTCCCTTTATTATCCTTCAAAGTTAAAACCAGAGTATATAAATGGGGTGTTTCAGAAGACCACAACAACGGAGCTTTCACTTCTGTTTCTAAATATTTTGCTAATGAGAAATTTTTCTGATATTTTTCCGATATAATTTTCTCTACAGGCATTGACAAATCTACCCCATGGGCAAGCACCCGTTCTTTGGAATACAACCTAACCTCAAGTGCCCAATTTGATATATCAACAGGCTTTTTTCTCGCGATAAAAGGGCGTACTCGTAATTTAGCATCCTTATAATTTTTGTCCAAATCCGTTATTACCGCAAAATCTTGAATAAACACATCTGGACATGATTCAATATAAACATCTCTACATATGCCATGAAAACGCCAATGGTCCTGATCCTCTAAATAAGAACCATCGCTCCATCTCAAAACCTGAACAGCTATCTGATTTTCCCCGTCTTTTAAATAAGAAGTAATATCAAAAACTGCAGGCAATGTACCTCCATCTTCATTATATCCAACTTTTACTCCATTTATATATAAGTAAAAAGCTCCTCTTACACCTGAAAAATGAATTAAAATATTCTGTCCAGTCCACGATAAGGGCACATTAAAAGTTTTTCTATATAAAGCGATATGATTATCTTTACGAGGAACAAAGGGTGGATTGACCGGACGGAATTCATATCCTTGACCACAATACACTTGTTCTCCATATCCTTGCATCTCCCAAGTCGAAGGAACAGGAATATTATCCCACGAAGTATCATCCAGCCCCTCACTCATAAAATCAGATGGAAGTTTTTCCCAATCAGTTATAAACTTAAATTTCCAAAGTCCATTTAATGATAAATAGCGTGGTGAAGAAGACCTATTCACTTCCAATGCCTCGTTTTCTGTCGGAAATGATATAGACGTAGCTGCATATGGTTCTCTATTTATACTGTTTATCAGAGGATTCTCAAACTCCTCTTGCCCGAATTTAACAGGAGATGTATCATATACATCACTTCCACTAACTGGAGGAATCTGTGAAAAGGCACAAAAAGATAAGCCTAATAATATTCCTGTAAATACACATTTTTTCATATCTTTATATAACTAATTCAAAAATGGAATAAACCCTATCAAAATCTTACTTCTCAACTCCAAATTCTATTTCATTAGCCCAATGTTCCTTCCAATCGGGGTGAAATGCCCGAGAATTTTTCTTTGACACACTTCTTCCACGAGCGATTTCCATACATGCTGCCCCCGCCCCATCATCATTAATTCGAGCAGAAAATTTTATATTCTCTCCTTTATCTATAGCTTTTTTTACCTCCGGAATTTCAGACCAAGGAATGGCACATTCATAATATAGAGTACTACCTTCACGCACAATTTCCAGCTTGCCATTTTTTACAGCTCCATCATAAATCGATTTTGGCTGACGAGGATAAAAATGCTTCCGAGGCATACCCGGAGTTAACAATCTCCAAATTTCAGTTCCACCTCCATATTCTGGAGCCACTTTATTTAATGCATATTCATAATCAGTACACTTATAACCGATATAACGAGGCATTGTTCCTTTTGAACACGCATCCATGCCATCCTTACCTATCGGTATAACATTAAAAGCTATCAGAATATTGTCCGTGGCAACCCCTGTGGTTCCATCAGGTAACACAGGTTTTTTCCGATAAGTAAAACGACGCACCCCCTCAGGCCATACCAAAGGTACCAAATCATCCAAGGAAACTATGTTACAAATTATATCCTGAGGAAGCAAAACCTTTGTTCCAACCAGATAATACCCCTTTTCTCCATATTTCCCGATCCAATTCCCGACTGTATCAAAATCTTTACCAATAAGCACTGCTGAAGCTCCACTTTTCCCTGTATTAATGATATTATCGGATGAATCGAAAAAGACTCCTGCCAATTTAGCAGTATACCACCACCCATATGCAGAAAAACGTATCCTAATATTTCCTGACAGGTCCAATATTAAATAAGTTCCATCCCAAAGCTTATCAATTTTTGTCGTCAACAATTCTTTCCCACTATCCTTGTCATAAACAGTGACTGATACCCCATTTTGGTTTACATTCGGAAGATAAAATGATGTTCGAGTATATTTATCTTTTGGAAGACTGATATCCATCCCTATGGACTGAGTCGTAGAAACATTTTCTATATAATTCATCACTCGTCCTTTTTCATCAGGCAATTGTAATGCTCCTTGAACTGATTCTGAAACATCTGCTGTGACCATCGTAGATTTCATTGCATATATTGTCTGCATATATGCTGTATCTGGATAAAAATATTGATTATCATCACGAGTTTCAAATCTTAACGTACCTTCATTGGGCGTTTTATCAGCCACCTTAGCTGCAAAATAAAAATAATCATCATCATATGCCATATACGTCTGGGCCAAACCCTCTGCGTTCTGATCAAATTTCTGATAAGGATGCCAAGCAGCCTCCGCCAACGAAATACTCGCTTTTGACGAACCCACAATCGTTTGAGGTATGATTTCTCTCCAATCATCTAACTGTCCATCTACCGTGATACTTCTCTTGGATATAAAATTTACATGCATATCTTCCCAATGTACGGCAAATCCATCTTTACCTGCATCAAAATAAACCTCTAAAGGATATTTATTTTCTGCATTTGCATGTCCCTCCTGTATTTTTACTTTAATTATCTTCGTTTCATTAGCTTTAAACGAAATAGCTTTCGGATAAGCTAGCGTTAGACCTTCTATAGATACATTTAAATCCCCTTTTACCGGACGATTCAATATATTAGTCAATATTAGTTCCATTTCTGAATTTTTAGAAATTGTCTGTGTAAAATCCTTTGCAACAATTTCTAACGGTTCATAGCCTTCAATTCTTGAATTAGAAATTGATTTTATTAACCTTTCAAAAGACCCTTTTTTACCGTTGACACGCATATAGTATCCTTGGTAGTTTAAAGGAATCTCATAAATCCCATTTTTTGGAGATATCCTATTCCCATAAAAATCATATAACAAAAATGTAGGATCTGCCTTCACTATCATTTTACCGTCAGTAATCGGATAATATGTATCTAATTCTTCCTTAATAACTTTATATTCCTCACTATCATGCGATAATGTTTTAAGTTTTTCACGCCTCTGTATTCTTTTTCTAGCTTCTGTCAGACTACGGACATTCCGAAATAAAACATTCTCTGCACCAAAGGCTTCTCCCAAATCTCCGGCAATAGTAACTGTACCATCTTCTCTATTACCATTATATCCATCAAATACCATAACCCACGGTAAACCATTTTTAAAAAGTAATTCTTTAAATTCTCTTTCTCCTATAAGATTCTGGACTGCTCCCATCGCAGCAGCGGCAGACCAGGTGTTATGTAATTTAGAAATTGTTTCTGTACCTTTCTCTGTACGGATAGTCACTGTACGAGCCGAACGATTGGGATCTCCCGAGTACATATACCCGCCAAAAATACCCATCGAACGATCGTATCCTGCAGAACGATTAGTTGCAACCACCAATCCTATCCGGTCATCCGTGTTTCCAACCCAACTTTCTGTATCCCATATTTTAACTCTTCCTTTATGCTCTTTTCTGCTATTCCATTCAGGATATAAAACTGGAGCTTCCATTCCTTGATAATGAATAGACAAAAAATCAAATATAGGTAATATATCCATGGTCCCATCAGCAAAAAATTTATCCAAAGCGTTAGAATTTGAATCTCCCCCCCAACAAGAACATCTATATTTTCTTTTCGGGCATCAATAACTCCTTCTGCCATTTTTTGATATATTTCTCGATAACGTATCATATCGGCCTGCCAACCAGAAATAGACATTCCCTCCCACGGTTCATTCCACAAGCAAACGGCAGTAACCGGCCCCTTGGGCCAACCAAATCTCAAGCACAATTCCTTCACGTATTTCTTAAAATCATCATCCATATCCGGCATCCAAACCAAATCTTGCTTTGTCCTCAAAAAATGTCCATTTCCATCAAGATGTGGCCGTGTTGTACCCAAAGGTAAAGAAGAGGCCATACGACCTTCCCCAAACATCAACATAACCGTAATATTATTGTCCATATATTTTTTCATTTCTCCTGCTAAATCTTGCATAAATTTTTGATAATCAGGAGATGTTGTGGATATATATGGAATGCCATGACGTATAGATTGTACTCCTACCCGACTAAGGAAATCAACACCCAAATCATCCAAAGATTGCTTTGGATACTGCATCTTTACAGGAGACGGCTTCATGCTATAAGCAAAGCTCGTTCCTAACCTTCTACCTTTTTTCCCTAAATCAAATACAATTGCATACCCACCATAGTCTTTGATATCATCTACCGATACAGAAACATTTGTATAACCATTAGGTGTAATTGAAATATGAACAGGAATAATTTTTTCATAGTCAAGTTTTATCATTTGTGGTAACCAAATATTATTGGGTATGCCTTTTGTTCCATATCTAATAATATGGATTTTTGCATCAGTATCTATAGGTTCTTGAGTATTGTTGACCACTTGAAATTTAAAATTAATATCATCTTCTGGCCAAAATACATTAGCTGGAGCAGATGATTCAATTAACGTAACATCAAAATTATAAAAACGAAGATTATTTTTAACCCCCATCACCTCCTCATATCCGACCCAATCTTGGGGAGCTTTCATTTGAGGAAAAACTGAAAATATAGAAAATATTAATAAACTCGAAAGTATAATTATTCCCTGTTTCATATCATTAGTATTTAATTTCATAATCATTTTTTATTCTAAATTCTTCATCAGGCTTTTTTAAAGCTTTAACTTGCATTTCTTCAGTAGAAACAGTAAGATACTTTTCATCAACCTCTGTCCGAATTTCTCGTTTTTTCAAAATCGAATCCGAAAAAGATAGGTATAGTGAAACGACTGCTTCTTCCATTTTTGAAAAATCAAACTTTCGTTTTTCTCCGGAATAAATTACATAATCTGCCCATATCCGATCTTTATCACCACCTACAATCCACTGTCCTTTTAACTCATCCCACCTCACATAAGGAAGTTTTATAAAACAAGATATATCCCGAGACTTCATCAAAACAGAATTCTGTTTTCCGTCAATAATTGAAAATTCAGTATGAGATATATTACCTCCTATTTCAAACCTTAATCTCAAATCTTTAGCTAAAATAGTTGAATCCTTTATCCTATCTATACTTGGATGCTTATCTCCTCCATTATATGCAATATTAAAAATAGATAATACTGTTGCAGAATCTTGTACGCATTTAATATTTACAGCAGAAAAATCATAATCGTCGTGTAAAAAACGGACCTGCATATAAGTTGGATCTTCCTGAGTACCCCAATGAACAATTAAAGGACGACACTGATTCCACATATATCCCTGATTTACAGATGCTATAGCAAAATGAGGATGTGCATACATTTTTCCTATTATATCTGTAGCTAAAATTCTTACACCATCATATACCTTTTGATTGACAGGTTGCAACTTTCCAATTAAAAAAGTATCTATTTCAATTCGAGGAAGCATCTGTTTTGTAAAAAGAGAAATTAAATCATCCGGTATTTTGTGAGGAGCAATTACATTAGGAATTCTCGGATACTCGCCTGGCAAATTTACAATACCATTTGATGCATTATAAAACAATCGTTTAAGATCCGGTGTCAGTAAACTACTATAAGCCCTCAAATTAGGACCGCACCATTGCCCAGAGGGTTGATGGAAATGGCGAGCAGCCATACGCCAACACATACTATACAATTTATCTACCATCTCCTTGTCCTCCGGATTTATAATTGTCCGTTTCATTCTCAACAATTCATTCATGGCAACAATTGTATATGTGGGACTATTATATTCAGTAAACCCCTTGTTATCAATCGTATAATCATAAAAATAGCGAAGTTTACCTCGAGCATAAGTACTAAGGTCAGGCAAATCCATCAAATCACCGACAATATAACAAACATAAATTCCCATTATACACATATTGGTATAATCTCCCTTTACATTACGTTTCATACTTGCTCGAGCAGCAAGTACCAACGCCTTCTCGATTCTATTTTGCAAATCACAACTGATATAATCTCTAAAATTAATCCATATATCAATCAAAGGAACTGCCATAAAATCAGCCCAGTTATAGTCTACAGGAGCTACCCGTCCATTTAAAGGATCTTCAGGATAATATGGCCAAACACCACAATAAGCCTTAGCAGTATCAGTTTCCTGCATAGGGAGTACAGTCTCTATAATGTCTATAGCTCGGCTTATATTATCTTTTTCTCGAGTATACATCAGTTCCACAGCATACTCTATCGATGCACGTGTTTCATGAACCACTACACCACTATCTAAATCACTATGATAATGGCGACCACTCGTAACAGTCCATGTCATCTTTTTCTCTTTATCATAGGATTTTTCTTTTTCAGCTAAATCTTTTTTTAAGAAATTTACTTCCTCTTCTTCTAAAACAACGGGAATAAGTTGTGTATTTCTCTTTTTTTCAGAACAACTACAAACAAAAAATAACTGTGTTATTACTAAGATTAAGGTTATAATATTTTTCATATTGGTCATTTATTTGCATCTATCATTTTCTGAACCTCTATTCCTGCAAATATCACAGCAAAAGAGCCATGTGTATCATCATCATAAAACGGTCGGTTTACATAATATTCCACATCTTCAGTACACATAGTTCCTACACAAATCTTATGAACGGTACCATCATCTTCAACTTCCGATGCTACAGCATTCCACCCTTTCTGCACAACAGGAATATACTTCTTTTTATCTAACCAACCATATCTAACGCCACGAGCCATCGCCATAGTAAAAATCGCTGTACCTGACACCTCTTCTGGAGAATCTTTTCTCTCAATCACATTATGCCAAAAGCCCGATTCATCCTGATATTTTACCAACGTTTCCATAAAAGTAACATATTGCTTCAATATCTGCCTATACTTGGGATGTTTTTTAGGAAGATACATCAACACATCCGACATTGCCCATGCTGCCCAACCGTTAGCTCTGGACCAGTGAGGAAGTTTTATTTCTGGACGAGAGGTATAGTTAGCATGCATATACAACTTTGCCTCCTTGTCCCAGACATGTTTAGTAAAATCCAGCACCTGATTTGCAGCATCATCAAAAAAAGCCTTTTGTAACTCTGGAGATGTTACATACAACCCAGCCTGTATTAAGAAAGGAACCCCCATAAACATATCATCCACCCATACAGTAAATTCTTCTGGAGTATTACGAGTATAATTAGTCATACCTTCACTTCTTATCTGCTCATGCTGTGCATAATGTATCATTTTGTTTATATACATCTCATAAATCTTTCTGTTCTTAAAATCCTGCTCTTTTCGTAAACGATAAATAATAGGCAAAGATGGTGCTAATGTAAAATCAAGTAACTTTGAATCAATGACAAGAGCATTAGCCGAATTATAAGCTTTCAAATCATTTACTTGATAATCAACAAAAGGAAGCCCCTCCATTTGATAATCACAAAAGTTTACAGCCCATTGATTATACCGTTGATTATTGGTCAACTCTGATAACTGTTGCATAGCCCACGCAACACCCCCATTGTGATAATTCCATTGATAAGTAGTACCCCAAGGAGCAGGGTCAATCATATCTCCCAACACTTCTATCTTAGGTATCGTCCACGTTACCAGTCCATCAAGTCCTTGGTACATATGTCCAAATACGAATTCTTTTTCCGGTTCGTTGATAATATCAATATTCGCACCAAAAGGTCCCACAACCAACCAATTAGTCAATTTTGGAATATTACCATCAATATTCTTCACGTTTTCCAATCCAATGTTCGGATATTCCGGTACAACAGATAATACAGCATCTTTTTCACTAGGAGGCTGTATAAACACACACCACTCACCTCCAAATGTTTCCGATTTTATCAAAATATCATTATTTCCTTTTTTTAGGAATAAATCAAAAGAAAAGGACATTTCCAAACTTCGTTCTTCCCTCACTATTTTTATATCTCGTTGCCCGAGTTTTTCATACACCAAAGTTCCATTACACCAAATTTTGCAAGCATCGTTATGTTCTATTTCAACTCGTATTGTCGTGTCTCTTGGAAAAGACATTTGTGTAAATGCATATGCTACAGCATGGTCTTTCTTTCCAAATGTTCTTCCAAAATCAATAAATTTCAAATAATTAAACTTATTGTTTTCTGGGAATAAAACCAACTTATATGCAAAGGGTGTATTTCGTATCAATTTATCTCCAATTCTCTGAACAGTCGTGACTGGAGACTCCTTCAATTGTTGAGACATCACATTTACAGAAAACAGAATACTCAAAACAATACAATAAAAATAGATCGGTGCTTTGTTTTTCTTCATGAATATAATTATCTTTAATGATTATCGTGGCTAACAGAATGTTAATACTTCTCTTGTGCAAAATTAATTTTCAGGAATCCAGCAAAAGAGTTAAAACCCCGATAAAGTAGATATAAAATACAAACAAAACACAAACAAAGCTTTACTAAAAGACTATTAAATAACATATTAGTTTAACAATCAATCAAAATCCTAAATCCATAATATTCCATATTCACCCTCCTTCAATAAAGAATTCCTCTCCCAAACTTTCAAAGATACAATCACTCTAATATAATCTTAAATCTTTATCTTCATAAAAAGGTAAAATTCCACTGAAAAAAGATTTAATGTTTTTCCCTCATCATTCAAAATATTTCGAAACTAAAAAAACTTCCTAAGAAAAAGACAATAAAAACAAAAAAGGGAGAATTGGTATCCAATTCTCCCTTTATAGATATATTCTCCGTAATTTCTATTTCAATAAAGTTTTTCATCAAAATTTTCCTCATATACAACTTCACCATTCGGCTTACATACTTTTACATAATCGACAGCTCCACATCCTTTAAATCGTAAAATAATCTCATTTGCAACCCCTAACGAATTATTATAATTCATATTAAGAATTTCCGCTCCATCAACATAAAAAGTAGTATGTTTATTGATAACTTTAATAGTCATTACATGCCATTCGGATGGATTAAAATTAAAACGTTCCAAACTATGCCGTTCACCTTTAATTTCACTCTCTCCACTGATAAACTTCATATATGCATGACAATTCTCGTTCATCGTAAAACCATGCATTCCCTTATCCGATCCCATATACATCATCACATCAGCACAAGGTATGGCATGCTCCTCTGCCGAATTTCGCATCCTTGCTTCTAAAATAAAATTATCTCCATCTATTATACTTTTCTGATAAAATATATAACTGACAAATAAATGGTTCGATTGGCCAAGTCCCGGTATGCTGTCGAAAGGTAAACTTATGTATCCGTTTTCATTAAAAGCCTGACTTACAGGCAAAGTTTTTAATATTCCTTTTCGTTCTTCTTTGACAGATACAGACCAACCAGCTTTCCGGCTCTCAACAAGAATCCTCCTTATCTCTTTATCTTTATATTTTAAATAACAGGCTCCTTCACCTTCATAAATATATGTCGCATTTACGGTATTTATGGCTTTATTCAATTTCTTTTCTAAAATATCACCTGTCGCCTCTTCATATACAATCGTTATATCATCAAAAATTGATGATGGAATATTGTATGAAAATGTTACTGTCAATGGGCACAAACCCTTTACTTGCGAAGCAGAAAACTCAACTTTCGAGATAAGATAATCAATATACATATCTTTCAATTTATATGTATAAAATAGATAACCTCCGATAATAATAATTAAAGAAATAGACAAATAGAAATAACGTTTATTTAACTTTTTGGTATGTTCTGATTCTCTATTTTTAAAATCCAATTCTTCATTTTTATCCTCGTTCTTTACTTCTCTTTCTTGAGTCCGTATCTCATCAATATCTTCAGATTTCTGATTTTCCCGGTCATCCAATCGGACACCAGCCTCCTCTTTGGTCTTTTTCATTACAAAGTCTGTATAACCTTTATAACCTAAAAAAAGACAAAGGGCTTCTTTTGTCGCTAACTGAGGATTCCCTGTTCGTTGTTGGAAAAAGCGTTTCAGAGTATTAGCATTCACATCTATCTTAGTGACTTCAAAAATCATGCTTTCCAACGTCTTAAATTGGTTGAGACTCCAATCATCAGAATGTCCCCACGATTTTAAGAGAATATTATATTCTTCTATAATATCTTTTATATAGCCTCTCCCTGCAGTTTCTTTCATTGTTCTTTTAAGTCAACTAATTTCATTCAGAATAACATATTACAAGTCTTTAACATCTAAAACAGGAAATCTCATATAGAGACACAGCAACGTTTTCCGATAATATATATCCAAAAATATTCAGATTCTTTGTTATCTGTATACTTTATATCACAGAGCAAATTTTTTCTGATCGCACAAATTAATCTGATACATCAACCACCTCCATTATTCTTCACGATAATTTAGACATAATTTTCAGAACTATTTATTCAATCTTTTCACCATTACTCCATTTACACATACAGATAAAGCAAAAAACAATTATTATTAAAAAGCACTTTATGCAAAGATAAAACTTTTTTTTGATACCATATAAATATACAATAACAATAAATATAACATTACAGTCGAGAAACCGAAATAAACTCCCCCGACGATTTTCCAACTCGGAAACTCCATATTTTATACGATTATAATATAAATTTCATAGCATATAGACTTCTTTATCTTTTATTTTCTCATATTTTGAGAAACCAATAATATACCTACTTTACCTAATATATTGACAATATACTATATCATACAATGATATAAAAATCAACAAATTACCATATACATATAGTATGTTGTCCAATTTTTGGTCATATTTTGTCTATACTTTATTTTCATTTTATTTACAACAAGAACTTCTTTGTCTCATATATTTGTAACAATAATCTACAAAGAAGTTAAAAAACATCATGAACACAACAAAGCATTTCTTCCTCATCGTAACACTTTGTCTAATCTCTATTTCTATTAGTGCTACAAATGATATAATTTTTCTCAAAAATAATAAAGCAACAATCACTATTGACGACCACATCAAACACCCATTATATTGGTGGCCAAAGACTTTATTAACATATGAAATATACTCCAAAAATAAAATTTCTAAAAATGAATTAATACTAACCGACCAGTTTACGCACGAACAAATACCAATCCAAATAACAAATATAAAACCTAATCAATCTGGAGGAGAAAAAGCTTTCCTACATTTTATATCAGATTTACCGTCAGGCAAAAAATATTCATTTCTTTTAGAGAAAGGAATTCCTCAAAAAAAAGAGAACATTACTATCCAGAAAAAAGATAAATACTATCACGTCACTACAAATAAATTTTCAATACTCATCCCTTCTTCTCAATCAGGAGAAAAAGTCTCCGGACCCATTTCAAGCATATCTAAAAACTGTAAAATATGGTTCGGAAAATCTTACTTCAATACAAATCAACAGAAAGAAATAAAACTCGAAACTAAAATTACAACCTCCGGCCCCTTATTTGTAGAATTCGAACTTCATTATACATTTCCTTTGGGTGAAAAATACACTGTACTGGTAAAATGTATACACGACTATGATTTTATAGAAATAAAAGAAGATATGAAAAATTTTTCCGACATGGACAAATATGCATGGAGTATCGAATGGAACAATTTTTCTCCCACCCATCGTCAAGCCCCCAACCACCCTTATGGGCATCCTAATGAAAACTCAAGCGGATTTACAAGATACAATTGGGAAAAGATTGATCTTACAATGTTAAATTCTCATCATGGAATAACAAAATCTACATCCAATGACGGAAAAATACCATTCGAAGTAGGAATATTCGGCAACTGGCCTGCCGAAAACAACGTTACTTCTTCTGTATTCTGGGATGAAAATAGCAATCAATCTATCGGCTTATTCGTAAAAGATATAGAAGGATGGAATAGCTACAAATATCCAATATGGATAGATACACAGGAATTAAGTATAAAATTTTATTACAAAGATTCTCTATTAAAGTGGACTTATCCTCTAATCAACGGCAGTCGAACTTCTGCCTTAAGCTTCTATTCCCATCAGAAAGACATTGACTATATGAACAATCTGGAAAGACTTACTCATCCCCAAGTAAATGCTGATGGAACAAGCTACAAAATATCAATGGGACAACAATCATATAATTCATTCTTACAAAACAGATATAGTACATTAGACCTGAATAAGGTTAAAAATTGGTGCCTAACATATCCCGATTCCTTACCTATTCCAAAAATCATTTTTGAAAATGATAAAAGAATGACAACAAAAGAATTTGAGCAAAAATTCTTTTATGGACATTTTTCAAATGAACTTGCCATGAGTGGACCTTGTCAAAACAATGGATATGGGCCTACCTCTTCACGACTCTTTTATGATGAATACGTATGTATGATGAATGCCCTCATGCCTCAAATGAGTAAAGAGCAAAGAGCACGTATGACAGCTATGTTCCTCGTACATGCATATATCGCCGCAGGGGAAGAATATATGCCCATGAAACACATGCTCAGTGGACATCCTAATTTCTTAAGTGATGTAAAATCTGTCCCAGCATTTGCCTCATTTCTGTTTCCTAAACATCCCAAAGCTCAAGAATGGGCCGATATGTTTGAAAAATACATTGACCTGAATATGCAATATCATGTGCGTCCTGCTGTCAACAGTTGGGATGCAATAGGGGGAAGATGGACTGAAAATATAGGCACATATCTTTGGGCCAATTTAAGGCCTTCTCTTCGAGCCAACTTTCTCATGCAGCATTATCTAGACGGGAAAAAACGAATGGCAAATAAAAGGACAGCCATGTTAGGTTCATTTGTCTTAAATTCTCTATCAGCCCCATTTAACGGAGAGTCTCTGGACTTTTATAAAAATGAAAATGGTCAACTGGAAGGAATGCTTTACTGGGGTGTAGTCACTCCAGATATAGCACCGTCAAGAATATTTCCTCCGCAAGGAGCACATTCTGTAAGAAGACAACCACCTTGCGGGTATTGGCTATTAGGTAAAGAATTAGAAAACTATGCTCCATTGCTTTCCGAAAATATACGTTATATTTCTCGTCCAGAAGATCAGGATGCAGAAATTTATAGTAGAGAAACAAATTCTTTCAGACTCATGTATCCACTCGATTCGGAAGATTCCGGAACTCCTCCTCTGTTGGAAAGTACGAAAATTAACGGATATGGAATTATTTTAAGGGCTGCAGTCGGAACAGAGGATGAATTATCCATCCATTTGGGACAAATAGACAATGGGCCCAATTATCGTTGGGGCATTGTAGGAGAAGGAGGTTGTGGTACTATTTATTTTTATGCTAACGGGAAATCATATAGCAACAATGATAAAGAAGATATCGGTGATCGGCGTTTACAAGATACTGATATGTCCACAGGATTTGGTGTATTCAAAGATGGTCGATTCAAAGCCATTGGTCGAAATGAACTATCACGTCCCATGTATAATTTAGGTATCGGCCAGTTTGCTGAAATCACGGCATCTACAGACAGTAAATATTCATGGCCCGAATACCAAAGCAGAAGTATCATGCTGGTAGGTAGTGACTATTTTATCATTTATGATGACGTATATAACCAAAACATAGCCAGTCGCTTTAGTTGGTACACCCATTTAAATGACGATTTTCCTGAATTAGAAAATATAAAAGGTGGGGGACCAGGATACGTTTATTGGGATAGAAAACCAGATCTTATAACTCACACCGGAAACAGAACGAAAGGGCTCTGGTTTGACGGCACAGGAGATTTTATGACATTTGTCTCCCATAAAAAAGGGTTCAAAAGTAAAACGACTCCTTATGGTTGTATTATCACTTCGCCTGAAAAAAATAACGATTATATATTCCGTAATGATACACCTATAAAAGTTGACGAAAACAATATGGTATTTTCAGGAACTTCAGGCTTCATACGAAATAACGGCACACATCAGGAAATGGCAATTTTCCACGGGACAAAAATTGGGAACAGTGAATTCGAAATAAGGCCACACAATACAGATGCAGGACTCAGCGCTATTTATTTCTGTAAAGAAAAAATAAAAGGAGAATTCTATGCAATGGAAGATACAGAAGTTACCTTTAAATGGGACTTGATACCTATTTCCATATCCTTTTACATAGACGGCATAAGACAAAAGATTTACATCAAAGATAATCAAGTAACTGTAAATTTTCCTAAAGGAAAGCATATTTGGAATTTAACGACAGGACTTCCTGATTTAATACGTCCTGAAATAAAATATACCTCAAATGATAAAGGATTTGTCAAACTTTCTGTAATTCCAGTTAATGGTGCACAAAAATACCGGTATGAATATAGCACCGACCAAGGCAAGACATGGCAGACATACAAAGAACAAAAGGGAAACTCCATCATCATAAAACCCATAAAAAAAGAGTCCAAAGGGTATGTTCGCGTTTTTGCTTTAAATAAAGAAAACATAAGCCTCCCTTCTGTCATATATCCTGCATATTTTACTACAAAGCCTCCCCACTTCCCTGACGGATTGAAATTAAAAAAAGAGAACAATGGATATATTTTAGATTGGGGCAAAGTATTAGGATGTAACGAATACAGACTATACAAAAGGTCTCAAAACGGAAAATTTGAATTGATTTATAAAGGAAACGAAAACCAATTTATTGACAAGAACATCAATAGTGACATAATTTATCAATATGCCATTTCCGCAATTAATGGAAACGGTGAAAGTAAACTGTCTAATCCCGTTACATCAGATCCTAAAAGTTGGTTAAATTTCACTCCTATTGATGAAAATCAATTCCGCAGAAGCGTAACTATTGATAAAAAAACAGATTTAGATGGAAATAAAGTAAGTTCATATTACCCAGAATAAACTAATCATACAATAAAAATGAAAAATTATATATTTATCCTATTTGTTTCAATACTTATGGCAGGATGCAAGCCATCCTCAAATACAGATTTAGAAAATCATAACATTTTAAGTTACGTTAATCCCCTTATTGGGACATCAGGACATGGTCATACTTTTCCTGGAGCTGCTTACCCTTTTGGGATGGTTCAACTTAGCCCCGATACAGGCCTAGATGGATGGGATTGGTGCTCAGGATATCACTATTCTGACAGTTCTATTATCGGATTTTCACATACTCATTTATCCGGAACAGGTCGTTCAGATTTAATGGACATAATGCTCATGCCCACTACTGGAGACATAAAATTACAAGCAGGAACAAAAGAAGACCCAGACAGTGGCTATCGTTCCCGTTTTTCTCACGAAGAAGAATGGGCTTCTCCCGGATACTACAAAGTCAATCTAAAAGATTACAACATAACCGTAGAACTAACAACATCTCCACGTTGTGGGTTTCACAAATATACATTTCCACAAAGTAAAGAATCCCACATAATCATAGACCTTTCTCATCATTATGCCAAGGATTCTGTCATCTTCACTTCTTTAAATCTCGTCGACAGTTGTACAATCACCGGACAAAGAAATACAAAAGGCTGGGGTGAACCCGGAGAAAAATACTGGAGTAATCAACAAATATTTTATGCCATTCGTATCTCGAAGCCTTTCGATTCTGCAAAATTGGCGTTGGACGATCAGTTTACAAAAAACAAAACCGCCCAAGGAAAAAACATTAAAGCCATACTCAATTTTGAAACTAATCAAAATGAAACAATATTCGTAAAAGTCGGTATATCAGCTGTTAGCATAGACAATGCTCTTCAGAATCTGACAGAAGAAATACCTGAATGGAATTTTGATACAATACTAAATGAAAACCAATCGGCCTGGAAAGAAAAACTGGGAAAAGTTATAATAGACGCGCCAGAAAAGACAAAAACAATTTTTTATACAGCGTTATACCATTCATTTCTGGCTCCTTATTTATATAATGATATTAATGGAGAATATCTCGGATTCGATAAGAAAGTCTATAAAGCTCTGAATTTCAACAATTATACTGTACTATCTTTATGGGACACATTTAGAGCAGAAAATCCCTTATTAACTCTTCTTACTCCAGAAATAACGAGTAACCTGATACAATCAATGCTAATGCAATATGAACAATACGGGTTGTTGCCTGTATGGCCCTTATGGTCGAGCGAAACCAATTGTATGATTGGTTATCATTCTGTACCTGTAATAGTAGATGCTTATTTCAAAGGGATTAGAAATTTCGATGTAGAAAAAGCTTATCAAGCAATGAGAGCCTCTGCTATGCAAGATGATTTTGGAATAAAAGAATTAAAACAATATAAATATATACCTTATGATAAATATAACAAATCTGTTTCTACTGCATTAGAATACTGTTTTGATGACTGGTGTATTGCTCAAATGGCCAAAGAGTTAAATAAAATTGGGGACTATGAATATTTTATGAAACGCTCAGCTTCCTATAAAACTTATTTTGATAAAGAACATAAATTAATGAATGGAGTCTCGTCCAAAGGCAAACCCCGTCGGCCATTCGATCCATTTTATTCTTCATATGGAGAATGCGATTGGGTGGAAGGTAACTCATGGCAATATTCCTTTTTTGCTCCCCACGATATCAATGGCCTAATCGAATTATATGGTGGCAAAAAGGCTTTTGCTTCCGCTCTGGATACATTATTTTCAATGTCTCCTAACATGTCTGGAGGAGATGTACCTATCGACATTACCGGACTCATAGGACAATATGCTCATGGAAATGAGCCAAGTCACCACGTAGCTTACCTATACAACTATGCCGGTCAACCGCACAAAACACAAAAAAGACTTCATGAGATAATGACCACATTATATACAGATAAGCCTGATGGGTTATGTGGAAATGAAGACTGCGGCCAAATGTCTGCATGGTATGTATTCAGCGCAATGGGAATTTATCCTGTAAATCCAGCAAGCGGAATCTATGTTTTTGGCAAACCAATGATAAATAAGGCAATTTTGAAGACCGGAGATAATCCATTTATTATAGAAGCCCACAATTTAAACGAAAATAATATCTATATCCAATCAGTAAAATTAAACGGACGGAATTACAACAAATTATATATTACTCATCAAGACATAACCCAAGGAGGACATCTGGAATTCGAAATGGGTTCAGAACCATCCACTAATAAATTTATTTCTTCAATACCTAACAGAAATGAAGATGAAGAACAAGAATAACACAGTTCTAACTTTTATTTTATTACTTGTAATATTTGCAACAAACTATTGTTACGGACAAGAAATAAAACGCGACGGAAATATCTACACTCTATCTGCAGGAGATCTGATTTTCAGTATATCTGCTCAGACAGGAGGTCGTATCGTCTCTTTTAGAAGAGGAAACTCTGAACTTCTAACTTCAACTAATGAACATCCCAGATATTATGGAGCAACATTTTGGATATCTCCACAAAAAGACTACTGGCCTCCTTATCCTGCAATAGACCAATTGCCATATAAAACAACTATTATAGGTCACAAAATACAAATGGTCAGTCAAACCGAAAATATGAATTTCCGTATTACAAAAGAATTTTCGATATCAACATCCGACACTGCAATATGTATCGCTTATAAAATAGAAAATATTTCCAATAAAACCTATAAACTTGCGCCATGGGATGTCACTCGTGTTTTTGGAGGCTTGAGCTTCTTTCCTATCGGGGAAGAAGATAAAAATATAAATATTTCAAGTATTCCGAATAGTTTTATAAAAAGCAATATTTTATGGGTTCCGTTTATTCAAGAAAAAAACATGAAGGCTCAAAAACTATTTAATACAGCCAAAGGAGGTTGGATGGCACATTACTATAAAAATCTGCTTTTTGTCAAATGTTTCCCCGATATTCAAGTAGAAGATATTCCACCTCAGCAGGGGGAAGTCGAAATTTTCATTGCTGCCAACGGTAAATATATCGAATTAGAAAATCACGGGCGATATATAACACTGGCCCCCAATGAGTCTACAGTATATAACGAAAAATATTATCTATTATTTTTGGGACAAAATAAAAAGGAAAAAGATTTATTATCCATTATCAAACAATTGAATAAAAAAGTAAACTAAAAAATACAGCATATATAAAAATATCATCTAAAAACAATATTATGATAAGATTTATTTTACTGAACTTTCTACTTCTCTCTTTTACATCTATTTGTTTTTCACAAGACTATTACGGAAATAGTAGAAAACAATGGCTCCAAAAGGCAGAACAATACAAACCGGAGCTTATAATCACAGAAAAAAAGCCTCTACATATCGTTAATGTCAGCCCTGATGAATATGCCTTCCAAAAATGGAAAGTAACGAATATACATCCTATCGACACATTATACAATATGCCTTTCAGATTAAAAAAAGAGGTTATTATTGATTTTGGAGAACATATGACTGGCAACTTCTGTTTTTCTGTAAGAACTACAGGCTTAGCCGCTGATGGGCCTTTAAGATTCAAACTCACATTCGGAGAAGTTCCCTCAGAAGTCGCTGTACCCTTTGACCCCTACCCTGGCAACTTGAGTAGAGCATGGTTACAAGACGAAATTGTCTCAATAATGTATGTACCCGAAACGGTAACTTTACATCGCAGGTTGGCTTTTCGCTATGTAAAAATAGAATTATTAGCCAGCTCACCTTACTATGATTTCAATATTTATGATATAAAATGTTTAGCCCGGACATCAGCAAAAAATATTCCAGAGGAACTTCCCTCCTCTGTTGATCCTATGATCAGGAAAATAGAGCGAGTTAGTTTGAATACATTGAAAGAATGCATGCAGACAGTTTATGAAGACGGGCCTAAAAGAGACCAACGTCTATGGATAGGAGACCTATATCTCGAAGCTCTCGGAAACAATTATTCTTTCAAACAACATGATTTGACCAAACGTTGCCTATATTTATTAGCTGGGTTAAGTGACAAGAACGGATACCTACTGGCCACTGTAATAGAGAATCCTGTACCTCGGGCTCAAGACAAACAATTTCTTTATGAATATGCCTTGCTTTATAATGCTTCTCTCAAAGATTATTTAGAGGCTACAAAAGATTATGAAACGGCAGAAGACTTATGGCCTGTAGCCAAAAAACAAATAGATATTGTCCGTACTAACGTCAAATCCAATGGACTAATGGATTTTGAAAAAGTAAATAAAAATTGGTGGATTTTCTTCGATTGGAAAGAAGATCTATATAAAGAAGTACCATTACAAGGAGTTTCAATATTTGCACTCAAAGAATCTTACAAGCTTGCCCAACTACTTGGAAAAGAAAAAGAAGTAGCTGATTTACCTGCACTGATAAAAAAAATGACAAAAGCTGCCCATAAAAACTACTATGACAAAAAATCAGGATTATTTATAGGAATTGGAAACAAACAAATCTCATATGCTTCTCAAATTTGGATGATACTAAGCGAAGTTGCCACCAAAACCGAAGGAGAAAAAGCCCTCTCAGCTCTACATACGACACAAAACGTTTGCCATCCGGGAACACCTTATATGTATCACTACTATATCCAATCGTTAATCAACTGTGGAATGAATGCAGAAGCAAAAAAAGCCTTAATTGATTACTGGGGAGGAATGATAAAAAAAGGTGCCGATACATTCTGGGAAGCATATGACCCAAATAATGATTTCATATCTCCATACTATTTCTATCCAATGAATAGTTACTGTCATGCATGGAGCTGTACTCCAGTCTACTTTATAAGGAAATATCCAGAAATATTCCAAAAATAACTATAAAACAACACATCTTATATAATTATTAGTATAGAGAGGCTATCTCAAAATAAATATGGGATAGCCTCTTTTGTATCTGTAAAAAAAATGGTGAACAGACCATATCAAAATACCGGGCTCAGAATTGCAAGGGATGTCTGTTAAGATGCCATTGCCATAAAAGTCGTTCTGAAAGGATTGTACAGGTAAATCACCGCTTAAAAATCAAGGAAAAGGAACGTAAAAAGTTACTCTCTGTGGAAAGTCTGAAAAATCAGAGTCAGCGACCTCAGGATGTGGAGGCTGTATTTGGAAACCACAAGAACAACAAACATTTCAAGAGGTTCCATCTTCATGGACTGAAGAAAATGGAAATTGAGTTTGGTCTGATGGTCATAGCACTCAATCTTGCAAAAGTAGCCTCTTAGAAAGCTTTTTTATGCGCGAAAAACTGTCTGAAAGGATAAATTCTTTGATAACGGAAAATTTAAATCTGAAACTCTGAAAGAGTGGCCATCTCAAGTTTATTTTGAGACAACCGCCATTATTTTTACTCATCCCACCAAACACCATATTACCTTTTTAGCGTTTGCTTTATCAAGGAATAAAAACAAATCTACTTGAAGAAACGTATAAACTGCATAGAGAGCAGATTCTCAATTCAGATAAACTATAGCTTTCACCTTCGTGAAATCTGAAAATAATAAAATAACCTTTAAACTAACAAATATAAATAAATTGTAAAAGACCTGTTACATAACAGACCTTTTACACAATAAATAAAAAAGCTACAAGTCAATGACCTGTAGCTTTTAACCACCCACAACTTATATATGGAAAATCTAATTATTTCACTATCTTAAAACATTTCATACCTTCAACATTAACTAAATAAATTCCTGAAGTTAATGATGACAAATCAGTAGGTTCAGTGTAACTCCATGATTTTATCATCTTTCCAGAGATGTCATGAATTCTAATCTGTGCATTTTGAACATCCTGCAAAGACAATATATTATTGGTAAAAGAATAATTTACTTCATCCATTTCTGCTTTCTCTACTGAAGACAAGTTCTCAACAAAATGCATTTCTCCTAAAGTTGAATTCAACTTCCAAGAATTATAATCAATTCCAGACCATCCTAAGATAATCTGACGAGTATTACTTTCATAATCAGTACAATTTGCAGTATTTATATCGAAAAGAATCTTTTTACCAATCTCTAAATTTCCATAATATTCTTCAGAAATAACAATATCTTTAGGAATAACAATTTCTGCATTATAACCATCTGCAGTTTGCACTGTCTTATATTCATAACCTGTAATTTTATTATCAACGGCAAATCCTGCAGCATATCCACCCCCGCTAAAACGATTCTCTGTATTCCCAATAGAAACCCTTAATTGAGATAATCCACGAGGACGTGCGTCAATTTCTTCATACAACATATTTTTATCATCCGGATTAGGGAAGAAAAACAACTCAAGATGGTCAATACCTATATCACTTTTCATTTTTTCCGAATCATAGGGAATGTATACATTATCTTTCACTTTAACAAAAAAGTAAAAGTAATTCACATCTCGTACCACTTTAAATGTAGCGGAATATCCCCATATATTCTCCACCGGTTGCGCACCCCAGTTACGTAAAATATTTCCAACAGGATTTTCCGGTACTTTTGACCAACATGCTTCATCTTCCAAACCGTCAATTTCAATCCACTCGTCCGTAGTAATAACCTCGACTGTTTTAAAATCCTCATAAACAATAGGTTGCCTTTGAGCAAATACAATATTAGCTGTCAGAAGCATTGCAGCAACACAACTAAAGAACCGTACATTTTTTCTCATGATAATTTGTTTTTTAAATTGAACAATACCCTTCGAAATAAACCTTCGAAGAAAAATAAACTATAGTTAACGATTAATATCCACTGTTTTGTAATAGAACATCCATACCGACAATCTGCCGTTCGGCAAGAGGTATAGGTAAACGATGATGCTTATTGGGCTCAAACCCCTTAGTTTTGAACAATTCCTCAGCTTTATTCCATCGCAAATAATCAAACCACAAATGTCCTTCTAAACACAGCTCCTTTTCTCTTTCTGCAATTATTGCATCTATAAAATCACCGGTATCATCATCCGACGGATAATCTACAGACTCTTTGACCTGTAAAGAAGCGTCATCAAATGGCAATTTCCAAGCTCTCCGTCTTACTTTATTCAAATATTTTTCTGCATTTGTATTATCACCCGTCCGATAACAAGCTTCTGCATACTGCAAATACAAATCCGCCAATCGGAATATTCGTTGATTTATCGAATTACTCCCCTGAAAACCAGGTAATCCTTCTGATGCCCAATTTTCAACGGCATTGTATGGAATATATTTTTTAAATCCATAATAACTATTTGGATAATCTATCACTTTTGTTGCAGCCCAATCTAAAGCCACACTATCCCGTCCTGGCACGTAAAACGAATCATACATACGAGGATCTGCAGAACGTGATGCATTTAATATTGTTTGTATGTACCGATTATCTGCCGTTCCCCAACCCGGTTCTGTTTTCACATCCAAACGATAGTGATTAGCCCTCAATACCTGATTTACTGCATCACCCAAAGCATCCCAATCTCCAGTATATAATTCAAAAAATTCTTCCTCAGAAAATACTTGAACCCCAATAGCCACTTGATAAGCTTTCATTACTTCTCTTGTAATGATATTTATTTCACCTGTTGAAGGTAAATTAGCATATTCATCATACACCTCTTGGGTTAGTTCATAACCTATATTAAATTTATTCACCCAATCCATAGCAACATTCACAATTCCAAATCCACCACCTACACCATCTGGACCTAAACGCCTCCATAAATAAGATGCCAATCTCGTATCATCACTAATTGTCTGGAATTGTACTTCAAAAATTGATTCCGAATTATTTTCATGCAAAAAATCAAAATTCCATGCATAATTTTCTACTAATTGATAGTCTCCTCCTCTCTGATTACCGCACTGTACACTTTTCTCAAACCACGTCTTTGCAGACTCATAATCTTTAAGATACATATATACTTGCCCCAGATAACCTGCAGCTGCACCTTTCGTTACCGCTCCTAACTTATCTGTTGACCAAGAAGTCGGTAATAAATTATAAGCTGTCTCAAAATCACGTAATATCACAGACCAGCATTCCCCCAAAGTATTGCGAGGAACCATCAATTGTTCCCTAGAAACAATCAAAGTATCCAATATAGGCACTCCTAATTCATTAGAATTATAAGCTGGATGAGAAGGTAGCTTATCCCCAAAAGAACGAGTCAATAAAAAATAAGAGAATCCCCGCAAAAACTTACATTCACCTATCATTTGCATAAGTTCCTGATTCTCCGATACAGTTAACTTCCCACTATTTATCAAATCATATATCTTAGTAGATACATCATTCGCCCGGGAAACAATAGAATACAAGTTTTTCCAATACGTATTGATTGCTGTTGCCTGATCACTATATGCATAATTGACCAATGGCTTTACGTCACCCAATGTCGCACGGAATTCAAGCTCTTGTGAGGCAAAGCATGTATAATAATATATTCCATAATAGTATAGATATTCTCCATACAATCCACTATATACTCCATTTACAGCCGTTTGAGCATTATTTACACTCGTAATAAACTCATCAGCAGGAATTCCTTCATAATTTTCAACTTCCAAAAAATCGCTACAGGAAGATAGTAAAAGACTAAATAGTGTTACACTGGCTACCAATTTTATATATTTCATGATACTCATCTTTTTTATTTAAATAATTAAAATAAGTTGGAACAATTCTACACTAAAACTCCACTTGTATGCCACATAAAAATGTCTTATTTTGAGGATAATTTCCCATGTCTATACCAAACGAGGTATTACTACTTGCTGAACAAAATTCCGGATCAAAACCTTCGTATTTTGTAAATGTCAACAGATTCTGCCCCGAAACATAAACCCGACATTTAGATATATGAGCTTTGCTCATCCACTTTTTAGGGAAAGTGTACCCCAATTGAATGTTTTTCAGTCGCAAATATGACCCATCTTCGATAAACCAAGTCGACACTGTTGTCTTGTTATTATTAGGATCGTCAAAGTAAGACCTGAAATTTTCATTTGTACTACCTGGGCCTGTCCATCGATTAAGCGCATAAGTCGTTGTATTATAATCATTATAAAGAAGATGAGATTTTGTACGAAAATCATTAAATATCTCATTTCCACAGACTCCTTGAAACAATATGCTTAAATCAATGCCTTTATAATCAAATCCCAAATTGAAACCATAGGTAAAATCAGGCCAAGGATCCCCTACGTGGGTAATATCTCCTGAATCGATATGCCCATCACCATTATTATCCCGAAATATTAAATCTCCCGCAGCTGTACCTGCTTGCTGATAATAATCATAGCCATTTTGCTGAGCTCTCCGATTATATTCATCAACCTCTTCCTGAGTTTGAAAAACGCCATCTACTTCATAAGCAAAAAACGATCCTATGGGATAACCAACCTGGGTAAACGAAACATTCGAAGCTCCCAATACTTTTTGGCTGGAAATCAGCACCGTATTATCATCATCTGTAGCCAATACCTTATTTTTAACATATCCTAAATTCGCACCTATCGAATAATGAAAATCTTTTCCTATTCTATTATTATAAGAAGCTTCTATATCAAAACCTTTGTTTCTTATCTTTCCTACATTATAAACATAAGAAACATTATCTCGGTTTCCTAATCCAGCCATTGACGGAAGTGTACTGCTAAACAGTGCATCAGACGTATTCTTAACATACCAATCAAAAGAAAACCGCAATGAATTCTTCAATACTGATAGATCAAATCCAACATCTGTAGTAGATATATCTTCCCATTTTATTTTATGATTAGGTAACCGATTCAGCCTTACCCCTATTACTGACGATTGATTTCCATCCGAATCGGTAATTCCAGATGCATAATTTGAATTAGGAAGTACATAGCTGGCGGTATACAAATTTTGAGCGACACTGGCACTTCCCAAAAGGCCCCAAGATGCCCTAAGTTTCAGGTCATCCAACCAATTCATCGATACGTTATTCTTTATAAAGTCTTCATTACTAATTCTCCATGCAGCAGAAAAAGATGGAAAATTTCCCCACCGATTATCCGGACCAAAACGATCATAACCATCTCTTCTCACCAACGCCATAACAGTATACCTGTTATCATATGTATAATTTATACGGCCAAAAAAGGACAAAGATGCATTATTTGAATAAGTATCCCCGGAAAATCTGTCTGCAACATCAGCCAATGAGGCCCTGAATATATCTCCTGTCATGTTCTGAGCACTAACCGTTAACCCTGTAGAATAAGCTTTCTGACCCTCCATTCCAATCATGATACCTAAATCATGCCTGTCTTTAAACGTTTTATTATAATTTGCTACTAAGTTTCCTCCCAAAGAATATCCCCGAGTAAGAGCTTGAGACATAGATGAATTTAAACTTTCTTCTGCCTCATACTGGAACGGGCTCTTTTCCATACGACTTCCCCCAGCGGCAAACCCACCAAACATATTGGCTGTTATAGTCAAATCTTTTATCGGCTGTATTTTTAAATAAATATTTCCATTGATTTTATAATCGGTGTTTCTCTTATCCGTCGTCGTTTCGTCAGCCAAAGGGTTGTGCCCGTTATATGCAGCCAACATCTCTGTTATATTCGTTACTTTTCCACTTACCGGGTCGATAATAGGAGTTCCATCTGCATTTGTTTTTGGAAAATAGCCGAATCCTCCAGGTTGATTAGACTCATCATAAGGCATCATGAATGGCATAGTACGCATATAACTATCCAAGAATGTATTATTTGAATTTACTTTATTATTAATATGGACAATCTGCATATTTTCACCAAATGACAACCATTTATTCAGTTTTACTTCCGAGTTCAATCGAAATGAATACCGTCTAAAGCGTGTATCCATATATGTACCTTTTTCGTCAAAATAATTAAATGATGCATAATAATTATATTTATCTGTCCCTCGACTAAATGAAAGGTCATAATTTTGTGTCATTCCCGTGGAAAATATAATATCTTTCCAATTATAATCAGCGTTAGTTAAGTCATAATCTAACCCATATGCAATAATATTTTTCCCTCCATTTTGAGAATACCACAATGGAAATGTCAACATTTCCTCTTCCGTCATTTTTCCTTTCCCATTAAAATCCTCAATTCTCAATTCTTTTAATTGACGTGTATTTAACATATCAGGGAGATTGGTCGGATTATTAAATCCTACATAAGCATTAAAGTTAACCTTTGCATCTCCATCTTTTCCTCGCTTCGTCGTAACAAGTACAACTCCATTAGCAGCAGAGGCTCCATAAATAGCTGCTGCAGAACCATCTCTCAAAATTTCTACCGATTCAGCATCGTTCATATTAAAATCTGCTCCCGGACTTTGAGGAACTCCATCGATAATCCACAATGGACCCGACCCGTTAAAGGAACCTACCCCACGAATCTTGACATCTGCCGTCGCCCCCGGTTTACCACTAGTTTTCGAAATAAATACTCCCGGAACTTTTCCTTGTAAAGCAGACTCAATACCTGCCGATGCCGTATTTTCCAGTGCTGACGCTTTCACTGAAGAGATTGCTCCTGTAACATTACTTTTCTTCATTGTACCATAACCAATCACAACTACTTCATCTAACAATTTATTATCCTCCTCCATAATCACATTAATAACCTTCCGATTACCCACAGTTATAGTCTGGGACTTAAATCCTACATAGCTGAATGTTAATTGAGAATTAGAAGCAGCCTTAACAGAATAATTTCCATCAATATCTGTTATTGTTCCCGACGAGGTATTTTGACCACCTCCTTTCACCTGGATAGTAATACCAATCAAAGGTTCTCCATCTCCCTGCGTCACCTTTCCTGTTATGGTTTCTACTTGTGCATACAAAAAATTAGACATGCTATATATAAATAATATAGTCAAGAAAATTTTTTTCAGACAGTTTTTCATTGATATCTCTTTTATTCAGTTAAACAAAATTTTTCTATTCAAATTTTAAAATGATGCAACAAATGTATAGCAAAAAAGAAATCCGATTATCAATAAACTTTATATAAATTCCGAACAAAATATAAACAAAATACAAGTAAAACTACGATAAAATATAGATAGACAGTATATTTAATCTATATCATGCCAACAATATAACCACTCAAAACAAATATCCATAAATATCAATATACTATATAACATTATTTTAATAAAATCATAGACTTGCCATAGCACTTCAAAAGTATACTTTATCCTTCTTCAATTCAGGGACAAGCAACTTGCCACAAACAATAATAAAAAGAAATATTATCCTTCATAAAAATTGAATTTCCCCAAAAAGGTCTTAACACCTTGTTTTTAACTATAAAATGAATTCCATATAAACGACTCTGCTATCTATATATTATTATATACAATCACAATATTCTAACCCTAACAAATTGTATATCCAACTGTTTTACAAATAATTATTTATCTAAACCCATTTCTGTCCGCTTTTTGATTCACTTTTAATCAAACTTTATCCAGATTTTGTTTCATTTTCTGAAGTAATGAATTAGTTTATTTGTATAATTTATTTTTCACCAAAAATATCATTTTAAATTCAAAGTACAATGAAGAACAACTTTTTTACCCTAAAACAACGATTTTTAATTACATTATTATTATTTAGTTCGGGAACATCCTTATTTTCACAAGAGTTAACCAAAGATGTAACACAATCGGGTTCACTATCAACAATTCTTTCAGATGAAGAAAAGGCAAATACCGTAAAACTAAAAATAACAACATCTAATGGAGCTACTCTAAATTCTACTGATTTCGACATTCTGAATAAGATGCCCAAGTTAAAAGAGTTAGACTTATCCGATGATCTAAATACAACGTCTCTTCCTGGAAATGCATTTGCTGATAATCAAACAATAGAAACAATAAATTTTCCCGCCAATTTAAAAAGTATTGGAGGTGGAGCTTTTAATAATAGTGCTTTAAAAGGAACTGTAACTTTTCCTAAAACGGTAACCGGTATGGGAGACATAATAGGTCGCTTTGGAAATTGTCAGGGAATTACAGCATTTAATTTCCCAGATAATCGCAACTTCTCGACGCATGAAGGAGTTTTATATTTCACGGGAGACGATAAAATAACGAGGCTCGTTAGATATCCTTGTGGAAAAGATGCCGAAAGCTATACTATGAAAGAAGGAGCTCAAACTATTGAAGAACAAGCCTTCTTCTACAATAAAAAGCTCAAAAAGCTGATATTATCAACTTCATTTGAAAAATTTGCAAAAGAAGATGCAATATTCCGGGATGTTACAGCCCTCGAATCAATCGATGTAGAAAGTGGTAATGCAACATTCGCCTCAATAGGAGGATTATTATTAAACAAAACAACTAAATCTTTAGTTTATTTTCCCCCTGCAAACAAAACGGAGAATCTGACGATAGACGGCAATCTTGTAGAAAAAGTTCCTGCCGGATTTTTCTCAAACGCAAGAAGTTTAAAAAGAGTTATCTTCACAGAAGGATTTAAAGAAGTCGGATATAGAGCCTTCAGGACATCAACCACAGAACCACTTCCCATCGTATATATAGAATTACCTTCGACCATGACAACTATAAACGGTGAAGCTTTTGCAAACTGTAATAATATGACACAATTTATTTGCAGAGCAACTACTCCACCTAAAATCACAGGGAACTCAGCATTTCGAGAATCTAATAATACAAAGATCAAATTCGGTATACCCGAAAGTGCGATAGATGCTTATCTGAAAAGTGATATTCTAGATGAAAATTATGCTCAATGGGTAAATGACGGAAATGGAGGCTCTTCTCAAACAGGACCTAAAGGAAATGGTTGGAGTTTTAAAAAAGAGCAAATTGTTCCATACAAAGAGATTACAATAGTCGGAGGAACCGTTCATCAAAATGTTAGTGTTCCTGGATACCAAATAGAAATTACAGCTGGGAAAAGCCCTGAAGAAACATCCTTCACTCATTGGGAATCAGAGCCTCAAAATGTAACATTTATTGATAGTAAAGCGACCAATACATTTTTCACAATGCCAGAAAGTAATGTTACAATTACAGCTGTATTTGAAAAAAATAAACCATATACGATTATTGGAGCTACTATCACCAAAGACGGAAAAGCACCAATTGGAAGTACAGTAAATATAGATACAGATTTCGAAAAACAAGTAGATGGACAAACGTTAACTTTCCAGAAATGGGTTGTCAATAAAGGGGACGGTGTTATAATCAATAATCCGGCTGCAATCTCAACTTCATTTGTAATGATTGACGGAGAAGTCGAAATAGAAGCTATCTATACAATGACCTATACAATAAATATCCAAGGAGGAATTGCCCCATTCGAAGCTGCAGAAGGAGACAAAGTAGAAATTTCTGCATCACAAATACCCGGTCAGGAATTTGTAAGCTGGACATCAACAACTTCAGGAGTAGAATTCGATAATCCTAACAGCCCAGAAACCTCCTTTATCATGCCTCCCAGAGATGTAGATATCATCGCAAATTTCAAACAATATACAGACATCGATAATACAACTTATGAAACTCTTTCTGTATTCCCTAATCCCGCCACTGATTATATTTCAATAACGGGTACAAAAAACGGAATTTATTCTATATACAATACATTTGGAAACTTAATGAAACAAGGTAAATTTAATGGAGAAAACATTTCTATTTCAGAATTGCCAATAGGAATATACTTCCTGAGAATAAATAATACTACCATCCGATTTATAAAAAAATGAAAGAAAAATAAATGGAAGTATCACTTGTAAAAGTAGGTAATACTTCCATTTACTTTCGCAAAATCAAATTAATAAAAAAATCAAAAACAATGAAAAAACTTATAATGCCATTAAAAAGATATGCTATAATAGCATACATTTTTTGCACAGTAAATTCTGTATTTGCCCAAATAGAAACTGTCACATTAAGTGCATCGAAATCCTTAGAAGAAGCTTTACAAGAAATAGAAAATATAGGTATTACAAGAAATGAAATTACAAAACTCAGTATTATTAATAACACTGACGGTACAGCCCTAACAGCTTCGGATTTTTCTATCTTAAACGAAATGACAGCACTTTCAGAATTAGACCTTTCAGGCGATGAAATAACAACGGCACTTACTGATAATGCTTTTTTAGACAATCAATACATAAAAACTGTAAAATTCCCAACTAATATGAATTATATGGGAAACAATGTTTTCAATAACAGCAAACTCGAAGGCATTGTTTCCTTGCCTAAAACACTGACACGAAATGACCTATTTCAAGGACGATTTATGAACTGTCAAGGCATTACCGGATTTGAATTTCCAGAAAATCCTAAATTATTTTCTTTTGACAAAAACGGGAATAAATGTCAAACCGGAGGAGATGGTGTCGTTTATACTACTTACGACGATAAAAGAATTTCTCTATTATTATACCCGTATGGAAAACCAGAAGAAACATACACCATTCCCGAAAGCGTAAATGTTATTGCAAGACATGCTTTTTTCTATAACAAAATACTTAAGAAATTGGTTCTGCCGACGACCTTCACCGGCCTAATGGCTCCCGATGATACATTCTGGTATAACGAAGGCTTAGAATATATAGATGTCGCCAAAGGTAATACTCTATTTTCCTCTATGGACGGCATCCTCGTCCAACTGGCTACAGAATCTTCTGAAGCAGCTTTACTATATTGTCCTAGAAATATCAAAGCCGAAACCATCACAATCAACGGAAACATTGTCAAAAATGTCCCTTCAAATAACTTACGATTTGAAAACGGCATTAGTAGACGTTTTTTCGGATGTGCTGAAAACCTGAAAAAAATTATATTCACCGAAGGAATAGAAAACATAGGAGAAAATAGTGTAAGATACCGTGTTGATGGACAAGGAGGTATATTAGAAGAAATATATCTGCCTTCAACAATTTCAACAATCAGTAAAGACGCTTTTTGTCAAAGAAAAAACGTAAAATTAGTCGTTTGTCGTGCAACTACTCTACCTACAGTAGGTAATAATGCATTTTTTGATTTAGGTGCTAATAACAACAAGATATATGATGTATATGTCCCAGCCACATCTCTTGACGATTATAAAGCAACCAATTGGGGAGGTATACCAAATACAAATTTCAAACCATTCTTCAATATTTCAATAACCGATGGTAATGCTATTTCCTCTATCGCTACAGATATAGCTTTCGAAGGTGACAAAGTTACAATTTCAGCCAATGAAGCTCCCAAAGGTAAAATATTTGACAAGTGGGTTACTACCCCGGCAAATATCATTGAAGATGAGACATCTTCAGAAAGCATAATAAACATGCCAGCTGAAAATATCACAATTAAAGCCACCTACAAGGAATTTGTACCATCACCAATACAAGTTATCACTTTAAATGCTTCAAAAGGGTTAAAACAAGCCTTACAAGAAATAGAAAATGCAGGTGTTACAAAAAATGAGATTACCAAACTGACTGTTATTAATAATACCGATGGTATAGCATTGACCAACGAGGATTTCTCAACATTAAACGAAATGGCAGCTCTTTCTGAACTTGATCTTTCAGGTGACGAAAAAACAACTACCCTCACCAAAGGAGCCTTCAAAGATAACCAATACATTAAGGCCATAAAATTCCCAGCAAATCTAAATAACATAGAAGCTGAAGTCTTTAATAATAGCAAATTAGAAGGTATAATTTCTTTACCAAAAACTCTGACAAGAGCAGATGCATTTGATAATCGCTTTGCAAATTGTCAAGGAATTATCGGTTTTGAGTTCCCAGACAACCCTAAACTATTTAGTTTCGACACCAATGGAAATAAATGTCAGACTGAGGGTGACGGAGCCATATATACCACATATGACGATGGAAAAATAGTTTTATTATTATATCCTTGTGGCAAAACGAATGAAACCTATTCTATCCCCGAAAGTGTTACTACAATTGGAAAACATGCATTTTCTTATAACAAAATCCTGAAAAAGTTAATTCTTCCGACAACTTTCCAAGGATTCGTATCGGCCAATGATACATTTTGGTATAATGAGGGATTAGAAACTATTGAAGTTACAGAAGGAAATGCTTCATTTACATCAATGGACGGTATTCTTGTACAACTCGCAACAGAAACTACTGAAGCAACATTATTATTTTGTCCTCGAAATATCAAAGCTGAAACAATTACGATAAACGGAGACATTATAAAAACATCTCCCCGGTTTAACCTACGCATGGGAAACGGAATCAGCCAACGGTTTTTCGGTTGGGCTGACAACTTAAAAAAAATCGTATTTACTGAAGGTGTTGAGACCATCGAACAGGAAGGTGTAAGATATAGAATTGACGGTCAAGGAGGAATTCTGGAAGAAATCTACCTTCCTTCTACTATCAAACAAATAGGACCAGACGCTTTTTGTCAAAGAAAAAACGTAAAGTTAGTTGTTTGTCGTGCAACTACCCTACCTACAGTAGGTAATAATGCATTTTTTGACTTAGGTGCTAATAACAACAAAATATATGACGTATATGTCCCAGCCACATCTCTTGACGATTATAAAGCAACCAATTGGGGAGGTATACCAAATACAAATTTCAAACCATTCTTCAACATTTCAATAACCGATGGTAATGCCATTTCTTCTATCGCTACAGATATTGCCTTCGAAGGCGACAAAGTTACAATTTCAGCCAACGAAGCTCCAGAAGGCAAGATTTTCGATAAGTGGGTCACTACACCTGCAAATATTGTCGAAGACGAAACTTCTGCAAAAAGTAGTATAAATATGCCCGCTGAAGACATTACAATCAAAGCTATTTATAAAGATAACACAACTACATCCATACAAAATTATCAAGTAGACACTTTATCTCTTTACCCAAATCCTGCAACAAACATCATCCACATTACAGGAAGTGATAAAGAAAACTATACTATTTACAATACCTCTGGGTCTATTGTTAAACAAGGAGTATTATCACACGGAGAAACTTCAATATGCAACTTACCTAACGGTATCTATCTCTTCAAAATGGGAGACAAAACAGTTCGATTTATAAAAAAATAATTCTTTCTATACAATCAAAATTTCAAAACATGAAAAGAAAATATGTTTATTTTTTATTGGGCAACATACTTGGTATAAATTCTCTATATGCCCAATATCCGAATAATTGTTATTCAGGTGATCTAACAAATTATCAAACATCTTGGATAGCAAATGACGGAGGAACTCCATATACACATGTTCCTCACAGTATGGACGCCATTTTTGTTCGTGGAGATGGAATGGTTGCCAGTATTACCGGTTGGGACGAAGGAGGTACAAATGTCGGACTATGGAAAGACGGAAAAGTTTACAGTGTTCCTTATGAATCTGGAACTGGAAGTTGGGGACGAAACTCCGGAAAAGCTGTTGTACTTGACGACAAATATGTGTACCAACTAATGATTTTCAACGGAAATTCCGGAAATGACAACTTAAATGACAATGGGTTAAGACAATATCCTCCCAAAAATGAAGGAATAGAATGGCAATTAATTACTCGCTATTATGTCGAAACAGGGAATGCTGCTCCATTTAAGGAAGGCTATGGGCCATACGGGAATATGCTTATTGTTGCAAATCAGGAAGGAAGATACCTAAAAGGATTGGCTATCGCAGACAATAAACTAATTGTTGCCGTACCCGGTATCCCCGAATACAATATTCCAGATTCCATAAAAATTTATGATAAAAACGAAATGAGTACAAGTCACCCACTTGGAGGATTTAAAATATCAGAAGGTGGCGTAGGATACATAGCCGCAGATAAGCGAGGAATCGTTTGGATGTTACAAGAAGAAAACAATCAAATTGTCGGTATAGACTTAACAAATGGAGCTAAACGTTTTACCATCAACCTGCCCAGTGATGTTATTCCTAAATCTTTTTCTGTAGATACCCGTATAGGAGGACAAGAGCGAATTCTCGTCGCCAATAGTGGAAAAGATCTCAACGTGTTAATATATACAAATATATATTCAAAAAATCCAACTTTATCCGATACTTTTGGTGTCACAGGTGGAACCTTAGTAAAATCTCCCAAACCTGACGGAGGTGAATATCTCCAAGGAGAAATGGGTAACCTGCGTTTTCCCGGTCCTACAGGTGTAGGTATCGACGATAATGGTAATATATATGTTTCTAATATGTTTCCCGGCACCTCCACTTCAGTCTTATATTCTTACAACGAAAACACGAAAAAGTTAAACTGGAAACTGGAAGGGTTAGTATTTACCAGTACAGGAGATTTTGACCAAACTCAACATAATATCGTTTACGGAACGGATAAATTATATGAATTAGATTATTCAAAGCAAGGTAATCGAATGGATAAACTGATAGCTACAACTCATGACCCATTTACTTTTCCCTCTGATTTTCGGCAAGAAGAACCATCTCCTATAAAATGTGGTGTTTTCAAACGCAAAATTCAAGGAGAAGATTTCTTATTTGTAACTAATATGTACTCCAGTATATTAGGAGGATACCGTTTCGATAAAAAGACTCATGGTTACATTGCAATTCCCTGTATGGAACTCAGAGTAGACCAATTATGGGAAGATAAAAACGGTGATGGACAAAAAAATGACAATGAAATATCTCAATTTTCAAAAATAAATACATTTTCAATATTTCCAGATAAAAATGGTAATATTTGGATGACAGACCAAATAAGTACTCCTTCAAATATTCATTTCAAATATTTCAAACTAAAAGGTATAGACGATAATGGTGTTCTACAATACGAGTCACCTATCTCATATAAACTACCTGAATATATAATAGAGGTAACTCGGTTAATGTATGATGCGGAACGAGATGAAATGATTGTAGGATGTTATACTCAAGCGAATCCCAATCCTGCACCTTCCGTTTGGGGACAGGTCGGAACGACTGTATTAGTCTATAAAAACATAAAAGAAAAATTGGCAAATACCATCGCAAATCCAACTGAAAACTGGAAACATGATCAAGAATTAATCCTGCCTGCGAGTTCTAAATCAGGAACTGGTTCTGTCACCGACCCAGGAGTCGAGATCGGTACCAAATCAATTGCATTCGCCGGAGATTACTTTTTCATGTTCTTAGCTATGAACGGTAAAATAAATGTTTATAACAGAGAAACATGTGAATTTATTGGACAAATTACTCCAGGTACAGAAGTAGGAGAAAAAAGTGGTTGGACAGATTTTACTTATGCACTCAATGCTAGGAAAAACGACGATGGATCTTACGAGCTATTAGGTGAAGAAAATGGTTATGCTAAAATTATACATTATACGATCAAAGACTTTAACGCCAACATTAAAGTAGGAGGAGACTTAGCTCCAGAAAAAATTTGGGTTTTAGATGGAGCAAAAGGGAATATCGATGATATAAATATTCCAGAAAATCAACCTATTAGATTTAGAGTGAGAGTAAAAAATATAGAAAAAGGGATTGTATCTCCAACAAGACCATCAATCCCAGGTTGCTGTCTCGTTCAGTTTACTGTAACAGACTTAAAGACAGAGCAAATCGTATATGAAGCATTATCAAATGTACATGAAGAAAACATTTCCGGAGGTGAATATATCGATATGGATATAGATAATTCTGAGCCATTTTGGTTTTATACTCAAGGGACTTATCGTGTAGACGTAAATGTCAACTACGGTAAAAGAGGAAAAGAATGTACAGAAACAAACAATTACATGTCGTATACATTCGGTGGTGGGGATAATACCGGAGATATAAGCGGACCCACCGGCATATCTAAAACAGAGAAAAAAATAAGCCCTAAAATATTTCCAAATCCTGCAACAACAAAGTTTAAAGTTGTATTAGACGAAATAACAGAAAATCCATATATTTCTATTACTTCTATTGATGGGAAAAAGGTTTTTCAACAAAAAGTAAAAAACGGTTCACTAATTGATGTAACGACCTTTCCCCGAGGATGCTATATTCTAGAAATTATGACTTCAACAGAAAAACATTCTCAAAAAATCATTCTCAAATAATATTTACAACCTATAATTATATTATAAGTCAAACCGGGAATACAAAAATCAAGCTTGTATTTTGATTCCCGGTTTGACTTATATGGGTAACACACAACTTCATCAACAAACAGACAATATATAATAAACCAAGAAAACACAAAAACAGATTTATCTTTTTGTCTAAAAAACAATCTGTTTATATTTGCAAAAATATCATCTCTTTACTTTTATGAGAAAGCATTCATTTTTAATATTATCGGCTTTTATTCTTTTTTTAAATATAAGCTTTTCTTGTGGAGAATCGTTTAATGAAAAAGAGCCCGAAATTATAGATTTACAAAATATAGAAATCTATAATCTCAATAACGCCGGGGAAGAACCTGTCATCGTTGAAGATAATACTCCAATACCCCAAGAAGCATATGCCATACGTATAAAGCCCATCCCTCAACAAAAACTTTCAGAAAATGGATATTACCAATTATATGATAAAATAACTCGCATAGAAGTTATAGATATTTCCAACAATGTTGATATCTCTGAATATTTCCGTATTATACCCAACCAGTATAGTAGCGGAAATACAGAACTATCAAAGTATAATGTCTATATTTTTAATGGATTCCCTGCAGATATAGATATTGCATTATTAACTTTTCTTAAAACCGGCGAACAAAGATTTGCCATATCACTTATTCTCGAAAGTGGACGCAAATTATCCGCAGTAACCCCCATAACCACCTTATACTAAACATTATGCATATATATCATCATCCTAAATATACCGTTTGTTTACTCCTTATACTTTTCACCTCAAGAATTTATGCACAAGAAAATGCATCGAAACAACTTTCCCATCCTCGAGTCCTCCTCGATTTTAATGTCGGAAGCTGTATATACTTCTCCGATTTCAGTTCTGGAAATATTTCTGATTGTTTAATCGGTGACAAAAAATCTTCTTTATCAAGCCAATTACAGCTTACTTATTTTTTTAAAAAGGAATGGGGTATATTCGCAGGTTTGGGATTTACTTTCGGAAGTGGTTTCGATACAGAAAACTCAAATATGCTACAAACTGTATCTGCGCCATTCAAACAAAATTATTATATAACATCTAACTTGTACAATGAACGTGATAACATAGCTGAACCATACTTACAAGTCGGCTTCTGTTACCGTATCTCAAAAGGTAACTGGTTATTCTCTCCTCGCATTGCTGCTGGCATTACGACCATCAATATGTCACGCATTCTTCTTGATTTAAAAGGTATCGGTAACAACCAAATGGAAGAAGTTCAATATTTAATAAAACCAGGGACTTATACACCCTCAAGAGATATGGGCTATATAAGTCCAGGTATAGATATCAGCTACCGCATTGGCAAAATCTATTTGACTCTTGATATCAATTACCAACTGTTTCCAGGGAAATATCCTATATGGTATGGCCGTACTAACCGATACACCAATCAACTAATTGAAGAAAAAATGTTTTCGAACAATCATATTTCAGGTCGACTAATGGGTCAAATTGGTTTCGGAATACCTCTAAAATGGCAATAAAAGGCATCTGTACTTAAGTATAAATGCCTTTCATAAATTTTCTTCATATTCCCCTTTATTTTATCTCTTTCAAACGAATTATCATACTGGAATATTCTCTGTCCAGTGGTATATCAATGCCTTCTTCCATTAAATATTTACCACTTATTACATTCCCATGTTGCCGTAAATTAGTATTCACCTGATTTATTTCTTCCAATTTATACTTTTTCCCAGGATTCAGACCAGCCATGCGAAAACGGGGAATGGGTTGATTTCGAAAATGTTCAAGCTTGTACGCAAAGAATACGCTCTCACTTTTATCCGGAGTTACATACATCAAAGATGAAACACCTTTTTTATCATATGGAGAAATCAAACGGTACAGATCCCCTTGTTGTACAAGTGGGCGTATTTTTTTATATGTTGTAATTGCCTTTCGGGCAAACTCATATTCTTCTGGAGTCATATCTTTAGGTTGCATTTCCATCCCCAAACGAGCAGACATCGCAACATCAAATCTAAATTTTAATGGAGTAACCCTTCCAGTTTGATGATTGCGCCCTGCACTAACATGAGATGCCATTGTAGAAGCAGGGAAAAAATGGGATATCCCCCACTGCATATATATGCGCTGTAATGCATCGGTGTTATCACTCACCCAAAACTCGTCAAAATATGGGAGCAAACCATAATTTGCACGTCCTCCCCCACTTGCACAAGCCTGCATTACTAAATCGGGATATTTCTTTTGAATACGCTTCAAAACATTAATCAATCCTCTATGAAAATCTATATACAAATGTGATTGCTTATCCATAGGTAAATAATATGAACCATAATTGGCCAAAGTCATATTAGCATCCCACTTAATATAAGCAATATCCGGGTTTTCTGTCATTAAATTATCGACAACTCCAAAAACAAAATCTTGAACTTCTGGATTTGATAAATCAAGGACTAATTGTGCTCCTCCCCGACCTTTTTCTGGAATTCTGTTTTTCTGGCAAATAATCCAATCTGGATGTTTTTCATATAATTCACTGATATCATCAACCATTTCGGGTTCTATCCAAATACCAAATTTTATATGATTGTCCTGAGCAGATTTTACTAAACTGGTAATTCCATTAGGAAGCTTTTTCTTACACACAATCCAATCTCCTAAACTTGTTGAATCATTATCACGCGGATATTTCTCACCAAACCAGCCATCATCCATAACGAACAATTCTCCACCAAGGCCAGATATATCTTTCATCATTTGTTCCATCACCGGTTGATTGATACCAAAATAAACTCCTTCCCAACTGTTCAATAAAATATCTCGTAGCTGATTACCATGTGACACCTTATAATCTCGAGCCCAACGGTGGAAATTACGACTTACACCACCTTTTCCTTCCGTACTATATGTAAGGACCAGTTCCGGTGTTATAAATTCTTCTTTAGGCATAAGTATATAGTGAGATGCTTCTTCATTAATTCCTCCAAAAATACGTGTATTTCGATTATGATCTATATCAAATTTTAAAGCATAATTACCACTCCATGCCAGTGTTGCTCCTAATACAGTCCCGGTATTTTCCTCCGGAGATTTTCCGATGGACAACATGAATGATGGGTTGTCGGTCTGGGCATTTCTAACTCCGTCTTTATTCTTTATTACTTTCATTCCCGGTAATAGCAACTCTTCATCTAAATAAGATTCAGAAGCCCAGTTTCCATGCAGATGTGAAAGCCAATGTTCGCCTTGACGTATTGGAATATATCCAGATGCGAATTTATAAAGGATTACGGGTTTCTTTTCTTGATGAGAAATTTCCGTCCATGTTTCTATTACATCCACATCTTTGTACGCTTGATAACAAACTTTCACTTGAAACGGGTACACTGGATCATATAACACAAATTTCCAAGTGTTAGAAATTACATCGGAACTTTTTTCTACTCTGTCAAACAATAATTCCAATGACATATTCCCATCGTAATGGGTTACTTGTATAGCTGGTTCTGTAACACAATTTATACCAAACGCCGGATATACCGGCTCTCTCATTTCTGTTCCACTATTATAAACATCTTTTTCTGAATCAATATAGCTGCCATAATACTGGAAATACAACTTTTCACCCTTATTACCAGAAAGTAATAAAGACGTTTGTGGAGTAGAAATCAAATAATCTTCTGCTTTTACCGGTAAAGATAGAAACAAACTTATCGCTAATAATAAAAAAAAATAATGTTTCATGATGGTATTTTAATTTTTAGACTTATATCTTACTTTAGAACTATATCATTCTTTGCCGATAGCTCTTAATATGGCTTGTCCCCAATACTCAGCCAAACGAGACCCTCCCTTATCATTCGGATGCAAATAAAAAACTCCAGCATTTCCATCTTCAGCAACCATGTCTGTCCGATAATATTCTTTAAAATATTTATATGCTTCAGTATCTCCAGTTTTTACCTGTCCCGGAAATTTCTGCGCATACTCTCCAACTAATCGTCTTAATTCCGGTATATATTCCAACAATCGTTTTTGTCCAGCAACTAAATACATTGCTCCATTATAAGTATTAGGACTATACCAAAGCGGGTCATTTAAAACAATAATTGCTTTGGGATAAAGATCCAATAATTTATTTATTATTTTCCTCATATTTTCACGATATTGCCCAGCTTCGACCGGAGCCCCCTTAGTCCCGTTTATTGCACTATCATTCGTTCCCAGCATAATAGAGAACAATAAAACTCCCTTATTTTTAGCCAATTTGTCTGCCTCTATTTTCATCCAAGGAAACAGGCTGTTTGTTTCTGGAAGAAAATCTATTGTGGTACAACCACTCCGACCTGCATTGAAAAAAGAAATTTTTTCTACACCCAATTGAGTTTCAAGCCAGTTTACACATTTGACAGGAGGAGCCTGTTTTTCTGGATTTTCTAACAAGACACCTTGTGTAATACTATTTCCAATAAACATTATATTGAGTTTTTTCCCCTCATTATCACTCCATAATGTTAAACTAAAAAATGACAAACAAAGAATCAATGTCATACGCATAAAATAAAATCGTGCCTTCATTGTTATTAGCTTTTATCTTTTCAAATCATATATAGCAAATTTCCATTATTTTCTCTTTAACAGTGTAAATATAAATAATTCTTTACTTTTCCACCTTTCTTTTATAGATAAAATAAAAATCTTTCACAATATCTTATCAGACCCCTAATATGCTTAAAAATAACCGAAATAATTTACCGTACTTCAAATCGATATTTACCACCACAAACTTTATAAGACATTACATATCCTCCTGTAGTCCGTAACTGGATATCATTTGCTCCAATCCGATATTTTTTTCCTAAAGCTCTCACTTCCTGACCTATCTCAACAGGCAATTCGACATGTGCCGTTGTACCTTCTGGAACAACAATTTTCAGAACAAAAGTCTTTCCTTTTTTCTGAAAACTTGAACTTATTTTTCCCGAGATAGAAGGGACTTCAATAGAAGCAGAAGTAAAATGTACAGGATTAGGAGCAATCTTAAATTCTTTCCATCCTGCAGATAATGGAATAATGCCGCATAAATATTGGGCTATAACAATTAGTGGCCCCCCACTCCATGCATGATTTACCGTACCTCCGCCAAACCCTTTTAAACTAACATCCCAACCCTCAAATAAAGTAGTATAATTTTCATTATTTACCATCGGACCAAATCTTTTTTCTATCCGTCTCATTGCATACTCACCTTCTCCCATAATAAACAAAGCTTCCATAACGTATTTTTCCATATAAGGACTAGCATGGAAGTTTGCCTTAAGGAACTGAACTATTTTCTTATATTTAGATGAATCTGCTATTCCTGAAACTACGGCCAGAGCCTGCACTCTATCATCTGTTTTATCTTTATATTCAGGATGACGATATACTTCTCCATCCCAACAAGCATTATAGGCTACTTTAATTTTTTCCATAATTTGTTCATAACCTAGGGCATCCTGTTCCTTACCCAATAATTTAGCCATATTGGAAGCACCTTTTAATGCCAAATAATGCCAACCCGCTAAAATGAGGCGAATATCCTTGTTATCCCCCCAATCCCCCCAAGACCATCCACCAGAACGAAACCCTGTCAGACCGGTTTCATCTAAAGTCCACAAACCTAAATATTTTCTTACACCAGGATAAATATCACATATCGTCTGACGGTCACCCGTATTCATATAGTAATTCCAAAAACCATAAAAACCCACTGAAGCCAACATTTGCCCAGGCAATTCACTATCATAATTTCCTGCGGGTATCGGAGAAAACAAGCTACCATCTTTCTTTTGCCAAGCTATTAGTTCATGTATGCCTTTTTTCATTAACGCATGAACTGAACTCGAACACGTATAAAAAGATTCTCCCATCAAAATCACTTCATCACCCCACCATTGTGCACGTTCTCTTTCTGGACAATCAAAATATGTATCTCGCATGTTTACATACAAAGTTCTCAATGCTTTTGCCCAAAATTTATTATAAAACGTATCATCGCAAACAAAGCTTCTTGAAATTTCTGTATCATACCCCGTCTCCCTATACAAAAGCTGTTTCACCTCTAATGAATCCGGTAAAACAAAATAAACTTTATGTCCATTGAGCCACCCCAATGATTCATATTCTTGCTTCCCTTTTCTGCTAATATACTCTGCCCTTAAATTGATATCTCCCGCTGCATATGTATTATCTGTCCATATTTCAATTTTTGCCCCTCCATGTTTATCATTAATACTGAAATAAGGAGTCATTTGTGTATTATACGGCAAAACAGCAACAATTGTATCTCTTCCACTTCTCCCAGGAATACGCCTTACATCCTTAAACCTCTTCATCCCATAATCTTTCCATTGAGGTATCGGTCTTTCAAGTAATATATTCCATGGGGCATCACCCCATATACCCAACTCTTTTGCCGGTAAAAAATCACCTAAACCTATTTGCCATCCGGGGATATCTAATCTGGCATCGAAAAGAATATTTGACTCAGGCAATCTAAAATTTGGATAAGGGGCCGAAGCTGTACTGTAGGCTGGGTGTATCCTACACTTCCATGTATTATTGCTAATAATAGAAACATTGTTCCCCACGGCATTAAACAATAGTCCTGCCCTTCCACTACTTTTATGAGAAAAGCCGTCTTTCCCAAAATACCATAATAAAACTACTATCCGATTATTTCCTTTTTTTAAATAATGGGAAATGTCCACAACATCATAATACGTATCTTTAGGATTTGGTCCCCTTTTCAATCCTCCTTCAAAAACGACCAAATCACCATTAATCCATAGCCAATATTTACTATCAGCTGCTATTTGTGCAAATAATGTATCCGGTACGGATTTTAAATAAACCTCTTTTCTAAAGGCAATCCATGTATTTTGACTATCGACCCCTATTTCCGGTGACGTAATCCATCTAGCCGAAATTTGTCCGATTACTTCAACTGAAAAGAAAAAGGAAATCCAGAAAAAAAACAGTATATGCTTTCTCATGATATTATCGCTTATAAACTCGAAAACAAATCGTACCACACCTACCTCCGCCTAAAGACAGACAATAATAATACTATTTAAAATCAAAAACGATAATTGAATCCGAAGCTCAATAATTCTTTAAATTGCAAATATGTATCTTTATCTTTCTTAGGCTGCCTGTCATCATATCTCATATGCAAAAACAACCGAGTAGAAAAAAACGATTCAAAATAAAATCAAAACTATTTTCAAAATCTATCTGAATACGATCATAATTGGTAAAATAGAAGAACCGAGAATTCCAAAGCATATTACGAATAAACTCCCACTTCACTGTCGTCTCAACAGAAGAACCATATTGACTAAGAGATTTTCCCTCTGTAATACTAAAACTGGCAGGATCTATACTTTTATCATCCAATACAAACCGGAGATTATACGAAAGTGGAGACAATATCGCAGACAATTCTAATTTACGTTTATCATTTTTGTATTGATACGACATACCAATACCTAAATTAAGCTCACCTGGAGAAAAGAATTCAGCTTGTTTATCATTTGAATTTGCTTTAAAACTATTTAGTAACTGAGTTTTAAAATACAAAGAAGCAGTATAATACCATCGGTTAAACGCTTTTACTCCAAATTTAGAATTAATCTGAAAAAGATCTTCACTCACCCTTATTGTATGTACTGTATCGTCAGGAGCACTACTCAAATTCAATTTCCATTGAATTGTATTCTCAAAAATTATTTTTTTGTAATCATCGTATTTCAAATTATAGACCTGATTACTTACCAAATTTAAATTACTTTCTCCTCCTTGATACCAATTTTCAGAGATATGCACCTGCGAAAACTGAATAGAACTCTGAAAACCCGAAATCCAATGTTTCAATTTTACTGTCCCCGTATTTATATTTCTGACCTTTTCTATCTTCGGAGATTCCAAGGTTATCAAATTTCGCAACGGATTCATTTTCAATTGTTCCACTTCAGGAATATCAGGTAGATTCTCATCATTATATTTTATCAAATCTGGGTGATTAACGATAAAATCCAATTGAGCCAGATTACCCAACGTTTCAAAATTCTCTGCAGATTTCAACCAATCTATACTATTTCCCAAAGATAATCCATAATCCATTTTCTTGCCTTTAACAAGATGTATAGTCGGAATCTTAACATCCTGATATTTAGAAAATATAATAGGCATAAATATTGGATTTATAGGTATTGTATCGGTATATATCATCAAGGAATCATAATCAACAACCATTTGTAATGCCCGTTCAACTTCAGGTGAAAATCTTGTAGTATCTGGTTCTATAAGACGCAATAGATAACTATTCAATATGCTATCATTTACCGGAGGAGTTACAGATTTCTTCAATTGCTTTTTCGTTTTACGAAGAGTATCTACACGCACAACAGTATCTTGTGGCTCAATTTTCTCTTGATAAATTAAAGAATCTACTACCACCCGCTGTATTTCAGGTATTGTGTCCGTTTGTGCAAAAGCCATAGAGAACCTGCACACAATAATAGAAATAAATAGGATAACTAAAAAAAAACACTTACTCTTCTTCATATTTTTTCACTCTGGTCATGCAAAGATAATTAAAAATAAATAACTTAATTCCCTTCAAAAGATATTACAAACAATATAATCAAATTTTTACAGGAAAATATACAAGTGTTAATTGATAATTAATCTAAGATGAATCTCCTAAAATTCTGAATATTTTTCATACTTTTGCAGTTTAAAAAATAATACACATATAATTAATGTATTAAATTATATATCATTGTGGATACAAAGTATATTTTTGTCACAGGCGGTGTGGTGTCATCTTTAGGAAAAGGTATTATTTCTGCATCACTGGCCAAATTGCTTCAAGCTAGAGGATATCATGTTACTATTCAAAAATTTGATCCTTACATCAATATTGACCCTGGCACACTTAACCCGTACGAACATGGTGAGTGTTACGTGACAGTCGACGGCCATGAAGCGGATCTTGATTTAGGTCACTACGAACGTTTTACTAATACACGTACAACCCGGGCTAACAATATTACTACCGGTCGTATCTATCAAAATGTAATTGATAAAGAACGTCGAGGAGATTATTTGGGAAAAACAGTTCAAATTATCCCACATATTACTGACGAAATAAAGAGAAATGTAAAATTATTAGGCAGTAAAAATGAATATGATTTTGTCATTACAGAGATAGGAGGAACTGTCGGTGACATAGAATCATTGCCATTTCTCGAAAGTGTACGTCAATTACGGTGGGAGCTGGGGAAAAACTGCCTTTGTATCCATCTAACTTATGTCCCATTCATTGCCGCAGCAAAAGAAGTAAAGACCAAACCAACTCAACACTCTGTCAAACAATTACAAGAAGTCGGAATACAACCCGATATACTGGTTCTACGCACAGAGCATGAGCTCAGTACCGACATCCGCCGAAAAGTGGCTTTATTTTGTAATGTAGAGCCTTCAGCTGTAATACAATCTATTGATGTACCGTCGATTTATGAAGTTCCGCTGAAGATGCAACAACAAAAATTGGATGAGATTGTATTGCAAAAAACAGGTATGCCTATAAAGTCAACGCCAGAACTAAAACCGTGGAAAGAATTCTTGGCACGCATGAAAAATGCAACAGAAAGTGTGCGCATTGGCCTTGTAGGTAAATATGTCGAGCTTCCAGATGCTTATAAGTCTATCAATGAGGCTCTTTTCCAAGCTGCAACATATAATGATCATAAACTCGATTTAAAACTGATACATTCAGAAAAAATAAACAAAGACAACGTTGAGGAAATGCTTGGATCAATGGATGGAATTATTATTGCTCCCGGATTCGGGCAAAGAGGCATAGAAGGTAAATTTATAGCTCTGAAATATGCCAGAGAACATGATGTCCCAACTTTTGGAATCTGTTTAGGGATGCAATGTATGGTTATAGAATTTGCCAGAGACGTATTAGGATATGCCGACGCCAACTCTACTGAAATGGAAGTAAGTACCAACCATAATGTTATCGACCTTATGGAAAGCCAAAAAAGCATTTCGAATATGGGGGGGACTATGCGACTGGGAGAATACGATTGTATCTTACAGGAAGGGTCAAAAGCTGCAAAAGCATACAATAGCACTCATATTAAAGAACGTCATCGTCATCGGTTCGAATTCAACAGTGATTACCGTGATGAATTTGAAAAAGCAGGAATGAAATGTGTCGGAGAAAATCCAGACACACATTTAGTCGAAGTCGTAGAAATACCCAATCTGAAATGGTTTGTCGGGGTACAATATCACCCAGAATATAATAGTACCGTACTAAAACCCAACCCGCTATTTGTTGACTTTGTCAAAGCTGCTATCGAAAACAAAAAGAAATAAAAACGGAATTAAAAGATTTAAACGAAAAATATGGATAAAAACACAATTATTGGTTTTATTCTCATTGGACTTTTGTTGTTTGGATACTCATGGATGAGCCGTCCAAGTCAAGAACAATTGGAACAGCAAAAAGCAATACAACGCTACAATGATTCTATCATGCAAGTCGAAAATGCCAAACTTTCGGCTGCACAAAATTCTCAATTTACAAAAAACTCACTATCAAATTCTAAGACTGACTCTTCGACATTGACAATAAATGAAGATTCATTACATCAACAACAACTTCAAGAAACATATGGTATTTTTTCCCGCTTTGCAGAAGGGCAAGAAAAAAAACTAAAACTGAAAAATGAATACATTACGCTTACTTTTGATAACAAAGGAGGTGTAATAAAAGAAGCTATTCTAAATAATTACAAAACATATGACTCTTTACCCCTGACTCTCTTCAATGGGGAAGAAAACAATTACGGTTTCATCTTCAAAGCTGGAGGGCGTATTGTAAAAACATCAGACCTTTATTTCGAACCTATAAAATCCGCCAATGGCAATTCAATAGCCATGCGTTTGAATTTTGGGAATAATCGATTCTTCGAGATAGCATATACTCTTGAACCCCAAAGTTATATGGTAAAAATGGATATTCATCAAAAAGGAATGGATAAAATATTACCTTTAAATACAACTAATTTAGATATGTATTGGGATCAAACCATGAGACGCCAAGAAAAAGGCCGCATGTTTGAAGAGAGAAACAGTGCTTTATATTATAAGTTTGTCGGCTCTGATGTAGATAATCTCAGTGAGTCAAAAGATGAACAAGAAAATATCAGCGTTGGAATAAAATGGTTCGGGTATAAAAACCAATTTTTTTCAACAGCAATCATTGCTGACAGTAAGTTTAATGGTGGTCTAATAAAATCGAATATCGAACATTCCGATAAATACCTAAAGCAATTCAGTACAGAAACAACTTTTGACTACAATCCTGCATCTGAAAAAGTTTCTGGATTCCGCATATTTATGGGACCTAATTTATATCCTCTGCTTCATAGCTACGATAAGAAAGTCCCATCAAATGAACAACTCGATTTAGACAAATTGGTTCCACTTGGATATAAATTCTTCCGTTGGATAAATACATGGTTCATTATACCTATGTTCACTTTCTTTGGTAGATTTATTGATAATTATGGTATTATTATCCTTTTAATGACAATTGTCATCAAAATATTTTTGGCTCCATTGACATTTAAATCATACATGTCAACAGCTCGTATGCGCGTATTACGTCCTCAAATAGAAGAAATAAATGCTAAATATCCAGGACAAGACAAAGCTATGGAACGTCAACGGGCAACAATGGATCTATATAGCAAAGCTGGAATCAATCCAATGAGTGGATGCCTCCCTATGTTATTACAAATGCCCATTCTATTAGCTATGTTTGCATTCTTCCCGTCATCCATTGAATTAAGGCAGCAGTCTTTCCTTTGGGCCGACGACTTATCTTCATATGATGCGATATTCAGCTGGGATGCTTATATCCCCATCATTACTCCATATTTCGGCAATCACATAAGTTTATTCTGTTTATTAATGACTATAACGAACATTTTATATACCAAAATAAATATGGATAGTACAGCTGGGCAACAACAAATGCCTGGCATGAAAATGATGATGTATCTCATGCCTTTGATGTTCTTATTCATTTTCAATAATTATGCATCAGGATTGAGCTATTACTATTTTGTCTCTTTATTAATTACTATAATACAAACTTATGTATTTCGCAAGTGTATTAATGAAGAAAAGGTATTGGCCAAATTGAAAGAAAATCAGAAAAAACCACGCAAAAAATCAGGATTTATGGCCCGATTAGAAGAAGCTCAGCGGCAACAAGAAGCAGCATTACGGCAACAACGGAAAAACCGTAGATAAAAAAATTATATTTCCCATTGACGGGGCATCTCTTTTAGAAATGCCCCGTTTATGCTAAAAATAAAAACAGTATGAAGAAAAGTTTTCGTAATATATCTTTACTAAAAACGACAGGAATCGTAATATGTTTATTATATATCTTTCCTTCATACTCATATCCCCACGGGAAATACTGGAATAATATAAAACTCGAAGGAAATCGTGCCGAACGTCATGAAAAAGCAGAGAACATATTCCTTGACTTTGCTAAGATGCTACAACAATTGCCTCTTGATTCAGGAAAAATACAAATACAACTAATGTTTAATGACTGGAACCGTAACAACAAGCACGATATAAACTTGCTAAGTAGTTTGTGTGAAGATATTTTAGGAGACCCAGATTCACCTTTTTACAACGACGAACTTTATATCACATCATTAGAAGAAACATTAAAATCCGAAACATTAAAAGATGATGAAAAAATACGCCCACAAATCTTACTCGAAACTGCATTAAAAAACCGGGTAGGAAGTCCAGCCCAAGATTTTCCCATTTACAAACGAAATGGAGAAAGAATATCTTTATATTCAATAGAAAGTCCCTATCTTATCCTTTTTTTTAATGACCCAGACTGTAATAGTTGTGAAAAAGCCAAAACAATATTATCAGCAGATACAACACTAAGCTCTATGCTTAGCCAAAAGATGGTAGTAATTTTAGGAGTATATCCTTTTGGAGATATGGAATTATGGAAATCCCAAAAACTATATTTCCCTGAATCATGGATCGACGGATGTGATGAAAAACAACTGATAATGGAGAACTCATGGTATGACTTACGGACATCCCCGACATTATTTCTTTTGGACAAAAATAAGAAAGTAATTATAAAAAACGGTAGCCCCGAAAATATCATCTCATATCTAAAAAAACATATACCAAAAAATTTAAATTTAGAAAACTTTGCAATTTTAGATATTTATAAAGGCAATATTTGAAATGCTAATAAATTTAAAATTTCGTATATAAAGATAATTTATTCTGTTTTTTATTACTAAAAATAAAGAATTAAGGATGATATGTATATGAAATAAACGCATTTATAATTATGTTTGTAATCTTAGAAAACCAAGCAGATGAAAGAAGCCTATTTAGAGATAGCTATCATTGCAGCCCTAAAAGCAGGAAATGATATTTTAAAGATATACAATGATCCTCAGTCAGATTTCGAAATCGAACGAAAAGCAGATAACTCTCCTTTAACGATTGCCGATAAGACTGCACACAAAACGATTATATCTTATCTGAATCAAACTCCATTCCCAATATTGAGCGAAGAAGGACAAAATATTCCCTATCAAGAACGAAAAAACTGGGAAACCTTATGGATTGTAGACCCTCTTGACGGTACAAAAGAATTCATCAAACGTAATGGAGAATTTACTGTCAATATTGCACTAATCAACAAGGGAGTCCCAATATTGGGAGTTATATATATTCCCGTGAAAAAAAGTCTCTATTTCTCAACAGAGACAATCGGGTCCTATAAAATTACAGACATCGAATACAAAGAAACTGTTGATTGGTCTTCTATCCGTACCCAAGGGAAAAAACTTCCTTTTTTAAAAAAACATAAAAATACAATTATTGTAGCATCTCGATCTCATCTAAGCACTGAAACAGAGTCATTTATCGAGAATATTAAAAAGCAAAACAAAAATATAGAAATAATATCTAGTGGGAGTTCTATAAAAATATGCCTGGTAGCAGAAGGGACAGCTGATATATATCCGCGTTTTGCTCCAACAATGGAATGGGATACTGCTGCAGGACACGCAATTGCCAAAGGTGCTGGAAAAGAAATATATCAAGCAGGAGAAAATGTTCCTCTAATATATAACAAGGAAAACTTGTTGAATCCATGGTTTATCGTCGAACAAAATAGAATTAAAATATAATATCATGACATTTGAAATAATATTCACCTTAATATTAATTGCTGGAATGATTACCGCATTAATTTATGATTTAATGCGGCCAGGAATGGTATTATTTTCAGTTGTCGTTCTGTTTCTTTGTGCAGGGATACTATCTCCTAAAGAACTTCTCGAAGGTTTCAGCAATAAAGGGATGATTACTGTTGCAATGCTATTCCTTGTCAGCGAAGGAATAAGACAAACTGGAGCGATAAGTCAATTAATAAAAAAACTATTGCCTGAGAAAAAAACAACTGTAACAAAAAGTCAATTACGAATGTTACCAGCAATAGCAGGTATTTCTGCATTTCTGAATAATACACCCGTCGTCGTTATATTCGCTCCAATTATAAAAAGATGGGCAAACAAAGTAAATCTGCCAGCTACACGTTTCCTTATACCCCTATCTTACGCTACCATATTAGGTGGCGTATGCACTTTAATCGGAACATCTACCAATCTGGTTGTTCATGGTATGATTCTCGAAACCGGCCGTTCAGGATTTTCCATGTTTGAATTAGGTAAAGTCGGTATATTTATAGCTATAGCAGGAATTACATATATCCTATGTTTCTCAAATAAACTACTACCTGCAAAACGCCCTGATGTTGTAAATGAGGAAGAAGGAGAGACTCCTGCAGAAGAACTACATCGAGTAGAAGCAGTTATTGGTCCCCGATTTCCCGGTATAAAGAAAACGGTAAAAGAATTTGGATTTGAACGACACTACGGAGCTACAGTTAAAGAAATAAAGCGAAGCGGTCAGAGTATCTCTAAAAACTTAGATAATGAGATTTTTAGGGAAGGTGATACACTCGTTTTGATGGCAAACGAGAACTTTATTCCCACCTGGGGAGAATCATCAGTCTTCCTCATGTTAGCAAATGGAAAAGAGCATGAAGAAGACGAAAAACAACGAAAGAAGCGCTGGTTAGCTCTCACTCTTTTAATTATAATGATTATAGGAGCGACCATCGGAGAACTCCCAAGTATGAAAAACATAATTCCCGGAGTTCAACTCGATATGTTTTTCTTTGTATCCATTACTACTATTATCATGGCGTGGACCAAACTTTTTCCACCCAAAAAATATACCAAATATATATCTTGGGATATATTAATTACAATAGCTTGTGCTTTTGCAATTAGTAAAGCTATGGAGAATTCCGGATTTGCAGATTTACTGGCATCTAAAATTATCTCTATGGCTGACAGCCTTGGGCCTCACGCTCTATTAGCTATTATATTTATTATCACAAATTTATTCACTGAGGTAATCACCAATAATGCAGCGGCAGCATTAGCATTTCCGATAGCATTGTCTGTAGCAACACAGTTAAATGTCAATCCTACACCTTTCTTCGTCGTGATTTGTATGGCAGCATCAGCAAGTTTCTCTACACCGATAGGTTACCAAACAAACTTAATTGTACAAGGTATCGGAAATTATAAATTTACAGATTTTGTCAGATTCGGATTACCCCTTAATTTTATAACATTTATATTATCAGTATTCTTAGTTCCCCTATTCTGGGAATTTTAAAAAAAGATATGGAAACAAAAAATAATATATATCCGATTTTCGATCGAATGTTACAACGCTCAGACAAAGAGAAGTTGCTTAAACAACGAAGTATCATGATATGGTTTACCGGACTATCAGGTTCAGGCAAGAGTACCATCGCCATCGCTCTCGAACGCGAATTACACAAAAGAGGATTATTATGTCGTATCCTTGACGGAGATAATATCCGTTCAGGTATAAATAACAATTTAGGATTTTCTCCAGAGGACAGAATCGAAAATATTAGACGTATTGCAGAGGTAAGCAAATTATTCGTAGATAGCGGAATTATAACAATAGCTGCATTTATCAGTCCAAGTAATAGTATCAGAAAAATGGCTGCCGATATTATAGGAAAAGACGATTTTTTAGAAATATTTGTAGATACACCTCTTGCCATTTGTGAACAACGAGATGTCAAAGGTCTATATGCTAAAGCCCGGAAAGGAGAGATAAAAAATTTCACTGGAATATCTGCCCCATTTGAAGCCCCAGAATGCCCAGCTTTAACACTAGATACTTCTGTTTTATCTATTGAAGAGTCTATAAAACTACTTTTAGAGCTCATATTGCCTAAAATAAAATTAAATGAATAAATAAGATAATAATTAAAATATATATAAGAATGGCAGAAAATTATAAATTAAGCCACCTACAGGAACTAGAGGCGGAATCGATACACATTATACGTGAAGTTGCCGCTGAATTTGAAAATCCTGTTATGCTTTATTCTATCGGAAAAGATTCGTCCGTTATGGTGCGCTTAGCCGAAAAAGCATTTGCTCCAGGAAAAGTACCGTTTCCTTTAATGCATATCGACAGTAAATGGAAATTCAAAGAAATGATTCAATTTAGAGATGAATATGCAAAAAAATACGGTTGGAATCTTATCGTAGAATCAAATATGGAAGCTTTCAAAGCTGGAGTAGGCCCATTTACACACGGCAGTAAAGTTCACACTGATTTGATGAAAACCCAAGCACTATTACACGCATTAGACAAATACAAGTTCGATGCAGCATTTGGCGGTGCCCGCCGAGACGAAGAAAAAAGCCGTGCCAAAGAACGTATATATTCTTTTCGAGATAAATTCCATCAATGGGATCCTAAAAATCAACGCCCCGAATTATGGGATATATACAATGGACGTGTTCACAAAGGAGAAAGTATACGTGTATTCCCCTTATCAAACTGGACAGAACTCGATATCTGGCAATATATCCGCCTCGAAAATATTCCTATTGTACCTCTCTACTTTGCTAAAGAAAGACCCATTGTAAATATCGACGGAAATCTAATAATGGTTGATGATGACCGAATGCCTGAGGAATACCGTAAAAAAGCAAAAAACATGATGGTACGTTTCCGTACTCTCGGCTGTTATCCACTAACGGGGGCTATAGAAAGTACTGCTGATACAATTGAGAAAATTGTAGAGGAAATGATGACAACTACAAAATCTGAACGAACTACCCGGGTAATTGATTTTGATCAAGAAGCCAGTATGGAACAGAAAAAACGGGAAGGTTACTTTTAATATATTGAACGACTATGGCAGAAAAACTTAATATAAAAGAATTCCTCGATAAAGATGAACAGAAAGATTTACTTCGGTTTCTCACTGCAGGTTCTGTTGACGATGGTAAATCTACCCTTATCGGGCGCTTATTATTTGACAGCAAAAAAATATATGAAGACCAGCTCGACGCTCTTGAACGAGATAGTAAACGAATGGGAAATGCCGGAGAGCATATAGATTATGCTCTTTTGCTTGACGGCTTAAAAGCAGAGCGAGAACAAGGGATTACTATTGATGTAGCCTATCGATACTTTTCTACTAATAACAGAAAATTTATCATTGCTGATACTCCGGGACATGAACAGTACACACGAAATATGATTACCGGAGGTTCGACTGCAAACTTGGCAATTATATTGGTTGACGCGCGTACTGGTGTCATTACACAAACCCGCCGTCATACTTATCTGGTATCTTTACTCGGTATCAAACATGTCGTTTTAGCTGTCAATAAAATGGACTTAATACATTTCGATGAGAAACGATTTAATGATATTGTTGCTGAATATAAGAATTTTGTTACACCATTAGGAATAAGTGACGTCACTTGTATCCCCCTATCTGCCCTCGACGGAGACAATGTTGTAGAAAAATCGGACAGAACACCATGGTATAGAGGTCAGGCATTGCTCGATTATTTAGAAACAGTCCCCATTGATCAAGACCGCAATTTCTCAGATTTCAGATATCCTGTTCAGTACGTTCTCCGCCCAAATCTTGACTTTCGAGGATTTAGTGGAAAAATAGCTTCTGGAATTGTTAGAAAAGGTGATGAAATTATAGCTCTTCCTTCAGGGAAAAAATCTCGTATTAAGAGCATTGTTACTTATGATGGAGAATTAGAATATGCTTTCCCTCCTCAATGCATCACAATTACCCTCGAAGATGAAATAGATGTTTCTCGAGGAGAAATGTTGGTACATCCCGACAACCTACCGATGATGGATCGAAACTTCGAAGCTATGTTAGTCTGGATGGACGAAGAAGATATGGATACTAACAAACAATTCTTCATCAAACAAACCACAAACGTAACACGTGCCCGAATCGACAAAATCAAATACAAGGTAAATATCAACACGATGGAACAATCTCCTTCTGAAAAACTTGTATTAAATGAAATAGGAAAAGTTGTTATTACTACAGGTAAAGAGATATTCTTTGACCCATACGAGAAAAATAAACATACTGGTGCATTTATCCTGATTGACCCGATTACCAACAACACAAGTGCTGTAGGTATGATTATTAATCGGGTCGATGCCAAAGATATGAGTATTGAAGAAAGCTTTGCAACGCTAGACCTCCCGCAATTGGGTATAGGACAAGAGCACTACAATGCAATAATCAAAATTTGTAAAGAATTGGAAAGACAAGGAATTCCAGTAAAATGTATCACTGAAAAGAAATAAAATGGGACTACTTCAATTTGATAAACTACCCATTAATACTTTAGTGGGGGCTGACTGGAAAACGTTCAAGGCTATCACCGAGGGGCGGACAATAGATAAAAATTTCCAGCAAAAATTCCGATTGACAAAAGCTGTATGCCGGTTATTGAGTTCACTTACTCCGTTAGAAGAGAAAAAGTATAAAAAGATATTGGCAGATAAATCACTCGAAATGGATCCAGTCTTCATTCTGGGCCATTGGAGAAGTGGTACAACCTTTGTTCACAATGTATTTTCTTGCGATAAACATTTTGGTTATAACACGACTTATCAAACTGTTTTCCCACATCTGATGCTTTGGGGACAAAGTTTTTTCAAGAAGAATATGGCTTTCCTCATGCCAGACAAACGACCTACAGATAATATGGAGTTAAAAGTAGACCTTCCCCAAGAAGAAGAGTTTGCCTTGGCCAATATGATGCCATATACCTTTTACAATTTTTGGTTTCTGCCTAAACATACAATGGAGTATTGCGACAAATATTTATTGTTCAATAATATTACCGAAGAAGAAAAAAAAATATTTAAAGAAACATTTCTAAAACTAATAAAAATATCACTATATAATACCCACGGACAACAGTTCTTAAGCAAAAATCCGCCCCATACTGGACGTGTAAAAACTTTAGTGGAAATGTTTCCAAATGCAAAATTCATCTATTTAAAAAGAAATCCTTATACAGTATTCGAAAGTACCCGAAGCTTTTTCACAAATACGATACAACCTCTACGATTACAAGATATAACCAATCAGCAAATAGAAGACAATTTAATCGAAGTATATCGCAAGCTTTTCTATAAATTTGAAGAAGAAAAACATCTCATACCTTCGAACAATTTAATTGAAGTAAAATTTGAAGATTTTGAGTCCAACGCCTATGATATGACACAAGAAATATACAGGCACCTTAGTCTTCCTGGATTTGAAGAATCAAAAACCGATATAGAAAAATATCTCAGTAAGAAAAAGGGTTATAAAAAGAACCAGTATAAATACGATGAGCGTACTATCAAAATTGTAGAAAAAAACTGGGGATTTGCTCTTGATCAATGGGGATATAGTTTGTAATTTGTAATTTGTAAAAAAATGGATCTTACTAAAAAGAGTTTATTGATTTGCGCCTTTATAGGCAGCTGTATTTCATTATCCTCTGCTCAAAAAAATGTACCTATAGCATACGGAAACATGGATCAATGGGTTACCCGCCATATTCACGAATCAGGCATAATAGGTGGTAATACAAAATTACTATATGAGTTAGGACCAACTGCTACAATAGATGGCAACACTCCTTATCATAACAGAGGTGGTTCTCCTTGGGCCAATTCAAATGTTATGGCAAAAGTAGCGAGAATCGTCAAAACAAATACTTCCGTTTTCCCTGAAAAAAGAGGGAATGGATATTGTGCACGTCTTGAGACTCGTATGGAATCGGTCAAAGTAATGGGAATTGTAGATATTACTGTCTTAGCCGCAGGCTCTGTATTTCTCGGCTCCGTATTAGAGCCCATCAAAAGTCCTAAAAATCCACAAAGCCTCCTCAACTCGGGAGTTGCTTTTACTCAAAAGCCCAAAGCTATCGAGTTCGATTATAAAGTAAAAATGGCTCCGGAAAAATATCGTGTCAAAGCTACCGGTTTCGGGAGAACTTCCAAAGTAGATGGTATGGATATGTCTGGCGTAATATTGCTATTACAAAAACGGTGGGAAGACAAAGACGGAAACATATATGCCAAACGAGTAGGAACAATGGTCACTTATTACACCAAAGATACAGATTGGATAAATAACGCTCAATATGAAATCTTATATGGAGATATAACAAAACATCCTCAATATAAAGATTATATGCGTATACAAGTAGAAGAAAGATATGCTCTAAATAGTAAAGGTAAAAACGTTCCCATAAAAGAAGTCGGTTGGGCCGAAACAGACGAAACACCAACTCATATGGTATTACAATTTACATCTAGCCACGGTGGTGCCTATATTGGAGCTCCCGGAAATATTTTATGGATAGATAATGTAAGCTTAATTTATTAAATTAATTGGATATAAATACAGGAATGGGGCATAAAAGCCCCATTCCTGTATTTATATCCAATTAAATCTTAACTATACAGCCGTGTACGTAATACAGCCACTTTTTCATCAGTAATATAATCATCATAATCCATCATTTTGTCAATAATGCCTTTTGGTGTAAGCTCTATCACACGATTGCATACAGTCTCTATAAACTCGTGGTCATGCGAAGATAACAAAATATTACCCTTAAATGTCCGCAACGTATTATTAAATGCTTGTATCGATTCTAAATCCAAATGATTGGTCGGTGAGTCAAGCACCATTGTATTAGCATTTTTCATCATCATCCGGGCAATCATACACCTCATCTTTTCACCCCCAGAAAGGACAGAAGCACTTTTTAATATTTCCTCACCAGAAAATAACATTTTTCCCAGAAAACCTTTCAAATATATTTCACTTGTATCCTCTGAAAATTGAGCCAACCAATCTACCAGATTCATATCAGTATTAAAAAATGAAGAATTGTCCAACGGCAAATAAGCCGTAGTAATAGTCTGTCCCCACTCATACGTACCATCATCGGCTTTAAGTTCTCCATTAATTATGTCAAACAATGCCGTCATAGCTCGAGGATCACGAGAGATAAAAACAATTTTATCATCCTTCTCAACCGTAAAATTTACATCTTTGAATAGTAAAGTCCCTTCAATTGATTTTTCTAACCCTTTTACTTCTAATATTTTATTTCCTGGCTCACGATCTGGAGTAAAAATAATTCCCGGATAACGGCGCGAAGATGGTTTTATCTCCTCTATATTTAATTTTTCCAACATTTTTTTACGACTGGTTGTCTGCTTAGACTTTGCAACATTCGCACTAAAACGCTGGATAAATTCCATCAATTCTTTCTTCTTTTCTTCAGCTTTTTTGTTCTGCTGTTGTTGCTGACGTAATGCCAACTGGCTCGATTCATACCAGAAGCTATAATTTCCAGCGAATAATTCGACTTTACCATAATCTATATCTACAGTATGGGTACACACCGAGTCAAGAAAGTGCCGGTCATGGGATACAACCAATACCGTATTTTCAAAATTAGATAAATAATTCTCCAGCCACATTACGGTCTCAAGGTCGAGGTCATTGGTCGGCTCATCAAGTAACAAATTGTCAGGTTGTCCAAATAAAGCTTTAGCCAATAAAACACGGACTTTTTGTTTCCCACTGAGATCTTTCATCAACATATAATGCAAATCTTCTTTGATACCTAGTCCACTCAACAGATTTGCCGCATCACTTTCGGCATTCCAACCCTCAAGTTCCGCAAATTTTTCTTCCAACTCAGATACACGAATACCATCAGCATCACTAAAATCGGCTTTATTATACAATGCGTCTTTTTCCTTCATGATATCCCACAAAACTGTATGTCCCATCAATACTGTATCAATAACTGTAAAATCATCAAACGCAAAATGATCCTGGCTCAAAACAGACAATCTTTCCCCTGCTCCCAAAGATATCGTTCCATGTGTAGGATCCATCTGTCCACTCAGAGCTTTAAGCAACGTCGATTTCCCGGCTCCATTAGCCCCTATTATTCCATAACAATTACCTGGTGTAAATTTCAAATTTACATCCTGAAAAAGTATTCGTTTACCAAACTGTATGGCTAAATTATTTACTGTAATCATATTTCCATTCTTAAATTCGAGCACAAAGGTAGTCATTTTTATGATAGAAAGAAACGATGTATAATACGCATCGATGTACTCATTATAATAGTCTGAATACCAATAATTAAAACCATTTGATAAAAACATTCGACCTAATGCGACAAAAGACAAAACTATATAATGTTAAAAAAACCAAACTCTCATTTCCCCTTATATAAGTAAATCAAAAAAATGTTCCATTTTTAAGAATAAGTGTTCTACTTTTAATAAAATCGACTGATTATTAACACATAAGGAAATCAAACATATTTATTTTTTCGCCGAATTCTCAACCTACTTAAAAAATAAAGATATACATTTGTAACGAAATTTGATTTTTATATGTATTAAAAATATTATAAACTTTTCTATATGATTAAATTATTACATTTTTTAAAGAAATATCTTTTACTTGCTTTATGCCTATTTACAAGCAATACTATCGACGCTCAAGTAGATTTAGTAAATGAAACCTCCGAAAGTACAAGTAACAGGACTATAAATATTCCGACTGAAATCGGGGAACCAGGAATATTGACTTTTAGCCATAAAAGGCAAACCGCAGGTTTAGGCAATATCGAAATTAAAGAAATCTTGAATGACGGAACCATAAATACATTAGGTAAAGTATCACCTGGGACCTCATATCAAACACAATCTTATAATTTAAATCGTAATGCAAAACAAATTACATTTACACTGAGCGGAACATTAAAAAAATACACTAAAGATATAAAAGTAACATTAGCTTATTATATAGAGCAAGGTTCGCAATTATCAGAATTTTCCGTAGGAACACCGCAACAAGAACAAAATCTCATAATCAATTATTCTGGATTGACTAATAATCTATCGGTATCATCTGACAACGAATTATTTTCCGTTACAGCTAAAGAAGAAAGTATGCAAGGTATTGGTCACGGTAGATGGAATATTACCGTCCGCTATAACCCGACTACAGAAGGCAGTCATTCTGCAAATATAAAAATTACTGATGGAAATACAGAACTTTCAATTCCTGTAACCGGATCTTATACCATAGCTCACGTTGAGGGATTGACATCCGGAATCACCAACTGCTCTCAGATACCCATCAGTTGGGACAGCTTAGGAGAAAATGCAACATATCATATAACAGTACTCGATGCAAATAATACGGAAATCGCTCATATAGAAAATATTCCCGACACGAACTATATAATCTCGAATTTAGCACCGAATACAAATTATACAATACAAGTCAGTGCTGTAATCGATGGCAAACAAACAGAAGCAAGCACCACAACAGCCAATACACAAAATATACCTATATCGACCGATATAAAAACAGAATCTGTCGATTCATATAATTTCACAGCCTCATGGGAAGTTATAGAAGGAGCCAATGCTTATCTCATCGAAACTTACACATCTGACGGTACTCTAATAAAATCTCAAGAATTCGAAACGACATCTGGTACAATAACCGAATTATCCCCTTACACAAACTACACATACACTGTTAAAGGTATTGTAAAAGCAAATGGGAATCTTTTTATCGGAAAAGCGTCGCAAACTCAGACATTAAAAACCCATATCGGAATTGCCGAAATTTTACCTAACACGAATTCAGATATTTATCCTGATGGATTTATGGCAAAATGGAATGCGGTAAATGGTGCTATTAAATATACACTAAACATATATGAGATCGGTGTATCCGAACCGATTAAAACTTCAGAAATAGAAGTTGGGAAAGACTTCTATCAAATATATACAAATGGCTTGATAAAGGATAGAACATATAACTATACTGTCACAGCTTATGAAGAAAATGGTTTCACAACTGTAGCGACATCCCCAAATATTACCGTAGAGAATATTGATATTTACATAATGAATGAAAATACTGAATATAACAAAAGCACAGTTTTTACTCTTACGATAAATATCCCTATAGAGAATGGAGAACCGGAACTTCTAACCTATGAACATTCAAAAAGTTGGGGAGGAATACAAAACGTAAAAGTCGCCGAAATCCTAAAAGACGGAACAGAAAATTATCTAGGATCTCCAGAGCAGTCTACCGATTGGCAAACTGCGAATTTCCAACTAAGCAGAAACGCTGTAAAACTAAAATTCTATACAACGACCGGAGCAACGATGAATAAATATATACGTAATATAAAAATAACGTTGGCTCATTATATTTCTAATGATAATGCACCTCAAGTATTCACAACGAACTCTTCCGAGCCGGACATAATAGAACAAACAGTAAATATCAATTATTCAAATGTAACTAAACTTATCGATGTTGAGTTGATATCCGATGACAAATCATTCTCTATGGAGATCAATGAAGAAACCAAATTGAAATCCGCTTATGGCATACTTCCGGTATTCATTAAATACAATCCTGTCTCTTCAGGAAAACACTCTGCCACTTTACGAGCTACCGACGGAAATGATACAATAAATATCCCACTGACAGGATATCGATTAGATATCAATAATTTACAGAGTAATAAAACTTCATATACAACAATTCCTTTAAGCTGGGATGTTATTGATTTGTCGGACATCATATATTCCATAACAGCCTCGAACGAAGAAGAAGGAATCGTTGTACAACAAGACAGCATAGTAAATTCTCAATATATAATAACAGGATTAAAGCCTGGTACAGAATATAAGGTAGAGGTATCAGCTCAAATAGATGAAATAAAATCGAAAGCAGAAACATTAACAATCAAGACAATGGCTCTCGCCTCTCCAGAAATAACAACTGTCGAAAATATAACTACCTCATCTTTTGAAATTCGATGGTCTGCTGTAGAAGGAGTCGATAGTTATAGAGGAATAATTTATAATGAAGATGGTTCTATCAAGGAAAGTTTTAATGTAAAAAATGGTATGACAGAGAATGTCGAATTAAAACATCTTGTCGAATCGGGACTTCCCAACACGACTTATTATTATACACTCGAATCGGTTGTTGAAGATCCAGTAAGCAAAGATACTTTATATAGTGCACCTCTTTTATCGACGACTTTTAATACAGAAACTTTATATGCTCCTACAACAATTATAGCAAATAACATAACGAACAATTCATTCGAAGCAAGATGGTCTGGAGTAGATTTCGCTTACAAATATTTTATACAATTATACATCGAGAAATTAAACGAAGATAATATAATGACATTCATTCCATTCGGAGATCCTATTGAAATTTACGCATCTTCTGAAAACACAATGTACAGCGAGACTATTCGAAATCTAGAAGCAAATACTCAATACTATTTTACAGTAAGTGTCAATGACAAAGCGGGAAATGAAGCAATATCTGATAAAGAATCTTTTACAACAGACGAAATAACGACTAAAATCGAAAATTTCGGTTCCATAGAAACATCGATTTATGCAACAAACGGAGAAATTCTCGTAAATACGACAAAAGATTCAATTATCTATATATTTACTTTAGATGGAAAGCTGACGAATACGATAAAAGCTCAGAATGGGTTGAACCATATACCTACAACTTTACAATCAGCTATCGTACGTGTCGGTCAAAAACAAATAAAACTGATCATTCGATAAAAAACTCAACAAATGAAAAATGCGTGTTTGGACAATAATATCCAACACGCATTCTTTATAACCGAAAATATATATCTCATCTGAATCCCCATTACACAACAGATTACCGAATATATCAAATATGCAACAAATAAGAAGCCTCATACCATTTCGGCACGAGGCTTCTTAAAATTATAAATAATAAAATTCTTTTAAATAATGTATTGAGAGCTAATAGACTCATTCTCATACACTCTTCGAATAGTATCCGCAAATATGTCAGCGATGCTTATAATATGCACTTTAGAACACCCTTTACAATAAGGAATGCTGTCAGTAAATACCATCTCTGTCATATTAGAAGACTCTATGCGCTGAGTAGCAGGATCCGACATTACAGCATGACTCGCAATTGCCCGTACAGACAATGCCCCTTTTGAAATCATCAAATCAGCAGCTTTCGTAATAGTACCTGCCGTATCTACCATATCATCTATCAATATTACATTCTTGCCTTCGACATCTCCAATTACAGTCATACTTTCTACCTCATTAGCCTTGGCTCTTGACTTATGGCAAAGAACCAAAGGAACTCCGAAATATTTCGCATAAGAATTGGCACGTTTAGATCCACCGACATCCGGAGTAGCAATAACCATATTCTCTAAATTCAAAGAAGAAATATAAGGACCAAATACAGACGACGCATATAAATGATCTACTGGAACATTAAAAAATCCTTGAATCTGGTCGGCATGTAAATCCATCGTTATCAAGCGACTGATACCAGCAACACTCAATAAATCGGCAATCAGTTTAGCTGCAATAGATACACGCGGCTTATCTTTTCTATCTTGACGCGCCCAACCAAAATAAGGAACAACTGCGATTATCGATGCTGCAGAGGCTCTCTTCGCTGCATCAATCATCAATAAAAGCTCCATTAAATTATCGGAATTAGGAAATGTTGACTGTACCAAATAAACTTGGCATCCTCTGATCGATTCTTCAAAAGAAACACCAAATTCTCCATCAGCAAAGTGCTGGATCTTCATGTTTCCTAATTCACAACCCAAACTATTACATATCTTTTCAGCAAGATAACGGGAGTTGGTTCCCGAGAAAATCTTAAAGGGGAGTTTCTGGCTCATTGTGCTTTTAGAATAAATTCTATTGGTTAATTTTCTGCAAAGGTATAATTTCTATTTTAAATCAAAGAACTAAATGTCTATTTTATTTGTTATTCTTTATCTTCGTCAAAAACTACTTTCCATATAACTGCTCCATGAGCTTTTATAGAAGTAGTAAACAGACTGTCAGGAGAAATATTATATAACAACGTTTCTTTGCTCAACAAATCTGTACATTTCCACTCTCCTTGAGGGATTTTCATGACATCAAATGCATGTTGAGGAATTCTTATTCCTACCGAAACATCAAACTCGTCAAAATTGGAAACAATAATCAACATTTCTTGCCCATATTTTCTTAAAAACGCATATTGTCGATTTGCATTAAAAGCAGGATTATCTAAATTTACATACATTAAATCAAAAAATGTCCCAGAGGAAATCGCAGATTCCTTATTGCATAATGTAAGGACTTTCTTATATAAAGCTCTTAATTCCTTCTGCTCTTTAGTCAACAATGCAGTATTACAATTCCCGCCATTATACCAGTTTCGGACAGATTCAATACTCCAATAATCAAATATTGTCGTACGTCCATCATGGCCACTGAAGCCCTCAGCATCAGCCCCCGGCTCTCCCAGTTCTTGTCCAAAATAAATCATCATTGGATTTACATTCATCATTGACGCAACAACTAATGCTGGAAAAGCCCTAAAAGGATCTTGTGCAAATTGGCTTGATGCAATACGTTGCTCATCATGATTTTCAAGAAAATTAAGCATATGCGTATTTATACCGTCAAGAGACTGCCAACACCGTGTAATCTGAGATGCTGATGCATGCCCACAAATAATACTCCTTAATAAATCATACAATCCAACTTTATCATACAAATAATCAAATTTTCCATCAAAAATATAGTATCTATATTCATGAGGATTATATATTTCCGCTATAAACTTCACATCCGGATATTTAACTTTTACTTGAGGTATCACCCACCCCCAAAACTCGACCGGAACCATCTCCGCCATATCACATCTGAAACCGTCGATTTTTTTTGAACACCAAAATAATAATATATCCAGCATCTTATTCCAAGTATTAGGTATAGGATCAAAATACTTTTTCCGCCCATGCATATAGTCTACACCATAATTTAATTTTACAGTTTCATACCAATCATTTCGGTTAGGGTACGCTCCAAAACAATCATTCCCTGTAGCTTTAGCCGGATATTCAACATAAGCATTCTGTCCTTCTCCGAGATAAAACTGGGCAGATAACTCCTGACGAGGAATATAATAAAAATTATTATTAGGCTTAAAATGTACCTGTGTATCATCATTTTCACCCAAATCTGATACTCCGTCAGGTTTAGCGTCAGAATGATAACGACGAGCAACATGATTGGGAACAAAATCTATTATTACTTTTAAACCCGCATCATGAGTACGAGAAACCAAATCTTCAAATTCTCGCATTCGATCAGGAACATTTACCGCCAAGTCAGGGGCTATATCGTAATAATCCTTGATCGCATATGGAGAACCGGCTGCTCCTTTCACAACATATACATTATCTTTTTCTATGCCATATTTCGAATAATCGGTCTGAGTAGCATGTTCAATAACCCCAGTATACCAAATATAGTTACAGCCTAACAACCTGATTTCCCTTAATACTTTAGATGTGAAATCGGCAAATTTCCCTACTCCGTTTTCCTTTAGAGTTCCTCGTACTTTACAAGTTTTGTTCTGATTTCCAAACAATCGTGGCATTACCTGATAGATAATAACCTTATTTTGTTTCTTCATATATTATAAAATTCAAACACAAAATAGGACACTTCCTATTCCATTTTTATTAATCTTTATTTTCTCTCTCTAATAATTTCAAGACTACGTGACTCCCTTTTCAGCAAAAGTGCTTCTTTAGTATCTTGATATCCGTATCTTGCGATCTCCCTCAATTTATCAATATCAAAAATATTATATTGAATTATCTCGTTGGTCTGGATAAGGATGTCACATAGTTTAGAATCGATAATACTATTGCTCTTAAATATAAAGCTATAGGAACGCTCAGCTATATCAATAATGCTTTGCTTATACTCTTTCGCAACCAATGGATTGACATTTACCCCAATAATTACATCACAGGAACTTCTTATCGGTGTTACCGGGAAATTACGAAAAACTCCTCCATCAACATAATGAACTCCTTCTATATTAACTGGAGAAAATAATACAGGAATACTACATGATGCACAAATCACATCCAATAAAGGCCCAGAAGAAAATGAGACACTTCGACCATTATCTAAATCTGTTGTGGTAATGACTAAAGGTATTGACAAATCCTCAAAATTGGTTGACCGAAGTACTTTTTTCAAAAAATTTCTAAACTTTGTTATCTTAAAAAAAGACGATCTCGGAACGGTTATTTCCGCTAAATCGCTCACGCTCAATCGCCCAAACATATCAATAATTTCATCCGGAGTATAGCCATCAGCATACAACGCCCCAATTACAGAGCCTGCACTCACTCCAGAAATCACATCTGGACGTAATTCCATCTCTTCAAGCGCTTTTATGGCCCCAGCATGAGCAAATCCCCGGGCACCTCCTCCACTCAACGCAAGCCCCAGACGATAGGGTTTTACTGTAGACGGAATTTCATTATTCTCAATCATATATCTCTAGAGCTATTTTATTTTTACAGGCTCTAAGGTATAAAAAAAGTATGTAAAACAAATGGCAATAATCATAAAATAAACATGTTATTGCCATTTTATGCAAAAGTTATATCAAAAAGTATAATCGACACAAGAACGAGATTCCTTGACATCCTTTATTATCTGTGTTACAGCAATATGTTCTGGATGCACAGCATAAGCCTTCATATCATCCATACTATCAAATTCCGTTATTAAAGATATATCAAAAGACTCCTCTGGATTCTCATTAATTCCGACTTCAATATATCTTAAGACCGATATCTTCGATTTTAATGATTCCAAACCCGATTTAAAATTCTTCATAATCTCCATCTTTACTACGGGAGAGTCCATTTCTTTCAATTTAAATAAAACAATGTGTTTAACCATATGACAATCAAAATTTACTATATTTGTATATTAATTCGGATAAATTATCCGGATACAAAAATAACTATATTTTCATCTTTATCTTTAAATATATGTTGATAATTGGTATTGCAGGAGGGACCGGGTCAGGAAAAACAACCGTTGTACGTAAAGTAATTCAAAGTTTACCCGAAGGTGAAGTCACGGTTATTCCCCAAGATTCATACTATAAAGACAACAGCCACCTTCCTCTTGAACAACGACTGACTCTAAATTTTGACGAACCAGCAGCAATAGAATTTTCCCTCTTGGTAAAACACCTAAAAGAATTAAAAGCCGGACATACGGTAGAGCAACCCATCTATTCTTATCTTTCCTGTACTCGTTCCAATGAAACAATTACCATATATCCACGAGATGTCGTCATCGTTGAAGGTATTCTTATCTTATGCGATAAAGAACTAAGAAATATGATGGATATGAAAGTATTTGTAGATGCGGATGGAGACGATCGACTAATACGGGTTATAAACCGAGATATTATAGAACGAGGACGCACCGTCGAAAAAGTCATAGATAGATATGAAAAAGTCCTGAAACCTATGCATTTACAACATATAGAACCAACAAAGCGATATGCAGATTTAATAATACCTCAAGGTGGAAACAACCATGTTGCGATAGATATTCTTACCAACTTTATCGCACATAAACTAAACGGATAATATAATCATCGTCAACATGAGATATAAGCTTTTTTTTATATTAATTCTACTAATCCCATGGGTAAGTTGCAAACAAAAGAAAGCAGAAAAAGAAACTTTGAAAGATGATTTCGAACTGATAAAAGAACGAAAAGAATTAACAATACTTACCTTATATAGTTCTACATCTTATTTCTTATATAAAGGAGAAGAAATGGGATATGAATATGAATTAATCAAACAGTTTGCAGAAGATAACGGACTAAAGCTAAAAGTCATAGTTGCTGAAAATATTGGGAAACTGATAGAAATGCTTAAAGCCGGCAAGGGAGATATTATTGCTTATGACATACCTATTACAGGAGATTTAAAAAAAGAAATATTACATTGTGGACGAGAAGTCATCACACACCAAGTACTAGTACAACCTCAAAAAAAAGGATATAAACCTCTACGTAATGTGACAGAACTCATTGGTAAAGACATATATGTGGAAAAAGATTCTAAATACGAAAACCGAATAAATAACCTGAACAATGAACTAGGAGGAGGAATCAACATCCATTTAATGAATCGAGACACCCTTGTTACAGAAGACCTCATCGAAATGGTCGCTGTTGGAGACCTTCCTTATACTTTAGCTGATAATAACATAGCGAAGCTCAATAAAACATACTATAATAATATAGATATCAATCTTGTTGTCAGCTTCCCCCAACGGTCATCATGGGCTGTTCGTGTAGATTCTCCATCGTTGGCTAAAGCTATAAATCAGTGGGTAAGAAAAAATAATAATACCCCTCAATACAAAAATATACAGAAACGATATTTCGAACTTAGTAAAAATCCTCCGGCTCCAGCTATTTTATCTCTAAAAAAAGGCCAAATTTCAATATACGATAACTTATTTAAAAAATATGCAAAAGAAATAAACTGGGATTGGAGACTAATAGCATCACAAGCTTATAAAGAATCAAGATTTGATACCTCCGCCGTATCTTGGGCCGGAGCCAGAGGAATAATGCAAATTATGCCTCGAACCGCCCATCAACATGGAATGACCGGAAATATACAAAATCCGGAAACCAATATTGCAACAGCTGTAGATATTCTCAAAGGACTAAATAAAAGCTTTTCAAAAATACAACCTGAAGAAGAACGCATTAAATTTATTTTAGCAGCTTATAATTCTGGAATAGGCCATATCTTAGATGCCATGGCATTAGCTAAAAAATATGGAAAAGACCCTCATAAATGGGATAAAAACGTATCAGAATACATTTTATTAAAAAGTAATCCTGAATATTTTAATGATGAAGTTTGCCGCTTCGGATATTTCAGAGGAAGAGAAACTTTCAACTATGTACAAGAAGTCCTTTCTCACTATGAAACATATAAAAAGAAAATACCTCATTAATACCCAAAAAATATAAAAACTATGAAATGGATAACTATGTTAGCTGTACTAACCATCACCGGATCTATAACCGCCGGTAACCCCATCAACATCAAAGTTTGGCCTAACGGTCCCAAAGAAAACAATGGCATAACCGAAGAAGAAAGAAACATTAGCGAAGGTAGAATTGAAAACTGCAAAGTTGCTGAGATGTACATTTATCTCCCTGAGAAAAGTCAGAATACCGGAGCTGCTGTTCTTATTTGCCCAGGAGGCGGATATGCTTTAGAAGCAATTCAACACGAAGGGCACCAATTTGCAGAGATTTTAAGACAAAAAGGTATAGCGGGTATTGTTCTGAAATACCGACTCCCAAACGGACACTATAATATACCTTTGGCCGATGCACAAGAAGCTATGAAAATAATCCGTTCACATGCCTCAGAATGGGGAATAGATCCCCAAAAGATAGGTGTAAGCGGCTTTTCTGCCGGTGGGCATTTAGCGTCAACATTAGGTACCCACTTTGATCAACAATCCCGTCCCAATTTTATGATATTATTCTATCCTGTGATTTCTCTAACAGAAATGTACACTCACCAAGGTTCAAAAATTAATTTATTGGGAGATAAATCTGAAGATGTAAATCTAATTAAATATTTTTCTAACGACAAACAAGTTTCTGCCCAAACTCCTCCTACCCTCTTATTATTGAGCGACGATGACAAATCCGTACCTACTGTCAATAGTACTCTTTTCTATAATCAATTAAAAAAATACAGCATTCCGGCGAGCATTTATATATTTCCAAGTGGCGGCCACGGTTGGGGTTGCAACAAAAGTTTTAAATATTATAATGAGTGGCAAACATTAATGTTTGACTGGTTAAGTTCACAAAAATTAGTTCCCTAAAACATACAAAAAACATATTGTAACTATAATAATAAAATAAATTGAATATATTTGTATATAAGATTATTTAATTTTTAATTTAATAGAAAATTATGAAAAGACGAAAATTAACCATGTTTGCTGTAGTACTACTTAGTGGTAGTCTCTTATTTTCCTCTTGTATTGGATCCTTTGCCTTAACTTCCAAATTACACAGATGGAATAACAATGTAGGTAATAAATTTGTAAACGAACTTGTATTCTTAGCATTTTGCATCATCCCTGTATATGAAATTTCGTTAGTAGCAGATTATCTTGTCATTAATTCTATCGAGTTCTGGTCAGGCTCAAATCCTGTAGCAGAAAATGTTCAACATATCAAAGGAGAAAACTCAAACTTTCTAGTAAAATCTCACAAAAATGGATATACTATTACCAATGAAGACACAAATACTGCGGTAGAATTAGTATTCAATAAGAACGATAAATCATGGTCTGCTATAAGTAATGGGAAAAATATAAAACTCATGACTTTCATAGATGACAATCACGTAGATATGTACAATGCCAATGGCGAAGCTGTTACAATTGAGCTATCTAAAGCCGGAATATTAACATACCAAGACATCATCAATCACAATACTTTATTCGCTTGTAAATAATAGAAATATCATCTATCAAATAAAAATCCTGTGAAGAGATAATCACAGGATTTTTATTTATCAAACGCCATCATCATTTCATCGTACGAACAGCAATTCCCGATATTTAGGTAATGGCCACATCTGATTATCTACCATCAACTCCAATTTATCTATATGATAACGAATCTCATCTATTTTAGGAGCTACCATATCATGATAAGCTATTGCTTTTTCTCGTTCATTCTCTATTTTATTTGCTAACTTGCGAGCATCAACCATCGCTTTTACCTTTTCTTGAATTTCAGACGAATGGTATGATATTTTTCGTATAATATCGATATCTTTAGCTGAAATTTTTGCAGCCTCATCTTCAGAAAATACAGTTTTTATCTTACATACCGTATCTAATAAAAGAGATTGATAACGAGTCGCCACAGGCAATATGTGATTCAATGCTAAATCACCCATTACACGAGCCTCTATTTGGATTTTTTTTGTATATGTTTCCCATTTCACCTCATTTCGTGCCGCTAATTCAACAGCATTCATCACACCTACAGAAGAAAACATCTCCACTGATGAGGGACGCATATATGCATCAAAAATAAGCGGAATGCTCGTTTCACAATCTAACCCTCTTTTGCAAGCTTCTTCTTTCCACTCCTCACTATACCCGTTACCATCAAAACGTATCGGCTTAGATTCCTTAATATACTCACGAATGACACTTACAATGGCTTTCTCTTTTTCCTGTCCTGAAGCTATTTTTTCATCAACAGATAATTTAAACTGTTTCAACTGAAAAGCAACTGCTGAATTAAGAGCAATCATTGCTGAAGCACAGTTAGCAGAAGAGCCTACAGCTCGAAACTCGAAACGATTCCCTGTAAATGCAAATGGAGATGTTCGGTTACGATCTGTATTATCCATCAATAACTCCGGTATCTGAGAAATATTCAGCTTGACCCCCATCTTATCACCGAATGAGATAATTGCATCTTCTGAGCTATTTTCCAAATCATCAAGAACCTTAGACATTTGAGAACCTAAAAAAATAGATATGATAGCAGGTGGAGCCTCATTAGCACCCAAGCGATGAGCATTAGTTGCCGAAGATATACTAGCCTTTAACAATCCATTATGTTTATATACGGCCATCATCACATTTACTAAAAAAGTAACAAATTGCAAATTTCCTTGAGGTGTTTTTGCCGGTGCCATTAAAGGAACTCCCATATTTGTTCCCAATGACCAATTATTATGTTTTCCAGAACCATTTACACCTTTAAAGGGTTTTTCATGCAACAAAACGCGAAAACCATGGCGACGCGCAACTCTTCTCATTAACTCCATAATTACTTGATTATGGTCGTTTGCCAAATTACACTCCTCATAAATAGGAGCCAACTCAAATTGATTCGGAGCCACTTCATTATGTCGGGTTTTAACCGGAATACCCAATTTAAGAGCTTCAATCTCAAGCTCCTGCATAAAGGCTGTAACCCGGATAGGTATCGCTCCGAAATAATGGTCTTCCAATTGCTGATTTTTAGAACTCTCATGCCCCATCAAAGTTCGACCAGTCAACAATAAGTCCGGTCGTGCAGCATATAAACCTTCATCTACCAGAAAATATTCTTGCTCCCAACCTAAATAAGGAATCACTTTTTTCACATTCGGATCAAAATAATGACAAACATCCAACGCCGCTTTCCCTACAGCATCAATAGACTTCAATAATGGAGCCTTATAGTCTAAGGATTCTCCCGTATATGAAATAAAAATTGTAGGTATACATAATGTATCACCCACTATAAATGCAGGAGAAGAAGGATCCCACGCACTATATCCTCGGGCCTCAAATGTATTACGAATACCTCCATTAGGGAAACTCGAAGCATCACCTTCTTGCTGTATCAATAACTTTCCCGAAAACTCTTCCACCATACCGCCTTTTCCATCATGTTCTACAAAAGCGTCATGTTTTTCTGCTGTACCATCAGTCAAAGGATGAAACCAATGTGTATAATGGGTAACTCCCATTTCAATAGCCCATTGTTTCATTCCTGCTGCTACAGTATCAGCAATTTCCCGATTCAGAGGTTTTCCATTATCTATCGCATCTACTAAAGAATTATATGTATCTCGAGGCAAATAGCGCAACATCTTCTCTCGATTAAATACATATTTGGCAAAATAATCTGATGGACGCTCTTCTGGACGTTCTACATAAACTGCCTTTTTTTTGAAAGCCTCCTCTACAACTCTAAAACGTAAAGATGACATAAGTTTTTGTTGTTTGTTGTTTCTGTTTCGTTGCAAATTTACAAAAAAAAATCCGCCTTGGTATATGATACTTTATTTTGTATACCAAGGCGGAACAACTCTTTTTACTTATCTAACTTTTATATTTATAATAATGGAATATTATGAGCTGCACACTCAGCCATTTGCTCTTCTGGCCAAATACTTGCTTGGACTTCACCAATATGGGCTTTTTGTAACAAAAACATACATAAGCGAGATTGCCCGATACCTCCTCCAATAGATAACGGAATAGTCTCATTGAGCAATGACTTATGAAATTCCAGATTAGTCCTCTCCATACAGCCTCTTTTTTCCAACTGCTTCAATAAGGAATCTTTATCAACTCGAATACCCATAGAGGATAATTCGAATGGACATTCCAGTACTTGATTCCATAAAATTATATCACCGTTCAATCCGTAATAACCATCAGAATTTTTCGTTATCCAATCATCATAATCCGGTGCTCGACCATCATGAGGCTTCCCATTCGATAACTCATTCCCGATACCGATTATAAAAATGGCACCATATTTCTTCGCAGCCTCAGTTTCTCTATCTTTTGGAGACAAACCGGGGTACATCTGCAATAATTCTTCAGAATGTATAAAAGTTATTTCATCCGGTAAAACTGGAGTAATATGTGGAAAACTATTATATACCATTAATTCCAATTCTCTAATCAAACCGTATATCTTTCGAACAACATCCTTCAAGTAATCTAAATTACGATCTTCTAATTTTATCGTCTGCTCCCAATCCCATTGATCGACATAAAGAGAATGCAAATTATCCAAATCTTCATCTGCACGAATAGCATTCATATCGGTATATAGTCCATACCCTGGAGCTATACCATAGTATCCCAACTTCATCCTCTTCCATTTTGCTAAAGAATGAACGACTTCAGCTTTCCTATCTCCCATACATTTTATAGGAAACGATACTGCACGTTCACTTCCGCTTAAGTCATCATTTATACCTGTCCCAGCTAAAACAAAAAGAGGAGCAGTCACCCGACGTAAATTCAGAGCTTTCGATAGTTTATCTTGAAAGCACACCTTTAATGTCTTAATTGCCTGCTCTGTTGTTTCAGGCAAAAGTTTTAATTTATACTGTTTGGGTATTATCAATGCCATTTTATACAATATATTATTTTCTACTTATTTCGCTGAAATACAAACTATTTCATATAAAAATACACAAAAAACAGCCTTTTCTGCAAAATAGCAGAATAATGCTCATTTTTTTATCATGCCACAAATATAGTATTTTTTGTTTGATTTTAGACAAATAGGCAGACTTTTTGCTATATATATATTTATTTTGATAACATTTAGCACACAAATATTTTCATAATAATAAATCATCTCATATCTGGATACAACAAATATTTTTTTCTCATTTCTCGATATTCCACTAATTCTTTATGCCAACGATTTCGAATAAAGGATTCATCTTTCCCATTTATAATATCAATACGCACTTGACTATTCCCCATTAATTTATCAAAAAAGGAAGGACTGGAAAAAAATTTGCTGCCTAAATCAGATTTATGATAAAAATATAATAAATATTTCAAAGAAAGTCCACAAGGAGGAACGGACTGCCTCAAATCAATACCATAACACCGCTGGTCTTTTTGTAAAGGATTCTTATCAAAACCCGGTAATGTGTGAGGTACAAAACAGAAATTTCCATATTTTTTATCAGGATATCCAATAACTTGGAATGGAAACACCGTACCCCGTCCTATACTGAACCGAGTAGCCTCAAAAAAACAAAGCGACGGATAATATGCCACAGCAACGTCATTCGGCAAATTGGGAGATGGTTTTATGGGTAAACTATATTTATCTCCATGTTCCCATCCAAGTACAGGGATAACCATCACTTTTGGTCCTTCAACACCGCACCAACGTTCCCCAACAACCATTTGAGCCAATTCTCCCACGGTCAATCCATGTAAAACCGGCAGGGGCAACAAACCTACAAAAGACTTCAAACCATCTTGCATTATAGGCCCATCTACATAATCATTCGGATTTGGACGGTCTAAGATAATTATGGGTTTATGTGACTCTGAACATGTTTGCATAACATAAAACAACGTACTAATATAAGTATAAAAACGAGCCCCCACATCTTGTATGTCAAATACCAAAATATCTATGTTTGAAAATTGTTCAACTGTAGGTTTTTTATTGTTACCATACAACGAAATAACAGGTATTCCAGTTCTCACATCTCGGCTATTTTTCACTGACTCTCCAGCATCTGCTTCCCCCCTAAAACCGTGTTCCGGAGCAAAGATTGCTTGAACTTTTATCCCTTGACTTAACAATGTATCTAATAAATGAACTTTAGATACACTTAAAATAGAGGTATGATTTACCACTAATCCGACCTTCTTATTCCGTAACAATGGTACTAACCTCTCTTGTTGATCTGCGCCTACCTTAATCTTTGCTGTAACACCAAAAGAGAAGAACAACAAAAGACAAATGATTATATATTTCATAACATTTCTATTGGAAAAGTAAAGATACAAAACAAACATTAAAAATTTTCTTTTAAATAATATTTTCACTTTCAATAATATAAACAATACAACATTTTTGTATTTTTGTGTATAATACTATTAAAGAATGAAATACAGCACATCTATCGTATTGATAATACTATTGTTTATTTTCCCCAGCTCTATTAACGCTTATATGCAAAGTGGCATAGAAGAGACTTCTACTATCCCATATAAGAATAACAATGTAAAAGATACGGTTTCAAATAGAGACCCCATTGAAATGATAGGATTTGAAAAACGAATCAATGACAAAACCGAGTCTTTTCTATTACGGAATAATACTTGTAATTTAATTACCCGTATTAGACTTAAAATTTATTATAAAACACCTAAGAACGAAATGATTGATTACAGAGAAGTAACAATCGATCAGGAAATTCATCCTCATATGACCAAGCAAATAGAAATAAATAGTTTCGACAAAAACAAACGTTATTATTATGTTTCCAGCCCGAATAAAAACAACGAAGGATACCCTTTCAAAATAAGCTGGGTATTATTGCGATATGATATCGCGATTACTCCCTAATAATGACTATTTTTCATTTTTTCCTAAAAGTATATTCTCTAATTTTGATATTATATCGCCATTTTTAACGTCCAATAACCCGAACAAATAACGCTTATCCAACGTTTTTTATACTCAAAAGGAATTGTCATTACAATTCAAAATTATTGTATAATTTAACTTAGGAGGCACAATTATGACACCTGCAAAGAATTCTCAAAACTGGTTACCAGGTATTTTCAATGATTTTTTTGGAAATGAATGGATTACAAAAACCAACAGTTCGGCACCTGCAATTAACATCATCGAAGATGATAAGGAATATAAAGTAGAAGTAGCTGCACCCGGATTAACAAAAGATGACTTCAATGTACATATAGATGACAATGACCATCTAATCATCAGCGTAGAAGACAAAAAGGAAAATAGTGAGAAAGACAAAAGAGGGAAATTTCTACGTCGCGAATTTTCCTATTCTCAATTCCAACAAACGTTAGTCCTTCCTGATAATGTGGACAAAAACAATATTGAAGCGAAACAAGAAAATGGAGTTTTAACGGTAAATATTCCTAAAAAAGCTCTTCCTGAAACAAAAGAACCCAAAAAAATTGAAGTAAAATAACAAATGTAAAAGATACACAAAGCATCGAAAATATTATATATCCATTTCCGCTCTCACAAGTCTTACAGAGATAAAAAAACATATCGGGAAGAATAGATATAAATATAATATATTTTCGATGCTTTACAATATTTCAAATCCAAGTAAAATTCTTTTTCTTACTAAAAAATCCAACAATCCGATACCATAAATTTACGGGAGTATACAATATGTCAAATAGAGGATACAATAGATATAACACCCGTCCCTTCAAAATATGTGCAGCTTTATTATAAATCATAATCTGAAATATATATCGTATCAAAAACATTATAAAAGCTATAATTGGAAATATTATATTATAGAAACCCATACAAGCTAAAGCTATAACGGATATATAAAACAAATATGCGGTAATACGTTCTATGCCAAATATCATTTTATAATTACTTTTTATATAGTTTGCAGTAAACATATATTGCAACTTTTTTTCTTTCCATGCAATATAATCATTATCATAGATAACCGATATTTGACTTTCGGGAGACAGCTCTACACGGGTATTTTTGGAAGTTGCGATTTCATTAATAAACAAATCGTCATCTCCATAATGTAGATTCAAATATTTAGAAAATCCCTTATTTTTAAAAAAGAGAGATTTCCGATAAGCAAGATTCGTTCCAATACCCATATACGGATGGCCTTTTATAGCATAAGAAATATAACGTAATGCAAACATTATCCTATCATAAGAACAATAACGGCCTTCATTCTTAGGTGGGACAAAAGAATGTGCCAGTACGATATCTATTCCAGAAACAAAATTACGAACGATCGACTCTATCCAATTAACACTCTGTGGAACACAATTAGCGTTTGTCAATAATACAATTTCATTTTTAGCAGCTTTCATCCCAACTGTCAAGGCCAACTTTTTCCGACTCAGACTACGAGCCTCATCCGGAATATATGTCTGATACAAATGTGAATATTTGTATTCTAATTGAGATAATATATCTTTCGTCTCATCAGTCGAACCATCATTTACAACAATAACCTCATAATCAGGATATTGCTGTCCAAGAATTATCGGCAAATATTTAGTTAAATAATCTGCATCATTTTTTGCATATACAATAACAGAGACAGGAGGCTTATTATCAAGGTGTGCCATCTTACTATTTTCATTTGACTGTACATATCTAACGGGAAGATAATAATATGCCACATAATAGTATAACTGTATCAACATCAATATCGTTACAGACGATAATACCAAAATTTCAACGGGTGTTAACAAAAAGTCAATATTCATAACTTTTACAAAATGTTATTTTCAATACAAACGTACACAAAGTTTTCATATTAACACAATTAAATTATTTCTTTTACAAAAAAACTTTTTTCCACGATATATCGTTTATATACTGACTATAAAGAGATTATTAATCCATCACCAAAAAACCACTACTTTTTTCTAAAATTGAAAACGATTTTTCACAATAAATACAAGATGTTAAACGTTATCATTAAAGAAATATTATTTTGTCCAAGGTAGATAAAATACTATCTTTGCCGGCTGAACTAAAACTATAATTTTATTGAAAAACAATACCAATAATGAGGACTAATATACTTTTACTTTTCGTTTTACCGATTATTGCGTTTTCATGCAAAACAAAATCGGAAGTCATTTACTTCAAAACAGTCGGAACAGACAACAATACAGAAATCTCTTCTGAGAAAATAATCAGTTATGAACCCCAAATTATTCCAGATGATATTTTATCAATTACAGTGACAGCCACAGATCCTGCTGCTGTAGCCATTTTCAATCTACCCACATCGAGTTTTCTTACTCCAGGTGAAACACAAATGAATGTCACTCCAAGCTTACAAACTTATTTAGTTGATGCTAAAGGCAACATCGATTTTCCTGTCATTGGCAAAATCCATGTTGCAGGTCTTACACGAGGACAATTGGCTAACTTAATCAAGACTAAAATAGAGGCTTATGTTGAAAACCCATTAGTTACAATACAAGTAATGAATTTTAAAGTTGTTGTTTTAGGTGAAGTCAACAAGCCTGGTACTGTAAAGATTAATAATGAAAGAATTTCTATTCTCGATGCCATTGGCGAAGCCGGAGACTTAACAATATATGGAGAAAGGACCAATGTATTAATAATTCGTGAGAACAACGGCAAAAAGGAATTTGCCAGATTGGATTTGACACAACCAGATATCTTTACATCACCCTACTATTATTTACAAAAAAACGATGTAATATATATAGAACCCAATAAAGCACGCCAAGGAAATGCGCTATATAGTTCAAACAAACAATACAATGTATCAGTCATATCAACAGTCATCAGTGCAGTTTCTGTTATAGCCTCTTTATGCATTGCACTTTTTGTTAACCGATAATATTTGTTAAAACTAAAAGTATCTTTGAATATGAACACTATAGAACAAAATAATAATTCTGTCGACATTGCAAGTTTAATAAAAAAATACATAAAATACTGGTACCTTTTTGCAATTTCTATTATCGTATGCTTCATTTTGGCCTATGCATATGTAAAAATATCTAAACCTGTATATGTGATCAAAGCAAATTTACTTATCAAACAAGATGATGGAAAATCTGGAGGTATCCAATCTGCCATGCTAAAAAATTTCTCATTTGGTGGTATGCTAAGCGGTGGAGATGTTGACGATGAATTATACATAGTAAGCTCTCACTCTGTTTTCAAAGAAGCTATTAAAAAACTTAATTTGAATAAAAAATACATTGTTCGAAAAAATATATTAAAGAAAATAGATGCTTACGATAATTATCCAGTCAAAATAGATGTCCCGGCAGGTATAGAAGATACCTTAAGTACTACACTGAAATTCAAAATAAAAGTCTCTGAAAATGGCAAAATTCGAGTAAAGGTATTAAATGGTAAAGATAAAAAAGTAGGAGAAACATCTTCTCAAAATTTTCCAATAACCATACATACTGATTACGGAAATTATACACTAAATAAAACCAAAGATTTTCCTTCTGGTAAAAAAATCAACACAACAATTTATCTAAGTGGATATGATGCCGTTGCTGAAAACTGGAGCAAAAGTATTTCTATTGGAAAAATAGACAAAAAATCCAATATGATAGCATTAAGCCTAAAAGAAACAAATATTCCTAGAGGAAAAGATATATTGAACAATATAATAGACATCTACAATAAACAAGGAATAATAGATAAAAATCTAGAAGCTCAAAATACGGCTAAATTTATAGAAGAAAGAATCTCTCTTATACAAAAAGAACTATTTGAGGCAGAACAAGAAGTAGAAAAGTATAAAAAAGAAAATAACCTAACTGATATTGAAACAGAAGCTAAAATCATATTAGAACAGAATGGAGATTTTAAATCAAAATTAATCGAGACAGAAACTCAATATCAGATAGTGGGGCTAATAGAATCTTTTTTGAAAGACCCGAACAACAAGTATTCTTTAGTTCCTTTTTCCACAACACTCTCAGAACAATCATCCTCAGAAGTAGTTCAAAAATACAATGAGTTAATACTTGAACGGATGAAACTATTACGTACTGCAAAAGAAAACAGTCCCACAGTACAATTAATAAATTCTCAAATAGATGCTACTAGAAATAATGTAATAAATACTATAACCAATATAAAACAAAGTGTTGGAATTGCATTAAAAGACTTGAAAGCCCAGGAAAATAAATTTTTATCTCGCATAAAGGGTATGCCAACTCAAGAGAGAGAATTCATAAATATCAAAAGACAACAAGTTATCAAAGAAGAGTTATATCTATTTTTACTACAAAAGAAAGAAGAAAACGCTTTGACACTTGCCGTTACTACTCCAAAAGGACAAATTGTAGATGCAGCATATAATCTCAATAAGCCTGTTAGTCCTCAAAAAACAATTATTTTATTCATAGGATTGCTTTTTGGTGTTATAATTCCGATACTTTACTTATATCTAAAAGAAGTACTCAATACTAAATTTTCGACCAAACAGGAATTAGAAAATATAACTTCAATTCCAATATTAGGTGAAATTTGTGAAACAAAAAGTAAAGCACCTCTGGTTGTCAAAGAAGGAGATACATCCCCTATTGTAGAATTATTCAGGCTAATTAGAACAAATATCCAATTTATCCTTAATAACAAAAATGAAAAAGTCATATTGATAACATCCAGTATTAGTGGAGAAGGTAAATCATTCTTTTCTTGTAACTTAGGTATGTCCTTAGCTCTGATGAACAAGAAAGTCATATTAGTCGGTTTGGATATTAGAAGTCCCAAATTGGCAGAGTATCTAAACATAAAAAATAAAAATATAGGATTGACGAACTATTTAGCTTCCGAAAATGTTGAAATAAAAGATATAATAATAACAAATGAACTCCATAATAACTTTGACATTATTATATCCGGACCTGTTCCACCCAATCCAGCGGAATTATTGTTAAGTGATCGTCTCGATATGTTGTTTGAACGCTTAAAAGAAAAGTATGATTACATATTAATTGACTCTGCTCCTGTTGGACTCGTCTCCGACACATTCTGTTTGAACAGAATAGCAGACTCAACAATATATGTATGCCGTGCAAACTACACAGAAAAAGACAATATCAAATATCTGAATCAACTTGTCAATAACAATAGATTGAAAAAAGTTTCTTTAGTTATCAACGGAACAAATGCAAAACAAGGGTATGGATATGGATATGGCCATCAAGGAAAAAAATAATTTTTCATAAAATTAAGAATATTAATTATCCTAACATGCATTTATCAAATAAGACCGACATATTTTTATTCTTCATCAAAGGAGATAAAAGGAGTTCTAATTTGAAAAAAAATGTAATATATTCTTTTTTTATTAAAATATTAAGTATCGGAATAAGTCTCATACTTGTTCCGATGACTATTGATTTTGTAAACCCAATGCAATATGGCATTTGGCTAACAATAAGCTCTATAGTTGCGTGGTTTAGTTTCTTCGATATAGGATTTACAAATGGATTAAGAAATAAACTAGCAGAAGCTCTTGCTTCCAATAATATAGTCCTTGCAAAAAAATATATAAGTACCACTTATGCCGTACTTTCTTGTATCTTTATCATATTAATGTTTATTTCTATCCTATCAATTCCGCATCTAAACTTAGTAAAACTCTTAAACATAGACACATCGTTAGAAAGTGACGTACAACTTACCCTAATACTTGTTGTATGTCACTTCTGTATAACATTCGTTTTAAAAATAATAAATTTTATATTACTGGCACAGCAACAACCAGCTATATCATCTCTAATAGACTTAATTGGACAAGCATTATCTTTATTTGCCATATTTTTATTAAAAAACTGGATTTTAGAAGGAAATTTATTCATATTGGGATTAGCCCTATGTATCCCTCCTATTATAATACTTATAATTAGCACAATATACATATTCACTAAACCATATAAAAATCTTCGTCCTTCAATCCACTCAGTAGACCTATCCTATACAAGAGATTTATTAGGACTTGGAATCAAATTTTTTATTATACAAATTGCTGCTATAATACAATTTCAAACATCCAATATAATTATCGCACGATTTTATTCTATGGAAGATGTTACAATCTATAATATTTCATATAAATACTTCGGAGTCATCTACATGACATTTATGATTATGCTACAACCTTTTTGGTCTGCAGTTACTGACGCTTATTACAAGAATGATTTTAATTGGATAAAAAATGCAATTCGAAGATATTGTCATATAGCAATTGCCTTAATTATATTAGGAAGTTTTATGCTTATCTTCTCTGAATATGCATACCAACTGTGGCTCGGAAAAAATAAAATTGATATCCCGAATAGTGTATCTGTATGGACTTATATTTATTATTGCACAACTATGCTTGGTGCAATTTTCGTTTACTTCGTAAACGGTATAGGAGCATTAAAAGTACAATTTATCAGCAGTTTAATATCCCCTTTTATATTTTTGCTAACGACAATACTAATGTGTCGAGTCCTACACTGGGGCATCTATTCAGTACTAATAGCATCAATTATTGCAAATTTCAATGGGATAATCTTAGCCCCTTTACAATATTACAAAATAATAAGTAAAGCAAACGTCAAAAATATATGGAAATCCTAAATACAAGATACGACTCTTTCAATGAAAAAAAATATACATCTATTCTATGGGTAGGGATCACCCTATATTCCATCCATATGCTTATAAGTGCATCTGTTGTATACGAAATTCCTATTTTACGAAGGCTTTTTCAATACAGTGGAATAGTCCTAATTATCTATTCTTTATTCAGACTTTTAAAACGGAAAAACATTACAAGTCATTATTTATTCTATACATCATGCCTATTATTTATTTGGCATTTATATGTCGCAATCAAAGATTTCCAATTAGATTCCACTACAATCTTCGGATATTTTCACCCTTTATTAGCATTTTCATTTGTCGTTCCATTATTCGTTTTTCTTCCAATTAAAGCCCATATTATCGCATTTCTCAAATTCACCAAATTTTCAAATATAGTATTTTTTATACTTTTAATCATTTTCCCAATACCTTTCCAATATCATATCAATACCTATATTCAATATTTCTGTGAAATTTTTGCCATAGGAGCAGCTTTCATGTTTATGAATAATCAAGATTTCTCACTAAAAAAAATATATATTCTTTAATTATAACATTTACAACATTTCTATTAGTAACAATTGCTGCCCGGCGTAACCTCATGCTTACATTCGGATTGTATGGGATAATCGGCCTTTCCAGCTACTTCCTCTCAAAACATAGAATCCCCAATATCGAAAAAAAGTTAATCGTTATATTAACAATCATACTATCAATTCCTTTAGGCTGGTTATATTTCCAATATCAAAAAGATAACACTTTTTCCTTAATAACGGACCGTGTCGCTGATAATAATAGAGAAGAAGTTTTTCTTTATTTCTTTTCAGATATGACAAACCAAGATTTTATAATAGGAAAAGGAATATATGGAACATATTTTGCACCAGGAATTGACGGAGAAATTCTAGATGATACTTATGACGAAAGGGGATTTATCGAATGTGGCTATTTACAAATAATACTAAAAGGCGGCCTCATAAATTTAATATTATTATTGGCTATTTTCATTCCGGCCATCTTTAAAGGATATAAATCGTCAAATAATACGTTCTCAAAAGTAGCAGCATCCATAATAGCTGTTTATCTAATTGATCTGTTACCGTTTGGACTTCCTGTATTTGACCCTAAATATATAATGGTCTGGATGTGCGTTTCCATTTGCTATAACAAGGATATAAGAAAAATGTCTAATGAAGAAATAAGGGAATTACTTATTTCACAATAAAATAATTAATATGCATATCTTTTGTCTATCACCCATTATACCTCAAGAATTTCACCAAAAAAATAAATATAACGGTGGAGGCTGGATAGATGGATTCATATCTACCTTAAAACAAGCACCGAACATTCATCTCAGTATTTGTTTCTTAACAAATCAAAACTTACATCCTCAAAAAATTGAAAATATTAGTTATTTTCCTGTACGTACTAAAATATCCAGAATACCTAAAATAACTTTGTTGATAAACAACATCAAAAAAAAATATGAATATGACGAAGATATTATTAATATTCTCAATATAGTCAATCAAGAAAAACCGGATATAATACATTTTTTTGGTACGGAATGGCATGGCATCTCCCTTATAGAGCATATCAACATCCCGCATGTTGTTCACATACAAGGTTTAACAGTAGCATATAACTACTCCTTTCTTCCTCCATTTTTAAGTAAAATAAATCTATACAAACCGCTGTTTTCTAATCCTCTTTCTTTTATTAAAGGCAAAACTTTTCACCATTTCAAATCGGTATTTGATTTTATGGCAGAGAGAGAGAGTAAAGTTTTTCCTCATTTGAAGAATATACTGGGTAGAACCGATTGGGATAAAAATATCTCCACTTTTTTAGCTCCAAATGCAAGATATTATCACGTAAATGAAATTTTACGAGATTCATTTTATACATCTCCTAAATGGAATAATCCACGGACATCACCCATATTCCATGTTACCTCAACAATATCAGACAGCCCATATAAAGGTTTAGATCTGGTTCTCAATACAATAAAACTACTGGATAAATTCTCGGATATTAATATAATTTGGCATATATGTGGAATAGAAACAGATTCAGAACAAACATTGTACTTTCAGCCACCCAAAGATTTAAAACATTCTCAAATATCTTTTGAAGGTATATTATCCCAAACAAAACTCATAGAACTATTATTAAACAGTAATATATATGTACATCCCGCATATATCGAAAATAGTTCAAACAGTATTTGTGAAGCACAAATTTTGGGGCTCCCTATCATTGCCACTAATGTGGGGGGAACTTCAACTCTGATTCAACATGAAAAAAACGGTATTTTAGTTACCCCTAATGATCCTTATAATCTTGCAGCTTATATATGCAAAATAATCAGAAAACCTCAATTTGCGCAAGAATTATCTAAAAATGCAATTGAGACTGCAGAAAAAAGACATAATAAAGAAAGCATCAAACAGGTTCTAATAGATATTTATTCACAAATCTTAGACGAAAAGAAATGAAAATATACACTAGTATACAGAAACTGAAAATGGATCCTAAAGGGTATTTATTTATTCTCTGGTTTCTATTAAGGCAAAAAACCGGGTGTTTTATTTCTACTCGCATAACTTACATTATCTGCAGACTAAAAGGTGTAAACATCGGTAAAAAGAATATATTTAAAGGAATAACTTACTTTGAACGATTGCCTAATTCAAAAATCTCCATTGGGAATAATTGTCAATTTTATTCAAGCTTCAATTCAAATTCAATCGGTGTACTACAACGTTGCCGAATAGCTACTCTCACACAAAATTCTGAAATTATAATCGGGGATAACGTTGGCATGACAGGCGTTAATATAGGAGCAGCACAATCTATCATTATAGGAGATAAAACACTAATTGGAGGTAATTCTATAATAACAGATACTGACTGGCACTCTTTAGAAATAGATTATAGGCATTGTGGCATTGAAAAGGCGATATCTACACCAACAATAATTGGAAAAAATGTATTTATCGGGACCAGGTCCATTATTCTCAAAGGGAGTAAAATAGGAGATAATACTATCATTGGAGCAGGTAGCGTTGTTGCCGGGGAAATACCTTGCAATGTAATTGCGGCAGGGAATCCATGTAAAATTATAAAAAAATTAGATCTATGAATGAAATTTTTTTCTCAATTATTACAATCAATAAAGACAATGCCAACGGACTTTATAAAACGATAAAAAGTGTCGTAGAACAAACATTTAACAATTTTGAATATATCATAATAGATGGTGCATCAAAAGATTCCAGTGTAGAAATAATCAATCAATTTAAAAATAAAATTAACTATTGGATATCAGAAAAAGACAATGGCGTATACCATGCAATGAACAAAGGGATGAATGTAGCTAAAGGTAAGTACGTATTATTCCTTAATTCTGGAGACTATTTTGCAGATAAGAATGTCCTACAACAGGTCGCAGCAAAATCTTCCGATACAGATTTTATTATCGGAAATCAATTGATGTTATATAAGTCTGGAATAAAAAGAGCAGAACAAATTCCGACACCATTGACCGTCTATCATTTTTTCAGAAGTACAATATGGCATCAAGCAACATTTACAAAACTTTCTGTACTGAAAGAATTAGGAGGTTATGATGAGAATTTAAAGATCACATCCGATTGGAAATTCATTTTCCTTGCATTAGTATTACATCATAAAAGTTACCAAGCTTTACCCATTGATATAAGTGTATTCGACACATATGGGATGAGTGGTGCATCAGATGCAAATCTTATAATCCAAAAAGAAAAAACCGATGTTCTAAAAACTTATTTCCCATATTTCTATCCAGACTACATTACTTTACATAGATATAAACATCTATCTTTCAACCATATAAAAAATACTATTTCATATTTTCTGTTTAAATTAATGAGGAAATTAAATTTCAAATAACATTTATTGCAATCATATAATTTAGTAAAAATGAAGGTATTATTAATAAATAAATATTTTTATCCTAAGGGAGGAAGTGAATCTGTATTTTTTTCCACTCTCAATATTTTAAAAAAAAATGGGATAGAGGTAATACCTTTAGCCGTAAATTCTAATAAAAATAATCGAGGAGGAAACCAATACTTCATAAATTTTCCGGAATTATCTCAATTAAAATTTCTCAAAAAATTTAAATACATAATACGATTTTTCTACAACACAGAAGCAAAGCGGAAATTAAAAAAATTAATTATTGAAGAAAAGCCTGATATTGCCCATATCCATCTGATGTTCAATAGCTTTTCTATATCAATTTTGCCCCTTCTAAAAAAATACAATATTCCTGTAGTTTTGACACTTCATGATTACAGACTAATATGTCCCAATAGTTTACTAATGGACAAAAATAAACATTTATGTAAAAAATGTATACAAAAAGAATATTGGAAGTGTGCAAAATACAAATGCTCAAAAGGGAATCTTATAGAAAGTCTTTTTCTTGCTATCGATATGTATTTACGAACATATTTGCTACCAATCCAAAAATATATAGATAAATTTATATGTGTCAGCAACTTTGAACAGAACATATATCTAGAGTTTCGACCAGATTGGAAATCAAAATTCATCCAAATCTATAATCCAATAAAACATTTAGAATCAACAAAATCTATAAAAGGAGATTATCTTCTATTTTTCGGCAGACTATCTCAAGAAAAAGGAATCGAAACCCTTATCAATGCAATGTCCAATTTACCTCAGTACAAGTTAAAAATTGTAGGTACAGGCGATTACTTAGAAAAAAAAGATAACTATTCAAATATCACTTTCTGCGGATACAAAGAAGGTCAAGAGCTTGCTGATTTAATCAGTCAAGCCACTTATACAATCGTACCTTCTGAATGGTACGAAACATTTGGACTTATTGTCATAGAATCTTTTAAATTAGGGACACCTGTTATTTCTTCTGATATAGGAGGTTTATCAGAACTAATCGATAACAAAAAAAATGGATTTCTATTTGAAGCTGGAAATGTTCTTAGCTTGACAGACACAATCCAGTACGCCATGACTATAGACAATACATCTTATTTTAAAATGGCAAATGAAGCAAAACTAAAAGCTTCCGAATTTAACGATAATAAATACTTCTCAGAACTAATAAGTCTATATAAATCATTAATATTAGAAAAAAAATAAAAATAGCTAATAATCACAGAATATATGCCCAACAAAATACCTAAAATAATTCACTATTGCTGGTTAAGCGGAGAGGATAAACCTGCTTTCATCCAGAAATGTATCTCTTCTTGGAAAAAAGTAATGCCTGACTATGAAATCTGGTGCTGGGATACGAAACGATTTGATATTCATTCTGTAAAATTTGTAGAAGAAGCATATAATGTAAAAAAATGGGCTTTTGCTGCAGACTACATCCGATTATATGCTTTGTACAATTATGGAGGAATATATCTCGACTCTGATGTCCTTGTTTTCCAAAAATTCGATAAGTTTCTACATAATTCGGCATTTACTTCTATCGAGTCTTATTTTTACGGCAAAAAAGAAAATGACTACTGGATTGAATCGGCTATTCTTGGAGCGGAAAAAGGAAATTTATTTATTAAAGAATGCATGGAATATTACTCTAACAGAAATTTCATCCTTGAAAATGGGACTTATGACCAATCTATAATTTGCCACATTATAGCCAATATTGCAGAAAAAAAATATGGATTTAAAAAATATATTTTTACCGACACCCCTCTATATTTAAAAGATAATATTATGACTTTATATCCTCCATACATTTTTTCACACGACAAAGGTGATATTCGAAAAAAAACTTGTGCAATACACATGTATAAAGGAAGTTGGAGAGATGAAAAAGGGAAAGAAAACAAGTATTTATCAATTATCAGAAAAATAGGAGTAACTCTTTTCAATGAAAAAAATTGGGGGATCATTTATTTCAAAATAAAAAAAATAGCAGCTTTATTCAGAAAACCCTAAATAGTTTTTTTAAAGAAAGCAGTAAAAAATGAAGTGAACCCTAAAAGTTTTTTGTTTAACTTTTAGGGTTCACTTCATACATACTCAACAATATATAATAAATTGTCGAAGCCTGATACCCCGCTCTTATGAGAATCAAATTTGTTAAAAATACATTCGAGAATCTAAATCTATTTTTTAGAGAAAAATATTCAAAAAAGATTTATAACTTTATATCTAAAAATTTCAAGACTAATGAATAAAAAAATAGCTGCACCTACAGATATAAGTATTATTACAACATATCGTTGCCCAATGCAATGCAAAATGTGCGACATATGGAATAACCCTACAGAAAAAAGTAAAGAAATAACTCCAGAAGAGCTTAAAATTCTTCCTAAAGTAAAATTTATTAATATTACCGGTGGCGAACCATTTATAAGAGAAGACTTAGATAAAATCGTCGAAATTGCCTTTTCCAAATCGCCTCGAGTCGTAATATCAACATCTGGCTGGTTTGAAGACAGAGTAATCACTTTAGCTAAAAAATTCCCTAAAATCGGAATCCGAATAAGCATCGAAGGACTATCCTGCAAAAATGATGAATTAAGGGGAAGGCAAGGAGGTTTTGACAAGGGACTAAGAACTTTGCTTATGTTAAAAGAAATGGGTGTAAAGGATATAGGATTCGGTTGTACGGTATCTAATAATAATTCAGAAGATATGCTTTCCCTATATCGTTTATCCAAATCCCTCGGAATGGAATTCGCAACAGCAGCATTTCATAATTCTTACTATTTCCATAAAACAGACAATATTATTACAAATAAAGAAACTGTTTGTTCCAACTTTACAAAGCTAATTGAAATGCAAATGAAAGAAAATCATCCTAAATCCTGGTTTAGAGCTTTTTTCAATATGGGGCTTATAAACTACATAGAAGGCAATAGACGCATGTTACCTTGTGAAGCTGGACTTATCAATTTTTTTATTGACCCATATGGAGAAGTATATCCGTGTAATGGATTAGAAAAAAAATACTGGGAGGAAAGTATGGGAAACATACGAAATGTAACATCATTTATGGAAATATGGGAAAGTCCTCAAGCCGAAAAAGTACGAAATCTAGTACGAAAATGCCCTAAAAACTGCTGGATGGTAGGTACAGCCTCCCCCGTAATGAAAAAATACATCCAACATCCATTAAAATGGGTACTAAAAAACAAGTGGAACTCACTAAATAACAAACCTATTTGTATAGATAAAAAATGGTATAATGTAGGGCAAGACCCCGAACAGGGCAATTTAAATTCCAATATTTAATCCGATAAGAATAGAATATACTTAAATAAAATTCTACTATTACCCTATATATTATGAAATTAGATAAAAATATTATATTGATAGATACAAATCCCGATGAAGGAAAAAATTTCTGTAAAGCATTATCGGAATCAACTCAAATAGAATGGCATTTAATAGATTGCATCAGCAATGAAGGTCGAACTCACAAATACATAAACATAATCCGTTATTTTAAATATTTTATTTTCCCTTTACGTATATTTCTTAACAGAAAAAAAATCGACAACATTGTTACTTGGCAACAATTTTACGGATTAATTTATGCATTTTATTGTAGATTTTTTCATATAAAAAAAAAGCAATCATTACTGATAATGACATTTATATACAAAAGGAAAAAAGGCATTATCGGGAAAATATATCACCAGTTCATTAAATATATTATAACAAGTAAGTATATTGATATTCTTATATGTACAACTAATAAAGAAAGATTTATATACAGTGAACTTTTTAATGTAAATATCAACAAATTTGTGTTTGTTCCATGGGGAATACCTGACTATAAATCAAAAGTTTATACAGACGAATCTTCGAAAGAAAAGTTCATATTCTCCACCGGCAGAAGCAATCGGGACTGGAATTTTTTAATCAAAAATCTAAAAAATACAGAATACAAATTAAAAATAGCTTGTGATGAGTTGCAATACGAGATTTTAAATAATATAGAAATATACAATGATATACATGGACTTAAACTATTTCAATATTTTCAAAACTGTTACTGTGTAATCATATCAATTGAAGACCCGAATATAGCATCCGGCCAAACAGTACTACTATATGCTATGCAATTTAAAAAACCTTTAATCGTTACAAAATCCAGTGGTTTAACAGATGATTACATTATTAACAACTACAATGGTCTAATAATAGAAAAAAATAAAGATGAACTGTTGAATGCTTTAGAAAAGATATATAATGACAAATGTTTATATGAAAAATTAGCAACTAACGGATATAATGAATATGAAACTAAATATTCTACATCGATGTTAGGAAAAAATATAGGTTCAGTACTTCTAAATTCCAACATATTAATTAAATCCTTTTAAGTCAACGTTGTTGATATACAAATAATTAATATTAAATTTACCAAGAAACTTTTTTGAGTACGTGTAACACTGGCTCTTGCCAAAAGTAACTAAGTATAAAAAAGCTTCAAAAGATAATTTGAATAAAAAAATAGGTAAAATAATAATCTATGAAAATCATTGTAACAGGAACAAGAGGAATTCCTAATATATTAGGTGGAGTAGAAACCCATTGTGAAGAACTTTATCCTCTAATTGCGACAATGGGGCACAATGTTACTATAATACGTCGTTCCTGTTACGTTACCCCCAATAATAATATAGATAATTACAAAAATGTTAAAATTAAAGATATCTATGCTCCTCGGAAAAAAAGTTTAGAAGCTATTATACATACATTTCTCGCCGTTTTATATGCAAAATATATAAAAGCCGACATCATACACATACATGCCATAGGACCGTCCATTATGGTTCCTTTTGCCCGCATCTTAGGATTAAAAGTCGTAATGACCCATCATGGGCCTGATTATGATAGACAGAAATGGGGGAAATTAGCAAAATATATTTTAAAACTGGGAGAAAAATGGGGTATAAAATATGCAAATGAAGTAATTGTTATCTCGGACGTAATCAATCAAATCATTATAGATAAATATCACAGACAAGATGCTCACTTGATTTTCAATGGGGTAAATATTCCGACCAAGACACAGACCATAAATTATTTGCAATTTCTCAATTTAGAGCCCCAAAAATATATTTTGGCTATGGGACGTTTTGTCGAAGAAAAAGGATTTGATCTCCTAATCAATGCATTTTCTAAATTAAATCAATCTGAATATAGATTAGTTATAGCCGGAGATGCAGATCATCAAACAGAATATTCCATCAACTTAAAAAGATTAGCTAAAGATAAAAATATTATCCTGACCGGATTCATAAAAGGAGATAAACTGAATGAAATCTTTTCTCATGCTTCATTATTCATCTTACCTTCTTACCACGAAGGATTGCCAATCACTTTATTAGAAGCCATGAGTTATAATTTAGATGTCCTTGTGAGTGATATTCCTGCCAATCGATTACCGGAGTTAAATCCTAATGATTTTTTTATTCCCGGATCTCAAGAAGAATTGTCTAAAAAAATAAAATTGAAACTGAAAAATATCAACTTTAACAGAGAATATAATTTATCATCATATCAATGGAAAAATATTGCAAAACAGACAAACTCTGTTTACAAAAAAATATTATAAACATATAAAACTATAAATCAATTTATTAAATCCTGTCAATATTGTTAATTTCATATTTTATATTATATTTATTTTTACCTTTGCCATCAATCTTACATTATATAATATCATCTCAAATGAAACGTTTTTTAATAGGCTTATTTTCTTTGAATCTTCTATTCTCTGGTTGCAGTAAAGATACAGAATCTCAAATTATAGGAAAATGGCAATTGAGGCAAGTAACATACTTGGACAAAGAAGAAAGAAGTGATTCTTCTTTTTTTAATTTCCATCTAAATGTATTTAAGATTCAAACTGTTATACAAAAAGAAAACTATTCTATAAATTCATGGGGGACTTATAATATAAATAATGACTCCCTATTTATAAATCTAAAACAAATCGATGATTTAAACAATCTAAGTTCATATCCAATATACGGATGGCATACTCTTTCCAAAAAATATAAAATCAATGAATTAAATGCCTCTAAATTAATATTATCTTGTAACGATACTATTTACCATTTTAGAAAATTCTGACAAAATGAATGCAATAAGAATTCTCACATTTATCATTATATCTACTATTATACCACAATTAATATTCGGACAGTTTCCATTAACATACAACATTGAGACCAATATTATTTCCGGAAACGGTAATTATACTCCTTTCTACCTAATGAATAACCAACATGGACAAGTATCTTTTAATCCTAACAATGGATATTTACGTGCCGGAGTACATAAAGACATAGATATTAATCAACGATTTTCTTATGGCTTCGGTCTCGATATTATCGGTGCATATAATAATGACTCGCCAATATACTTACAGCAAATATACGGTGACTTAAAATATCGCTGTCTCGGGCTTTCAATAGGAACCAAAGAAACTGGAAATCTCATACAAAACGATCAACTAAGCAGTGGAAGTATGATTTGGTCTGGCAATAGCCGTCCCATCCCTCAAATCTCAATTGGAATACCTCGTTTTGTCAACATACCTTTAACAAATGAGTGGGTGCAAATAAAAGGTGAAATAAGTTATGGTGCATTTTTTGAGAAAAAATATCAAGATAAACATCGCCATGATAACTCCATGTATACAAACAAATTATTATATCACAGAAAATATTTAATGCTCAAATTCGAGAAAGATAAACCTTTCTATGGAATTATCGGTATTGATATGGCGGCTCAATTTGGAGGTACAACATATAATTATCCAGGAGAACCCATTATAAAATTCCGTTCTGATTTAAAAGCATTTTTACAAGTATTCATTCCAATGTCTGGAGGTGCAAACGATCCAGGCATAGATCAAGTAAATATTGTAGGCAATCACTTAGGATCTTACTTAATGGAATTCGGATACAAACAAAAAGACTGGAGATCCAAGATATATTATGAACATTTCTTTGACGACCACTCTGGCATGATTTTCAAAAATAAGTTTGATGGATTATGGGGGCTTGAATTTTCAACACACCACCAATGGCCAATAACCGGATTTGTTTTTGAAGTAATGAACTCTACGAATCAGAGTGGTCCATTTTTATGGGATAAAACAGATGAAATTCCTATCCAAGTCAGTGGAGGAGATTATTACTATGGCCATGTATGCTATAATGGATGGACACATCAAGGCCATACGATAGGCAACCCATTCATAACCTCTCCAGGATACAATACTGACGGCTATCTGGGATTCAAAAGTTCGAGGGTAAGAGCTTTTCACGTTGGCTTTAATGGTTATGTAATCCCCGAACTGAAATACAGAGTTTTAGCTGGGCATCAACGAGGTTGGGGCACTCCATTTGTACCATTTACTCACATTGCACATGAATTCTCAACTTTAATTGATTTTGATTATCAGCCAAAGAAATTAAAAGGTTGGAATTTCAATTTGGCCGGAGCTTTTGATAAAGGGACTCTTTTCGGGGATAACTGGGGAATACAAATCGGGATACGGAAAGAAGGAATTTTATTTCAAAAGAAACAATAACCGGAGAAACACCCATTTTAATATTTTCAATAAAAATAAGGGTGTATCAAAATTCAATTTTTGAAAATATGAACTTATAATTTGAAATTTGAGCATCCTAAAAGACTAAAGAAAGGGGCGTATCAAACTCTGTATTGAGTAATGATACGCCCCTTTCAAGTGGTATAGCTACAATCTGTAACTTTTTGGAGTGGACATTTTAGTTTTGATACACCCCCATTTTTATTTCTCTCCTTCTTTTAACAAAAATTTTTCTGCACGCCCCGGTGTGAACAATTCCCAGAGAGAGGCAACTGTCCAGCCTGGTGCAAAAATATCATTATAAAAGCCTTTTCCATTTTTCCCATAATCCCAATGGGCATGCTGTACTACCTCTGGATAATATCCCTCACGGGCGATTCCGCATAGATGCCCACTGTATGGAACAAGTTGTCTCATTGAAGTCGAAATTACTTCAGCAAAAGATGAGAAACGTGGCTCATTATACTGTTCTGACAACCATCTTAAAACATCAACAAAATCAAATATAAATACATCTATATGATTATTTTCGACCGATACATTACCCCAGCCTCGGCTCTTGAAAGAAAGATCTCCCAACATCTGTCCTTCAGCAAAAGGTACATCCCAAAGATAATACCAAGAAAGGGCAAAATAAGCAGCTTGACGTGTCAGTTCAGCATAATGTTTTCTCTCTTTTTCCTTTGTCACCAAAGCCAAATAATATGTTGCTGTCGCCGCATATAATGATGCCTCCTTATCTTCGCAATTAGCATCCAATGTCGATGAAAAATAATCGGCTTTAGAAATTATCTCATTTTCAAGATAAGAAGCTGCTTTTTTAGCAGCATTCAAATAATCTTTATCTTTAAAATAGGTATATGCCATAACTAACGGCAACACTGCCGATGGTGTACTTCCTCCACTATTATCAACAATTACTTGATTGTCTCTAAACTTTCGCGGGAAACTACCATCTTCTTTTTGAACTTCAAGTATCAATTTCAAAATATTTTTTACCCTTTTCTCCCAGTCCGGATGTACTCGGCCAGCATTACGTTCATACTCTAAATAATATAGAGTCGCAAAAATACCTTCACTTTGCCGACGGATACTCAAATTTTGCTCTTCCGTATTATCGTCAAAATTAACGAATTCACGAAAAAAACCGGTTGTGGTAAAACCATTCTGAAGATAACTATCAAATATTCTCTGACCATTACTAACCAACTCCGGCCGGTTCATCTGTTCTCCATATTCAAGAGAATTAAAAGCATTCAATAACACACGCCCTACAAAACCTATTTCAGATATTCCATTTGGGCAGCAATCATCTATATTCAAATGAACACCAGAATTGTACTTTAACGAATGATTTCCAACATAACTTTCAACAAAATACTTACTAAGTATATTTTTCATATACTCTACTGTATAAGCGGTTTTCACTGGTTGTGGCGCCATGGTATCATAGCAATATTCCCACATATTTCGGACAAATGTAGAATAATCTTCTGCTTTACCATTTTTCACTTCCCACTTTAATGTAATGCTCTCCCCTTTATCAAGCTTATAAAAAGCTTTCACCTCCGAAGCAAGAGTTAATTTACGTATATAAGAGCGAGGAGTTTCCCAATAGGGAAAAGAGACACTGAGAGAAGAGATACCATCCTCATTTACAAATCCTGTAGCTCCAATTGAACTTTTACCCGACAAAATGACTTCTCCAGTATCATGAGTTGTCAAAGCATCACCATCTAATTTATCCAAACGCAAAACCGATATATATTCTCCATCTTTTTCATTGAAAATTCCTGTTAAAGGAGCACTCAACCTATCTTCTCTCACAGTCCAACTATCTGACGTATGAAAAGATGGAGCCTCTTTAGGTGACCTCAAATTTTTCCGATACCAAAACCCTGGCATATAAAATAGACAATCATTATGCCGGAATGTAGATTGTATTCTTTCAGAAAAGTTAAACCAAACTTTCTCTGACGCATTTATTTGTACTTCAATAGAGCTTTTTCCATTTTCTGAAATGACTTTCTGTATAATAGCTACAGGTAACTTTTCTGACGAATTCAGCTCATAAACACCATTGTTTCTCTCTAAAAGCGTCAACGGATAACTAATAGATTGATTACCAGGTATTTTAAGAGAAATCTGTGCATTCATCTGTTGCGGAACAAGAGTAATACCCCAAACAGGCATAGTACTCAAAAATAAACACCCTAAAATAAACTTCTTCAGCATAATGTGCATTTTATAGTAAAAAAAGAATCTATCTTTCAACTTAATTATTTCGTGCCAGAAGGCAGTGCCAACACTTTATTTAAAGATTCCGGCTTTCCAAAGTAAGGCATTCCTTTTTTATCAAAAGTAAATTTTTGTAATCGTATATCCCTATTCCATCCTGGAACTTTATCTTTTTTAGAATGGTAAAGAATATAATTTTCTTTGTCATCTGGTGATGTTGTAAAACAAGCATGACCTACCCCATATACGTCTTCGGTACCTTCAAAAATTGGAGACTCTCCCTTAACCCAACTTTCCCGTAACAAAGGATCTCCATCTTTTTTCAATTTCAAATACGCTAATTTATATGTATCAAGCCATGATTGTCCACAAGAGTAGATAATAAACACATTCCCATTATGAATCAGAACTTCCGGTCCTTCATTTAGAGGGAGTTCACCTTGTTCATAATACCTATCAGGAGAACTAATTTTTACTCTACTTGAGCTGATTGTCCACGGGTTATCCATACGTGCAATATAGAGATTCTGAGATGTCTTATCTGTCTTTTCATTTTTATCCCAACCAGACCAAACAGCATATAATACTTCATTATAATAAAATACAGTCATATCTATTGCCCATATACTATTTTCCAAATCCGTTGGATTATCTCCTGTAAATATCATACCCTTATCTATATATTCACCCATCGGATCATCTGTCATAGACTCAAGAACGCCTGTTCGCTGATGTATAAATGGAGGACCACCATATCCTCCCGCATAATAAATATACCATTTATTGTTAAGGTAATGAAGTTCTGGAGCCCAAATACAACTCGAATTCCATTTATTTCCGTCCGGGGCTTTCCATATCTGTTTCGGAGGATTTATCTGATGTAGATTTTTGGACTTAGATATACCTATACCATTATCCATACTACAACAATAATAATAAAATCCATTTTGTTTTACTATCCAAGGATCTGCTCCCGAAAATATAACAGGATTTTTATAATGACCAGACGTTTTGCATCCGGTCATTATAAAAATATTGATACCTAACAAAATAAGCAGTCTAACCATATTTTTAATATATAGCTACTTTACTCGTATGTGTACTTCTTCCATCTACAGTCTCAACGATATATATACCTTTAGTCAAAGTCGTTGTAAACATATCCACATCATTAGCAGAAGAAACTAATACACCACTCGTATTATAAACATTAATATGAGATAAAATTCCTGCAGGACTTTCTACCCGCAATTCAGCCCCTACAGCCACAATCTTTACTTGTTCAGCAACAGATAAAGATTCTATCGATTCCGGTGTTCCTAATGTAAATGTCTGGAATTTAGCAAATGCTCCTCCCACACGGTTATAATTTATCGCTTGCACACTCCACTCATAAATTCCATCGGGCAATTCATATAATTCCCATCGCTTATTCGTAAATACATTACCTTGTTCCGAAACTTGACGAAAACCGTTATTTTCCCCATCAAAAACAGCTTTTGGATAATACAACCACTTACCAGTAGTTTTATTTCTCAATGCTACATTGTAAGTTTCGGCTCCATTTGCTGCATTCCAAGACAGGGTAACCATACGCATCTCTCCTGAACCTTCAACTTCAGCATTCAAATTAGTCGGAACCTCAGGTTTCGAGCCAGATACAGTTGTTGTATTGGTGTAAACACCGCAAATATTCTTATTGTATCCATTCGTTCCACAAAATCCCATCATCAAAAGGTCCGGTTTTCCATCGTTATTCAAATCCGCAATATCATAAGATTGCTCAGATATACCTGGGATTTCATTGCTTACGGTTTCGTCTTTAGTAAATGCAAAACTTGCAGGGTCATTCGTTTTATATAAATACGTTGCCTGTCTGGCATCCGTCTCATTCCAACCACCGACAATGATATCCAACTTACCGTCATTATCCCAATCGACGAAGCAATTTCCTCCTCCTACACTGTTTTGACGGAAAGGCTCAAATGTCTGTTTTGCCACCATTGTTCCATTCTCATTTTTATATAACCGAACAATATTATTCGAGCTTTCTCCATCTGCACCTCCATCACCATTTAACAATAAATCCAAATATCCATCTCCGTCGACATCACCCCAAACAACAGAACCATATCCTTTACGAACAATATTAGGTTGTGGATAAACGACAAATTCTCCAAATCCATCATTCTTCCATGTTGATGAATAGCGACTTCCTCCCACTTCATCCCATCCATTAACAAACAAATCCAGATACCCATCGTTATTAAAATCTACAACCGTTACATCCGGATCCGTAAAATGAGCATCTTTAAATAAGTTTTCATTTACATTAAATGACCCATCAGCTTGTTGATAATAAACAAGAATACTGGGTGAACCTTCTGGTTTCGTATTCCCAGAAAAATAATAGTCCAATAACCCGTCATTATTTAAGTCTGCAAAACCACATGAAATGGTAAGAGCTGTTTCCGGAACAGGATATTTATCTACAGGAGCCAATGTAAATACACCATTCCCATCATTTAAAGCAATGCCATTAGAAGCAGGAATACCGTCACCCCCATTTCCATTGAAAATAATATCAAGGTCTCCATCTCCATCTATATCCCCAAATTGGAAACGTGCAAAATGTCCTACATTTAAGAAATTCATCCCGCTTTGGGCTTCATATACCCCATTACCTCTATTGATGAAAACTCCACCTTTTACAACATTCTCTGTACGACCACTAAAAACTATGTCCAATAGTCCATCATCGTTAATATCTGCAGCGATAATATCTCCAGTCTGAGGATCCAAATCCGAACTAATTTCTGCAAATTGAGCCTGAGCCTTACCCGACAACAGCACAAATGCCGTAGCCATTAAAAATGTAATCTTTTTCATACACATTAAATTTAAAAGTCATAAAAAATTTATATATAAAACATTTTTAATATAGGATACCAGCATGACTCTATCCAGTATCCTATAAAAGAAAATTCTTACTCAAAATATGGCGCACGCTGCCGAGTAGTACTTGGAACTCCATTAGTAATCGTAGGCCACCCATCTACCCAATGAATTTCATCCATCATCAGTGGCCTGCGTGTTGCTCCCCCAGGTAACAACGGATTTGCAACATCAACAGCATGGTACAAAAAATAATCATGGCCTTTATCATCAGTAATAATTTCTGCATTATGACCTGGACCAACCCATTTTACTCGGCCATCACCCTTAAAGAAAGGTGAGCCTTCCTGTCCATCATTAAGAATCGATTTACCATCTTTGGTCAAATAAGGGCCTTTTATGTCATCGGCAACTGCAATAGTTACATGATATTGACTATCTGCCCCCTCACAACAAGAACCGCACGAACCAAAGAAATAAAATTTTCCATCCTTTGGATAAATATAACTAGCCTCAAATGCATTTCCTGCAATCTTAAATTTTTCTCCAGTGGTAGATTTTAAATCCTGTGTTAATTCGATTCCATATATACCTTGGAAACTTCCCCAAAACAAATATCTCTTTAAATAACGACCTACTTTAAGCTCCAAGAAAAAAGGGTCAATACTATTCGCTACTCCTATACTTTGAGAGTCAAACAATTTTCCCTGATCTTGAAATGGACCATAGGGCAAATCTGATACAGCCACCCCTATGCCCGGATTAGAATCTCCCCAGGTAGAAAAGCTATAAAACATATAATATTTACCATCATAATCATAATGGATAACACAAGGAGCCCATATACCACCATCATTTTTCCATGTCGGCCTTGTTGTAAATGCATCGGCCGCATATTCCCATTTCACAAGATTTTTAGATCTTAAAATCGGGACGAGCCTATTAATTCCGGTTGACCATTGATTTTCTGTTCCATACGCATAAAACCAGCCATCTGAACCTCGTACAATTGTAGGGTCTGCCAAATCGGGTTCAAAAAGTGGATTCTGATACAGCGTATCTGCTGACGTAGGAGGTTCATTCCAAACCAATACCTCTTTATCCTCTTTGCAGGAAATAATAAAAGTAACAAGTAAAATAAGTATTCCTGCAGCCATGCTTAATATTATCTTTTTCATATCCTATATTCTTTTAATCAACATGCCATTACTACTATTAATATCCCGGATTCTGAGTCAAACCTTCTACAAGAGGTATTTCTCGATAAGGAATGGGGAATCGATTATGCACCCCTATTTTAAAATTACTGAAATCATCATCGCGGCTTTTTAAGTAAGCTATTTTCTCGGCAGACTCAAAATAACCCCACCGTTCCAAATCAAGCCATCGCCAAGACTCTCCGCACAATTCCGTCATCCGTTCGTGCATAATCTGTTCACGCATTTTTTCCTTATCATTACCTATATCAGTAAAGACTTTCGAATTTTCCAAATTACATAGCCCTACACGATTACGAACTTTATTGATATAATCATAAGCCTCAGAAGTACGATTCAACTCATTTAATGCTTCTGCATACAATAGATAAATATCGGCAAGGCGAACTACCCGAAAATTGATTCCTGAATTATAGTCTTCATAAGTTTGTGTATCCCAATTTGTATATTTTCGCCAATATATATTATTCTGATCAAGTCCCCATTGAGTCCATGTTTTTCCATAAAACTTTTCATCAGGAGTAGACGCATCATAAAAGGCAAGTGTAGCTTTCAACCGAGGATCTACTTTCCCATCAGTTGTTTTCTCTTGCTCAAAATCTCCTTTTAATGCGGTCCGAGGTGTAGAATCATCCCAAGAACAACCGTCTACCGGTAACCCCATAAATTTGGCCCTATTACAGCCAAGTTCATTTCCTGCTTGTATCCCATAAGCATATTGTACTTCAAATAAAGATTCTGAATTATTTTCATTTATAGCTGTAAAATTATCCGTATAATTATCGACCAACTTATAAATCTTCAAATTAAATATCTCTCGGCACACAGTTTCTGCTTCTACCCAATTATGCTGTTGCATCAAGACTTTTACCATCATTCCCAAAGCACTGCCTTTAGTCGCTCTTCCCAAATCCGAAGAATTACTGTATTTCTCTGGCAAACGGTCTCTTGCATCCTTAAAATCTTTTAGTGCTTGGTTATACAAATCTTCTTGTTCGCCAATAACAGGGGCATCTTCCCGAGCATAAGAGGTTAAAGTAATCGGTCCCCGTCCAAAGACTCCAGCCAAATTAAAATACTGCAAGCCTCTCAAAAAATAGGCTTCACCCATAATTCTATCTCTTAATGTTTCATCCATCTGAATATTGGGTGCATTATCTAATACTTGGTTGGCCCAAAATATCCCTTTATAATTATCAAGCCATGTATAAAATACAGCTTCGGCCGAATCATCATTATAGCTTCCTATCTTAAAATTAGAATAAGCTTGAAAATAAGCATTAGGAGAATGACTATAACCTTCATCAGAACGAGCAACATACAGAATATGTAACCAACGTGAATACTCACCATTAAATCTCAATGCCCGATAACAGGCATCAATACCCTTTTGAAGTTCTTCCGGTGTTTTCCAATAATCTCCGGTCGTCTGTTCATTAGGATTGCTTAATTCCAAAAAACTTTCAGAACACGACGGAAATACCCCTAAACACACAAACACTATAAATAATATTTTGTTTTTCATAATTAATTCTCAAATGAGTTAGACATAGATGTTAGAATGAAACTTGTGCTCCGATAGAAAATGTTCTCACTGGTGGGAAATGCCCATTATCATTTCCTTGTCCAAACACATCTCCTCCTGAAATTTCAGGATCATAACCCGAATAGCCCGTAATTGTCCATAAATTCTGAGCACTTACATATAAACGAGCAGAGCCAATGAATTTAGTCTTTTTTAACCAACTATCCTTAAATGTATATCCTACTTGCAAATTCTTAATACGGAAATAGTCACCTCGCTCAATCCATCTATCTGTATAAGCTAATGTATTATCTGTCGTACCAATCACCGGACGGGGAGTAGTAGTAGAATGATTCTCCTCTGTCCAAGGTTTCAAATCTTTAGGATAATTGCTTGTTTCATCCATCCTCTCTAACCAATACTTACCTACATTATATATCTTATTTCCGAACACCCCGGTCATGAACAAAGAAAAGTCAAAATTCTTATACTCAGCTGAAAATGTAATTCCCATTTCAAATTTAGGCAGAGGACTACCGACATACTGACGGTCATCCTTATCTATTTTTCCATCATTATTTGCATCTATATAACGTATGTCCCCAGGATGAGCATCTGGTTGAATCAGTTTGGTAATAGTCTGACCGTTTTCCGTAACAGTTGTTGTATGTGCATAGACTTCATCCCAACTCTGAAAAATGCCGTTGGTTTTAATAACGTAAAAATCTCCAACTGAACGCCCTTTTTCTGAACGATTCACTCCATTCGTTCCACCTTCTCTGAAACTTTCCCCTAACTCCAAAACCTCATTTTTAACATGGGAAAGGTTCAATCCAATATTATATTTAAATGCTCTCTTTGTTTCACGATATCCTAAATTAATTTCAACACCTGTATTTTTTAATTTTCCATAATTTGACCAAGGTGTTATGTCTGTCCCTTCTGTCCATGAAATCGGAAGTTTCACCAATAAATCCTTTGATTTTGAATTAAAATATTCTACACTACCATAAAAGTGCTGATCAAACATAGAAAAATCTACCCCAATATTAAACGTGGCTTTCTGTTCCCAACGCAAATTGGGATTGGCACGTCCTTTCTGAATAGCTCCAGGGTAAAAAGTCTGGTCTGGGCCAAAAATAGCCCCCTCTCCTACTGTTATATATGTGGCATAATCATAGTCTCCAATTGCCTGCTGATCTCCGATAACACCATAACTTGTCCTTAATTTAAGATCATCAATTACATTCTTAACAGGAGTAAAGAATCTCTCTTCACTCATCCTCCAGCCTAATGAAAAAGAAGGAAAGGTTCCATAACGATAATTTTTCCCAAATCTGGAAGAACCATCGCGACGAATATTGAATTGAAATAAATATTTATCGGCATATGCGTAATTTACCCGGCCTAAAATAGATGTCATCGCATAATCAGAGTCGGTACCAGTAACTGATGGTTCGGTTTTTCCGGCACTCAACACCCAATACCCTTCCGTCAGGTTTTTCACACTGGCCTCATGTTGTTTCCACTGTGTTTTCTCTGCCGTATATCCAAGTAACGCTTCTATACTATGTTTCCCAAATTTTTTATTGAAATTCAAAGTATTCTCTGATATTATCGTAGTAAAATCACCTTTACGCTCCAATAACTGATTATCATAATTTGAAACTTCAAGATAACGTATTTGCTTGTATGTTTCCTTTTCACGGTCAAACCAATTATGGTATTCAACTCCTAAATTCGTTTTAATTTCAAACATTTAAAAAACTCAAGTTCTGCAAACACATTACCGATAATCCGATTTGATGTCTGACGATAATCCCGTGTTTCCTGTTGCCCAATAGGATTAGTTCCATAAGTCTGATACTGAGTACTGCCAGTACCATATCCTCCTGCCTTCGTATCATCATATACAGGTATTACCGGAGGCATACGCAATAAATCAATAAAAGAAGTTCCTGTCATTGGACGAGTCTCCGTACGAGAAACTAACATATTTTCTCCAAAAGTAAATATGCCTTTTTTATATCCCGTATTCACACGTAAAGAATACCGTTTATGCCAAGGACCTTCAACAACTCCGTCTTGTTTAAAAAAATTCCCACTCACCAAATAATTACCATTCATATTACCACCAGAAAGGGTCAAATTATAATCTTGAGTTGTACCCAACTTAAAAAACTCATCCTGCCAATCAGTATTAGTCAATATTTGGCCTTGCTCAGGTTCTCCCGGCCATTCCATGTCAGCATTCTCATATGCTAAACGATTTATTTTCAAGAATTCAAGACTATTCATCATCTCTATTCTTTTAGCAATCTGTTGTACCCCAAAATTGGCTGAGGCTTCAATACGGGTGGGCCCCTCTTTTCCTTTTTTAGTCGTTATTATAATAACCCCATTAGCTCCTCGAGCTCCATACAAAGCTGTTGCAGACGCATCTTTCAATACCTGCATACTTTCTATATCATTCACATTAAATTCTCGTTGAGACCCATTTATAATCATACCATCTATAACATACAATGGTCCCACATTAGAAAAACTTCCTATACCACGAATACGTACATCTGCTGATGATCCCGGCTCGCCAGAAGTACTTACCGATACACCAGCAACCTGCCCTTGTAATGCTTGACCAATATTGGGAGCATTCATCTTTTTCATTTCTTTTACATCAACTACACCAACTGCCCCTGTCAAGTCCTTTTTCCTTTGCGTGCCATATCCCACAACTACCACCTCATCAAGAATCTCTACATCTTCTTTTAAAATAAATCGTATAGACTTACCTGCCTTTGCTCTTATTTCAGCTTTTTGATATCCAATACTACTTATAACCAAAGTGACGCTCTCATCATCCGGAACAGACAATGTAAACTTACCGTCAATATCAGTCGTAGCACCGACTGTTGATCCTTTTACCAAAATACTAGCCCCAATTACAGGTTCTCCCTTTTCATCGATAATAGTACCAGATATCACTCCTTTCTGCATAATTTCTGTTTCTACAGCTTTCGCATCAATGCCACCCAGCAATAATAGCAAAAGCCATAATACATCTTTGAGGAACAGAGCTCTCAGTCTTGTACCATACATTCTTGCTTTCATGATGATTCAATTATTAATTTAAAGATTTATATACATGTTTCATTATATCCTTTACAAAACCTCCCCTTATCTCCAATATAGAGAGACAAAATTTTCTATATAACTAAAGATGTTCCAAGGTTGTATTAGTTTTAACCGTAAGTTTTCAGATTCTCATATTATGATTTCCAAACTATACTTTTCCATATGATATTTTTATAAATAAGGATTTAAATGCAAGCAATATCAATATTATTAATAAAAAAAACGGCTCATCCATAATTTCAGAGATTTAGATTAACTCTCGCAAAACTATGATAAGCATATAAAAAGAAGTAAAAAAATAATTTCAAATGATGAAACTATCGTCCCATCATTATTGAAATTTCTCCATTAAGTCTTTTGGTAATACACCAAATTGTTTCTGGAAACATTTCGCAAAATATGAAGGTGAACTAAAACCTACCATATAGCATATTTCATTGATACGATATTTTCCTTCCTGCAATAATTGTGCAGCTTTTTTCAAACGTTCAAGCCTAAGATAATCATTTGGGGTCATGTCTAAAGCACCTTTTATCTTACGATAAAAACTGGAACGACTCATATTTAATGTCCCGGCAATATCATCCATGCTAAATTCCGGATCACTTAAATTGGCCTCTATAATTTCTTTTAAATTTCTGACAAATTCTTCATCTGGCTGAGATGTAGCCACTGTGTTTACTGCAATAAAAGGAGAATTGGCAAAAGCCTCACGCAGCTTTTCCCGATTTTTCAATAATCCTGCAACACACGTAAGTAAATATTCTGTAGAAAACGGTTTCTCGATATAAGTATCTGCACCAACTTCTATTCCTGTTATTTTGGATTGCAAATTAGTCTGAGCTGTTAACAATATTACGGGAATATGACTATAATTTATTTTTGATTTCAAATGCTTACACAACTCAAATCCATCCATTTTTGGCATTACAATATCACTAATAATCAAGTGGACATAATTATTATCCATTATCTCCAAAGCCTCTATCCCATTCGATGCAGCAAGTACTGTATATCTGTCTGATAACTGCCGTACAATGAAATTTTGCATCTCCAGATTATCTTCAACAATCAATATCGTATAATGTCCCGAAACTTTTTCTGTTCCCCCAAAATTCTCTCGAATCTCTTCCTTATCATTTGTAACAGGTTCTGAAATATTTATAATATTCTTTTGTTCTTTAGGTAACGAAAGACAAAAACTGTTACATCCCGATTTTGTCTCTAATATTAGGAACCCTGAATGAAGTTCTGCTAAAGAGCGGGCCAAAGGCAATCCGATTCCTGTTCCTGAAGAAATCTTATCTGTATCATTTTTATTATATTGTACAAAAGGCTTGAAAATATCTTCAGCTTTTTCGGCAGGGATAAGCATCCCATCATTTTGAATACGTACAGAAAAATACCCAATATTACTTTTACTTTCAAGCAAAAGCCAAACATATATATAAGTATCAGAATACTTCACCGCATTATTAAACAGATTACTGAGAATCTTGGTAAATGCCTCTTTATCTACATCTGCAAAAAAGTCTTTTTCGGGCAAAAAAATTGAAAAGTTCAGCTCTTTCTGCCGAACCATAGAAGAAAACCGGTGATATGTATTACGCAATATCTCCGAAATATTACAACGAGTAAAATTAAGACTAAAGCCCAAAGTTTCTGCTTTACGAAAATCCAACAATTGATTGGTCAAATCGAGGAGACGGTCAGTGTTCTGACTCATGATATCCATATCCTCCTTCAATGTCGACGTTACTTCGCCTTTACCTAATATATTATCCAATGGACCCTTTATGAGGGTAAGAGGAGTTCTGATTTCATGAGCAATATTAGTAAAAAAATCTATTTTAGCATTATAAATTTCACGTTCTTTTTGTCTCTCAAAGTCTTCTATTTGACGAAGTTGTTTGATTTTATTTTGCTTTCTGATAAAATATACTGCCAACAAAACAACAACAATAGTAAAAACAATATAAAATATATAAGCCCATGTAGAGAGATAAAACGGTGGCAAAATATGAATATATAACATTGTGTATTCATTATGCCATAAACCATCTGCATCTTCTGATCTTATTTTCAATGTATAATTTCCATAAACTAAATTAGAATAAGTAATTATTCCACTTGAAGGGCGAGAATACCATTCCTCATCAAACCCTTCAAGTTTATAACTGATAATGTATCTATCAGGTGCTTGATACCCTAAAGCAGCAACTCGTAACGAAAATGAATTCTGGTCCGAAGCCAACTCTATACTATCAGAGAGTATAATACTCTTATTCAAAGGAGAATTTTTCTCTCCAACAACAGCTCGTTTATTAAATATTGAAAAATCTGTAATAACAATCGGTGGAATATATTTATTTTCACCGAAATCACGAGGATTAAACGAAATAAAACCTTCTATACTACCTAAATAAATAGTTCCATCTATAGATTTATACCCTGAACGATAGTTAAACTGGTTCACCGGAAGACCATCTGCAACTGTATATATTTTCATATCTTCTGTCTCAGGATTAAATCGAACTAATCCTCCATTTGTAGTTACCCAAAACATGCCGTCATTGTCTTCTATTATTTGATAAACAACATCATTAGGTAAACCTCTATTGCTATTGTATGTAGTAAAAGTATCCGTATTCTGATTATATCTGCAAAAACCTCCCCCCTGAGTAGTGAACCATAAGATTGAACGACTGTCCTCGAAGATACTAACAACCTTATTATTAGGAATCTCTCCGGCTTGATTTCCTTCATATGTATAATTTTTCCACCTCTTCTGAGATATCTCATATTTATATATTCCATTTGCATAGGTAGCCAGCCATATATTGCCATGAGAATCTTCTTTAATATCATAAATAAACTTTCCCTCTAATTCTGGAATTCGTGTAAAATCATGAGTCTCTCTATTATAAAAATGTAAACCAAACAATGTTCCTATCCAAATATTACCCGATACTGTTCTACAAATCGCAAAAACACTATTCTCATTTAAGGTATTTTCCTTATCACCTTTATAATAAGAACGTACAATTTTATTAGTCCGAGTATCAATTACTTTCAAGCCCTTTGCAAAGGTTCCAACCCATAACATATCTCCATCCATACACAATGCATGTACATTACGAAAAGACTTACTTGGGTCAAAAAAATGAAATTGACTCGTTTTCGGATCGAATCGGTTCAAACCGCCATCCTCTGTTCCAATCCATATTATACCTTTATTATCTTTGCAAAATTCCCTTATCCGCATCCCATGAAGGCTATTGGAATCATGACTAGGATAATATTTTTTAAAATAACTATATTGTTGAGTCAAATAATTAACTCCCCCAAAATACGTACCAATCCATACTCCTCCTTCTTTGTCTTTGCATAAACAATATACCGCATTATCAGAAAGAGAATAACGATCTCCCAATATATTATAATGGTGACTATACTCATGCTGCCTAAGATTATAAATATAAACTCCAGACTCGGTTCCGATCCATAATTCATTATTAGAAAAAGGCAGTATATCTCTTACAAATAGCTCTTCTCCTTTCTCATCTGTTTGTATAAGACTTTTTAATCGTTCTGAAGATAGATTTATTTCATATATACCTTTTGCCGTACCTACATATAAACAGTTATAAGCACCTTCAATGATTTTATTCACTATTCCCCCTTCAAAAGGTTCTTTTCCATTCGTCAAAAATGGACGTAAAGTTTTCAAATCATCTTTAGAATAACTTAAACCATCCTTAAAAAAACCTATCCATATAGTCCCGTTATTATCAATAAAAAAAGATTGTATGTTTGCTCGCCCACCATTCAATTGAGTTAAAGTATATCTTATCAAACTTTTCTTATTCAAATCAAAATAAAATAAGCCTTGTTCTTCAACGGCTATCCATATTCCCCCCTTCTGATCACCATAAATGACCGTAATAGACTTATCAATGGTCGTACCGTCTACAGTTCTATACTCAAAGGCTG
>JTDA01000007.1 GCA_000803105.1 Coprobacter secundus
AAAGATACCTTTATATACATATTCCCTTTTTCAAAATATGATTAAGGGGATATGTTATAGAAATGACCAAATAAAGAAAAAAGTCTGATAAAGCTTAGATACTGTCTAAATTTAGCTCAGGTCAGCTTTGAAAGTATCTTTCGAGGATGTTTTTCTATTTTTATGAGGAGGATAACAGGTTATCTGACGAGTGAAAATGGGAAAAAAGACCGAAAGAAAACACTAAAATGACCGGATAATATTTTTCTATTGGGAAGTTTAGATTAGCTCTTAGAGCCGGTTCCAATTCTGTAAGGCTCATTTATCAAACTATAAAAAAATATTTTTAAATTTCCTGTAATGAACAAATCAATTGCAATATGGCTATTGTTCGGACTTATAGGGCTGAGCGCATGTACGAATACGTCCAGCAGGATATTGTTTGACGGTACCGACGTCGATAATTGGTATACTTCAGGCAATGTCTCTGTAGAAGACAGTATATTGGTAATTTCTGGCCTCGACTCCTATGCCGTGCTGAAAAACAGCAAATACAAAGATTTTGATTTAAATCTAAAAATGCGCACTGTTCAGGGAGGTAAAGGGTTCATCGGCATTCATACCGATGACACGGGCAAAGGCTATCGAATTGCCGTTAATAATGATATAAAAGACCCGGTATGGTGGAAGATGACAGGTAGTCTGTTGTCGGTACGTAATCTGACCAAAAGCTTGGTAAAAGATGGACAATGGTTCGATTTGAATATTCGGGTCGAAGGTCAAGCCGTTTCTGTAAAAGTAAATGGAACGGTAGTTGTAGAATACATTGAACCTGCCCGGCCGTGGCGCATATCTCCTAACGAAAATGCCGTATTGTCAGAAGGTACACTTTCTCTGGTAAGTGAAAGTAAAGGGAATATCGAGTTCAAAGAAATTTCGATAAAGACATTGAACCGTAAAGACATTAATATCCCGGCACAAATAGCTGTTGCTAAAAATGAGCAAGACGACGATATTTTGAGACTCCACCAAGAAGACTTTCCGGTTCTGGACTACCATGTCCATTTAAAAGGAGGCTTTACTAAAGAAGCTGCGGCAAGGCAATCAAGGCGGACAGGCATCAATTATGCCATAGCTCCTAACTGTGGTATAGGATTTACCGTTACTGATGATAAAGGCATATATGCTTTTCTCGACTCTATGCGCACACAGCCGTTTATACTGGCTATGCAGGGCGAAGGACGCGAATGGGTAACTACTTTTTCAGAAAAAGCCAGAAATGAGTTTGATTTCATTTTTACAGATGCTCTGACCTTCACCGATATGAAGGGCAGGAGAGTACGCCTTTGGATAAATGATGAAGTTATTATTGACGATGAGCAGAAATATATGGATATGATTGTCGATAAGACATGTCAGGTAATGAAAGAACCCGCTAATATTTTTGTAAATCCTTTTTTCTTGCCCGAACAGATGAGCGACAGGTATGACATGTTCTGGACAGATGAACGCGTAGAAAAAGTTATCGATGCGATAATAGAAAACGGAAAGGTACTTGAAATAAACGAATTGTACCATATTCCCAGCAAGGCTATTATTGCAAAGGCCAAGAAGGCTGGAGTGAAATTCAGCTTTGGCTCCAACAATGTAAGTCCGGAAGTCGGACGTTTGGAATATTCTATTCAGATGAAAAAAGAATGTGGCTTGACATCGCAAGATATGTATAAGCCTCCGGTTAAATTATAATAAAGAGGTAATAAAGATTGTTTTTAGGTAAAAACGCCCCGTCTTTCTCAAACAGGGCGTTTTTGTTTATTATCAAGAGACAGCCGTACAATTTGCACAACTGGCTCTAAAGAAATTTTTTTATCCACGAGACTGGACAAAGAATTCTATCCACAAAATTATCTACAAATTAGTTACACTGTTTTTAGTACCTCCGTTCATAAAGCTCCTGAGGTTGTCGACAGCAATGCCCATTAATCGGTTACGTGCTTCAAATGTGGCCCATGCAATATGTGGAGTGATAAAACAATTCCGGGCAGTCAATAGCGGATTATCGGCTTTAGGAGGCTCGTTGGAAAGAACATCGACTCCGGCAGCAAATATTTTTTTACTGTTCAATGCTTGTGCAAGGTCAGTTTCATTGACTAATGGTCCCCGACTGGTATTGATAAGAATGGCAGTCGGTTTCATCATGTCGAGCACTTCTTTGTTTACAAAATTTCGAGTTTCAGGAGTCAACGGACTATGTAATGAGAGCACGTCACTCCGTTTGAACAACTCAGCTTTTGACACCGATACAATGTTTTCAGGCAATTGGCTTTGTTCCTTTGACGTAAAAGCGATGACTTTCATACCAAAAGCCAATGCAGCGTTAGCTACAGCCATTCCGATATGGCCCAGCCCGACAATACCCATCGTTTTCCCGCTCAATTCGAAAAGGGGAGTATCCCAGAACGTAAAATCAGGACAATTGGTCCACTTTCCGTTTTTTACCTCATTCGTATAGTGGGCTATCCGGTTCGAAATATTCAGTAAGTGGGCAAATACCATCTGGACAACTGAGTCTGTACTATATGCTGGTATATTGGTTACGGTTATACCCATATCTTTAGCTGCACCGATATCGATGATATTATACCCAGTTGCCAAAACCCCGATATATTTCAAGTGCGGTAAAGACTCCATTATCTCCCTTTTAATACCTACTTTATTTGTCAAGATAGCATCAGCATATTTAGCACGTTCGATAATCAATTCTTTCGGAGTGCGTTCATATACCATACATTCGCCGAGTTCTTCCAACCCTTTCCAGGAAAGGTCTCCCGGATTCAAAGAATATCCGTCTAAAACAACAATTTTCATGTACCTTTTATTTTTATATGATTCAAAAACGACAATTTAAGAACTGTAAAGAAAAAATAATCTCGGCAATTCCAACAGTTCGCAAATATATACAAAATACAATTCAGAATGTTTATCGGCCTTAAATAAGTCATCTTCTTTTTTATAAAATTCATCGCCCTTTTGGCATGTAGGATGATATAGGATAATAGAAAATTTTTAACTTTGCATGTACGTTAATATAAAAAACGAAAACAGGATGAAAAAATGGGTATATGCAATATCTGTTGTTGCAATTATAGTTTCTTGTACAGGCAAAAATAATAAGGCCGAAGAGCAATATAAAAAAGCAGAATTGCTTTTTGAACAAGGTGAACATAATAGAGCAAAAGAAGTAATTGACAGTATTGAAATTCTGTATCCCAACTCATTTGATGAGATAAAACAAGGTATGCAATTGATGCGTAAGATAAATTTGAAAGAATACGAACGTAACCTGGCTTATGCAGACAGTATGTTGCAAGTAAGAAAGGACGATGTAGAACGTTTGAAGAAAGAATTTTACTTAGAAAAGGACGCCAAATATCAAGAAGAAGGAAATTATATATACAAGACCGAAAAGAATGCCGGTGTTATAAAACGCAGCTATGTACGAGCACAAGTAAGCGAACAGGGCCAAATGATGATTTCAAGCGTTTATTTTGGCCCGTCAGGTTTGAAGCACCAATCCATGCGCGTAGAAGCTCCTGACGGAACTTATGCTTTGACTGCTGTCATACCATACGATGGAGCACGTAATTTTAGTTTTACCAACGATGGCAATACGACAGAAGTCGTTACTTATAAAGGCCCTCAAATGATGTCGGTGGCCAATTTCATTTATAATACTTCTGGTAAAATAAAAGTCAGTTATGAAGGCAAAAGACCATATTCGTTCTATCTCGACGACCGCTCCCGTAAAATGATTAATACTTCATACGAATTAGCTTCGGCTATGCGTGCGGTAAAGGATTTTACACGTGAACAAGCCATTGCTTCCAAGACTGTAGAAGTGTTGCGTCGTCAGATTGCAGAAAAAGAAGCAGAATTGAAGAAATAATAATTTCTTAGAGCCCCCTGTCTAAATTTTACTCGAGGTCAAGTTTGAGAGCTTCTTTCAGGTCTCTCAGGATGTCTTTTTGTTTTTATGAAGAGGTCAACAGACTATCTGACGAATGAAAACAGAAAAAAGACCAAGAAAAAACACAAAAAGACCTGATGATATTTTCTTATTGAAAAAATTAAACGGTTCCTATATTTCCCCGGAAAACGAGATTCCGGAAGGAAATAAATAAGATGGCCATTTCGTCCGAGAGATTTAGATACATCCTTTATTCTTTATACTTTATCCACTTGGCAATTTCCTTATAGCCGATTTTTTTTCCATACATCAGAATGCCTACACGATAGATGCGGCTCGAAATCCAGATTGCACCGATAAATGAGGCAAATAAAATGGCAAGCGACAATACGATTTGCCAGGCAGGTACTCCGAACGGAATGCGTACCATCATTACAATAGGGGAGGTGAATGGAAATAATGAACTCCACAATGCAATACCGCTGTCAGGAGACTGTGCACTGTATATCCCGAGATATAGCGCAACAATAATGATGACTGTTACAGGTACCATAAATTGTTGAGTATCAGACTCACTATCGACAGCCGAGCCGATAGCTGCAAATAGAGAGGAATACAGCATATAACCGCCAATAAAAAACAAGATAAAGCAGATAAACAATTCGGGAAAATGAATACCATTTATCAGATACTCGATATTGTCGAATGCTTCGGAAGGAAGCGTTGTTGCCGGTAAACCCTGCATTGAGCTTAGGGCATTTGTAGCTTCTGTACTCATTTTACCGGCACCAAACAATATTCCCATAGGAAAAATGATACCGGTGATGAATATAGCCCAGATGATAAATTGCGTAAGTCCTACCAGACCGATAGCCGTTATCTTGCCAAACATCAAGTCAAAAGGTTTTACGGACGATACCATGACTTCAACAATGCGGCTGGTCTTTTCCTGCATTACCGCCTGCATTACTTGTACACCGTACAATAATAGGAACATATAAATGGCTATAGTCGAAATAATACCGATAATTGTAGCAAGTTCTGTAGAAGTTTCAGCCTCTGTCCCGTCTTCTTCGAGGCGTATAGTAGCTATATTTATATTTGTTTTCGAATCGGCAATGAGCTTTTTTATGTCAGGAATATTATATGACGCTATTTTTTCCTCTGTCAAATAAGTATTTATAAGCTGTTCTACAGTGCTTTTAAAATCAACATTAACTTGTTTCTCAGAATAAATGACAATCCCCTTCGGGTTATTTAATAAATTGTCAGATATGACAATGTAAGCATACGTTTCTTCACTGTCTCCGTCTGTATCATATCGGGGAGTTATATGCTGAGTAGTATAGTGGAAAGAGTAATTGCCGGTGTCGGTAAATACACTTTCGTACAATCCGGTTTGGTCTGCAATTACGATATTCCGGTGTTCATTGTCCCCGGCTTTAGCCAGCCATGTCGGTACCAGCATGACAGCAATAAATAGGAGAGGAGTAAGCAAAGTCATAAGGATAAACGATTTTTTCTTTACCCTTGACAGATATTCTTGTTGTATGATGAGTGATATCTTATTCATATAGATTTGCATTTACGGTATCGATAAATATCTCATTCATAGTCGGTAGTATCTCTTCAAAAGCCGATAGCTGGCACAACCGTGCCAAATGCAAGATAAGCTCCGAAGGAGCAAGATTTCCGTTTTTCATGACAATACTCTCAACATAATCACCTTTTTGTCGTTTATCGATGATTTTATATTCATGACTCAAAGATTCGGGGAGAGGAGCAGCAGTACGTATACGGAAAAGGTTTTTCTTATGTCTCTCTCTGATATCATGTACATGGCCCGATAATACAGCCTTAGAACGGTTTATTAACGTGATTTCATCACAAAGTTCCTCCACCGAATTCATATTATGAGTAGAAAATATAACAGTAGCACCTTTTTCCTTCAATTCTAATATTTCCTGTTTCAATAAGTTGGCATTCACAGGGTCAAAGCCGCTGAAAGGTTCGTCAAAAATCAATAATTCCGGTTTATGTATGACTGTAGTAATAAATTGTATTTTTTGCTGCATACCTTTAGATAGCTCTTCGACTCTCTTTTTTTCCCAGTTTCCGATACCGAATTTTTCGAGCCAATAATGCATCTCATGTTGAGCATCGTTTTTGCTCATACCTTTCAGCCGGGCTAAGTAAACAATCTGTTCACCCACTTTCATTTTTTTATACAGACCACGCTCTTCCGGCAAGTAACCGATGCGTGATATATCTTCCTCGCACAGGCACCGTTCCCTAATATTGACGATTCCGCTATCCGGAGCTGTTATCTGGTTGATAATACGTATAAGAGTTGTCTTGCCTGCACCATTAGGCCCCAGTAGCCCGTAAATACAATTTTCCGGAACCTGTACAGTTACACCATCCAAAGCACGGTGATTTTCATATTGCTTTATAATGTTGAGAGCCTCCAGATAGTACATAAATGATATTATTTTTTTACAGAGGGCTGATGATACGTTCACCCAATTGTTTGGCTAAAGCAGCTTTCACTCCGTTCAAAGCTGTTATTTCACTCATTAGTTCGGTAATACGAGCAGTATCTTTCTCTTTTCCAGCTTTCTTTATTTCATCTCTCAGTTTTTTGATATTCATACATACGATGGCATTTTTCAGTTCAAACAAAGCTCTGGGAACAAGCTCGGCAAGTCGCTCTTCCTCGGTCTCTACCTTTTGAAATTTTGTATGTATTTTACTGAGCTGATATTTTTCACTTACCATATCCACCGCAGTTTTACTTATTTCCGGGTCAGGATGTGACAGGAAATACCGTTCCAGATGTTCTCCTTCACTCTCATACTTATCGACAGCTTCACGGGCCATTTGCGAATATAACGGGTGTTGAAACTCTATCTCGTCCTGTTGAAGGTCAGCCATGATATAAGGCAATACAGCCCAGTCGAAAGTTTGGCCCGTTTCCTCATCCGGACAACTGAAAATTATCCGATGTCCGTAACGTATCATATATCTTACCAGAGACCGCTCAAAAGTATCCAGTGGAGATGCTGCTCTTCTTCTTGGAAGGTCGGGGGCGTTTTCAGAAGAAATATCCTGTTCTGTATTATCGTCCGACTTTTTGGTAACTTCAGCCTCCGCTGCAATATTGTCTTTAGACGGAGTATTCTCCTTGGTTATTTGGTCGAATTTCTTCTTATTGACTTCCCGCAAGAGAATCTCCTCGTTCACATCAAGCAAACGGCTACACTCTTTGGTATATACCGAACGGACAATGGCATCGGGAATAATTGAGATACTCTGTACAATATCTGTAATCAAGGCAGCCCGTTTTATCGGGTCCTCTCCGGCACTCTCCAATAGAAGATTAGTTTTGAAACGAATAAAGTCCACTTCATGACTTTTGATATACTCTGTAAAGGATGCAGCACTCTGTTTTCTGGAAAACGAGTCCGGGTCATCACCGTCGGGCAACAACACGACCTTGATATTCATCCCCTCTTTCAAAATCAGGTCTATACCTCGCAAAGAAGCCTTTATTCCCGCAGCATCACCGTCATATAATACGATAATATTATTGGTAAACCGATGTATCAGCCGTATTTGGCCTGGAGTAAGTGAAGTTCCGGATGAAGCTACGACATTTTCGATGCCGGACTGGTGCATCGACAATACATCAGTATATCCCTCCACCAGAAAACAACAATCGTTTTTCACAATAGATTGTTTCGCATGATATATACCGTACAATTCATTGCTTTTATGGTAAACCTCCGATTCAGGAGAGTTTACATACTTGGCCATTTTATCGTCCTTTTTCAAGATACGACCGCCAAAAGCAAGTACTTTACCCGACAAGCTGAAGACAGGAAAAATCACACGTCCGCGAAAACGGTCGCTGACATAGCCGTTTTGTCCCTCAAGACATAGTCCGGTTTTCAATAAATAATCTTTTTTATAACCTCTCTTTTCTGCCTCTTTAAAGAGGGCGTCTCGCTGTTCGAGAGAATAACCGAGCGAAAATTTTTTGATAATATCATCCCTAAACCCTCTCTCGTGAAAATAAGCAAGTCCTACCGAACGACCCTCAGCATGTTCAAATAGAATATTGGTAAAGTATTCTTGTGCAAAGCTATTGACGATGAGCATACTTTCCCGGTCACTTTGCATCTGCTTTTCTTCATCGGTAAGCTCCCGTTCTTTAATCTCGATATTATACTTTTTCGCCAGATATTTCAATGCCTCATAATACGAAAGCTGTTCATGCTCCATAATAAAATGAACAGCACTTCCTCCCTTGCCGCAACTGAAACATTTACATATACCTTTCGATGGGGATACGCTGAACGATGGCGTCTTTTCATCATGAAATGGACACAGTCCTATATAATTTACCCCCCTCTTTCGCAGGGTAACGAAATCAGAGACTACATCCAGAATATTAGCAGCATTAATAATCCTATCAACGGTTGCTTGGTCTATCATTTTCTTTACTTCCTTTCGGCAACGAAGATAATTAATTAATTGCAAAGGGGGAGGCTACAAGTATATTTAAATTTTCCAAAAATAGAGTGAAGCCCATATCTTCTTATCATATTATACAACAATCCTCCTGCTTTATTTTCAAATAACAAGAACAGGAGGATTTTCTGAAAAAAGAGTTTAGAGCCGTAAGACCTTTTATTTTCAAATTTTATTTCAAAAAATTTTCTTTTTAATATACGAGTACTTTATTGTTATTGACGATATAAATTCCCTTCGGCACTGAAACTACTTGTTTACCTGCTGTAACAGTCATACTCTTTACTATTTGTCCGTAGATATTTAATATTTGTACCTCCGAATTCTCTTGAGCTTCTACAAATATTTGATTTTTCCCTCCATAGACTTTTATATTTTGGTCTTGAGATACAGTGGCAGTAGTCAGCCCTGTGGGTAATTCCATTCCAGGAATTTCATAAGAAGAAATGGTAGCGACCCAGGAGCCGGCGTCTTTTCTACCATCCAAAGTAAATGATTCATCAACAAAACTGGTAGAAGATGTTGCGCTACTACGAGTAAATGCCAGCAATTGCTTTCCATCGAATAAGCATCCCCATGCAGAAGCAGAACCACCTTTAACCAAGTTGTATTCATTATCTATTGTCCATGTTTTACTATCGTACGTTAAAAGATAAACATTACCTAAAGCATAGCCGTATGTGTAGACTTTCCCATTCTCATCCTCATATGCGCCATAATATCCTCCGATTGTTTTATCACCGATGGCACCGCCTTGCCATGTCCCGTCAGTTGCGCTGCATTTGATTAGGAATCCCGATTGTAAAGTACTCGAACCCGAAATCAGAGCCTCTGATTTATCGGCTCCGAATCCACCTACGACATGTCCCATCAAATATAAACTTCCGTTCTGGATATCCATTTTCTTATTCTGGGTAGTATGCTTGCCGTTACTGGCTGCAAAAGCTGGAAAATGTTTTACCCATGCGACAGACATATCGGTATTTACAGCACCTGCAATAATATCGTCAAAAGTAGTCGGTTGTATTGTAGTATCACCCAATTTTATTTCAGAAGTTTCCGTAGTACTGCCTTTTACCATACCTAAAAAATATATCTTTCCATCTGCATATGCTATATCATTGATACTCTCTCTGGCAGCAGACCCTGTAGTGGTCACATGTCCCAGATAATTGCCTTCTTTATCCAGTTTCACTAAAAACAAGTCCCCTACAGTCCCTTGAGGATCACCATTCCATCCTTCGGTATTGTAAGGAGTCAATATGACCTTGTCTCCGCCCTCTTTAGTAAAAGTCATTTCTTTTCGGTAGTTCCCGGCGATATATAAATTCCCCTCATTATCCTCCGTTGCACCATAGAAGTAGAAACCTTGTGGAGTATATTCTTTGTAATAAGTTGCATTCGGTTCTCCGGAATAATCGACATGAATCAGTTGAGTCCATTCAACAGCTCCATCAGTACTGATTTTGGCCAGTATTCCCTGGTATACCCAGTGACCCGGATATTCCCAGATGACATCCGTCGTTTCACCCTTAGCATCGACTAACGATACCAGCTTGCCGTTTCCAGCGGCATCATAATTGGTATGGTAGAATTTCAGTGCAAGAAACGCACCTCCGTCAACAGTAGGAGTATAAGCACAATCAGAAAGCGAAGCACCGCCCCAGCAGCTGTTTATCGACCAGATAAGATCTCCATTTTTTTCTAATTTCTGGAATACGATATTTAAATTTCCTGATGAGCTGCTTCCATTATAAGGAGCTCCGGTTCCCAATATCTCTCCTTCATAAGAGATAGTATTGGATTCTCCTGAAGAACCGAAATTCGAAAATGCGAATATCTTTCCATCCGCACTTTTGGCAAGAGAGTGGGCATTAGTACCCATTGGAGCAATTAAAGGTTTTGCCCACTGAAAATTAACGTCTCCGGCATAAGCGGATACCCCGCATACCATCGAAAAAACAAGCAGTAAAATCTTTTTCATTGTCAGTCAATTTTTTAATATATTTATAATATATTTTATCGTGGGCAAAAGTATATTTTGGATAAAAATTGTAAAATCCCTTGATTTAGGTATTTTGAAAAGAACGAATCGGTATTTGTAGGTATTGTTAAAAAAGTGATGTCATAAAAACAGTCGGACATAATTTTTATGCCCGACTTAAAAAATAAAATGAGTATTGAGAGATATGGCATACATCCTGTCGGTGTATGTACAAATAAATATTGAGCTACAAGTCAGAACACCTGTTCCGAACAAAAATGAAGACGAACGATTTTTTATTTTAATCTTTTCACGATTCTTTTTCCCAAATTATCATGTAAATTACTTTTTATATGCAAAATTTCTGAAGCGTTCCAGCCCTTCTATCAATACTGCACGAGGGCAGGCTATATTCCAGCGCATGAAACCTTCTCCCTCAGCACCATACATCCTACCGGCATTAAGCCATAGTCTTGCCTCATTGACCAATCGATGCTCGAGTTGCTCTGACGAAATTCTAAATTTACGACAATCCATCCATACAAGATAAGTTCCTTCCAATATGGTAATTGGAAACCCCGGTAGATACGTTTTACAAAAGTCCCGCATGTACAGATAGTTCTGGTTCAGATAATCCAACAGTTGTTCCAGCCATTCCTCACTATCGTTATAGGCAGCTTGAGTAGCGATTACACCAAACGGATTGACATCGCACACCTCATTGTCATTAATCGCGCGGTCGATTTTAGCTCGGACAACATCATCTGCACAAACAATATTCGCAATTTGCAATCCGGCAATATTAAATGCTTTGCTGGGAGACAAACATGTTATCGAATGGATAAGAAATTCATCTGAAATAGATGCGAATGGAGTATAAACATAATCTGGAAGAATTAGTTCGCAATGAATTTCATCTGCAACTACCATAACTCCATTACGAATACAGATTTCTCCAATACGTGTCAGTTCCTCACGTGTCCATACTCGCCCGGCAGGATTATGCGGATTACAAAGTAACATCACCTTAACTTTCGGGTCAGTAGTTTTTCTCTCTAAATCGTCGAAATCGATGAAAAAAGAATTGTTGGCATAAATCAATGGAGAAGAGACTATCTCGCATCCATTATTGCGGATAGAGGAGAAAAAACAGTTATAGACTGGTGTCTGTACCAGTACTCTATCTCCGGGTTGAGTCAGAGCCTTGATAATGGCCGACAAAGCAGGAACTACCCCCGATGTGTAAATAATCCATTCGCGTCCGATGGCCCAACCATGACGACGAACAAACCAATCTGTTACAGCCTTATAATAACTGTCAGGTACTCGGGTATATCCGAAGATACCATGCTCTACCCGCTGGCGCAAAGCATCGACGATAGCAGGAGCCGTACGGAAGTCCATATCAGCCACCCACATGGGTAGTACATCTTCATTTTTTGCACTATCCCATTTATAGGAACAAGTTCCACGACGAGGTACTTGCTCATCGAAGTTGTATTTCATATTCATTCACCTTATTTATTGAAACAAGTTTGCTCATCTCTGAGACGAATATCACAGTTAGCCGGAGCCTTGATATTCTCATCAATCGTTACCGAACCGATTGCATCGGCAACAATCCGTCCGGACATTGGGTTCTTGATGTTGGTTATAGCACCGCGAATATCTGCTTGCAATGTACTATATTCAAATGCTCGGTCACAATCAGTACCGAAGGTACAGTTTTCCAACACGAGGTCGTGTGCATAACAGAGTGGTTGTTCACCCGTTATATGACAATTTATCAGACGCAGATTTTTTGAATGCCAGCCGAGATATTCTCCATTCAGTTCAGAGTCGTAAATGGTTACATTCTCCACTTCCCAAAAAGCATCTTTCGTTGTAATTTTGGCATGATGTATCTCTACATTCTTCACATATTGGAAGACATACTTGCTATCGCTCTCCAAACCATCCACATAAATGTTATTGCTGAACATAAAAGGGTAGGTGCCTCCGTGCAATTTGAGATTTTTGATACGTATATCGTTGCAACGCCAGAATACTTCATCTGCATCGTTCATTATGACGTTCTCGATATCGATTTCATTCATCTCACGAAACATTTTCGGAGCATCAATCACTGTATCTGTCATTTTCAGGTGGTCACTATACCATAATGCCGAACGACCACCTACATCGAAATAACAGCGGTCTATCTTGAAACCATGTACATGCCAAAAAGGATAATTACCCTCAAAACGGCAATTGGTAGCTATAATGTTGCTGCACTCTTTTATAGCCGATTCGCCGGTGCGAATGGTCACATTGTCTATATGGAGGTCGTGAGATTCAAACAAAGGTCGTTCGCCTCCGAATTCGGTATCTTTTATTAATTTCATTTGTAATAATGTTTTAGTTGTCAGACTATTTGTTTCGAAAAAGACGCTCACTCCATTACTCTTGGAACCAACAGTCTCTCTATTTTTATATGGCAAAATTAAGTCAAAACCTCATTTCTCATAGTAGATAAATTACAGATAAAATAACCTCAATTACTGATATTGCCCCAAGCAATTATCAATAAAAAAACTCCAGCGTTCCTTTATCAAAACATCCAAACCTGTCACTCTTTTTTCATCCAACGTTCCCGCTTCAGGCGGATGAGAAAAATCGCGCCTCGGAAACAGAGTTCCACACACATAGCTATCCATACGCCTTTCAGCCCCAATGACGGTGCAAGTATAGCAGCCAGAGACAAACGCACGGCCCAGATACTGAAAAAATTCATCAGACACGGTACGAGTGTATCAGTTGCCCCGACGAAAACACCATAGGCGACAATCGACGCAGCAAACATCGGTTCTGCAAACGCTTCGATACGCAATGCCATCACACCCAGTTCACGAATTTCATCGACAGGAGTCATCAACCCGATAATTTGTGGTGCAAAAAGATACATGAATACCCCCATAATACCCATGACAACCATACCCATAAATACGGTCATGTGCGCAAAACTTCGGGTCAACTCACGGCGTTTTGCCCCCAAACTCTGGCCGACCAATGTAGTGGCAGCATCGGCAATACCATAGCCGGGCATATAGCAAAGACTTTCTGCGGTGATGGCAAACGAATTGGCAGCGATGGCAAAGATACCTAATGGCGCTACGATAACTGTTGTCATAATTTGAGCCCCACAAATGACAATGTGCTCTATACCCATCGGTAGACCGATATGTAAAGCCTTTTTCAAAGTATTCAAGACTGGACGGAAACTACCACGTTCTCCGGTCAGACGCAATTCAGCGGAACGAGTCCAAAGGTATCTCAACAATATGGTAGCGACAACAACTTCGGCAGCAGCTGTTCCCAAAGCAGCACCTTTGACTCCCAACCCTGCTCCCGGCATTGTAAAAAAGAAACCCGCTATGTTCCACTCACGCGAAGGAAATATCAAAAAGAAGTTGAATATGACATCGAGCACGCACATTACCACACCTAGCAGGCTCGGTACACGCATATTACCGCTACATCGGAGCATGCCTCCTGCAAGGAAATTCATCTGTAAAGCAGGGAGAAAAAGGGAAAAGATAAGAAAATAAAGCGACGCGTCGTGACGGATGGAAACATCGCCTCCCAGCCATTCAGGCAAAGCACTACTGATCGTTGCCCCTATTGACGCTAATAACAAACTGAAACAAAGCGTTGCTGTGACCGATTGACGTAATATGACCCTTGCCCCTCGCATGTCACCGGCACCGATACGGTGTGCCACTTGTACAGAAAAACCCGTAGCAGCAGCTACACACAACCCCCAAAAGAGCCATGTGGTCGTCGAAACTAAACCGATAGCGGCTGATTCCTCGGCACCAAGACTGCCCACCATTGCCGCATCGATATATTGCATGACAATGGAAGAAAGTTGTGCTATAATAGCCGGTACACTCAATTGCACTGTCAGACGTAACTGTTGGGACAGAGTCATTGGCTTACCGTCTCGAATCATGGCGAGGAGAGCATCACTACGCATTTTCATACGCTTTTTTTCTTTAGGAGATTGAATACTCTTCCGTAAGTCAGCATACGCCATATCCATTCCAGTGGGCCAAATTGGCAATAATGTAACCAGACGTTACTGAATAGGGCTTGGACTATCCATACTCCTATAGCAATCAAGATTACATAGACAAGTCCTGTTTCGGCACCAAAGCCCCATCCGATACCATAGAAAAGCAACATTCCGAACAATGATTGCCCGATATAATTGGTAAGAGCCATACGTCCTGGCATGGCAAAGAAACGGAATATGCCCCATCGGGGATGACGTAAAAAACAGAGGCAGATACTTGCCACATACGCAAAACTGAGTGGAAATACACTGGTAAAGTATAGTACGGAATGTGCTCCGAGGCTCTGCGGACAATTATTCATAATACTCCATGCATAGAAAAGAGACAATGGCAATCCGAAACCGAATCCATAACGGGCAATCTGCCGCAATACGGGTCGGCGGCTCTCCAAATCGGCATAGAGGCGATTACGACCGATATAGAACCCCAAGAGAAACAGTCCCAATACTTTAAAGTAGCGATTGCCGTCGATAAATTCCTGAATTCGGACCAGTGCTCCCTGAACAAGAAATTTAAAAGTTCCACTATAATGTTTTGCATCGCGTAACCAATAAGCAAAGTTTTCATCCGTAATGCCATATTTGTCACAATAGGTTTGCTGAAGTTTTACAACAGAAGCTGACGGATAAATGCCGGAAAGTTCCACGGTAAAATCTACCGCTATGGGAACAGCTAACAATCCGAAAGCCGATACCAGTAACATCCGGTTAGAGACATTACGGAAAAGCGGTAACAACATCCCCAACAAAGCATAAAGCATCAGAATATCTCCACTCCAAAGAAACATCAAGTGCAAAAAACCGACCGATAACAATATCACCATCCGTCGATAAAAAATACGGAAACCGTTGGTTCCACGCTCCACGGCATTGGCGATGATAATCGAAAATCCTATACCGAACAACAACGAGAAAATGGTGTAGAATTTCCCGTCGACAAAGGTATATTGCAAATAACGCACAATCCGGTCAACATCTACGGTCGACATGGATTCTGTTGCCTCCGTCGGAAGGAACGAATAGAGCGAAAACTCCGTAAAATTGGCCAGTGCAATACCCAACAAAGCCACTCCACGCAACACGTCCAAAATAATGTGTCGCTCAGACGGCTTGACCGGCATAGCCACACGACAAGAAGCAGACTTCGCTTTCATGAACTACAGCTTTTGGGGAATATGTTTGTTGATGTCAATATGGCGGATACACTTCGCCGGAACACCACCTACAATAGTATTTCCCGCCACGTCTTTTGTAACGACAGACCCGGCTGCAATGATAGCGTTATCACCGATTGTCACGCCACGCAGGATAGTACTGTTCGAGCCAACCCAAACATTTTTACCCAGTCTAATCGGTGCTGGATACATCGAAGCACGGTCATCTGGTGCAATGCCATGATTGAGCGTAGCAAAAACCACATTATGACCGATAAGACAACCGTCTCCCAGCGTTATCCCCCCATGGTCCTGAAAATGGCAACAAGCATTGATAAAGACATTCCGGCCGATTGTGATATTTTTTCCAAAATCAGTATAAAATGGAGGGAATATCTTGAACGTACTGTCCACAGGTTTATCGAGCAGTCGCGACATCAGGACACGGAGTTCCTCCTGTGTATGATAAGCGTTATTTATTTCGAAAGTAATGCGTCGAGCTTCGTCACTCATCTTATCCATGAATTGACAAATCTCCGGGGTATCAAGACTCCCTCCGGAACAAATATGCTTCAGAAAATCACCAAGTGTCATTTATTGCCCCCCTTATGCACGTTTACCCATCTCAAATGCTTCTTGCAACTTCGGATTGCCTTTAATCTCCCCGACATGCCATACCCCGCCACAAAAGACTGTGCCTTTTATCACCGGGTTCTCCAGGCAGTCGAGAAATCCCATAAAGTTGGCAACAATACGGCCCATAATTTCCTCGTTCTCTTCAGCCGCCGTGGCGATAAAATAAAACTCCTTATTCTTCATCTCTGTATAAGGACCACAGCAACGGTCAATCAATATCTTCATTTGAGCACTCATAGCATAAAAATAGACCGGCGTCCCCATGACAATTACATCTGCAGCAAGCATCTTGCCAATAATCTCTGCAGCATCGTCCTTTTGTGGACAAGGTTTTTGGTATTGGCTACACACACCACATCCCGTGCAAGGGTAGATGGTCTTATTTCGCAGAAAGATTTTTTCTACTTGATTTTTACCTTCTATAGCTCCGCGCATGAATTCGTTGCAAAGCGTGTCCGAATTACCACCTAAACGGGGACTGGACGATAAAATCAGAATATTTTTTGACATGGTTTTATATCTTTGATATATATTTCATTTTCGTATACAAATGTAGTGAAGAAGTTTATACTACACAGTAGATAAATTACGGATATTATAACCCTAATTACATATTTTTGGAAAAATAAATGCAATGCAAATAAAAAGAGTATTTTTTTTATCCGGGAAATAGTGGTTGAAGGCAGCAATTCAGGCAAAACAAGTTTGGACAATCGGCTCTTCTATTTACAATTCAAAACAATGATGTCATTTATATTAGTAGTATATCGCCGGCTGATATACTGGCTTTTAAGGCTCCACTTCCGGAAACAATTGGGAGGTTGGGCACAACTGCGGAGAGTATCGGTTCCATATTTACGGTTTACCGTATCGATGACAGAGAGAATCTTAGCTTGTTTATGTCGGTCAGTAGCGTCGAAAAGACTACATTGGACATTGGATGCAGACGTAATGTCAGAAACAATGACTCCAGCTTTTTTGTATTTATATCCCGGACGGTAAATCTGTTTCAATGACATCCGGGCATATTTGATAAGTTCTCCGGGATTGGCAGAAGGGACAGGAAGATGTACCGTTATAGACGGATAATACTGGGGAACTTCTTTCTTGAACCGGTTTGTATATAGAAACACAGTAATAATCCCCGCTACACTTTTCTGGCCCCGTAATTTACGAGCACAAGATGCGGTAAAGTATGCCACCGATTCCAGAAGAACCGGAAAATCCGAAATTTCTTCTCCAAAACTCCGAGACGTACAGATGTTTTGCTTACCGGACGGATTTTGCTCAATAGCTATACAAGAGATACCTTTAAGTTCAAGCCATGTACGTACCCCCGTGACAGACATTTGCTTCCGTATCCAACTTTCGTTTTTTTGTATGAAATCCCATGCCGTTTCGATACCGTAATAGTTGAGCTTTTGCTTGTATTGCCTGCCTATGCCCCACACGTCTTCAATAGGAAAACACTTTAAGGCTTTGACACGCTTCTCCTCACTATCGATAATACAGACATTTTTATATCCCGGATACTTTTTTGCATACCTGTTCGCTATTTTTGCCAAAGTTTTTGTAGGTGCAATTCCAAGACAGACAGGAATACCGGTATTTTTACGGATGGTTTTCGTAAGCTGTTGGGCATAATCGGGAAGAGAGGACATTTGAAATCCCTCGAAGTTGATAAACGCTTCATCAATAGAATAAATTTCTATCTCAGGAACAAGCCGGTCTATTGTTGTCATCACCCGATGCGACATATCTCCATATAAAGAATAATTGCTGGAAAATACGGCCACATGATTCGTCTCTATCAACTCCCTGATTTGAAATACCGGAATTCCCATTTTTATTCCGAGGGCTTTAGCTTCATTACTACGGGCAACCACACAACCATCATTATTACTGAGTACAATAACAGGCTGCCCAGCTAAAGACGGATCGAACACCCGCTCACAAGAAACGAAAAAATTGTTACAATCGATAAGCCCTATCATAGAATACCCACACTGTTCTTCAGAAACAAAGAAAACAATTAATTGTGTTAAACGGTTATTTTCTTGCCTTTTTAACAATATAGGTAACGACTCCCCATATTATAAATTCATTTTCCGGTGTTATCAGTATAGGAGAATACTCAGGATTAGCCGGAACGAGCCGAATCTCTTTTTTTTCCTTGTTCACATTTACATACTTTACCGTAAATTCTCCGTCAATGAAGCATACGGCAATATCTCCGTCTCTCAAGTCAAGAGACTTATCGATAACGAGAATATCCATATCGTCAATATGAGCGTCAGTCATCGAGTTGCCGTCGACTCTTGCCAGAAAAGTACTTTCCGGATTTTTAATTAGCTCCCTGTTCAAGTCTATAGCAATATCGATATAATCTTGTGCCGGAGATGGGAAACCTGCCCGTATGCCTTGGTCGGCGAAAGGAACGGATATCGCAGTTTTTGTTTCCACAGGATACAGGGTAATTCGACCTTTTTTCATTGTTTTTTGTTTTATAACAACAGTCGCACCTGAATGTATCTCTGTTTTTAGAATATTTACATCAGGGAAAATACAACTTTATATAAAATAAGACAAGATGAAAGAGTATACAAAACGCGAGACCCAGATAATTATTGCCTGGGCAAAAGAATGTAAGTTCGAAGGGGCATTTGATTTATCGAAGGCCGAACACATCGAAGATGTACAAATGTTTCTCGATGCAGAAGTATGTCAAATTCAGGCACACGAAGGAAATCCGGTATTTAATTCGTCGATAGACCGCCTGTACAGGCTCAAAAAGGCTTTAGAAGAGGCAGGAAAATAATAATAGTTCCGGATTCCTAATTACTCCTCTCTATTTTCGAGAGGATAACTTCATATATGTCTGACAAAGATTCGCTCAAATACAATCAGAAAGAGCAGGCTGCGGTTTTTCCTTGCATTTGAGAATTCTTTGATTTTGAAAAAGAATAGTATTATAAAATCTGAAAAATAAGAATGCAAGTAATTACGACAACCTAAAATAATTCTTTTCAAATATGTAATTCGCATCTTTTAAGCGTTCTTTATATTCTTCTTCTTTGTTATGGTTTCAATTCACCATTGCATTCTGGTAATCTCCGATTTACTGACATTATTTTGTCGAAGCGGGCAATTATATATTCCCATTCTGTGTACAGGTAGTTTCCATGGTCTTTAATTTTATCGGGAGATAAGTCTTTCAGTATATTTTGATATTTCAAATGTATATGTCCGAAAAGCCACCTGTAATAGTAATAATCATATCTGAGGGCATTTGCAGTTACATAATTATAGTTGTAGTTGGAAAGGAGACTGAAAAGACGTGTTATTTGCATAAAGTCTAAGTAATATTTATATGTCTCGGTATTGACTAACTGATCCATTTCCTTTTCTAAATTGAGATAGCCACAGGCCTCGCATTTTAGTATACGGGTTAGTTCCTCGTCTATTTGCTTGTTTTGTAATTTTGAAACCAAAATATCACAACTTTTACGGCAGCGAACAATGGTATCACTGTTAAATCGTTCTATTACATTAAGGATTTGTGCGTCGTAGTTTTGTCTCGCAAATTTAAAGTTGGTTTTGATTTCTTCCTCATGAGATATACTTGCTCTGTTTTGTTGCCATATCGTGTAGATTACCGCTATAAATGATGTACTGGAAAGCAGTATCGATGTATATTGAAGCCAAAACTCCGTTACACTGGGTCGAGTACCATACAAGAAACTGACAAGAATAGGAAATAATACAATGGCAAGGATAAGTAAAACTATTGTGGCTATCAATATATATTTTTTCATGTCGTATTTTTTTACAAATATAGAAAATTATATATTGCAAATTGCTTTTCTACTGCATTAAACACCTTGCTTTATAAGCATTAACTGTAGATTTTCTTCAAATTATCTCAAGACAGGCCTACTTTGACCGATAGAGGTGAGGATACCTGTCAAGCTTGCATAACTACCTGAAATAAAACGAAAAATTTACTCTCGTTATTAAAAAACCAAGTGAAACAATAAATCAATTTACGATTCTCTTATTCCTATTACTCATAATAATTAAATCTTAAGTCATATCCATTTTTTTTGACTCTTTATGAAAGAACTGTACAAATCTTTTGTACTAAAAAGATAAAAATAAACGTTAATTATATCTTTTTAAAGCATAGATTTTGAAAACGGTGGCAACATGTCTATCTTTGTTCGTTTCTTTTCGATGATATATTCTAAAATAAAAAAATATGAACGTAAAAAATTTGTTGATTATGGCGGTAACCACTGCAATGTCTTTCGGATTTGCCGCATGTTCTTCTGACGATGATGATGACACAAGCGGATTACTTTATAATGATGTAAATTCGGAATATAATGACTATGTCAGTGTCTGTGGGATAAAGTGGGCGAGAGGTAATCTCCAACATTTGGGTGAAGAGTGGAAGATTGCCGACCATCAGTGGGAATATTTTAATTATGTCGATGGAAATACCGGGTCATCTGTCACTCAAAGTTCTTCACAAATGGATCATTTCAATTGGGGTGTATGCGGAGTAAATGCTTTGACTACCAGTTTTACCGTTTGTGCAAAGAAAGTATCCCAAGATATAAGCGGCAAGATGTTTACCGACGAGGCATGTACTGCTGAGACCACAGACTTTTCTGCCGCATCGTATGGCGATATCGCTTATTGGGCAACTCAAGGCTCATGGCGGTTGCCGACACAGGCAGAATTAGAAAAACTGTACAATGAGGCCTCGTACCAGTACGGATATTATACGACAGAAGACGGTAAGGACGTTTACGGATATTTGTTTACACCTCCGAAGAAAAGCGGTCGTATAGAAAATACTACAGCACGTCAGATTACTGACGAAGAATTGATAGGCGGGCTCTTCCTTCCGGCAACCGGCTGCCGTATCAACCCGGGAACAGTAGTCTCTAACGGAGGAAAAGTAGGTTATTATTGGACATCCCAATATCGTAATGCCGGTAATAACGATTATGCCTATTATTTGGAGTTGCAACCGACTCAGATCCGTTGGGCAGGAAATGCCAGTTACTATGGACGGTCGGTACGTCCTGTAAAAAATTGATTTTACAACCACGACAGGCTGCAAGAAATATCAGACATATTAATCGTTGCTGGCTCAATCCGGCAACGATTTTTTTCAGATTTAGCTATTACAATAAATTGGATATTCTATTGTTTCTGTCTGGCTTATATTTTACTATTGGCAAATTTATCTTCCATAGAATAAGAGTTGGTAGTCTTTTACCTCTTCATATATGAGATTCTTTGTATATAAGAAAGCGTATAAACAAAAAAAGGTTGTCATCACGACAACCAATCTTCATTAACCTTAAATCTAATACTATGAAAAACACAATGCAAATATAGATGATATATGTTATATAACATAATTATTTGATGATAAAATGCTTTTAATTAACATTAATTATCCTTTCAAAAGATTTATGATTGTCACAATGACAATACTTTAGTTGATAATCATGTATATTTGTCTATCATTAGAATCATCTACGTTAAAAATAAAGTTTTTTTATAAAAATGAAGTCAATAATTTATTGGTCAGCATTACTATCAAGTGCATTATTTATGACTCAATGTGCAAACAGCAAGAAGATAACCCAGAAAAATGATACCCCTAAAGAACGGAATTTTGCTTATCAAGATAGTTTTTCATCTTCAGTTTATTATCAAGACCTCTATAACTGTGCCGAAATGAAATATGCATTCAAAGGCACCACATATAAGGAGTTTGAAATCTGGCAAAAAGAATTTAGGGATAAATTAAAAGAAAGACTGGGTATCACTAAGTTAGAAAAACAATTGGCCTCATTTGAAGTTAAAGCTCGGAAGATTGATTCAGAAGATATAGGATATGCCATTAGAGAAAGATGGGAGATATGGACTGAGCCCAACGTACCTCTGCCGTTTGTATTATTATTGCCTAAAAATAAAGAAGGAAAATTGCCCTTAATGATAACACCGCATGGGCATGGAAAAAATACGGAAACCTATGCCGGGATATATCTCTCTGAACAAGAGCGTATTGAAGGTGAAGTGGGTGAACGAAATGTCGCTGTACAGGCAGTACAAAATGGTTTTATTGCAATTGCTCCTACTTCGAGAGGTTTCGGGAAGACTCGTACCCCGGAAGATAAGGCAAAAGATATACCGTATTCCTGTCGTACATTATTGATGCAAGATTTGCTGGTTGGACGTACACCTATCGGAGACAGAGTGTGGGATATTTCCAAACTGATAGATTGGGCATTGGCAGAATTACCCGTTGATAAGAAAAATATTATTGTTTCCGGTAATTCCGGAGGAGGTACTACAACCCTTTTTGCCGGAGCGTGTGACACCCGTATATCGATGTCAATTCCTGCTTCATATTTCAGCACATTTACAAAAAGTATTGGAGCAATGTATCATTGCGACTGCAATTACATCCCGGGGATATTGGAATACGGTGAGATGGCCGATATTGCAGGATTGACAGCCCCTCGCTTATTCTGTGCTTTAAATGGGAAAAAAGATCCTATGTTTCCTTTGAAAGAGGCTCAAAAAGCTTTTGCAGACCTGAAGAAAATATATACAGCAGCTGGAGTGCCTGATAATTGTGAGCTTTATATCGGTAATGAGGGACATCGCTACTATAAAACAGGAGCATGGAATTTTATAAATAAGCATCTGTCAAAATAGAATAGGTCTTTATAATAAAAAAACAGAAAAAGCCGTGTAGAGTAAAACTTAAAACACGGCTTTTTCTGTTTTGGATGCGATAAAATATCTTTAGTTATCTATTTGAATTGAGGAACAATTTCAAATAATTCTACATCACCTTCTATCTGTATTTGAGATACACCATCACTAAGCTCCGTTGTATAATATGCTGAGTCGATAGCGGTCTCAGACACCGGTGTACCATCCGTTTTGAGTTGTTTGATTTTAGCGGAAGACGTAGCTGCAATCGGTTTTATCAATAAAATATAACCTTTGACATTTTCCGGCACTTCAAAAGTAAGAATACCCTGATTTTTATAAGATGTACCTAAACGTTTGTCAAACGCATAAAGGGCTTCTTGCTGGTTTTCCGCATCCAAATGAAATCCTAAATTTTCAATCCGAACCGGATTCACATCAAACGAACGTATGGCAGCATAATTTGTCCGGGCAGATTCGAGCCTTTTCAATCGCACATATCTGGCTTTTACAGGCTCTCCGTTCCACTGAATCACATATTGCTTTTTCAGCTCTTTAGATAAAGGCGTCCAGGCTGTTCCGTCTTCAGAATATTCCAGTAGTGCATGGTCGAAGTAGTCAACGTCATCAACAGAGTTCCTTCCTTGCAAAATAGAAATATCGGAAATATTCCGGACACTTCCCAAATCTATCCCTATCCAGTCTCCCGTCTTTTGAGCAATACCGGAAGTGTAATAAGTTGTAGAGTCGTTATCGAACATCAGTTTGGACAACGTCGTTTTAGCATTATTGAATGAACCTATACCTTTATAATACATCGGAGTTTCACCCATCAGCCTTGCCAAAAATCCATAACCCATATCATCCATGGCATTTTCATAAAACGGCTGTAGTTTCATGGTCCCCGATTTATGAGCTTCGTAATTTTCCCGCTCTTCCTTACTCATCAGGTTTTGTACATATTTGTTCCAAAAAACAGCATTATCCTGACCAGAATGATAAATACGCATAAGTTCTAATGCCAGTTTTCCCCTCGTCCCTAATTTGCCGAACTCTATAAGCCAAGGTTGCAACTCTTTGAACAATACACGATTGGTACATCCGTTCTTAATCTCTTCAGGAGCTTTTTCTACTCTGTCAAATTCTTCCCGGAGAGCCTGATAATCGCTTTCAGTCCAATTGTCCATTCTGAAAGTGTTTGTTTCCCACGATTCATCTCTGCGATAGCCGGTTTCCGTGTCACAAGAATGGATGGCAAAAGTCCGGTACGCTTCTTTTGCTTCGGGCATCAATTCTCCTAAACCTCTTTCCCAATTGTCTATAGGATTATAGTTTGCTGTATTCCATGAATAATCGGCAACCCCGTACAAAGCCAGCTTCGAAGCCTCGCCATGCTCCATCGGGTTACTGGCTATACCGCATAAATGGGTACTGTTAAGAGACGTATTCAGTCCGTATACCGGACCTTGTAAAATTATATTCCGTACATAGTCGGTAACCGGATAGTTCCACCAGAAATAGGCCGGTCTTTTGATGCGGGAGTTTACCCAGTCCAACGTCTCTTTTGTCAAATCACTACAAACGACATCCCCTGTCCAGAAAACCTCGACCGATGGGTCAAGTGTCTCTCCGTATATGGCCAAACTTCCTTGGGGAGTCGGGTTGGCCCAAAGTCTGGAGTAGTCGGTCGGGCAGACAATTAAAGACGATACATCCCCTTTTGCTTTCACAAAGTCATTGGTCAATCTGTTCAGCAATTCCGTCTGCTTCACCGGATTAGTTCCTTCTCCCGAAATATCATCGAAAAAGATAGCAAAAGAACGCACACCGAGGTCATACATCCAGTTGAATTTGTTAATGAGGTTTTTATAATCTTCCTCATTCCATTTGATATCCTGTCCCGGGTGTATAGCCCAGACAAAATCCACCCGGTTCCGCTTACAAGCCTGTATCAGCTCCGCAATGTTCTTAGCCTCTTTTTCAGGATATGGAAGTCTCCAGTTCGGGCAGCTGTGATAAGGGTCGTCTTTGGGACCATACAGATAAGTATTCATTTTGAATTTACCGTAAAAATCAATCAATGACATCCTTACATCATGTGACCAAGGAGTTCCGTAAAATCCCTCGACTACACCCCTGTATTTCAAGTCCGGGTAATCATTTATTTCCAGATAAGGCAATTTCCCTCCCGCTGTCGCCGGGCTTTCAACAAGTTGTCTGAGGGTCTGTATTCCATAAAAAGCACCTTTTTCGTCATAACCTGTAATCGATATCCCCTTACTGTCTATACTCATGACATATGAGCCCGATATAGCTTTTGCCCCTCGTTTTGATGCCACCTTCGTTCCGAAATCAATAGAAAGTTTCACCCCTTTTTTATTAAAGGTGACAAAACCCAAATCGTTGGAAAATTTATCTTGTCTGTCTTTTAGACATACTCCTTCTGATATATTGAGCGTACTTTCTTTATGGAAAACCAATCTTTGCGGAGTAGGGTTGATGATTATTCCCTGATGATCCAATTTTTTACCGGGAACAGGCAAAACGTCTTGAGATTCCGATCTTTGGGAGGACAAATCAAAATCACTCTCCTGAGCAGAAAGTGTTCCACATATCAATGCTCCGGCAACCCAAATAACCAGTGATTTTTTACAATTAATCATTTTCATAATAAAAATATATTATACATGGCATCTTATTTCTAAAAATAGTTATTAAAAATAGAAAACTTAACAAAGTTAATTAATTATCTTATCCAGACAACTACTCCGATATCTTTAATTCTATTTTTTTACTAAAAATCTTTTACTTAACCATTTTCTTACCGGTTCGTCATACAACTTCAGACAGAGATACGCCAATAGAATGTTTCCGAAGAATAAGCCCAAAGCGACAGGCCAAGTTTGGGAAAAAGTTAGTTTTTCTCCCCAAACCCATGCATAGAACAAGTACATGAAAGGATAATGTACAATATACAGAGGATAGGATATATCTCCCAAAAACTTACAGATTCTTGATGTTCCTTTGTCTGTTGTCTTTCCCGAAGCTCCCAGATATACCAGTATCGGGAAAATGATAATAGAACATACCGAATCGTAAATACCATTCATCCATAAAGCTTCGGTTCCTCCGATGTGAGGTACGGAGAGAAGAACAGCGATTGTCAAACTACATATCCAAAAAGCTCCTCGGATATGTACCGGTTTGAAAACACGGGACATCAGCAATCCCATAGAGAACGAAAACAGCAGTCGAAGAAAACCTCCGAGCAGATTGTAATCCAATAATGACCAGCCTACACCCAAATGTCCGAAACCGGAAAGGTTGGAGATGGCAAATGACGCCAATCCGATTCCGGCAAAAATGACAAGAACTGTAAGAGCCTTGGTAGACATTCTACGTATAAACAACGCATACAGAAGATTACCGATATATTCGAAAAATAAAGACCAGCTGGGCCCATTTAGCGGATACATCTCTCCATTGCCGCGAACCTCATGGCCTGAACCCGGTATTGCCGGAATCAAGAACAGATTGAGAAGCATTGCGAGCATCAACATGGATATGGAAACTTGTGTACCATCCCATTTTTCACAACCTTGTATATAGAATGTAATAGCCCCTAAAACGGCTCCCATAACGACCATCGGGTGCAGACGTATCAACCGGCGCTTTATAAAATCTTTTATTGTCATGGATGTTTTCCAGCGGTCGTCATAAGCATAACCGATAACAAATCCTGATAAAATAAAGAAAAAGTCGACAGCCAGATACCCATGATTGAATCGTTGGTCGATGGGACTTGTTGCAAAACCTTCAAATACATGATACCATATGACAAGGAGGGCTGCAACACCTCTAAGGCCATCCAGCAGTTCGTAATGCGGTTTAGTGTCTGCAAAAGCAGCGGAAGAAATTTTTTGCATGATGAATTTATAAATTATATTATTGTAATCAGCGCATTTTATGATGCCGCAAAGATAAGTAACTTACAAATTCTAAAATTTGTCCTGCGTCAAAATATTAAGATTTATCCAAAATTTATTGAAGAAAAATACAATGAGACACAGAGATATTTTATAACATTCAGCAACAAGCCTCAGCTCGTTTTGACAACGAGCAAATAATTTATCTCTAATTTGCATTAGAACTCATAGCAAAGAAAATCAATCCTTTATACTGTAATGATTATTTCACATTTTCTGGAGACCGGTACATTTCCCCTTTTCTGTAAATGATATGTGCCAAACATTTTTTTTCTAAACCCTCTGCCCGACAAGAAGCTTCAACCCTGTATAATTTGAAAATACCTGTCTTGTCATAACTATTTTTGAGCTCTGAGACGACTGAGTGTCGAGAGCGTTATACCCAGATAAGACGCGATATATCCCAGCTGTACCCGCTGGCACACCTGGGGAAACTGTTGCATAAACTTCTTATATCTTTCCTTGGCCGATAGAGTAAGATGCTCTTTATGGGAACGGTGCAAGCGCCGGTATTCGTTCTGATGAATAATTCTCCCCCAATTAGCCAGTTCGATATTAGTCTGGAAAAGCCGGAGCAAATCATTTAGTGATATCCTATAAGCAACAACATCCTCAAGTGTTTCTACAAATTCCTCGCTCATTTTATTATAGTATAGCTCATCCATACTGAAAACGATACTCCCTTCCCACGCAAAAGACGTCGTTATTTCTTCACCGTTTACCAGCCAGAAAGAACGAGTCATCCCTTTTTCAATAAAATAAGCCGATTTACAAAACTGGTTTGCTTTTATCAGTTGAAATCTTTTAGGAAAATGGCACAAACTCACATTTTCTTTAAGCGTTTGTATGGTATCGTCGGAAATCGGATATAAAGAATTTATTTTATCTATCACATTCTTCATAAAGCAAATTCATAATTATTTTCTGTCATCGTCAAATATAACAAAAATAACCAAGAGCCGGAGAAAAATATATTAAGATAATTATCAGCTCAAAGAGCCCTGGCTGAATTTTGCTCGGGCCAGGTGTATGAATATCTTTCGAGGATGTTTTTCTGTTTTTAATAGCAGGCTATTTGACAAGTGAAAACGAAAAAAAGACCGGAAGAAAATGCAAATAATTTCCTTATCGGAAAATTTGGACAACAGCTCTTAATCTCAGCGCGAGAACTCGAAAAAATCAATGAAACCCCTCTCATTTCCGCAAATATCCCATATAGGTATCATAATCTATGTGTCGGCCTCCCATGGATAGCAGATGAGGAGTTTCAAACTGGCAATCTATCATGACACCGCCATTTTCATGAAAAAAGTCTGCCAAGTAAACAAGAGCCAGTTTTGAAGCATTAGGAACCAATGAAAACATACTTTCACCGAAAAAACATCGTCCCAATGTCACCCCATAAAGTCCGCCCGCTAATGCATCTTTATCCCATACCTCTACACTGGCGGCAAATCCCTGCTCATACAAGCGGGTATATGCCTCTGTCATTTCCGGTCCGAGCCAAGCCCCGTTTTGATGGATACGCAAACGGCTGCAATGATATATGACCTCATTAAAAGCCCGATTGATGGTTATACGATATTTTCCCTTATGGATAAGGGTGCGCATAGAGTGGGAGACATGTATCTCATTCGGGAAAATGACAAAGCGGTCTAAAGGGCACCACCATTGTATAATACCTTCTCGAAAAGCATACCAGGGAAATATTCCGTTAGAGTAAGCCAGTATAAGCCGGTCGATGGAAAGATCACCACCCACAGCCAGCAATCCGTCCGGGTCCCCGTAATGAGGGTCGGGAAATATAAGCTCATCGGTCAGTCTGTAAACCATCTTCTAATCCCTCCCGGCATTAGTTTCTTCATCTATACTTTTTTCAGATTCCGTAAGCTGTAGTTTCAATGTATCATCTTCAACAAGAACAGAAGTCTTTCCTCCTTTTTTCAAAGACCCGAATAAGATTTCCCGCATCAAAAGAGGTTTCAGGGATGAAGCTATGACCCGGTCCATTTCCCGGGCACCGTATTCAGGTAAAAAACCTCGTAGAAGTAACCATTTCCGAGCCTCATCTCTAAGTTCCATGGATATTCGTCGCGCTGTCAATTTCTGATTCAATTCTCCAAGTTTTTTGTCAAGGATAAGTGAAGCCATTCGGTAATCCATATCATGAAAGACGACTGTGGCTGACAGCCGGTTTATGAATTCCGGTTTGAAAGTCTTCTTCACCTGCTTAAGCATGACTTCTCCGGCAGCTATTCGGCTGTTGAACCCGACAGAAGCTTGACGGGCATATTGCGCACCGGCATTGGAAGTCATGATGAATATCACATGGCGGCAATCGGCTTTACGCCCTTTATTATCAGTAAGTACCGCATAGTCCATTACCTGTAGTAAAATATTGAATATATCGGGATGAGCCTTTTCTATCTCGTCAAGCAGCAATACGCAGTTAGGTGTTTTCCGTATCGCATCAGTCAGTAGTCCCCCGTCTTCATATCCCACATAACCTGCCGGAGAGCCGATAAGCTTGGCGACGGTATGTTTCTCCGTATACTCGCTCATATCGAACCGTTGCAAAGATATGCCCAATTCAGAAGCAAGAACTTTGGCCACCTCTGTTTTTCCTACTCCGGTAGGGCCGACAAAAAGAAAGCTGGCCAATGGCTTGTTCTCGTCCAGCAATCCGGCTTTCGACATCTGTACAGCCTCCACTACTTGGCGCACAGCTTCGTCCTGACCATATATTTTTGCACTGATACGTTCGTACAAAGTCTCTAGAGTAGAAGCATCATCTTCCTTCATCGCAAGCGCATCGACTTTACAAACACGGGCCAGTATCTCCGTAATCAGGTTTTTATCTACTGTTTGTTGTTGAGCCGAAGGGGTAGGATGCATTTCCCTGTAAGCTCCGGCTTCATCCACCAAATCAATCGCCTTGTCAGGAAGAAATCTGTCATTGATATAGCGGGCACTTGCCCTGACGGCATAAGGAATGACATCAAGTTCATAAACTACCCCGTGATATGATTCATATTTCTCCTTCAAGCCCTCCACGATATGTATTGTCTCCTCTATACTTGGCTCCAGTATATCTATTTGTTGAAAACGACGAACCAAACCTTTACTGCGGGAAAAATATCGGTTAAATTCTTCATAAGTCGTAGAACCTATGAAACGTATGTCCCCGTTTTCCAGATAAGGTTTCAGCATATTGGACGCATCCATAGAGCCATCTCCCGTACGTCCGGCACCGATGAGGTTGTGTATTTCATCGATATAGACAATGGCATGCCCTTCATTTTGTACACCATCCATGATTGCTTTCAACCGTTTTTCAAAATCCCCCCTATACTGAGTACCGGCCAGCAAAGCCCCCAAATCCAACTCGTAAATACGGAAACCCCGAAGCCGTTCAGGGACGTTACCCGCTTCGATACGGGCAGCCAATCCATAAGCGAGAGAAGTCTTTCCCACACCGGGTTCACCGACATGAAGCGGATTATTCTTCTCCTTGCGGCAAAGCACCTGTATCGTACGTTCCAACTCGCTTTCCCGGCCTATAAGTGGATTATGTTCCTTTAAGCAATCATTGAGACACGTTACATAACTTTTCCAACCCTCTTTTTTCCCCTGTTCATCAGAGATAGGCATTTCATCCTCGTATTCAACCGCTTCATACTGAGAAATCAGGCAACTAAGAAACTCAGGCATTTCTTCACCCAAAGTCTCTTTGAGAAAATGACAAGCCCACGAATCCTGTAATCGGAGCATTCCCTGTATAAGGTGGGGGACATCCAGTTCCTCGGCGCTCGAGTAGTTGAGCATTATATAAGCATGTTGTAGCAAAGAGTTGAGCTGAGCCGAAATCTCCAGATGATATTCCACACCTTCAGGGATACTTTCTATCTCTTTTGTCAGATAAGCTTCTATGCGGTCAGCAAGCTCTTGAATGTTGCAGAAACAGTCTTCCAGTGCATTTATAAACGGTCTTTGGGTGAGAAAAGCACATAACAGATGTTCCGGCATGATAAATTCATGCCGCAATTCAGTAGCTTTATGTTGTGCGTAAGAAAATGCAACGTCGACAAACTCTGTATTTTTTATATCCATATTTTTCCTTCGATAACTTATTCATCTTCTGGCTCTACAGTAAGTCGGAGGGGAAAGCCCTTACTTCGAGCCATATGGGTAGCTTTTTGTACTTTAGACAACGCAATGTCATAAGAATAGACTCCGACTACGGCAGAATTGCTTTTATGTACCTGTAGCATAAGCCGTTCCGCTTCGGCCTGCGATTTGAAGAAAACAGTAGTAAGTATTTCCACAACAAAATCCATGGTTGTGAAATCATCATTGAAAATTCTTACTTTAAACCTCCGCGGCTCATGTATATCTACGCGTTCTTTATTCTTGAAAGAAGATTGTTGCTGTTCCATAATGAGACAAAAATACGAAAAATACGCATTCTATACATCACTTTCATTTAAGTAAAATCGATGATTAGACGAGAAACGAGGCAGCCTCACTTTTTTTGATATTCGGTTTATAGCTTTGTAGTATTTACCACAGAAGCCATTCGTCGAAATCCACCCCATATGCCCGTTCTTTCTCCATACACATTCCTAAAAACATTCCGACATTAGAGCTGAATGTACCGACAAACAGTTCTGACATTCTCAATATTTCCATTGAAGCAAACAATTTTATCAAGTCTTTTTTCTTGCTTTCTTTATCCTGACTTTGAAATTTTGCATGGAAATATCCTCTTTCCGAAGATTCTGTCAAAGAATAGAAACGCCACTGAGGATAATTTTGCTTCAACGTCTCAATGATTCTATAATCATCAGTTAAGACAAAAGCTTTTCTCAACAAAGACAATTTTTCCGCTTTATCGATATATGCCGAGCATTGCAACAATTCATGTTCGGTAAACTTATCGCCACCACGAATATGAAACCCGATATATTTATCCGGTAAATCCAGAGGCTGTATCAATTTCCGTATCTCACTCAAAGTCTCGGGATTGAAGCGATAAATCATTTTTATGATTTCATGAGCGACAGTGCGCAAATCTCCTTTCAGCTCTAATTGAGGAATAGAATACTCGATTCGGGCACATGAGACCTGCCGGAATTTGCAAAATAAGTCAAACGTAAGATAAGTATGCTTGTGCTTCAATCGCCATAGTAAATACTCCCAACGGGCCAGACCGTGAACAGAGAACCAAGGGTTTTCAGTACGTGCATTATATTTATGGTGAAACTTGTCATTCACCTCCTCACAAAAAGGTAAAAAATAATCTTGCCAACCATCTTTATATCCGAAATTTGCATCTGCCGAATACATAGAAAATCTTATCTGGGATTTCAGACAATAAATCATGGCCAATACCATATTGTTGAATTCTGAATAAAAGCCGGAATCACAACCCAAATGGAAAATTAATTTCCAGTAAGAAAAAGAATCATTGACCTCTTTATACTTTTGTATCATAATGCAAACAAAAACGAATCAGTATAAAATATTAAATATAAATAATTAAAAATCAAAATATTAATCCAGAAATTATTTCAAAAAAATAAATATTGTCGATATTATGTATACAAAGATAACCAATAATTTTAAAAATAAATTAGAGCCTGTTCATCTTTCGTTCGGGCCGGCTTTGGAAATTTCTTTAGAGATACTTTTTCTATTTTATCTTTCCTTTCGAGAAGGGCAGGAACGTACGACAGTGAAATGCCCACCATCGACAAACACTACAATCTCACCTCACTCAACAACAAATTACTTTTTTTGGAAAAATCAAACAAGCTCTTATTGGAATTATGGATAATCGTATATTTTCAACACACCATTGGAGTACTTGTTTTTGTCTAAAAAACAATACGAATTTATAAAAAAAGGTTGTCTCACGACAACCAATCTTCATTAACCTTAAATCTAATACCATGAAAAACACAGTACAAATATATAGAATTTTATGTTACATAACATAATTATTCGGCAGAAAAACGCATAAGTTAACATTAATTATATTTTAAGCGAATTTCGCTGTAATTTACCAATACAATATCAGCCCCGCAACACCGGCCAGACATATCATCGATATAGGATGAAGATTATATTTCCAAAGCAGGATAAATGACATTACAAAAATAATCAAGCTTTTATAATCAATAAAATTTTCTTTGTTTATCAGTAATAGAACTGCCGCTGCAATCAGAGAAACAGTCATCGGTCTCAATCCGGCAAAAGCAACTTTTAGAAATTTATTGGTCCTGAATTTGACAAAACAATACGAAATAGCGAGCACCATTAAAAAGGAGGGGAGACATACCGCTATCGTAGCAACTACGGCACCCCAGACACTCCCGGTTGCCGAGTAGCCGATGTATGTTGCGCTGTTGATGCCGATGGGGCCGGGAGTCATTTGTGATATGGCCACGATATCGGTAAAAGACTTCAGGTCGAGCCAGTGATACTTGTCGACAACTTCATGCTGTATCAGTGACAACATGGCATATCCTCCGCCAAATCCCAAAATACCGATTTTCAGGTAAACCCACAATAACTGCCAGTATATCATATTTTACCACCTATCTTTTCTTTTATCCAGAATGTGTAAACGAATCCTCCTACGATAGCCCCCAGTACGATATATGCAGGAGATATTCCTGCCAACCATATAAGTAGTGCTCCTGCAATTACGAATATGATATTCAGGCCTCTTAACCGGATGGCTCGTGCAGTATGGATACAAGGCACGAGAATCAGAGCCACCACTGCAGGTCGTATCCCGTTAAATATTTTTGATATCCATACATTATCTTGAAAATGAGTAAAAAATACAGCAATCGATAACATGACTGCAAAAGCCGGTAAGATACTGCCCAAAGCGCAGACTATGCTACCTTTTATTTTTCTTAATCGGTACCCCACGAAAATAGATATATTGACGGCAAATACACCCGGCAGTGATTGCGTAACAGCAAAAATATCCATGAAATCTTTGGAGTCGAGCCAACCTTTGTTTACAATTTCCCTCTCTATCAGAGGTATCATGGCATATCCTCCACCGATAGTAAACATTCCGATTTTAGCAAAAGTAAAAAACAGTGTCCAATACATTGATATAAAGCCCTCTCCGGTGTATATGCAAAATAAGAGAAAACAAAATTAGCCATTTTTTAGAAATATGAAAGCTATTCTTGAGAAGGATTACCATGAGCCTTCACCGAACGACGGTTCAAAAATTCTGCAAATTCATTTTTATATGAATCCGAAATGGGAATATACTGTTTCCCAAAAACAATGCGGTTACGCTCGATAATTTTGATTTTATCCGGTTGTACGATAAATGAGCGATGCACTCTCATAAAGCGGGACGAAGGGAGCATTTCTTCCATAGATTTCAGGCTCATCAAAGAAAGTACAGGATGAGGCTCATCTTCAAGATAGATTTTTATATAGTCTTTCAAACCTTCGATATACAATATTTTCTTTAGCTCTATCTGCCGAAGTTTATAATCCGATTTTACAAAAATCGATTCTATTCCAGTATTGCCATTTTCTGTTTGGACATGTTTATTTTTCAGTTCAAACCACTCAACAGCCCTGTTGCACGCCTCCAGAAAGTCTGCATAACTGATAGGTTTCAGCAGATAATCTATAGCCGGGATTTTATAACTGTCGACAGCATATTGGCTGAAAGCTGTCGTAAATATGATACGACATCTGTTCCGTATCATTTTGGAAAGTTCCATTCCATTTATATCAGGCATCTGTATATCGAGAAAAGCCAAGTCTATATCGTCCCGATTAATAAAGTCAAGAGCCGAAATTGCATCGGTAAATTTGCCGCACAATGTAAGGAAGGGTGTTTTTTGCACGTAACTTTCAAGCAAGTCCAAAGCCAAAGGCTCATCATCTACAATACAGCATTTCAGGTTCATTTGTATTCCGGTTTTAGGAACAAGGTTAGCAACGTAGAATACCGGTCACCGGTTTGTTCCGTATGTAACAAATAACTATTAGGATACAGTAGTTCGAGCCGTCTCCTTAGATTTTCCAATCCTATGCCCGAACCGCTTTTATCATGTTCATTTTTAGGGAAAAAGCTGTTTTCGATACAACAACTGATTTTTTCTTGTGGCACGATTTCAATGCAAATACTGACAAACGACTGGCAAGTATTGCTCACACCATGCTTGAACGCATTCTCTATCAACGAAATAAACAAGAGTGGAGCAATATTCATACCTGCTGCAGCTTGAGGAAGTGATACATCCAACTTCACCTTGTCCGATAAGCGTAACCTCATCAGTTCTATATAATTCCGTATAAAGTCAAGTTCTTTTTCCAATGGAACATAATTGCCTGTATTCTCGTACAAGACATACCGCAACAGTTTGCTCAGGTCATGTACAGCCTGTTGTGCCTTCTCAGGGCTGAAAGCGATAAGAGAATAGATATTATTGAGAGTATTGAACAAAAAATGCGGATTCAACTGGTTCTGCAAATTTTTCAATTCAGCCTCGGCTCGTCTTTTCTCCAGTTCCTTTTGGGTATTTTCCGATTCTATCCACTGGGATGTCATTTTTATAGCCACACTCAACCCCGCTGCAAGAAAAAGAGAAAATACATCTCGTGTAAGGAAAAAAAAGTCTCGATACCATGCCCTGGGCCTCATTTTTACCATCTCCGGAGGAGGTGGGAAGTTTATGAAGTTCAAGTCTTTCCAGTACCGTATGCCCATACTGACAATGATGATGAGCAACAAATTCCAAAACAAATACTTATACGTTTGCTTTTTAAATAGAAATTTGTCAATGAGATAGAAATAATTGATATAAAAGACAACAGCCAAGGAAAAAGGAATAATAAAAAAATCCCAATAACGTATTATACGACGGCCGGCAAAATTTTCTTCAAAAAAGAACAGAGGCAGCCCGATAATAAGTCCCCATACAATAGCATGTATAGTGACTTGTAATATTCTATTTTTTTGTATATGCCCGCTCATAAAAACAATCTGTTATACAAAAATACAATTATAAATGGATAAATAACCGAAAAATAGTTCGAATTTCCACCTGTTCTTTTAAGGAAAAAATATACAATTCTCTCTATCATCACCGATATTTTTCTTCCTGCAGGAAATTATATCCCCCCCCTTACTGAAGCAAGGGAAAGGACAAGGTATCCAAATCTCCCCCGGCTGTTACAATATTACTCGTATCTTATAGCATCTATCGGATCGAGATCCGCGGCCTTTTTAGCCGGATACCAACCGAAAAATATCCCGGTAACGGTACATACGGCAAAAGACAGAAATATACTCCACGGCTGTATATATATAGGCCAGTGGGCAATATTTTTTACAACCCAGCTTGCACCGCAACCGATAAGGACACCGATAATACCACCCGTTATACTGATTAGGATAGCCTCTATGAGAAATTGGCTCAGTATATCGATACCTCGGGCCCCAACGGACATGCGGAGACCGATTTCCCGAGTCCTTTCCGTTACCGACACATACATGATATTCATAATACCTATACCTCCGACAATCAACGATATTCCGGCAATACATGCGAGCAGGGTCGTCATCAAGTCGGTAGTGGAATTCAACATACTGCTCAGTTCCTGTTGGCTACGAATCGTAAAGTCATCCTCATCGCTATCTTTCAATCGGTGTTCACGTCGTAAGATAGTACTGATTTCTTCTGTTGCATAGTCAGTCATATCTTCCGATAAGGCAGAAGCATATATCCCGTTCAGGTAAGTAATAGCCAGTATCCGTTTCATTACTGTAGTGTAAGGAGCCAGCACGACATCGTCTTGGTCCATACCCATGGAATTGTAACCTTTCGATTCCAATACACCCACAATCTGAAAAGGTATTTTATTGAACCTGATGACATGTCCCACAGGATCACTGCCATCCGGGAACAGGTTATCGACAATGGTCTTCCCGATAACGCAAACTTTCGCTGAACTCTGAATATCGGCTTCGGTAAACATCTCACCACTCTCTATTTTAAGCTGTCTTATCTCTAAATAGTCGAGTCCGACACCATAAATTGTCGAAGGATAATTGTTCGAGCCGTTGATTAGCTGTCCCGAAGAAGATACGTTGGGACTTATCGCTGCAATGAAATTTGTCTCGTCTCGTAGTTTCTCATAATTTTCGAGTTTCAACGTTTGCATTTCCGAAGGGTCACGACGCACCCCGCCACGCATGTCACCTCCCGGGTGAATCATAATCATATTTGACCCCATTTCCGCGATTTGGGTCTGGATGCTTTTCTTCGAGCCTTGTCCGATAGCCAACATCGTAATGACCGAAGCCACACCGATAATGATACCCAACATGGTCAAGAAAGCTCGCAACTTATTGTTGGCAAGAGCCCGAAGGGCTATTTTGAATAAATTGGTTCCGTTCATATTCTATATCTTAATCATCATCATTCTTCGGCAATGCGGCCAGAGCTACGCTCGCTGAGAGAATATTTTTGTTTACAGTATCTTCTATGACATGCCCGTCGCGCAGACGTATGTTTCTGCTACTGTATTGGGCTATATCCGGATTATGTGTTACGAAAATAATCGTACGCCCTTCGGCATGAAGTTTCTGAAACAAGACCAGTATTTCAAAGGAAGTACGCGTATCCAAATTTCCGGTAGCTTCGTCAGCCAAAATAACAGCCGGATTGTTTACCAATGCCCGGGCAATAGCGACTCGTTGCATCTGCCCCCCCGACATTTGATTCGATTTATGTTCCAGCCGGTCACCTAAGCCCACAGCTTTCAAAGCCTCTATTGCCCGATTCCTGCGTTCGGCCGCACCGACTTTCGCATTATACATAAGTGGCAATTCCACATTTTCGACAGCTGTCGTTTTAGGCAGCAAATTATAATTTTGAAACACAAAACCGATTTTTCGATTCCTTAATATTGCCCGTTCAGACTTGCTCATAGTACGTACCGAAATACCGTCAAGGTAATATTCTCCGCTCGAAGGAGTATCAAGACAACCTAAAGTGTTCAGTAACGTAGATTTTCCCGAACCCGAAGTTCCCATAATCGTTACGAATTCCCCCTCATTAATCGTAAATGTGATACCTCGCAAGGCATGTACGATTTCATCACCGACTTGGAAATTTCGTTTGATATTTTGCAGTTCGATAACCTTTTTACTCATCGCTATCTCCTTTATTTTTTCTTTTTATTGCTTCCCGGAGGGCCAGGCATGAACGGACTTCTTTCTGCCGATTCACCTTGAGGGTTCATTTCGGGAGCTTGACCTGTATTTCCGATAGTCGCTTCACTTATCACTTGGGTACCTTCCGCTATACCTCCGGTTATTTCAGTAAGTATACCGTTACTTATACCTATCTTTACCGGATGTGCCGTAAATGTATTTCCCTCCTTAGTCCACAATTTATGCTCTCCCTCGCAATCTTTAATGATATCTTCTTTTTCCACTAAGGGAACTTCCGGAGTAAACCGTAGAGCCTTTGCCGGAACACTGAGAACATCTTTTTTGTCCAGAATATAAATAGTAACATTGGCTGTCAGACGAGGTTTTAGTTTTAAATCGGGATTCTGTGCCGAAATGACAACTTCGTATGTAATGACACTTTCGCTGCTCGTACTGCTGCTACTTGTGCTGCTACTGCTCGTACTACCCAGGCGTATTTGCGTAACTTTTCCTTCGAAAACGTCGTTCGGATAAGCATCTACCGTAAAACTGACCCGTTGGCCTTCCTCTACACCACCTATATCAGCTTCATCGACATCCGCTACAACCTGCATCTGAGTCAGGTCGGCTGCAATGGTAAACAGGGTAGGAGTTTCAAATCCGGCTGCAACCGTTTGGCCTTCCTCCACCGCCCGGTCTATAACTACTCCGTCGATAGGAGAAGTAATCGTAGCATACGATAAGTTGCGTTCAGCCTTTGCCAGAGAAGCCTTGCTGCTCTCATATTCGCTTTTTGCCTTTTCGTAATTATAAGTGGCAAGTTCGTAATCTGTATCGCTGATTAACTTTTTCTCATATAGCCCCTTGTTACGTGCATAATTTTTTTGCTGATATTCATATTCAGCTTTACTTCCGTCATAATTGGCCTTTGCCGACTGGAGCTCGCTTTGCAAAGTTACTTTATCCATTTCAGCGATTAATTGGCCTTTAGTTACTATGGAATTATAATCGGCATATAATTTATCGATGATACCCGATACCTGCGTACCCACTTGAACCTCAGTTACAGGTTCGATAGTTCCGGTGGCTGTGACAGAATTTGAAATATCCCCTTTACTTACCGAGGCTGTGATATATGAAATTTTGTGCTTGGGAGCAGAGCCTCCGGCTATCCAGACGATAATTCCCGCTATAACGATAATCGCAATAACGATGAGAATGATTTTCTTTGCTTTTGTCTTCATATTATATTACATAAATTTTTATCCGTTTATTTTTATAGGCTTGTCCTGATAGAAATTGAGCAGTTGGAGATTTAGTATGGCCATATACTTGGCTTGTAACTGTTCTTGTTGCGCAGAGAGATAATTGTTCTTTTCCGTAAGCAGTTCTACCGTATTCTTCATCCCCAGATAAAATTGTTCTTCCGCAAGTTCATAACTCAATTGGCTGGCTTTCAATTGTTCCGATGCCGCATTATATTGGTTTTGAGATGACCGTGCATCCTGATAGATTGACTCTATGGTCTTCAACAGCTCTTTTTGACTGTTCAGATAATCAAGCTTGCTGGCCTCAAGTTGTAACTTGGCTTTTTCTACGGCCGATTTATTCTCCCGATTACTATAAATAGGCACAGATAAGGTAACACCTATATTTTCATTGAATTTATTTTTCATCTGAGTCCCAAAACCGTAATCACTCCCCGTAATATGCCCTGTTCCAATACCGGCATTCAAGGAAATCTGTGGGAAATAGCCTGATTTGGCATTTACCTTTTCCAACTCGGCCATATTGATAGATAATTTGCTGCTTTGAATACTTGGTATAAATCCGAGAGCTATATTATACACCGATTCTTTTGACGGCAGGGGAGTCAATATATCACTATCATCGAGATTAGGTACATATACCGACAGTTCATCTGTAATTTCAAGTTCGAGTAGCTGTTTCAAGTCAAGAATAAGTTCTTCGAGTGACGATTGGGACACTACCAACTGATACTTGTCTTGACTGTATTGTGACTCCAGTTGAGCATAATCGCTTTTCGAGATAGAACCGGCATTGAGTAACTCTTTTGAACGTTCACATTGGGCTTTGGAAACTTCCACTGTCTGTTCATTGATTTTTACAGACTCCATTGCATATAATATCTGCAAATAAGCCGTTGTAATTGCTATCTCAATATCATCTGCCGAAGCATCGATTTCCAATTGTTGTATCTGTTCTTGCAATTCCTGTTGCTTGATGGTATTTTTCCGTTTTCCACCATTGTACAAAGTATAAGAAGCATTTAACCCGTAACTCCCGGTATAGCTGTTTCTACTGGTTCCCGTATTTCCCGGAGCAGGATAATTGGTATACCCGTGAGATGTAGAAAACGATAACGAAGGAAACAACTGGGCCTTTGCCAGTTTCGTATCTATCCGGCTTTCATTCAGCGAAATTTTGTTCTTCTTTATTTGGATATTCTGCTCATGAGCATAGCGGATACAGTCGTCGAGTGTCCACTCTTTCGGTTTTTCCTGAGCCGGAAGTATTGCCGGAGTCAACAACATCAATCCGCTCAAGCTGCAAATGTGTATTATAGACGTGATTTTTGCCATAAAAAATATATTTTATTAGCAAACTTACCCTTAACACATATCGCATACAATTATTATATAGAATCTCCGTTCTTTTATCGACGAATTATCTGTTTTTAACGATAAATGACGATACCACGAGCACGTCAAAAGTTTTCATCGTGAAAATATACAAATTTTTCCTCATTACACAGGCTGGAAAACAAGAATCGATACCTCGTTATTTGACCAATAATTTCAACGTTTTGGATTTACTTTTCCCGATAATTTGTAAAAAATATATACCTTTTTTCCCTGTCATTGCAACGCTGTTCCATTCTCCGCTTGCATCGATTGTCCCATGCAATAAGACACTTCCATTTACGTTTATAATGCGAAAATCGAAATGACCATTTTCGTTTAAGATGCGAATACGGATATTTTGGTTACAACCTTGTATAACTTCAATATCGATATCGTTATTCATCGTTGTCGGGATATTTTCGATACCACTCAACAGAGGTGTATCAAACTGCATCTCTTCTCCATATACAGTACATTTGTCCGTTTTTGCATAAGCTCGATAGACATATGTAGAGTTTTCCGCCAAATTATATATCCAAGCAGACATTTTTTGTCCTTTAGCAGTAACAGTCTGAGGGGTGCCGTGCCAGGTTAGATTATCTCCTTTGTTCATTATCCAATATTCAAAACCCTGCTCGATTATCTCATCGGTTCCTCTCAAGACGTACCCTTTTATCTGGGCTGAATTCGATGCAACTTCCGGTTCCGAATAGGTATGTATGATAGGCTCGAAATAGCTGTAATCACTTGGATCGAAAGTAACCCAGTCTCCATAATAATAATTGTTGGTTCGAGACTTATAAAATGCTCTCACATTATAATAAAAAGCCGATTGCAGATTCTTGATATAACCTTCGATTTGACCATTGTAAATAGCCCCATAACCTTCATTAGAAGGCAAAGAAGCAGGGGCATCATATTTTCTCCATTGAAAGCCTACATTTGTTTCATTTTCATCAATATTGGTAATCGTGGAAACAATAGCACAAGAATTTGAGACAGCTTTGACATTTGGTGTCGATAATATAAGAGGTTCTGTCTTGAATGTAGACACCGCAGAAGTCGTATAGCCGTTATTCGTTCTGACAAAAAAAGTTATGGTATATTCAGTTTCTGGGTCGAGATTCGTCAACTGAAGGTTATCACCTTGCACATTTTCATTGTCGAACCCGAATGACTCGATTGTTGCATCTCCTGCTGAAATTATACCCTGGCAATTTACAGAAGTAGAAGAAGTGATCCCTTCAAGCTTCAATAAAATAGCATCGGTCGTAAACTCTTTATTATCTGAAAAAAAATACTTATCCTTACCATAAAAAGCATAAGATTTGATGGAATAAGTCGTATTGGGATCTAAATTATCGAGTGTTACATTTCCATTGGCATCTGCTTTATAATAGATACCGTTGAAGTATACACCGCGTTCTTCATATACGGTTTCATCTCGGGAAGCCGGGCAATGTACAGTCAATGTAGTCTGTGTATGTGATTTCAAAGTCAAATCAACCTTCGGAATTACAGTTGAGACTGACATGTGACCCGTCATCTCTTTTCCATTGAGTATATAAGCTATATAAATCTCATAAGACTTTCCTATTTCCAGGTCAGACAGGTTGTAAAAGCCGTCATTGTCTGGTTTGAGTTCTGTCCCGTCAGAAGTATATACTTTAGTAATCTGAGCATTATCAACATTGAAATAGTCCCCGAAATCTACTGTAAATCTCACGGATTTCAAAGACGGTTGAGCTTCTATTCTGAATGGATTCTCTATGTCATAAAGATTCTTTATATTGCTGAACTTTGCGTCTATAATTTTTTCATGCTCCGAAGCATATGCATAGATTACGCTACCTCCGGTCCGCCATAATGCATTTTGTCCGAAAGTAATATTTTTAGACAAAAACACCAATGGTTTAGCCGAGACATCTCGTAGAGCCTGTATGCCTATTTTGTTAATAGAGGCAGGTAAAACCAATCGGCGTATCGAAGAACAATTACTAAATGCATAATCATCAATTGTCGTAACGTTTCCGAATATATTTACAATTTGCAAATTTGAACATTTGTAAAATAAATATTTTCCGATGTTTGTAACATTCTTTCCTAAAGTTACTGAACGGAGAGTTTCACTTCTCCCGAAAGGGGCTCCCTCGTACCATCCTATAACACTATTTTCTTTAGGCAAAGAATATGTTATAGGTCTATTGATAATCACGCTGTCAAGAATACAGTCTTCAAAAGTCCCATAATAAGTATATTTTTTCGTTGTAGAATAGATTCGTCTATAATTCAAATTCAATAAGTCCTCTGACTCATCTATAATTAAATTTTTCAGATTGGAACATCTATAAAATGTATGCCCCGGAAGCGAAGTTACCTGTTGGGGTATGTTTATCTGCCTCAGTTGGGAACATTTGTAAAAAGCATAGTCTCCTATAGTTCTTACATTTGCACCTATCCGAATTTCTTCTATAGTTTGATTATATGCAAAAGCATATTCATCTATATACATGACAATGTACATTTTGTCCTGATAATATACGACATATGGTATTTCCAACCTTTTATCAGGAAAATTTTCATAATTACCGGAATCTTCCTTTTTTTCATATGTAACAGTCGCTATACTATAAGTATCGTCCAAATTATAATATATTCCATCTATACATACATCATAAACAAAGATATTGGAACAATAAAATGCAAAAATAGTACATAGAATAATTATTACTTTCATTTTTCTATTTATAATAAATTTATATTTGTTTGTAAAAATAACACAAATCTCTTTTCTCAGATTGAGAATTTATAATCCATATAAAATGTTTATGAAGTGCAAAAATAATGCAATTCTGTTAATCATGACAAAACATATAAAATAAAAAAAATGACTTTTTTATTTTAATTTATATAATATAATTTCGATAACAACTGAACTACACAAAATATTTTTTCAAAATATAAGAGACCCTCTTTTAACTTTTTGCTTATTTTATCATCTAATGTAATAAATCAGTTTATTTTACATGTCAAAGGAACAACAAGACCCTATATTAGAATGGATACTCAATCCGGATACGCAGGCCGAAGGTTTCGAAAGTTTGATAAAAACATATCGAGAACCTTTGTACTGGCATATACGCCGATTGGTTGTTTCTCATGAGGATGCAGAAGATGCATTGCAAAATACATTTATGAATGTATATCGTTCCATTGATACATTTAGGAGAGACAGTTCATTGCGGACATGGCTTTATAAGATAGCGACAAACGAGGCTCTTACCATATTGCGCAATCGTAAGCTCGAATATACTTCATATGACAACGAGGCATGTGAACAACTTATAGATAGGCTCTATGCAGATAATGAAATAGATGGAGACAATATATTGCTGAAATTCCAGGAAGCTATCCTTCGATTACCTCCCAAACAGCAATTAGTGTTCAATTTGAGATATTATGATGAAATGAGCTACGAAGAAATCAGTCAGTTGACAGGAACGTCGGTAGGTTCTTTGAAGACTGGATATCACTATGCTGCCGAGAAAATAAAAAAATACATGATGGATAGTCAGATATGAAAAAAAAAGATTTTGATTTCAACCAAGTTGGCAAAAAAATGCCATATAAAGTAAACGACAATTTTTTTGAGGACGTAACTTCCAAGATTCTCGAACAATTGGAAAAAGAAGAAAAAAACAAGTTACGTTATGTACGTCCACACCGTCGCCATATATTGTATTGGAGTAGCTCTGTCGCTGCACTTATTGCATTGGTCTTTTTATGGCAGGTTATTTATCACGCTGACAAGCCAAACTCTTTTATATCGGAAAATCGAACAGAAAAAAATGTTTCCCAATCACAAAACATACTTCCGATATTGACCGATACTCAAGCTACCGCATATCGACCGAGTAATGCTTATATCGAAGACATATCGGTAGCATATAATCCTGAACCGGTTTCAGAGATCACACAAGCAGCAGATAGCCTTATACAAAACATTTCGGACGAAGAATTACTACTACTGGCCGAGATGATTGGAGTGAATACATATGAATATAAAAACTAAAAAAGCAATAATTATGATAAAGATACTGGTAAATAGTTTTATGGTGATTACTTTGTTTTTGTCATTACCTCTGAATGCTCAACCACAAAAACCGCTGAAACCTAAAAATGTACAAATGGCTATGATTGACGCCACCCTTTCAGAGATACAAACGGCATTATCCTTGACCGAAGAGCAAATGGCAATCCTTCGTCCGGCATATATTCTCTATCAAAAGAGAGTAACCCGGTTAAATGCCGACAACAACCGCCAATTCAACCGGGTAAGAGTAGATACTCTGACCGACGAACAAGCCGAAAAACTATTGAAGGAGTCTATTACCCGTAGCCGCCAAATTATCGCAGCCAAAGAAAAGTTTAATGCATCAATCAGTACATTGCTGACTCCTCGGCAAATCATGCGTATACATCAAATCGATTCTTCTTTCAGACACCGGATAAGAGACATATACGATGCCCGACGTCCCGGACTAAAAGGCAAAGACAATATCAAACATAAATAAAACTATTCAGGAATATACCCTTTGTATTTTCCTGTCAGTTCATGCTTCATTAAATACTGTGCCGCTTGTAACATGGAAAAAGCATAACTTTTCATACTATCCTGTAAAGCCGGTTGCACCGACGGACCAGCTTCCTCGCTGTTCTCAACTTGTAACAGCCATTCTTGCCCATTATCGGGCTGGTTTATATAAAAGAAATTTTTGTTTATACAACCGATAGCATCGTCGGAAGTAAAGAAGATGTAAGGACGTTTTTCACGCATCAAATCGATTCCGAAACTATTATTTGTATAGTCGATATTCAACATTCCGAGTAGGGTAGGAGCAATATCGATTTGGCCGCCTAACTCATCATTGGCTTGTGGTGTGATGAAGCCCGGACTGTAAAACAAGCAAGGCACATGATTATAAGACAATGGCATATCACTTTTTAGTTCTCCGACTTTTTTGCCATGATCTCCCACAAATACAAAGATAGTATTCTTAAACCAAGGTTCGGACGAAGCTTTTTTCATAAATTCACCGATAGCATGGTCCGCAAACTCGACAATACGCATTTCGTCCGTCTGGCTATGGGATTTGAAATCTTTGGGTATTACATAAGGCGGATGGTTGCTGATACTCAGCAATACACCGAAAAATGGCTTACCCGTTTTAAACTCTTGGTTAAAGATATCCAACGCATATTCATATAGAAAATCATCTTGCACGCCAAAACTGTTGACAACTTTTTCTCGTGGATAATTTTCTTGTGCATAGATTTGCTTAAATCCGTTTGTCCGCAAAAAACCGTTCATATTATCATATTGAGACTCGTGAGTCATAAAAAATAGGGTCTCATAACCGTTATCCTGCAATATGGTAGGCAATCCCGCATAAAACGGAATAACGGCTCCTTTCATCGAGTTTCGCTTCATCAGAGCCGGATAGGAATACAATACCGAGTGTATGGCATGATTGGTATGAGTCCCGGCAGAATAAAATCTGTCGAAGCAGAGCGACTGTCGGGCTAAACTGTCGAGAGTAGGGGTGAGGTTTTCTGTATTCCCGTAGCGGTTTAACAATTTGGCCGACATCGATTCCATGAATACCAATACGACATTTCGGTGCTCAGGTGACTTTTCTGCAACAATTTTCCGTGCAATAGGAGATATCTCTGGTATAGAATCTGTTATTCCCAACTCTTTACGGACAAGACCGAGTGCTGCATTTTCATCCATCAGCTCCAATCCTTTATTTTCAGACTTAGAAGCCTCCAAAGAGCTCCTCAGAAGATTAAAAGATGGGCTTATACCCAATTGGTTAAGGAAAGTATTGTTACAATAATAGGCAGCACTGACACGTATAGGATTATATCCTGTACGCCCCCTGATACCGAACATGCAGGCTCCGATAAGCAATGCCGAACAGATGAAGATTAACGATTTTGTCTTTATTCCCGTATTTCTCCGATGTGATATGGAAAAGTCCCTGACAGTCAATTTCAAAATACGTTTGGAAAGAAAGCAAAATAAAGCAATCATAAGTATCAGAAAAGCCATAGCCAATAAATATGAAGCCTCTCCGAACATCATTCCGGCCGTAGTGCCTACATATCCGAACCAGTTGAAGATAGATGCATTTATATGTTTAAAGAAATAATCAAAATAAGGAATATCCGCAGCCGATATAGTGAAAGCGACACCATAAAAAATACAGAAAAATATATTTATACCCCGATATATATTTCTATTATAACAGTTAAAAACTGCTGATAAAGAACATATTACCAAAGGCAACAGCAGTATATAGCACGCTACCACATTATCCATCCATACACCTCGCAAGAATGCTTCTGCTATAATACCGAATTTCCGGCTGGTTTCATCAATATATCCGAACCCTTGTATGAGGAGAACTAAACGGAACAATGAGAAAAAAAATAGTCCGAGTATATGTATCGAAATAAGGTAACGCAATGATTGCAAATATGACTTCATTCCTGTATATTTTTTGATAAGAAATTATTTTTTGAGAATTTCAAATGTATATGATTCAAAAAGTTTTTTTTATTTTACTCGAAACCGGCTTTGAAAATTTCTTTCAAGGCTGTTTTTCTGTTTACATAAAGATGATAGTGGGTTATTTGACAGTTGCAGACGGAAAACAAGCCCAAAGAAAACACATAGATAACCGACTATATTACTTTATTGGAAAATTTGAACAAGCTTTGGCTCTTTATCTGATTTGTAATACCGTATGTATAGGGTTACAATGGATTTTCCTCTCGCTCTTCCACCGGACAATCGCAAAAATGAAATTCAGTACGAGCTTTTTCTTTAGGAAAAAGGAAATAAGTACATACAGCCCTGGTACACAACTCATTCTGCATATTGTAAATACAAGCGGCAATTTGTACCAGATTTCGTTTCTGTTCCTGTACAGACGCTCTCAAAACAATACGGTCGTCGGTAGTATATATCGGCTTTAGGTAACGTATTTCCATTTTTGAAGTAACACCGCTGGTCTGGAACTTACGAAACACCACCCACCCACATATTTCATCGGCTAAAGCTGCTTGTATACCTCCATGCAAAGTATTTATCCAACCCTGATATTCCGGTCGTGGCTGCCATACACTCACGATATCATCTCCATCTTCATAAAATTCCATTTTTAACCCCAAATGATTGTCCGGAGCACAACCATAGCAATGATAACCATCCATTCCTTGCCACGGGTTTATTATTTTTTTCATCTCGAATAGTGTTTTTGAATATTTACCGGAAAAAATACGCCCCAGCTTCCGACATTAGAAGCACGGGGCGCTCGCATTTTGTAAGCTGCGAGAATATTTTAGTTTTCCTCTTCGGTATAGCGCACGATTGTCTGCTCACGATCAGGCCCTACCGAAACGATTTTGATAGGAACTTCAAGTTCGTTTTCAAGGAAAGAGAGATATGCATTAAATTCTTCCGGGAATTCATCTTCACTTTGCATTTTGGTCATATCACACTGCCATCCGGGAAGCTCGACATATACCGGTTCTATATCATCACCGATTTCAAAGGGGAACTGCTCGGTCTCCTTCCCGTTTATTTTGTAAGCGACACATGCTTTTATCGTTTCAAATGTATCGAGCACATCGCTTTTCATCATTATCAGATGGGTGACACCGTCTACCATAATGGCATACTTCAAAGCGACAAGGTCTATCCAACCGCAACGGCGCGAACGTCCGGTAACGGCACCGAATTCATGGCCGATAGCCCGTATTTTTTCCCCGGTTTCATCAAAAAGTTCAGTAGGAAAAGGCCCGCTGCCCACACGGGTACAATAAGCCTTGAATATACCGTATACATTTCCGATTTTATTGGGTGCTACACCCAAACCCGTACAAGCCCCAGCACATATCGTATTGGACGAAGTTACGAACGGATATGAACCGAAATCGATATCGAGTAGTGTGCCTTGAGCACCTTCCGCTAAAACTGACTTGCCCGATTTCAAATAATCATTGATAACATGCTCGCTATCTATCAAATTGAATTTTTTCAAATATTCGACAGCCTCAAACCATTGCGTCTCAAGCTCGGTAATATCATAATCATAACTCAATGATTTTAATATAGCCTCATGTCTTGCCTTAGCTTTAGCGTATTTCTCGTCAAAATTATGCAATAAATCGCCTACGCGCAATCCGTTACGGCTTATTTTATCGGTATACGTCGGACCGATACCCTTTCCGGTTGTCCCGATTTTTGCATCACCCTTAGCCGCCTCATAAGCTGCATCGAGAATGCGATGTGTCGGGAGAATAAGATGCGCTTTTTTAGAAATGTAGAGTTGTTTAGTCAGGTCGTGCCCACTTTCGGCAAGACTTTCGGCCTCGATTTTGAACAACAACGGGTCGAGAACCACACCATTGCCTATAATGTTTATCTTTCCCCCTTGAAAAATACCCGAAGGAATAGAACGGAGTACATATTTCTGTCCGTCGAATTCTAATGTATGGCCGGCATTGGGACCTCCCTGAAAACGGGTGATAACATCATAATTGGGAGTAAGTACATCTACAACCTTGCCTTTACCTTCGTCTCCCCATTGTAATCCTAACAAAACATCTACTTTCATTGGTATAATATTATAGTAATTATTTTCTTATTCAAAAAAAATCCGTCTTATTTACGGACGGTTTGTTTCTTTTTCTTTTCAGCTTGTGCACATCGGTTACAAACTCCATACACATAAAGCGAGTAATATGATGCTGTAAATTTTCCGAATTTTTTATTCGACAATATATCGATAATTTCCTGGTCTTTGACTTCCTGTACCTTTCCACATCGGGTACAAATAAGATGATGGTGATTTACTGTATTATAAGATTTCTCATATTGAGCCGGATTGTTTCCAAACTGATGTTTCCTCACCAATCCCGCATCTACAAAAAGGTCTATAGAATTGTATACAGTCGCCTTACTCACACGGTATTTGCTATTTACCATAAAATCGTACAAGGAATCTACGTCGAAATGTTCATTCGTCGAATATATCTTATCCAGTATCGCATACCGTTCCGGTGTTTTTCGAAGCTTCTTTGCCTCTAAATACTGGGTCAGCTTCTGTCTAACGACTTCTTTTGTTTTCTCTTCGGGCATAGTTTTTAACTCACAGCAGACAAAGATACATATATTTTTTTTAATATCCGATAGCGACAAATAAATTAAAAGAGGAGATTACGCACTTCAGAAAGAAAGATAAATGCAAATTTTTTAAGAGCAAGATAAAGCGATTTATACATTATCAAGGGCTCTCTAATATCTATGGAAATAGAGATTTACGATAAAAGCCCTTTTAAATTTTGTCCGGGGTCAGCTTTGTGTTTCCTTTTGTGGCTGCTTTAAGGACAATAGCAAGTATGTGACGAAAAAAACAGAGAGCCTGCCTCAAAAGGAAACGCAAAAAAGGACTGAAAAATCATTTTTATTGAAAATTTTAAACGACTGGCTCTGAGTATAAAAAATAAAATTCGTCTATAATATCCTCGGCAATACTTTTATTTAGAGGAGAATGATTCTTCCAAGATTCGGTTGCTGTTTTTATGGTCAACGCTGTCGGCCTATCAATTTGCAAGATACGTTTTACACAGTTTATAGCAGCATGAAGAGTAGTTATCGAAAAGCTGCTGGCATTTGTATCTATGATATCCATAATACAAATCGGGACTTCTGCTGTAAATACATTTTTGGCCATAGCCAGTCGTGTTATCAACTGAAATCCCGTATAGCGGAGCATTTCATTATCAGAGCTTATCCATTTGAGAGCTTTATCGAGAGCAAAAGGAACTTTCTCAAACAGATTCATGCAACACATATCGGCAATCTCTCTGTATACGATTGTATCGGCCCAGTGCTGCATTATCTCGGGTGTCAACTCCTGTGCAGGATATAATAAAGTGGCCAGAATTTTAGATTCCCGAATATTTTCTTTCCACAACAATTCAGCAAGTTCCGCGTTTGGAGAATATTTTTCAGCGATGCGCTTTATCAAAGGAAGGGTAAGACCGAAATTTATCTTATAATCCATACCTTTTTCCCGCATGCTGGTCGATACGATACCATTCATGGCCATACGGAACTGTCGCTTTATTTCACGTATTTGAGCATCCATATTTTATCAGTTGATAAGTAAAATAACCAACGATTAACAAAGAATACGACAATTCATTACTAATCGTTGGTTAAGAGACTGTTTCTATTTTATTCGAGCCTGCTTTGTGAATTTTCTTTATGAGAAAATTCTGACTGTTTTTTTAGAGTTCTACGAACAATAGCAAGCTAAAAACCTTACCCAAAATATATCCGGTTTATTAATAATTGTATGTCGGTAAATTAGAATAATCTTTCGAATAACGTAACATTTGGTCTATGTAACTCTCGTTATAAGAAATAGTCACATCCGTAATATTTCCTTTCTTATCAGTTACAGCTGTATAAACAGGATTTACAAAGCCCTTATAAGGAGCAATATTCAACTTTTCATAACGGTTGAGTACCTCTTTGTGCAATTCTGGATCTACTTTGACACCATAAGTTTCTACCAAGTCCCGTCCGGCTTCGTAATCTCCGGTAGACTTTATCCGTTGTATTTCAGCCAATAACTCTCCCAACAAAGAACGCATTTTTGCATAATCATTAATGACGACAAACGTTTTGCCATCCTTTTTCTTCATTTCTACAACATTGTCCTTTTGCCCTTTTTCAAAAACATAACGGGCAATAAGTTGTCTGTTTCTCATATGGGCTTCTTCAATATTCTTGCCTGGTTCTATACGTGTAAGCTGGGTCATGAGCCCGTTCATCATATATTTATAATATTCCGATTTATAAGCCTCAGCATTGGGCAATAACTTTAATTCTACAATTTTCGGATCTGCCATATAATATAAAGCAAACAAGTCGGCACGGGCTTCTTCAAGAGTAGAACTGTGGGCTTTCAGCGCATCGGGATCTGTGCCCGGAAGCAATTTTCCCGAAGCATGCCCCAGACATTCATGTAAGTCTGTATGTAAATTATCAGCCTGAAATCCGTATTTTTCCATCAATTCTCTTTCTTTATCACTCCATACAAACTCTTCAGCAAATCCGTTGCCTTGAGCCGCTTTATCATAAGCTTCAGTGATATTTTCTATCGTTACCGATTTAGAACCATGCTCGTGACGTATCCAATTGGAATTGGGCAAATTGATACCGATAGCCGTAGAAGGATAAGTATCTCCCCCAAGAATAGCAGCTGTAATGACTTTTGCCGACACACCTTTTACTTTCTCTTTTTTAAAGCGGTTGTCCACAGGCGAATTATCCTCAAACCATTGAGCATTGGCGCTAATGATGTGAGTTCTTTCGGAGGCTTCTTTATTTTTGAAATTAACCAGAGCTTCCCAACTGGCCTTCATCCCCAAAGGATCACCATACGTTTCGGTAAATCCGTTGACAAAATCAATATCAGAGTCCAAGTCATTTACCCATAAAATAGCATATTCGTCAAACTCTTTCAGATTTCCGGTCTTATTATAAGAGATAAGCTTCTCTATGACAGCTTTTTGCTGAGCATTTTCCGCTACAGATGCAGCCTTTTCAAGCCAATACACAATTTTTTCAAGAGCTTTTGAGTAGAGGCCTCCTACTTTATATACACGCTCCTCGATTTTCCCATTTCTCTTTACCAACCGGCTATTCAGCCCATACGAAACAGGCCTCAAATCGTTCGGATTTTTCATCTTATTGTAAAAAGCCTCGGCTTCAGCTTGTGTTACACCATCATAGTAATTCCCGGCAGAAGTCAGTACAAGGTCTTCTCCTTCCGCCTGATTTACCCGCTTAGCATCTATGGTAGGATCAAAAATAACTGGAGATATGTTTGCAAGTAATTGGTTTACCGTCTCACCTTTTTGAAGAGGCAAATATCGGGTATCGACAGACTTTACAGCTTTTTCAAAAAATTCCTGTCCGAATCCGGGAACAAATTTATCGGTAGAGTAGTGGTGGTGTATACCGTTGGCAAACCATACTTGTTTCAGATAGGTTTCCAAAGCCTTGAAATCATCGGAATTTCTATCACCTTTATACTGAGTATAAACTGCTTCGAGAGTTCTCCGGATAGCCAAATTCCATTTACAGTTCTGGTCATAAATAATATCGCGTCCCTCTATTGCCGCTTGAGACAGATAATATAATAATTTCTTTTGTTGCAATGTCAATTTTTCGAACCCCGGAACTTTATATCGCAATACTTCCAGGTCTGCAAAACGGTCGACCCTGTAAAACGGATCGACACTCTCGACCGAAGCGATGCCGGTCGATACGGAGAAAGCAGTTGCTGCAATCATCATAGAAATAGTTTTTTTCATAATTTATAAATAACTTCTTGTTTTTCGGATTTCTATCCTTTCTCATATTTCACAATGGCAAAGTTAATGAAATATATTTTTCTCCCCAATTCGCAAACTAATAATGAAAAATAAACCCCGTAAAAGTTTTATAAGGCTTTTACAGGGTTTATCGCATTTTTTATTTCGGCTACCGTTAATATCCCGGATTTTGTGTAAGATTTGGATTTTCCTTCATAGCATCTGTCGGTATTGGCAATAACTGATGCTTGTTTTGGGCATCCGGCATAGATGCCACATAGATGCCCCACCTTCTCAGGTTGAAGTATGTTGCAGACTCGAGTAACATCTCATTATTCCAAGTATTCCAAAGTACACGGCGTAACTCATCCTGTGTAAGTCCGTTCTCGATAGGAGGATATCCTCTAAACAGCCGGGTCTGATTTATATATTCATAAGCCTCCATGGTACGACCGGTTTCGAGAGCAGCTTCTGCAGCCGTGAACATAATCTCACAATAACGTACCGGATGATAATACAGGCCTTTCGCATATTTAAAGTCGGAATCATCATATCCTCCTAAAATTACGTTATTTCCGTTTTTCTGTGAAAATACCAACGAACTATCTGCCGGCAGACTGTAATTGCCGGTACTGATAATTTTTTTACACTGGTCAAGTGCCCTATCATATTCTCTATCGGATAAATATATGCGCGATACCAAAGCCGATACGGCTGTAGAATACTCAGAAGGGAGCATATTGATAAGGTAATTCATATAGTCAACCAGTGCGTCATTGTTTCTCGGAGGCATCTGCCCTGTTATATCGTTGATAACGGAGACTTCACCGAAAAATTTTGATAATTCCGAATATATCAATGCACATTCGGCTTGCATACGTAAAGAAGCCGTGGCCCATTCCGATTTTACATTTTCGGGACAATCATTCGAATTGGTAAACTTGTCATTTGCCTGTAAATAGCTATTTATCAAACTATATCCACTATTCCATATATTCTCTCCCCATTGATTAAAATAGTTGGAATTGAACATATTAGGAACTTCAATATATCCTATCAATTTAGCATCTGTTTCTCGGGTCAAATTAAGGAAACTTTTCAACTGTTTGTTCCACTCATCCTTCTGAGATTGTAACATTTGAGCCCAATCAGTAGAAGGCGCAATACGATTACTTGTCAGATAAACTACCGAACTCTTTAATGTCTCTCCATCGGCATAACGGATGTATCTTTGAGGTATACCATTGACTTTATCGCTGTTATCGATTATTCCGTCACCATTTACATCGGCAAATTTTAAATCGCCCGGTTTCGGTGTCGATATGATATAGCTCGGCCATGCATCTATTTCTACTTGGCTGGTAAATATCCCTTCTACCATGAAACCATCATATATATTGCTGAGAGAATCGCCAGAAATAGCAGTATAACTTATTTCCGGTTCATTATGCTTTACCGAAACTTCGCCATTTGCATCAGTATAATATACACCCAGTGTCTTGCCGTCGGCAGTATACACCGTAACCTCTGCCCCTTCTATCGGTCTTCCCTGAACAGAGTCCATCACAGACCAATTTGTATTACAACGTTTCACCGAAATAATAGCCTCTTTGTCTGTAGTAGAAGGGATCGAGTCGATAGATTCATTTACGGGAATGACCTCAGGAACAATATACATATAACTGTTTCCAATCTTCATTCCGGCAGTTTCAATAGGTATACCGTTTATGGCAACAATCGAATTTTGATTGGTAACCAATAAAGGTTCATTGCTGACACTGGTCAATAATAATGAATCCTTCAACTCATCTATACTATAAGCGCCACGAGCAATGTGACGTTTGATATTTTCCTGGTTCAGTTGATTTTCAGAAACTTCAGAGCGAACCTTTAATTCCTGATTTTTAACAGCAAATACAGTAAGCTGATTTGTTTCTACATCCGGAATAGAAACTTTTTTAAGCTCTTCGGTAAAATCACTTATTTCTGGAATTTTTTCCAGTTCTTCAATAACTTCTTGCACCTCCTTATCGGCTGGCGACAATTCTGCTGGATCGTCATTTTCTTCACATGAAATAAGACATAGACTCACCAGACTCAAAAAAAAAGCTGATAATCGTAAAAATTTCATATTATGTGGATTATTTTTATAATATATTTGCAATATTACAAAATAAATTAGATGTCGACAATAATATGTGAAATAAAATTTAATTTTATAAATATATTTGAGAATCTATAAATTATGATTGTCATAATTATCTTTTTTCTATCAACAAAAGAATGAGCCGCTTGTTTCTTTATTAACTTTGCATAAATAATAAGGAGAATATGAAAATAAGGGTTAAGATTACTTGTTTTTTTCTGTTTGCTTGCTTTCTTATGATGGCACAGACCGGAGAGAAAAAACGACCTTTCCGTTTTGAAAAAGTTGATTCCGAAACAGAAAGAAAGATTTTGCAAAATGAGCAGTCTGTCAATCAGACGACAGCTGATTATCGGGTAATAGAAGAAAAAGAACCACAGCCTGAACCGGTCCGGACACGAAAAAAAGGTAAGATAGAATTAGGAGGTTCGTTCGGCATGACTTTTTCCAACGGAACCTCTATCAATATCTCTCCTCAAGTAGGATATCGCATAAACTCCTATTTTTCTTTTGGTGGCGGTATCAGTTACAACTACTATCGCTACAATACTTGGGACGATAGTCGATATACAATGAACTATATGGGACTTAACCTATATGCCCGAGTCAAACCTATTCCTTATATAACAATTCAAGCTCAACCGGAAGTACAACGCAACTGGGGACGTAGAGACGGGCACTCATATAAAGGAGAAGTAATACCTTGTTTCTTGGTTGGGGCAGGGGCAAACCTCCCGATAGCCGGTAATAGCGGTATATCTGTGATGTTATATTATGATGTCGTACAAAATAAATTTACTCCTTACGGAAATAAAATATTTTATTCCGTAGGATATAGTTTTGGATTTTAGAGCCGGTTTAATTTTTTATTCGAACCTCGTCCTTTGAAAATTTCTTTTGAGGATGCTTTTAGAGCAGTATCAAACAAATGAACGCAAGAAAACCAAACCGATAGATAATATAAAATAGGCCCGACAAAACTTTATGCAAAAATTCATGCGGCTTTGAATATCGTTAAATGAATCTTTCTTAAAGCAGCAGATTTTATTCTATCTTTTCAATCATCAGGTCTGGCAATTGCTGAATGTATTTGAACACATTCCCTTCCTCGCTATGATTTCGATTTTTAATGACGATAGTAACGTGATACACAACATGATTTTCTCTCCATTCCTGCTTGGCTTCATAACTGATGATACGATAATTTTTCTGCAATACCATGTCCGTTATCTTAGATAAATTATCGGGATTTCCGGTCGAAAATTGTATCATAGCACTATGAAATCCAACTTTTTTGAAAATTATGGTCAACAACTCAAGCCCCAACAATGTAAATATGGTTGCCGATATACCGAGCCAATACATGCCGCTGCCAATAGCCAGACCTATACCGGAGGTTGCCCATAGTCCTGCCGCAGTTGTCAATCCCCTTACAAACTGTTTCTGTATAATGATTGTCCCTGCACCGATAAACCCGATGCCACTTACGACTTGGGCTGCTACCCGACTGGGATCGAAATCTATATGATGTTCCTTCGCTATTTGCATAAAACCATATTGAGACACAATCATAATAAGTGCGCTTCCCAACGATACCAGAAAATGAGTTCTGAATCCGGCTTCTTTAGCTCGATACTCTCTGTCAAGTCCTATAATAGCTCCCAATATACCGGCAGTAAACAATCGTAAAATAAATTCCCCTGTCATATCATTCCTTTATAAACTGTATCATAACAAATCCGGGACATATCCGGTTTATGACAAATATACATAAAGATTTTTGATTGTTTATCATATTTGACTTCCTTAAAAATGTTTCCATATCGAAAGATGAAGAGACGGAAGATATTATCGTACATTTTATTTTTAAAATATTATTTTATTGGAGAAAAAAGTATTGGCTATACTCTTTTATAATCTGAATCGAATAACTAATTTTGCCCATCTTTTTATAAAAAGCTTTGACGAATATTGATTCTATAAAAAAAGGTTGGAGTATTTGCTTATTGAAAGTTTATTTTTTAGTGTTTTTTTAGAATAGAAATGATGGAAGAGAAAAAAAAGAATACAAAACCTGTTTTGTGGAACAGCAACTACTTGAAAGTATGGATAGCTAATTTTATGCTTTTTTTTGCATTTTATTTGCTCGCCCCCTTGTTACCGCTTTATTTACGAGATACTTTTTCCGCCGGAAAAGCGATGATAGGTATTGTACTAAGTGGATATACGATTACAGCCTTGATAGTCCGGCCATTTAGCGGATTTGTTGTCGACAGTTTCTCCCGTAAAAAGGTTCTGCTGCTTTGTTATTTCTGCTTTGCCTTGTTCTTTGCAGGCTATTTCATCACGGGTTCCCTCATTCTTTTTGCTGCCATTCGTACTTTACACGGTGCACCTTTTGGTGCGACGACTGTCGCGAGCAGTACTATGGCTGTAGATGTCTTGCATCCCGAACGTCGGAGCGAGGGCATCGGATATTATGGACTGAGCAATAACATAGCTATGGCAATAGGACCTTCGATAGGACTTTATATCTATCACACAATCCATAACTTCAATATACTGTTTGCCATGTCTCTTGTAATCGCATTCATCGGCCTGGCTATCAATTCTACCATCAAGTGCCGCGAACGCCAACCGATACAGAAGAATCAAAAAGTTTCTCTTGACCGATTTATCCTTCTACCGGGATGGAGCGAGGGCCTTTGTATTACAGCATTTTCTTTTTCATTCGGTATTATCTCTACATACATAGCCATATACAGCCAAGAAGTTATGCACATAACTTCCGGCTCAGGAACATTCTTTATGCTCTTGGCTATTGGTCTTATAATGTCGAGAATTATCGGGAGTAAGTCCCTCCGAGAAGGTAAAATTGTACATAACGCCTCTGCCGGAATGCTGATGTCAATGTGCGGTTATCTGGTTTTCACAGCTATACCCAATATATACGGATACTATGCTGCTGCACTTATGATAGGTCTCGGAAACGGACACATGTATCCGGCTATGCAGACAATGTTTATCAATCTGGCACCCCATGAGCGACGAGGGACAGCCAATTCCACTATACTCACATCTTGGGACATAGGTGTCGGTATCGGTATTATTGGAGGAGGCGCTGTAGCTGAACATCACGGAGGTTACTCTGCTGCATTTTGGCTCGCTTTTGCAATAAATGCCATTGGTGTCATTTTTTATTTCCTTTATGCACGCAAGAGCTTTCTGCGCCACCGTCTTCGTTAGTTGATTTTTTAATGTCACCATTTGGAAAAGCAGATAAAGAACAATAAACCTATGAAATTACCAGATAGAAAATTTTAGATAAATCTAAGGGCTTCGCTAAATTTTGCTCAGGTCAAGTTTGAAAATTTCTTTCGAAGATGTTTTTCTGTTTTTATGAGGAGGATACGGGCTATCCAACGAGTGAAAACGAGAAATATAACGAAAGAAAACGCAAAAATGTTCCGGCAATATTTTCCTATTGGAAAAGTTAGACTGGTTCTAAGTTGTGAATTTCATCAATTACTTGTAATATTGCACAGGTTTTTAGCCATAAAGTAACGAATAAAATTATGGGAAATTCAGATTATGTTTCTTTCCTGAAAGAAATAGCCCGTTTCATTCCGGACAATCGGATATATACCGACGATTTGCGTCGATTGGCATGGGGGACAGATGCCGGTTTTTACCGTTTGATTCCTAAAATGGTAGTTCGTTCCGATAATGAACAAGAAATATCTCGAATACTTTCATTGTCAGGAAAATATCATATTCCCTTAACCTTCAGAGCTGCCGGTACGAGTCTGTCAGGACAAAGTATCAGCGATTCAGTATTGGTAGTTGCGGGAAAGAATTGGGAAAGTTATTCCGTTTCCTCCACCGGAGACCGGATTACCTTGCAACCAGGGCTTACAGGTGGAAGGGTAAATGAAATATTAAAACCCTACGGCCGAAAGTTTGCCCCTGACCCGGCATCGGTAAAATCCGCTATGGTGGGTGGTATTATCGCCAATAATGCTTCAGGGATGAACTGCGGTACCCATGCCAATAGTGATAAAGTGATGCTTTCGGCCCGTATTATCTTGTCAGATGGTACGATATTAGATACAGGTGATGAAAAAAGCCGACATGATTTTATCCACAGTCATCCGGAATTTATACAAAAAATAGAGTCGGTCAGAGACCGCATAAGAAAAGATTCTGAATTAGTCTCGCGTATTCGTCGCAAATATTCCATTAAGAATGTAGTGGGACTTAATCTGTTCCCATTTATAGAATATGATGATCCGTTTGACATCATCGCCCATTCGATAGTAGGCTCAGAAGGCACACTTGCTTTCTTATCGGAAGTGACGATGAAAACCGAAGAAGATTTGCCCTATAAGGCGAGTGCCATGGTTTATTTCAGCGATATAAGAGAAGCTTGTAAAGCTGTCGTTGCTATGAAAAAGGCCCCTGTCGTCAATGCCGAGATGTTAGACAAGAAGTCTCTACAATCGGTCAATGATACCACAGGAGAAGGGCTTACAGCCATTCTTACCGAAACCAAAGGGCATACCAGAGAAGAATTGGTCGATAATATACATAAGATTGAAGATATTTTAAGTTCATTCAATACATTTACACCGGTACATTTTACTGATAAAGAAAGTGAATATGCCTCTTACTGGGCTATTCGTTCCGGTATATTTCCTTCTGTCGGAGGGACACGACGCCCGGGAACAACATGTCTGATTGAAGACGTAGCTTTTCATATAGAAGATTTACCCCAAGCAACCTTCGAATTACAACAATTACTCGAAAAGAATGGTTACTTCGATGCATGTATATACGGACATGCTTTAGAGGGAAATTTTCACTTTATAATAAATCAGGCATTTGATACTGACGAAGAAGTAGCAAGGTACGAACAACTGATGAATGATGTCATAACTCTAGTAGTTGACAAATACGACGGTTCTTTAAAGGCCGAACATGGTACAGGGAGAAATATGGCTCCTTTTGTAAAATATGAATGGGGAGAGACGGCTTACCAATATATGCGGGAAATAAAAGAAATTTTCGATTCCAAGTATCGTTTGAATCCCGGCGTTATTTTCAATGATGACCCGAAATGCCATTTGAAAAACTTTAAGCCGTTACCTTTGACAAACGAACATATCGACAAATGTATCGAATGTGGTTTTTGTGAAGTCAACTGCCTTTCCTGCGGATTTACTCTTTCCTCCCGCCAGCGCATCGTCATCCGTCGAGAAATATCGCGTCTAAGTCGATTGCCGGGAAAAGAAAAGCAAATGGAATTACTTGAGAAACAATACAAATATCCCGGGAACCAAACCTGTGCCGGTGATGGGCTCTGCTCCATGTCATGCCCGATGGGAATCAATGTGGGCGACCTTACACATGACATCCGTCAAAGTCATTTGCCTAAAGGAAGCTTAGGATATAAAGCCGGAGACTTCGCAGCTCGTCATTTATCAGGTATAGAATCTGCATTGCGTCCGGTACTTTCCGTTGCCAATACCGCACATTCCCTGTTAGGAAGTAAAGCTATGGCCTCCCTAACTCGCGGGCTTCGCTATTTATCCGGCTCTAAAATGCCTCTATGGACACCAGCTATGCCCAAGGCTCGTTATCCACATAAAACAGCTCAGAAAAATAAACCACTAAAAGTCGTCTATTTCCCAAGTTGCATCAATCAGACGATGGGAGTATCGCAACATTCTCCGGAAAGTACGCCACTTATCGATAAAACTGTCCATTTGCTGCAAAAAGCCGGTTATGAAGTAATTTTCCCGCCACATATGGAACGCCTTTGTTGCGGAACTATATGGGAGAGCAAAGGCATGCCGGATATTGCCGACAGGAAATCAGCAGAACTTGAAGCGGCCTTATATGAAGCCAGTAATGAAGGATTGTATCCGGTACTTTGTGACCAAAGCCCATGCCTGTATCGCATGCGTCACACGATAAAGAAAATAAAGTTATATGAACCGGTAGAGTTTATTAATACATTTTTACTTGATAAACTTGTCTTCAAAAAAATTGATGAACCGATAGCCATACACATTACTTGTTCTATGAGAAAAATGGGACTCGATAAGCAACTGATAGAACTGGCTGGAAGATGTACTTCTAATGTCTTGGTGCCTGAAGGTGTCGGATGCTGTGGATTTGCTGGAGACAAAGGTTTCACTCAACCGGAACTCAATGCCTACGCTTTGCGAAAATTACGTCCGCAGATAGAAAAAGCAGGAATAAAGACCGGATACAGTAATAGCCGTACTTGTGAAATCGGTTTAGAGACCAATTCCGGTATTCCTTATATTTCGATTATCTATCTGGTAGATAAATGCACTACTCCGGTCGGGCAATAGTCGCTTATGACCGGAGTAGTATATTTTATAATAAGGAATAAGGCAAAACTATGAAAAGAGAATCTACAACTTATTACTATCTAACCATTCGAATATAGTCTCATAAGTTTTCTCCCGGGCACTTTTTTGAGACAGAATAAGGTCATGCAGACCTTCCGGTATCACGGCTTCCGTAACATGAGGTCCTAATCGTTTACCATATTTTTCAATGTCTTTCACATCAAGTACTGCATCTCCCTTCTGATGCTCTGGAGTCCAGTCATCACCATAAACTGATTGACTCGAAAACATGACCAAAACAGGGCAGGGGATATCCAAGCCTCGGTGTACTTTCTTTTGTCCTCGATGTATCGCCCTTATCCAGCCACTGGTCACAGGAGGTGATTGTTTGAATTTTTTACTCGTATCATATATCCATTCTCCATGATGGTCTATAAGAAGACTTTCGGCATAAGCAGTAGATTTACTTTGCTTTATTTTAATATTAGGAGAAAATAAGCCTAAAAACGATACAACAGGAATCAAAATCTTTTCCTTCATCCAACTTTGATTCATATCGAGAAACGGACTGTTCAGAATCAGCCCTTTAACCGAAAGACTATTCCTACGTTCATTACAATAAAGTGCAGTGATAAGTCCCCCTGTCGAATGACCCATTAATATGATTTCTGTATTCCCCTCCGATTTCATAATGCTAAGTGTAGTATCAATATCAGCAAAGTACTCATTGAGATTATGCACTTGAAAAGCCGTCTGGCTGGCCATTAGCGACCGTCCGTATTTCCGAAGGTCGACAGCATAAAAATTGTAACACGAATCGTTGAAGATTTGGGCCAATTGACTTTGGAAAAAATAATCATTATATCCATGCACATATAATAGAGCTTTATGTGTAGGGACCCTGGCTTCTCGCCGGATAACAGTCGTGATTACTTTCCCGTCATAATCATCAGGCATATTCAATGTTTGCATCTCGAATCGTCCGCCTAAGACATCCATCGAATATTGAGCTTTTACACAAACTACTGACAGGACGAAAAATAAGAATAGAAAAATACTCCGTTTCATTATTGATTTTAAAATAGTGACGAACTTTATTCGTCGAGCGATTTTTTAATATTGTTGAAAACCTTATTAAGTAAATTTTGCGCTGTTTCTACCTCTTCATTCGTAAACCCTTGCAAAGCAGCATCTCTGGTTTCTGTAACGATAGATTGAGTCGCTTCGTCCAGCTCTCTGCCTTTCTCGGTCAGAGTAATAATATTTATACGTCTATCCTCCCGGCTGGCCGACCGTACCACCAACCCTTGTTTTTCCAAATTATCAATAAGACGTGTCATACTGGGTTTGTCTTTAAAAGTGGCATTACACAATTCTTGCTGATTGACACCATCTTTTAACCATAAGTAATAAAGCACAGTCCATTGTTCCGGTGTAATATCTATATTTTCTTTACGAAAACTACGATAAAGCTTCCGATTAATAGCTGCAGATATCTTGCCGCTCAGAACGACAAATACAGTTTCAATATCTAACGACGAAAAGTTCATAAGGTAATAATTGTTTAGGCAACAAAGGTAAGTTTTTTTGTCCTATTAAGAAAGGGCTATCGTAAAAAAAATGTTACGAGCAATCTGTAAATAAAGGGGGGAAAGTATAAAATTTGTCGAAATATCTTGCAGGTATATAAATAATTACTACCTTTGCACCGCATTAGAAAAATTTTAAACAAACAAGTTAATTTGAATGAGTATGAATCATTATGAAACCGTTTTCATTTTAACTCCCGTTTTATCTGACGTACAGATGAAGGAAGCGGTAGACAAATTCAAAGAAGTTTTAGTATCGGAAGGTGCTGAGATTATCAATGAAGAAAACTGGGGATTGCGCAAACTGGCTTATCCTATCCAAAAAAAGTCAACTGGTTTTTATCAGTTATTGGAATTTAACGCAGATCCGTCTGTTATCGCTAAATTGGAAATCAATTTCCGTCGGGACGAACGAGTTATCCGTTTCTTGACATTCAAAATGGATAAGTTCGCTGCAGAATACGCTGCAAAAAGAAGAAGTGTTAAATCTAAAGATGTAAAGGAGAACTAAGTCATGGCACAACAAAATCAATCTGAAATCAGATATTTGACTCCTCCCTCAGTGGATATCAAAAAGAAAAAATACTGTCGTTTCAAAAAGAGCGGTATTAAGTATATCGATTACAAAGATCCTGAATTCTTAAAAAAATTTCTGAACGAGCAAGGTAAAATATTACCTCGTCGTATCACAGGTACATCATTGAAGTTCCAACGTCGTGTTGCACAAGCTGTAAAAAGAGCTCGTCATTTGGCGTTACTTCCTTACGTAACAGACATGATGAAATAATTTAAAGAAGGAGGAAAATAATAATGCAAGTAATATTAAAAGAAGATGTCCTAAATCTTGGGTATAAAGATGACGTGGTAACTGTAAAAGACGGATACGGACGTAACTATTTGATTCCTCAAGGTAAAGCCGTTATCGCTACTCCTTCTGCATTGAAGATGTTAGCCGAAAACATGAAGCAACGTGCTCATAAACTTGAGAAAATCAAAAACGACGCTAAAGAACTCGCTGCTAAACTGGAAGGCGTTGCACTGACAATTGGTGCAAAAACCAGCTCCACGGGTAAAATCTTTGGTTCGGTCAACAATATTCAGATTGCTGAAGCTCTTGGGAAACTGGGTTACGAAATAGATCGCAAAGTTATCTATATCAAGGATTCTGTAAAAGAAGTAGGTGCTTACAAAGCTACTTTGAGACTTCACAAAGAGGTAAGCATAGATATACCTTTCGAAGTTGTTTCTGAATAATTGGAATATATTCTCAAATATAAAATCCGAATCTCAAAAGAGATTCGGATTTTTTGTTCATAAGGGTTCTTTTTGGAAAAAATTATCAAAATAGCTCCTTATCTTTTTTGAGGTAAACTTAAAAAAATAGCATCTTTCAGATTTGTTTTATACCTTAACATTCGTAAATAAAATTTTCAACGATATTAGATTTACATTATTACACAATGCCTATGGTTAGATATGAAAGTATTTTTATAGATTTGGATGATACAATATGGGACTTTCGAACCAATTCCAAAGTCGCACTTCATAAAGTATATGATATTCATAATCTTTCCCAATTCTATAATACATTCGAAGAATACTATTCAGTATATTCAGAAAAGAATACCGAACTCTGGAATATGTACCACCATGGAAGGATATCAAAAGAAGATTTGATGAACGAACGTTTCAGGTATCCTTTGCAACGTCTCGGTGTACATGACAACGGCCTGGCAAAAACCCTTGATAAGGATTATCTTTCTATTCTATCGACACAAAAAAATGTCGTCCCGGGAACTTGGGAGTTACTTGATTACCTGTCGAATAAATACAGCCTTGCCATACTTAGTAATGGTTTTGAAGAAGTCCAATATAAGAAAATGCGCTCATCAGGTATAGACCACTACTTTCAGGAAGTGATACTCTCCGATAAGGTGGGAGTAAACAAACCTCATCCTGATATATTCAAATACGCTTTGAATAAAATGGACACAAAACCCGATAGAGCTTTAATGATTGGAGACAACTACGATGCCGATATTTTAGGAGCGGCGAAATGTGGTATAGCACAGATATATTACAATCCGTTGAAGAAGGAAATTACAGAATCTAAACCGACCCATCAGGTCGAATCATTATTGGAAATTATAAATATCTTATAGTCTAAGAATCTGTTTAAATGTACTTTAAGTCTTTCTGAGGATATTTTCAGTTTTTACGAAGACAATACAGATTATTTGACAAATGCAAACGAAAAAACAGACCGGAAGAAAACACAAAAATAAACTGATATGATTACTTTTATTGGCAAATAAAGATAGGCTCTTAAACAATAAATGCTACAATTTAAAATTTTAATAAGAAAATTTTAAACCCTTCTAATCAACAAATGTTTATTATAATAAATAAAAACAATATAGAGATATGTTAACATATATCATCATCGGAATTACAGTAATTATATCGTTTTTATGTTTCAACAATCACGATTTATTCATGAAGCTGGCTTTCATTCCATATCGTACAATCAAGTGTAAAGAATGGTATCGCATAGTTTCCCATGGTTTCGTACACGCCGATATAATGCATTTGGTGGTCAATATGTTTACATTTTGGTCCTTCGGTCTATACATCGAAAAAATATTTCAATATTTGGGTTTTGGTTTAGGAAGCTATATCGCATTATACTTCGGAGGTATGATAGCAGCATCACTCCACGACCTGATAAAACAGCGTAAAGACCCGTCATTTGTATCTATTGGGGCATCCGGAGCCGTATCGGCAGTTCTTTTCTCTTTTATATTTTTCGAACCATGGGGCAAAATCCTGCTATTTGCCGTAATTCCCATACCAGGCATTGTTTTCGGTATTTTATACTTGGCATATTGCCAATATATGGGGAAAAAAGCCGGTGATAATATAAACCACAACGCACACTTCTATGGAGCAATTTATGGCTTTATTTTTCCCATTTTATTACACCCATCTTTAATACACATATTTTTAAAACAGATTATGGATTTTTAAATTACATAAAATCAATCTCCTTCCTGTCTTAACTAACTCACTACATTGCTTTTTACACTCATTTGCAACACAAACTTCCTCTTTCCAAGTCACATTGATGCCAATATAATATACTCATTTTCATTAAAAATCAAATACTCCTTTAACCGTATGTTTTTGACGATACGCCAGATGAATTGATATACTAAATTCTCGATTTCATCTGTAAAAAATTGCACGAAAAGACTTTCTCCCATTTACATTCAAGCCAAAAATACAGCCGGTCTTTAAAATATAAATAGCGTTTTTACTATCAAATATTTTTAAATACGGCATCAGGTCTATTAGTCAAAATTTAAGATTGATAAATTCAGATATATTATTAAATATTTTTGCTTTTACATGAATATTCATTAATAATATCTATTTTGAATAAAATGCTTTACAAATACTCTAATAGACAATATTTATTTGTATATATACAAATATTCATTAATTTTTTTAGAAATATTATTAGTATTATAAGATAAAAAAACGAAGTCAATATTAAGGATTTATTGGTCTATTTTTAATATTTCGCTTTATGCATTTCATATTTTACTACATTTGTATTAGTAATTAAAAGAGGAGAAAAATGATAAAAATTGATTTCCCTCAGGTTGACATACCTCAGGATTTTATAGTAGGAACTAATATAACCGAAGACGTCCTAAACTTTTACAGGCAATCTTGCCGTTTGAGAGCCGGGATATTTGCTTTATGTCTCGAAGGAAATGTAGAGGTTTCTATAAATCTAACAAATTACAACCTGAAAAAAAACGATTTTATAAGTCTATTACCCGGAAGTATTATCCAATATCGAGAACAGAAAAGCAATGTTCGTCTTAGTTTTATTGGATTTTCGAATAAGTTTGTCAGTAGTGTGAATCTGATAAAAACGACAATGGATTTCTTTCCCGTAATTACCAATAGCCCTGTATTCCCATTGACGGATTCCATCGCCAATTTATTCAGTGATTATTTCTCTTTACTTGAACGAGCATCTGCTGAAGCCAATGAAAATCTCGATCCGGAAATAATAAAGAGCATTCTTACTGGCGTTCTTTATGGAGTAGGCAATTTTTACCGGGTACAAAACATTGAAGGCCGAGCCGAAAACAGAAGCGAAGAAATATGCAAAACTTTGGTACAGCTTATCATGAAACATTATGTCTCAGAAAGGCAGATATCGTTTTATGCCAGCCAGTTGAGTATATCTCCCCAACATCTTAGTTCTACCGTGAAAAAAATGACCGGAAAGACAGTTTCCGAAATTATTGCCAGTATTGTAATCATGGATGCTAAAGCACAATTAAAATCGACAAATCAAACAATACAGGAAATTTCGTACTCTCTGAACTTTCCCAATGTTTCATTCTTTGGTAAATATTTTAAGAGACATGTAGGTATGAGTCCTAAAGAATATAGAAATAGCTAAAATATAGAAAAATATTTGATTCCGCTTCAGAAAAGAATAAGCTTCAAGATAAACTTTTACTCTTTTCGAAAATAATCCGATATATTTTCTATCATCAGTCTCCAAAATTTTTATTTATTCTTTAAAACCAGTCGTACATTTGTACGTCTGTTAATAAAATATATACCTTTGAATAGACATGGACGAAGACCGTAGAGCCAGCGATTATAGAAACCGTCATCTAAATTTTATCGGTACGTTACAGTGAGACGCACACCTTTAGTTGTTCTATGCAAGATGTTGCAGAGCTCTGCTTTTTAGAGATAGTGTCCATCAACATAAGTACCTATTTTTGTCTTGCGTGGTGACGTAGACATCACGCTCCATTGACAAACATAACCGACCAAATTATTTCTACTGAAAAAATAATCAAGCTTTTAACTACATATAATATTTGATTTGATACTGAAAATAAGATTTAATATAAATATATAATTTAACAGAACATTTTACTTAACGAGCAGATTCGATTATCTTTGTATTTAAATAAATGAAATATATAATCAAATTTATTTAGAAATATAGCGAAAGTCAAATACAGAGACAAACAGAAATACAATTTTCAAATTGGGCTATGTTAGAGACACATCCCATATTATTCAAACATAATCGATAATTGAACTGGTCTTATGAAACGAATTGGCTGTTACTTATTTATTATTGCATTGTCTATAATAACAAAATCATGTGAAGAATTCCCCGACAATGAATCTGATACAGATTTTGATGTAGAGGAAGTAAAATTCTTTTTTGAAGAGAAAATACTATCTGGGAAAATATTAGAAATCCAAGTAAACCAAAAACTTACAGAACCCCAAGTCTTTTTGAACGGAGATGCCGTTAATGTAGAAATAGAAGACAATACACTATCAGACAACGATACTTCGATTTCAGATACAAACGAAAAAAGAGGATATTTCCTAAAAATAAAGATTCCTGAATCCTATAAAGGAGAGTATCATATCAGAGTCTCTGCCGGTATTGCAGATTATCCCGACTCACAAAGAAAAGATTTTGATGCCGGTAAAGTAAAAATATATCGAATGGAGGAATCTAAAGACTTTGAGGTAGGTCGTCCGGCTTATGCCTCTGTTGAAGACGCTATTTTACTGATCGAGACGGCAAGGGGAGAGGACCATTCAAACTTAAACGGTTACCCTGGATACAAAATAACGGAGAAAAATACAGTAGAAAAGATTGAATGTTTGGATTACAAACGAGAAACTTTATCAGATGCCGAAATTTACGGATTCAAAACTATCTCTGACAAATACTGTTTTTCGTATATGACTTACGTCTCCAATGTAGATACAATATATCAAGATTATACAGATTTTGTTGCAATTCAACAACCGGTCGAGGTTACTTATCCGGTAATCATTCGATCTGCTGATGGATTATTGATACCTTTACAATCCTATTATGAAAATGAAAATCCAGTTTTCTCGGACCAGATATACGAAGCACAATTCCGTTGTTATGAAGAAAATACATTCTATTTTATGCCCGATAGAGAATACTCCTCTGGTTTTAGCGATAAGCCGATCTATAAAATCGAAGTAGACGTTAGTCAGATTCCGACTGACGGTTACGTATTTAAAGAAGAAGACGAATATCTTAGTTTAAGGAGCAGAGTTGAAATAACCGAAGTTTACGATGGCTCTTGCTCTGTATTTAATGGAGAAAGTTGTCATTGGGTGGTAGATGCCGATGGAAGTATTCTTCTGAATGAATCACAAATGGTGATAAATCATCGGATTATGAATATTTCTCCTTCTAACTATTCAGGAAGCCTGATCGGAACGCCTTCTGTATTCAGGACTCCCAATGGCTCTATTCTTGCTCTGCGAGGAACATCAAACGGACCGCAAACAGAGTATATTAGTCCATCTCTTAAATGGAATGTACATTATCAATATTTTGAATTAGGTCTCTCTCCTTTTACTGTAGTGACCCTCTCCAATGGCAAATTATATTTTACAGGAACAAATAGATACTATGTACTTGAGAAGAATAATGATATAGATAGTGGTAAGGACTATTCGCCTTCAATCGATAAATTTCATTACTACAATAATCTATACCCATATCAAGAACATTATATATATGCATTTAAAGCAGGAGACCTGTATCGAATCAAGCTTTCCAATCCTTCTGAACAAGAACTTATTTACAGTGGACTGCAAGAGTCTGATATATCTTACTTTGGAGTTCTTAAAGACAGGGTCGTAATTGTTGATATACATATGAAAGTAGTTATTATAACAGACGGAAAAGCCGAATACGTCGATGCCTCAGATTTAGAAGTATGGGGCAATCCAATGGCAATTATACGATAACCTCTTATAAAATTGATTCCAACTTTTTCGGAAAAGAAAATAATATTTCACTTCTACAAAAAAGTTCAAAAGCCTGTCGTCTGAATTTTGCACGAGTTGGATTTGAAAGTTTCTTTCGAAGATATTTTTTTCTGTTTTTATAAGGAGGGTAGCAGGTATCTGACGAGGTAAAACAGGGAAAAAGACCGAAAAAGACTCAAAAATGACCGGATAATTTTTATTGGAAAAGATTAGGCAGGCTCTAAGGGCAACTGCAAAAGTTTTTCTATTTATTATACCGGTCGCCCCATAAATGTTTTAGATGTTCCTTTAATTTACTTTCCGCAGGATTGGATTGTGCATGCCATATAGATTTACCATTCAACTGGTCAGGAAGAAACTGTTGTTTTACAAAGTTATTCTCATAGTCATGAGCATACTTGTAATCCTTGCCATAATCCAATTCTTTCATCAAAGAAGTTGGAGCATTTCTCAAATGAAGGGGTACCGGCAAATTTCCCGTCTGCTCTACTAACTGAAGAGCATCTCCGATAGCCTTATATGCCGAATTACTTTTAGGACTACTGGCCAGATATATGGTAGCCTCTGCCAGAATGATACGCCCTTCAGGCCACCCTATATTCTGGATAGCATCAAAACAAGCATTAGCAAGTAATAAAGCATTGGGGTTGGCCAATCCAATATCTTCAGCCGCCGATATAACCAACCGGCGAGCGATAAATTTAGGGTCTTCACCTCCGGCTACCATTCGGGCCAACCAGTAAATAGCTCCATCAGGATCACTTCCCCGTATCGATTTTATAAAGGCCGATATTATATCATAATGCATTTCTCCACCTTTGTCATAAGCAGCCGGATTTTCTTGCAAACGGTCAGTCACGATGGCATCATTAAATATGATTTTTTTACTATCATCCGAGTTTACAATCAAATCGATAATATTCAATAATTTACGGGCATCACCTCCTGAAAATCGGAATAAAGCATCTGTTTCCTGAATTTCTATATCCTTTTCCTTGAGTACACTATCTTCATGGATAGCTCTATCCAATAATTCTTCCAGATTTTTGGCGGTCAACGACTTGAGAACGTATACTTGACAACGAGACAGCAATGGTCGTATGACCTCAAAAGACGGATTCTCTGTCGTGGCTCCGATGAGAGTCACCGTTCCGTTCTCTACGGCACCTAACAAAGAATCTTGCTGAGATTTATTGAATCGATGTATCTCATCGATAAATAAAATCGGACGTCCTTTCTGAAACATTCGATTATTACGGCACTTATCCAATACATCCCGCACATCCTTTACACCTGAGTGTATGGCACTCAATGTATAAAAAGGTGCATCAAGCTGATTCGATATGATTTTGGCCAACGTAGTTTTCCCCACTCCGGGAGGTCCCCAAAGAATAAAAGACGATACCTGCCCCGCATCTATCATGCGACGCAATACGGCACCTTTGCCCACAAGGTGCTCTTGTCCGATATATTCATCTAATGTCTTGGGCCGCAATCTCTCTGCTAATGGTTGAAGCATTTCACGATTTCTTTTCTAACAAAAATACATAAATTTTATTTGCTTCGAAATCTCTTTTTCGATTAAATAACGATAATCATCCCGATTACTCTTTTTTTCGAATTATTTAGGAGCCTTGAAATATAGGAACACCGCGATTATCGTATATATAATATTAGGCAGCCACATAGCCAATCGAGGCGACATCGCTCCACTGACAGCAAAAGTAGACGATACTGTGCTAAATAATATATAAGAAAAACTCAACAACAATCCTATACCGATATTAATCCCCATACCACCCTTGACTTTCCGGGAAGCCAGAGACATCCCGATAGTAGTCAATATGAATGAAGCCGCTGTCATAGCAAACCGCCGCTCATATTCTATCTCAAAATCTTTTATATTGGCGACACCCCGTTCTTTCTGCTTATCTATATAAGTGCGAAGTTCTTTCGTTGTCATAATTTCGCTATCATATCGGGATATGAGAAAATCCGACGGCTCTATACTGATAATCGAGTCCAGTTGATTGCCCGAACGGAGAGTTTCCCGCAAACCATTAAAATCTCTTATCATATAATCCTTTATAACCCAGTGATAAGCCGAGTCATAAGTAACCGATTGTGCAGTCAACCTCGATTTTAACAACTTCCCTTCAAACTTATCCAAGGAAAAACGATATCCGGTTTTCGTACTATTGTCAAAACGACTCAGATACGCAATAACTCCCGGTTCTACCTGCAATTGTATATTGCTGGCATAGTCGACCCGTTTATTTTTGACATATTTATTTTGGAATTCTATACGTGTCGCATTAGCCGGAGGTATGACAAAACTATTCAGATAAAACGTAACTCCAGCAATAATAGCCGCAGAAATCATGTAAGGAACCATAAGTCTTTTAAAGCTGATTCCACTCGATAACATCGCTATGATTTCGGAATTATCGGCAAGTTTGGACGTAAAAAATATGACAGCGATGAAGGTGAACAAAGGGCTGAACAAATTGGCAAAATACGGAATGAAGTTCAGATAGTAATCTATAACAATCGCCTTCATCGGGGCATTCAGAAATTTATCGAGTTTCTCATTTATATCAAAAACAACAGCAATAGATATAATCAACGCGATAGCGAAGAAATATGTACCGAGAAATTTTTTGATGATATAGAAATCTATCTTTTTCAACATTGCTTTTCGGAGCGATTATAAACGGTGAGTTACTCTTTGTACCATGTCTTTTTTCCAGGACTTAAAGGTTCCTGAAATAATTTGCCGACGGGCTTCTTGGGTAAGCCATACATAAAATGCGAGATTATGTATCGAAGCTATTTGCATGGCCAATATTTCATCACTAATGAAAAGATGACGCAAATAGGCCTTAGAATACTGTCGGTCTACATAAGAAGTTCCATCCTCATCTATAGGAGAGAAGTCATCGGCCCACTTCTTATTTCGCATATTCATGATACCATTTCGGGTAAACAACATTCCATTACGACCGTTACGGGTAGGCATTACGCAATCAAACATATCTACCCCGCGCTCTATCCCTTCAAGTATATTAGCCGGAGTCCCGACCCCCATCAAATAACGAGGCTTGTCTTTCGGCAAAATCTCATTGACAACTTCTATCATTTCATACATTTTCTCAGTCGGCTCTCCCACAGCCAATCCTCCGATAGCATTTCCATCAGCCCCTAATTGAGCGACATGCATGGCTGCATCACGACGTAAGTCCGGATACACACATCCTTGTACTATTGGAAAAAATGTTTGCCGATATCCATATAGACCCTCCGTCTCACAAAAATGCCTCCATCCCCGTTCTAGCCAGCGTTGTGTCAGTGCCAAAGATTTCTTTGCATACTGATAGTCAGCTTGGCCCGGAGTACACTCATCAAGAGCCATCATTATATCCGAACCGATAATACGTTGCGTATCGACAACATTCTCGGGAGTAAACAGATGTTTCGAACCATCTATATGCGAACGGAAATATGCACCTTCCTCTGTTAACTTGCGGTTGTCTGATAACGAAAATACCTGAAATCCGCCACTGTCAGTAAGTATTGGACGGTCCCAGCCATTGAACTTGTGTAGTCCCCCGGCTTTCTCCAAAATATCAAGTCCTGGACGCAAATATAAATGATAAGTATTTCCCAGTATAATCTGGGCTTTAATGTCATCTTTCAATTCATGCAGATGTACCGCTTTGACCGAGGCAACAGTACCTACAGGCATAAAAATAGGAGTCGTGATAATCCCATGATCTGTCGTAATAGTTCCGGCTCTGGCGTCACTGTTAGCGTCGGTATATTCTAAAGTAAAATCCATTCGTACGTTCAAATTTGGTGCAAATATAGTTCTTTTTCAAAAGAGTTCATGCATCTTTTTGCTCTGATTCTTTAACAGTGCATAATTACTAAGAAATAAATAAACATTTTTACATATATTCCATTCTGTTTTTTATTGTTTTGTTTAGTTAATTTTGATTGCAAAATACGATAATACATTATAAAACAATATCTTTGCCATACGTAAAATACGTAAATAAATGAATAAACAGGTGATTTATAAATTTATAGTCCCAATACTGTTTGCTTTCCCGTTGACAATATCGGCACAAAAAGTAAATAATGATGTGCAATCCATGACATTCGACGGCAAGACATTGACTATCCCGTTACCTGGAGCAGAAATAAAAGAAGCCTTGAAAGCAAACGATTTGAAATCTCTTTCTATTGATACGTATATACAACCGGTTGATTTTAAACAATATATTACCAAGCCAAGAATTTTCCTGGCCAATCCGTCTGAAACAATGAAACGTGCCATGCTTCGTCATATGGCTACTACTCCGGATGCAGCAGTTTCCCAGATATTTATGATAGACAGAGCTTATTCTAATGTGGCAAAACAGATAAACAAATGGCTGAAATCAGCAGGATACGGAGCCCCGGTGACTCCAAATGGTCCGATGATACGTGTCGCATCTTTTTCCGGGACCCTTGACCCGGTCGAGTTGATAAGAAATTATAAACGGGAAAAGCAACAAGAAAAAACATGGGCCATTATTGCTGAGCTAAATCGGTTACCCGAAAAATCACAGACCTTTACATTGCAATCGGGTTTCTTAAAAAACGAAACAGAATTAGAATCGGATAAAGTATTACAGGCATTTGTCCCGGTTCAGATACGAGACTCCCTGAATATAACCATGCGTAGTGATACGCTGTTTCTTGTAAAAAAAGACTCTTTGCACACAGATACTCTAAAAATTGAACAAATCAAATAATATCGTTGTTTTCTTTCCAGACAATTACTGTTTTAGAAGATTGGAAAAAGACAAAATGGCAGTTTAAGAAATTGATTCTATATGAGTCCTTTATATACGATAAGGAAGATTATCTGTTCTTTTCGATACGTCAATTTGTCATATTAAGTTATTCATTTACAGATATTTTGTCTTATTTACACATTGGCATTTTCTTTGGTATTTCTAAAGCAGAACAATCAAAATGCTACATGGAAACATGTAAGATATAGTAAAGAGAAAGGAGTAAACAAGATATGAATTTTAACAATTTTACAATTAAATCACAGGAAGCGGTACAAAAAGCTGTACAGATTACCTCTGCTCATAACCAGCAGTCCATAGAGCCTGTGCATTTACTGAAAGGAGTACTTGACGTAGGTGAAACCGTCGTCAACTATATTTTTCAAAAATTAGGGGTCAATACCGGTGTATTGAATAATGCGATAAACCGGGAAATTGAGATGCTGCCAAAAGTAAGTGGCGGTGAGCCTTACTTAAGTAGAGAGTCAAACGACGTTTTGCAAAAGGCTGTTGACTATTCTTCCAAGATGGGCGACCAGTTTGTAGCATTGGAATCAATCCTGATGGCTTTGCTGCAAGTAAAAAGTTCAGCTTCTACTTTCATGAAAGATGCAGGAATTGCAGAAAAAGAATTGGGAGCGGCTATCGACGAATTACGAAAAGGCAAAAAAGTAAATGATGCCTCGGCTGAAGATACATATAATGCATTGAGTAAATATGCGATAAACCTGAACGAAAGAGCCCGTTCGGGAAAACTTGACCCTGTTATCGGTCGTGACGATGAAATACGTAGGGTATTACAGATTCTGAGTCGTCGAACCAAGAACAATCCTATTCTGATAGGAGAACCCGGTACAGGTAAAACGGCTATTGCCGAAGGGCTGGCTCATCGTATTGTTCGCGGAGACGTACCGGAAAATTTGAAGAGTAAGCAAATCTACTCTTTGGATATGGGTGCATTGGTAGCCGGAGCAAAATATAAAGGAGAATTTGAAGAGCGGCTGAAAGCCGTTGTCAATGAAGTGACACAAGCTGAAGGCGAAATAATATTATTTATTGATGAGATACATACACTGGTAGGAGCCGGTAAGGGTGAGGGTGCTATGGATGCAGCCAACATCTTGAAACCAGCTTTAGCCAGAGGAGAATTACGTTCTATAGGAGCAACGACTTTGGACGAGTACCAAAAATATTTTGAAAAAGATAAGGCCCTCGAACGTCGTTTTCAGATTGTCATGGTGGACGAACCGGACGAATTAAGTACAATCTCGATTTTGCGTGGTCTGAAAGAGCGATATGAAAACCATCATAAAGTACGTATCAAAGACGATGCTATTATTGCAGCCGTACAATTATCGGAAAGATACATAACTGACCGGTTCTTGCCCGATAAGGCTATAGACCTGATGGATGAGGCTGCTGCCAAATTAAGGCTCGAAGTCGATTCTGTACCGGAAGATTTGGATGAAATAAGCCGTCGTATCAAGCAACTCGAAATCGAACGTGAAGCAATTAAGAGAGAAAATGATACTGCAAAGTTGAAACAACTCGAAGAAGAAATTGCCAATCTAAGAGAAGAAGAAAAGAAATACAAAGCACAATGGCAGGCTGAGAAGGAATTGCTCAATAAAATACAGCAAAATAAAATCGATATAGAAAATCTTAAGTTCGAAGCCGACAGAGCAGAACGGGAAGGGGATTATGGCAAAGTAGCAGAGATACGCTATGCCAAGATTACAGCCAAAGAAAACGAGATAAAATCGATACAGGAACAACTTCATAAGCAACAAGGCGGTGCAGCGATGATAAAGGAAGAAGTCGATGCCGAAGATATTGCTGATGTCGTTTCTCGTTGGACAGGTATTCCCGTCAATAAGATGATGCAGAGCGAGAAAGAAAAACTTCTGCATCTGGAAGAAGAACTCCACAAAAGAGTAGTAGGGCAGGACGAAGCCATTCAAGCTGTCTCTGATGCTGTACGTCGTAGCCGTGCAGGGCTTAGTGATCCTCGTAAACCTATCGGCTCATTTATCTTTTTGGGAACCACAGGTGTCGGTAAAACCGAATTGGCAAAAGCGCTGGCCGAATACTTGTTTGACGATGAAAATATGATGACTCGTATCGATATGAGTGAATATCAAGACAAGTTTAGTGTAACTCGTCTTATAGGTTCGCCTCCCGGATACGTTGGATATGAAGAAGGAGGACAACTGACCGAAGCCATCAGGCGTAAACCATATTCGGTAGTACTATTCGATGAAATAGAGAAAGCTCATCCCGATATTTTCAACATACTATTGCAAGTTTTGGATGACGGGCGTCTTACCGATAATAAAGGGAGATTAGTCAATTTCAAGAATACGATTATCATCATGACCTCTAATATGGGTTCTGCTTTGATTCGCGAGAATTTTGAAAAAATGACTCCGGAAAATCGGGAAGAAATTACAGAGAAAACGAAAATCGAAGTTCTCGATTTATTAAAGCAAACCATACGCCCCGAATTTCTAAATCGTATTGACGAAACGATTATGTTTACACCGTTAAATGAAAAAGAAATCCAGGAGATAGTCATGTTACAGATAAAATCGGTACAGAAATTATTGAAAAATAACGGCGTGGAATTAGATATAACACCGGCAGGGCTTGAGTTTATTTCAAAAGAAGGTTATGACCCTCAATTCGGAGCTCGTCCTGTAAAAAGGGTAATTCACCGCTACATTTTGAACCAGTTGTCGAAAGACCTATTGGCTCAAAAGGTAGACAAGAGTAAACCGATTATTATCGATTCTGATGGTAATAGCTTGATATTCAAAAATTGATGCTAAACAACTTATAATTAATAATTGTCCTAAAACAAAAAACGTATATAGACATTGTAATCTATATACGTTTTTTTATGATAACTATTTATGTTTCAAATATACTGTTATTCTCGATTTTTTATTTTCGGCTCATCCCAGTTTATTTTTTGAGAACAATACATGATAATGGCAAGAATGATAAACAGTCCGATACTGCCTACGAGTAAAGCGTAAATTTCCATTTGTATAAGAATAAAAATATAAATGTAGAGAAGAGATAACAAAGCTCCTATTGTAATAGCTGTCTTCCATATTTTCAATATACCACCTAAATACAATGTCAGAAGTGCAATAGTCATTAATGAGGCCAAAGCATACGAAAGCGAGAAATTGAGATGTTCCGATATAGCGATTAGAAGTGTATAGAAAAGACAAAGAGCCAGCCCGATAAGAAGATATTGTATAGGATTGATATTCCTTCTGTGCATAATCTCAGTAAAAAAACAAACGACAAATGATAGTATAATAATCAGGAATGCATATTTTACCGACCTCATGGATTTTTGATATTGGTCCACAGGCAACAGTAAATTGACTCCGAAAATAGAATTTTGAATGCTCTCACTCCATGTCCTGTCTCTGAAAATTTGAGGATAATTACGATTGAGATGCAGCACTGTCCAATCAGCAGAAAATCCGGATTCTGCAACCTCTCTCTTTTCCGGTAAGAAAGCACCACAGAAGCTCGGAGTTATACAATCCGACTCCAATGTCACATGAGTAGTTTTCCCCAATGGCGCAAAAGTGATAGATTCCGAACCTTTTATATTCATAGATATAGAAAAAGAAATATCCTCTGAAAGTTCCTCTAAACTCAACTGCACAGGAGATGAAATTCCCGACGAAGTCAGTACATTATTGACTCCGGGATTGAATGCCAAATTTCTTTTATTCCAAGAACCTTGAACTTGCTGTGTTATACCATGCAAGTCTGTTATACCTATTACAAGCCGTGCTTCCGACAGCAACATATCTTGGGCAGATATATTCTCTTCAGACAAAGATGCAAAACTAAATTTCCCTGTAAAATTAAGAGGAGTATGATAAACGATAATATCATATAAACCTCTTTTAAGTTCTTCTGTCTTCACATTTCCGTTAATCTGTAGACTTTCAGGTAGAATATAGAGATATCGAATATCTCTTTCTACCATTTTTTTATCATTTTCATAAGTAACCTGATAGGGTATAATCAGAAAAGGACCGGTAACTTGCTGCGAACGACTCCATTTTTCTTCGACTTCATTCATGGCTTTACTGGCAGTATCCGACCTTTCTGTAATAAGATTTTCAATCATACCTATCGGAATCAACAATAAGACAATCAGGAAACCGATAAATAAAATCTTTAAAGCAAGTTTATTATTTATAAACTTCTTTTCTTTACTTTCTGATAACTTGGGTTCTTCCATAATTTCTGAGTTTTATATATAAATTTAAAAGTACTTTGCATTTCAAAGTATATAAATAAAAAAATTTGCTCTACGTCTCTTGGAACTTGCCTAAATTTTATTCGCATCAGGTTTGAGAATTTCTTTCGAGGATGTTTTTCCATTTCTATAAAGAGGATAGCAGACTATCTGACGAGCAAAAACGGGAAAAACCGAAAGAAAACACAAAAATGCCCTGATAATATTTCCTTAGACAGGCTCTTATAACTTTTGATTTTTCAAAAAATCTTCTAATGCGCGGATATGCTCAGCGAAAGCTTTCCGCCCTTCCGGAGTAATCGAAAATTGAGTATTCGGTTTACGCCCGATAAATTGTTTACTACTACATATATATCCCAATTCCTCCAAACTTCGAGTATGGCTGGCCAAATTTCCGTCAGTCAAGTTCAATAAATTTTTTATTGTCGTGAAATCGACCGATTCGTTAACAGCCAAAATAGACATAATGCCCAATCTGACTTTACTTTCAAAAGCTTTGTTTATATGTTCAAGATTGTATTTCATTGTCTTTTACAATCGTATTTCAAGTAAAAGAAAATCCCATATACAATATGAAACAAACCAAAACCTATAGCCCAAAACAAAAGTCCGTATCCCACCGTAAAACTGTCGATTAATCCCAATGACAATTCAGCATATCCCAGATAACGAGTATTTGAATATGTATACTTCGAGCCATTTATTAAAGCCATACCATAAAATATCAACATGATACAGGAAGTAAGCCCGTAATGATGTTGCATAATCAGGGCAAAGCACAATATTCCACCAGCTAATAGAGGTATGAAAAAATTGACCAACAACCGTTTAGAAATACTGTCAAAATAGAGTTTTTGTTCGTTTCTTTTTGCTTTTTGCCATGAAAAAGCAAATACAGTGAGTAAAGAAATACCCAATAATATCAAAGCCAAAACGACAATACCGCCTACTTGGTATAATGTATCATTACAAAACGAATAACTTACATTTTGATAACCGATTATATAATAGGCTATACCGGCTCCTATTAAAGCATATATACCGACCAATATAGCAGACAAACCACTCAATGATAAAAATTTAGATGATTTCTCCATCAAATCTTTTATCTCATTCAGAGTATTATAAACCTCTATTTCTTTCATAATTAAAGTACTTTGTATTGCAAAGTTAATTTTATATTTTGAAAAAAACAAACATATAGACTTATTTTTATATTATAAATAAAAAAGCGGATGGGGCATATACAAAAATCCGCAGAATGTAAAAGAGATAATAAACATCATTAATATCAAGCTCAGTTTGCAACCATTCTACTACTTTCTATAATATCCGTTACTGCAAATATAAGAACCTGTTTAATTTTTGCTCGGATCAGTTTCACGAATCTTTTATTGGAAAATTTAAACTGATTTTAAATATTTGTCTCGACAATTATTTTAATAAATTATTAAGATTCTGAGATTCATAACTAATAAATACAAAGAGAGGTTATCCAAATCATGAATAACCTCTCTTTATATAATAAAAATACCGTGATTATTTTTTGAAAAGATTATCGATAGTTATAATCTGGTAGTCATAAAAATCACGAGTGGCAGCATCACTGGTAGCCGCTCTGTGTTGTTTATATAAAGCCGATATTTTTTTCAGACTCCCAGCCATTAAAGGAGCTAAATATGTTTGATCCAACCCCGGTCCGAGGAGAATACGGGTAAACGACTCTTCATTATTGTCCATATCGTTGTGTTCACATTTCTCAAGACTACAAGGTAGGGTAGCTGATGCAGTTTCGTGAATAACCGATTCATACGCTTTTTCAGCCTCTAATGCCCTAGCCTTAACAGGTTCAGAAACTTTCAGACCACTGGCTTTTATCATCAGAGCAACAGCGTTAGCCTGTATATCTTTCTCTACCAAATCCAAGGCCTTATTTTGGTACGTTGCTTTAAATAGTTCTGCAATGGCATCATCCATATAGCTATTCAATGTATAGTTGTTTTTGGGATCCGCCAAACTGGCTTCCTGTATACGATACAATGTTCCTGAGTTGAGTAAGGCAGAAGCTACCGATTTCACAAGAATTCCGGCCGTCATACTGTAACTGGCATCTATCTTGCGTAAAAGGTCGGCAGGAGCTATCCATGATTCACAGGTTCTTGCCTGATTTAGAATCCATTTCATCGCTTTTTTCTGCTCAGCTTTACTTACATAACTTACAGCATACTGATCATCTCCCTGACGTACTTCTTTGAATATGAATCCACCCAAATAAGGATAGGCATGGCGTAAATGACGAGCATATTGAGATAATATAGATTTGTATACATCGATGACATCATCATATGTATCACCTTCATTATAATACCATTTTTCAAAATTATTCATGATATACTTCAAATTGCTGATAGCCAAATCGCCCGCTTTTAAATGGTCATTGCCCAAATCTTCCGTTTGGTCAGTCGGGTCGAAAGTCATAGGATACTGTTGTGCCCCAAATTCAAACATCGGGTCACTGCTTTTTTCTGCAATCCATTTGTTTAGAGTAGCTTTTTCTTCTTTCGGAGATTTCGCACCGGGAATAAGGCGATATCCCCAGTTGATAGCATATATATCATATACACCCAGAATAGGAGGTATCAAGCGCACACCTTTTTCATAGTCACCGGGTTGTGCGATAAAGTTATTGCGGGCATAATCCATAATACTGGGAGTTGTCCCATATTTTTGCGTGAATGATGCACTACGAAGAGAATCTACAGGAAAGGCATAACTGGCACCCATATTATGCATAAGGCCGATAGTATGTCCTATCTCGTGCGATGCTACATAACGGAGAGATTCGCGCATGACATCATCGTCAAATACGGCTTTTCGTACACGAGGGTCTACAGCTCCTGTCTGTACCAGACGCCAGTTGTGCAACAACGATATTACATTATGATACCAGATAACATCAGCCGTCAGGATTTCACCGCTACGAGGGTCAACATAGCTTGGGCCCATAGCATTGGCAACACTTGTAGTTGCATATTTTATACAGCTATAACGCATATCATCCGGGTCAAAATTAGGATCATTTTTAGGATAATCTTTAGCTATAATAGCATTTTTAAATCCGGCAGCTTCGAATGCCTTTTGCCAGTCCTCCACTCCTTGACGAATAATATCGCGCCATTTATCAGGAAACGCCGAATCTACATAGAATACAATAGGTTTTACCGGCTCTACCAATTCACCTCTGAAATAAGCATCCTTATCTTTCGGCTCAAGTCTCCAGCGATGTATATATGTTTCTTTGTCTATTTTATCGGCATTACTTGTATATATATTTTTACTGCTTGAGAAATATCCCACACGATTGTCCTGTAAACGTGGTTGCATCGGTGTCTCAGGCAACAATACGATAGAACGATGCATAGTGAAAGTATAAGGGCCTTTATCCGAATTGAAATTCATTACCGAACGTATTTCTACATTCTGAGGGAATGCTTTTACCTCCTTTATATAAGATGCGCTTCCGTCATATGTCCCTTTTGGTGCAGAACGGGACAATGATACAGGCATAGGAGTAATGGCTTTCTCATTACCCTTGAAAAAATCCGTCATATTTATGACAACACTTTTTCCATGAGTAGTTTCAATTTTGAAAGCTTTCAACACCGGGTCTGTAAAGTTTTTCTCAAAAGATGCAGCAATAGGATCATTCTTATCTACGACATTACTGTTCTGTACCAAATGCATAAATACACTTTGGTTATTCTTACTGAACCTTACCATAAATGGTTTCGTAATCATCTGGCCCGCTACATAGTACGAACTGTTACTGGTAGAAGCCAGCCGATTAGAAATCAAAAAAGTACGTTCCATAATTGAATCAGGTATTTCCACATACAACACATTATCCTTATTGACATGAGTTGTAAATAGCCCCTTTTGAGTCTTAGCCCCTTTAATCAGTTTGTCATACTTTGATTCCTTAGCGGTAGTATCCTTTTTGGCTACCTGTTCACTCTTCTTACTCTTCTTGTTTTTTCTTGCATAAACATTAGGCGTCATCCCGCTTAATGTAACGGCCGCTACCAATGCAAGAACTAAGGTTCTTCTTTTCATATAATATATTTCAGTTTATTTTTCGGAGGTGTAAATGTATATAGAACCTGACTAATAACCAAAAATATTAGGGACTTTTAGGCCCTATTTATATTTTTCCCGTAATTATCTTAGGAAATCTCTTTGGGCTATAATCTTCCTTTTATGAACAGAGCAACATTCAATCAGACAAACAGGAAGGGCTGCTATCTGAAAGGCTGAAACACTTCCGGAAAATATTCTTCACATCGTTAAAAACAAATGTTTCTATAACATGGTTATTACTATGAAAATAAAGAAATATGATGAAAAAATATATTTTAGTATTTATAGCCAATTTTTTGACCATACCACTTTTTTCGGCATCATTTGCCGAATCAATTTATGCAGACAAGCGCCATGAAGTTTCAATTAGTTATGGTATTCTACCTATAACCGGCTGGATGGATACATTCACCGATTTATTTTCAGATGCAATTACTGGTGCAATCGAAGGTGCACAAACCCGTTCGCGAAACAGCACCAGCTGGGGTGCACTGAATCTGATGTATAATTATCGGATAAACCCAAGAGCTGCTTTCGGAGCCATATATTCCTATTCAGGAATGAAAGAAGACATCTATTCTGACAATTTGCAAATAGGTAAATCTCGGACTTCTTTTCATACCATCATGCCGATGTTCAAGTTCAATTGGTTCAATAAGCCCTTGGTTACAATGTATACTCGGATAGGAATTGGGCTGGTATTATCTTTCGACAAAGAAGAATACTTTACGGGAGTAGGGGATTACCACAGTAAAAATGCATATTTGGCATGGCAAGTTTCCCCGGTAGGCATCGAAATGGGGAAGTCTCTTGCCGGATTTTTAGAATTGGGCTTCGGTACCACCGGATTATTCTCTGCCGGTTTACGATATCGCTTTTGAGTATAGTTGACAGACTCGGAAGCTTATTTTTTTGAAACATCCCTTGCGAAACTCAATCGTGTTTCTTACTTTTACCCAATAAACCGCTAATTAATGAGATTATGAGCCAGCAAGATGATTTGTTCGATTATGACGAAGGTGATTCTGTGAAATTTATTCGAAATTATCTCCCACAGGAATTAAAGGAAAAATTCTCTGACGACGATATTAATTATATCATCGACCTGATTTATGAATATTATGAAGAGAAAGGTTTCATGGATGACGAAGCTGACGACGAAGTCAACATAGACGAAGACGAACTTATTGATTACGTCATAAAAAATGCAAAAAGAAATGGCTTTACTAATTTCGAACCGGACGAAATACAATTCGTGGTTCAAGGGGAATTGGGCTACTGTGATTCATTGGGGATGTTCGAAGAATAATAAATTGATTGTGCCCTACATAGAACGATATAAAGTTTGATAATGTATTGACACAGAAAAAAAGGTTGTTTGCAATAACTATTTTTCTGTGTTTGTTTTTACGGTTTTTAGATGATTGTTCGAAATTTGATGATAAAAAGAAAGATTATATTATCGTTTTCTCTAATCGGGTGTTTATATTTATTTCCGATGACATCGGTTTTTTCCCAAGATAACACACCCATTACCGTTGCTAAAAGTGAAAAAATTCCTTTTTGGAAAAAAATTTTCTGGTGGAATAAAAAAGATACGGCATATGTACATCCTAACATACAAAACTTCACTTTAGAAGGAAATTGTATGGTACCTGCCATCTCGGCTAAAGCCCTGCCTCAAATAAGAAAAACCGTATTGCAGGAAATGCGTCGGTTGTATAAGATAAAACAAATAAAAGTATCTACAGTGAGAAACGGAGAAGTCATAAAAGTCGTAATCCCCATGTCTCAACTGTTTCAGCCCAACGATACGACCCTTTGGAATAGGGCAAACCTGATGCTCCGACCTTTCATACGATATACCCAAATTCCCGATTATTACCATATCCTCATTGTCGCCCACTCAGATGATACAGGAACTCAAGCATATACCGAAAATCTGACCCGCATCAGAGCTGAAGCAGTAAAAGAATGGCTTTTGGCATACGGAGCTGTTCCGGAATACGTAGTCACTTATGCTCAAGGCAGCAAGAACCCCTTATATTCCAATACTTCGGAAGTAAATCGTGACCGTAACCGCCGGTTAGAAATATATCTGGTTCCGGGAGAAGAATTAATATGGGATGCAGAAAAAAATAAAATCAATTTTAAAGAATAAAACATTGCCAGCAACTCTGTAATGAAATTTCATCAGTCCATATAACTAACTAAAAACAAGTTTTATGAAAAACTAATAACTCAAACTTTTGCAAACATACATTTTCACACTCACATAATCGGCTTGTACATGAAACGGCAATTATTTATCTGGTATATAAGTCTTTTCCTATTAGGCGGTTGTTATACAAATAAGCAAGCAAGTAAATTCGTAACTCCGGCTATAAGCCTGGGTATAAGTAAACAAGATTTCTTAGCAAAATATGGCCCGCCTTTCAGTCAAGAAATGAATTATAACGACAACAGACAGAAAGAAGAAAAATTATTATATAAAGAAGAACTGTATAAAGGTAGTTGGTATATTGTCACCACATCTTTCACATTCCAAAATTCAAAACTCGTAAAACAAGAAATTGTAAAAGAAGAACGGAAATTTAAAGATTGCGATTGCGAAAAGAAATAATATCGTACAAATATCAAGCAAAAATTTGTTTTTTATTCTCTCGAAGACAAACAATATAAAAAATCCGGTAACCGCCTATATTTAATGCGGTTACCGGATTTTTTTATAAATTTTTACATTCAGTCAACCATAAATCACTGCTTGCATCGCTTGGCATACGCCAATCCCCTCGAGGAGATAAACTTACCGAACCGACCTTTGGACCATCTGGAAGACAAGACCTTTTGAATTGCTGGCTAAAAAAGCGCCTGAAGAAAATATATAACCACTTTTGTATAACTGCAGAATCATGCTTGTCTTTAAAAGCATGAAGGGCCAAAAAATATATTTTTCGCGGACGAAAACCGAACCTGAGAAAATAATATAAAAAGAAATCATGAAGTTCGTAAGGCCCTACAAGATCCTCTGTTTTTTGCTTTATATTTCCATGCTCATCTGCAGGTATCAATTCCGGACTAATAGGAGTATCTACGATATCAAGCAAAGTCTTACGAGTGTCATCATTTGTCTCATTTTGAGCTACCCATCGTACCAAATAACGAACCAGAGTCTTAGGAATGCTGCCGTTGACACCATACATAGACATATGGTCTCCATTATACGTAGCCCATCCCAAAGCCAGTTCAGATAAGTCTCCGGTACCAATAACCAACCCGTTAACCTGGTTGGCTATGTCCATCAATATCTGGGTCCTTTCTCTCGCCTGTGAATTTTCATAGGTAACATCATGTACAGAAATATCATGTCCTATATCATTAAAATGCTGCATACAAGCATCTTTTATAGAAATTTCCCTAACAGAAATTCCCAAAAACTCCATCAAACCTATAGCATTGCGATAAGTTCTATCGGTTGTTCCAAATCCGGGCATGGTAATTCCATATATGTTTTTTCTGGATATACCCAACCTGTCAAAAGTCTTTACACACACCAATAAAGCCAGCGTCGAATCCAATCCCCCAGATATTCCTACCACAGCCGATTGCGTATGGGTATGCACGATTCTCTTTGCCAAACCGGAAATTTGGATATTAAATATTTCCTCACATCGCGAAGACAATTTTTCATTTTCACTCGGCACAAAAGGATATGCACTTATTTTTCTCGAAAGAAGATTGACTTGCGTAGTCGGCAGTTCAAATTTTACGGTACGGTAATTATTATCTTTTTCGGTCCTGCATGACATATAACTGCTATTCTGCCGTCTGTCATTCTGCAATCTTTCTATGTCTATCTCAGTATAAATTAACTGCTCATCCATACAGAATCGCGTGCTCTCGGCAAGTAACTCTCCATTTTCTGCAATGATACCGTTTCCACTGAATACAACATCGGTCGATGATTCTCCAAACCCTGCAGATGCATACACATATGCAGACATACACCGGGCCGACTGTTGCTTTATCAATGATTCTAAATAATCATGTTTACCTATCAGCTCATTGCTGGCCGATAAATTAATGATAACATTCGCTCCGTTTAAGCACAAATCAGAACTGGGAGGAATCGGTACCCACAAATCTTCACATAACTCTATTCCTATAACAAGATTGCCACCGCTAAAAAGTAATTTGTTGCCAAAAGGAACCTCTTGGCCGCATAAACATATTTCGTTGCAACTTGTATCATGGGCCGAAGCAAACCATCGTTCTTCATAAAATTCTTTATAATTAGGCAAATATGATTTAGGAACAACCCCTAATATTTTCCCATGCTGGAAGACTATTGCCGCATTGAACAACTGATTATCGGCCTGCACCGGCATCCCGACCACACACAAAATAGAGAGGGAGGATGTCATATCGAGTAAATCACCCAAATTTTTCTCAGCCTCCTCCAATAACAATTCTTGTTCGAACAAGTCACCACAGGTATAACCGGTAATGCCCAACTCGGGAAAAGCAACTATTTGTATATCCTTTGAAGAAGCCTCTTTTATCAGTTGAGCCGTATGTTCCACATTAAATACACAATCGGCTATTTTCACATTAGGTATGGCTGCAGCAGCCCTTACGAATCCATAGTCCATATTTCAATATTTATAACGAATGCAAATGTATTAATTTTGGTTGTGCTTTGACGACTTGCCAATAAAAAAACGACAATTTAACGGAGTTTTTGTATATGAATTTTTCATTTGCTTTATGATTATGTACCTTTGTGAAAAATTAAAAACGAAATTATATCATGAAGCGTATATTTTACATGGCTGCAATTTTATTTGCGGGATTACAGCCCGCAATGTATGCAGGAGATTTGGATTTAAAGGACATTGTGTCGGGTAAATACACTCAGAAATATCAGGAGACTTTTTATCCATTGAGCGATGGCATACATTATTTACAAAAAACTCCGGATAAAAAGATGATTGTAAAATATGCGTACCGTACAGGAAAAGCAGTAGACACACTTTTCAATGCAGAAAAAGCAAGAGAGTGCCCTTTTGAGACTTTCGACGGTTTTGTTCTGTGTGAGGATGAGACTAAAATCATGCTATACACAGACGTAGAACGCATATACAGGCGTTCTTTCAAAGCAAATTATTACACATTTGAAATAAAAAGAAATTTAGTAAAACCTTTATCAGACAAAGGTAAACAGCAGATTGCAACATTTTCTCCCAATGGCCGTATGGTAGCTTTTGTGCGTGACAACAATATCTATTTGAAAAAATTGGATTATGGAACCGAATCTGAAGTGACAACAGACGGAAACAAAAACAAAATAATAAATGGAACTACCGATTGGGTGTATGAAGAAGAATTTGCAGAAACTAATACATTAGCGTGGTCTCCTGATAATAAAATCCTTGCGTTCCTTCGATTTGACGAAACTGAGGTGCCGGAATATTCGATTCAGTTATTTGAGGGACAATGCCCTCAGTTGACACAATATGCATTGTATCCGGGTGAATTCAAATACAAATATCCAGTATCGGGACAAAAAAATTCTACAGTCGGGGTGTACACATATACCGTCGAGACTAGAGCAGTAAAAAAGATGAATGTCCCTTTAGATTCCGATGGGTATATTCCCCGTATCTGTTTCACTAAAAATCCTGACCAATTGGCAGTCATGACATTGAATCGCCATCAGGATGAATTTAGAATGTACGCGACAAATCCAAAATCCGGAATAAGCAAACTGATGATTCAAGATCAAAGCAAATATTGGATAGACCCGGATAACAAAAATTATGTAACTTTCTATCCGGAATTTTTCATATTTGCATCAGAAAAGGACGGACATCGTCATTTATATCAACACTCCTTGACCGGAACCCTTATTCGGCAACTTACCAAAGGAAACTGGGATGTAACCGGATACTTAGGATATGACGGAAAAAATGAATTTTATTATGAATCAAATGCTGAAGGACCTTTGTACCAAGCAGTTTATAAAGTAGATACCAAAGGCAAAATCACCAAGATTTCTATAAAAAAAGGGACAAACTCAGCGACATTCAATCCATCATGCACATATTTTGTAAATGCATACAGCAATGCAGATACACCTCTCAGATACACTGTAAATGACAAACAAGGCAAAGAAATCAGAGTTTTGGAAGATAACAAAAAATTGATTACCCTGCTGTCATCTACCCATTATTCCCGTAAAGAATTCTTTACTTTCAAAAATGATGTGGGTATCGATTTGAACGGATATATAATGAAACCTTCAAATTTTAAAGAAGGAGAAAAATATCCGGTTGTCATGGTACAATATAGCGGTCCCGGGTCACAGATGGTCTTGGACAAATGGTCGTTCGACTGGGAACAATATCTGACTTCCAATGGTTTCATCGTAGCTTGTGTCGATGGCCGCGGTACAGGAGGTCGCGGTGAAGCTTTTACAAAATCGGTATATCTTAAATTAGGTATTGCCGAGGCACAAGACCAAATTGCAGCAGCTCGATACTTAGGCTCATTAGAATATGTAGATAGTAAAAATATAGCAATTTGGGGCTGGAGCTTTGGTGGATATATGACTTTGATGTCAATGTCTTTATCGTCCGGCGTGTTTAAAGCCGGAGTTGCCATAGCTCCCGTTACCGATTGGAGGTATTACGATACAATTTATACAGAACGGTATATGCGTACACCAAAAGAAAATATGGAAGGCTATATAGAATCCTCCCCATTAGAAAAAGCCAATAAACTGTCAGGAAACCTTTTGATTATATCAGGTACTGCCGATGATAATGTCCATTATCTGAATACTTTGCAGTATAGCGAAGCGTTAGTGCAGGCAAATAAGCAATTTGATATGCAGATATATACAAATCGTGACCATCATATAACCGGATGCAATACACGTTTGCATCTATATACTAAAGTCTGCAATTTTTTAAAAACACAGTTAACAAATAATAAATAAATCGCTTTTTGCAAAAAAGATAAATATAGGGAAAGAGTAAAAGTAAAACTTTTTCCCTATATTTTTTTATAATATGTGATATTTTAAAGAGCTTTAATCTATGATTCGTAATTCCAGTTAAACGCTGTAAATCAGCAAACATCCGAATTTTTAATATTTTATGCTAAAACGAAAATCAGATTTTTCCGACATAATGTTAATTATACTTTTATTTTTGCATAATCCACAAATTTAGCGCATCTTAGCTGCATCAATTCTTTTTTTGAATAAATAAAGTTTAATATTTTGTAGGGAAGGTACAATCGCTATAATCGGTAGTGTTAGAGCTTTTACGATAGACATCCAAATAAATAATAGCAATGGAATGGTTAGGTGTCGTCAAATGTTGGTTATTATAATAAGTAGCTATTAAGATTAATAGAATAAAGTGCCGAGCGTTATTTGGAAATGAAACATAAGAAAATATATAAGCGACGTTTCTTATCTCTTCAGACATTAGGATTATTACCAGGCTTTATAGTGATGCTGGCCAATAACTATATAACAGAGAGGGAAACCGTAAATCTCTCTTTGTGGATAGGTATCTTACTATTTTTTTGGTTATTATTTAGAAAAATAAAAGGACTTCATCCGCTACATATGTTTTTTGCCTCAGCAATAACATTGGTTGGCTTTTCTTTTCTGAAACTTTACTTTTACAATTCCTTATTTATCGCATCCAATACAGTAATCATATTTATACTGTATTTAATAAGTTTGATTTCGCTTAGGGATGTATATCCTATGATACGCAATTTTTTGCGACGGAAGTTTTCGCGTAAGATAAAAAATGAAACCGAAGTATACGAGTTCAATTATATATCAAAAATACTATTGTACGGATTCAGTCTTTATCTGACAATCCTCATTTTATTTAATGTCAAAGGACGTGAACTTTATCCGGAATTGTTTCGTTTTCTGAACTATTATTTAAATCTGATTTTAATATTCATATTCTTTATTTACGATATCATTCGATTCATTCTTCTCAATAAGATGTTAAGTAAAGAAACCTGGCTCCCTATTATAGATAAAAACATGAATGTTACCGGATGTATAGAAGAGCAAGCAAGTTTGGAAGCCGGGAAAAAATATACTCATCTGCACGTACGTATCATAGCATTATGTGGCTCCAAGATATATTTGCAGAAAAACAACAATCCCCTATCCATATCTGAAGCTGCGGTAGATACTCCGTTTTCTTACGATTTGAAATACGGAGAAAGTGTTGAAGAAAGTATAGACCGAGTACTCTCCGGATTATCCGAATCTCCTCACTTGGCTGTACGTCAGTTGTTAAAGACTAAGTATGAAAAAGAAAACATGAGCCGTATCATTCTGTTTTGCGTGTTGAATGTAAAGAATGAAGACGAGATGGAACGTATTGCCAATTTGAAGGGATGGTTCTGGAATAATTCCCATATTGAAGATAATCTGAACCACCATATATTCAGCGAGTGTTTCGAACAAGAGTTCGAATTTTTGAAAAATACCATACTTTTGGCATATCAATATAAAGCGGAAAACACTATAAAATAAATTATGTCAAATCTGATTACTATTCTGGGACCGACGGCATCAGGCAAAACTGCTTTAGCTGTTTCTTTAGCGGTAAAATTAGATGCAGAAATCATTAGTGCCGATTCTCGACAGATATATCGGCGTATGGATATCGGCACTGGAAAAGATTTATCTGAATATACAATAGGAGATACAACTATTCCTTATCATCTGATTGATATATGCGAACCCGGATACAAATATAATCTATATGAATACCAACGAGACTTCAAAATCATATACAAAAATATCTGTGACCGGAAGAAAACTCCCATATTATGTGGGGGCACCGGATTATATATCGAAACGGTACTCAAAGGATATAGTATGCCCCAAGTTCCGGAAAATAAAGATTTAAGAGAGAGTTTAAAACAAAAAAGCCTCCCTGAGCTGGAAGCCATTTTGAAAACATATAAGACATTACATAACTCTACAGACGTAGATTCTTGCAAAAGGGCAATAAGAGCCATAGAAATAGCCGAATATTATCGTTTGCAGCCCCCTGGTGTGCTGGAAGACAAACCCATCGAAAGTTTTATTATCGGTGTTGATATTGAACGAGAAAAGCGGAGAGAAAAAATATCGGCTCGCTTGCGTTCCCGTTTGGACGAAGGGATGGTCGAAGAGGTAAAAAAATTATTGGACGAAGGCATACCTGCCGAAGATTTGATATATTACGGATTGGAATATAAATATCTAACAGAATATATCATCGGGAAATTGTCCTACGAAGAAATGATTTCGAAATTAGAAATTGCCATACATCAGTTTGCCAAAAGACAAATGACATGGTTTCGCGGAATGGAACGCAGAGGCTTTACAATACATTGGCTCGATGCACTGCTCCCTATGGACGAAAAAGTCGATACTATTTTGCATTGGATAAAAAAATAGGTACAGAGACATTCGGGCAATTCAGTAAAGAGAATGGAAAAGTCAATCAAAATAGAGAATGCCCCTGTACCTTTTTTAAGAAGTCCATATAGGACCAAAATAATTGTTGCACTTCTAAAACATTTCTCCCTCGTGATAAGTTCATGACTTCTCTGATAAATTTTTAAAACGTTTCCTATCAAAATATAGGTTTTATTTGTAAAATAATATATTTAGAACTATTTTTAAGCTTATCTTTGCATCCGTTTTGAAAAAGTCGGTATGCGCAATTTCATTAATCGTTATAAACAGAATTATATAGAGTTACTAAAGCTTGGTGTGCCTATTATGATAGGGCAGTTAGGCATTATCATCGTCGGTTTCGCAGATAATATAATGGTAGGGCACCATACTTCTGAAGAATTGGCCGCAGCATCTTTTGTAAATAACCTGTTCAACTTGCCGATTATGTTCGGCATGGGATTTTCTCTCGGGCTGACACCTTTAATCGGAGCTTTAGTTGCCAAAAATCATGTAGCAAAAGCAGGCCAAAGTTTAAGATACAGCCTATATACCAATTTCATCCTTTCTTTGTGCCTCATACTGATTATGACCGTTGTCTATTTCAATATTGAGAAAATGGGACAGCCCGAAGACTTGTATCCATTAATCAAACCATACTATCTGGTTCAATTATCCGGATTGGTCTTCATTATGTTGTTCAACTCATTCAAGCAATTTGCCGACGGTATAATGGATACCCGTACATCCATGTTTATTCTATTAAGCGGCAATGTACTGAATATTATAGGAAATTATATTCTTATCTTCGGTCATATAGGGATGCCTGAGCTTGGATTGTTAGGTGCCGGTATCTCTACATTGACATCCAGAATAACCAATTTACTGCTTTTCATATTTATATTTTTCTTCACAACCCGTTATAACCGTTTCAAAAAAGGTTTCTATCACTATAAAGATAAAAAAAGGACATTCTCATTTTTAGTAAAAAGTGGCTTACCCATAGCACTCCAAATGGGGATGGAAACAGGAGCTTTCAATCTCAGTGTAATCATGATGGGATGGTTTGGTAGTGCTGCATTAGCAGCCCATCAGGTAGTAGGGACATTTACAACCATCGGTTTCATGCTATATTACGGTATCGGAGCCGCAACTACAATTTTAGTAAGTAATGCCGAAGGAGCCGGACGTTATACCGATATAAAGCCCATAGCAAATGCAGGGTTCCATGTTATACTGACGATGTCTTTGTTTATTGCCCTGCTTATGCTTTTCTTGAGAGAACATATCGGATATTTATTTACTGACTCAGACGAAGTCAGCCGTATCGTAGCTTTACTGATAATTCCAACAGCCATGTATCAGTTCGGAGACGGTTTACAAGTAGCTTATGCCAATGCACTTCGAGGAGTAGGAGACATGAAGCCCATGGCTGTAATTGCATTTATCAGTTATTTCATGATTAGCCTGCCTTGCGGATATTTGTTCGGAGTTATGCTCGATGGCGGCCCCATGGGTATTTGGTGGGGCTTCCCCTTGGGACTGACAACCGCCGGATGTTTGTTTTACGCGCGTTTCCGTTATAAGACTAAACGTTTCAATAGCGTAATGACTATTTAAAGGTTTATTATATATCAAATTAGAAGGTTTATCCCATATCATCTTTTTATCATCTGAAAGGAAACACTATTAGAATAGATTACGGACACCATTCCTCTATTCCGGTAACCGGATATTTTTTTCTCCATTCGAGAAATTCCGGATAAGTTCGTACACCGTCCTTTATGACAGCTTTATAATATTCTATTCCCATTATCGAAACATCATCCGGAGTAAAATATTTTAGAGACAATATAGCCATTCTCATTTCCGGAGTTAACACTTCATTTATTCGCCTGGCTACATTTTCAAAGTAGCCATCATACTTTGACCCTTTTTCTATATGAATCATATCTATTTGCCAGTGCACCTTATCCTTATCTTCATATAAGGCATGCCATTCAATACAAGCCTCATCCGTATCTAACAGATTAGTATACTCTATATGTATAATTCGAGGATGTTCAGCAATTTTAGCTATTGCCTTAAAGCTTTTTTTAATATCGACAGGGAACGAATAGATATGAAAATCGATATCTCTATGCTTCATCAGAAGACCCGTCGATAAAGATCCTACAAGCCTGGGAACTGCACTTATCGACTCCCAACAACTGACTATCTGGAGGATATCATTGATAATCTCAAATGCTTTACGCTGATTTTCTTCAGCCATTACTTTTATATCGAAACTATCCATATTATGATGCTTAAATGAAAATGGGCATAAATGTAACAAATAATTTCTATAAAATTTATACAAAATTATTCCGTTTTCTACATATCTACAAGCATATTTTTAATGAATATATATAAACTTGAATAATATTATTTCATTAGAAAATTTAGACAAGTACTCCGTATTAATTTCAAATTTTAATTTATTTTAGATTTTCAATGGTTTGATACAACCGTTTGAAGAATAGGCTTTTAACGGAATATTTTAAAATAAGCAGTAACGATTTGGCAACCGTTCGATTTTCAGCGATTTGCGGTGCTATGGCTGTCAAATAATCGTTTCTTTTGCAAAATCTAATACATAAATATAATGTTCAAATATAATGCCTACTATTGGGTGAGTTTGTTCAATCGCATTACAATTGAAGTTTGACTTCTGCCCATTTTGGCCGCAATATACTTCACGCTCTTGCCCTCACTGTGTAGTTTCAATAAAAATTGGTCTGCTTTTCTTGTCCATCTTTTATTGGCGTTAGGGTGTTTCACATAACTTTCTTCCGAAACCTTTTCAGGATGTAAAAACTCATTCACAAATACAGATGGGAAACGCTTGTCGTATAGCACAAATGTTTTCATCTTTGCTCTTGTTATTGCCACATAAAACAATCTACGCTCTTCTCCATATGGAAATTGGTCGCTTTTAGTAAGTACATAGTTAAGCACAGGGTCGTCACTCACAAGAGAAGGGAAACCATAGGTATCTTTATTGCATTGTAAGAGTATTACATAATCAGCTTCAAGACCTTTTGACTTATGTACGGTCAAAAACTCGATTTTTCGTCCTCCTATTACGTAAAAGAACCTATTACCCTCTTTAATGGATTGATATATAAAAGAGAGGTAATAATCATCAAAGGAATAACGCCCCAACAAAAATATAGATTTATCTGATGGAATAGAAGCCACAAGTTGTCTTATCGTATTGCAATAATCTCGTCTGTCATAAGAATGGAATTCCAACTCTGTTTTCATTTCAGAACTGAACGAGTGTATATCCTTTTGTATTTGGGCTTTATTACGTTGTATGAAGTGAGAGGACAACGAAACCAAAGGCTCTCCAAATCTATATGTAGTTTCAATTTTATTTATCTCTGTTGCTCCAAAGTATTCAGGGAATTGATTAAAAAGAGCCATATCACTTCCCGAAAAACGATATATGGACTGCCAGTCATCGCCCACACAATACAACTTTGCAGGCGGATTTCCCTCTCGTAATACCTTTAAGAAATTGTAACGGTCAACTGATATGTCTTGAAACTCGTCCACAATGATATAATCATACTCAACAGGGTGTGAAGTACGACATATTTCTGTGGCTTGAAGAATAGCATCGGTAAAATCAATTTGGTTACTATCGCTTAATGCACTTATATAGCGTTCATATACAGGTTGAAATATGTTCTTGATAATAAAAACACTTCGTTCATCATCTGCATTCTTTGCTTGCTTCAGGACTTCTTTAACTGATTTACAACTTGATTTTACCAATGTTACAAAAGTAACTACAAGTCGTATAAACGCCTTTTCTTGCTTACTACCTTTGGGCAAAACCAAATCATATAATTCTTCATCTGTTTTTTCCTGGATTGGCACACCCACATCCTCTAACATTTTTTTGAGTTTAGCCCTTATATTAGAGTAGTGGAAATCAGTACTTGATGTTACTAAAAGCTGAGTGTTAAATTTCTCATGAGCAGCTTTCTTCCAAGTTATACCATCATTATATTTTTGATTGGCTTCTTCGTATGTTATGTTTTTATCCTTTGCGAACCAAGCAGGAACAAGACTATGTTCATCAACTCCAAAATGTTCTAAATAAATGCGTTTGGTTACTCCTGCTTGCTCAAAATATATTGAGAAATCGGGGCGATATTGAGAGTGCATCTCATCTGCTAATTGATGTTCGTATGGCTCTTCATATCTAAATTTTACTCCAAGTGCTGATAAAACAAAGCATATCTTTTGTTCCTGTTCACTTTTCACATATATGGCCCTACCGTCCATATCGGGAAACATCGCTTTTAGCTGCACATTTTTTTGTTCTGACAACTTTTCTTGCCTTTCATTCTTGCGTCGTTCCCAATCTGCTTCATAGGTTTGGTAATCAATGAAGTATTCAACTACGCTATTCTTAAAAGCTTTATTCTCTAATAGAGTGTGATAAATATCTATAAATAAGGCATCAGTATTGTCGCAAATAGAGGGTTTTATGCCTGTTGCTCTTCCTATAATATCAATGGCTAATTTATGAAATGTATAACCTTTCAAACCATCAGTGGTCATTCTCTCCGTAAGTTCGGCTGCTGCTTTGTTTGTGTAACTAATTAGTAAGATTTTATGAGGTGCAATATCCTTTACTTCTGTGAGATACTTGACTTTTCCAACAATAGAAGAGGTCTTTCCACTACCTGCACTACTAACGACCAAGCAATTATCTTCTTCTGAAACGATAGAGCGTCTTTGTTGCTTGTCTAATGGATATTTTAGACAATGGTCGAAAAAATCTTCATATGTATCAAGTAAGGAATTTATTACCGTATCATTATGTTGTTTTACAAGTTTATTGATGGCTCCAAAATCATTGATGAATTTGGTAATGGTTTCAGATGGAGTGATGTTAAAGGCTTCAAGTTTCTTCAGAAGAGAATACGCCTCTTGAAAATGTGGTTTATAATAATTGATAAATTTTTTTTCCTGCGTTGCAGAGATTATCTTGCCATAAAAGCCGTTATTAAGGTCAGTCGGAATATCAGCAAATACAACGTCTTTGAGTTTAGATAATCTCTCTTGGGCTTGCTCGTAACTGAACTTCTCACTATAAGCGGATATATGATTTAATTTCTCTGATAATTCTTTGGATTTGTTTTTTAGGCGTTTTCGGATGGTTACTATAATAACGATAGAAGTAGCAACGACACAGATAAGTATGGCAAGCAAAAAGTTCATATGTCAATTCTAATACTAATTACGATGAAGTTCCTCCATTATATCTTCACGAATTTTCTGTTTGCTATCGCCTAATGCAAACAACACGATAATCCCCCAAAGTGGAGAAATTATCCAAAAGAGTAAAACCCATCCAATGGCGCTACGACCTCTTTTTCTTGCCATTTTTGCAGGGGGAAAAACGTAAAGCCATAGAATTAATATCAAAGCAATGATTATCGCTATTATTGAAATAGATTCTCCAGTCATATTATTGAAGCAAAATACTGATTATAAATCATTCATAGCTGCCGAGCGAACGGTATCAGTATTTATTTTGTCATAATACTCTAACAAAACGAAGCATTGTCCGTATTCGCCTTTTTGTAAAGACAATTGTATATCGCCATTTTTAGTTTCAAATGTAGTGTACCAAGTACATCTATCCTCACATGCAGGGAAAATAACACCAATTGTACTAACTACATTTACTGCTTTAAGTGTTGAAACATCAACAGTGCAACTCTTAAACCCTGCAAAATCTCTTTGTAAAATTGCAGTGCCATCTTGTGTGCCAATATGCGTAAAACCTGCTTGCTTCATTTATACCACATACTCATTCAGTGTACCATCAATTGGAACACCTTTGAATGTTAAGTGTTCCGATTCTTTCTGGGCGAATGCTGTTGTAAAAAATGTAAATGTGAGAAACAGCGAAAAGAAGATTTTTTTCATAACTCAAATCGTATTAGATTGATTATCAAACTGCATTTTATTTAATGATAGGAAGAACTGCACGATTTTCTTCGTCAAGCGACCATTGAACCTGCCATGTTTTTCCATCTATTTTGTCAAGAAGGATAAAGTTGTAAATATTTTGAGTCGGGTAAAGTTCAAAGCGACCATTAACTTTCTTTCCATTAACAACAAGTGCGTTAGGATTAAGGTCATACTCAAACCGTCCTTTATCATCATTTATACTATATTGCAATTGCCACATTTGACCTGTTTGTGTGTCAAGTTTGATAAATGTCCACATATTTTGTGTTGGAAAGAGTTTATACCGTTCTACGGTATATGTTTGCACAAGTTGCTCGTGCGCTTCTGTTTTTGTTCCCGTTTTAGACGCATTGTCTGTACATCCACCTATTGCAAAAAGGGGAAATAACAAAAAAGGCAACATAAAGTTCTTCATATTTCATCCTCCATTTTTTCCTTTAGTTTCCACAAGGACTTTTATTAAACCACGAAGCGTAGAACTGTAGCCATACTCTTTACTTGAAGGTTGTAGGAAACCATATATGCAGATGTAACAATAATAGCCCATGCTATAGCGTGAAAACCACTATGCTATCCCTTGTACATCTTTGAAAGTTTCTCAGGTTTTCAAACCACAAGATAAGCATAACACTTCTTCTTATTTCTAAATATGTCCGGAAAGAATTGTAGCTCAATTCAATCACAAAAATAATAAATATTACCAATAATCATCCGTTTTTAACACATTAATTTTCTATAGTTTATTTCGTTTTTTCCCTATTTGGCTGTAGATTAATGTACGCTTTACTTTATTGTCAAACTGCTCCTTAAGTCAATTGCCCGTTGAAGCAAAGAGTCTATTTAGCAATATGTGGATAGCACACCTTATCTTATACACTCTCAATAATTCCGCTTTTATTTTAAACAAAAAGTACAGTCCTTTTAAAAAGGGACTGTACACAAAAAAAGAAGGCATCCTTTTCAGGCACCTTCTTTTCTTATCATTCAATAAAGCAACAAATCACTTGTTCTCTTCTGATTTCAGCCAATGGTCAAGCCAACGGAAAAATACACGTTGCCACAAAATTGCATTTTGTGGTTGAGAAATCCAGTGAGTTTCATCAGGGAATACAACCATCTCTGCCGGAACCCCTCTCAATACAGCAGCATTAAATGCTGCCATACCTTGCGAAGCCAATATCCTGTAATCATGCTCTCCGTGAGTAACTAATATAGGCGTATCCCATTTATCAATAAACTTATGAGGAGAATTTGCATAACTCCGTTGAGCGATAGCATTATCTTTTTCCCAATATGCTCCACCCAAATCCCAGTTGGCAAACCACATTTCTTCAGTTTCTACATATTGCTGTTCTAAATTGAAAATTCCGGCATGAGCAATAAAAGCTTTAAATCGTTTTTCATGATGTCCGGCCAACCAATAAATGGAAAATCCTCCATAACTTGCTCCTACAGCTCCCAGACGGTCTTCATCGACAAAGCTTTCCTTTTTCATCGTATCTATAGCCGAGAAATAATCTTTCATATTTTGACCACCATAATCACCACTTATCTGTTCGAGCCATTCTTGTCCGAATCCATATAATCCTCGTCTGTTAGGTGCAACGATAACGTATCCGTTAGCTGCCATCAGTTGTAGATTCCAACGATATGACCAGAATTGACTCACAGGACTTTGAGGTCCTCCCTGACAATACAGTAATGTCGGATATTTTTTATTCGGGTCAAAATGAGGCGGATATATAATCCACGTCAACATTTTTTTGTTATCTGTAGTTCCTATCCAGCGTCCCTCAACTTTACCCATCGTTAGTTGATCAAGAATATCCTTATTCTCAAAAGACAGTTCTGACACCTCTTTAGTCGACATTTTTATAGAATAAATTTCATCGGGCTTTGAAATAGAATGACGTAAAGCAATCAACGTTTCATCATTAACCGGAGAGATGGAAGCATAATCAAAATCCCCATTAGTAATCTGATCTATTTTTTTACTTTCAATATTTATTTTGAATATCTGTTCTGTCCCTTGGACAACACTTAAAAAATAAATGTCTTTGCTATTCTCCGCCCATACAAGCTGATCGAGACTGTAATCAAACTCATCTGTTAAGTAACGCTTTTCCCCACTTTGTAAATCAAGAATAAATAATCGGTTTTTATCCGATTCATAACCATCGCGCTCCATACTCATCCAAGCCATATAATGTCCATCAGGAGATATGCGTGGATTAGTATCATATCCCATCATTCCTTCAGTCAAGTTTCGTGCATCCTTACTCTCTATATTGTAAATATATATATCAGAATTTGTAGATAGAGAATACTCCTTACCCTGCTTCTTACGAGATGTATACACAATATTTTTACTGTCAGGTGTCCACGCAAAATCATCCGTCCCGCCAAAAGGTTTCATCGGGGCTTCATAAGGTTCCCCTTCCATAATATCAGAAATATTCTTTATCTCATCTTTTCCGTTAAAATCGGCAACAAATGGATGCGGAATGCTCTCGACCCATTCATCCCAATGTTTATACATCAAATCATCAATAACACGACCCGTAGCCTTGGGAAGGTCAGGATATAAGTCAGAAGCCCTTTGTCCGTATTTTATATTAGAAAAAAACACTATCTTGGTTTCATCCGGAGATATAACGAATCCATCTATTCCATTCTCCTGATTACTTATCTGAACGCGTTGGCTGCCATCCGCATTCATTACCCAAAGCTGTGAGCTTCCGCTCTCCGTTGACAAAAATGCTATTTTTGCTCCATTCTGTATCCATACAGCATTTTGTTCCGATTTTGGAGTCCGGGTAATCTGCTTTCTATCACTTCCATCAATATTCATGACAAAAAGCTCCCGGTTACTTTTATTTTCTGGAATACTTACATAAGTAACTCCATACAGAATCTTTTGTTTATCAGGCGATAATTCTACACCTCCGACTCTTCCGAGGCTCATCATAACTTCAGGAGTCATAATTCCGTTTTCAATCTTCGGAGAACTTTTGCCGATAATCTCGCCTGTATCACTTTTTTGTGTTTGGCAGGCTGATAATACAACGGTTCCGGCCATAATTAAACTGTTTATTGTTCGTTTCATATATAACAATTATTTTATATTATTTCTTTCTTCGTTTCTGCCTATCGGCAAAATTATCATATCGAATAAAACTACCATACAATTTTTGCAATAAATCTCTACGATGTATGCGTATCAACTCTTGTTCTATCTTTTTCCGCTGGTCAGGTTTATACCAGAAGAAAAATTGCCTTTGCGCCAATTTTTCTTCTGGGCTGTGAGCTGTAAATATTTTTTCTCCGGTATAAGGGTGATATCCGGTATAATATATTTCTGTTGCCAGCGTCATCGGGGTAGGGGTAAAATCTTGAACCTGTTCCAAATGAAAATTCAGTTTTTTTGTGATGACAGCCAACTCGGCCATATCTTCTTCATGACAACCCGGATGGCTTGATATGAAATACGGGATTATCTGCTGCTTTAAGCCTTCCTCCTGATTTATCGCATCAAACGTTTTTTTAAAAGTTTCAAACTGTTTGAATGGAGGCTTTCTCATAACACTTAAAACCCGGTCGGAGGTATGTTCCGGTGCAACCTTCAATCTTCCTGAAACATGTCTGCCAATAAGTTCTCGAGTATATCTTCTATTAGCTTCATTTATTTTTTCATCTTTATGGCGATACTGTAGCAAATCATAACGAACTCCACTGCCAATGAACGACTTTTTTATCCCTTTGAGAGCATCCACACTATGATATATATCCAGCAATGGAGTATGGTCCGTATTCAAATTCGGGCATATTTCCGGATAAATACAGGAAGGGCGTTTACATTTACGGCATATCCTCTTGTCAGAACCGTGCATTTGGTACATATTGGCCGACGGGCCGCCTAAGTCACTCAAGTAACCTTTAAAATCCGGCATACTTATAATTTCTTTCACCTCCTTTAATATCGACTGTTTCGAGCGGGAAGCAATAAATTTTCCCTGATGTGCAGATATAGTGCAAAACGCACATCCTCCAAAACATCCTCTATGGAGATTTACCGAAAATTTTATCATCTCATAAGCTGGAATGGTTTTCCCCTTATATTTAGGATGAGGCAAGCGGGTATAAGGCAAATCAAATGAAGCGTCTATTTCCTCTTCGCTCATTGGAGGGAAAGGAACATTGACTTTTACGACAACGTCCCCGCATTTTTGCCATAATCGGCGAGCTTCATATTTATTCGACTCTGTTTCTATATATTTAAAATTGACCGATTGCAATTTTCGGTTCGCAAGACATTGTTCATGAGAAGCCAAAACAACATCCGTATCATTTTCTGTCTCCTTGGGAATTTCATGAGTAGAGGTGATTACAACTGTTTGTCGGATATCTTTTATAGAATCCATTGTTTCTCCGTCGAGCAGACGGGCAACCAACTCTCTTATCGGCTTTTCTCCCATACCATATATCAATAAGTCGGCTTTCGAATCGACTAATATACTGGGGCGCAAACGATTCTCCCAATAATCATAATGGGTAAGCCGTCTCAAAGAGGCCTCTATCCCTCCAATAACAACCGGAACATCAGGATATAGTTTTTTCAATATTTGAGTATAGACGATAGTAGGGTAGTCCGGACGCATGCCGGCCCGGCCGTCGGGAGTATAGGCATCGTCCGACCGAAGCCGTTTATTGGCCGTATAGTGGTTTACCATCGAATCCATAGCTCCCGCCGAAATTCCGAAAAACAATCTGGGTTGACCTAATTTTTTAAAGTCTCTCAAATCATCTCGCCAGTTCGGTTGGGGGACAATTGCCACTCGTAACCCTTCAGATTCCAAAGTCCGCCCGATAACTGCAGCCCCGAATGAGGGATGATCTACATAAGCATCACCCGAGAAAAGAATCACATCTATATAATCCCATCCTCTGAGTTCAATCTCTTTTTTAGTAGTTGGCAACCAGTCCTGCAATTTATATTCTTTCATTATATCCTTTAGCTTAATCCCGTTATTTCTCCGTTGATGACGTCTATTTTATAAGCATTCGGTATCTTCGGAAGTCCCGGCATACGTATAATATCACCCGCCAATGCGACAACAAATTCCGCCCCGTTATTGATAACTATATCATTTATTTCGAATTCAAAATTTTCAACAGTTCCGGTCTGCTTCGGATCATTTGTAAACGAATATTGAGTCTTGGCAATACATACCGGATAATGATTGAGTTTTAAATTCTCGATTTGCTGTAGCTTTTCTTCTGCCTTTTTACTGAATTTTACATTTCCCGCACCGTATATTTTACAAGCCACCTTTTCTATTTTAGTACGTATACGGTCTTCATTTTCATACGTAAATTTAAGAGGAAGAGAAGGCTGAGACCCTACCGCCTCTACAACTTCCTTAGCTAAATGCAGTGCACCATTACCACCTTCGGAAAAAGCATTGTTTATTGCAAAACGAACACTTTTTTGGGCACAATACTTACGGAGTATGTCGATTTCCTCATCACTATCAGTGGAAAAACGATTTAGAGCAACCAATACGGTCTGTCCGAAAGCCTGCATATTCTTTATATGTTTGTCAAGATTATCAATGCCCTTTCTAACTCCGTCCACATTTGACAATTTAATCTGTTCTTCAGGAATATTCCCATGCAACTTCAATCCTTGCAAAGTAACAACGATAACTGTGAGGCTGGGAGACAAACCGCTCTGTCGACATTTAATATTGAAAAATTTTTCCGCTCCGAGGTCTGCCCCGAATCCGGCTTCGGTAATGGTATAATCACCATATGTCAAAGCCATTTTAGTAGCTATCACAGAATTGCAACCATGAGCGATATTCGCAAATGGTCCTCCATGAATAAATGCTGCCGTATTTTCTGTCGTTTGTACCAGATTGGGGAGAATCGCATTTTTCAACAAAGCTGTAATCGAACCGCCTATACCAAGGTCCTTTACCAAAAAAGGAGAACCATCGATACGATATCCTAACAAAATCTTGTCGATGCGTCTCCTCAAATCAACCAAGTCCGAAGCCAAACACAATATTGCCATCAACTCCGATGCCGGAGTAATGTCAAATCCGGTTTCTGTCGGAACGCCATTGTAACTACCACCCAGTCCGGATATTATTTGTCGCAATCCCCGGTCATTAATATCCAAAACCCGTTTCCATACAACACTCTTCAATGCCGTCCCCTGATTGCGATTTTGATATATATAGTTATCCAGTAAAGCAGATATCATATTATGGGCAGAAGTAACTGCATGGAAATCCCCTGTAAAATGAAGGTTAATGTCTTCCATAGGCAATACTTGAGCATATCCGCCTCCTGCCGCCCCTCCTTTGATTCCGAAACATGGACCTAAAGACGGTTCACGCAAAGCTACAACGGCCCGCTTACCTAATTTATTCAATCCTAAAGCGAGTCCTATACTGACTGTCGTTTTACCTATTCCCAACCGAGTAGGGGAAATAGATGTTACCAGTATCAGACGATGCCGTTTTATTTTTGATTCACTTATCAGATGTATCGGAACTTTGGCTATATATTTGCCGTAATGAACCAGTTCATCATCATCTATTCCTATAGAACAAGCTACTTTATTTATTAATTCCAACTTGGTCTCTCTGGCAATTTCTATATCCGATTTCATACAATATATCAATAAATTTAAAGGGTTGCATATTTATCTTCTAACTTTATCAGTTCGTCGCGTAATTGTGCCGCTTCAATAAATTCCATCTTCTTGGCCGCTTCAACCATTGCTTTACGAGTTTTCTCAATTGTTTTCTTCAATTGGTCTTTACTCATATATTGTATTACGGGATCGGCAGCTATATTCACATTCTGACTGTATTCTTCTCTATACAAAATAGGTTCTGCACCGGTATTTTCTTTATTAAGAACAGAGTTTTTGGCTTTTTGAATGGCTTGAGGAGTAATATTATGCTTTTCGTTATAAGCTAACTGTTTCTCCCTTCGGCGATTGGTTTCATCTATAGTTTTCTGCATGCTTTCCGTAATCCTGTCAGCATACATGATTACCATTCCGTTTAAGTTTCTGGCGGCACGACCTGCAGTCTGAGTCAAAGACCGATGAGACCTTAAAAAACCTTCTTTATCAGCATCAAGTATCGCTACCAATGATACCTCGGGCAAGTCAAGCCCCTCTCTTAATAAATTAACTCCGATAAGGACATCATACAATCCATTACGTAAATCGTCGATGATTTTTATCCGCTCCAGAGTATCTACATCCGAATGGATATAGTTACAACGGATATCGAGACGCAGAAGATATGTATTCAACTCTTCCGCCATACGTTTGGTCAACGTAGTTACCAATACTCGTTCATCTTTTTCTATACGTACTTGAATTTCTTCCAACAAATCATCTATCTGGTTTAGGCTTGGACGAACTTCTATAACAGGATCCAACAATCCTGTAGGACGTATCACCTGTTCCACAATGACACCTTCACTCTTCTCCAGTTCATAATCGGCAGGAGTAGCACTCACAAAAATTACCTGTTTGGCCAATTCCTCAAACTCTTCAAACTTTAAAGGACGGTTATCTATAGCTGCCGGCAGGCGAAACCCATATTCCACCAAATTAGCTTTACGAGAATTATCCCCTCCGTACATAGCTCGTATTTGAGGTATAGTAACATGACTTTCGTCTATGATAACCATAAAATCCTTTGGAAAGTAATCCATAAGACAGAAAGGCCGTGTCCCGGCTGCTCGTCCGTCAAAGTATCGCGAATAGTTCTCTATTCCAGAGCAATGGCCAACCTCTCTAATCATTTCCAAATCATAAGTAACCCTTTCTTGTATACGCTTGGCTTCCAGATTTTTCCCTATCGACTGAAAAAATTCAACCTGCTTACCCAAATCAATTTCTATTTCTCCTATTGCCCTATCTATACGTTCTTTTGTTGTAACAAAAATATTAGCAGGATATACCTTATAATCATTGAAAAGAGTAATAGTATGTCCACTCACCGGATCTATACTCTCAATGGATTCTATTTCTTCACCCCAGAAAATAACTCTTAATATAATATCTGCATAAGCCAAAAATATATCGACAGTATCGCCTTTCACTCGGAAATTACCTCTATCCAGTACAACTTCATTTCTTGAATAAAGGCTATTGACCAAAGAACGAAGAAAATTATTTCTCTCCAGTTTCATGCCTACATGAAGGTCAATAACATTGCTATGAAAATCTTCAGGATTCCCGATACCATACAGACAAGACACAGACGAAACCACAATGACGTCCTTCCGTCCGGATAGCAAAGACGATGTAGTCGATAACCGGAGTTTCTCTATTTCATCATTTATCGCAAGATCTTTCTCTATATACGTATCTGTGGTTGGGATATAGGCTTCAGGCTGATAGTAATCATAATACGATACAAAATATTCCACAGCATTATCCGGGAAAAAGTTCTTAAATTCACCGTACAATTGTGCTGCCAAAGTTTTATTATGACTAAGAATCAACGTCGGTTTTTGAACCCTTTCAATGACGTTAGCCATTGTAAAAGTCTTTCCTGAACCGGTTACCCCTAGCAAAGTCTGATAAGGAATATTGTCCTTAATGCCCTGACTTAACTCATCTATAGCTTCCGGTTGGTCTCCGGTAGGTTTATATGAAGAAACTATTTTAAACTCCATAAGACAATTTTGTATAGTCAGTTATTATCCAGTTATTATCGAGCTTCAGGTATGACGAATATAAGTATCACGTAAGCGACAATTATCGGGAAAAAACCGGTAAATACTGCAGCTAATACGACGATTACTCTCATGAGAGTAGCATCTATATCGAAATAATCGGCCAACCCGCCACATACTCCGGCTATTATTCTATTGTTTGACCGTAAAAGTTTTTTTTCAGACATAATTTGTATGGATATTTTGATGCGAATATACGAAAAAATGGTGCAATATTAGGGAGATATTATATAGAATTAAAGCATTACAATTCTTTACAATAGAATATTTATTTCAAATAAAATTTTATCAATTCATTTTTATAACACATTAAAAGTTTTTCCATTAATATACGTACGAATCGGCATTTTTTACTTACTTTGCCTAAAATCCATAAAATAACAATAAAAAGAGGAATACAAAAAATGATTTGGAATGAAACCATGGAATGCATGAAGCGTGAAGATATGCGCAAATTGCAAGGGATACGCTTGAAACAAACTGTCGAGAGAGTATATCATAATACACCTTTTTATCGAAAAAAAATGCAGGAAATAGGAATAACACCTAATGATATAAATTCTATTGACGATATTGTAAAATTACCGTTCACAACAAAGCAAGATTTACGGGACAATTACCCATTTGGCCTCTTTGCCGTACCTATGTCTGAGATTGTGCGTTTACACGCATCGTCAGGAACTACTGGACGGCCTACTGTCGTTGGATATACTCGTCAAGACCTTGTAACTTGGGCCGAATCAGTAGCGCGATGTCTCTCTGCTTACGGAACCGATAAAAATGATATATTTCACGTATCATATGGCTATGGTTTATTTACTGGAGGAATGGGACTACATTACGGTGTCGAAAATCTGGGTGCGACAGTCATACCCATGTCAAGTGGAAATACTGCAAAACAAATACAACTGATGCGAGATTTCGGGCCCACAGCTCTGGCTTGTACACCTTCTTACGCATTATATTTGGCAGATGCCATACAGGATTCTGGCATACCGAGAGAGGAGTTTAAATTGAGAGTTGGCATATTCGGTGCAGAACCTTGGACCGAAAATATGCGCCGTGAGATAGAATCCAAACTGGGCATAAAAGCTTACGATATTTACGGGCTCAGTGAAGTTATGGGACCGGGAGTCGCCCATGAATGCGAATATCAGCATGGAGCTCATATCAGTGAAGACCACTTTTATCCGGAGATAATAGACCCTAAAACGTTAGAACCCTTAGCCCCCGGAGAGTCAGGAGAATTGGTATTCACTACAATCACTAAAGAAGGTCTGCCTTTGCTTAGATATCGTACCAAAGATTTATGTTCGTTGATATACGAACCATGTCCTTGCGGTAGAACTACGGTTCGTATGACCCGAATTACAGGACGCAGCGATGATATGTTGATTATTCGAGGTGTAAACGTATTCCCATCCCAAGTCGAAAGTGTAATACTTGAAATGCAAGAATTCGAACCTCATTACATGCTGATTGTCGATCGCAAAAATAATTTGGATACTCTCGAAGTATTGGTTGAAGTACGTCCCGAATGCTATTCCGACGAAATTACCCGAATGGTAGAATTAAAAAAGAAAATAGCTCATCGTTTGCAAAGCGTACTGGGCATTGCCGCAAATGTAAAATTAGTGGAACCACGTAGCCTCGAACGCAGTCAAGGAAAAGCTAAACGAGTGATAGATAACCGAAATATACAATAAACCTGTAAATATTATGATTATAAAGCAATTATCGGTTTTTCTCGAAAACAAAACTGGACGTATAAATGAAGTGACCTCAGTGCTAGGTAACGCCGGAATCAATTTATCGGCATTCAGTATGGCTGAAAATGCAGAATTTGGTATTCTTAGAGTCATTGTATCAGACCCGGATAAGGCCTACAAACTACTTAAAGACAATCATTTCGGAGTAACATTGACGGAAGTTGTCTGCTTAAATTGTCCGAATACTCCGGGAGCCTTATCAAAAGCATTGCACTATCTGTCAAAGGCTGGAGTATTTATTGAATACATGTATGCCTTTTCTTCAGGCGATGTTGCACATGTGGTAATTCGCCCTAACGATATAAATATGTGTATCGATATTTTGCGCAAACATAGCCTTGAGTTGATGGCTGCACACCAACTATATCAATTGTAATCTTTTTTAATAATCATACATATAGAATAGTACAGGTCGGCAATACACAGCAGAGACCTGTGCTATTTTGTTTATTTAATAGAGTATATCCGTTAAAATTCATTTTTTTGTTTTTGTTATTCGATGCTATTTCCTACATTTGCACATTATTTAAGCATATGAAAAGAAAAATTATATATTTATTTGCCATAATCATGCTTTTCGCTTCATGCAGCGAATACAATAAAATACTTAAAAGCCAGGATTATGAGCTGAAATATGAGTATGCTAAGAAATATTTTGAACAGAAAAAATATTCGAGAGCGTATACATTATTGGAAGAGCTGGTGACTATATTCAAAGGTACTGACAAAGCAGAAGAATCACTTTATTTATTGGCAAGAAGTCATTATCTGGCCAAAGATTATATAACTTCAGGACAATATTTTACAACATATTATACCAATTATCCTAAAGGACAATATGCCGAATTATCCAGATTTTATGCAGGATATGGATATTATCTGGATTCTCCCGAACCGGCACTCGACCAGTCAGGAACATATAAGGCCATAGACGAGTTACAAATGTTTTTAGAGTACTTTCCCAAAAGTGAAAGAGCCAAAGAAGCGCAAGACATAATCATTTCTTTACAGGAAAAATTGGTAGAAAAAGAATTGTTAAGTGCTCAGTTGTACTATAATTTAGGAAACTATATGGGCAATAATTATGAGTCTGCAGTAATAACGGCCCAAAATGCATTGAGAGACTATCCCTACACAAAATATAGAGAAACATTATCTTTCCTTATTTTGAAAGCTAAGTTTCAGGAAGCTACTCAAAGTGTTGAAGAAAAGAAAATAGACCGTTTCCGGGATGTAATTGATGAATATTACAGTTTCATAAATGAATTTCCCGAATCTTCTAATATGAAAGAGGCCAAACGCATGTTTAATGTAGCAAATAAATACGTAAAAGAATAATCGAAAAGAGATATGGATTACAAAAAATCGAATGCACCCACTAACACGGTGACCCGCGATATGATCGCATTGTCAGAAGATACAGGTAATGTATATGAAACAGTTTGTATTATTGGTAAAAGAGCCAATCAGATTGCGGTTGAAATGAAAGCTGATTTGGAAAAGAAATTACAAGAATTTGCTTCTTATAATGATAATTTGGAAGAAGTTTTCGAAAACCGGGAACAAATTGAGATTTCCAAATATTACGAAAAGTTGCCAAAGCCCACTTTGATTGCAACTCAAGAATATATTGAAGGGAAAATATATTATAAAAATCCAGCCAAAGAAAAAGAAAATCTTTGATTTATAAAAAAACAATAAAGCTGTCTCAAAATAAAATTTGGGGCAGCTTTTTTATGTCAATGACTATTGATAAAAATATCTGACAAGCCTTACCTTCTTTCTGTTAAAGCTTATCCGTATTCTTTTTGTATCATTACATTAAAAATGATATTCAAAACTGTATAGGAAAATCTCCGGTAAGAGAAACCACGGAAAAAGGAACGGGGAAAATTCCTTTTTAAAAAAATATCAATGATTCATGTTTAGAATAAAATAGAGGCCATCTCAATATATATTTTGAGACAGCCTCATTTTCATCAACACATAATCATCTAAAAACAAGTTCATCAAAATCTATTTGATAGTGGAACTTGTTTTTTCTTTCGCCGGGTATTTGCTCGTATATTTCCGATAGAATATTTTTCACCATAATAAAACTCATACCGGAAACTTCTATTTTTATTTGATTTAGAGGAATTAACTTAGGAACGACTTTTGTCATTAAAAAGGACAATTCTTCAGAATATTTACTTATTGCTTCTTTTTTCCCTTTATCTGAGAGACAGACAATAATATCGTCGATATTAATATTCATATTGTCTGTTATAAAGTCAAATTTTTTGTATTTTTGTTCGAAATTTTGGGAATTTTCTATGATATTCTTTAATTCTTTCAGTCGATGGATAATATCGTGACCAGGCATTAAAAGATAATTGGAGGATGTAATATCTTGTTCCCACGAAATAGTAAATTCTCTATTTTCAGATAATTGTATTTCTGTAAATATTTGAGAATGATTATTTTTCAAATAAAGACATATATCTTTGAGACCTTCACCAAGAGATATATCATCACATTGCTGATCGATGGTGGCATTTATATAGTCTTTGTTGTGGGTGTATTTTATGATAAAATAATTTGTCATATTAATGTTGTTTCTTAGGTTAAAACAAGATTAATGCAGAAATGTTTTTACTTATTATGTAAACAAATATTTATTGAACTTGTTTTAACTTATGACAAACGAAATTAGTATTAAATAAGATAAAATTTGCAATATGGCTTTAAAGAGATTTGGTGTTTCATTAGATGAGGAATTGGTCAATTCTCTTGACCGGTTTGTTATAGATAATGGTTTTGCCAATCGTTCACAGGCTATTCGTTTTCTTGTAGAAAAAAACATAGCGGAAAAAAAATGGCAATGCAATCATATCGTTGCAGGAACGATAATTATTATGTATGACCAGTCTAAGAAAAATATACCTCAGCGAATCGACGAAATACAACAATTTTATCAAGATGTTATTTTATCATCGGCACAATATTATCTGAACAAAAACTTTTGCTTGCATATTGCTACGGTTAAAGGAGAAGCTTATCGATTGACTGAGTTATCAGACAAATTGGTCTCCATACGTGATATCAAACACGGTAAATTAGTTATGAGCCGAGCTGATTAATTTTTTTGAATACAAAGTAACACGATTTAGAAAAATAATAGCACAAATCAGGGATTATTCTCTATATTCGAATAATATATAAGAAAAAATTATTTTATGTATCATATTTGAAAAGATGAGTTGAAATATTTTACAATTGGTTAATACGATTTTCTCGTAACACGATTTTATAAAAAGGTATTACAAATAATAAATAAAAAATGAAACAAAAATTTCAAATTACAGCATTAATTTTATTTTGTTTGGCAGGATATAATTCAGCTAAAGCAAACTGTTCATTATCTGATACTTTAGAAATAGAGCAAGTCGTTGTAACTGCTAATAAAACTTTAGTAAATAAGAACAATATTCCTCTGTCTGTATCTGTTATAACAAGGGAAGAAATAGATAAAAGTAGTGAATCGGCTCTATTACCGGTATTGTCACAACGAGTTCCCGGATTATTTGTTACACAGAAAGGCATCACAGGGTTCGGCGTATCGAATGGAGGAGCAGGAGCAGTAAATATCCGAGGGGTCGGAGCTGGGAATAAAGTCTTGATGTTGTTCGATGGACAGCCTCAATGGGCAGGAGTTTTTGGGCACAGTTTACCCGATACTTATGTAGCTTCCGACGTAGATAGAGTAGAAGTGATACGAGGCCCAGGCTCCTTACTATATGGCTCCAATGCTATGGGCGGAGTCGTGAATATCATAACCCGTAGCCAACACGAAGAAGGGGTTACAACACATGCCCGGATAATGTATGGGTCATATAATACACAGAAATATATGGTGAACAATGGAGTGAAATTGGGTAAATTCAACAGCTTTTTCTCTATCAATCACGACCGTACTGATGGTCATCGTCCCAATTCTCAATTTAATATAACTAATGGTTTCGGCAAATTAGGCTATAATATAAATAACCACTTTTCAGTGATGGGAGATGTCAGTTTAGCATACTATGACACTCATAATCCCGGTACGATAGTTGAACCTATGTATCATAACTGGATGAAAATATGGAGAGGTACAGCTTCTGCCTCCTTGTCCAATAAATTCGATAAACATAACGGTGCAATACAACTGTTTTATAATTGGGGAAATCATAAAATAGACGATGGACAGAATACAGATATCCCCAGCACATATTACTTTCGTTCTACCGATTTTAATTATGGTGTTTTGGCATATGAATCGTTCTTTCTGTTTCCCGGAAATCAATTTACTTTAGGGGTAGATTATAAGAATTGGGGCGGACATGCATGGAATGATAACTTCGACGGAACAGAAAAACTAATTATAGATAAAAGTGTGCATGAACTGGCTGGATATATTGTTATGCAACAAGAATTGTGGAGCATTTTGAACTTGAATGCCGGAGTCCGTTATGAACATAATACTACATTCGGAAACGAATGGGTTCCGCAAGCCGGATTGACGATTAATCCCTTTCATGGAAATACGATTAAAGCATCCTTCTCTAAAGGTTTCAGAAGTCCGAATATCAGAGAACTATACATGTATGCCCCGGCCAATCCCGATTTGAAACCAGAAAGTATGCTTAATTATGAAATATCGGTCGGACAACAATTCTTAAATGGAAAATTGCATGCAGAAATTACAGCATTTTATATCGATGGGAAAAATACCATTGTGGCGACTCCCGTTAACGGGAAAATGAAAAATATAAATACAGGAAAGTTTTATAACAAAGGGATGGAATTTGATTTATCATACCACTTTCTTAAAAACTGGAATTTCGGAACTAACTATAGTTACTTACACATGAATAAACCTTTGGTCGGTGCTCCTGAACATAAATTATTCGGAGAAATTGATTATACTCCTGGAAAATGGAGCTTTACACTTAATGCTCAGTCCATTTTCAATCTTTATGTTACTACAAAACCGGTAGATAAAGAAAATTATACTCTTTTGAATGCTCGGATAGCATATCGTTTCGGAAATGACAAACGTAATATAACTTTATTTGTAAAAGGTGAGAATTTAACAAATACTTCGTATACAATCAACGAAGGCTTTCCCATGCCGGGAATTATCGCGATGGGAGGTATCGACGTGAGATTTTAATTGAAGTAATCACAAGAAAGAAGGAGGTATCCTGAAAACAGTATACCTCCTTCTTTCTATCTTTTTACAGAATCATTTATATTCTTCCCAACTCTTGATTTGTATTTCACTGATATTCATACTACAAAATGCTCCAATAAAAGCCGAAGCTAAACGAGCATTTGTAATCAATGGAATATTGAAATCTATAGCTGCTCGACGTATTTTGTAACCGTTGTCTAATTCAGTTTGAGTAAGATTTTTAGGAATGTTTACAACAAAATCTATTTCTTTATTGTGAATCATATCCAAAGCTTGGGGAAATTGCTTAGTTTCGCTGGGCCAATATACCCGTGTAGAAGGGATTCCATTATCTGCCAAGAATTGATGGGTCCCGCCTGTTGCGAAAAGCTTGTATCCTTTGTTATGTAGCATGACAGCAGCATCGAGCATATCAGTTTTTTGCTTTGCCGTACCCGTTGATAACAAGATATTTTTCTCTGGAATAGAGTATCCTACAGATAGCATCGATTTCAACACAGCTTCATAAGTATCGTCTCCAATACAACCGACTTCTCCGGTAGATGCCATATCTACACCTAAAACCGGATCTGCCTTTTGCAATCTGGAAAAAGAAAATTGAGATGCTTTTATCCCGACATAGTCCAAATCAAATTCATTTTTGTTCGGTTTCTCTACCGGAAGTCCCATCATCACCTTTGTCGCCAATTCTATAAAGTTTATTTTCAATACTTTTGAGACAAATGGGAAACTTCTCGATGCTCTCAAATTACATTCGATTACCTTGATATCGTTATTTTTAGCTAAAAATTGGATATTGAAAGGTCCGGATATTTTTAATTCTTTAGCGATTTGACCGGCAATTTTCTTTATGCGACGAACGGTCTCCACATATAATTTTTGAGGAGGAAATTGTATCGTTGCATCCCCAGAATGTACTCCGGCAAATTCTATGTGTTCCGATATAGCATACATGACAACTTCTCCGTTGCAAGCAACAGCATCCATTTCGATTTCTTTTGCATGTTGTATAAATTCACTTACAACTACCGGATGTTTTTTCGAAACATTAGCTGCTAATTGAAGAAATTGTTTCAACTCCGTATCATTGGAACATACATTCATTGCAGCACCCGACAATACATAAGAAGGACGTACTAATACTGGATAGCCCACTTCGTCGACAAAATCAAAAATATCGTTGAAAGTACTTAATTCTCTCCAACGAGGCTGGTCGATTCCCAGTCTGTCAAGCATCGACGAAAATTTATGTCGGTCTTCCGCATTATCTATAGATGTAGCTGAAGTTCCCAAAATATTTACATTCTGTTCATCAAGACGAGTTGCTAAATTGTTGGGGATTTGTCCTCCGGTAGAAAGTATGACACCATGGGGATTTTCGAGTTCGATGATATCCATCACCCGTTCGAAAGTCAATTCATCGAAATAAAGTCGGTCGCACATATCGTAATCGGTAGAGACAGTTTCAGGATTATAATTAATCATTACCGATCTCCAGCCTTCTTTTCGAATCGTATTAAGAGCGTTGACACTGCACCAGTCGAATTCGACCGAACTACCGATACGATAGGCTCCAGAGCCCAAAACGATAACCGACCGTTGATCTCCCAAGTATTTTACATCATTTTCTGCACCGTTATACGTCAAATATAGATAATTGGTTTGTGCTGGATACTCTGCAGCTAAAGTATCGATTTGTTTCACTACAGGAGTTATGCCCTTCTTTTTTCTTAAATTCCGTATCGTAAGTATCGTAGCTTCGGCATCGTCCATTTTGTCTTGCAATATCGAGCGGCCTATTTGAAAATCCGAAAAGCCTTGCTTTTTAGCTGTTCTCAATAAATCTTCAGGTATTTTCTCTATATCCTGGATAGTTTCAAGTTCAATAGCTGTCCTGATGATATTATGAAGTTTTTGTAAAAACCATTTATCTATATGAGTCAGTTCATGTACTTGATCTATAGTGTATCCCTGCCGGAATGCTTTCGAAATAACGAAAATACGTTTATCGGTCGGTTCTCTTAAAGCCTTGTCTATATCTGCAATAACGAGCTCTTTATTACTAACAAATCCATGCATTCCTTGACCAATCATGCGCAGCCCTTTTTGAATAGCTTCTTCAAATGTACGACCGATAGCCATGACTTCACCCACTGATTTCATACTCGAGCCTAACTCTCTGTCTACATCTTGAAATTTGGCTAAATCCCAACGAGGTATTTTGCACACGATATAATCTAATGCAGGCTCGAAAAATGCAGATGTCGTTTTTGTAACCGAATTATTCAAATCAAATAATCCGTATCCTAAACCCAGCTTTGCTGCGACAAAAGCAAGAGGATACCCCGTTGCTTTCGAAGCCAAGGCCGAAGAACGGCTCAATCGGGCATTGACTTCGATAACCCGGTAATCTTCCGACTGTGGATCAAAAGCATATTGGACATTACATTCCCCTACAATACCAATATGCCGGATAATTCGTATCGCCAGCTCTCGTAATTTATGATACTCACTATTGGTAAGAGTTTGAGATGGAGCCACAACGATACTTTCTCCCGTATGAATACCCAATGGGTCGAAATTTTCCATATTACATACTGTAATACAGTTATCAAATCTGTCCCGCACCACTTCATACTCGATTTCTTTCCAGCCTTTCAACGACTTTTCGACCAATATTTGGGGAGAAAACGATAGCGCTTTTTCGGCCATACGTTTCAGTTCATCAGGATTGTCACAGAACCCGCTACCTAAACCTCCTAAAGCATAAGCTGCACGGATTATAATCGGATAACCCAATTCATCAGCTGCTTCCAGAGCATCTTCTAAATTGTCGGTGGCAATACTTTTTATTGTTTTTACATTTATCTCATCCAGTTTTTTCACGAAAAGTTCTCGGTCTTCAGTATCAATGATTGCTTGTACCGGAGTTCCCAAGACTTCCACATCATATTTTTCCAATACTCCTGATTGATATAATTTGACACCGCAATTCAGGGCTGTTTGTCCTCCGAATGCCAGTAAAATACCATCCGGTGTCTCTTTTCGTATTACTTTTTCGACAAAATACGGAGTCACAGGCAGAAAATATATTTTATCAGCGACACCTTCCGATGTTTGTACCGTAGCGATATTAGGGTTTATCAGTATGGTATAAATACCTTCTTCTTTCAAAGCTTTCAGAGCTTGTGAACCTGAATAGTCGAATTCTCCGGCTTCTCCGATTTTCAAAGCACCGGAACCCAGAATCAAAACTTTCTTAATGTTATCTTTTATATGGCTCATCTATTTCTATTTTTACAAGTTTAAAGCATATTTACGAATTCGTCGAAGAGAAATTCCGTGTCAGTAGGTCCGCTGGCCGCTTCTGGATGGAATTGAGCAGAAAACCACGGCTTGGCTTTATGTCTTATGCCTTCATTTGTTCCGTCATTCATATTGATAAAAAGAGGTTCCCATTCATCACTTAGTGTACTGTTATCCACGGCAAAACCGTGATTTTGTGAAGTTATAAAGCATCGGTCGGTACCAATCATACGTACCGGTTGGTTGTGGCTCCTATGTCCGTATTTTAACTTATAAGTAGAAGCTCCGCTGGCCTTCGCCAATAACTGATTTCCCATACAGATACCAAAAATCGGTTTATCCTCTTTCATGGCCTTTCGAATATTTTCGACAGTAGCATTGCATAAATCTGGATTTCCCGGACCATTCGATATGAATAATCCGTCATAACTGAGCATATTAAAATCGTAATCCCAAGGAACTCGTACCACTGTTACATCTCGTTTCAATAGACACCTGATTATATTATGTTTCACCCCACAGTCGACCAAAACGATGCGCTTTCGACCCCGTTCATATATGATAATATCTTTACAACTAACTTTTGCTACTTGATTTTCCATATTAGGGTCTATAAAATCGATTTCATCATCGTTATCAAAAACGATTTTTCCTTTCATCGAACCGTTTTCTCTCAACCTTTTAGTCAGTTCCCGCGTGTCTATTCCGAAAATACCGGGTATTTTTTCCTCTTTTAACCAATCAGCAAGACTTCGGGTCGCATTCCAATGACTATATTCAAACGAATAATCGGAGATAATAACGCCTTCGACGTGTATTTTCTCCGATTCATAAAAAGTGGATAAATTGTCATTGTTAAAAGAACGGGGAGGAACCCCATAATTTCCAACCAACGGAAATGTTATAACCAAAATTTGACCTGAATAAGAAGGATCTGTCAGACTCTCGGGATATCCCACCATTGCCGTATTAAAAACAACTTCTCCGGCTGTAGCTTTTTCATAACCGAATGATTTTCCCCGAAATACAGTTCCGTCATCTAAGATTAGAGAGACGCTTTTTATATTCTGCATATACGATAGATTAATGTGATTATTGTTATAGTAAGGTGGTTTCTATCGTAAAAACCATGCAAAGTTAAAGAAAAAAAATGAAATATCGGCATATCTTCATATATTATTTTTCTATTTTTAATTGAAATAACAAATTGTATAGTATATATAGTAATATGATAACAATTTGTTATATATATTGTACTTTTTATGACTATATTATAACCAATAACTTTTTTACGTAATTTTTATACATAATATTTTTGTATATAACATATCAATATGTTTATATTTGCAGAAAAATAATATCAAAAAGACATATCATTCGGTTTTTTAGTTTACAAAATGTAAAAATAAGATGAGATTCACTAAAATGCAGGGTACCGGTAACGATTATATATATGTAAACGGATTTCAAGAAAATATAAAAAATCCTGAAAGGTTGGCCATAGAATTGAGCGACAGGCATTTTGGTGTCGGATCAGATGGATTGGTTATTATTTTGCCGTCGAAAAGTTGTGATTTCAAAATGAGAATGTTCAATCCAGATGGCTCGGAAGCGGAGATGTGTGGTAATGCATCCAGATGCATCGGAAAATATGTATATGATAAAGGGTTAACTGATAAAAAGGAAATTACTCTTGAAACTAAGGCCGGAATAAAAAAGCTGAAATTTACAGTTACAGAAAAAAATAAAGTAAAAAACGTGTGTGTTGATATGGGAGAACCTATTATTTCTCCTTCTCTAATTCCCGTATCGAGAATAGGTGATTCCGTCATCGGAGAACCATTTTCTGTCGGGGATGAACAATATAAGATAACTTGCATATCTATGGGAAATCCTCATACCGTTATCTTTTTGGAAAGTTTTGATAATATAGATTTACATCAGACAGGTTATTCTATCGAACATCATCCTCTATTCCCTCAACGAACAAATGTTGAATTTGCAATAATAGAATCGAAAAACAATATACGGATGAGAGTGTGGGAAAGAGGGACAGGAGAAACTCTTGCTTGCGGAACAGGAGCCTGTGCTACGTTGGTGGCTGCTGTACTGAATGGATTTGCTGAAAGGAAAGCTGTGCTTCATTTATTAGGAGGTGACTTGCTAATAGAATGGAGTGATTTGGATAATCATATCTATATGACGGGAGATGCAATTACCGTTTTCGAAGGGGAAACAGTCGATCGATTTTAATAAAGTATGAAAAGAGACGAGAAATATTTAGTTATATGGCATTAGTTAATGAGCAGTTTTTAAAATTATCGGAGAGCTATCTTTTTAGTGAAATTGCTAAGAAAGTAAATGCTTTTAAAGTGATTCATCCTGAAGCAAAAGTAATCAGATTGGGAATTGGAGATGTAACTCTTCCTTTGCCAGAAGCAGTTATTGATGCGCTGCACAAGGCTGTAGACGAAATGTCCGTTTCAGAGACATTCAAAGGGTATGGTCCAGAACAGGGATACCGTTTTTTAATCGATACGATTATCAAACATGATTATGAAACAAGAGGAATTTCCTTAGACCCGGATGAAGTCTTTATCAATGATGGAGCCAAAAGCGATACAGGGAATATAGGGGACATATTAAGCAAAGACAATCGCATTGCGGTGACCGACCCGGTGTATCCGGTATATATCGATTCCAATGTGATGGGGTGTCGTGCAGGAGAGAAAAACGAGGACGGCCGTTGGAGCAATATTGTTTATATTCCTTGCAATGCAGAAAACCATTTTATTCCGGAACTTCCGGAGATACGTCCCGACGTGATTTATTTATGTTATCCGAATAACCCTACCGGAACAGCTTTATCAAAAAAGGAACTAAAAAAATGGGTGAATTATGCAATATCCAATAATATCCTTATTTTGTTTGATGCTGCTTATGAAGCATTTATTCAAGAAGAGGATGTCCCTCATAGTATTTATGAAATCAAAGGAGCAAAACAAGTTGCGATTGAATTCCGAAGTTTCTCTAAAACAGCAGGATTTACAGGTTTAAGATGTGGATATACGGTTGTACCGAAAGAACTAAAGGCCTCTAATTTCGCTGGAGATAAAATCTCATTGAACCGATTATGGAACCGACGGCAAAGTACGAAATTTAATGGTACTGCTTACATAGTACAACGAGCAGCAGAAGCAATCTATACTCCTGAAGGGAAAATTCAGACTAAAGCTCATATCAATTATTATATGAAAAATGCGAAATTGTTGCACGACAATTTAAAATCGATAGGATTAGAAGTTTTTGGAGGTGTAAACGCTCCTTATATATGGGTGAAAGCTCCGAAAGGTATTACTTCGTGGAAGTTTTTCGATAGACTACTCTTTGAAAGACATATCGTCGGAACTCCAGGGGTTGGATTTGGTCCGTCGGGTGAAGGGTATTTGCGGCTTACTGCATTCGGAAAGTATGAAGACACCTTCGAAGCTATAGAACGTCTGAAAAACTGGAAAATATAAAAAACAATAATTACACTCGATAACGAATAAATTTATCTGTTATGTCAACATTAAGATTCAAAGTAGTAGAAGAGGCTTTTACTCATAAAGCTGTAGCAGTGGAAGAACCTGCAGAACGTCCTTCAGAATATTTTGCCAAGTATGTGTTTAATCGCGAAAAAATGTTTAAATATTTACCGAAAAAAACATATGATGCCTTGGTAAATGTAATTGATAACGGTGCACCTTTTAATCGAGAAATAGCAGATAGTGTTGCAGCTGGAATGAAAAAATGGGCAATGGAAATGGGTGCTACTCATTATACCCATTGGTTTCACCCTTTGACAGAAGGCACAGCCGAAAAACACGATTCTTTTATAGAACACGATAGTAAAGGTGGTGTTGTAGAAGAATTCTCCGGAAAATTGTTGATTCAACAAGAACCCGATGCATCGAGTTTTCCTAACGGGGGTATTCGTAATACGTTTGAGGCGAGGGGATATTCTGCTTGGGACCCATCATCTCCCGCTTTCATTGTAGACGATACTCTATGTATTCCTACGATATTCGTTTCGTATACAGGAGAGTCGTTAGATTATAAGACACCTTTGTTGAGGGCTTTGAATAGTGTAAATAAAGCCGCCACTGCTGTATGCAATTACTTCGACCCTAATGTAAAGAAAGTCTTTTCATATTTAGGCTGGGAACAAGAATATTTTTTGGTAGATGAAGCTTTGTATTCGGCTCGCCCTGACCTTTTGCTGACAGACCGCACATTAATGGGGCATGATAGCGCGAAAAACCAACAGCTTGAAGACCACTATTTCGGTGCTATACCTTCCCGAGTTTCGGCTTTTATGAAAGACCTCGAAATAGAATGTCTGAAGTTAGGTATACCAGCCAAAACCCGTCATAATGAAGTTGCTCCTAACCAGTTTGAGTTGGCGCCTATATTTGAAGAAGTGAATTTAGCAAACGACCACAACCTCTTATTGATGAGTGTGATGAAAAAAGTCGCACGTCGTCACAATTTCAGAGTTTTGTTACACGAGAAACCGTTCAAAGGAGTCAATGGATCAGGTAAGCACAATAACTGGTCTTTAGGTACTGATACCGGCATATTACTTTTTGCACCGGGAAAAACTCCGAAAGAAAATTTACAGTTCATGACATTTATTATTAATGTGATGACTGCAGTTTATCGCCACAATGGACTATTGAAAGCAAGTATTGCATCGGCTACTAATGGACACCGTTTAGGAGCCAATGAAGCACCGCCCGCTATCATATCTATATTTATGGGAAAACAGGTCAGCGAAATTTTGGATACTATGGCATCTTTCAATTCAAAAGATGATTTTAAGATGAACGGTAAAGAGGGGTTTGATTTGGGAGTTACCCAAATTCCAGAAATACTCCGAGACAATACCGACCGTAATCGAACATCACCATTTGCTTTTACCGGTAATAGATTTGAATTCAGAGCTGTAGGATCTTCGGCAAACTGTGCTTCGGCAATGATTGCTTTAAATGCTGCAGTAGCCGATCAGTTACAAGAGTTCAAAACGTTAGTGGATAGTCGTATCGCTAAAGGCGAATCTACCGAGAAAGCAATACTTTCCGTATTGAAAGAATATATAAACGAATCGAAAAATATTCGTTTCGATGGAAACGGTTATAGCGATGAATGGAAAGCTGAAGCGGCTCGCCGCGGATTAGATTGCGAAACCAGTGTTCCTGTAATTTACGATAATTATTTGAAACCGGAAAGTGTGAAGATGTTTACCGATACACATGTATTCTCAGAAGTAGAACTTCATGCCAGAAATGAGGTAAAATGGGAGACATATACCAAGAAGATACAGATAGAAGCTCGTGTACTTGGAGATTTGGCAATAAATCATATTGTCCCTGTCGCGACTCGTTATCAATCTCTTTTGCTGGATAATGTTTTTAAGATTAAGAGTTTGTTCCCAGCCGAAAAGAGTGAAGTTATCGCAAATCAGGATATGGAAGTAATCGAAAAAATTGCAGCCCATTTATTGGTGATAAAAGAAAAAGTTCATACGATGATCGAAGCCCGGAAGGTTGCCAATAAAATAGAATCTGAGAGAGAAAAAGCCATAGCATATCATGATACGGTTGCCCCATTGATGGATGAAATACGTTACCATATTGATAAACTTGAGCTGATGGTCGATAATGAAATGTGGCCATTGCCCAAATACAGAGAATTGTTATTTATTCGATAGTTTTTTTACGGTTACGGGAGGAGAAAAGATATAGTTTTTAGTTCATGTTTCTCGTTTCACGTTTTTCAAATTCTTATCGTTACTTTTCAAGTTCCGTAACCGTTTTTACCAAGTTATTAAATTATGCAACAGTATAGATTACCACATCGACAAGGATTATATGACCCCAGCTACGAGCATGACGCTTGTGGAGTGGGGTTATTGGTTAATATACATGGGGTTAAGTCTCATCAAATTGTAGAAAAAGGATTACAGGTCTTAGAGCATATGGTACACCGCGGAGCTGAAGGTGCCGACTCGAAAACCGGAGATGGTGCCGGCATTATGGTGCAGATACCTCACGAATTTATTCTGTTACAAGGAATCGCTGTACCCGAAAAAGGTCGTTATGGCACAGGATTGGTATTTTTACCAAAAGATGTTGAGGAACAATCTGAGATGTTGGACGTAATACGTAAGACTATTACAGAAGAAGGCCTTTCCTTGTTGGCAATTAGAGATGTTCCTGTTAACAGTTCTGTATTAGGTACCGGATCATTAGCCACTGAACCAGATATTAAGCAGTTATTCATTACCGACACAACCGAGAATACCTTACTTGAACCCAAATTATATGTCCTTCGCAAAAAGATTGAAAAACAAATCTTAGATTCGGCTTTTAAAAATAAAAGAGCCTTTTATATTGTCAGTCTTTCATCTCAAAACATCGTATATAAAGGGATGTTGTCATCTTTACAATTGCGTTATTATTTCCCCGATTTAATAAGCCCTTATTTTACGTCGGGAATGGCATTGGTGCATTCCCGTTTCAGTACCAATACTTTTCCGACTTGGGATTTGGCACAACCGTTTAGGCTATTGGGGCATAATGGAGAAATAAATACCATACGAGGCAATCGTTTATGGATGGAAGCCCGTGAAAGCGTTCTGCAACCGTCGAATCTCGGAAAAGAACCTCTTACTCCAATTATACAGCCTGATATGAGTGATAGTGCCTCATTGGATAATGTGCTCGAATATTTTGTTATGGCGGGAATGAGCTTACCTCAAGCATTGGCGATGTTGATTCCTGAAAGTTTCAATGATAAAAATCCAATATCGACAGATTTGAAAGCTTTTTATGAATACCATAGTATTTTGATGGAACCGTGGGATGGCCCCGCAACATTACTTTTCTCAGACGGACGATATGCCGGAGGTATGCTCGACAGGAACGGTTTGAGACCAGCACGCTATTTGATTACCCAAAACGATATGATGGTTATAGCATCGGAGACCGGAGTTTTAGCTTTTGAAGCGGCCGAAATTAAAGAAAGAGGACGTTTACGCCCGGGAAAGATGTTGCTTATCGATATGGAAAAAGGTAAGATTTATAAAGATGCGATGCTGAAAGAAGAATTGGCAGGAGCATTTCCATATAAAGAATGGCTTTCGAAAAATCGGATTAAATTGGATGAAATCAGCTCGGGACGTACGGTAAAACATAGTATAGAAGACTATCCTCAACTATTACAAGTATTCGGGTATCATAGAGAAGATATCGAAAAAATAATGACTCCTATGATAGTTGATTCCAAAGAACCAGTTAGTTCAATGGGAAACGATACACCTTTGGCCGTATTATCCGACCAGCCTCAACGATTGTTCAGTTATTTCCGTCAACAATTCGCCCAAGTAACGAATCCTCCAATTGATCCTCTGCGAGAAGAACTGGTAATGTCTTTAAGTAGCTACATCGGGGCGATTCATCAAAATTTACTGGAACCCTCGCCAGAGTTGTGCAAAATGGTCGAACTGAAACGTCCGATATTGACTAATACCGAACTTGACATTCTTTGCAATTTAAGATACAAAGGTTTCCGTACTCGGAAATTACCCATGCTTTTCTCTGTAAAAGAAGGTACTCGAGGATTAGAAAAAGCCATAGAAAATCTTTGTCATGAAGCTGAAAAAGCTGTAGATGAAGATTGTAACTATATTGTATTGAGCGACAGAAATGTCGATAAAGATACAGCCCCCATACCGTCTTTATTAGCTGTTTCGGCTGTTCATCATTATCTCATATCTCAAAGAAAAAGGGTACAAATTGCATTAGTTGTAGAAACTGCCGAAGCAAGAGAAGTGATGCATTTTGCTCTTTTATTAGGATATGGAGCCAGTGCCATAAATCCCTATCTTGCTTTTGCTGTTGTCAATGATTTGGTAGAACGTAAAGAAATACAATTGGATTATCATACAGCCGAGAAAAATTATATCAAAGCCATAGATAAAGGTTTGTTGAAAATTATATCGAAAATGGGTATTTCGACAATCTGCAGTTATCGAGGAGCACAATTATTCGAAGCTATAGGATTATCATCTACATTGATAGAGACTTATTTCAAAGGTACGGTATCGAAAATAGAAGGTATTGATATCAATGAATTGGTAGCCGATATATTATTATCCCATCAAGCAGCTTATTCAGCTGACTTCAAGACAGATTCTCCTCTAAGACACGATGGAATATATACTTATCGTAAAGATGGAGAATACCATGCGTGGAATCCTGAAACTATTGCTACATTGCAATTGGCCACAAGGCTGGGTAGTTATAAGAAGTTTAAAGAGTATACATCCTATGTAGATAATAAACCAAAACCTGTATTTATCCGAGATTTTATGGATTTCAAAAGAAATCCTATCGATATTTCTCTTGTAGAGCCAGTGTCGGAAATTACTAAAAGGTTTGTTACCGGAGCTATGTCATTCGGTTCCATTAGCAAAGAAGCGCACGAAGCTATGGCTATAGCGATGAATGCTCTCGGTGGTAGAAGTAATACAGGAGAGGGAGGAGAAAATCCTTCTCGTTTTATCCCGAGAGAAGATGGTAGCCTTGCTCGTAGTGCAATAAAACAAGTGGCATCCGGTCGTTTTGGAGTTACGGCTGAATATTTGGTCAATGCAGATGAAATACAAATAAAGATTGCACAAGGTGCTAAACCGGGAGAAGGAGGGCAATTACCCGGATTTAAAGTGGATAAAATTATTGCAGAGACTCGGCATTCTATTCCGGGTATATCTTTAATATCACCACCTCCTCATCACGATATATATTCTATTGAGGATTTGGCGCAGTTGATTTTTGATTTAAAAAATGTCAATCCACAAGCTCGTATCAGTGTAAAATTGGTATCAGAGAGTGGGGTAGGAACTATTGCTGCCGGAGTAGCCAAAGCAAAGGCCGATTTGATTGTTATCAGCGGTTGTGAAGGGGGAACAGGGGCAAGTCCTACAAGTTCTATCCGTCACGCAGGATTACCTTCTGAATTAGGATTATCCGAAACACAACAAACTTTAGTTATAAATAATCTGAGAGGACAGGTAAAGTTACAAGTCGACGGACAACTCAAAACCGGTCACGATATAATTATCCAAGCTTTGCTCGGAGCAGAAGAATTCGGATTTGCCACAAGTGCTCTTATTGTCTTGGGTTGCGTAATGATGCGCAAGTGCCACATGAATACTTGTCCTGTAGGTGTTGCGACACAAGATGAAAGACTGAGAAAACGCTTTACCGGACGTTCTCAATATCTGATTAATTTCTTTACATTTTTGGCAGAAGAAGTCAGGGAATTATTGGCAGAAATGGGGTTCACAAAATTTGAAGACATCATAGGACGCTCGGATTTGATAACGATAAAAGATACATCTGTCAAGAAAACGAAAAATTTGGATTTTTCTAAAATAATTTATCAACCGGAAGAAGCATCGGTGAATGCTGTCCGAAAAATTATTGAACAAGATCATAAGATAGACGATATCCCCGACCGTATGCTTATCAAAGTAACCGCTCCGGCGATAGAGTCAAAAATGTCGGTCGAGCTGGATTTTCCTATTTATAATACTGACCGTGCTGTCGGGGCTATGCTGTCGGGAGTTATTGCCAAAAAATATGGAGAGAAGGGATTACCAGACGATTCTATCTACTGCAAATTTAAAGGTTCTGCCGGACAAAGTTTCGGTGCATTCTTGTCACATGGAATAACTTTCCGATTAGAAGGTGATGCTAACGATTATGTGGGTAAAGGACTATCCGGAGGAAAAATCCTGATTGTTCCTCCTCGGGGAGTGCCTTTTGCTCCTGAAGAAAATATTATTGCTGGAAACACTTTGCTCTATGGTGCTACTTCAGGAGAAGTGTATATAAACGGACGAGTCGGCGAGCGATTTTGTGTGAGAAACAGTGGAGCCATTGCTGTTGTTGAAGGTGTCGGAGACCACTGTTGTGAATATATGACTGGCGGAAGAACTGTGGTATTAGGAACGGTCGGACGTAACTTTGCTGCAGGTATGAGCGGAGGTATTGCTTATGTATGGAATAAAGATGAAAATTTCGATTATTTCTGTAATATGGAGATGGTTGAACTTTCCTTAATCGAAGAAACAACTGACAATCGGGAATTACACGAACTGATTACCAGACATTTTGACTATACTCGAAGCCCCTTGGCAAAACGTATGCTCGACAATTGGAACGAATATGTCAATCAGTTTATTAAAGTAATACCGATAGAATATAAGAAAGTACTTCACGATGAAAAAATGTTGGCATTGCAACAAAAAATAGCCGAAGTACAAAGAGATTATTAATTGAGATGATACATTATTTAAAGGATGAAATGATATGGGAAACCCAAAAGCTTTCTTGACTATAAAAAGAAAAGAAGCGGGATATCGTCCCGTGAATGAACGAATATATGATTATGGGGAAGTAGAACAGACTCTCAATGAAGAAGATCGGCAATTACAAGCATCCCGTTGTATGGAGTGTGGAGTAGCATTTTGTCATTGGAGCTGTCCGCTGGGAAATAAACAACCGGAGTGGCAAGATGCACTATACAAAGGAAAATGGAAAGAGGCCTACAAACTATTGGTTGCTACCGATGATTTTCCTGAATTTACAGGTCGTGTGTGTCCAGCTTTATGCGAAAAAGGTTGTGTCTTGAATAAAATCGGTGAACCCGTGACGATTCGTGAGAATGAAGCTGCAATTATAGAAAAAGCCTTCGCAGAAGGATATATTACACCACAAATACCGAAAATTCGTAATGGCAAGAAAGTTGCTGTTATTGGGTCGGGGCCTTCAGGATTGGCTTGTGCCAACCGCTTGAATCGAAAAGGATATACGGTAACAGTATTTGAGAAAGATGAAAAGCCCGGAGGATTACTTCGATATGGTATTCCTGATTTCAAACTGAATAAATCGGTTATCGACCGGAGAATAAAACTGATGAAAGAAGAAGGCATAATATTTAAATGTTCAGTAGAAGTCGGAAAACAAATAAAAGCTACAAAACTTTTGAATGAATACGATGCAATATGCATAGCTATCGGTTCAGGAGTTCCCCGAGACTTGAAAGTCGAAGGTCGGAATTTGAAAGGTATCTATTTTGCATTGGACCTTTTAAAGCAACAAAATAGGGTAATTGCCGGTTGTCCGATTCCTGAAGAAGACCGTATTTCGGCAAAAGGGAAAAAAGTATTGGTCATCGGAGGCGGAGACACCGGATCCGACTGTGTCGGTACATCTATCCGGCAAGGAGCAACAGAAGTAACTCAGATAGAAATTATGCCTAAACCTCCCGTAGATTATAATCCCGATACACCGTGGCCTTATTATCCTATGATATTGAAAACTTCGAGTTCCCATAAAGAAGGTTGCAATCGACGTTGGCTATTAGATACCAAACAGTTTATCGGTGAAAATGGGATTGTAAAAAAAGTAGAGGTTGTAGAAGTCGAATGGGAAAAAGATGAAGCCGGACATCCCCAATTGAAACGAACCAATCGTTCCGAAATTATTGAGGCAGATTTGGTTTTATTAGCTATGGGTTTCGTACATCCGGTTTACGAAGGTCTATTGGAAGAATTGGGGGTCAAGTTGGATGCTCGAAAGAATGTGGCGGTAGTCGATGGCAAAAGCTCTGTAGATAAAGTCTTTGCTACAGGAGATTCTGCTTTTGGTGCCAGCCTTGTAGTCAAAGCTATTGCGTCAGGAAGAAAGACCGCATCGGAAATAGACGAATACGTTAAAAACATTAAATAAGTAATCGTGTATATTGACTATGTCGTTTTATCGGTATTAAATTATGTTATATGTAGACGAAAATAAACATATTTTTCTTTTAGAAGTGAGGAGAAACATTTCTCTTTGTAGTGCTTTTTCAAGAAAATACGTTTATAACAAGAAGTAAAGAAAATGGCAGAAGCAATTAAGCATGAGTGCGGTATAGCTATGGTAAGATTGCTAAAACCGTTATCGTATTATCAAAAAAAATACGGAACATATTTATACGGTCTAAACAAGTTATACCTGTTAATGGAAAAACAGCATAACCGGGGGCAAGAAGGTGCCGGATTGGCTTGTGTTAAACTTAAAGCCCAACCGGCAGAAGAATACATTTTCAGAGAACGGGCTATGGGAACCGGTGCTATCCAGGAAGTTTTTTCGAATGTACATATCCAGATGGCAAACGTTCACGGAGATATATCTGATACTGAATGGGCAGCGCAACATTTACCTTTTGTCGGAGAAGTATATATGGGCCATCTTAGATACAGTACGACCGGAAAATCGGGAATATCCTATGTCCATCCGTTTTTACGACGAAACAATTGGAAAGCCCGTAATTTGACACTTTGCGGAAACTTCAACATGACCAATGTTGATGAAATCTTTGAACATATCGTATCAGAAGGACAACACCCCAGAAATTACGCTGACACGTTCATTATATTAGAACAAATCGGACATGCTCTTGATATAGAAAATCAGCGTTTATATGACCAGTTTAAACAGAAAGGCCTGCGAGGTATAGAACTTACCAAAAAAATAGAAGATAATTTAAATATAGGTGCGATTTTGCGTTCAGCTTCGCATATATGGGATGGAGGATATGTGATTTGTGGTATCACTGGAAGCGGTGATGCCTTTTCTTTTAGAGATCCGAGAGGTATAAGACCTGCATTTTATTATGTCGATGACGAAATTGTGGTAATAGCATCAGAACGTCCGGTAATACAGACTGTTATGAACCTGACTACGGACAAAGTAAAAGAATTGCATCCTGGAGAAGGAATCATTATCAATAAAAGTGGACAAGTTATTCTCGAGCAAATTCAACCACCACTCAAATACAGTGCATGTTCTTTTGAACGAATTTATTTTTCAAGAGGAAGTGACGTCGATATATACAAAGAGAGGAAAGAGCTGGGTCGTTTATTAGTAGAACCGATACTCAAAAATATCGATAATGACTTGGAGCATTCTGTCTTTTCTTTTATTCCGAATACTGCTGAAGTCGCTTTTTATGGAATGCTGGAAGGGTTAGAAAGCAAACTCAATGAATACAAAGCTGAACAAATTCGGAAATTACCTGATATGAAAAGTGACGAACTGAATCAAATTCTGAAAATGAAAGTCCGTTCGGAAAAAGTCGCTATAAAAGATATCAAGTTACGCACCTTCATTGCAGAAGGTGAAACTCGGGACGATTTGGCAGCACATGTTTATGATATAACATATGGAACAGTAACTCCCTTGATTGATAATTTAGTTGTTATAGATGATAGTATTGTAAGAGGAACGACGTTGAAACAAAGCATTATTAAAATATTGGACCGACTACAACCTCGAAAAATCGTAATCGTTTCATCCTCTCCACAAGTACGCTATCCGGACTGTTATGGTATAGATATGTCTCGTATGAGCGAATTTATCGCCTTTAAAGCTGCCGTAGAATTACTGAAAGAAAAAGGTATGGGAAGTTTATTGACTGAAGTGTATGAAAAATCGAAAAAACAACAATTCTTGCCTAAAGAAAAAATTGTGAATTATGTAAAAAATATTTATGCTCCTTTTTCTCAAGAAGAAATTTCTTTAAAAATCGCTGAAATGCTGACGCCAACTGGGACAAATGCCCAAGTGGAAATTGTTTATCAGACTTTAGACGGATTACATCGGGCTATACCGAATCATCCGGGTGATTGGTATTTTTCTGGAGATTATCCAACACCAGGAGGAAACCGATTAGTAAATAGTGCATTTATTAATTTCATGGAAGGAGACTATCAGAAGAGATCTTGAATTATAAATAAAAATAGAAAAAATATGTGTGGAATCGTAGGATATATAGGAACTCGGGATGCTTATCCTATATTGATAAAAGGGTTACATCGATTGGAATACAGAGGCTATGATAGTGCCGGCCTGGCATTAATAGCTGCAGATAATAAAACGTTGAATGTATATAAGTCGAGAGGAAAAGTCGCCGATTTAGAACGATTTGCCCAGTCAAAAGATGTAACTGGATTTATAGGTATTGCCCATACGCGTTGGGCTACACATGGAGAACCTAATGATGTAAATGCCCATCCACACTATTCTCAATCTGAAAATTTAGCATTGATACACAACGGTATTATAGAAAATTACAGTACTATCCGGACCGAGTTGGAAAACAAAGGATATACGTTCAGAAGCAATACAGATACCGAAGTAATTGTCTATTTAGTAGAATATATACAACAAACAAATCATGTGGATTTATGCACAGCCGTTCAATTGGCCCTTCATCAGATTGTCGGAGCATATGCGATAGCTGTCATAGAAAAAGGTAATCCAAATTGTATAATTGCGGCTCGTAAAAGTAGTCCTTTAGTAATAGGTATAGGAGATAATGAATTTTTCTTAGCATCAGATGCAACACCTATTATTGAATATACAGATAAAGTTGTGTATCTTAATGATGAAGAGATTGCTAAAATAGAAAGGGATAAGCCTCTGAAAATCAAAAATTTGAAAAATGTGATTATCACTCCTCAGATAAAAAAATTAGCCATGAATCTCAGTCAGTTAGAAAAAGGCGGATATCCACATTTTATGTTAAAGGAAATTTACGAACAACCTAAGACATTACTTGACTGTATTCGTGGCCGTATCAATGTTGAAGGTAATAATATCGTTCTGTCCGGGGTTATCGATAATCGTGATAAATTCGTTCGGGCTTCTCGCATTATTATTGTTGCCTGTGGTACCTCTTGGCATGCAGCTTTAATAGGAGAATATTTGATTGAAGATTGGTGCCGCATTCCGGTCGAAGTAGAGTATGCATCGGAATTTAGATATCGAAATCCGGTGATACATGCTGATGACGTAGTTATTGCCATATCTCAGTCTGGAGAAACGGCCGATACTCTTGCCGCAGTTGAACTTGCGAGGTCGAAAGGAGCCTTTATCTACGGTATCTGTAATGTTGTCGGCTCGTCTATTGCTCGAGCTACTCACTCAGGATCATACATTCATGTGGGACCAGAAATTGGAGTCGCATCTACCAAAGCATTTACTGGACAAGTGACAGTTTTGAGTATGTTGGCTTTAACTATTGCCAAGGAAAAGGGAAGTATCCCTCATAAAAAATATGAGGAGAAGGTACAAGCTCTAAAAAATATTCCTGCATTGCTTACTGAAGTTTTGAAACAGTCCGATAAAATTAAAGAACTCTCTAAAATATTTACTTACGCACATAATTTCATATATTTAGGACGTGGATACAATTATCCGGCAGCATTAGAGGGAGCATTAAAACTGAAAGAAATCTCATATATACATGCTGAAGGTTATCCGGCTGCAGAAATGAAACACGGGCCAATTGCGTTGATTGATACAGAAATGCCTGTTGTTGTCATAGCTACGGCTGATCGTATTTATGAAAAAACGATTAGTAATATTCAAGAAATTAAAGCCCGAAAAGGGAAAATAATTGCTATTGTAACAGAAGGTGACACTATAGTCAAGAATATAGCCGATGTGTGTATTGAAGTACCTAAGACGATAGAGGAATTTGAACCTATTGTTTCTTCTATACCTTTACAGCTTTTGGCCTATTTCATTGCAGTCAATAAAGGGAGAGATGTAGATCAACCTAGAAATCTGGCAAAGTCAGTAACTGTTGAATAGAAAAAATATTGTTCGTAAGTAGCATATCACTTAATATGCTAAACTTCAAATAAAATGCTATTTATGTTCTTTTGCACAATCAGGCTATCTCGTATATTTATCTTTATCTTCTTCAGTTATTTTTCTAATTACTTTGCATGGATTCCCTGCAGCTAATACATTAGCAGGGATATTTTTGGTTATAACACTTCCTGCCCCTATAACTGTATCATCCCCGATAGTTACTCCAGGGAGCACACATACGTGAGCACCAATCCATACATTATTACCTATTGTAATCGGATAGGCATATTCAAGTCCTTTATTCCTTTTTTCTTTGTCTAACGGATGACCAGCTGTATAAAAGCCACAGTTTGGAGCAATAAAAACATTATCGCCAAATGTAACTTTTGCTTCATCGAGAATAACACAATTCATGTTTATGAATAAGTTTTCTCCAATTTCGATATTGTATCCATAATCACAGAAGAAAGGAGACAATATCGTGAATTTATCCTTCGTTTTTCCTAATAAACGACGAAAAAGTTCTTCACGTTCTCTCGTTTTAGAAGGACGAAGAAGATTTAATTCATATATTATGTCTGCACAAATTGCCCGCTCTTTTAATAATTCTGTATCATAATTAGCATCATAGAGTTTACCAACCTTAGCCTTTATCTTTTCTGTTTCCATGTCAATCTTTTATACTTGTGAGTTATTGAAAATTATGACTGAAGATAAAGAGTCCACTTTGAGAACTCATTTTTTGAAAATAAGTTTTACTTTTATTATATTTGCTTCTTTCTCTCTAATTTCCAACGGAATTCCTTGGATTGCAATACTTATAGCATTGAGTATACTCATTCTTTCCTTTACAAGATTTACTTTTATTGGTAAAATCAATTTCTAAATATACATGTTATATTAAATTATTTAGAATTGATTTTCTGATTATTATTGCCAACCACCACCAAGAGCCTTATATAATTGTACCATAGAAATCAGCTCATCCCGAATAGCATTGTTTAATTCTGTTTGTGCTGAAAAATATGCACGTTGAGCATCTAATACATCTATATAACTGATGATACCATTTATATATTGCAGATTTGCCAATCTCAGATAACTATACGCTGCTTGTTCTAAATTATATTGTGTTTTGTAGACATCTTTCATTTTCTGATAATTCATTAATGAATTGTCTACCTCCTTAAAGGCTTGCAAAACACTTTTTTCGTATTGATATATCTCTTGTTCATAAGCAGCCTTTGAAGCTTTCCAGTTGGCCCGATTTTTTCCAAAAGCAAATAATGGAGAAAGCAAATCTGCACTAATAAAACCATATGGAGATTTTAGGAAATCGCTTAAAGCTTCACTCTCCAATCCGAACTTTCCTGTTAAAGCTATACGAGGAAACATATCGGTAAAAGCAACTCCTACATTAGCATTCGCTGCAATAAGTCTTTGTTCTGCTTGGCGTATGTCAGGTCTACGTTGGAGAAGGGTAGAAGGTAATCCTACCGGTACTTCTAAAGGTAATTGTTGCATTTGCATCAGTTTTCCGGTCTCTATTTCATGAGGATAATCCCCGGTCAAAAAAGCAAGGTCATTTCGTTTTAATCTTATATCTCGTTCTAATTCAGGTATTAATGTCTGCGTTTTGGCTAATTCCACTTCCGATTGCTGATAAGCTGTTTCAGATGTCAGGCCGCCATTGAATCTCAATTTTGCTAATCGCACACCCTCTTTTCGGGCTTCTACTGTCTGGTCTACAATCTGAAGCTCCTGTTCTAAAGCAATTAATTCGAAGTATGTCTGAGCCACTTCACTCACTAATGTCATCTGTAAAGCTCTTTGAGCTTCCACAGATTCTAAATATTCTGCAATATCAGCTACTCTTGACCAACGTAAATTACCCCATAAATCGAGTTCCCAAGAAAGGATACCTTTAGCCTCGAAAGTATCATCATTTTTTGCATTATCTTTGCCTAAATTAAAAGTTTCTCTCTCTCTATGGATGTTAATTCCCAATTCTGGAAATAACTTTGAGAAAGATATCTTCTTACGTTCGGCCATCTCTTTTATCCGAGATGCAGCAGTAAGCATATCCTTATTATATTCAAGAGCACGTTTAATTAAATTTTGTAATATAGTATCGGAGTAAATAGTCCACCAGCTTTCATCTGCAATAGTCAGAGAATCAGTCTGCGTCGCTATAATTTTATCGGGTAGATTCAGCTCCGGACGGGTATATTTCTTCCCTATCTTACAAGAAGAAAGTATACAAGCTATAGAAAATAATCCTATTATATATTTGTTTTTCATACGAATATTATTTTTCTGCATTTCGTTTCAATCTAATTTTTTTTACCTTCTTTACTTCATTTTCAATCCGTTGTGGGGTCAAAAAACTTACCTTCCGTTTTATTTTATAAATCATTACAAAGAAGAACGGTACCATGACAATACCGATAGTGGTTGCCAATATCATACCAAAAAATACACCTGTTCCTATTGCCTGCCGACTTACAGAGCCTGGTCCGGAAGCCAATACCATAGGGAGCATACCTAAAACAAAGGCAAGTGATGTCATAAGAATAGGCCTGAATCTTAACTGTGAAGCATGAAAGGCTGCTCGTTCTGGTGTAATACCCTTATCAACTTGAATTTTTGCAAACTCCACAATTAAAATTGCATTCTTTGCTGCCAGTCCGATAAGTGTGACCAGTCCGATTTGAAAATAGATATTATTTTCGAGTCCACAAACTCCGATACCTATATAAGCTCCTAATACGGCAATAGGAAGTGAGAGGAGAACAGCGACAGGAACGAGCCAACTTTCATATAAAGCTGCCAAAAACAGAAATACAAAGAGGAACACCAGAGCCATGATGATGCCGGTCTGTCCTCCTGCATGTTTTTCCTGATAGGACAAACCACTCCATTCTACACCCATATTTGAAGGTAAATGTTTTTCTGCAATCTCCTCCATTATGGTCATCGCTTCACCAGAACTATACCCATTAGCGGCAGTACCTCGTATTACAGCTGTATTGAACATATTGAACCGTTTCATGTTACCGGGACCTGTAGTATAATCAGTTGCACCTAAGGATGTCAACGGTACCATTGTTCCGTCTTGAGCCTTTACAAAAAATAAATTTAAATTTTCCTTATGTGCCCGATAGGGAGCTTCCCCTTGTATGTATACTTTATAGATACGATTGAACATGTTGAAGTCATTTACGTACACAGAACCAGTATATGCTTTCATTGTTGAAAAAACATCAGCAAGCGGGATACCCAATAATTTCACTTTATCACGATCTACATCGAAATATAATTGGGGTATTTCTCCTTGTAAAGAAGATGAAATACCTGAAATACCTGGATGTTTCGAGGCATAATACAGTAATGTGTCAGATGCATTTACCAAATCGTCATAACTTGCGTCCCCTTTTGCTTCGAGCTGCATTTCAAAACCTCCAGTACTACCTAATCCCGGTATTACAGGCGGTTTACTTAAAAACACTTTACATTCAGGATATGTTTCAAATTCTTTATATGTTGCATCCATAAGTTCTTCCAAAGTAATGTTTTCATCTTCCCGTTCTTCCCATGGCTTCAAAATCACTGTCAATTCAGCTCTTGCTTGATTACTTCCAACACGAGGACTTGAACCGGTAACATTTTGTATATATTCTATTCCTGGCTGTGCTTTTAACCATTCTACGGCACGATTGGTTACAACTCTGGTTCGCTCAAGTGTCGCGCCTTCTGGCAGTTCAAGTTCCACTTTGAAATATCCTTGGTCCTCTTCTGGAATAAATCCTGTAGGTATAATTCTATTTAAAATCAATATGATAATAACAGCAAAACCAAACATGGATAATACTCGCTTAGGATGATGTATAGAAAGACCTATAATACTTAAATACTTTGCATTCCATCGGTTTATATAATAATTGATAATACGGAATATCCGAACTTTCTTTTTCCGTATATCAACCGGTTTTAATAATAAAGAACACATGACAGGACTAAGCGTTAAGGCTACAACTGTCGATATAAGTACCGATACTACGATTGTGATGGTGAATTGACGATACAATTGGCCTGTGATTCCACCTAAAAAACTAACAGGAACAAATACGGCCGCTAAAACCAAAGATGTTGCTATTAGGGCACTTGTTAATCCCTCCATCGCTTTATGTGTCGCTGCATAGGCACTGAGATGCTCTTCCTCCATCAATCGTTCTACATTCTCTACCACAACAATAGCATCATCCACGACAATACCAATTGCCAATACCAACCCCAGTAGGGTAAGCATGTTAAGTGAAAATCCGAAAATAAGCATTATACCAAACGTCCCAATTAAAGATATAGGTACAGCAATGATAGGTATTAATGTCGATCTCCAGCTTTGAAGAGAAAAGAAAACAACCAAGACTACAAGAAAAAGAGCCTCAAACAAAGTTTTATATACTTCGTGAATCGATTCTGATATATATGTCGTTATATCGAACGGAATGTCATAAGTTATACCTTCTGGAAAATTTTTACTGATTTCATCCATTGCATTTTTTACTTCTTCTGCAACTTTAATTGCATTAGCCCCAGGAAGCATATAGATGGCTAAAATAGCTGCATTTTCCCCATTCATCCCACTTTCTGTATTATAAGAGGAGGCCTCCAGTGAAACTCTTGCCACATCTTTTAAACGGATAATGGAACCATCAGAATTTGCTCTTAATACAATTTCTTCAAATTCGGAGACGGTAGATAGTCTTCCACGAGTAGTAATAGGAATAGTTATGTCTAAGTTTGTTATCGGCTGTTGCCCTAATATACCAGCTGCAGATTCTCGATTTTGGTCTTTCAGTGCATCTTGTAAATCTTTTACTGTCAATCCGAAGTTGGCCAATTTATCCGGTTGGACCCAGATATTCATTCCATAATAACGGCTGCCAACATTTGATACTCTTCCGACACCAGGTATACGCCGAATAACATCTAAAACATTGATCGTTGCAAAATTGCTTAAATATATTTCGTCAAAACGAGGGTCAGAAGAACTTAAACTAATAGTCATTAATTGACTCGGAGCTTGTTTTTCTATTGATATACCGTTTTGTATAACTTCTGCGGGTAAACGGTTTTCTGCTAATTTTATTCGATTTTGCACTTCAACTGCAGCTAAGTCTGGATTTGACGAGATATCGAAAGTTATTGTAGCAGAAAAACTTCCGGAATTGGAACTGTTTGATTCCATATAAATCATTCCAGGAGTTCCGTTCAATTCTTGTTCTATAGGAGTGGCTACTGCCTGGGATACAGTCAATGCACTGGCTCCAGGATAAGAGGCACTCACTTTAACTACAGGAGGTGTAATTTGTGGATATTGGTCTATGGGAAGCATAATAAGCCCGATTATCCCTATTATAACAATAAGTATGGAAAGAACGATAGAGAATACGGGCCTGTCTATGAAGAATCCTGGTTTCATTTCTATATTTTTATTTAGGTGGATGAATGATAATACATTCGACTTTATTGCTTTTTACCCTCTGAATCTGACATACCTTTTTTGCTCTCAGCTTTTATGGGATGAACTTTTATTCCTGGAGATAATTTATGATATCCTTCCGTAACAATAATATCTTTTTTGCCCAAACCACGTTCAACAACTATACGATTATCAAGCTCAGAACCAAGTTCTATAAATCGTTTTTCAACAGTTTCATCTGAACGCATAACCCAAATGTAAGCACCACCTTTCTCAATGGAAACTGCTTTTCTGGGCACAACGACTGCATTTTCTTGTATATCGAGCAAGAGCTTTACTTTAGTAAACTGTCCAGGTAATAATTGCTGTTTGGGGTTAGGTAACTCAGCCCGAACTGAGAATGTCCCAGTTTTAGGGTCTACTTGAGGTTCTGCGAAATCTACTAATCCGGTAAAAGGATAAACAGAATTATCGGCAAGTGTGATGGTAACATTAGGTTGCCAAGAACGGGTAGTATCTTGTTCTCCCAATCGTACATTTCTTTGTTGACTACGAAGATAATCTAAAGCTGTCATACTGAAATCTACAAGAACCGTATCGCTTTTTACAACTGTTGCCAATAATGACTTTCCGTTCGGCCCTAACAGAGTCCCTATATCGGCATTTCTTTCACTGATACGCCCAGAAAATGGCGAACGTACTGTAGTATAGTCCAGTTCCAATTCTGCTTGAGCCAAATCTGCCTGGCTCATAGCAACATTAGCTTGGGCACTTTCGTAGGCAGCAATAGCATTATCCAAATCAAGCTGACTGGCAGCATTTTGTTCATATAGAGGCTTTAAACGCTCAACATCTCTTTGGGCTTTAGCTTCTTGTGCTTCGTCCTTTTTTAATTGAGCTTTAGCTTTATCTACTTTAGCTTTGTACAGAGCAGAATTTATTATAAATAATGGTTGTCCTTTTTCCACTACCGAACCCTCATCAAAGAGCATTTTTTCAAGATATCCTTCTACACGGGCTCGAACTTCAACAAACTGCTGGGCACGGATACGACCGACGTATTCTCCGTAGATTCTTACATCATCAGTTGTTACTTTTTCTATCTCGACGACAGGACGTATATCTTCTTCTTTTTTATTATGCAAGATATACCATATTATCAACCCCGCTAATAGAATTATGGCAATAATGATTAGTGTTACTTTGTTTTTTTTCATAAAATTTTTTACTCTGGTTAAAGTGAATACTATTCTTTCATATGCTGACAGTTATACAAAATATATGCCAGTTATGTGTTATTGATTATAGTTTACTGATAAACAACTACCTATTAATAAATGTTTATGAAACAAAATCGGCTGCAAATGTAGAAATATTTGGGGAATTTTGTAGAAAAAATCTACATTGAAAGATGTATTATAATATAAATATATGTTTCACTTTTGTAATAAATATGTATTGAATTTGTATAGCCGTTGTTCTTTTTTTGTAATTATTAACTCTCAATTTTGCAGTGCAAAATATATGTGAGTTATATGAAAAAAGAATTAAAAAGAATTATCCATTGCATTTTGTATATATTAATTTCTTATTCCTCAATTGCTGTTAATATTGAAAGAGGCAGTGTCAATGGTGTAATTACAGATAAGAAAACAAAAGAACCCCTTATGGGAGCAACAGTTCAATTGGATAACTCGCCATATGGTACTGCTGCAAATCTCAACGGAGAATATAGTATTGATAATATTAAACCAGGGATATATACAATTACAGTGCGTTATATATCATACAAAACCGTTACTCTAAATAATATAAAAGTAGAGAAAGGCAAAAAAATTCTTTTGGATATAGAAATGGAAGATGCCTCTCTTGATTTGCAAGGTGTTGTTGTAATGGCTCAACGGAGGTTGAATACCGATTTATCAGTGTTGAATACAGTAAAAAATTCATTACCGGTAATGAGTGGTATATCTCATCAGCAGATATCTAAAACGCAAGATAGTGATGCTTCTGAAGTTTTGCGTCGCATACCGGGCATTACAATAGTAGATGATCGATTTGTCATTATCAGAGGATTAGCCCAACGATATAACAATGTATGGCTAAATAATGCAACTACTCCATCCAGTGAGGCCGATAGCCGAGCTTTTTCTTTTGATGTCCTTCCGTCCTCATTAATAGATAATATGATGGTATATAAGTCCATGTCAGCAGAGTTGCCAGCAGACTTTACCGGTGGTTTTGTAAGCATTCTTACACAGAATACACCGGTCGATAATCAGGTTTCATTTCAATATGGTACATCATTTATCACAGGAACTACATTCTCTAATATAAGATTGCTTGACGGATATAAATGTGATTATATTGGATTTGGTGCAGGAAAAAGAAGTTTACCAACCAACACACCTTCTGATTTAAGAGTTGTTCCGATACAAGATGCTGTAGATTTTACAAAAAGGATTAATGGCAAATGGGGAATCAACTCCTTTACAGCTATACCTGACCAGAAACTTAGTTTTTCTTTACAACACAAATTTGAGTTAGAGAATTGGAAACTGAGTAATATTTCAGCGGTAAATTACAGTACCGGTTATAATGCATATAACAATATGCAGAACAACCGTTATCAGTCTTATCGAGATGGTGCATCCCAGTATGATAATAAATATATTGACGATGTTTATAAAAATACAACCAAATTAGGAGCTTTATTCAACTGGCTATTATTTTCGGATAAGAACAAGTTTGAGTTTCGCAATTTCTTCAATCAGCGTGGAACTACTGCTTTAACCCAAAGAGAGGGACATGACTATTATTCTGATATAGCTGTACGTTATTGGGAATCTTTTTACACAGCACGGACAACATATTCTTCTCAACTTAGTGGAGAACATAAGCTAAAAGAAAATACAAATAAAATGGCATGGGTTATCGGATACGCTTATACTGGATATAATGAACCGGATAGGAGAGTTATCAATTCTAAATTGAATGAGAATCGAGAAATAAATCGTTATTACGTAGATGATGCAAAAAAATATTATCAAAAACTCCATGATAATTCTTTTTCATTGTCAGCTAATTATGAGCATAGATTTAATACATCTGAATATTTTTCTTCGGTGTTGAAAACCGGCATTTACGGTGAATACAAAGGACGAAAATTCAATGCACGCCAATTTCAGTATAATCTTTTGGGCGATGGCTATTCTCGTTATACAGATTGGGATTATTCTAATCTCTTTGATGAAAATAATATTGGTAAAGATCGTATATATCTGATCGATAAAACAGAGAAATGTGATTCCTATACATCTGACAATCTTTTGGGAGCAGCATATGTTTCTGCAGACTTCAATTACTCGGATAAGTTGAATACTAATATTGGAATTCGAGCTGAATACTATAATCTCAAAATAGATGGTTACAGTACAGACGGACTTACTCCTGTGAATATAGACCAAAAAAATATAGATATTTTTCCTTCTGTAAATATAGCATATCATTTGACTGATAAAAATCTGTTTCGTGTAGCCTACGGACGGTCAGTTAACCGGCCCGAATTTAGAGAAATTGTCCCTTATGTCTATTACAATTTTGATGTATTTGCCAATATTTCAGGTAATATTGACCTAAAAAAAGCATACATTAATAATTATGATTTAAGATATGAATTTTACCCTACAGCAGGAGAAACTGTTTCATTCGGACTGTTTTACAAAGATTTCAAAAACCCAATAGAACAGACATATCATGAAGCCGGCTCGGGTGTTCAGTATACTTATCACAATGCCGACCGTGCAGTATGTTACGGGATTGAACTTGATGTAAAAAAGAATCTTTCCTTTTTAGGAATGAAAGATTTCAATTTTATTTTCAATGGAGCCTATATATATAGTCGCATCTATTTCCCAAAAGGGGCTTTTGAACGTAACCGTCCTATGCAAGGACAATCTCCTTACCTTATAAATACAGGAATGTTTTATCAAAACGATAAAGCTGGATGGTCCGCATCAATACTTTATAATGTAATAGGCAAACGTATCGAGACTGTAGGCATACCTAAACAAAATCCGAATGATGATATTCCTGATGTTTATGAGATGCCTCGTAATATGTTAGATTTTTCTATATCGAAAAAAATAGGAAAATATGTTGAAATTAAAGGAGGTATAGTTGATTTATTAAACACAAAAATCGTATATAAACAATTTTTGAAAATTACGGAAGAGGAAAGTACCCATACTGTTGAGCAACTTGTAAAATCATATCGTCCCGGAATGCAAATCAATTTAGGTGTATCTGTGAAGTTTTAATAACCCAATATATTATTAATCAAATTAGTTTTTTATGAAAAAGATTTTTTTTCAATTGGCTTCGATAGCCGTGATTTTTTTATCGATGTTATTTACATCTTGTAGCAACGATGACAATAACGATGAGCCTCAACCGGCAATCGGCTCTACTCATTATGATGAGATTCTCGAAGGAGAAATTATTGGAGAAAAAACTTTAGATGCCAATAAAGTCTATCTTTTGAGAGGCTTTGTTTATGTGTATACGCCTGACGTAAATAATCCCTCGGTTTTGACTATTCCTGCAGGTACTGTAATTAAAGGAGAAAAAGCTACAAAAGGCGCATTAATTATTGAACCGGGTTCTAAAATCATAGCTAAGGGTACAGTCGATAAACCCATTGTATTCACTTCTGATCAACCTGCTGGACAGAGAAATTATGGAGATTGGGGAGGCCTTATCCTTTGTGGAAATGCTCGTGTCAATTCAAACAGACCGCAAATAGAGGGAGGACCTCGTACAATTTACGGAGGAACTAATGATGAAGATAATTCTGGCACATTACAATATGTGCGTATCGAGTTCCCTGGATACCCATTGCGCCCTAACCAGGAAATTAATGGCCTTACACTGGGAGCAGTAGGAAAAAACACAATTATAGATCATATACAGGTCTCTTATTGTGGAGATGATTCATATGAATGGTTTGGTGGTAACGTAAATTGTAAATATCTTATTGCTTATAAGGGATGGGATGATGAGTTTGATACAGATAATGGCTTCAGTGGTAAATTACAATTTTTATTGGGTATACGCGATCCAAAATTTGCAGATACATCAAAGTCTAATGGATTTGAGTCAGATAATGATGCTTCAGGTTCTACTAATATGCCACTGACTACTCCTGTATTCTCTAATGTGACACTTATAGGCCCATTTTATGGAAACTCTTCATCAAAAACAGAAAATGATATATTGTATAATACTACGGATAATGTCAATGGAGCTAAGGGTGGTCAGTTCCAAGCTGCTATGCATATACGACGTAATTCGTCATTAAAAGTATATAATTCAATATTTACAGGCTGGCCTTATGGTTTATATTTACAAAATGCAAATACCGGGGCAACAGTGAAGAATTGTATTTTTGCTGGAATGTGGAAAAACTTCATGGATGTAACCAGTCAAAAATATTTCGAAACTGCATCTTTGGGGAACACTATGTATGACTCCTCTAATGAAATAATTACTCAAAATGCAGATTTTATGTCGGTAGATAAGACAAAGATTGGAAACGCATCTTTTGACGACCCTGAATTAGTAGAAGGGTTTGATAAGGTTAGCTATAAAGGAGCCTTTGATGGAATTAACGACTGGACGGCTGGGTGGACCAATTTTGATCCTCAAAATACCGAATATTGATTTATCTTCATGTAATTAAACTAAAATATACCTTCATGTATAAATACATGAGGGTATTAAATTTTATAAGAATGACAAAAAAATTGACATTTATATTGTTCCTTCTGTTATATTCATATCAGATATTTTCGCAACAACTGGTATTACACAATGGATATTATTATACAGATAATACACAAAGTACTTTATATACAGGGCCATATACAGAGATATATCCTTCAGGAGCGTTGAAATTGGAAATGTTTATTAAAAATGGATTGCCTGATGGCATATATGTTGTATACTTTGAAAGTGGAAAAATAGAAGAAGTCCGTTCGTATTATGAAGGAAAATTTCATGGAACTTGGAGAACATACGACAAAAATGGAATTCTAATTGCTGAAGCCCATTATAACAAAGGTAAAAAAAATGGGATATGGCGTATTTGGGATGATAACGGAATATTAAGATATGAAATGAGATATAAAGAAGGACGTAAAACTGGTTTTTGGTATATGTGGAATGAAAGAGGGAAATTAATATCGGAAAAAAAATATTAACAAAGATATTTAATAACATAATCAATTTTTAAATCCACTGTAATAAAATCGTAATAGAGATTTTATTATTTTGTATTTGTAAAAATACTTTCTAAATAATACAATCTTTATAAATTGTAGAATTTAATACCAATTGATCTCCGAACACATTGTTTTTTAAATGCAATGTTATTCATTAAAAAGAATCTGTTACATAGAAAAGCCGATGTCGGGAGGCATCGGCTTTTTGTATATTTTGAGCCGTTTTTTAATAACTTTTTACATGAACATTTTTGATGGCGCGCCCCGAAGGATCATTCATGTTTTTAAAAGACTCATCCCAAGATAATGCTTCAGCTGTACTACAGGCAATAGAAGGTACAGAAGGAACAGTAAGCGCTGCAGTGTTTGAAGGAAAATGTTCTTCAAAAATAGTTCGATAATAATATTCCTCTTTATTTTGGGGAGTATTTAAAGGAAAACGCTCAGAGGCGTGAGACATATCTTCATCCGATATTTTTTCTGAAGTAATTTTTTTTAGAGTATCAATCCAACTATATCCAACACCATCAGAAAATTGTTCTTTTTGTCTCCAAACGATATTCTTTGGAAGCATATTTTCAAAAGTTTTGCGAATTATCCACTTCTCTATTTTTCCATCTTTTACCATTTTTGCCTCAGGGTTTATCCGCATAGCTATATCTAAAAATTCTTTGTCGAGAAATGGAACTCTACCTTCTACACCCCAAGCTGCTAATGACTTGTTTGCTCTTAAACAATCATAAAGATGTAGCTTACTCAATTTTCGAACGGTTTCTTCATGAAAAGATTTTGCATCCGGAGCTTTATGGAAGTACAAATAACCTCCAAATATTTCATCGGCCCCTTCTCCCGAAAGGACCATTTTGATACCCATTGATTTGATTACTCTTGCTAATAAATACATGGGAGTAGAAGCTCTGACGGTAGTTACATCATAAGTTTCAATGTAATATATAACATCTCGTATAGCGTCTAATCCTTCCTGTATAGTATAATTGATTTCGTGGTGTACTGAGCCAATATAGTCAGCTACTTCTTTAGCAGCTTTCAGGTCCGGAGCACCTTTAAGTCCTATAGCAAAAGAATGTAATTGTGGCCACCAAGCATCAGATTTGTTATCTGTTTCAATACGTTTGGATGCATATTTTTTAGCAATAGCTGAAATTATAGAGGAATCCAAACCTCCAGATAATAAAACTCCATAAGGAACATCTGACATAAGCTGCCTTTTTACAGCATTCTCTAAAGCTTCGTGTAACTCATTTATATCTACTGCATTATTTTTTATATTCTCATATTTTTCCCAATCACGAGTATACCATTTTTGCAATTGTCTTTCCTTACTATACCAATAATGTCCAGGAGGAAAAATTTCGATATGGTTGCATATTCCTTCTAATGCTTTTAATTCCGAAGCAATATAGAATTGTTTGCTACTGTCCCAACCCATATATAGAGGAATGACACCGATAGGGTCCCTGGCTATCAGGTAACAATCATTTTCTTCATCATATAATGCAAATGCAAAAATGCCGTTTATATCTTCAAGAAAATTGATTCCTTTTTTCTTATATAAGGCTAATATTACTTCACAGTCAGATCCCGTAAGAAATTCATACTCATTTTTCATTTCATTTCTGATTTCTCTGTGATTATATATTTCGCCATTTACTGATAATATAAGCTTTTCATCCTTACTTTTTAATGGTTGCCCCCCAGACTCTGGATCCACTATTGATAAACGTTCATGAGCTAAAATAGCTTTATTGTTGCAATAAATTCCAGACCAATCAGGCCCTCTATGCCTGATTTTTTTTGCCATTTTTAAAACTTTGCCTCTCATCTGTTGAGGGTCTTCACTTAAATCAAATACTCCAACTATTCCACACATAATCAATATTATTTTAAATATTATTATTTCATATCTTGTTTCTGCAAAGATATAAAATAATTTTTATCATAATGATTTTATAAAATTATTTTTACTATCATATTTCTATTATATTATTATTCTAATAAGAAATATGAAAACATATAACTTTATAAACTATCATTAAGATATTATTACCTTAACGCTTTTTTTATTAGATTTGTATAGTTATAGGGATAGCTTTACTATATTTGTAAGAAAAGTAGAGAATCAGAGTTATGAAAAAAATATATTTGTTGTTAGCTATTACAATTATCTCTATAAGTTGTAATCAATCCCCTAAATCATATCATATTTCAGGGCAAGTAACAGATACGGAATTGAATGGAAAGATAGTTTATTTATCACGGATATCTGGAGAAGAATTAGTCAATGTAGATAGTGTTATGGTGGAGGAAGGAAATTTCGAATTTAAAGGTATTCAGGATATTCCAGCTGTATACTATTTACGATTTAATGATAATATAGATATATATACATCTTTTATTCTCGAAAATGCAGAATTAGTGGCTGTATTAGGTTCGGAAAGTAGCGTAAAGGGAAGCAACCTAAACAATCGGCTCCAATCTTTTATAAAGAAAAATGAAACTTTTGATGAAGAGATGAAAGCATTAGAGAAAATATATTTAGAAAAGGCTGCAGATAATACATTGACTGAAGATATAGAAATTCGGCTTTCAAATAAATACGATTCTATTAATGAATTATTTATCGAACATATTCAAAATTTCATTTTATCAAATTTAGATAATGTGTCAGGTGCTTTTGTATTAGTAAGATACCAAAATTTATTTGAGGATAAACAACTTGAAAATATTATATCCAAGTCTGAAACTGCATTCCAAAATGAAATAGGGGTGAAACAAATTGCAGAAAGATTGAGACGTATTGCCTCTGTTGCTGAAGGAAAAATGTTTGCTGATATGAACTTGAGATTGCCGAATGGAACTCCTGGAAAATTATCTGATTATGCAGGAAAGGGAAAATTTACTATAGTAGATTTTTGGGCATCTTGGTGCGGTCCATGTCGAGTGGCTTTACCGGAATTAATTGATATATATAATGAATATAAAAACAAAGGTGTAGATGTTGTGGGAGTTTCATTGGATATAGATTCGACAGAATGGGTAAATGCGATTGAAAATTTACACATTCCTTGGGTACAATTGTCAGATCTTAAAGGATGGGATGCAGAAGCAACAAAGGTTTATGGAGTGAATAGTATTCCGCATTTAATGTTGATTAATCCGGATGGTTCTATAGCAGCAAAAGGAATGAATGAAAAAGAACTTCGCATCAAATTGCAAGAGTTGCTGAAGTGAAACACCATTATCGAGTAGAACAAATACCTTATTCAAATTTGATTGACTTGGCAGGTCTGATTAGGGATACTAAATAAGAAGGCCCTAAAAGCATGAGAAGAGATATTGCCATAGAAGCTATATTCAATAATATTATATATGTAATATTCAGACTGATAGGAACAGATGTAATATAATATATTTCGGGATCAAGTTTTATTATTTTGAAATAGTATTGTATTGCACATAATCCTAAACCTATTACATTTCCCCATAAAAGCCCCTTTCCGACCAGAAATACAGCAACATATAAAAATATTTTCCGAATAGACAAATTTGATGCACCCAAAGCTTTAAGAACCCCTATCATATTTGTCCGTTCAAGTATTATAATAAGTAACCCCGAGATCATTGTAAAGCCAGCAACTATAGACATTAGAATCAGAATAACCCATACATTAAGGTCTAATAAATCTAACCAACTAAATAATTGAGGATTTTGGTCTTTTATGGATTTTACGTAATAATTTTCTCCATATGCGTCTGTTTGGTCTAAAAATTTGAAATACAATTCTTCTGTTAGACGATCCAAATCATTAAAACTATATAATTGTATTTCTATACCACTATGCTGATCTTTTTCCCAACCGTTCAGTTTTTGTATTTGTTTTTCGTCACCGATAATAAAAAATTTGTCATAATCAGTAAAATTAGTCTGGTATATCCCTGATATTTTAAATTTACGAGCCCGAATATTTTCTTGTACAAAATAGCATAAGATGTTATCATTTATAGATAAATGCAATTTGTCTGCAATATACTGGGATATAATTATTTCATCGGATACAAGTGAATCTGATATTTGAGGTAAAGTTCCTTCCTTAAGGCTACTTTTAAAAAATGACCAATCGTAATCTGTTGAAACACCTTTTAGAGCAATACCCATAAACGAATCATTAGTTTTCAATATTCCAGGCTTCGTCGCAAAAGTTTCAACATGCTTTATTTCGGGATATTGCATTAAAGAGTCTTTTTGTTGTGTAGAAATAGATATCGGATGAGTTTCGTAGGAAAGATTATTATCAAAAGTTGAAATTTGAATATGAGAATTGAATCCTATAATCTTATCTCTAATTTCTTTTTTAAAACCTATGACTATAGCTACAGCTAAAATCATTACAGAAAGGCCTAATGCTACACCGATAGTCGCGATACGAATAGCAGGAGGCGAGACTTTTTGAATCTCGCCACCTTTGCCGAAATGTATTCTCTTTGCTATAAAGAGTTCTAGATTCATAATATTCGTCCAGGATAGGCTTCTAATGCTTTAGCTAATACAATTAAAGCTTTCGCCAAATCCTCTTTTTTCAAAACATATGCAACACGAACTTCATTTACTCCCAATCCGGGTGTTGTGTAGAAACCAGATCCTGGAGCCATAAACACAGTTTGTCCCTCATATTCAAACTCTTTAAGACACCAAGCACAAAACTTATCAGCATCATCTACCGGCAGTTTGGCCATTGTATAAAAAGCACCCATCGGAATAGGAGAATAACATCCGGGAATACGATTCAAACCATCAATAAGAAACTTTCGACGTTCGACATATTCATTGTAAGTAGATAATAAATAATCATCAGGAGCATCCAAAGAAGCTTCAGCTATGAGCTGTCCTATAAGAGGTGGACTTAAACGAGCTTGACAAAATTTCATCACATTTTTCTTTAGCTCTTTGTGTTTCGTAATCAATGCACCTATACGTATTCCACATTCACTGTATCTCTTTGATACCGAATCAATTAGCACCACGTTATCCTCAATACCTTTCAAATGAAAAGCAGAAATATAGGGTGCTCCTGTATAACAAAACTCGCGATATACTTCATCGGAGAACAGAAATAAATCATATTTTTTTACTAAATCTCTAATTTGATTCATTTCTTTCTGTGTATAAAGATATCCTGTAGGATTATTAGGATTACAGATTAAAATGCCTTTAGTGCGCTCAGTAATGAGCTCTTCAAATTTTTCAACAGAAGGCAAAGCAAAACCTTCATCAATAGAGGAGGGGAGAGTCTTGATTTTTGCTCCAGCAGATATTGCAAATGCCATATAGTTAGCATAAGCCGGTTCAGGTACAATAATCTCGTCCCCGGGATCGAGACATGCTAAAAAAGAAAATAAAACAGCTTCTGAGCCTCCAGTAGTAATAATTATATCATCCGCATCAACAATAATATTGAATTTTGCATAATATTTCACCAATTTCTCCCGAAAACTTCGTATTCCTTCACTGGGACTATATTCCAAAATTTTGCGGTCAATATTACGGGCCGCATTTAATCCTACTTCTGGAGTCGGAAGATCCGGTTGACCGATATTTAGATGATATACCTTTATTCCTCTTTGCTTTGCTTCATTAGCTAAAGGAACAAGTTTACGTATGGGAGATGCTGGCATAATTTCTCCCCGGTTGGATATTGTCGGCATTATGTTTATTCTGTCTGTTATTTTCTATATTAATTTCTGTTTCTCTCTGCAAATTTATTACTCTTTGCCATATAAAACAAGTATTTTTTGTTCATAATATAAAAACGCTTGCAAGCAATACAATATAAATTATTATTTTTGTCAAGATTAATCGGAAAAATAAATGATAAGGAATATAATAAGTAGCTTATTTTTGTTAGTAGTATTTCCCGCGAAAGCCTGGCAGCAGATTGCCGAGAAGAAAGAATCTCATGATCATTTCTTGAATTACTTTCTATATCCGATGATGGGATTGACTGCTCTGTCTGCATTTGGAGGCTTTTTAACTCCAGGATTTACTCTGGAACAGGCTTTAAAATGGGTAACCATTAACTTTGTTCAATATTTTGTAGGCTTTTTTGTATCAGCATTTTTGATAGATGAAATTCGTCAAAAACTTTTGGAAGAAGATAAAAATCCCTTGTTATCCCAAAAATTTGCTGGTTATTTATTAAGCCTGCTTATGATTGTAACAATTGCTATGAATATTTTACCTGATAATTTTTCATTTATCAGGTTTGCTCCTCTATATGTTATTTATGTTGCATGGGAAGGCCTGAAGTATTTTTTTAATGTTCCTGACTCTAAAAGAATGACTTTTATTGTCTTGGTTTCGCTTATTATATTGCTATCACCGATTATTATTGAGCGGATTATGTTTATATTAATGCCAGGTATTAGAAATTAGGTTATAAATTGAAATATGAAGTTACCACAGATAAATATAAAGAATAAACGGGCATCATTTGATTACGAATTGCTTGATACTTATACAGCAGGTATAGTGCTGACTGGTACAGAAATAAAATCTATACGATTAGGAAAAGCTAGTTTGGTAGATACATTCTGTTTCTTTAATAATGGAGAATTATGGATAAAAAATATGTATATTGCTGAGTATTTCTATGGTACATATAATAATCATAATGCTCGTCGTGATAGAAAATTACTTTTAACAGCAAAAGAACTGCAAAAAATTCAAAGATTGACGAAGGAAGCTGGATATTCTGTCATTCCAACTAAAATATTTATAAGTGATAAAGGTTTGGCTAAAGTTGTCGTAGCTGTTGCAAAAGGTAAGAAAGCCTATGACAAAAGAGAATCTATAAAAGAACGTGAAGATAAACGTACAATGGATAGAGCATTTAAGCGTTAATCATCCCCTTTTATTTTTGTGCTTTTTGCGTTATTATAATAATTTTTTTGTTAGGATATAAAGTAGTCGCAAACAAATAATATTCTTCACCATCTTTTATTTTCAACTTTTTTTTCAACTCATCGGGTCGCAAAGGAAAGTTTCGGGAAGAAATAGAGGCTTTTGTATATTTTTGAGCTATTATTTTTGAGTTTTTGGACGAGAAATCATAAATATCTATGACTTTGAATTTCCTTCCAGGAAAATCTTCCATATACTTATCTGATGTATATAAGTGACTATTAACATGTAATTTATCTACACAAAACACTTGTCCTAACATTTTGAATGCTCCTGATTTTAAGATAGAAGAATTAGGTTCATATAGATATGTCAAAATAGACGATGCGTAATTTGAACAGGGGAGCATACGTTCTTGCAAATAAGAAAAAGAGAAAACTTCTTTATTTTTAGAGCAAATATTGACACATATTATTTGAGGATTAGATATAGACAACATGTCTTTTTGTAAAATGAAAAGTAATTCTTTACATTCGTTTTTTACAGAAACGATATGTATTTCTGCAATATCGGACAACTGATTTATAGCAGATGTTATATCTATCATAGGAGAAGCCTTGATAATTATCTGGTCGGAAAAACGATACAAATTAGGAAGTAAAGATAAAATGTCAGGTTCACAATCTTCAAAGGCAAATACTCGTTTATTATTTTTTCCACGTCGAGCAGGATCAATATAACAAATGTTAAAATACTGATTATTTTTTAATACGAAATTATTACAATCATCATTTATTATAGTTATATTACTGGCTTTTAATACCTTATAGTTATGTTGAGCAATTTCACAATATAGGGGATATCGTTCTATATATGTAACAGAAGATGCTCTTTGAGCAAAATAATAGGTATCAATACCTAAACCTCCAGTCAAATCACACAATTTGATTACATCTTTATCCGATAATAATTCTGATTTGTAAATAGCGGTTTCTTCTGAAGAAGCTTGTTCCGTAGAAATAACAGATGGAAATAGCAAATAAATATTTTGATGCCAATGAGGTAATTTGTTTTTTATTTTTTTTCGAGCTTCAATTTGGTCAATTGCAAATAGTACATCAAATTCTTCACTTTCTTTTTGTTGTAATCTTAAAACATTCGTATTGTCATCTTTATGTTCATAAATATATTTGTAGAAAGCCTCATTCAGTCGCATAAGCATAAAAATATTTTTGAACAAATATACTTATTTTCTTCCTTATATTTTGAGATTGATATCCGTTTATCTGGTGAAATTTGATTTAAATATACATTCCCTTATTTGTTACATAATCAATATTATGTTAAATAGAATTTTCTGAAGTAAACGTCAATATAACCTCTTTCTTTATAAATATCACTTTTCCCATGTATTAATATATTTACCTAATTAAAATTCATTTTATGCCAAAAAAAGAGTTGCAATAAAATTTTGCAACTCTTTTTTTTAATAAGACTCATAATATTTTTATTGAACCAAAGCTCCCATTTCTGCTTCAATTTTCTTTAAGTTTTCAGCATCATCCAAATTATAGTAAATGCCTCTTAACGCTATTTTGTACTCGTTCTCGTCTGGTTTTAATTGATGAGCTTTTTCATAATAAGGCAATGCTTCTTTGAATGCTGGAATAACTTTTTTCTCTTTTTCTTCTTGATATTTTTTATTATCTCTGATATTACTGATTTCCGTATTGAAGTTTACAGCTCTATTATAATATATGCGTCCAAGTTCACCTAAAGCCTCTGCATAATCGGGTTTAATTTCAATAGCTTTTAGGATACATTCAATGGCCTTTTCTTCATCCTTAAGACTCTCGTAATAAAGCCCTCCCATTACTTTCCAATATTCAGCATTTTGAGGCTCTGCTTCTACAGCTTTTTTTAAGTAATCAATAGCTTCTTGAGATTTACCCGTATAGATATACAAATTAATTAGTCGAAGCATAAATTGAGAATCTTTATCGGCACTACCGAATTTGTTTACTGCCTCTTTTAATGTATTGATCAAATTGACTGTATCTTTTTCTAATTCATATTCATAAGTCAATAATTTATATACATCTTGAGGATTGTAATTATCCTTTTTTAATTCCTCCAGACATTTGATTGCCAACTTATTATCTTCAGCTCGAATAGCTGCTATTGCAGCATTATACTTAATCATAGTGTAGGTAGAATCCATCTTGATTTCAGCAGGAGCCATGAAACCTAATTTGGGAATATCAAGATAAACATTCCACATTTTGTAAGCTGTCTTGAAATCATTTGCATTGAAAAAATATCCACCTGCATTCCAGAAATAAACATGATTATTCTTTAGTGTGTTGCGAATATCTTTCAGATATTTAGGCTTTACTTTATTCTTTTCATTAGGCAAAGTATCTAACCCTACAGCTTTTATATAATATTTGTAATTATCATATAAAGCATTGTACAAATTTTTTTCGTCAACTTTTTGGTTTAACAATTGTTTTTTCTGATCTGCTTCGAAGGCTTTATTTTCGATAAAGCCAGCAACATACCATGTTTTAGCAACATTTTCAGTTTCTGGATTTGTCAAAGCCTGTTGAATGGTGGCACGAGCTTCTTTAAAGTTCGGATTCTCCATTTTAGCTTCGCTAAAAGCCTGGTTGACAGATTTCATCTGTGCAAAAGCTCCAGTGGCTGCCAGGCAAAGTGTTGCAGTTAAAAAGGTCTTTTTCATTTTTCCGTTTTTTAAGCTTGAACTTTATTACATTTAAATATTATTCTCCTACTTCTGTAACGTTCTCATCTTGCATATCTTCATCTACACTTTCTGAAAGAACTTTACATACAGATGCTATTTCATCATTTCGTTTTTCCAAATTGATCAGGCGTACACCCTGTGTTGCTCGACCCATAACTCGTACATCTGAAACTTTTAGACGAAGAGTTATTCCCGATTTATTTATAATTACCAAATCATTTTCATCAGTAACACTTTTTATGGCAACTAATTTACCTGTTTTTTCCGTAATATTCAAAGTTTTTACTCCTTTTCCGCCTCGGTTAGTAATACGGTAATCTTCTATCTCTGAGCGTTTGCCATAACCCTGTTCTGAAACGACCATTACAGTTTCTTTTTCTGGGTCTTTAATACAAATCATACCGATTACTTCATCATCCGGGCCATCAAGGGTCATACCACGTACTCCAGTTGCAATACGACCCATTTCACGAACAGTACTTTCATGAAAACGAATAGCCCGACCATTTCGATTTGCCATGATAATTTGACTATCTCCGGTGGTAAGTCTTACCTGTATTACTTGGTCATCTTCTCTGATTGTTATAGCGTTGACCCCATTCTGCCGAGGTCTTGAGTATGCTTCGAGTTTTGTTTTCTTTATGACTCCTCGTTTAGTACAGAATACAAGGTTATGAGTAGTATTATATTCAGGATCTTGCAACTGTTTTACTCTAATAAATGCATTGACTTTATCATCCGCATCAATATTCAACATATTTTGTATTGCCCGTCCTTTTGCATTTTTTGCACCTTCTGGTATTTCATATACCTTTAACCAATAACACCGGCCTTTTTGAGTAAAGAATAGCATATAGTTATGCATAGATGCCGGATAAATATATTCGATAAAATCCTCTTCGCGAGTATCGCTACCCTTGGCACCTACTCCACCTCTATTTTGAGCTCGGAATTCGGTCAATGGGGTACGCTTTATATACCCCATATGAGAAATCGTAATAATCATTTCATCATCAGCATAGAAATCTTCGGCATTGAATTCTTCAGAGGCATATATTATTTCTGTTTTTCTCGCATCTCCATACTTTTCTTTGATCTCGATTAATTCGTCTTTCACAACCTGCATACAAAGTTGTTCATCAGACAATATACGATTGAAATAATCGATTTGATCCATAAGATTTTTGTAATCAGCACGAAGTTTGTCCTGTTCAAGACCGGTTAGCTGACGTAGACGCATTTCTACGATAGCTCTGGATTGTACCTCTGTTAAACTGAAACGCTCCATCAATCGTTCTCGGGCTTCATCAGGGCTCTTGGAAGAACGTATAATTTGGATGACTTCATCGATATGGTCACATGCTATGATTAATCCTTCGAGAATATGAGCCTTCTTTTCTGCTTCGGCCAATTCGTAGCGAGTCCTGCGGATAACAACACTATGCCGATGTTCGATAAATGCTTCTAGTAATTGTTTTAGATTTAACATCTGTGGACGTCCATCGACTAGAGCAATATTATTGACACTAAATGAAGACTGCAAAGCTGTCATTTTATACAACTTATTCAGTACGACACTCGAATTCGCATCTTTTTTAATATCGATAACAATGCGCATACCAGTTCGGTCAGATTCATCATTGATATTCGATATTCCATCCAATCGTTTTTCTTCGACTAAATCGGCTATATTTTTAATCAGTTCAGCTTTATTTACCAGATAAGGAATTTCAGTTACAACAATTTTTTCCTTGTTATTATCTGTTTCTATTTCTGCTTTCGAACGGATTACAATACGTCCCCGTCCCGTTTCAAATGCTTCTTTTACACCACTATATCCATATATATAACCTCCTGTCGGGAAATCTGGAGCCTTTATATAATGCATAAGATCTGCTATCTCCATATCCCGATTGTCAATAAGTGCAATTGTTGCATCTATTGATTCAGAAAGATTATGTGGAGGCATATTAGTTGCCATACCAACGGCAATACCGGATGCTCCGTTTATTAAAAGATTAGGAATTCGTGTAGGTAATACTACAGGTTCTCTTAATGTATCATCGAAGTTATTTTTGAAATCTACAGTATCTTTATCAATATCGCGCAACATTTCTTCGGCAAGCTTAGCTAAACGTGCTTCTGTGTAACGCATTGCCGCAGGACTATCCCCATCTACTGAACCAAAATTTCCCTGTCCGTCCACCAATGGATAACGTAAAGACCATTCTTGAGCCATACGTACCATGGCAAAATAGACAGAAGAGTCTCCATGAGGATGATATTTACCTAATACCTCACCGACAATTCTCGCAGATTTTTTATACGGTTTGTCTGACGTATTTCCTAACTCGTTCATCCCGAATAAAACACGTCTGTGTACCGGCTTAAATCCATCTCTTACATCGGGAAGAGCCCGTGCAACAATGACGGACATCGAATAGTCGATGTAAGCCGATTTCATCTTGTTTTCAATATTTACTTTTATAATTCTATCTTGGTCAATCATTTAAATATAGATTGGTTATACATTAAACTTTTTTACGAAAAACTGCACTAAATTACTACATTCATTCCGATTACAAAAGTTTTTTGAGGTATTTTTAGGGTTTTAGAACACCAAATTTAGGCTCTCTACATAATTAGGTATATACATTATTATTAAGTATTTTTGATAGCATTTTATTTCATGCATTTTGATATGAACAAAAACGGCATAATATTTGTGATATAACATTATTGAGATATTAATTGTATCTTTGTATTAGAATAATTAGAAAAAAAGATAGAGAAGGATTATATATGGAAAGAAACTTTTCACAAAGAGTAAAAGATGTGTTAGGTTATAGTCGTGAAGAGGCTGAGCGTTTACAAAGCCATTATATTGGACCGGAACACCTTTTATTGGGTATCTTGAGAGACGGGACAGGACGTGCTCTGGATGCTTTACATTATCTTGGTGTTAATTCAAGCTCACTGAAATCCGCAGTTGAAGAAGCATTAAGAGAATTGCCGGAACATGTATCCGGAGAGGAATTGATTATTAGTAAAAGCACAGATAAAGTTTTAAAAATGAGCATATTAGAGGCCAGACTTCTAAAAAGTGATGTAACTGATACAGAACATCTTTTACTAGCAATTTTGAAAGAAAAGGATACTGTTGCAGCCAATATTCTTAAATTAAACGATGTAGAATATAATGATGTTTTGTCCTTTTTGAAAAAAGGTTCAGAAGAGAATGTTATGCCAAGGAACATGGGAGCAGATTTTTCTGATGATGATGACGATGATTTAGAAGATGAAAAGAATTATCGGAGCGAGCAAAGTAAACAAGGCCTTGGAAATTCATATACCAAAACCTCTAATGATACTCCAGTTTTAGACAATTTTGGTACAGATATGACCAAAGCTGCAGAAGAAAATAGGCTTGATCCTGTTGTTGGTCGCGAAAAAGAAATAGAGCGATTAGCCCAAGTTTTGAGCCGTAGAAAAAAAAATAATCCAGTATTAATTGGCGAACCGGGAGTCGGAAAATCAGCAATTGTGGAAGGCCTGGCTCTTCGCATTATTCAAAGAAAAGTATCTCGGGTTTTATTTGATAAACGAGTGGTTTCTTTAGATATGGCATCTATCGTCGCAGGGACAAAATATAGAGGACAATTTGAGGAAAGAATCAAAGCTATTCTAAATGAACTTTCAAAAAACCCCAATATAATATTATTCATTGATGAAATACATACTATTGTCGGAGCGGGAGGTGCTACAGGTACTTTGGATGCAGCTAACATGCTAAAACCTGCATTAGCACGAGGTGAAATACAATGTATTGGAGCTACAACATTGGATGAATATCGTAAAAATATTGAAAAAGATGGAGCCTTAGAACGCCGTTTTCAAAAGATTATGGTAGATCCTACAACTCCTGAAGAAACTTTACAGATACTTAAAAATATCAAAGGTAGATATGAAGATCATCACAATGTAATATATACACCGGAGGCTCTTGAGGCTTGTGTGAAATTAACAGAGAGATATATCAGTGACCGTAATTTCCCAGACAAAGCAATTGATGCATTGGATGAAGCCGGCTCAAGAGTACATATATCAAATATTACTGTACCCAAAGAGATTGAGGAACTTGAAAAGAAGATTGCAGCAACAAGTGAGGACAAGATGAAAGCTGTAAAATCTCAAAATTATGAATTAGCTGCAAGTTTTCGTGACAAGACTAAAGAATATCAGTCTGAATTAGACGCTGCAAAGCGACGTTGGGAAGAACAGATTCAGGAAAAACGCGAAGTAGTTGATGAAGAAAAAATTGCTGAAGTCGTAGCAATGATGTCAGGAGTCCCTGTTCAACGAATAGCACAGGCAGAAGGGAGTAAACTTTTGCAGATGGCTGATGTCCTCAAACATTCAATAATAGGACAAGACGAAGCTGTGGATAAAATTGTAAAGGCAATACAGAGAAATAGAGTTGGATTGAAAGACCCGAATAAACCTATCGGTACATTTATGTTTTTAGGTCCTACCGGTGTTGGTAAAACACATTTAGCCAAGATGTTGGCTGAATATCTGTTCGACTCAAAAGATACATTGATACGAATGGATATGAGTGAATATATGGAAAAATTTACTGTTTCAAGATTGATTGGAGCCCCTCCTGGATATGTAGGATATGAAGAAGGAGGACAACTGACAGAGAAAGTACGCCGTCATCCCTATTCTGTTGTGCTTTTAGATGAAATAGAGAAAGCACATCCAGATGTTTTTAATTTACTTTTACAAGTAATGGACGAGGGACGGCTGACTGATAGTTTGGGCCGACGTGTTGATTTTAAAAATACGATTCTGATTATGACATCAAATATCGGAACCCGTCAGTTGAAGGATTTTGGACATGGAGTGGGTTTTTCTACATCCTCAAATGATAATAAAGACTTTTCTCGTGGAGTTATTCAAAAAGCATTAAATCGGGCATTTTCTCCTGAGTTCTTGAATCGTGTAGATGATATTATTATGTTTGATCAGTTGAGTAAAGATGCTATTTATAAGATTATTGATTTGGAATTGAAAGGTTTCTATCAAAGAGTTGAAGCCTTAGGGTACAAATTAATTATAACAGATGCAGCAAAAGATTTCATCGCATCGAAAGGTTATGATATTCAATTTGGGGCAAGACCATTGAAACGAGCTATACAAAAATATCTTGAAGATGAAATGGCAGAAATGATAATTAGAGCAACGGTAAATGAAGGAGACACTATTATTGTCGACTTTGATAAAGAGAACCAGAAAATCGTTACTCAAATAAAAGATTCGAAAACTGAAAAGTGACAGAACCATCTTGAATAAGTCAAAATGTCAGATTCCATTGAGTCTGGCATTTTTTTTGCTTCTTACTATTCAGTTGTGTAAAAATAAATTTAAAATAAAATAACTATGCAAAAAGGTAAAATTGGGGTTACTACGGATAATATTTTCCCCATTATCAAAAAGTTCTTGTACAGTGATCATGAAATCTTCCTTCGTGAATTAGTCTCAAATGCTGTTGACGCTACACAGAAACTGAAAACGCTGTCTTCATTTGGTGATTTTAAAGGAGAACTGGGTGATATGAATGTGAAAGTTTCTCTTGATCAGAAAAAGGGAACTTTAACAATTTCTGATCATGGTATTGGTATGACCGCAGAAGAAATTGAAAAATATATCAATCAGATAGCCTTTTCTGGAGCTGAAGAATTTTTAAATAAATACAAGAATGATGCAAATGCTATAATTGGCCATTTTGGATTAGGATTCTATTCATCTTTTATGGTTTCTAAAAAAGTTGAAATCAGAACTTTATCTTATAAAGATAATGCCCAAGCAGTAATGTGGACATGTGATGGTTCTCCTGAATTTGAAATGTCTGACATTGATAAAAAAGAAAGAGGTACCGATATTGTTCTGTATATTGATGATGAAAATAAAGAATTTTTGGAAGAACCAAAGATTGAATCTCTGTTAAAAAAATACTGTCGTTTCTTACCTATACCTGTTATATTCGGGAAAGAACAAGAATGGAAAGATGGTAAATATGTAGATACCGACAGAGACAAAATTATAAACGATACGGCTCCGGCATGGACTAAAAAGCCTACTGAATTAACAGATGAAGACTATAAAAGCTTTTATTCAGAATTATATCCTGCTTCAGATGAACCCTTATTTTGGATACATTTAAATGTCGATTATCCATTTAAACTGACTGGAATTTTGTATTTTCCAAAGATAAAATCAAACTTTGATTTGAATCGGAATAAAATACAGTTATATAGTAACCAGGTATTTGTCACTGATTCAGTAGAAGGTATTGTCCCTGAATTTTTGATGTTACTACAAGGAGTGATAGATTCCCCTGATATTCCGTTGAATGTATCCCGCTCGTATTTGCAAAGCGATTCTAATGTAAAGAAAATATCGACATACATTACCAAAAAAGTAGCAGATCGTTTACAAGAGATATTTAACAATGATCGCAAGCAATTTGAAGATAAATGGGATGATATTAAGTTATTTATCGAGTATGGAATGCTGTCAGATGAGAAGTTCTATGAAAAGGCTCAAAAATTTGCTTTATTGAAAAATACTGAAAATAAATATTATACTCTTGATGAATATAAGACTCTTATAGAATCCAATCAGACAGATAAAGATAAGAATTTGATATACATTTATGCAACAGACCATATAGCACAATATAACTATATTGAGATGGCTCAAGCCAAGGGATATGATGTGCTGCTGATGGATGGACAATTAGATATCCACTTTATCGGTTTGTTGGAACAAAAATTGGAAAAAAGTCGATTTGTTCGTGTAGATAGTGATATTGTAGAAAATTTGGTCAAGAAAGAGGATAAGAGTGCTACTGTCCTTACTTCGGAAGAACGCGAGATGATGACGACTGTTTTCAAATCACAAATTCCGGCAATTGAAAAAGCTGATTTTCTTGTAATGTTTGAACCTATTGGAGAAAATGCCCAACCGGTCATTATTACTCAAAATGAATTTATGCGTCGTATGAAAGATATGTCAGCCATGCAGCCAGGAATGAATTTCTATGGAGAGCTTCCCGATAGTTTCAATTTAATCGTCAATACAGAACATCCATTGTCTAAAAAAATCATAGAAGACACGGAAAATGCCTGCAAAACAGAAATAGAACCCATACAAGGAGAAATCAAAACTTTACAGGAAAGTGTTGAAAAATTGAGAGAGAATCATAAAGGAAAGAAGGACGATGAAATATCTGTAACCGAGAAAGAGGATATCAAAACGAAAGAATCAAAAATAACCGAATTGAAGAAAAAAGAAGAAGAACTTCTTTCTAATTACGCTAAATCGAACAATCTGGTTCGACAATTAGTTGATTTAGCCTTATTATCAAACAATATGTTAAAAGGTGAAGCTTTAAGCCAGTTTGTAAAACGCTCAGTAGAATTGTTATAATAAGTACATATTAAAAGTATACTAAAAAGCCCTGAGATTTCACAGGGCTTTTTAGTATACTTTTAATAAATTAGTCCCCCTATTATATCTTTAATATCATCACATCCCTGCTCTTCAAGATAAGCATTGATACCATCTATAACTTTTATAGTTATTTGAGGATCAATGAAATTTGCCGTACCTATTTGAATTGCAGTCGCACCTGCCAATAAAAATTCAACAGCATCCATTGCATTCATTATCCCGCCTAATCCAATAACAGGTATCTTTACAGTTTTACAAGTTTGCCATACCATTCGCAAAGCAACAGGTTTAACACAAGCTCCCGATAATCCTCCAGTTACGGTCGATAACATGGGGCGACGTGTCTTGGCATTGATGGCCATACCCAATAATGTATTTATTAAAGAAACACTATCTGCACCTTCAGCCTCTACAGCTCTAGCTATTTCTGTTATATCTGTGACATTGGGAGATAATTTTACTATCAATGTTTTCGGATAAACTTTTCTAACAGCTTTTACAACCTTTGAAGCACTTTTGCAAGATGTTCCGAAAGCCATCCCTCCTTCTTTTACATTAGGGCAAGAAATGTTCAGTTCAATTGCAGGAATTTGTTCCAACTGGGCAATTCTTTCAGCCGTTGCAATATAATCCTCTACAGTAGACCCCGAAACATTGACAATAATATTTGTATCTATAGTACGTATTCTCGGATATATTGTTTCAGCAAAGTAATTGACACCCTTATTTTGAAGACCTACTGCGTTTAACATTCCAGCTGGAGTTTCGGCCATACGAGGATAAGGATTGCCTTCACGGTGATGAAGCGTTGTGCCTTTTACAAGAATACCTCCTAACCGTGATAAATCGATGAAATCGGCGAATTCTTCTCCATAACCAAAAGTTCCAGAAGCAGTCATTACCGGATTTTTCAGTCTTAAATTTCCAATTTCTACATTTAAATTTGCCATGACAGTCTATTTATATTAAAAATGGGCCCTTCTTTACATACACATACATGTCCTTCGATTGTATTTTCTACACAACAAAGACATGCACCTATCCCGCAAGCCATCATATTTTCAAGAGAAACCTCACAGCAAATATTGTTGTTTCGGGCATATTTGGCTACAGCCATCATCATAGGCTTGGGACCACAAGTATAAATATAATCAAAATGAATTTTTTGTAAAACTGAATGTTGAGTTACATAGCCTCGTTCTCCAAGAGAACCGTCCTCTGTTGTTATATATGTTTCTCCAAGGGATTTGAATTCTTTCAATTGCAATATATCTCTTATAGAACGAGCTCCCAACAAAAAAGACGGTGTATATCCTTTATTTTTAAGAGTTTGTCCTAAATATAGCATAGGTGCAATACCTACGCCACCACCAATTAATAATAATTTATTTCGCTTATTTTCGGGAAATGTAAAAGAATTACCTAACGGGAGTATCATATTTACAATATTTCCCGGTTCCGCCATAGCTAATTGGCGGGTTCCGGCTCCGACAAGCTGTATAAGGAGCCATAATTCATTTGATTTTTTGTCAATATAATTTATAGAAATAGGTCGCCGAAGAAAAGTTGTCGGCGAGCCATCTATTCGTACTTCTACAAATTGCCCCGGAAGCATATCCGGTAATTGTTCTCCATTTTGTGTCGTAAATTTCAACAATACATAATTCTCATGTAGATGTGTCTTTGTATTGACTTTTAAATCCAGAACGTATTTCTTCATTTGAGCAAATAACATATGATGTGTTTGCAAAGATAGGGAAAGAGTCTGAAATTACAGAAAAATATAAAAGTTTATATTTAGTTTATTTGATTTTACTTTATTTGGTCTGAAGAAAATGATTCGAAAGTATTATCAGAATAAAAAATCATTATTTTTACCACCTTTCTATCTTTCGGAATCTTCTCAACAATAGGAGATGGTCCATCATTAAATGGTAATACATCCTTTCTTAACTCAAAATCTTTGGAATATTCTAAAGATTTTGATGGCTTGTCCGAGAAAAAAGGAATCTCATTAGATTGATTCTTGGGATTTGTAACCATATTATCAATATTTAAATCTCCTTCTCCAAACATAAGCCAATTAATAGATACCTCGGGGTAGGCTTCATGTATTTTAATAATGATAGAATTACTCACCTCATTACGCCCTCTTAATGCATTTGATAGTGTAGACGGTTGAATTTTTACCCTTTCTGCAAATTCCGCTTGAGTTAGCCCTAATTGCTCTATCAATAATCTTATTCTTTCATTCATCTTTACCGATTTTATCGAAAAAAATATATATTCACAATATTTTCATTTGTAAATACCATCAATTTACAAATGTAGAAATATAGTTTGATTTTTGCAAATTTCATTTGTAAACACAAAATACCAAATCGGAAAGTTATAAATTTCGTTTATGAATTTCATAAATCACAACTATGTATATTATTAAAGTACAAGTTTATATTTATTATAATATATATCTGATATACAAATATATATTTATAATAAATAGTGTCTTCATTTTGTCAGATTTAGATAATTTCGACATAAAGAACAACAAACCTAAAGTAAAACTTTATAATTATATAATTAAACTATTAATAAACAACAAATTAAATAACAAATAATACTGCTATTATATTTGAGATATCCTTTTATGCGTTTTTCTTATAATCTCATCTAATATTGTAATTTTTAATTGTTTTCATTTGCAAATTTCGATTTCTTCACTTTAACTATTCAACTTTGAATATCACAAATGAAAATAATAATATTATATTCATATTTGCAAATATGAATATAAATTAAATTTGAACAATATAGAAATTAACCCCACAGTATTTTGATATTTCATACTCTGGGGTTAAATTGATAAAAAATATTGAAAGGATTTTAGGCTAATAGATGATGTATAACATTAAAAATCTTATTTTTCTTTAATGCATTATCTTGAATATTAATTCTTTAAGTAAATCAGAATCGGCTGTTCCTGGAGCTGTACCAACTCCCTTTGACCGAGTATCATAAATTCTTATTAAGGAAATTATATCAATACATTTATAAGCATTATAATTGCGTAAAGCAATCATATAATCTTTAGCTTGATAGATATTTTTTAATTTAAGCTCAGTTGAAATACTCGTTTCTGACTTATTGGGAATGAAGTACAAAAGCATTAGATTTGAGAAAAAATTGAATAATACGCTTATTGTTACGATAAAAGGGTTGGCTTTGGGATTCTTTTCAAAATACTGAATAATCTGAGATGCTTTATAGTAATTTCGATTTATAACAGCATTTAATAATTCGAAATTATTAAAATCTTTACTGATACCTATATTAGATTCTATATGATTTGCAGTGATTCTTTTTTCTTCTCTGGGCAAGGATATTAGCAACTTTTCCATTTCCCCTGTTAACCGGCTTAAATCTGTACCAATAGCATCGCTAAGCATTGTACATTCTTTTTGCCCGATAGAATACCCTTTCTGTAAAAAATAATTATTTATAAAACCTGGAAGTTGATAATCATATAGTTTTTTTGATTCGTATAGAACTCCGATTTTTTCTATTTCGGCCAATAGTTTTTTATTCTTTAAAGTTCCATATTTATAATTTAAGACTAATATTGTACTCTTTTGTGGTTTTTGTAAATAATAGCTTAGCTCTTCCATCTTATCAAGTTGTTGAGCCTCTTTTACCACTACTAACTGACGAACAGCCATCATCGGATATCTCTTTGCAGCATTTATTACTGAAGCCATATTTACATCTGAACCATAAACAATTGTTTGGTTAAAATCCCGATCAGCTTCATCCAATGCATTTTCTATAATAGTATTGGTTATCAGGTCGATATAATAAGGCTCCAGGCCCATTAAAAAATAAACAGGCTTGAATTTTTTTTGCTGAATATCAGATATGATTTGTAAATGTTGATTGGATTCTTTCTTTGCCATTATCATTTCATTCTTCTTCGAACCGAAGGTGTTTTACCGTAGTTCTTTTATCAATAATCATTTTCAAAGATTCAAAACCTATCATAACGTGTTCATCGACAAAATTGCGAGTTACAATCATGTCGCTTTCTTCAGTTTTTACCCCAGTAGAAATCATCGGCTGGTCTGTTACCAATAGCAATGCACCTACCGGAATTTGATTGGCAAACCCCACTGTAAAGAGGGTTGCAGTTTCCATATCTATTGCCATACTACGAGTTTTTCTCAAATAGTTTTTAAATTCGTCATCATACTCCCATACACGACGATTTGTTGTATATACTGTACCTGTCCAATAATCCTTGCCATGGTTTCTTACAGTAGTTGAAACGGCTCGTTGTAAACTGAATGCCGGTAATGCCGGTACCTCCGGGGGGAAATAGTCATTCGAAGCCCCTTCTCCACGTATAGCAGCTATAGGCAATATATAATCTCCTAATTTATTTACTTTTTTTAATCCCCCACATTTTCCTAAAAATAAGACAGCTTTAGGCTGTATGGCACTTAATAAATCCATTACAGTTGCAGCATTAGCACTTCCCATTCCGAAATTTATAATAGTTACACCTTCTGCTGAGGCATTAGGCATATTTCCATCTTCACCTAATATAGGCACATTAAAATGATTGGCAAATATCTCCACATATTTAGAAAAATTGGTCAATAATATATGTTTTGAGAAATTTTCAATTTTTCTTTTGGTATACCGGGGCAACCAATTTTCTACAATTTCTTGTTTTGTTTTCATTTTTCGCTAATTTTGAGTAAAAATACAGAATTCTATGTTTAAGAACAAATATAAAGTATGACAGTTCTGAATTTACCGTCTTTTGATTATAAAATAAAGAAAGAAAAAGATAGGTTGTTTATTTTTGATATTATTAGAAAACGTTACATTGCTCTTACTCCTGAAGAATGGGTACGCCAACACTTTGTTTCCTATTTAATATCTTACAAAGGGTATCCCTTGGGGCTTATAGGAAATGAAATATCTCTTCGACTGAATGGACAAAACCGAAGATGTGATACTGTTATATATGATATATATGGAAGTCCGCTTATGATTATAGAATATAAGGCTCCTCATATTACATTGAACCAGGAAGTATTTAATCAAGTTATTCGCTATAATATAGCCTTAAAAGTGAAATATCTGGTAGTTTCAAATGGCATTAATCACTATTGTTGTGTAATGGATTATGATAATATGTGTCCTCATTTCTTAAAAGAAATACCAGATTATAACGAATTATAACAGTCAATTATATAAAATAAAGACGGGTATTATATCAGAGTTATAATACCCGTCTTTATTTTACTATATAGAAATTTATTATTCTACACCGGCCAATTCTGGATCAATCATAATACGGCCACAATACTCGCAAACAATAATTTTTTTACGCAATTTGATGTCTAATTGTCTTTGTGGCGGAATTTTATTAAAACATCCACCGCAAGCATCACGTTGTATATATACGACAGCTAAGCCATTACGGGCATTTTTACGAATACGTTTAAATGCTGCTAGCAAACGAGGTTCAATATGTTGTTCCAGTTTTTTTGCCTTTTCTCGAAGCTTTTCTTCATCTTGTTTTGTTTCTGAAACAATCTCATCTAATTCACTCTTTTTCTCGATCAAATCATGTTTTCTGTCATCTAAAAGAGCCTGGCAATTTTCGACATCTTCTCTTTTTGCTTTCTCTTGTGCTGTAAATTCTCGGATTCGTTTTTCACATAGTTCGATTTCGAGTGATTGATATTCGATTTCTTTGGTCAAAAAATCAAACTCACGATTGTTTCTAACATTGTCTTGCTGAGCTGTATACTTATCGATTAAAGTTTGCGCATTTTGAATTTCTACTTTTTTTGCAGCAACAGCAGCTTGCAATTCTTCTATTTCAGTATGAAAATTCTGTACACGAGTTTCTAGACCCGCTATTTCGTCCTCCAGGTCCTGAACTTCGAGAGGCAGTTCTCCACGTAAAGTCTTGATTCTGTCAATCTCAGAAAGCATAGTTTGTAATTCATACAGGGCTTTTAGGCGGTCTTCCACTGTATATTCTTTTTCAACTTTTGTTTTATCAGTAGCCATATGCTTACAAATAATTTATCGGATTTGTTTCTACCTTAGTATAATGAACTGCAAATGTAGGGAATTTTTTTGTAATAATATCACAAAAAATATCTTTTGTATATTGTTCGCTCTCATAATGACCCAATTCAGCCAAAATAATACGATCGTTATTACCGAAATAATCGTGATATTTGATTTCTCCCGTAAGGAATATATCTGCTCCTAACGAAATTGCTTTAGGAATCAAAAAAGACCCTGCCCCACCACATAAAGCAACTCTTTTTATCTTCTTATCTAAAATTGAAGAATGCTTAATGCTTTTTACCTGGAATTTTGATTTTACGTCTTTTAAAAAATCGATAGCATCGGTTTCTGTACTGAGATTTCCGATTATGCCACTTCCTGCATGATTCCAAGAATTATTTAAAGGTAATATATCAAAAGCTGGTTCTTCATAAGGATGAATGGCCAATAAAGCTTTAATAACAGATACTTTTTTATAATCGGGAAAAATGACTTCTATTTTTGCCTCTTCTTCTTTGTGCATTTGACCAATTTCTCCACAAAAAGGATGGGCATTCTCCCCTGCTCTAAATGTTCCTTCCCCTTTTATTGTATAACTGCAGTTATCATAGTTGCCTATATAACCGGCACCAGCGTTAAATAGAGCATTTCTAACAGATTCGGTGAATTTTTTCGGTACATACGTTGCTAATTTTAACAATCGTCCTTGTAAAGGGTCAAGTATTTGTAGGGAGTCTAAGCCTATTATTTTCGCAATTTTATAATTAACACCGTTATATGCGTTGTCCATATTAGTGTGAGAAGCATAAATTACGATATTATTTTGTATAGCTTTTATCAGTATCCGTTCAATATAATTACTCCCCGTTATCGATTTTATTCCCTTAAATAGTAATGGATGATGAGCTATTATCAAATTAGCACCAATAGATATTGCTTCATCTATCACTTCTTCAGTTACATCAAGACAAAGAAGAGCAGATGAAGCTTCGACCGATTTATCTCCTACCTGTATGCCTGCATTATCATAACTTTCTTGTAAAGCAAGAGGAGCTATGGTTTCTATTGCATCGATTATTTCGGAAATTTTCATTCGAATCAACTTTAATTTTTGGCTTTAGGTTCGAGCTTAAGTTGCAATTCTTCAAGTTGGAAAGAGTCAATTGCCGAAGGAGCATCTAACATGGTGTCTTTACCCGAGTTATTTTTAGGAAATGCAATACAATCACGGATAGAATCTAAACCTGCAAACATGGACACCATCCTGTCGAGTCCAAATGCTAAACCTCCATGAGGAGGAGCTCCATATTTAAAAGCATTCATTAAGAATCCAAATTGCTCTTGTGCTTGTTCCTCGGTAAAACCAAGTATTTTGAACATTTTATCTTGCAGTTGGCTATCATGAATACGGATAGAACCACCACCCAATTCAACTCCATTGATAACCATATCATAAGCATTAGCTCTTACTTTGCCTGGGTCAGTTTCTAATAAAGGAACATCTTCACTTTTGGGAGATGTAAAGGGATGGTGCATTGCATAAAAACGATTTGTTTCATCGTCCCATTCGAACATCGGAAAATCTATGACCCATAAGGGAGCATAAACGTCTTTATTCCTCAACCCTAAGCGATTCCCCATTTCAAGTCGTAATTCTCCCAATGCTTTTTGCGTTTTCGCCTTATCTCCGCAAAGTATCAATAACAAATCTCCCTCTTTTGCATCAAAACGCTTTGCCCACATTTTTAAATCTTCTTGTGAATAAAATTTATCTACAGACGATTTATATGAACCTCCGGCTTCACAGCGAACATATACTAAACCTTTCGCCCCAATCTGTGGTCTTTTTACAAAATCTGTCAATCCATCCAATTGTTTTCTTGTATATGTAGCACAACCTTCAGCGCAAATTCCTGCAACATATGGCGCACTATCAAAAACACTAAATCCTCTCCCTTCAGTTAAGTCTTTCAATTCTACAAAACGCATACCGAAACGGATATCGGGTTTGTCACTGCCATAATATTTCATGGCATCACTCCATAACATCCTAGGAAAAGGCTCTTTCATATCTATACCTTTAATGTAATAGAAAAGGTGTTTCATTAACCCCTCGAAAATTTGGAGAATATCTTCTTGTTCGACAAATGACATTTCACAATCTACTTGAGTAAATTCAGGTTGTCTGTCTGCCCTCAAATCTTCATCTCTGAAACATTTGACAATTTGAAAATAACGATCAAATCCTGAAACCATCAAAAGTTGTTTTAATGTTTGAGGAGATTGTGGAAGAGCATAAAACTGACCGGGATTCATTCTTGACGGTACAATGAAATCTCGTGCGCCTTCAGGTGTCGATTTTATCAAGATAGGAGTTTCTACTTCCAAAAAATTTTGCTCATCAAGGTAACGGCGAATTTCAAAGGCCATTTTATGCCTGAGCTCCAGATTTTGCCGCACACAATTGCGTCGCAAATCAAGATAACGATACTGCATACGTAAGTCATCTCCTCCATCTGTATCATCTTCTATCGTAAATGGAGGAATATCAGACGAATGTAATACTTTCAGTTCTGATACAATAATTTCAATTTCACCCGTCGGAATATGAAAATTTTTATTAGACCGTTCCTTTACAATTCCTGTTACTTGAATTACATATTCACGACCTAATTTATTGGCTTCATTACATAACGTAGGATTAATTTCTTGATTGAATACCAACTGTGTAATACCGTATCTGTCTCTAATATCGACAAAGGTCATCCCTCCCATTTTACGAGTGCGTTGTACCCATCCAGATAAGGTTACAGTTTTGTCTACGTCCTTCAAACGTAATTCTCCACAAGTTTGAGTTCTAAACATATAATTATTTTTTAGATTTGGCAATTTTTGATATTACAACTAAATATTCTCAATAGCATTGTAACTGTAATATTTATGCAAAATTATAACAAATCATTATTTATACAAGCAAAGTAAAGTGAAAGTTTTTTTCGATAAATTTTCAATAAAGTATTGCAAGTATAAAAAAAAGCAGTATCTTTGCACTGCAATTGAGAAATCAACGGGGTGTAGCGCAGTCCGGTTAGCGCACCTGCTTTGGGAGCAGGGGGTCCCAGGTTCGAATCCTGGTACCCCGACACTGAAAAAAAGAGGAAGTTAAGTAAAATTGGCTTCCTCTTTTTTATTTATTTCGCACGATTCCAACCTTATGAAGTAGCTGTATCCATGAATAGGATGACAGATAGCATTTAAAAAATCATGGAATGAAAATACTAAAGCTTAGGAAGCTTCATTAATTTCAAATCTTAGGATTTTATCAAAACAATTTCAAATTGTTCTACTAAAGACTGTATCAAGAAAATTATTTCGAATAAACGACTGAATTATAAACTAAATATTGAATGAAACTTCTTTCAAAATTAAGTCTTAATCAACAATAAAAGATTATAGCATACTTTTTATTTTGTTTTTAAAATCAAAAGAAATAAAATAATATTTTTTCTTCCTGTAAATTTTTCTTTTAAAAAAGAGTCATCTATAATTTTTGATTATTGAAGCTCTAAATTTGCTAATTGACACATTACCAAATATACTAAAAAATTACAATTTTTTTAATTCCTTCTATATGATTCCCCTATCCCTTACCTTATTATTTATTGCATTTTTTTAGTAAGAATACTCAAAAACTTTATATTATTCGGTAACATTATTATGTCAAGCAAATAAAAAATATTTAAATTTGGACAAATGAGAATTAATTTATTCTGTTGGTTCAACAAAACTTCTTATTTTCATTGTTTTTAAGCAAAAAAATGACTGCTGTTCCCGTATCGTCAAATAATTATCGGTATATACTGGAACAGATAAAGATTTTAGTAAAACAGCCATTGAAAATTATTCTATATCTTTTATCATTGCTTTTGTCTTGATACCATCAAGAAATTCTTTGTCAGAAGTAATATCTTTACTCAACAAAAAATGATATACATTTGTGTTTCCCATAGATACTGCATAAGCTTGTTCAAAATCCCAACCAAACTTTCCCATATAGTTCAAAGCATCTATCATTGAATTAAACTTGATTTTTTTCCCTTCTTCATCAACCATTAATTTTTGATTATACTGTTTAAAAAATGAAATCTTTTGTCCAAAATCAATAGATATATCCACTTTTGTACCCGTAAAATTTCCTCTACCAACAATTTCACAAAACACTTTCTTTACAGATATCGTATCTGTTAACTTTTCTTGACCATTAATAGTAAAATTGCATACCATAACAAGGAATAAAAATAAAAACTTCTTCATAAAATTGATTTTTGGTTTGTAAATATGTTTGTTATTATTAATAATTGCAATTTTGTAAAAAAAAATCAAAAAAAACAAAATAAAATCTCATTTTATTATTCCACTACCTTACCTGAAACTTCCCTCAAAATTAACTCAATAATAATTGAATCAATGTATTAAAAGGAATACAAAAATAATTCTAAAAATAAAATTCGATAAACAAACACAGAAATTTAAATTTTCGGAAATAAACTCATTTTCTATCCCGAAAAAATCATTTATAACTTAACAGATAAGAATCCATTAAATGAGTAAATATATTTATGTTTCGATTACAAAACATTTTTTTAATAGATTCTCGTGCCACAAATACAATTTTAGATTATTCGTTTAAACTGAAAAATTTCGATAAATAATACTGTCATTAGTACAATTAGCGACAAATTTCAAATTTATTTTGTTATCGGAATCCGATTCACTAAATTTGCCCAATGTAATAAAGAAAATTTGATAAAAGATTTTTATAATGAAATTTGCAGAATAAATGGAAGATGATATAAAAAATGCCTGTGAAGTGATGCAAGCAGGTGGGATCATTTTATATCCTACGGATACAATTTGGGGAATTGGTTGTGATGCTACAAATGAAAAAGCTGTAAAAAAGGTATATGAAATAAAAAAAAGAACTGACAGTAAAGCTTTGATCGTATTAGTTGGTAATCCACAGAAAGTAGATTTTTATGTTCGTGATGTTCCTGAGATAGCTTGGGATCTTATTGAATTAACAAATAAGCCCCTTACTGTGGTATATTCTAATGCACGAAATTTAGCTACTAATTTATTAGCCGAGGATGGTAGTGTGGGAATACGAGTTACACATGAAGAGTTTTCTAAAAAATTATGCGACCGTTTTAAAAAAGCGATTGTATCTACTTCGGCCAATGTAAGTGGTATGCCTACTCCAATGAATTTTTCAGAAATTCCTGATATAATAAAAAATGCAGTAGATTATATCGTTAAATACCGGCAGGAAGATGTTTCCAGATCGACACCTTCAAGTGTTATAAAATTGGATACAGGAGGTATAATAAAAATATTGAGACCTTAATTGGACCTTAATTATCGATGAGAAGAACGAAACAAATAATAAAATATGTTGTTGGAGATATTTTTTCTGCCAATATAGGTTGGTTTTTATTCAATGTGTTTCGTTACTATGTATTTTCGCCTGTAGTCGGCTTTAGTAATATAAAAAGTTTCTTGGGATACCATCGAGTTATTGAAGGACAGATATTGTTCCCATTACTTTTTATATTTATTTTTTATCTTTCCGGATATTACAACCGTCCTTTTTTGAAATCGAGATTAGGAGAATTTTTTACGACATTATTCTCTGTAGCAATAGGTGTATTAATTATTTTTTTTATAGCACTAATAAACGATATACAGCGATTACCGGTAAATAGTTACGAATTGTTGGTAGGTATGTTTGTCTTCAATTTTGTATGTGTTTACATCTGTCGGGCATTTATTACACAAAGAGCTACTCGACGCATTCATGGAAAACGTTGGGGGTTTAATACACTTATTATCGGTTCTGGTAAGAAGGCCAAGGCTCTATGGTTAGACTTAATGCAAATGGACCGTTCGCTGGGATTCCTTGTTGTTGGATTTGTTCGTATACCTGAAGAGAAAAATGAACAATATTCTTCAATCGGAGGTTGCCCTATTTATAACATTGAGGATTTGGAAAAAGTCATTAAAGAGCATAATGTAGAAGAGCTTATTATTGCATTAGATAGTAAGAATAAGAGAGCTTTACATAAAACAGTAAATCGCCTGTATCCATATAATTTACCGATACAGTTACAAGTAAATGAATTTGAGATGCTTACCACAAGGGTAAAACTATCAAACATATATGGCAAACCATTTATTGATATTTGTAAATGCTCTTTATCCGAATGTGAAAAAAATATCAAACGTTTGTTAGACATTTTGATATCTTTCGTTGCTCTTATTATAATATCACCATTTGCTCTTATTATTGCCTTAAAAATAAAATTAGGTTCTGAAGGTCCGGTTATTTACCGGCAAAAAAGAGTGGGTTATCGAAGAAAAGAATTTATATTATATAAATTTAGGACGATGCGTGTCAATGCAGAACAGAACGGTCCTGCCCTATCCCGTGAAAATGATGACCGTGTTACACCTTTTGGCCATTTTATGCGCAAATATCGTATCGATGAATTACCGCAATTCTGGAATGTTTTTATTGGGGATATGTCTCTTGTCGGACCTCGTCCTGAAAGAGCTTATTATATAGAACAAATTATAAAAAGGGCTCCACATTATTCTTTATTACATCAAATACGTCCAGGCATAACATCTTGGGGGATGGTAAAATTTGGATATGCTCGAAATATAGATGAAATGATAGAACGACTTAAATATGAAATATTGTATCTTGAAAATATGTCGTTAATAGTTGATTTTAAAATAATTATATATACAATAAAGACGGTAGTAACCGGAAAAGGCATTTAAGGATAATTTATGAAAAAAGAAACTGATTGGTTTTTGAAGTTACTTATATGGCGTGAAAAGAATATAAAAGAAAAAAATTTTATTCTTATTCTGAGTTTTGTCGTTGGTATATTGGCTGCTTTAGCTGCATATGTTTTGAAGTTTTTGATTCATTCAATTCAGAATTTATTGACTGAGCATTTTTCAATTAGTGGGGCCAATTATTTATATTTGGTATACCCTATTGTCGGAATATTATTAGCTGGGTTATATGTTCGATATATTGTAAAAGACGATATTAGTCATGGTGTTACTCGAGTGCTATATGCTATTTCACAACGAAAGAGCCGATTGAAACCCCATAATATGTATACTTCTGTAGTGGCCAGTTCTATTACTATCGGATTTGGTGGCTCAGTTGGTGCTGAAGCTCCAATTGTCTATACGGGAGCAGCTATTGGGTCTAATATAGGTAGTCTGTTCCGTATGGACCAACGAGTACTTATGCTGATGGTTGGATGTGGAGCAGCAGCGGGTATAGCCGGGATATTTAAAGCACCCATAGCCGGATTACTATTTACTCTTGAAGTTCTTATGCTCGACCTTACTACTGCTTCTGTGATGCCATTGCTTATATCTTCTACTACAGCAGCTACTATTACTTATATATTAAATGGTTCAGCAGCACAATTTAGTTTTGCTCCTGAACCTTTTGTTATAGAACGTGTACCTTATGTTATACTACTTGGTATATTTTGTGGTTTTGTATCATTATATTTTACGCGTGTCATAAATTGGCTTGAAAGTATTTTCAGAAAAATAGGTAAACCTTGGTTTAAATTCGGGTTTGGTTCGATTATATTGAGTTTATGCATATTTTTATTACCGCCACTTTATGGAGAAGGTTACGAATCGATACATAGTTTGTTAGAAGGTAATCCACAGGCTTTGACCGATGGTAGTTTTTTTTATCCTTGGCGAAATAATTTTTGGATATTATTTCTCAATTTAGCATTGATTGTTTTGGTAAAAGTATTCGCTACTGCAGCTACCAATGGTGGTGGTGGTGTGGGTGGAACATTTGCGCCAAGTCTTTACGTAGGATGTATGGCCGGATTCTTGTTTGCGTTTGTACTTAATCATTTTGGATATATTATTCCACTTTCGGAGAAAAATTTTGCTCTTATGGGAATGGCCGGAGTGATGTCTGCAGTTATGCATGCACCATTGATGGCAATCTTCCTCACAGCGGAACTTACAGGAGGTTTCAGCTTATTCCTTCCATTGATGATTACTTCCACAGTCGCATTCGGTACTATTAAAATATTTGAGCCTCACAGTATTTATACAATGCGTTTAGCAAAAAAAGGAGAGTTACTTACTCATCATAAAGATAAAGCTGTATTGACTCTTCTTAAGATGGATAGCGTGATAGAAAAAGATTTTCTTTCCGTAAAACCTGAAATGAGTTTGGGTGATATGGTAAAGGTTATTTCTAATGCTCATCGAAATGTATTCCCAGTTGTAGATGATGACAATACCTTGCTGGGAATAGTATTATTAGATGATATACGTAATATTATGTTTAGACCTGAATTATATAATCGCATGTATGTACGTAGATTTATGGTAAGCCCTCCAGGAAAAATAGAGGTAGGCATGACAATGGATAAAGTTATGAAGGTCTTTGACGACACAAACGCTTGGAATTTGCCAGTAGTAGAGGATGGACACTATGTAGGCTTTGTATCGAAATCAAAAATTTTCAATTCTTATCGCCGAGTTCTCGTACACTTTTCAGAAGACTAAACAGAAGGCTAAATTAAAAGTAGAAAAACAGGATTATCGTAAAATTCCGTTTTTCTACTTTTAATGATATTCGACATTTTTACCCGTAAGTATATTATATACATTATTAGAAAATTGCCTTCCTATAGGTAACGGGGTTTCTTTTCCTGATAACTTTATTTCTTTTTTAGAAAATATTTCTACTTTTTCAATTGGTATTATATATGATCTATGAATTCTGATAAATTTATTTTCAGGAAGCATCTTCTGTATATTTTTTAGATTCGTATGAGTTAAAATATAATTATCATTTACACGGAATATTTTTATATAGTTTTCCATCGCTTCAATATATAAAATATCCGAAATAGCAATAGAAATATTATTATATTCTTGTTTGACTATAATGGTTTCTGTCACTCTATTTGGAATATTTTCTATGTAACGAAAAGCTTTTTCGATAGCTTTTTCGAAACGTTCGTAAGAAAAAGGTTTATGCAAAAAGTCTGTTGCATTAAGGTCAAAACCATCTAATGCATATTGGGCATGAGCTGTTGTGAATATAAAACATGTATCATGAGGCAATATGTGAGCTATATCTAATCCGCTGATGCTGTTCATCTCTATATCAAGAAAAACCAAATCCGGTTTTTTCCTGATAATTTCTTCTAATCCGATTTTAGGTTCACAATAGGTGGTCAATTCTATATTACCTTTCCTTTCACAAAATTGACTGATAACTAATAACGCAAGAGGCTCATCATCAATAGCTATACACTTTATTTTTTTCATCTTAATTGTATTGTCAATTGGACTTTATACAGATTTTCTATTTTAGAAGTAGATAAAGTAAAACGCCCGGGATATAGCAACTCTAATCTTTTCCGACAATTTTCTATACCTATAGCAGAATCATTATCCTTTTTATTTCTCATAATAGAGTTTTCTGTCCGAAATATCAAATTACCATCTTTGATAATAATACAGATAAGTATAGAACAATCTTCATCGGACGAAGTTCCATATTTAAAAGCATTTTCAATAAAGGTTATAAGAATCATCGGAGGGATTAATATTTGTTCGTCATCAGTTTGCGTTTCAAATGAGACTTGTGTATGCTTATTCAACCGCAATGATTGTAAATCGACATATTGTTGAATATAATCTATCTCTTTACTGATAGGGATAGTCTCAGATGTAGTATATGCATACATATATTTTAAAATTTCAGAAAATTTAATGAAAGCAGATTCCGTTTTATCAGATTTTGTCAGTACTAAACCGTAAAGAGCATTTAAAGTATTGAAAAGAAAATGAGGATTGATCTGAGCTTTGTAAAGAGCTAATTCTGCTTTATTTTTTTCAGCCTCAATTTCTTGTTTTAAGAGTATTTGTCTGAAAAGTTCATAAGTAAGTTCTATAGATAAGCTGAATCCTGTAACTATTAAAAAGAAAAACCAAACGGTTTGGATACGCATGTGTTTCCTTGCTTCAAAAAGATGTGTATCAGCATTATTTTCCACTGGTGGAAAAGGAAAGTGGGACATCATGACAGTAATCCCGATAAGTATTACCATCAAAATAGCAGCATGTACATACTTTTTGTGCATAAGTAATGATGGAAGCTTGGCCTTGCGATAGACGAAATAAGTAAAGTACAAATAGAAAATAAGAGTTATCAAAAAAGCCGTGTTATGTTCCAACCATTTGTCTACGGGTACCAGCATAATAATAAGCGGTAAAATAACAAGGCAAAACAATAGATTTATACAGATATTTATGGTTGTATATTTCATTGTATATTGTCTATATTTTGAAGAAAAAGGAGACTAGAAAATTTTTGTAAGACCATCATCATAATGACAAAGATATAATATTGCTATGAAATGTCCAATTCCTGAGAATTGTTGTTTGACACTACATTTTTGTCGTTTATCAATACTTTTTCATTTTATTCTGTAATAATTTATAGATTTGATTACTCATGTATGTACCAGAAAGAGTGCGAATAAAAACAAATTAAGTTATTACTATAAAATTGTAACAATGAAAAAAGTTCTCATTTTAATTGTTGCCTGTCTCCCGTTTTTTTATTCTTGTAAAGATTCCCGGCAGAAGGAGACAAAAGCTACCTACAAAACACTTACCATAGTTCAAGCAGATCAGACATTAAAGTCTGATTACACAGCGACTCTCCGAGGTCGTCAATATGTAGAAATAAGGCCTCAGGTAAGTGGCATTATTACTGAAATCCGTATTAATGAGGGGGACATCGTGCGTAAAGGACAGGTATTGTTTGTCATAGATCAAGTTCCTTATAAAGCTGCATTAGAAACAGCCGTAGCCAATGTTAAAAGTGCGGAAGCAAAACTTCGTACAGCGAAATTGACAGCCGAAAGTAAAGCAGAACTTTATAAAGAAAGAGTTATATCAGAATTTGATTTGCAAACGGCAGAGAATGCACAGGCTGAAGCACAAGCTTCCTTGGCCCAAGCTAAAGCTCAGGAAATAAATGCACGTAACAATCTTTCGTATACAGAGGTAAAAAGTCCGGTAAACGGAGTTGCCAGTATGATACCCTATCGTGTAGGAGCATTAGTTAGCAGCAATATTACCGAGCCTCTTGTTTCCGTATCAGATGATGAGGAAGTATATGCTTATTTTTCAATGAGTGAGAATCAAATATTAGATTTGATACAACAATATGGTTCTCTACAAAAGGCTATGTTACAAATGCCAGATGTGGAATTAGAGCTAAGTAATGGCGACATCTATTCCCATAAAGGAAAAATAAATGCTATCAGTGGTACTGTAAATGAAAATACCGGTGCGATTAGTTTACGGGCTAGCTTTCTAAATCCAGAAAAAATGTTGCGTAATGGAGGAAGTGGCAAAGTCATTATACCGACAGTTAAGAAAAATTGCATCATTATTCCTCAAGCAGCCACATATGAATTACAGAATCGGGCGTTTGTTTACAAAGTTGTTGAAGGTAAAGCGCAATCAGTACCAGTACAACTTTTTAAATTGAACAATGGTACGGAATATATTGTAGAATCCGGACTTATGCCAGGAGATGTTATTATTGCTGAAGGTGCCGGACTGGTACGTGAAGGAACTGTAATTGAAAGTCAATCGACCAAATAATGATAATAATACTATTATGAAAATAAAAACATTTATAGATCGTCCTATTTTGGCAATGGTTATTTCTGTTGTTATTCTTATAGTAGGACTTATTGGTCTTTCTCAATTACCTGTTGAACAGTTTCCGGAAATAGCACCTCCTACTGTTAGCGTTTCAGCCAGTTATACCGGGGCTAATGCTGAAACTGTGCAGAAAAGTGTTGTCGTACCTTTAGAAGAAGCTCTCAATGGCGTTGAGAATATGATGTATATGGTGTCATCTGCAACTAATACAGGTTCTGCAAGAGTTACCATTTATTTCCGACAGGGAACAGATCCTGATATGGCAACAGTGAACGTACAAAATCGCATTGCTTCAGCACAAGGACTTTTACCTGCAGAAGTTACTCGTAGTGGTATTACTGTCAGGAAACGGCAGACGAGTAACATTAAGGCATTAGCTCTTTATAGTCCTGATAATACTTTTGATGAAAGTTTCTTGAATAATTATCTGAAGATTAATATAGAACCGCGACTTTCGCGTATTGCAGGTGTCGGAGAAGTAAACGTAATGGGTTCTGATTATTCATTACGCATTTGGCTTGACCCAGGAAAAATGGCCAAGTATGGCTTGGTACCGTCAGATATTACAACAGTTCTCGACGAACAGAATTTGGAGTCCCCTACCGGAACATTGGGTGCAGAGTCTAAAAATACATTTCAATATGTATTAAAATATCGCGGACGTTATGAAGAGGAAAAAGATTATGAAAATATAGTAATCCGTTCTCTTTCTGGCGGTGAGGTTTTGAGATTGAAAGATGTTGCACGTATTGAATTAGGTTCTAGGACATATACTTATATCGGAGAGGTAAACGGGCATCCGGGTTCTAACTGTATGATTGCTCAGACATCAGGATCGAATGCCAATGAAATTATAGAAGAAATAGACAAAGTTGTAGCAGAAATTTCAAAAACTTTGCCGAAAGGAATGGAGCTGGTCGATCTGATGAGTACAAAAGACTTTTTGGATGCTTCTATCCATAATGTCATAAAAACCTTAATTGAGGCCATTATATTAGTAATTTTAGTTGTGTATGTATTTTTGCAGAGTATGCGTTCTACGTTTATTCCTGCAATTTCCATTGTTGTATCGTTGATTGGAACTTTTGCATTTCTTTATGTCGCGGGCTTCAGTCTGAATATGTTGACATTGTTTGCTTTAGTTTTAGTTATTGGTACAGTTGTCGACGATGCTATTGTGGTAGTAGAAGCTGTTCAGGCAAAATTTGATGAAGGTTATAAATCATCTTATTTGGCAACTATTGATGCGATGGGCGGAATTACATCAGCTTTGATTACTACGACGTTTGTCTTTATGGCTGTATTCATTCCAGTATGTTTTATGGGGGGAACTACAGGTACATTTTATACGCAATTTGGATTAACTATGGCTGTTGCTGTTGCAATTTCCATGATTAATGCTCTGACGCTAAGTCCTGCTCTTTGCGCTTTGATTATGACACCTCACTCTGTAGCAGTGAATGGTGGTAAAATGAGTTTCTCGTCACGATTTCATATGGCATTTGACACAGCTTTCCACCGTTTAGTGTTGAAATATAAGACAGGTGTTTTCTTTTTCTTAAAGCACAAATGGGTAGCTGCAGCCTTATTAGTCATTGCTTGTGCAGGTCTGCTCATATTTATGAAAACAACAAAGACCGGATTGGTTCCACAGGAAGATATGGGTACTATTTTTGTGGATGTACGTACTTCTCCAGGAAGTAATTTGGAAGAAACTAAAATAGTTATGGATGAGATAGACAGGCGCATTAAAGATATACCTCAGGTCAGAATGTATTCTAAAGTAACAGGTAACGGAATGATTAGTGGCCAAGGTGCCTCAAATGGAATGTTTATTATACGATTGCGCCAGTGGGATGAACGTACTGAAAAAGGTGATGATATAAATTCTGTTATAAATGAAATATATCGACGCACCGATGATATATCATCAGCTCAAATTATGGCTTTCGCCCAACCGATGATTCCAGGATATGGAGTGAGCAGTGGATTTGAAATATATGTACAGGACCAGAAAGGTGGAAGTATTGATGATTTACTGAAATATACCAAACAAATGATTGACGCTTTGAATAAACGACCTGAAATATCCCGAGCCACAACGTCATTCGATACGAAATATCCTCAATATTTAGTAGAAGTAGATGCTGCGCTTTGTAAACGTAATGGAGTATCTCCTGCAGATGTATTGAGTACTTTATCTGGATATGTCGGAGGAAATTATGCTTCAAATATGAATCGATTCTCAAAATTATATCGTGTGATGGTACAGGCTTCACCTGAATTTCGATTAGATACCGAAGCATTGAACAACATATTTGTTCGTAATACAGACGGAAAAATGTCTCCCATTAGCCAATATTTGACATTGACACGCGTATATGGTGCAGAGACTTTATCCCGTTTTAATCTTTTTTCCGCTATTACCGTCAACGGTACTCCTGCAGCAGGCTATAGTTCTGGACAAGCTATCCAAGCTGTACGAGAAGTAGCAGAACAGACATTACCAGCCGGTTATGGATTTGAATTCGGAGGTATGTCTCGAGAAGAAGCTTCTACTGGCAATACGGCAGCATTGGTATTTATTATCTGTATAATATTCATTTATCTCATTTTGTGTGCTCTTTATGAGAGTTTATTTATCCCGATAGCCGTTATTCTTTCTGTTCCATTTGGATTGGCAGGGAGTTTCCTTTTTGCGAAAATGTTCGATTTAGAAAATAATATTTACATGCAAACAGGATTGATTATGCTGATCGGTCTATTGGCTAAAACTGCTATTTTATTAACAGAGTATGCATCTGAGCGTCGCCATCAAGGAATGACAATCACCCAAGCGGCAGTATCTGCGGCAGAAGTCAGATTACGTCCTATATTGATGACATCACTTACTATGATTTTTGGTATGCTACCTATGATGTTCGCTACCGGTGTAGGAGCTAATGGAAATATTTCTATTGGGGTAGCTACTGTAGGTGGAATGTTGATAGGAACTATAGCCCTTTTGTTTATTGTTCCGGTCTTATTCATTGTTTTTCAATATTTACAGGAACGGTTAATGCCTGTACGTAGGCATCCAGAGGTAGAGAAAGGAGAATAATTAATTCTATATGTAATGAAAATTATATGAAAAAAATAATTATATGTTTATTTTTGTTAATAGGCTTAGGGAGCTGTCATATCTATAAAGCTTATGAACATCCTGATATGATGGTAGTCGATAGTCTTTATCGTCGTCCTGTAGTAACTGAAGATACTGTATCGTTAGCATCCCTTTCATGGCGGGAACTGTTTACAGATATTCGATTGCAGGAGCTTATTGAAATGGGAATTCGTAACAATACGGATTTGAATATAGCACGTCTGAGAGTAAAAGAAGCAGAAGCATTGTTGCTTTCATCTAAATTGGCCTATTTGCCTTCTTTATCTTTATCTCCCCAAGGGTCTCTGTCTAAAACAGAAAACAGTAAAGTAACTAAAACGTATAATTTAGCTGTAACAGCCGATTGGGAATTGGACATTTTTGGTAAAATGACGAATGCTAAACGAGGAGCCAAAGCTGTATTGGAACAGAGCAAGGCTTATCGCCAAGCTGTACAAACTCAGTTGATTGCAACTATTGCTAATAGTTATTATACATTATTGATGTTGGATGAACAATTGGATATCAGTAAACGAACAGCTGAAAATTGGGCTGAAAATTTAAGGGTTATGAAAGCTTTAAAAAAAGCCGGACAATCCACAGAGATGGCAGTAGCACAGACAGAAGCAAGTAAATTATCTGTAGATGCATCTTTATTATCCCTTCAACAACAAATATCTGAGATGGAAAATTCTCTTTCTTCTTTGTTAGGTATTGCTCCTCAGGCAATAGTTCGTTCTACATTAAATAAACAATCCTTTCCCGAAACTTTTTCAGTTGGAGTTCCCTTACAGTTGCTTCAATACCGTCCAGATATTCAACAAAAAGAAGCAGAACTAGCAGAAGCATATTATATAACAAACCAGGCTCGGTCTGCATTTTATCCTTCAATAACATTGAGTGGATCTGCAGGATGGACTAATGCAGCCGGTTCTGCTATAACAAATCCGGGACAATGGCTACTTTCAGCCGTTGGTTCTTTAGTACAGCCTCTTTTTAACCGAGGAAATAATATAGCAAATCTGAAAGTTGCAAAAGCACAACAAGAAGAAGCTTTACTTTCTTTTCGTCAAAGTCTGTTAGATGCAGGAAAAGAAGTTAATGATGCTTTGGTGCAGTGGCAAACGGCACGTCAGCGATTGGAACTGGCAGAGCAGCAAATAGAATCATTACAAAATGTCGTTCGTAACTCTGAACTGTTGATGCTTCATAGTTCACAGAATTATTTGGAAGTATTGACTGCCCGTCAGTCTTTATTACAAGCAGAATTAACTGTCGCATCAGACCGTTTTGATGAAATACAAGGCGTAATTAATCTGTATCATGCTTTAGGAGGAGGAAACGATATAAAAAATAATTAAAAATAATCTTGAAAGTATGGGTATAAAAAA
>JTDA01000008.1 GCA_000803105.1 Coprobacter secundus
GGTTGGAATGTTGTTTTTTCTTTGATAATCTTGGTTTTGTGTGGCTGTTTTTGATTTTAGGTGCTATGCGCAGGCGTCACACACCCCCTGCCCCTCTCGAGAGGGGAGATGGGGAAAGTGACCTTTTTGTTTGAAAATGAGTAGTTTGAGTGTAGTGTTTTCTCTCTTTCGAGGGGAGATTGGGGTGAAGTGTTATCGGTTGAAATAACGGATTTTTCGTTTTATCATCTGATTGAAACTTTTTTTGTTTAGTAGTTCTTCCAATGTGAGGTGCATGCGGTATCTCCAGTAATGACGGGAGTTTGCGGGGATATTGATGCGTTCTTCCTGCGGGTTTTGCCGGCGGATAGTCCCGTCTGTGGACAGCCAGTCTTGTAGTGGCAGGATGACCCACATCGATGGTGATTCCAATTGCATGTCTATGATTTTTTCGCATATCCAGGGTTCGCAATATGTGGGTGCTTCTCCTTGGAGGTGGAGTACATGATTGTAGAATTGCTGGGTTTGTTCCCGGTTTTCTTCCCACCATGCTCTTAGTGTGGACATGTCGTGTGTGGATGTCGTACAGACGGACAGGTATGGGTAATGCCATGTATCGGCAAAGTTGTGGTTTGCTTCTTTGGGCATGCGTTGTATTTCGAGCGAGAGTATTTGTAGCTTATGCATCACTTCGGGTACGCAGTGGGGTATCATGCCGAGGTCTTCTCCGCATACGAGCATCCGGGTGGATGAGATGAGGGGAGGGAGTTTTTTGAGTGCTTCTTGTTTCCAGAATTCGTCGTGCCGCTTGTAGAAGAACTCGTCGTACAGGCGGTTGAAGCACCATTTTTCATAATCGGACAGGGCTTTGTACCCGTATGTGTATTGTGCGGATATGCGTGGATGCCAGTGGTTTTTGCGCTGGGGGTCTTCGAGGAACAGCACGTCGGCAACGAGGGCGAACAGGCCATTGCGGATTGTCGTCCTCCGGGTCTCGTCGGGCTCTTGTTCCATGAGCTGTTCTATTTTGCGCTGGGTGTTTACTTCGGGCAGCAGGGTGTATGAGCCGTCGTGTTCTCTGACGAGGTATTTTTGCATTACTTCGTCGGCGTATTGGCCGAAGATTTCGCCGAGCATGTACGGACGGATGTATGGGCGTGCGTGCCGGTAGGGACTGAAGTAGAATCCGTAGGATTGCATTTCTTCGAGTGTGTAGGGCAGCGCGGGGTTGAAGTGCCCCATGAGTCCTTGTACGGAGTATTCGGGTATTTGCCAGATGCGGAAAAAGCCGAGTATGTGGTCGATGCGGTAGGCGTCGAAGTATTCTGCCATTTTGCGGAAGCGTGCTTTCCACCAGGTGTAGTTGTCTTTTTCCATAACGGGCCAGTTGTAGGTGGGGAATCCCCAGTTTTGCCCCATGACCGAGAAGGCGTCGGGCGGGGCTCCGGCTTGTGAATCCATGTGGAACAGGGTAGTATGGCTCCATGCGTCGGCGCTGTGGCGGCTGATGCCAATGGGTATGTCTCCTTTGAGTACGACTCCTTTTTTGTGGGCGTAGTCTCGTGTTTCTTTTAATTGCCGTGCCAGATGGTATTGTACGTAATAGGTGCGTGCTATGTCATCGTACCAAATGTTTCCGGGGGCACAGAATTGTTGTATGCCGGCTTTGTCGTATGTGGAGTGTTCTTTCCATTGTGTGAAATCGGGTGTCCCGTACCGGTCTCTCAGGCAACAGAAGGCGGCATAGGGTATGAGCCATTCTTTGTTGGCCGCAAAGAAGGTTTTGAATGCTTCGGATTCGAGGGTTTCTTTTCCTGTTTCCGAGAAAATGGCTTTGATGTATGCTTCTTTGGCGAGGGATACTCGTTCGTAGTCTATTTCGGAAAGGGTGTTCAGCTCTTTTTTCAATTCTTCGTATCGTTGCATCGCATCGGTGTCTTTCAGTGTGCCGATTTCTTCGACGCGGAGATAGTTGGGATGCAGTGCGAATATGGAGTTTGCGTTGTAGGGGTAGGAGTCTACCCATGTGTGTGTCATTGTGGTGTCGTTGACGGGGAGTATCTGTATGATGCGCATACCGGTTTCTGCAGCCCAGTCGACCATTTTCCGCAGGTCGACGAAGTCTCCGATACCGAGGCTTTGTTCGGTGCGGAGGGAGAATACGGGTATGGCTACTCCTGTTCCTTTCCATCCGGGAAGGGGGTTGTGCAGGTGCATCCCGGATATGACGACGCATTCGTTGTCGGCGAGCAGGGATATGTTGACTGTGCGGTTGTCTCCGGTTTCCCAGCCTATCAGGGTATTGTCTGATTTTTTGAGGATGACGAATTTGTACTCGTAGGGGAATGTTATGTTTTCTACGGGTATGGAGATGGTCCAGAGGGGGTATGCGCTATCGTCCAGAATCTTCGGATTTGTCACGTCCCAGCCTGAGCTGCGGTCGACAATGGCGACTACCTGGTCGGGCAGTATGGTCGGTGCCCAGACTTTGAGTGTCAGTGTTTTTACCGGGTAGGGTTTCAGCTCATGGGTGTTGTTCCGCGAGAAGATACCGTCGACGAAGGCTGAAGAATAGAAGGATTTGTCTTCGGGTTGCTCGTTCCAATGGTCGTACACCAGGCAGTGCCGGGTTTTGTTTTCGGGGTATAGTGTGCGGTTGTCGCCCCACTCCCGGTTTATTACATTGTCATATTCTTTGACCAGGTAACGGTATTCGAAGGGGATATCGTCTTGTGATATTTCCATCTCGTATGTCCAGCGTCCGTTGCCGTTGTAGCGCATCGGCACGGCTTTGTTTTCGTCGAAGTTTCCCAGGGTATCGGGGCTTCCTGTCAGGTATAGGATTTGTCCCCAGATTGTTTGGTATTCTATATTGAATATGACTTTCATAAGATATAAATTGTTAGTTATTAATCTACATGGTACGGACGCGATGTTGGTTTCCGTCCCATGAAATTAATAAATTTTTTTTAATAAAAAAAATGTGCCAAAATTTTTAGTGTTTGCAAAAGAATTTTTGTTTCAAAATCTAAGAGCTTGGCTGAATTTTCCGATAGGGGAATTATTATCCGGCTCGGGCAAAATCCGGACAGGCTCTATATTCCATACCTTTTTTTAGAACAAAAATGTGTGCTTTTTGGTTCGGTTTTTTTGTATGAAACGGCTTTTTGCAGTCGTTGTATTCCGGCTGTTTTTCCGAAGGGGGGGCAGGGGGGAAGGTTTTCTGTTTTTTTTGTCCTGTTTTTTTTCGGGATTTTTGTTACATTGTGCTCAAAATTGTCTTTGTGGGGAAAAGGAGCAGTGTTTTTGCCGAAAAGAGCATGTTTGTGAATTTTTGTGCGCTTATTTTTGCATTGTCGACGGATATTTTTTTGATGTTTATTTTTTATGGTATAATATATAATATAAATCTAATCATAATTCATGAAAAAAAGAACAGTTTTTTTGGGGCTTGCTGTTTTTTTACTCGGATTGGCAACCGGGTGCAGTAAGGATATAGATGATTATCCTAAGTCAAATTTGAGGGCTATTTCTTATTTTTCGTTCAAGCCGTATCATAATGCCGATAAGAATGTTTTTGTGGAGCATGTGGGTGAGATTGATGAGGTGAATAAGGTGATAAGGGTGGTTTTGCCTCCGGATGTGGTGTTGACGGGGTTGCGTCCTTATATCGAGTTGTCTCCGTGGACGACGGTAACGCCGGGCAGCTTGACTCCTATGGATTTTACTTCGGAGTCGGTGGATTTCGAGGTCCGTGCCGAGAGCGGGAAGGTGGCTGTGTATTTGGTGGTGAGGGAATTGACTTATGTGTATACGAAGGCTGAATTGTATTCGGTGAGTTTTCCTGATTTTCGGGATGAGACGGGTGAGGTGCTGAGGCGTGTGTTTCCTAATTTCAGCAATAATTCGGCGGTTACCGTAACGGTGCCGGAGGGTACTGCACTGGAGCGTATTCTGGTGGAGCTGGAGCTTTCTGCTGCTTCGCAGAAGGCGTCTGTCGAGGTTTGTGATGATGGGTCTGAGACGGAGTTTGTGCCTTTTTCGGGGTCGGGATATGTTGATTTTACGCATACTGTTATTTTTCGGGTTACTCCTGAGTCGGGCAGTGCTGTGAATTACAGGGTAACGCTGGCTTACCCGGAGGAGGGAGAGGGGCTTTGATTTTATAGGGGGCTTCTGTTTTTTTCTCGACGGGGGCCGGTGTGTGTTTTTTTGAATCTAAGTATAATGATAAACATATAGGATGATGGTTTTACGTGAAATGATAGGACCGAGGATAACTTTGTTGTTATTGTTTTTTTCTTTTTCGTTGTTCCTGTATTCTCAGGGGCGTGTGGTCAAGGGGGTTGTGACGGACAGCAACGGCCCGTTGCCGGGTGTGAATATCACGGTAAGGGACAGCAAGGCGAGGGCTGTGACGGATATCGACGGGAGGTACAGTATCGATGTCGCGGCGGATGGCGTGTTGACTTTTTCGTTTACGGGGTATGTGAGTTATAAGGCGGATGTCAAGGGGCGCAGTGTCATCGATGTGGTGATGAAGGAGTCGTTGCAGGAGCTTGACGAGGTTGTTGTGGTCGGTTATGGAACGATGAGGAAACGGGATATTACGGGGGCTATTACTTCTGTGGGTGCTGCGGACTTGATAAATAATGCGCCTACGAGTGTGGCTACGGCTTTGCAGGGCAAGGTGGCTGGTCTTGAGATACTTTCGTCATCGGAGCCGGGTGCTACGTCTACTTACCGTATACGGGGTGCCTCGACGATTAGCAGCGAGGGTTCTAACCCGCTTTTTATCGTGGACGGGATGGAGGTGGATAATATCGATAATATCAATCCTCGTGATATTGCTTCGGTGGAGGTGTTGAAGGATGCTGCTTCGGCTGCTATTTATGGTTCGAAGTCGGCTAACGGCGTGGTCATTATCACGACTCGGCAGGGGACTTCTTCTACTCCTCAGGTGTCGGTGTCTTATTCCGTGAAGCAGTCCCGTATTTCGCATAAGTTGCCTCAGATGAACCGTCAGCAGGGTATCGATTATGAGATTTTGCGGGCTTATCTGCAGAATAGCGAGCCTTCTGCTTTTTCGCGGGATACGCTGAACCCGTCGTTTACGTGGGATAATAATTACCAGGATATTCTTTTCCGGAATGCTTATACTCATCAGGTGGATGCGAGTATTTCGGGAGCCGAGAAGAAATTGAAGTATTTTTTGAGTGCGGGGTATTTGAGTGACGAGGGTATCCAGCTCAATTCGTACAACAGGCGTATTACTTCCCGGGTGAATGCCGACTATGCGGTTACGGAGCGTTTTACGGTGGGTACGCGTCTTTCTTTTACGACGGGGAACAACCGGATGACGCCTTGGGGGGGACGGAGCAATATATTGTCGCGTCCGGCGAGCATGGCTCTGATATTGCCTGACGGTACGTATGCTCCGGTGGTAGCCAATCGTACTAATCCTCTGGCTTATACGATGTTGTGTAAGAATGACAATAAGTATTATGATGTGAATTTCAATGGTTTCATGGAGTATAAGATTATTAAGGATTTGAAGTTCAGGACGTCTATTGCCGCGTCGTTTTACCAGAAGAATTTCCGTTATTTCCAGCCTGCTATTTTGGTTGCGTCCCAGATACCGTCGTCGAAGAATACGCACACGACTAATTTTAAATGGACGCATGAGGATATCTTGACGTATAGCAGGACGTTCGATGATGTGCATTCGCTTTCTGTGCTGGGTGGTTTCAGCATCCAGCAGTATTCTTCGGAGTATGTGAACTTGTCTGTTTCGGATAATATAACGGAGGCTGTGGAGACTTCTTCGGGTTTCGGGACGGTGGATATGGAGGATACGAAGCATGCTTGGACGGCGAATCGCATGGCTTCGTGGTTCGGGCGGGTGTCGTACAGTTATAAGCAGCGTTATTTGTTCAACTCGAACATCCGTTATGATGGTTCGTCGCGTTTCGGGCGTGCAAACCGTTGGGGGCTTTTCCCTTCTGTGTCGCTCGGGTGGCGTTTTTCGGACGAGGGGTTTATGGACTGGTCTGATGGTTTCTTGAGTGATGCGAAGTTGCGGTATAGTTTCGGGAAGACGGGGAACCAGACGGCGGGTGATTTTGCGGCGTTGTCCCAATACTCGACGGTGGCGTATGTGGATTATATCGGTATCATGCCTACTCAGCTTGAGAATGACTTGCTGGGCTGGGAGGATACGAAGCAGCATAACGTGGGGGTCGACTTTTCGTTTCTGGATGGGCGTATCAATTTTAATTTTGATTATTATAGGAAGCGTACGAGTCATGTTTTGTTTAACATGAAGTTGCCGGGTACTACGGGTTTTGATAATTCTTATTCTAATATCGGTGCGGTGAGGAATAGGGGGTATGAGTTCATGATTTCTACGAGGAATATCAAGACGCGTGATTTCGAGTGGACTACGACTTTGAACATTGCGGTGAACAAGAATGTGATAACGTCGATTCCGAGCGAGGCGGTGCAGATTGTGAATGATGTGTATATTTTGGATAATGGTTATACGCTGGGTACGATGTATGGGTATAGGGCTCGTATGATTTTTCCTTATGACCAGTCGAATGCTTTTACTCCTGAGTGGGTGCAGCTGACTCCTGTATTTGATGAGAAGGACCGCTTTGTGAAATACCAGCTTAATGGGCAGGATTATACGGGGGAGGTGAAGCAGTTGCGTTACGGGTCTCCTACGGGCGAGGTCTTCAAAGGGGGTGATGTCATGTGGGACGACTTGAATGGCGACGGGGTCATCGATGAGGCTGACCGTCAGGTGATAGGGTGCGGGCAGCCGGATTTTATCGGTGGTTTCAGTACGGATTTCAGGTATCGGAATTTTACCTTGTCGGCGTTTTTTTCTTTTGCTATCGGGGGTGACGTGTATAATAATTATGAGAGTTCGCGCTCGGATCATAAGTGGAGTTCTCTGACTATGGCTAATCCGGTGAATGTGGCTAATTCGTGGAAGGCCCCGGGTGATATCGCGAAGTATCCTCAGCCTTCGAGTGCCCGTAGTACGGTGGATAATACGCGCAAGGCGAGCAGTCTCTGGATAGAGGACGGGTCGTATATCCGCTTGAAGAACATCAAGTTGGAGTACCGGTTGCCAGACAGGTGGGCGAGTGCGGCAAGGATGCGTTCGGCGTCGGTAAGCCTTATGTTGCAGGACTTTTTTACGTGGACCAATTATAGTGGTTTTGACCCGGAAATCCCGTCTTCGGGGTATACTGTCGGGTATGATAATAATTCTTATCCCAAGGCGAAATCGGTGCTTCTGGGTATTAGTCTGAACTTTTAAACAACACGGAGGTATGAAAAAGATAGTTGGAATATTTTCACTGGTTTTGCTGATGTCTTCTTGCTTGAATGATTTTCTGGAGATAGAGCCTTTGAATACTGTATCGACGGAGATATATTGGAAGACGGAGAATGATGTGCGGGCGGCATTGAATGCGGGTTATGTGCCATTGAAGGATGCTTATAAGAAGGGTTTTTTGAACTGGTACGAGGCGAGGTCGGATAATTTTATCGGTTCGTCGGGGGGTACGAATCCGTATCAGAATGTTTGTTTCAACAAGCTTACGGCGGCGTTGCCTTCGTGTGACTGGAATGCTTGGTACAAGTTGGTGTCGGTGGCTAATTATGCGATTTATTATATTCCGCGTATGGGTGAGGTGATGGCTGAGAACCGGCGTGACCATTTGTTGTCGGAGGCTTATTTTTTGCGTGCGTATGCTTATTTCAATTTGTATAAGATATGGGGGGATGTCCCTCTGGTTTCCCAGCCGGTTTTGAAGAAGAGCGATGTGTATAAGCCTGTGCGGTCGTCGAAGGAGAGTATCATGGAGCTGATAAAGGGCGACTTGTCGGAGGCTGCGAGGTTGGTGGATGATTCTGAGACGGAGCTTTATATTTACAGTCCGGGTGCTTTGTATGCGCTTTGTACGGAGGTGGCGATGTGGAACGGGGATTATGATGGTGCTATCGGGTATTCCCAAAGGTTGTATGACTTGAATGTGTATACGCTGGAGGGGACTGATTTCAAGAAGGTGTGTGCTGACCCTAAGACGACGGATAATATATGGACGTTGAAATGGTCGTATGTGCTGGACGGTGCGAACAGCATAGTGACGACTTATGTGAATAGCGGTAATCTGCTGGTACCGACGAAGGAGATTCTGGAGAAGTGGAAGGAGTGGGGCGGTGCTGATGATGTGAGGCGGCCTGCTACTCTGGATACGACGAAGATTACGGCTTATCGTGATAATCATATCGTGCGTATGCCTGTGGGCTGCCAGATATGGAAGTGGTCGCCCGGTGAACGGCTGGGGGAGACGGCTTACCGGGATTGTTATATTCCTATTTACCGTCTGGCGGATATCGTGTTGTTGAGGGCGGAGGCTCTGAACCGGAAGGGGGACTACCAGGGTGCTATCGATGAGATGAACAAGGTGAGGAGACGGGCCGGGCTTGCGGAGAGGTTGTTGTCTGACTATACGGTGAGCGGCGGCGGTGTGGACTGGTTGCGGATAGAGGATGATATTCTTCAGGAACGGCAGTTCGAGTTGTATGGGGAGGGCAAGCGATGGTCAGACCTCATGCGTACGGGTCGTCTGGAGTCGGTGATGAATGCTTTTTATGATGGTTATATCACGACTTACGGGGGCAGGGGCTTTATCCGGTATACGGAGGAGTGGCAGCGGTACTGGCCTGTTTCTCAGGATATATTGAATGAGAATGACAAGCTTGTGCAGACGGGAAATTATTGATGTTGTTTTATGTATATAAATGGTAGGTTTATGAGAGGGTTTATGAAATGTGTGGTATATCTGCTTGCTGTGTGGATGGTTGCGGGCTTGTCTTCTTGCTGTCTTTTCGGTTTGGATTACCAGTTCGATTATGAGAATGAGTCGTCTCCGGTGACGAAGGAGATGGATATGACTTGTTATGAGTTTGTCCGCAGCCGCAGCAATCTGGATTTGGTGCTGATGTACGAGGCTATCAACCGGGCGGAGATGCAGGAGTTTTACGAGACGGACAATATGACTTATTTCCTGCTGGATGACGAGGAGTTTGCGAGTTGGTTGACTACGAAGAAATATGCTTCTGTGGCTTCTGTCCCGAAGTCGGTATTGCAGACGATGTTGAAGGGGTATACGTTGCCGGGTTTGTATCATTCGGCTGACTTGACGACGACTCCGATAGATGTGCTTACTTGCAACGGGGTGTTGTCGGTGCGGTTGCGGCTGTATCCTAATCCGCCGACATCGAGCCAGGACTTGAACGCGATGCAGGCGGGGTATGTGAACAGTGACGGTACGGTGAATTACAGTAAGTGCCATACGACGAATTTAAGGCCGAGGAATGGTATTGCCCATCTTTTGCATACTCGTTTTCTGGCTTTGTAGTGTGTTGTGGAAATTTTTTTGGAAATTTATTGTTTATGGGACGATTTGGAATATTGTTTTTGGTTGTTTGGTGTTGTGTGTGGTACTCGCCGGCGGGGGCGAGGGTGTATTCGGACCAGCTGGATAAGGCTGATGTGAGGCGGGTAGTGACGGATGTGGCTGCGTGGCAGATAGAGGCTTATCCGCGTATGGACGAGAAGCGTTATTGGAAATCGAATGGTGATTTGAGTTGGGAGAACGGAGTTTTTCTGTCGGCTCTGGCTTCATGGGCGGAGTTTGACGGGAACGGGGAGTTTATCGAGTGGTACGAGTCGGTGTGTGAGCGTAACAGGTACCAGTTGTCGGGTGGTGCCAACCGTATATATTTTGCTGATGACCTGGCCGTCGCGTTGATGTATGCCCGGCTTTATATGAAGCGGCAGGAGGATTGTATTATTCATCCGACGGTTTCGAGGCTGGAGTTTATCATGAATCATCCGTCTCCTTCGGGTTTTTATATAGATACGCCTCATGCGAAAGACCGTTGGTCGTGGTGTGATGCTTTGTATATGGCTCCTCCTGTGTTTGCGGCGTTTGCGAATATAACGTGCAATCCTCGCTTGCGGGAGTTTATGGACCGGGAGTACTGGATGTCTTACTGTTTTCTTTTCGACAAGAGGGAGAAGTTGTTTTACCGGGATTCGAGTTATTTCGGGAAGCGGGAGAGGAATGGAGAGAAGGTTTTTTGGGGCCGTGGCAATGCGTGGGTGGTTGCGGGCTTGTCTTTGCTTATCCCGCAGTTGCCGGATGATTTTGTCTCTCGGGGGCGGTATATAGAGTTGTTTAAGGAGATGATGTCCCGTATCGTTACTTTCCAGGATGGGAAGGGGTATTGGCATGCGAGTCTTTTGGACCCGGCTTCGTATCCTTCTCCTGAGACGAGTTCTACGGGCTTTTTCACGTTTGCTTTGTGGTGGGGGATAAATGCGGGCTTGCTGGACGAGGATATTTATCTGCCTTATGCCCGCAGGGGCTGGGAGGCTCTGGTGGCTTCGGTACAGCCGGACGGGATGTTGGGCTGGGTGCAGCCGGTGGGTGCTGACCCCCAGAGGGTGACAAAGGAGATGACCGAGGTGTATGGTGCGGGGGCTTTTATGCTGGCGGGCAAGGAGATTATGGTGTATCTTGATAGTGTGAAGGAGTGACGGGTGTATTCCCGGCCGGAAAATATAAGGGATTATGGAGATGAAGCGTGTTTTTATTGTATTGGTATTTTTGACTTTTTGGGGTGGTGTGACGGCTCATGTTCCTGTAATGGAGCCTTTCGGGAGCCGGATGGAGGGGCGTATCCGCGAGGTGTGCGGGATGTTGCCTCGGGAGCCTCGGGGTTTTGGCCCTACGTACCGGAACCGGGCTGCCTGGGCGGGTTTTGCGAGCAGGTATGATGTGTCTCCGATTCTGGATAAGGCGAGGGAGATAAGGGACTCTGCGATGCCTGCCTGGGATGATGAGGCGTATCTTGAGTTTTCGCGCAACGGGGTGCGTCCGCCGGGTGAGCGGATGATAAACCGGCGGAAGGGCCGCTTGTCTTATCTTGTGTGGGCGGAGTGTATCGAGAATCGGGGGGAGTATGTCCCGGCGATAGAGTACACGTTGCGGGAGTTGATTTCGCATCGTTCCTGGGTGTTGCCGGCGCATGACCGCAGTCTGGACAATTTTTACGGTCGCTGTTATCATGTGGATTTGGTGGCTTCTCTTTTTGCCCAGGATTTGGGTCAGGCGCTGTATATGTTGGGGGACAAGTTGTCGGCCGGCGTGAGGCGTGCTGTGGTGGACTCTGTTTATTCCCGGGTCTTTGTCCCTACGAGGGAGACGTTGGAGACGGGCCGGGGCAATAATTCGTGGGTTCACCGGACGGATAACTGGAACTCGGTTTGCTTGAACGGGGTGACGGGGGCGGCTTTGTCCTTGATAGAGGACGTGCATGAGCGTGCTTATTATGTGGCTGCTGCTGAGTATTATTCGCGCAACAGCATTCTGGGCTTTACGGATGATGGTTATTGTACCGAGGGGCTGGGTTATTTTAATTATGGTTTTTCGAATTATATCGTACTGAGGGAGGAGTTGTATCAGAGTACGGGGGGAAGGATAGATTTGTTTGATGATGACAAGATAGGTAAAATCGCTTTGTACGGGGTAAATTTCGAGATTCAGAATGGGGTGTATCCGGCGTTTGCCGATTGTAAGATAGGAACGGGTGTGATGCCTTATATATTGTGGTATTGTAACCGGAATCTGGGGCTGGGCTTGGAGCGTTATGCGGCGGAGCCTGCTTGGGAGACGGATGTGGAACCGGTCTTGTCTGCGACGGCAATGAGGTGTTTCCCGAATACGGCGTCTTGTGCGGTGGCGGGGAGTGCCGGGAGGAAGGTGGACCGGTTGCGCCAGTATTTCGATTGTGCGGGGGTGCTGATATCCCGGCATCGGAATCCGGAAGGTACGGTCTCGGTGGCGTTGAAGGGCGGAAATAACGGGGAGAATCATAATCATAATGATTTGGGTTCTTTCGTGGTGGTAAAGGGCGGCGAGATGTTGATAGGCGATGCGGGCGGTCCTTATAATTATGCGGGTGACATGTGGACGGACAAGCGTTATACGTTCAAGACGTTGTCGTCTTACGGGCATCCTGTGCCGTGTGTGGACGGGGTGTGCCAGCTGCCGGGGGCGGAGGCTCGTGCCCGGGTGGCAAGGGCGGATTTTACGGAGGAGCGGGATGTGTTTGTGCTGGACTTGACTTCGGCCTATCCGGTGGATGGCTTGCGGGGCTTGACGCGGTCTTTTACGTATGACCGTTCGGGCGGGGGTGTTTTGATAGTGGAGGACAGTATCGATTGCGAGTGGCCCCGGGCGTATGAGTCGGCTTTGATAACGTTCGGCCGTTGGTCGATGAAGGGGCGCGACTGCATCGAGATAGAGGGTAAGGACGAGCGTGTGAGGGTGAGGGTGACGGTTCCGGGGGATTGCGGTTTCTCGGTGACGTCGGAGCAGCTTCAGGAGAACGGCCCGGAAATGACGCGGATAGCTATCCGTCCGGACAGGAAAATTGACCGGGGTGTGGTGCGCCTGGTTATCGAGTAGTTTTTTTGAGTGAATGTAAATGCTTATTGTGAATATGGGTCGGAGTGTGTTGTCATATCGTGCGAGGGTGCTGGGACTTGTTTTGTGCGGGTTTTTGTGTCTTGCTTGCGTGTATGCCGGTGATGGTCGTGAGTATAAGTTCAGGACGATGTCGCCTTCGGGTGGTCTGGGGTATGACGGTGTGAAGTCGATAATCCAGGACCGGAACGGTTTTATCTGGATTGTGACGGCGGACGAGTTGTTCCATTTCGACGGGTTCAATTATAAGCGGTATTCGAAGCGTATGGCTGTGCGTAATGAGTTTTCGTCGTCGGTGTACTTCCAGTCTGTTTTTTCGGATTCGAAGCGGCGTTTGTATCTGGCGACGTCCCAAGGCGTGTTTCTGTATAATGAGGACTCGGATATGTTCGAGAGGGTGTATGGAGGTGCAGTGACCCGTATTTATGAGGACGGGTCGGGCTCGTTGTGGTTTACGGGGGACGAGCTGGGGCTGTATAACCCGGAGACGGGCGATTATACTCATTTTGATATGATGGACAGCGAGAGTACGTATATGAACAGTGTGTTGTGCTCGGCTCCCGGGGGCAGGGATATTTATATAGGGACGGACTGGGGCAAGATTTTCTGCATCAAGGGGCGTGACCGGGAAATCGATGTCGTGTATGCGTTTCCGGAGAGGACCCGGATTGCGGCGGCTCGCTTTGTCGGTGACCGCTTGTGGGTGTTGTCGGAAACGAAGGGGTTGTTTGTCTTGAATGTCCGGGAGAAGAGGATTGAGAAGAGGTATGATTTCTTGTTGCAGGAGGCGGAAAACAAGGTTCCGGCGAAGTGCCTTTATGTGGATAATCAGGGCCGTATGTGGATAGGTACTCAGCAGGGGTTGTACCTGTTCGACCCGGAGCGCGAGGAGCATAGGTTGTTTACGCGGGATGTGAAGGAGCCTTTCAGCCTTGTAAATAATTCGGTATGGACGATTGCGGGGGATGAGCAGGGTAATTTGTGGATAGGTACGTATTCGGGGGGTATCAGTTATCTGGCATTGAATGAGACGACGGGCTTCGATACGCAGACGCTGGACCAGTATGGATTCACGCCTCGTCCGATAAGTGCTTTTGTGCGCCAGGGCGATCGTCTGTGGCTGGGTACGGAGGGCGGAGGGTTGTATTATTATGACCGTGACCGGGGTATAGTGCATGCTTACAGCCACCGGTCGGGGAGCAACAGCTTGAGTTATGATTATGTGAAGACGTTGCTGGCGGACGGGTCGGGCAATTTGTGGATAGGGATGTACCGGGGCGGTATAGATTGCCTGGATACGCGGAGCGGGGTGTTCAGGAACTATAACAGTAATTCTTCGGACCGGAGGGTGTTGTCGAATGAGATAAGCAAGGTGGTGGCGGAGGCTGACTCGGGCATGTGGGTGGTATACCAAGTGAGTGGTACGATGCTGACTTATTTCCCGTTCGGGGGCGAGCGTTCGAATCATTATTTTCTGGGGAATGAGAATATCGGGTATGAGAATAAGCGTATTATCGATGTTTGCCGCAGTAAGGACGGGTATTTGTGGCTGGCGTCGTATGATGATATATTCCGGTTTGATATCCGGAGGCGGAAGAGCGAGACGGTACCGGTTTCGAGGGACGGGTCTTATAATATACGTTCGTTGTTTTTCGACGACCGGAGGGGGTCTTTGTGGATAGGTACTCAGAATAAAGGGCTGGTGGAGTATTGTGTGGCGACGGGGAAGTGTACGGTGTATGATGCGATATTGAAGTTCGGCTTGATAACGATAAACAGTATTTCGGCCGACAGCAAGGGTAATTTGTGGCTGGGTAGCAATTCGGGGCTGTTCCGGTTTGACAAGTCGGAGCATAGTTTTCTGCGGTATGATAATAATGATGCCATCCAGGGGCTGGTGTTCTATCCTCATGCGGTGTATTCGGATACGAAGGGCGAGATTTATTTTGGCGGTACGGAGGGTTTTACTTGTATCGAGCCGGGGAGGGTGCATATCAATGGTTTCAGGTCGAGGGTACTGATTGCTGATTTCCAGCTCAATAACGAGTCTGTCTTCAATGGGTCTTCTTTCTGTAAGGTGGTTTCGCAGTTGTCGAAGGGGGAGAGGGTGGAATTGTCTCATAATCAGAATAATGTGTCTATCGAATTGTCGTCGACGAATTATGTGTTGCCTTTGAAGAACCGGTACCGGTATCGTCTCAAAGGGTATAATGACGAGTGGGTGGAGGTGGATGTGTCGCGCAGGTATATTTCTTATCCTAAATTGCCGGCTGGCAAATATGTGTTTGAGGCCATGGCTTCTAATAATGACGGTGTGTGGGGCGAGCCCCGGTCGGTGACGTTCGTGGTGAAGGCTGCTCCTTGGGCGAGTTGGTGGGCGTATGCTTTTTATGCTTGCTTGTTTTTGCTGGCGTTGTATCTCTATAACAGGAACCGGTTGCGCAACCACAGGTTGGAGAATGAGATTTATCTGGCGGCTTGCCGGAAGCGGGACCAGGAGGAGAGCCACCAGGCGCGGTTGCGTTTTTTTACGAATATTACGCATGATTTCAAGACTCCTTTGACTATGATTCTGGGTACTATCGACAGTATGGAGGAGGATGAGTTGCGGATACCGGAGGGCTATATGCAGGCTTTGAAGAGTAATTCTACCCGTCTGCTGAAGCTGGTAAACGAGGTGATTGATTTCAGGATGGTGGAGAAGGGTATGATGAGCGTGAAGCTGGGGCGGGGTGACTTGAATGCTCTGGTGCACAGTTGTGCTTCGGAGTTGAGGGAGTATGCGATAAAGAAGGAGATTGTGTTCCGCATCATGGCGAGTGCGTCGGTCCCGGAGGGTCTTTTGTTTGATTACCAGATGGTGGAGAAAATTGTGCTGAACTTGCTGGATAATGCGGTGAAATATACGTCGGCGGGGGGACGGGTGTGCCTGGAGACGTATAGTGATGTGTGCCGGTTTGAGACGGAGTATGCGGTGAGCCATACGGAGGGCGATCTGGTGGTGGGCCGGCACTATTTCGGCTTTGTGGTGAAGGATACGGGGATAGGCATTTCGGCAGATTCTATTTCTAAGGTGTTCGACCGCTTTTACCGGGTGGATGATGAGGATGGCGAGGAGCATTTGGGCTCGGGTATCGGTCTGGCTCTTGTGCGGTCGCTGGTCTTGTTGCATGGGGGTTTTGTAACGATATCGAGTGAGCGGGGCAAGGGTACGGACATTGTGGTGGGGCTGCCTTTGAAGGAGGGGGATGAGAATTGTACTCCGGTACAGGCGGAGGCGGTGACGGAGGAGATTATTCTGCCGGTTCCTGCTTCTGCCGGGGTTGTATCGGATTTTGCATTGGATTATGCGGTTTCGGATAAGCGGACGTTGCTTCTGGTAGAGGATAATGAGGACTTGCGGGCGATGATAGAGCATCGCTTGTCGCCTTATTTTACCGTGGTGCCGGCGGGTAACGGCCGGGAGGCTCTCAGTGTGCTGGAGTCGAGGGAGGCAGACCTTATATTGAGCGACTGGATGATGCCTTTGATGGATGGGGTGGAGCTCTGCCGGGAGGTGAAAGGGAGCGAGAGGTGGTCTCATATTCCTTTTGTGCTGATGACGGTACGGAGTGGTGCGGAGAATCGTCTGGAGGGGTGTACTTCGGGAGCGGAGGCGTATGTGGAGAAGCCATTGGACTTCAAGCTTCTGGTAGGGACTTTGAACAACTTGCTGGCGTTGCGGGAGGGCTTTCGCCGGCATTATGCGGAGAATTATTTTATCGATACGGGGGAGCGTGTGAAGAATAAGGCGGGGAATGATTTCATGGAGAGGCTGACGGGGATATTGAGGCGTGAGATTGCTTCGCGGGATGTGAATATAGAGGATATTGCGCGGGAGATGATGATGAGCCGCCGCAAATTGTTCTCGCTGGTGAAGGCGAATACGGGCAAGTCGGTGGTGGAGTTTATACGGAGTTACAAGATGCGGTATGCTGCCCGGCTGATGGTGGAGGAGAACTTGGCTATCAAGGAGATTCCTCAACTGGTGGGCATCGAGTCGGCGTCTTATTTTACGAAGGCTTTTAAGGCGGAGTTCGGTGATACGCCTTCTGCTTTTCTGGCTAAGATGAGGGGGCGGGGGTGATTGGCCGGTTTTTGCCGAAATGGGCTACATAATTGCCTAAGAGGTCAAATAAAAGATGTTTTCGGGGAATAATTTTACAACAGGAATTCAAAGAAGGGGTTGCCCTTTGTTTAAACATTAATACATTAAAAAATGATTTACCTTATGAAAAAACAACGTTTACTTTTGGTTGCGGGTCTGATGACCTTTGTAATGAGCGGTGTGGTGCGGGCTCAGGTGGGACCGACTAACGAGACAGAGAATTACAGTCCTGACGGGACGTATTGGGGTACTCCGGTGCATTCGGTGGATGTGGATTTTACGAAATGGTCGACGACGGACTTGGTGATGAACGAGGAGTTGCAGGAGAAGGATAATATCGGCTTTTACAAGTTTGTGATTGCGGAGCGTACTTTCCCGCCTACTTGGGAGACGTCGGTATGCTTGCATAATAATAACCCGGTGTTGTCGTTGGGGAATAACCAGGCGGAGATGGCCAAGATTTATTTCCCTACTATGGCGGATGGTGCGGGGGCGATACGTATCGTGGGTTATGTCTCGGATAATACGGCGCGTCCTATCCAACTGAATTATTTCGTGGAGGGAACCAGCGAGAAGTGGGAATGGAAGGGGGGTATTACTCTTCCGAACAAGAGCGGGGATGAGGACCGGGTGGAGGCTGCCATCGATATTCCGGGCAAGGTGCGTATCGGGTTGTTTTATAATCAGGCTGCGTGGCCTTCGATAAAGAGTATCAGCATCAGCGCTTATGGGGAGAATCTGCCTACGGGCGTATCGGAGACGGTGCGGCCCGAGAGTATACGTATGGCGGGTGACTGCGTGTTGCTGGGCGAGGAGTGTGCGGATGTGCTGGTGTACAGCTTGGGCGGACAGTTGGTGCAGGAGTTACGGGGCGTGACGGGCCGTGTGGTTTTGCCGTCCGGTACGGGTATTGTGAAGGTAGTGGCAAAGGACAGGGTTGTATCGTTTAAGAAGTTGTAAATGGGCAGGGGCATTTTATTTTTTTTGGCGGGAGTGGTCGCCTCTTTCGGGAGTGTGACCGCTCTGCATGCGCAGGTGGGGCCGACGAATTCTACGGAGCATTATGAGGCAGACGGGACGTATAAGGGCACTCCGGTGCATTCGGTGGATGTGGATTTTACGAAGTGGTCGACGACGGACTTGGTGATGAACGAGGAGTTGCAGGAGAAGGATAATATCGGCTTTTACAAGTTTGTGATTGCGGAGCGTACTTTCCCGCCTGCTTGGGAGGCGTCGGTATGTTTGCATAATAATAACCCGGTGTTGCCTTTGGGGAATAACCAAAAGGAGATGGCCAAGATTTATTTCCCTACCATGGCGGATGGTGTGGGGAGTATACGCTTGTGCGGGTATGTCTCGGATGGTACGGCCCGGCCTATCCAGGTGAATTACTTTGTGGAGGGGCAGAGCAGTGACTGGGAATGGAAAGGGGGACTGTCGATACCGAACAAGTCGGGCGACGTGACTCAGGTGGAGATGGACATCAACGTGCCGGGCAAGGTGCGCATCGGGTTGTTTTATAATCAGGCTGCGTGGCCTTCGATAAAGAGTATCAGCATCAGCGCTTATGGGGAGGGTTTGCCGGAGGATGATGTACCGGAGGAGCCGGTGATAGATGAGCAGACTTTTGCTCTGATGCGGCAGAACATGCTGGAGAAGATTGTGCTGGGCAAGGGGTATGATGTGTCTGACGGGAGTGTGAGCAGCCGCATCGGTTCTATAACGACGAGTGCAAAGAATTATTGGTCGGCAATGGAGAAGAGCCCGTCGACGTATTTGTGGTCTGATTACAACAAGCTCAAGGGGGATGCTTCGAATACTCCGGGGCATGTGTATTATACGTACGGCCGGTTACTGACCATGGCGCAGGCTTATTGTTATGAGGGGCGCTTGTATCATGATGAGGAGTTGCTGAATGATATTGTGGCGGGGCTGGACTTCATGTACGAGTATGCGTTCAATGAGAATACTTCGCGTATCGGGAATTTCTGGGAGTGGCATATGGGTACTCCCGATTATTATGCGCGTATCGTTTCGTTGTTGTATGATGTGTTGCCTCAACGGGTGAAGACGAATTATTTCAACACGATAGTGGCCCAGTTGCGGAATTTTGTGGAGCGGGGTAATTATACGTACGGCAACCAGGCTACGGCTTGTGTGAGGTTGTTGTACTGCGGTGTGTTGTGCAATAGTGCGGAGGATATCGATATTGCGCTGAGAAGCTTGGTGAGGGCGTTTGTGGACAAGACGACGGTTTCCCAACGGAAGACGGCACAGGCGGAGTTTGAGAAGTTGTGGAAGGCGCAGGGCGATTATCATGATTATATGCCTGCCATAGGGAAGAAAGAGGGCCTTTATGAGGATGGTACTTTTATACAGCATATTGCGCTGCCTTATATCGGCGGGTACGGGAGCGAGATTATAGAGGCTTCGTCCAAGGTGTCGGCGATATTGGAAGGTTCGGGAATCGGGTTGCCCGATGAGATTGTGGAGAGTCTTTATACGTGGGTGACGAAGGCTTATTTCCCGACGATATATGAGGGTGAGATGATGATGATGTATATGGGTCGGGGTGTGAAGCGGAATCCGCATGATGTGGCTCGTGCGATTGCTCTTAATATCGCGGAGTCGGCGGACTTGCTGACGGATGCGGACCAGAAAAGGGATATCAAGGGGGTATGCAAGAGGATGTTGACGGATAACGGTTATTATCCGGATGTGTATTCGGGCTTCGACCCGATATTGGACAAGCCGCGGGTAGACCGTTTGTTGGGTGACGTTTCTGTACCGGTAGCGGGGGTGATTCCGTTTAATGTGGTCATGGCGGCGGGTGACCGGGTGATACATAACCGGCCGGATTTCCGTTTCGGGATTTCCATGTCGTCGTCGCGTATCGGCAAGTTTGAGTCTTTGAACAACGAGAATACGCGGGGTTGGTATCTGGGTGAGGGGATGACTTATATTTATAATAGTACTGACAGGAGCCAGTATGTGAATTACTTCAACCTGGTGAATATGCAGCGGCTGCCGGGGACGACGGTGGATGTGCTTGCGCGTTCTGTCTTGAAGACGAGCAATTACGGACTTTTCGGTATTCCGGTGAATGCCCAGGACTGGACGGGGGGTGCGAGCCTTAATGGTGTTTATGGTGTTGCGGGTATGCATCTGGTCAGTGAGGTGGGCTCGCTCGAAGGCCGGAAGTCATGGTTTATGTTCGATAATGAGGTTGTCGCGCTGGGTGCGGGTATTTCTATGACGGAGGAGCGTGCTGCCGAGACGGTTGTCGAGAACCGGAACAGTTTGAAGAGCCTTTATGTGGATGGGGTACTGAAGCCGTCTACGAAGGGCTGGTCTGAGGCGTTGCCGAATCCTCGGTGGATAAGCCTTGAGGGTACGGGCGGTTATTATTTCCCGCAGCCGTCGACGGTGAATGCCAAGAGGGACTATAACGGGTTTACGCAGTTGTATTTCGACCATGGTACGAGTCCTGAGAACGAGGGGTATGCGTATGTGCTGCTGCCGTCGTCGACGAGGGAGGAGACTGAGGCGTATGCTGCCCGCCCGGAGATAGAGGTGGTTTGTAATACGGATAATATACAGGCTGTCAGGGAGACGAGACTGCGTGTCATGGGTATCAACTTCTGGCAGGCGGGACAGGTGGATGATATCGTTTGTGATGCTCCGGCTGCTGTAATGGTACGGGAGGATAGGGGGATGCTTTATGTTTCGCTGGCTGACCCGACTTGGAAGCAGACGTCTGTACGGTTGTCTCTGGCGGGCAGTTACCGCATGACCGGAGAGGATGGCCGGGTAAGGCTGGAGGCGAATGGCGACAGGACGGATGTGGTGTTTGATGTCACCGACAGAATGGGACAGTGTATAGAGGTGTCGTTGGCGGATAATGATTACAGCGGTTTGGACGAGGGGCGTGATGACGGGCCTGTGTATGTATGGGAACGGGGCTCAGCGACTGCGATTGTGCGGAATATGGAACCGGGAGGCCGGGTTGTGGTGTATGATGCGAGGGGACGGCTGTGCCGTGTGGCTACGGCTGTCCCGGATGAGCTGCGGATGGACTTCTCGGGTTATGAGAAGGGTGTGTATGTTATTCGTTATTGCCGACCTGATGGACGCTCGTATGTGTGGAAGTTTGTGAATATGTAGGCGAACGGGTTTCGTGATAGATAAAAGACCGGGCTGTAAACCCCTGCGGGGAGGGTTACAGCCTGGTTTGCTCTTGTTTGTTTTGAGTATGAAATTAGAGCCTATCTGAATTTTGCCTGAGTCAGATTTGAGAGGCTCTTAGAGCTTTGAGTTTGTTAATTAAATGCGGAAATCGAGAAATACTGCGTGGGTCGGATTGTTAATTTTTCTTATTTTATTTTTGGGGATGAGGAGTTTTTTGAGGTGGTATCTGTCGGCTTTATGTATTTGTTTTTTGATTTAGGAGGCTATGCGCTGACGTCACACACCCCCTGCCCCTCTCGAGAGGGGAGATTTTGGATGCTGCTTTCTTCTTGGAAATGAGTGGTTTGTGTAGTTTTTGATTCCCCTCTTGAGAGGGGATGAAGGGGTGTGTTATGGTGAGAGGTGCGGGCTGGGATGAGATGATTTTTCTGCTGTTTGGAGATGTGGCGTTTGTTGGCTTCGGGTGGATGTTTTTGGTTTTAGGTGGCTATGCGCAGACGTCACACACCCCCTGCCCCTCTCGAGAGGGGAGGTTTGGATAGTGCTTTTCTATTTGAAAATTAGGAGTTTGTGGTGTTTTTGATTCCCCTCTTGAGAGGGGATAAAGGGGTGTGTGACGGTGAGAGGCGCGGCATAGTTTGAGTTGTTTTTGCTGCTGTTTGGAGATGTGGCGTTTGTTGGCTTTTGGTGGTTGCTTTTGATTTTCAGGTAGCTATGCACGGGCGTGACACACCCCCTGCCCCTCTCAAGAGGGGAGAATTGGATGTTGTTTTTCTTTTTGATGGTGAGGATTTTAGTATATTGTTTTTCCCTCTTGCTAAGAGAGGTCGGAAATTGTTGTAGGAATACAGAATATGTCATTAAGAATAAAGGAAAGAAAAATGGAAGAGGATTATTTTTTATATTTGTGGTAAAAGAGTAATAGTATCATACCATGATAATTCATTATAACAAAAATCTGAAGTCTTTGGCATCGGAATTGCGAGCCAATGGTACAAAATCGGAGGTGTTTTTATGGCGTTATTTGAAAGGGAAACAGCTGGGAGTACGTTTTATCAGGCAGAAAGTCGTCGGGAATTATATCGTGGACTTTTATTGTAAGGAGCTGTCTCTGGTGATAGAACTGGATGGTGCTTCACATCATTATGAGGAGAGTATGTTGAATGATGCGTCGAAAGAGGCCTTTTTAAAAAGTTTGGGTCTTGAAGTCCTCCGTTTTGAGGATAATGAGGTATTGGGAGATATAGATAATGTACTGTCGGTATTGATGGATTATATCGAGAGGGGCCGGGAGTGAATTTTGTTTTATGAGGGATATGCGGTTTTGGCGTTTGTTTCTTCTTGGTAATGAGTGGTTTGTGGTGTGAGATTTCCCCTCTTGAGAGGGGATAAAGGGGTGTGTTATGGTGAGAGGTGCGGGTTAGGATGAGATGATTTTTCTGCTGTTTGGAGATGTGGCGTTTGTTGGCTTTTGGTGGTTGCTTTTGATTTTCAGGTAGCTATGCACGGGCGTCACACACCCCCCAGCCCCTCTCGAGAGGGGAGATTTTGGATGCTGCTTTCTTCTTGGAAATGAGTGGTTTGTGTGGTTTTTGATTCCCCTCTTGAGAGGGGATAAAGGGGTGTGTTACGGTGAGAGGCGCGGCATAGTTTGAGTTGTTTTTTCTGCTGTTTGGAGATGTGGCGTTTGTTGGCTTCTGGTGGTTGCTTTTGATTTTCAGGTAGCTATGCGTGGGCGTGACACACCCCCAGCCCCTCTCGAGAGGGGAGGTTTTGATGGTGCTTGTCTTTTTGTAAATTAGGGTATTATTGTATTGTTTCTCCCTCTTGAGAGGGGAAATAATAAGGTATTAAAGGCTTTGGGCGAAGATGGCTCGTGCCATTTCGGCATCGACATTTTTCTTTTCTCCGTAGACTGCTCCGCTTTTTTTGAGTCTTTGGTAGATGATATCGACGGCTTCGGCGGGGATGCCGTATTCGCTCATGCGGGTACGCAGTCCCATCTGCCGGAAGAAGGTTACGGTTTTTTCTATGGCTTTGTCGGCTTTCTGGTCGGTATTGCCGTCTTGTATGTGCCATACTCGCTCGGCGTATTGTGCCAGTTTCTCTTTTTTCTGCTCTTTGAGTATGGTGAGCAGTGCGGGAAATACAACGGCGAGTGTCTCGGCATGGTCTAAACCGTAGAGTATGGTGAGTTCGTAACCGATGCGGTGCGTGGCCCAGTCTTGGGGTACTCCCATGCCAACGAACCCGTTGAGTGCCATTGTGGTGCATAGCATGAAGTTGGCCATGGTGTCATAGTCGGTGGGGTGTTCCAATACTTTGGGGCCTATCTCGATGAGCGATAGCAGGGCGCCTTCGGCCCAACGGTCCATGAGTACGCTGTTGCCGGTCGTGGTCATGTATTGTTCCATGATGTGCATGAAGGAGTCTACTATGCCGTTTGACAGTTGCTTGCGGGGCAGTGTATAGGTGACTTCGGGGTCGAGTATGGAGAACCGGGGGAAGGAGAAGGGGGTGATGAATGATACTTTTTCTTTTGTGCGACGGCGGGAGAGTACTCCGCGGTGGTTCATTTCGGAACCGGTTGCGGGCAGGGTAAGGACTACTGCCAGCGGGGTGCTTCGGGTGATGAGCTCGTTGTGTATGGCGAGTTGCCAGGGGTCTTCTCCGTCGTAGGGAATGGCATGGGCTATGAATTTGGTGGCGTCTATTACGGAGCCTCCGCCTACGGCAACGAGGTAGTCGATGTCATTTTGGCGTGCCAGTGCCACGGCTTTCATTACGGTGTCATAGTCGGGATTGGGTTCTATGCCCCAGAACTCGATGCTGAAATGGTCTTTGAGTGCGTCTTTTACTTGTTGGTATACACCGTTGCGTTTGGCACTGCCGCCTCCGTAACATACCATGATTCTTTTTTCGGGTGCTATTTCGGTGGCCAGTCTGGAGATGGTGCCTTTTCCGAAAATGAGTTTGGTGGGATTCTCGAATGTAAAGTTTTCCATAATCGAAGGGTTTATGTGTTTGTTGTTTTTATTTCATGATTTTTTTCAACCATTTGAGTTTCCCGTCGTAGGGTGCAAATTTCATGCCGATATTGAACCGGGTCGTGCTTTGCACGATGGAGCGGGTGTGGCTGAATGTGTCGAAGCTGTATTTGCCGTGATAGGCTCCTGTACCGCTGCTTCCTACTCCTCCGAAGGGGAGGTGGGTATTGGCTACGTGGGTGACGACATCGTTGATGCATGCTCCGCCGGATGATGTGTTTTGGAGTACGTACCGGGCTTTTTTCTTGTTTTGTCCGAAGTAGTAGAGCGCCAAGGGTTTTTCCTGGTTGTTGACGTAGTCGATGACGTTGTCTATATCGTCGAAGTCGAGCAGGGGGAGTATGGGCCCGAAAATTTCTTCGCTCATGATGCGGTTTTCGGGGAGGATGCCGGATATTACGGTGGGGGCGATATAGAGGTCTTTGTCGTCGTATTTGCCTCCGGCGACGATGTGTCCTTGCTTGAGCAGGAGCAGGAGGTTGTAGAAATGGTCTTGGCTGATAATGCGGGGGTAGTCGGGGCTTTCCTGGGGGGATTTCCCGTATTGTCTTTCGATTTCTGCTTGTAGGGCTGTGATGAGTTTGTCTTTTACTTCCCGGTGTACGAAAATGTAGTCGGGGGCGACGCAAGTCTGCCCGCAATTGAGGTATTTGCCCCAGACGATGCGCCGTGCTGCGATTTGGATATGGGCGTCGTTGTCGACAATGCAGGGTGACTTGCCTCCTAATTCCAGTGTTACGGGGGTCAGGTTTTTGGCTGCGGCCATCATGATGCGTTTGCCGAATGCGACGCCTCCGGTGTAGAATATGTAATCGAAGTGTTGTTTCAGCAGGTTATCGGTCTGCCGGTTGTCGGTTTCGAGAAAGGCGATGTATTGCGGGGGAAAGGTTTCGGAAATGAGTTTGCCTAATATGTGGTTGGTATGAACGGTACGCGGCGAGGGTTTGAGTATGGCGCAGTTGCCTGCGGCAATGGCTCCGACGAGCGGGGCGAGCAACAGTTGTACGGGGTAGTTCCAGGGGGACAGGATAAGTACGATGCCGTATGGTTCGGGCCGGGTGTGGCTGGTGGAACCGAAGAGAAACAGGGGTGTTTTACAGCGTTTTGCGGCGGCCCATTTGTCCAGGTGCTTGAGTGTATGGCGAATTTCTGAAAGGATGAATCCTATTTCGGTCATGTAACTTTCGAACGGGGCTTTTCCCAAGTCTTTGCGCAGGGCTTCGGATAGTTCTTTTTCGTATTTCCGGATGGCTTTTTGCAGTGCTGTCAGAGATTGTTTTCTGAAAGATATGTCACCGGTCGTGCGGTTGTTGAAAAAGGCTCGTTGTTCCTTTATCAGTTCTTCGTAATTCATTCTTGGTGCGAACAATAATTCTCGTTAAATACAACTTTTTCCGAGGGCGTAAAGGTAATCATTTTTTGAGAGCTTGATTACATTTTCTGATAAAAGTAATCGGACCGAGTTTACTTTGTGTTTTTTTAGAGGCAGAGTTTGTTGGTTTGAGATGTTTTTTGAGGAGGTGTCTGTCGGCTTTGGGTGGCAGCATTTGATTTGAGGTAGCTGTGCTTGGGCGTGACACACCCCCTGCCCCTCTCGAGAGGGGAGGTTTTGGGTGGTGCTTTTTTGTTGGTAATGAATGGGTTGAGTGTGAGGATTCCCCTCTTGAGAGGGGAATTTTAGTTGCGCTTTGAGGTTTATTTTAGGGAAAGGGGTGATAAACAAATCGTAAAATCGTTTGTTATAGTCTCGAACCTTGGTTGTATTTTTTATGGACGGGGTGGCATGTCCGTATTCCTGCGGGATGTTTTTGGGCTTGTTCTTGTCTGTTTTCGACGGGTTTATTAATGGCTTCTAAAACGGTAAGGTTTGATTATGGGTATATTGGGAAGGTATTATTTTTTTGTTGGGGCGGTGGCTTCTTGCCTGATACTGATGTGTGGGGCGGTGGCTGCTCAGAATGACGGCCGGTATCTGGACAGGGCGTTGCCTGAGGCTTGGGAGCCGGATACGCTTTTTGTACAGAAGTTGCCGGTAGAGGACCGGTGGTGGAAGGAGCTGGGCGATGTGCGGCTGGATTCTTTGATTTCTGTGGCTGTGGCGAATAATTATGATTTGCTGGAGGCCGGGGACCGTATCCGCCAGGCTCATGCGGTGATGCGTGGGGAGCAGGCGGCGTACTATCCGAGTGTGGACTTTACGGCGGGATGGATGCGGCAGCAGAGCAGCCGGAACTCGTCTCAGATAGTGATACCGGGGATAAGCCGGATAACGCAGTATGCTTCGGCTGACTTGTCGGCTAACTGGGAGATAGACCTCTTCGGTTCTATTCGTAACCGGGTGCGGTCTGAGAAGGAGTTGTACCGGGCTACACGTGAGGATTATAATGGCGTGATGGTATCGTTGTGCGCGGAGGTTGCTTCGGCGTATGCCCAGCTGCGGACGTGGCAGCAGCAGTATCTTGTGGCGGAGCAGCATATTGCTTCGCAACAGGCTATATTGCATATTACGGAGGTGAGGTATGATACGGGCTTGGCTTCGCAGCTGGATGTGTCGCAGGCCAAGTCGGTGTATTATAGTACGAAGGCTTCTCTGCCGGCTCTGGAGGCTTCGATAGAGCAGCAGATAAATGCGATTGCGGTCTTGTTGGGGGTGTATCCGGAGAGTTTGCGCCCTGTGTTGCGTGTACCGGCTCCGATTCCTGATTATCTCCGTATCGTGAGTGTGGGTATTCCTGCGAACTTGTTGAGACAGCGTCCTGATATTCGTGCGGCGGAGCGTACTGTGGCTTCTTATGCTGCTTCTGCGGGTGCTTCCCGTTCGGATTTTCTGCCTAAGTTTTATTTGAAGGGGAGTATCGGTTTTGCGGCTCGTGATATGGATGATTTTTTTAATCGCAAGAGCCTGACTTACCAGATTGCTCCGACGTTGAGCTGGAACTTGTTCCAGGGTATGCAGCGTACTCAGGCTTTGGCGGGTGCGAAGGCTAAACTGGACGAGAGTATCCGCCAGTATAACCAGACGGTGTTGACGGCTGTGCAGGAGGTGGATAATGCTATGACGGGGTATACTCATTCGTTGAAGCAGGTGGTTGCTTTGCGGGAGGTGGTGGTGCAGGGGGAGACTACTTTGCGCTTGTCGCTGGACTTGTACAAGCGGGGGTTGACTACTTTCCAGAATGTCTTGGATGCTTTGCGGTCGGTGTTGAGTTACCAGAATTCGCTGGTGTCGGCTCAGGGGAGCACTCTTTCTTATTTGATACAGTTGTACCGTTCGGTAGGCGGGGGCTGGGTGAGTGAGTGATGTCGTCGTGCGGATGCGGGATTTTGTTAAGGATGTTTTTATATAATTTTATGGAAATGGGGAGATGTATTTTTTATCATAGTGGTATGGGTGTGGTGATGGCGGTCGTTGTGTGCATGACTGCTTGTCATTCGAAAGAGCGAGGGCAGGTATCGGCTCCTGTTCCGGAGATATCTGTGGCTAAGCCGTTGGTGATGCCTGTTACTTTGCATAAGTCTTATCCGGGGTATCTGGTTTCGGAGAAGACGGTGAATCTGGTGGCGCGGGTGAATGGTTATTTGCAGAGCGTGTCTTTTGCTCCGGGGAGCATGGTGCAGAAGGGGAGCTTGCTTTTTACGATAGAGCCGACGTTGTATCAGGACCAGGTGAGCCAGGCTGAGGCGGGCGTGAAGTCGGCTGAGGCGAAGTTATCGTATGCGCGGAACAGTTATGCCCGTATGAGGGAGGCTGCGCAGAGCGACGCGATATCGAAGATTGACTTGATACAGGCGGAGTCGAATGTACAGCAGGCGGAGGCTGCCTTGAAGGATGCCAATGCGCAGTTGACGACGGCTCGTACTAATCTGGGTTATTGCTACATACGTGCTCCGTTTACGGGCCGTGTGTCGAGGAGCTTGTTCGATGTGGGGAGTTATATCAGCGGGGCTGTGCAGGCTACGACGTTGGCTACGTTGTATCAGGATAATAAGGTGTATGCTTATTTCAATATCGAGGATAACCAGTATTTGAGGATGATTATGGCTTCTCCGGAGGGGGAATTGAGGGGACGTATGCCCAAGGAGGTAAAATTGTCGTTTCAGGAGCCTTTGTCGGAGGAGTATGTGGGGAGGCTGGATTATCTCTCTCCGAATGTGGAGTTGTCGACGGGTACGTTGAATGTGCGTGCTGAAATCGATAATCCGAAGGGAGAACTCAAGAGCGGGTTGTATGTGACTATCAGCTTGCCTTATGGGGAGAATAGTGAGGCGGTACTGGTGCGGGATGCTTCGATAGGTACTGACCAGCTGGGCAAGTATGTGTATCTGGTGAATGACTCGAACCGGGTGGTTTACCGTCATATCGAGACGGGCGAGCTGGTGAACGATACTTTGCGAGAGGTTGTAAAGGGGGTGGATGCGAACGACCGTTATGTGACGAAGGCTTTGCTGAAGGTGCGTGACGGGATGTTGATCGCTCCGGTGGAGAGTAAGGATTGAGGGGTGTGTTTTCTCTGTAAAACTGATGGTTATGATTTCGAAATTTTTTATAGACCGACCGATTTTTGCTACTGTCATCGCCATATTGATGGTGCTGGCGGGTGTGGTGACGTTGAATACGTTGCCTGTGGCGCAGTTTCCTGACATTACTCCTCCTACGGTGCAGGTGACGGCTACGTACCCGGGTGCGAGTGCGGAGACGGTGGCGCGTACTGTGGGTGCTCCGATAGAGGAGCAGGTGAACGGTGTGGACGGGATGATTTATATGAGTTCGTCGTCATCGAGTTCGGGGCAGTATACGCTGACGGTGACTTTTGAGGTGGGTACGGATATCGACATGGCTACGGTCTTGGTGCAGAATCGCGTGAATATAGCGCAGGGGAGTTTGCCGGAGGCTGTGATACAGCAGGGTATCATCACGAGGAAGCAGTCTACGAATATCGTGATGTTCCTTTCGTTGCAGTCGGATAATGCGCAGTATGATGGTCTGTATTTGTCGAATTATGCGACTTTGAACTTGACCGACGAGTTGTCGCGCCTGCCGGGGGTGGGCTCGGTGAATGTGTTCGGTGCGGGTGATTACAGTATGCGTATCTGGTTGGACCCGGAGGTCATGCGTATACGGCAGTTGACGCCGTCGGATGTGTATGCGGCGGTGCAGTCGCAGAATATGGAGGTCTCGGCGGGTACGGTGGGGCAGCCTCCGATGAATGGGCCTGTCGATTTCCAGTTTACTCTTACGGCCCAGGGACGGCTGATTACTCCGGAGGAGTTTGGCAATATTGTCATCAAGACTTTGCCCGACGGGAGTTATTTGCGGTTGAAGGACTTGGGGACGATAGATTTGGGGAGCTCGACGTACGGGGTCACGTCTACGCAGAAGGGGAAGCAATCGGCTGCTATCGCGATATACCAGTTGCCGGGTTCTAATTCTCTGGATGTGGCGAAGGCTGTGAGGGCCAAGATGGAGGAACTGGAGCGGTATTTCCCTACGGATATCACGTATGATGTGGTACTGGACACGACGGAGTTTGTATCGGCGTCGATAGATGAGGTGCTGGTTACTTTTCTTGAGGCTACTTTGCTGGTGATGCTGGTGATATTGCTTTTCTTGCAGAACTTCCGTGCGATGATAATCCCGTCGCTTACGATTCCGGTGTCGCTGATTTGTACGTTTGCGGTGATGAAGTTGTTCGGCTTTTCGATAAATACGCTTACTCTTTTCGGGTTGGTACTGGCTATTGCCATTGTGGTGGATGATGCTATCGTGGTGGTGGAGAACTCTACGCGGCTTCTGGATACGGGCAAGTATGACCGTAAGACGGCGGTGACGATTGCGATGAAGGAGATTACGGGCCCGGTGGTGGGGGTGGTGCTGGTGTTGCTGGCGGTGTTTATCCCGACGGCTTTTATCGGCGGTATTACGGGGCAGTTGTATAAGCAGTTTGCCTTGACGATAGCGACAGCGACTTTTTTCAGCGGATTTAATTCTTTGACCTTGACTCCTGCTTTGTGTGCTATATTTCTGGAACCGACGAAGGAGGCGAAGTCGTTTGTGTACAGGGTCTTCAACAAGGGGTATGATGCTACGTTGCGGGGGTATGTGCGTGTGATAACTTTTTTGCTGGGGCGTCCCGGAATGACGATGTTGGTGTTTGTCGCGGTTTCGGCCGTGACGTTGTGGATGTTTGTGAAATGGCCTACTTCTTTTATCCCTCAGGAGGACCAGGGTTATTTTGTGGTATCGGTGCAGTTGCCTAATGCGGCGGGGCTGGACCGTACGCAGCAGGTGACGCGGCGTATCGGGGGGATACTGGATTCTTATCCGGAGGTGAGGACGTATTTGTGTATCGATGGCTTCTCGATGATGCAGGGTGGCAACTCGTCTAATGGTGCTACGTTTTTCGTGATGTTGAAGAGCTGGGACGAGCGCAAGTCGAAGGATGAGAGTGTGTTTTCGGTGGTGAAACGGCTGAATGCGGATGCGTCGGCTATCGAGGAGGCTACTGTCTTTGCGGTGAACCCGCCTGCTATCTCGGGACTGGGGGTTACGGGCGGACTGGAGTTTGAGCTGGAGGACCGTAGCAACTTGGGTGCTACGGAGTTGCAGAATGCTGTGAATGCCTTGTTGGGCCGGGTACGGGAGGAGCCGTCTTTGATGATGTTGAATTCGATGTTCCAGGGTAATACGCCTCAGTATTTTTTGAATATCAACCGGGACAAGGTGAAGATGCAGGGCCTGGTATTGAAGGATGTGTTTACGACTTTGTCTTCTTATATGGGTACGGCTTATGTGAATGATTTTGTGGAGTTCGGCCGTGTGTATCAGGTGAAACTGGGTGCTGATGCGCGGAGCCGTGCGGTCATCGATGATGTGATGAAATTGAGTGTGCGTAACCAGAAGGGGGATATGGTACCGTTCTCGTCGTTTACGACTCTTGAGGAACAGGAGGGGCTCGACCAGGTGACGCGGTACAATATGTATACAGCTGCTGCTATTACGGCGATACCGGCTCAGGGGTATAGTACGCGCCAGGCCATAGAGGGTATGGAGGAGTTGACGCGGAATGTGCTGGGTACGAATTTCGGGTATAGTTGGACTTCGGAGGCGTACCAGGAGACGCAGTCGAGTTCGTCGGTGAGCTTGATATTTGTGCTGGCTATCGTAATTGTGATTTTGGTGCTGGCGGCCCAGTATGAGAGCTGGACGAGCCCGATTGCCGTGATTTTGAGTTTGCCGCTGGCTTTGTTGGGTGTGGTGCTGGGTTGTATGGTGATGAGTTTGCCTATCAGTATTTACAGCCAGATAGGCATTGTATTGCTGATTGCTCTCTCGGCAAAGAATGCGATTTTGATAGTGGAGTTTGCCATCGATTACCGCAACAACGGGGAGTCTATCACTCAGGCTTCGATAGAGGCTGGCCGGGTGCGGTTGCGTCCTATATTGATGACTTCTTTTGCTTTTATCCTGGGTGTGATGCCGTTGATGTTTGCGTCGGGTGCGGGTGCCGAGAGCCGTATTGCGCTGGGTACGGCGGTGGTGTTCGGAATGACATTCAATACGTTGCTGGGGACTTTGTTCGTACCTAATTTTTATCATTTGATGCAGACTGTGCAGGAGCGTTTTCTGACTCGTAAGGGGGGAAAGGTTCCGGCTTCGACGGAGAAGATGCAGATGGATTGATTGTTTGTTTGGTTATATCGGTAGGGAGGGCGTCACCGGGTATTTGGTGGCGTCCTTTTTTGTGTTATGGTGGTGTGTGTGGCTTGGGATGGGATGTTTTTTGAGGTGTTGTTTGTTTGGTTTAGGTGACCGCTTTTGTTTTTTCCTGGACGTCTTTGTCTGGCTTTTTTCCTTTGTGGGCAAGTAAAAACAGTAATGCAAGAATTTGTGCAGTAAAGAGTGGAAAAGGCGATAAAATGAAAAGTTGAGAAACTAAAGGATATTATGAATGTAAGATATACTTTTTATGTACGATTGTGCACATAAATGTGAATAAAAATCTTCTATTTTGTGAATCATTATTTATGTAAACAAATATTTATGTATAAAAGATTTTTTATATTTATACTGTCGATTTTATTATTATCGTCTGTACGTGCACAGAAAATTGAGAATTTGGTGGAGCTTAAGAAGAATTCCCACAATGAAATTTTTCATTATTTGGCTCCGGCCTTGTGTGCACCGGTTTATGAAGAACCTGATTATTGGGTATGGGGAAGTTCTGTTGTAAAAGGTGATGATGGAATGTATCATTTATATGTTTCCCGATTTCCTAAGACATTGCCTTTCCATCCTGGATGGATGGTTGCGTCAGAGATTGTTCATGCGGTATCTAAATCTGTTACGGGGCCTTATCGATTCAGTGATATTGCATTACCGGCTCGTGGTGCAGAATATTGGGATGGCCGTTCTACTCACAATCCTCGTATTTTACGGTATGGTGGTAAGTATTTCTTAATTTATATGGGCTCAACGCATCCTTTTGTGGAACCTACTTATAATGAATTGACATTGGACAGTCCTTGGTGTACTGTGGCACGGTCCAATAAACGTATTGGTCTGGCTGTATCTGACTCTCCTTATGGTCCATGGAAAAGATTTGATGAACCGTTGTTGACAACAAAACCTGGAACATTTTACAGTTATTTGATTTCAAATCCATCTCCTGTTATAGAGGAAGATGGGTCTGTGACAATTTTGTTTAAGGGGCGTGCATATAGGGAAAATGGTAAATATTCGGATATGGCTCTTGGAATAGCACATGCTCCCAATATTTATGGGCCTTATACTGTATTGAATGGTGGACAACCGATTTTTCAGGTTGATGGTCAAGGGGAGGCAGAGGATCCTTTTCTTTGGAAGGATAAGCGGGGATATCATGTCATATTCAAAGACCATGTTGCCAAATATACGGGAGAACGGGGAGGTGGAGCATTGGCTCACTCTACGGATGGTTCACATTGGATGATTGATGCTGATCCAAAAGCTTATTCACGTACTGTGGAGTGGGAAGATGGTACTGTAGAAATGCAAGGTCAATTGGAACGTCCTTTCATCTATTTTGAGGAGGGTAAACCTTGTTGTATTTTTTTCGCGACAATGGATGGTCCCGGAGGTTTTGAGAATGCTTCTCGTTCATGGAATATGGTTATTCCATTTAGGAAACAAAAATGAGGGTGTATCAAAATTCAATTTTTGAAAATATGAACTTATAATTTGAAATCTGAGCATCCTAAAAAGACTAAAGAAAGGGGCGTATCAAACTCTATATTGAGTAATGATACGCCCCTTTCTTTAGTGTTATAGTTACAATCTGTAATTTTTTGGAGTGGACATTTTAGTTTTGGTATACCTCCTGTATATAAATATTCATTGAAGACCCGATTTATTTTATCTATTCCTCAATAATTGGGGGAATAGTTTGTTGCAAGTAGTTTTAGGCTTAATCGTGTTTGTTTTTTAGAATTGTATTGTTTATAATTTAGATGTTCTTTTATGTAATTATTTGATTTCAAGCAATAATAGTTTTGGTATAAAGATTGTGCCTCCAATCATTTGTTTATATTCAAAATGATTTGTAAATTGTTGATATTCAGTAATATAAAATTGGTTATAGATTTTTCAATTTTTTACTTTAAGCTTTTTCCATCAGAAAAGGCTTTTCCAATTTTCTTTCCAATAGACAGGTAATTGTGGTTACATGGGTCGTAGAGAATGGGTTGTAATTTGAACGGGTCTATTTTCCCTTTTTCGTTTATCACCTCTTCTGTAGCTGAAACATTTACAATTCGACCTATCATATAGTTGCTTTGAGGGTCGTATGAAACAAGCTCACATTCCAATGTCATGGGTAGTTCTTCAATAATGGGAGCATTTACGAATTCTGATTTTATTTCATGAAAACCTGCATTGGCAAATTTGTTCGGTTCTTTGTTACCGGAAACGATGCCTACATAGTCACAGGCTATGACATTATCTACCGTGGCCATACTTACAGTGAAAGCTTTGCTGCCGAGAATGTTCTGTGTGGTCTTGTGTTCTTCAGCAAGGCATATACCAATCCTATTATCAGTATAAATACCTCCCCATGCTGCATTCATGGCATTGGGTTTTCCATTTTTGTCGTATGCTGCCACAATAAAGACAGGCATCGGGTATAGCCATGTTTTGTTTCCAAAATTCTTTCTCATTGTATTTTATATTTATTGATTGGAAGGCACAAAGTTTTAAATGGTATTGTTCCCTGTTATTGCTATTTTGATTACTCCTTCTAATTTGTTTTCGAAGATATGATAAGCTTTTCCTATTTCATTTAGAGGAAATTTGTGCGTGATAAGTGGGGTGGTATCTATTTTCCCTTCATCTATTAGTTTAAGGATTTCAGCGCAGTCACATCCATCTACTCCACCTGTTTTGAAAGTCAGATTTTTGCCATACATACTTGGTAAAGGCAGTATTTGAGGTTTATCATAAAGTGCAACGATGGTGACGATAGCGTTGGGCCGAGCACATTCCCAAGCTAAATGGAATGTATTTTCGGTTCCGGCGACTTCTAATACGACATCGGCTCCACCGTGACTGCTGTTGCTAAGTACAACTTCTTTACAGTTTTGGGGCTCTGTTACCAATACTTCGGGATAATGTTTGCGGACAAATAGGATTCTTTCAGGTGACTTTTCACATACAATGATGCGCCGAGGTTTTTTCAGCATAGTACATAATAATGTACAGATTCCGGTAGGGCCGGCCCCGATAATGAGGACTGTGTCATCTTCAGATATTTTGGAGATACGGGTAGCCCAATAACCGGTGGCCAGTATGTCACCGACAAATAGGGCTTGTTCATCGGTGACCGTGTCGGGTATACGATTTAACCCTTGGTTAGCATAGGGGACTCTTACATATTCTGCTTGTCCTCCATCGATAAGGCATCCCAGTGCCCATCCCCCGTTGGGATCGGTACAATTATTTACGTATCCGTGACGACAAAAGAAACATTTGCCACAAAAAGTCTCTACGTTTACAGTGACTCTGTCTCCAGGTTTAACAGAAATAACATCAGGGCCAATTTCTTCTACAATTCCTACCATCTCATGTCCGACGGTTACTCCTTGTATTGCACGGGGTACACTTCCATGTTTGATGTGGAGATCACTGGAACAGATGCTACCAAGTGTCACGCGAATTATTGCATCTTGCGGTTCTTTTATCTTTGGTTTGTTTTTTTCTTGCAACTCAAATTTGCCGTTTTCAACGTATGTATATGCTAACATAATGTATCCTCCTTTTTAGACTAATGTTATAGCAAAGATAATAATTTGTTTTCTTTTGATTATTTGATTTTATTATTCATTATTTTTCCTATTTTTGTATTAGGGGGCAGTTTCTTCTATTTTGTAGGTAGGATAGGGGAAATAAGTATTTGCAATTGGTAAAGATAATAGCCTGTGATTTATGTTTTACTTAGGCGTAAATTGATATTTTAATTTATAAAGATAAGAAAATCAGTAAATTAAAAGGGCGAAAATCGATTGATAAAGAAATGGAGTTTTGAATTTTTATGGTATGCAGAAGTTTATGAGGGTTATATTGTTGATGGTGTGTTTTGTATGTTTAGGGGCATGCAAGATGGGGCTTATGACATATAGAAATGGGTATATACTGGATAATGAGGGGGTGACTGTGGGCAATTATGCAAATGGATATATTTTTGATAATGAGAGGAATATTAGAGGGTATTATTCTAATGGGTATATTTATGATAAAAATTATAATATCATAGGCAATTATGCTAATGGTTATGTAAAAGATGGTAAAATGAAAGAGTTGTTCGAATAAAAAATTTGTAAGGCATAGGGTAAATTGGTATTAGAGATTATAGGTGTATTTTTTCGGTAAATTATTTTGATAAAACCTTTCGATAGGTAATTGTGCTAAAATAAATGCAATTTGCAAATGATGATAATATAAGATAGGTGCGGATAATAAGTCTTTTGTAAGTGATAAAGTTTATGTTTTGGGGTATAACATGTGAGACTTTTATCTATAAATATAGATGAGGGTGTCTCAAAATAGAATTGCTAAAGTAAAAATTTTATAGATTGAAACATAAAAGTAAAAAATCTCCTGATTTTGGCCATATCATTGAGATAAATGAAAGCAAAAGCAGGAGATTTTATATTGCAACTTATAGATTATGAGTAAGTCTATCTATTTTTTCTATTTTGAGACAGCCTCGTTGAGTCATTTCGAAAACCGTGGGTCCCAGGAGGGATGGGCCGGGTCTTCTGCTTTCAAAGCTTCGTCGTAGTCTATACCCAATGCTTCTGCCACCCCTTTTCCATAATCGGGATCAGCATAAGAGCAATTACGCACGTGGCGTTGTTTGATGAATAGTTCACTATCGCCCATTGCCCGAGCTGTATTTTCACAAGTCGTTTTTTGATCTTCTTTTGACATTAATCGCCACAACTTGCCTGGTTGAGTAAAGTAGTCGTTATCATACTCTCTTTCATCATAATTGTATACAGGGCCATTGGTTTTTAGTGGTGGTTCCTTTTTGGATGGGTTATCTTTCCATTCGCCATAGCTGTTAGGTTCATATCCTTTAGTTGCACCATAATTACCATCTGTACGCATTTGACCGTCACGATGATAAGCGTGGAAGGGACAACGAGGTTTATTTACCGGGATTTCATTATGGTTCACACCTAAGCGGTACCGTTGGGCATCTCCATACGAGAATAAGCGTCCTTGTAACATTTTGTCCGGAGAGAAGCCTATGCCTTCTACTACATTCATCGGATTGAATGCTGCTTGTTCTACGTCGGCAAAATAATTTTCAGGGTTACGGTTTAGTTCCAATATACCTACGTCATGTAGGGGAAAGTCTTTGTGATACCATACTTTGGTCAAGTCGAAAGGATTTATTTTATAGGTTTTGGCTTCCTCTTCGGACATAAGTTGTATTTGCATTTTCCATCGGGGAAAATTTCCTTGTTCTATGGCTTCGTGCAGGTCTCTTTGATGGGATTCCCGATCTTTAGAAATGATTGCTTCAGCTTCTGCATCGGTCAAGTTTTTGATTCCTTGTAGAGTGACAAGGTGGAATTTGACCCATGTCCGTTTATTGTCTTTATCATAGAAACTGTAAGTGTGGCTACCAAATCCATGCATATGCCGGTATGAGAAGGGGATACCGCGTGGGCTCATTGTAATAGTAACTTGGTGTAATGCTTCTGGAAGTAAAGTCCAGAAATCCCAATTATTATTGGCACTGCGCATATTGGTATAGGGATCGCGTTTTATGGCGTGGTTTAAATCCGGAAATTTTAGCGGGTCACGGAGAAAAAATACAGGGGTGTTATTTCCTACCAAATCCCAGTTTCCTTCATCGGTATAAAATTTCATGGCAAAACCCCGTATGTCACGTTCTGCATCGGCAGCTCCTCGTTCACCGGCGACAGTAGAAAACCGTACAAAACAGTCGGTTTTTTTTCCTATTTTGGAGAAAATGGAAGCTCTTGTATATTGGGAAATGTCGTTAGTTACCGTGAAAGTACCAAATGCTCCTGAGCCTTTGGCGTGCATGCGGCGTTCGGGAATTACTTCACGATCGAAGTGTGCGAGTTTTTCCATGAACCATGGGTCTTGAAGCATTGCGGGTCCACGGACTCCTGCTGTTTGGATATTCTGATTATCGGCGATAGGTCTGCCGTTTTCAGATGTTAGTTGTTTTTTGTCCATATTTGTTTTTAGGTTGATGATTTGTAAGGTATTAACAATTTAATCCTCATTAATGTTTGGTGTATATAAAGATTTGTCTATGATTTTTTTTAAGGGAGAAGGAGGGATGTTGTTATTATAAACAGACTTTACATGTATTGTAGAAATGGAAAGGTTGTAGTGTTTCTTTTGGGGCTTTGGATAGTGGTTTGTAGACAGTAAATCTCTCTGAATATATACTTGGAAAAGCTATTGACGATTACGGAGGTTTATGGGTTGTTTTTATAAGAGAAGCGAAAGTTAGAGAACCGTACAGAATAAAACGTTATGATTTGTGATGTGATACTGTGTATTTTGTAGTGAAGGAAATCATCTATTTGCCGGGGGTATTCCTTTTAAAGAAGGGTTCTTTTGACAATAGCCGGGTTGCCGGCAGCAAAGCTGTCATCCGGAATATCTTTTACTACTACACTTCCTGCTCCAATGATACACCGGTTCCCTATAGTTACACCGGGACAGATAACTACACCTCCGCCAATCCAGCAGTCATCACCGATGGTGACAGGCTTTCCGCATTCTATACCTGTCGCCCTTTCTTTGAAGTTGAAGGGATGTACTGGAGCATAAATTTGTACATTGGGGCCGATAAGGAGATTTTTTCCTAATGTTATCGGGGCTGTGTCGAGTATCGTACAACCATAATTGATAAAGCTGTTTTCTCCTCCATAAATCAGAATGCCGTAGTCACAGAGAAAAGGTGGTTGTATTGTCAATGATGGATGAGTGTTAGGAAGGAGTTTTCTCAATAGCTCCTTTCTTTCCATACAGTCAGTAAAAGCTTCTTTATTATATTGCTCAACCCATATAAGAGCTTGTTTATGCAATTGCATTAGCTCTTTGTCATAAGGCGAATATACTTCTCCGGCCAACATTTTTTCTTTTTCAGTTTTCATTATAGATATAATAGATGAATAAAGAAATTATTTATTAACTTACGCCACAAATTTTAATTGAATTACATCGCAGTAATTCTTTGGGTAAATATACAAAGATTTCTTCATAGTTATTGTCGAGTAATGTACAGAACTCTTTTTGACTGAAAAAGTTTTGAAAATTGTGGGCAAATTAGATAGGAAAAAATTAGAATCTGAGGTTTATAAAATAGTAGGAGAGATACCTTTTGGCAGTGTAGTGACGTATGGGCAACTGGCGCGGTTGGCCGGATTTCCCCAATGTGCACGTATGGTCGGTTATGCTATGGCTCATATTCCTGAAGCGTCAGGTTTGCCGTGTCATCGGGTGGTGAACAGCCAAGGGCGCATAGCTCCGAATTGGCCGGAACAGAGGGCTTTGCTTGAGCAGGAGGGAATATGCTTTAAGACAAATGGTCGTGTCGATTTACATAAATATATGTGGAAGGAAATTAGTCATTTGGATGGATAATTTGTTTTTTCATGTTGTTGGCTGTTGCTATACCATATCCGAATAGAGAAAAGTCTGCTAAACATGGGTCTTCGGGAAATATGGAGTACATGTATTCTGTTATTTCGATAGCGGTTTTCATATCAGCGATTTTTCTGTGGGTGATACCCAATTTCAGTGCAGTTTGGTGTACATGGGTGTCTAAGGGTATAATCAAATCGGCGGGCGAAAATTTATCCCATATACCGAAATCTACAAGATTATCTTTTCGTATCATCCATCTAAGAAACATAGCCAGGCGTTTACAGGCTGATGTCCCTGACAGGACTGGAATCCCTTTAATACCGGCGAATGCTGATTGTATTTTTTGAATGGGGTACTTTCCCGGAGAATTACTTATGGCATCTTGTAAGGATTCATATTGTATATAACATTTATATAATCTGTCACATATTTGATATAAATCGTCATATTTAAAAAAACGATAGAAACTGCTTTTGTTATTTTTAAAAGGTTGGAATTTTCGTTCTATTAGAAAATTGTAAGGAGAGCCGTTAAACATTTGGTCCAACTCATGTCCTTTTGCGATTATTATTTTGCGATTACCATAGGATATCCATGCTGTTAAGAATGCGCTTATTTCGATGTCTTTTATTTGGCTGTATCGATGGGGAAATTGGATAGGGTCAGATAGGATAAAGTCTTTAGTATTGTATTGTTTGGCCCATTGCCTAAGCTGTTTTTTTATTTTTGTATGCAATAAAGATTTATTGTTTGTCATGTTTTCTTTGATATATGTCTCGCAAAGATAGTTACTTTCTGATATAGGAGAATTGTTTTTCATAATATACTATTAAGGAAATCAATATTTTATATATATTTGTAATATAAAGAAGTATAAAATGAAATATAGTGAAAGGGCTGGCAATAATTCGTGAGCTGAGATATGCAGATGCTTAAAAAGTAAACTTGAAGAAATAAAAATAATGTAGAAAGTTGTAATGGCAGCAAAGATTGTGGATACATACTTTGTTTAAAAAAGTAAAGAGTTTATTATAAATCATTGGGAATAATGAAGGTCACATCATTCATATTATTAGGATTGATATTTTTTCTGTGTCAAGTCAAAGGTATACATGAAAAACATAGAGAGAACGGTTGGTATTACATTATAGAAGGGCAAGAAGATAGTCTATCTCAGGGCCCTATCGTTACGGTAAAGGAATTTGCTGCTGTTCGGTTGGACTCAGCCGGGTATCCGATGAAGTATCAAATAGTAGGTACGATAAGTAAACATAGAGTGGGCAAATGGGCGGACGCGACAGAAAAGGCTATTGGCAAACGTATAGGGTTTGTATTTGATGACCAACTTATAACAGCCCCTCAGGTAAATATGAGGCTTGAAAGTGGCAACTTTGCGATAAGTAATCCATATGGACATGATTTAAAGACTTTATTTCGCCAAATTCGACAGGAAAAGATAGATTCTATTGAAAATTTGTTCAAGAGCTGGGATAAGGATTCTGTTTATTATAGGCTTGATAAAAGTCTGACAGACTCGATGATTTTGGAAATGGATTATTGGGATGCTTATGCTATAACAAAGGGTTTTTAGTGTCTCTTGGTAAGAGATTTTTTATTATATCAATATTTTACCCCCTTCCGAGGTGCCCCATGCCAGGAACATCCGAGACAATAGATTGTGGATAGGTCAAATCCTTCGGTAGATTGATTCGGATTTTTAGGGACGACTTCGAACGAATCGGTAACGTATACGAGCAAAGTGTTTCCTTGGTCATCTTTTACATAAAAAGAAGGAATTTTACATTGTGGGCACAAAAGTTTTCTCATATTAAATTATTTAGTTGTAGACAAAGATACAGTTAAACCTGTCAAAAAGTTCATTGTAATGAATATAAAATTTGCGAAATAGGATATATTTTTTTCTGATATCACTATTTTTGTGAAGCAGTATGTTGAAATAAAGAATGTATATGTGTATGATGCCTTATTTATTCAAGTTACTGTAAGAATAAATAATGAGAAAAATATATAGTTTTGAAGAAATAGAAGAATATCCGGTGCGTTTATTTTGGGTATTGTATAGGGTAAGATATTTTTTAAATCATAAGGTTATATCAAAATAATAAGCGTTTTTAGTTTTTACAGTTTTAAATGACAGGTAATAATGGACAAGATTCTTTTTGTTTGGTATCCAGGATGTGATACTTGCCGTAAAGCGAGACGGTGGTTGCAGGAAAATAAGATAGAAGTTGTAGAGCGGCATATAGTAGAACAAAATCCGACAGAGCAAGAGTTGGCAGAATGGATTCCGAAAAGCGGGTTGCCTATACGTAAATTTTTTAATACCAGTGGTTTGTTATATAAGTCGATGGCTTTGAAAGATAAGTTATCAGGAATGAATGATAGTGAAATCATAAAATTATTAGCTTCGAATGGAATGTTGATAAAACGTCCATTGCTGATTGGGAAAGAAAAAGTCAGGGTAGGTTTTAAACCTGATGAATGGAAGGCTTTGTTGTGAGGGAAATTGTAATATTGAAATAAGGTGTATAAACTTGCAAAACGAAAGAAATAGATTGGATTTTAAAACAATTTTTTGTTAAAATATGGATATTCGCTTTTGTTTTGTTATATTTGCAATTTAAATTTGAAATAAGTATGTCGAAACAAAAAAATATGTCTACAAATGCTGTTTTATTGATGCATTGTCCCGACCAACCTGGAATTATTGCAGTAGTAACGGACTTTATAAATGTGAATGGAGGTAATATTCTTTATCTTGATCAGCATGTTGACCGGGAAGAACATGTATTTTTTATGAGAGTGGAATGGGATTTGACACATTTCAGTATACCCAAAGAAAAAATAGAAGATTATTTCAATACTCTTTATGGGCAAAAATACAATATGAGTTTTAATCTCTATTTTAGTGATACGATGCCAAGAATGGCGATTTTTGTTTCGAAGATGTCCCATTGTCTATATGATATGTTGGCTCGGTACACAGCAGGGGAGTGGAATGTTGAGATACCACTTATTGTTAGTAATCATCCAGATTTAGCTACCGTTGCCGAAAGGTTTAATATAGACTATCATATATTCCCGATAAATAAGGAAAATAAAGTAGAACAAGAAGCTGCTGAATTGACCTTGCTTGAAAAGTATAATATTGATTTTATCGTATTGGCTCGATATATGCAGGTTGTTTCTGCAGATTTTATAGGTCATTATCCCAATCGTATAATCAATATTCATCATTCTTTCCTTCCGGCTTTTGTGGGGGCAAAGCCTTATCATGCAGCTTTTGAACGAGGAGTAAAATTGATTGGTGCTACCAGCCATTATGTAACGACAGATTTGGATGCAGGCCCTATTATAGAGCAAGATATTACTCGTATTTCTCATAAAGATACGGTATCTAATCTTGTGCACAAAGGTCAGGATTTGGAAAAAATAGTGTTGTCTCGGGCTGTGGAGAAACATATTGAAAGAAAGATATTGGTTTATAAAAATAAGACAGTTGTTTTCAATTAAAGGATAGGGCTATAATGCAGGTCGCCATAATAAAATATAATGCCGGAAATATATATTCGGTCGATTGTGCCTTGAAACGAGTAGGGGTAGATGCTGTAATCACTGATGATGAGGAGGTTTTGAAATCTTCTGATAAAATAATATTTCCGGGGGTGGGCGAGGCTGCTTCTACTATGCATTACTTACGGCAAAAGGGGTTGGATAAGCTGATAAAAAGTTTCACTCAACCCGTTTTAGGTATATGTATCGGTATGCAGTTGATGTGCCGTCATTCGGAGGAAGGAGATGTCGATTGCCTGAATATATTTGACGTAGATGTGAAGCGCTTCTGCCCGATGAAAAATGAGAAAATTCCGCATATGGGATGGAACAGTATAGAACGTATCGACAGCCACATGTTTCCGGTGGACCTCGAAGGCAAATATGTATATTTTGTGCATAGTTATTATGTGCCCGAATGTGAATATACGACAGCGGTGACAGATTATATACAACCTTTTAGTGCAGCGCTGCACAAGGACAATTTCTATGCGACCCAATTCCATTTAGAGAAAAGCGGCAAGGTTGGCGAAAGTATATTAACCCATTTCTTGAATTTGTAGGAAGATATGATTGAAATAATACCGGCTATAGATATTATTGATGGTAAATGTGTCCGTTTAGCACAGGGAGATTACTCGCGGAAGACGATTTATAATGAAGATCCTCTGGATGTGGCTAAAGCGTTTGAAGACAATGGGATACGTAGGTTACACTTGGTCGATTTGGATGGGGCCAAAGCACAGCATATTGTAAATTATAAAACACTTGATCGCATTGCCGGTCATACATCATTAATTATTGATTTTGGTGGAGGGTTGAAGTCTGATAAAGATTTGGATATAGCTTTTGATTCTGGGGCATCGATGATTACCGGAGGGAGTATCGCAGTCAGAAACCGTGAAACTTTTGTTTCTTGGATTGAAAAATATGGCCCTGACCGTATTATATTGGGAGCTGATGTGAAAGATAATAAGATTGCAGTTTCCGGTTGGCTTGAGGCCTCAGATTATGAATTGATACCTTTTGTTTCGGGGTATATGGAATCAGGTATAAATAAGGTAATAACTACAGATATCGGTAGAGACGGCATGTTACAAGGGCCGTCATTGGATTTGTATAGAAAAATGCTTGTCGCTTTGCCTGATATTTGTTTGATAGCAAGCGGTGGCGTAAGTTCACTACAAGATATTGAGGAGCTTGAGGGTGCAGGTGTCCAGTCGGTGATATTCGGAAAAGCGATTTATGAAGGACATATACGGCTGAAAGACCTGCAACGCTTTTTCTAAATAAATGAATAATAAAGAATGTTAGCAAAAAGAATAATACCGTGCTTGGATATAAAAGAGGGGAAAACGGTCAAAGGGATAAACTTTGTTAATTTCAGAGATGCGGGAGACCCGGTAGCCTTAGGCAAGGCATATAGTGAGCAGGGAGCCGATGAGTTGGTGTACCTTGATATTACAGCTTCATATGAAGGGCGTAAAACGTTTACAGAACTGGTTCGTAAAGTAGCAGCGAATGTCAATATTCCTTTTACTGTCGGAGGAGGAATAAATGAGATGTCTGATGTTGACCGTTTATTGAATGCTGGTGCAGATAAGGTATCGTTGAACTCGTCAGCATTGAGAAATCCTCGATTGATTACTGAAATTGCAAAAAATTTCGGGGTTCAGGTTTGTGTTGTCGCAATAGATGCTAACTTTGAAAAGGGAAATTGGTGTTGTTATTTGAATGGGGGGCGTGTTTCTACAGGCAGGGACTTATTTCAGTGGGCGAAGGAGGCACAGGAAAGAGGTGCTGGAGAGATATTGTTTACCAGTATGACTCATGATGGAGTGAAAAACGGTTATGCAAATAGTGCCTTAGCCCGGTTGAACGAAATGCTAAATATCCCGGTAATAGCATCGGGGGGAGCCGGTAAAAAGGAGCATTTTCGAGATGCTTTTGAAATAGGGAAGGCTGATGCAGCCCTTGCCGCCAGTGTGTTTCATTTTGGGGAGATATCTATTGGCGAATTGAAAGAATATCTGGAGAAGGAAAATATATGTATCCGAAAGTAAAATGCAAATCAACGATTTTCATATTTTCGGATTTGATTGATGGAGAAAATAAAGATTATAAAAATGAATATAGATTTTGATAAAATGGGAGGTTTGGTCCCTGCAATAATTCAGGATAGTTATACCTCGAAAGTACTGATGTTAGGATTTATGAATGCAGAGGCTTTGCAAAAAACTCGGGAATTGGGCAAAGTCACATTCTTTAGCCGTACAAAGAATCGTTTATGGACAAAGGGGGAGGAGAGTGGAAATTTCCTTTTGGTGGATTCCATAAAAGAAGATTGTGACCGGGATACCCTTTTGATAAAAGTTCGTCCGGTAGGGCCGGTTTGTCATACGGGCAGTGATACCTGTTTTGATGAAAAGAATGTGGAAGATATCATGTTCTTAAAATATTTGCAGGATTTTATCGATCGTCGCAAGCAAGAAATGCCTGAAGGCTCATACACGACATCTTTATTTAATAAAGGAATTAACCGTATGGCTCAAAAAGTGGGGGAAGAAGCTGTAGAGACTGTTATAGAAGCAACGAACGGTACGGACGACCGGTTGATATACGAGGCATCGGATTTGATATATCACTTGATAGTGTTACTTACATCAAAAGGATATAGAATCGAAGATTTGGCACGGGAATTGCAGTCAAGACATAAAGAATAATCTTGAAATGGAAGAAAAATTGCTGGTACAATATAACAAAGTCGAAGTTTGCCGGAAAGAACTTATTGTCCTTAAAGAGGTAGATTTTAAATTATATGCAGGAGAATTTGTATACTTTATTGGACGAGTGGGGACGGGAAAGAGCAGTCTTTTGAAAACAATGTATGCTGACATTCCCATTTTGGAAGGGGAGGCTTCTGTTTTGGGATATAATATGAAGATGCTGAAAAGAAAAGACATTCCTATGTTGCGCCGGCAAATCGGTATCGTTTTTCAAGATTTTCAGTTATTGACGGATCGTTCGGTAAATGAAAACCTTGAGTTTGTATTAAAAGCGACCGGATGGAAAGATAAAGCTGATATTGCAGAGAGGGTAGAGCAGGTTCTCGTACAGGTAGGGATGCAGAAGAAAGCATATAAAATGCCTCATGAGTTATCGGGAGGTGAACAACAGCGAATTGTTATTGCCCGAGCCTTGTTGAACTCACCACAAATAATTTTGGCCGATGAGCCGACGGGGAATCTTGACCCCCAAACCGGACAACAGATTGTTTCATTATTGCATTCTATTTGCCAGACAGGGACGGCCGTGATTATGACGACTCATAATCATCATTTGGTTGATGAGTTTCCGGGCAGAATTTTGAAATGTGAAAACAAAAAGCTTGTAGAAGTCAATAATACAAAAGACTAATATCAACTATTTGTAATTCAGTATAAAAACAATACCTTTGCAGGCAATTTGAAAAAACGTAATTTATAACAGGTAAATATAACAACGTAACAATTTAAAAAACGAAAATGAAAGTTTTAAAATTTGGTGGAACTTCTGTAGGATCAGCACAGAGAATCAAGGATGTTGCCAACCTGATTTGCGATGGAGAGCAAAAGATAGTTGTACTCTCGGCTATGTCGGGAACGACTAATACTCTCGTGGAGATATCAGATTATTTGTATAAGAAAAATTCTGATGGTGCAAATGAGACGATTAATGCACTGGAACGGAAATATGCCGGTGTTATAGATGAACTTTATACGACGGAGGAGTATAAACAGAAAGCTGCTGAAATTGTAAAGACTCATTTTGATTATATCCGTTCTTTTACAAAAGACCTGTTTACCATGTTTGAAGAAAAAGTTGTCCTTTCTCAGGGAGAACTTATTTCTACCGCTATGATGAATTTGTATTTATTAGAGAAAGGGATAAAGTCTGTTCTTATTCCGGCTCTTGATTATATGCGTACCGATAAAAATGCCGAGCCGGATCCTAATTATATCAAGACAAAGTTAAATGATTTGTTGGGGGCAAATAAAGATGCAGATATATATATAACGCAAGGATATATTTGTCGGAACGCTTACGGTGAAGTTGATAATTTACAGAGGGGAGGAAGCGATTATTCCGCCTCGTTAGTGGGGGCCGCTATAAAAGCTGAGGAGATACAAATATGGACGGATATTGATGGTATGCATAATAATGATCCACGTTTTGTAGAGCATACTTCTCCTGTACGTCAGTTACATTTTGAGGAAGCGGCAGAGTTAGCTTATTTTGGAGCTAAGATATTGCATCCGACATGTATTTTACCCGCTAAATTAAATAATATTCCTGTACGTTTGTTGAATACAATGGAACCTAATGCTCCGGGAACACTGATTTATAATCAGACTGAGCAGGGAAAAATTAAGGCTGTCGCCGCCAAAGATGGCATCACAGCCATAAAAATAAAGTCGGGTCGAATGCTTTTGGCTTATGGATTCTTGCGTAAAGTATTTGAAATATTTGAGAGCTACCAAACTGCTATCGATATGGTGACAACTTCGGAAGTAGGTGTTTCTGTTACGATAGACAATACAAAGCATTTGACGGAGATATTGGATGACTTGAAAAAATTTGGCACAGTAACAGTTGATGAAGATATGGTAATCATCTGTGTTGTGGGAGATTTGGAATGGAATAATATAGGATTTGAATCGAATGCGATGGAGGCAATGAAAAATGTGCCGGTACGTATGATATCATACGGAGGGAGCAATTACAATATATCTTTCCTGATAAAAGCAGAAGATAAGAAAAAGGCTTTACAAGCTCTAAGTGATTCTCTTTTTAACAATAAATAATACCAAACACGGGCCTATCATAACCCGTGTTTTTTGATTTTAAAAATTAAAACGACAAGCGATGAAAGGAACGTTTCCTATTGAAAAATTTAGTCATTTGAGCACTCCTTTTTATTACTATGATACCCAATTATTACGAGATACTTTATTTGAAATAAACAAAGAGGCGGGGAGGCATAATTTTCATGTGCACTATGCTGTCAAAGCGAATGCAAATAGTCGTATATTATCGATTATTAGAGAAAACGGATTGGGGGCTGATTGTGTAAGCGGAGGTGAAATAAAAGCCGCTTTGAAGGCGGGCTTTCCTGCTGATAAGATTGTATTTGCGGGTGTGGGCAAGGCTGATTGGGAGATAAATTTAGGGCTTGATGCCGGAATTTTTTGTTTTAATGTAGAGTCGGTTCCTGAGTTAGATGTAATAAATGAACTGTCGGCAGCTAAAAATATGGTGGCTCCGATTGCTTTGCGTATCAATCCGAATATCGATGCACATACACACCATTATATAACGACGGGCTTAAATGAAAATAAATTTGGTATAAGCCTTTCTCATCTTGACCAAGTATTGGATCATTTGTCCGAATTGAAAAATATACGTTTGCTTGGGCTTCATTTTCATATTGGCTCACAGATAACAGATATGGATGCTTTTAAAAGTCTGTGTATACGTATCAATGAAATACAGGAACACCTTTATCAGCGAATGTTGATTGTAGATATAATCAATGTTGGAGGCGGTCTTGGAGTTGACTATGAAAACCCAGATCGTAATTCGATACCGGATTTTCATCACTATTTTGAAACGTTTTATAAACATTTAAAGTTACGTCCTAAACAAAAGCTTCATTTTGAATTGGGGCGGGCAGTCGTTTGTCAGAGTGGTTCATTGATAACCAAAGTCCTTTATGTAAAGGAGGGGGTAAATAAAAAATTTGTAATAGTTGATGCCGGAATGACGGATCTGATACGTCCGGCACTTTATCAGGCTTATCATAAAATAGAGAACATAACGTCTGATAAAATTGAGGAAGAATATGATGTTGTAGGGCCGATATGTGAATCATCGGATTGTTTTGGCAAGATAGTTTCCCTTAATCAAACACAGAGGGGGGATATCATTGCATTACGTTCGGCAGGTGCTTATGGGGAAATCATGGCTTCACAATATAATTGTCGTAGTCTTCCTAAAGCTTATTATTCTGATGATTTGTAATTTCTATAAAAATGAATAATTGGAAGTGAAAAATATATTCTGAATATACCTTATAATTTGAAAATATACAGGCATGTATAACACCATACATGCCTGTATATTTTCAAATTATAAGGTGTTTTGTGTACGAAGGATTCATTAATAGGGCCAGTTTCGTTATGACGTTCGGAACAAATATGCGTTTTTTTTAAATACTATATTTTTAAAATTTTCTTTCGATATTTCAATTTCATAGTTGCTTCTGTAAACAAAAATTTCTACAATAAGAGTAAATTCATAAATATTTTTTTGTTCTTGATATCACAACTGATAGGAGCTTTCTACTAATAGTATTATTTTTTATATAGCAAGAGTTTAAACTTCTGATTCTAAAGATATAATCTGTTGAAATAAGGTCGAAAATATAGTTTATTTTTAACCGGTTGTTGACTATATAAGTAGTATGGTTGAGTAGAAAATTATGTTAATTATTGGCAAATAAAAGTATAATGTGAAAAAAATATTATTATATTTGCAATGAAATTAAAAATGTAATGATTACAATTTTGTAATGAAACAGGAATTCATACACGGATATTTATTAAGTCATAAAATAAAGCCTTCTATGCAACGGATTGCTATTATGGATTATTTGTTTGAGCATAAAGTACATCCGACAGTTGATAAAATATTTAATGATTTATATCCGCAAATTCCGACTCTTTCTAAAACGACGGTATACAATACATTAAAGTTATTTGCGTATCAAGGAGCTGTCCAAGTGCTGACGATCGATGAGAAAAACACTCGTTTTGATGCAGATATTTCTCAACACGGGCATTTTAAATGTAAGATTTGTGGAGAAATATATGATTTACCCAAAGAGTATTTTAGTATTATACCTACGGGAAAAGTAGGGGAGTTTGAAGTTGATGAAGTTCAGGTTTATTATAAAGGTTATTGTAAAAAGTGTCGTCAATGACGATTTTTATTGAATAATTATATCTTAAAACTTAATTAGGAGGAATTGAATTATGAAAAAGAAATGGATTTGCACAGTATGCGGTTATGTACATGAAGGTGAAGAAGCTCCCGAATTTTGTCCTCAATGTAAACAACCCAAAAGTAAATTTAAAGAAGTTGTGGAGACTGAAGGAGCTCTTCAGTTTGCAGACGAACATAGAATTGGTGTCGCAAAAGGAGTAGATGCTGAGGTATTGGAAGGATTGAAAGCTCATTTTAACGGAGAATGTACAGAAGTCGGTATGTATCTTGCCATGAGTCGCCAAGCTGACCGCGAAGGTTATCCTGAAGTAGCAGAAGCATATAAGCGTATTGCTTGGGAGGAAGCTGAACATGCAGCAAAATTTGCTGAACTTCTGGGCGAAGTAGTATGGGATACCAAAACAAATCTAAAGGCTCGTATGGATGCAGAAGCCGGAGCATGTGAAGATAAAAAAAGGATTGCTACTCGTGCTAAAGAATTAGGATTGGATGCAATACATGATACTGTTCATGAAATGTGTAAAGACGAAGCTCGTCATGGCAAGGCATTTGAAGGTTTGTATAATAGATTCTTTAAGAAATAAATTTTTCTATTTTAACAAGGATTTCTCTATATAGACATAACTTGACAATCGGGAACATTTATCTATAAACTTACATGATAGATGTTCCCGATTATTTATCGGGGGAGTCAGCTTTGAACTCTATAAGTTTTTTCTGCAAATCAAGTTTGATTGTGTGGAGTTCCCTTTTTATCGTCCCCAGAGGTAAATTCATTTCTTGAGCTATTTCTTCATATTTATATTTTGACATATAAAGTCCAAATATAACTTTCTGCTTGTCATTGTTTATACTGGAAATAGCTTTATTTATAAATTTATAATCGTATAAATAATCTGTTTTATCCGGGCCCATGATATTATCCGCAATTTCGTCCAAATCAATGAACGTGTTGTTATGAACAGATTCTTTTCTATATCTGTTTATGAATAAATTTTTCATTATGGTGAATGCCCAAGATTTAAAATTTGTATTTTCTATAAACTTTTCGTGGTTTTCTAATGTTTTAAGGATAGTATCTTGAAGAAGGTCTTTTGCATCGTCGTCGTTTAATGTTAGAGAATATGCAAATTTTAAAAGCTGGTTATGTAACTTTAATAGATTATCGGCTACGAATATGAACGACATTGGTACTAAAATTAAAGGGTTTTGTTTTATTTATTAAAAAGAGCCTCCGCCGAAAAAAGTCGTCTCACTTACTTTTAGGCACATAACTATTGCGTGCACAGCGGAGGCTTTGTATCCTTCTTCTGCACGCATAGCATGTTTTTAAGTAAATGAGACGATACAAATTTAATGATAAATATCCATTTACAAGTGTGAAGGATAAAAATCTTTTTTATTAAAAAGATTTTTTGTTTTTAATTTAATGGGGATAAAAAATTTTAATGAGTTTCGCTTGGTGTTTGGGAAGTACGGAAACGAATCATTAATTTATATCTTTCTAAGGTTTTAGGAAGATATTTTACTTTTTTGCCCATTCCCAGATAAGATTACTTTCGATATTAACTCCAAACTCTTTTGCCTTTTTGAGAATATTTGGGGCTAATTCAGGTTTTGCGTTTTTAGGTGCGTATCTGCAATATGCTTTCCAGCTCTTACATGAGCAGCATCAGTCATTGGGCATGCTTGTTGTTCTGGCAATCCGGAATCTGAGTCTGAAGGTTCTTTTCTTTTGTATTGTACTGGATAATTTGGATGATAAAGCATGAAAGCAATGATATTTTTGGCTGAGGCTTTAAGATGATTCAAAATATTCCTGTATACCGAAAATTGTGTTACACACATAATTAAGGAATTTGTAATTGTAAAACTTTTTGCGTAGACGGTTGTTATTGGTTTTAAAATCAAAATGTTTATTGGTATGAGCCGTCGTATGGAACTTGAAAAGGAGATAGAGATAGCGCAGAATAATATTGCGAAAGCTGCACCTGATACTCCTAAGGAAGTAGTAGATGCTTGGAAAAAAGAGTTGGATAGTTTGGCTTTTGAGCTAAATAATCTTTATGATGACGATGAACTGGAAGATTCTTAAAATCGTGTAGTATGAAACTAAAAAATATAATATATTTAAACAGTTGAAAATTATATATTTAGTTTTCGTATAGTTAATAAATGAAGAAAAAAAGCTTTGATAAATTTGGCAGTTAAAATTATTGCACTACCTTTGCAACGCATTTGAGAAATCGATGCACATATAACAGGAGATTCGCTAGCTCAGCAGGTAGAGCACAACACTTTTAATGTTGGGGTCCTGGGTTCGAGCCCCAGGCGGATCACAGAAACGCTGGACAGTAAATGTACAACTCCTACAATATCAGGGTATTGTAGGAGTTTTTCTTTGTATAATGTCTGTGCCCTAAGACATGAAAAGGTCTCAAAAAGACACACTTTCGTGACCAATTCGTGACTTGTCCACCCTCTAAGATTTTAGGTCACGGGATGTCCCAAATCGGCGGTTTGTTGTCTTGATTTGTCCGTACTGCAAATATCTCATTTTCAGTTTGTCAATTTAAGTTTGTAACTAAAAAAAGAGATTATGAGAAGTACTTTTAAGCTACTCTATTTCGTCAAACGGAATGCCGTAAAGAAGGACGGCAACGCACCGATTATCGCGCGTATCACTATCGACCAAGTATTTCCGGCTTCTTGGACTTAAAGAATGATATTTCATCTTCCTTAGTGGGGAAAACATAAGTTCGTAATTGATTTCTTAAATCATTCAATACGTCTTGTAACTGATGCGCCATTGAAAGAGAAGTAGGAATAATATCGTAGCCGTAGAGGTCAATTTCATCTATTTATTAGAACTAATATTGGGGAAAGGTTCTCTTTCATCTGCAAATTCTTTTGTAAGTCATCCACCTTGCTAAAATCAACAGCAAGGTGGATTCTCAGTTATTACAAGTAATCTTCTCGTTGAGGGGTGAACACATCAACAACTTCACCACCTTCAATAACTTCGAACGAATGGGGCGTGTTTCCAGGAATAGCATAGCTATCGCCTGGATGAAGCAATATATCAATATTTTTTTCCGGTATTTCCACTTTCAATCGGTATTCCCCTGAAATGACATAGCCGCATTGCTCATGCGGGTGTTGATGTGTTGTGGCGAAATTGCCTTTTACATAATTCATCTTGGTTACCATTGACTTTTCACCAATTGCCAAAGAATCCAATGAAACACCTTTAAATACTTTTTTCAAGGCATCTTTTTTGTGTACTACAATTTTTGTCTTTATCATCTTTCTACTTTTTAGATTAATTGTTTTTTCGTTATCTGTTTTCAATATGTTTTCATTAAAAGGATACTTACATAAATTAGCTACACTCAAAACGAATAATCTACTAAGCATAAATATTGTGATTTATATTGTCAGCTCCATTTGAATATTACCTCTTTCATAAGCAGGATGATATTCAGAAAGTTCTTTGAATCCTATCTTTTTGTATATATGGATAGCAGGTTTTAACAGTGTGTTGCTTTCAAGGAATAATTTCTTGGCTCCGAGTTCTTTTGCCTTATTTACAGCAGCTTTACATAACAGAATACCAATACCTTTCCCTTGTGCTTTTGGGCTGACAGCAAGTTTTGCCAATTCGTAATCAAATATTAAATCATCCATTTTGCAGAGAGCACATACGCCAACTGGTTCGTTTTTGTAAGTCGCAACAAAAATATATCCACCTTTATCAATAATATTTTGTTGGGGATAATCGAGATATTCCAAATCATGTGCTTCTAAACGCCAATGGGCAGTTATCCAATTCTCATTCAACGATTTGAATATAGCTTGAAAACTTGGGTTATAAGGAACTATCTGTATATCATGGCTTTCTCTTGCCTTTTTCGCTTCTTTCACCCGTTGAAATAAACTTTTCTCAGAGAGTAATTCTTCCCATTCTTCAATAGCTCTCCATAAATCATTACGTGTTTCTTTTGATATATTCTCGATTGCTGTTGCTACATCAGAGCATTGCGTAGATAAAATATCTGCCATTTCTTTTCCTTTATCAGACAGAACAATAACATTTCTTCTTTTGTCTGTTTTGTCTGTTATTTCTTTTATTAGCCCCTTCGCATCCATTTCTTTTACAATATTACTTACTGACGGGTGAGTATGGCCTATTTCTTTGGCAATACCCGTTATCGTCTTAGCTTCTCCATCGGATAATACAAAAAAAACGGGAAACCATTTAGGCTTTATTTCCACACCATACAATTGATAAATTTGAGATGCGTCAGCCGTAACTTTATCGGTAAGCATACGTAATCTGCTACCAATGGCCATTTTACCTGTTTTTTCAAAAAACTCCATATTATATGTTATTAAAAACGTAATTGATTACACAAAAATATAAAACAAACTTTTATCTGCAAAAGAAGTACAGAAAATATTTTCTTTCTTGGCAAGTAATAAGTTTATTCTGAGAATTTATGCCTACAAATTTTTAGTGTAAGGTGCAAGTATATATCTATATATAGCTTGCACCTTGCACTAACCTTAGAATGTTTATTTTAACGGTTTGCAGAATTCAAAAATAATGCGTACGTTCGAACCCAAGATGTTGGCAGGCAGACACCGGACAAGAGCAAATAGTTTTTCAGGACTAAAGTGTGACGGATGCAAAGCCAAAATTTCTGAAAGTACTGATATTGAGGAAGAAATAACGTTTGGTTCATAATCCAAGCGGATCACTGGAACGCTGGACAGAAACGGACAGTAAATGTACGATTCCTACAATGTCTGGGTATTGTAGGAGTTTTTCTTTGTATAATGTCTGTGCTCCAAGATGCGAAAGGGTCATAAAAAGGGGGTGACGTAAAAATCAGAGGGCTTCATTGCTTACGCATAAATTGGGGGCGGTCTGAACAGAAAGGCCGCCTTGTCCTTTTCTTTTCTGAACTGAGAAGGGAAACTCTTTATTTTAGCACTGCAAGATTCGGACGCAGCGTTTGTAGAACGTTTTTCAAAGAGGTGTATGGTTTCCAAATGATGTGTCCGTACGGATTTGGCCCCGCCTTCCAAAAGCAAGGAAGCCGGATTTGTTCGCTTCATCATACTATCTTGCCGGTCTTGTCAAAGCCGTATCCTTATGTTTGTACTGGTGGTAAATCACCCCAAGCCTCATTGGACAAGGGCTGTCTCCCTGCTTCGGGGACGTCTGCGCCCGGAGGGTTCCAACAGGACGGAAGTAACAGTTCTTACACCAGCATCTTTTATGATTGCAATGATACATCCCGGACTTAGCGAAAGTAGGGAAATAATATAGTGTAATATATTGTAGGTAAATAAAAAATAATTTAGTAAATTTAGAGCTTTTAAAGATAGATAAAGGGGAAGGACAAAATTGGGAGTCGTATAGTGTAAGGTATATATACTCAAATCTAAAAACAAAGCCTGATGAAACATTTTGTTAGAAACGGAATTTGGCCGTCTATGGCGTTATTAGCATTTATAGGATGCAAAGGAGAAAAGAAAAGCGCATCACAAGAGTTGCCCAATGTTATATTTATTTATGCTGATGATATTGGATATGGTGATTTTAGTTGTAATGGATATGCTACGGTAGAAACTCCGAATGTGGATCGTTTAGCGAAAGATGGTATTCGTTTTACGAATGCTCATGCGACAGCTGCTACCAGTACCCCGTCACGCTATTCAATGTTAACAGGTGAATATGCCTGGAGGCGTGAAGGGACAGGGATAGCGACGGGTGATGCCGGTATGATTATACGTCCTGAACGGACAACTATAGCTGATATGTTTAAGCAGGCGGGTTATGTAACCGGTGTTGTCGGAAAGTGGCATTTAGGTTTAGGGGATAAAGCTGGTACACAAGATTGGAATGGAACAGTAACTCCAGGTCCGAAAGACATAGGTTTTGATTATTCTTATATAATGGCGGCTACAGGAGACAGGGTACCTTGCGTATGGATGCGTGATGGAAGAGTTGTAAATCTTTCTCCTGACGACCCTATTGAGGTAAGCTATACGACACCATTTCCGGGAGAACCTACTTATATGACAAATCCTGAACTTGCAACCGTGATGAGGCCCAGCCCCAATCATGGGCATAACCAGTCTATTATTAGCGGAATACCTCGTATCGGTTATATGAAGGGGGGGCATTCTGCGCGGTGGAAGGATGAGACTATAGGTGATAGTATATTGGTAAACGCGTTACAATTTATTGGGCAAAATAAGCAGCATCCCTTTTTTTTGTATTTAGGTACAAACGATATTCATGTTCCGAGAGTTCCTCATCCCCGTTTTGTTGGAAAAAGTGGATTAGGCCCGCGTGGAGATGCTATATTAGAGTTTGATTATACTGTAGGAAAAGTTTTAGATTTGTTAGATAGTCTTAATATCGCAGACAATACTTTGATTATTCTTTCGAGTGATAATGGGCCTGTGGTGGATGACGGTTATGCTGACAAGGCTTGGGAACTGTTGGGTGACCATAAACCATGGGGACCGTATAGAGGAGGAAAATATAGTTCGTTCGAAGCCGGGACTCGAGTGCCTTGTATTGTGCGTTGGCCTCAAAGAGTGGAATTCGGGGTCTCTGGGGCATTGGTGTCGCAGATTGATTGGTTTGCTTCTTTGGCTTCTCTTATCGGTATACAGTTACCTGATAGTGTGGCTCCTGACAGTCGAAATCAGATAGAGGCATGGCTTGGCAAAGACCTTAGAGGCAGAGACTATGTTATAGAACAATCGTTGAATAATAATCTTTCGGTAATATCGGCTGATGGATGGAAGTATATACAGCCCAATGGTGGCCCGGCTATTGAACAATATACTAAAATGGAATTGGGAAACAACCCGCAACCGCAGTTGTATAATATGATGAAAGACCCCGGGGAAACTGAAAATCTGGCCAAGACATATCCTGCCATATTGGAGCAGATGCAAAAGGTTATTGCTGACGAGCAGCAGAGAACGGCAGTCGTAAAATAGAGTGTTTGAAAATGATTTATGAAGTGCACTTCAAAAGTTAAAACTTGGACTTTTGGGGTGCACTTTGAATATTAGAAGTTTTATATATTCTCATTTAGTATAAAAAGTAAGATATGAGGGAGTGGATTATTTGTTTGTTATTCTTTTTACCAGGGATGTCAGTGGCACAATCGATTGTAACGGGGAGAGTATATTGGGATAAAAATCAAAATGGAAAATATGATAAGGGTGAGCCCGTCTTGAGGGGCATACCTGTATCGAATGGTGATACCATTGTGATGACCAATCGGAATGGGGAGTATTCGTTGACGGTATTTTCTGGAGAGAGTGTTTTTCCCATATTGCCGTCGGAATATACGTTGACAACTACAAATGAACAAATAGAAAATTCCCATTATGTTTATTTTCCGGCAGGAGATGTACCGGCAAAGAACAGAGTAGATTTTGCACTTTCCAGAATAGTTGTTGCTCCATCTTTTAGAGTAGCGGCAGTCGGAGACATGCAGGTAGGAAAATATTCGGAAGAAAATTATGCGGGAGCTACGATTCTCTCTGAATTGGCAGAGCGTCGAGATATAGATTTTAGCATTCATCTTGGAGATATAGTAAATGAGCCTTTTCCTTATTTAAAGAATATGTATGGTATGATGAGAGTGATACCTACTCCGTCGTGGACTGTATTAGGAAACCATGATAGGGATTTGACTCATGGGCCGGAAAAACAGGAATCTGTTTTTAATACTTATTTTGGTGCAGCAACTTATTCGTTCAATCGTGGAGGTATTCATTTCATTGTTATTAATAATATTTTTCCTGATGGACAAAGGGGGTATAATGGGGGTTATAATGATAAACAAATACGTTTCTTGAAAAATGATTTGAAATTGGTGCCCAGGCAAAATCGTATAGTGATATGCCAACATATACCTATGATGTATACAGCTCAAAAAGAACAGATTCTTGGTCTGCTGGCCGGTAGAGGTGATGTATTGGTGCTATCAGGACATACTCATCAGATAGCCCGCCATTTTATGGTTGGTGATCATGTCCGTATACATGAGTTAGGTGTCGGTGCTACTTGTGGAAGTTGGTGGGTCGGTGAGCGGGATTGGATGGGAATTCCTGCAGCCATAATGCAATGTGGAAGCCCCAGGGGATACTTTACATTAGATTTTGACAGGGTAGGGTATGATATTAAATTCAAAGGTGTAGGTCTTGATTCGAATCGTCAAATGGATATATGGGTAAATGGATTGGATTCTATTGATGGTAAGATACCGGGCCTGGATACGCTGAAAACGAATACGATAATAGTAAATGTGTATGGCGGATGTGATAGTACAGAGGTGAGAATTCAGCTTGATAATGGGACTTGGAATACGATGCAACATGTTTCGATGATTGCCCCTAATGTAAGCCGCATGTTGTATTGGAATAAAACAGCCGGTTATCCTACGAAATATAGCCGTCGTGCAGTTTTACGTCGACAAAAATCTCCTCATATATGGAAAATAGAATATCCAGATGTTTTAACGCCTGGTACTCATTTTGTAAAGATAAAAGCTTATGATAAATATGGCCTTGATGTGACCGGGTCTCTGTCTTTTGTAAAAGAGTAGATGCAATAAGAGATAAAGGTAAAAAGATAAAAAATATTTATTTGTTGAACATTTTCATTTTTGTACTTGTATATATACATAGTAATATTATGATTGATTCTAAGTGCCTGTCGTAGGGGCTTAGAATCAATAAAAAATTGAATATATGAGTACAAAAAAAATAGTCGATTTGTTAGGAGATGAGGCTGGTCATTATCTCGATTATACGTGTAAAACCATTGATAAATCTCTTCTTCATCTACCATCGCCTGATGTCGTTGACAAGGTCTGGGTACAATCAGACAGGAATACTCCGACATTGAATAATTTCCAGATTTTGCTTAATCATGGTCGATTGGCAGGCACAGGGTATCTTTCTATATTACCAGTAGACCAAGGTATAGAGCATACTGCGGGGGCGTCATTTGCTCCTAATCCTCTATATTTTGACCCGGAGAATATAATTCGTTTGGCCGTTGAGGGAGGGTGTAATGCTGTGGCTTCAACATTTGGCGTTTTAGGTTCTGTAGCGAGGAAGTATGCTCATAAAATACCTTTTATTGTAAAGCTTAATCATAATGAACTGTTAAGTTATCCCAATACTTACAATCAGATAATGTTTGGTTCAGTAAAAGAGGCTTGGAATATGGGGGCCGTAGCAGTCGGGGCGACAATATATTTTGGGTCAGAGGAAAGTCGCCGCCAAATAATAGAGGTGGCCGAAGCATTCGAATATGCTCATGAGTTAGGTATGGTTACGATTTTGTGGTGTTATTTACGGAATGAGGCATTTAAGAAAGATGGTGTGGATTACCATGCTTCTGCGGATTTGACCGGGCAGGCCAACCATTTGGGAGTGACTATTAAAGCTGATATTGTGAAACAAAAATTGCCGGTTAATAATGGCGGATTTGTGAATCTTGGTTTCGGAAAGAGCGATAAGCGCATGTATACAGAACTGTCGTCAGCACATCCAATAGATATGTGCCGTTATCAAATTGTGAATGGGTACATGGGGCGTGTTGGTCTTATAAACTCAGGAGGCGAATCTTTGGGTGCGTCTGATATGAAAGATGCTGTGGTGACTGCCGTTGTAAACAAGCGGGCCGGTGGTATGGGCCTTATCAGTGGCCGTAAGGCATTCCAACGTCCGATGAAAGAAGGTATAGAACTGCTGAATACTATTCAAGATGTATATCTTGATAAGGATATTACGATAGCATAGAAAAAGTGAAGGAGAATTATTCCCTCTCAAAAAGAATAGTCAAAATATTCTTTTGGGGAGGGGATGGTTTGTAATAGTAAGATTGAAAAAGGATAATGATATTTTTATGGACAGTGTCTAAAAAGGAGCTATCCTCAGTTTTGTGTGTTTATCGATGATAAAAAAGGTGTGTTAAACAACACACCTGAAAATGTGGGATTATTATTATCTGTTAATTTCGTTTTTTATGATTTCTTCTTCAATTATTTCTTCGGCATGATACGTGTTTTTATCCGGTATCCCTAATAATCTATTTATTTGATGGCGTTTATCGAGATCCTTGAAGTAGGTTTCGATTACTTTATATAAATCGAATCCGTCGGTAGAACCGGCTGCTATGCCTAATCTGTCTATCATTTTTTCTATAGCTTTATGAATTTCACTTGTTTCTATCAGGTGAAGTTCGTTACTATGTATCAACCAATTTTCTTCCATAATGGTTTGTTTTTATAGTTATCTTATAAAGATAACCATCATTGAGGAAAGAAAGTTCAATGGATTTGATAACTAATCATTATTTAATAAAAATGAAAAACCAGGAGAGTGTCCTGGTTTTTGTTTTATATGTTTATTTTTCGGAATTGACCGTAAATTTTAGTGGAAATTCTTTCAATGCATCTTTCAAATCTTCCAGGAAACTATGAACGTCTTCGGGGGTTGTGTCGAAAGAAGTTACTAAACGCATTTCATCAGTAATTTCGTTCCAGATATAGAATACATATTTTTGTTGTAATTTTTCTATTACTTTCCGAGGCATACACATCAATACGATATTGGCTTCTACTTTTTGAGAAAACTCGACGTCGCATATCTCCCGTATTCCTTTTACCAGTAATTGGGCCATCTTGTTAGCGTGTAAAGCATTTTTTCGCCATAATTCATTGGTCAAATACGGAAGGAATTGGCAGGAAGTATATCTCATTTTAGAATATAATTGTCCAGATTGTTTCCGTATGTATTTCATGTTCTCAGAAAGTTCCGGCCGGAATGAGATTACCGCTTCTCCTAACATCATTCCGTTTTTCGTACCTCCAAAACTAAGGATGTCGACGTCGCAATCGGCTGTCAATTCTTTGAGTGTTACGCCCAGATAAGCAGCAGCATTTGCCAGACGAGCTCCGTCAACGTGTAAGTACATACCGTATTTGTGTATCAGGTCAGCAATAGCTTTTATTTCTTTGGGTGTGTATACAGTCCCGTATTCAGTGCATTCTGATATATATACGACCTTCGGCTGAGATTGATGTACGGCCCCGAAACCCACCAGTTTTTCACGAATTAGTTCAGGAGTTAATTTCCCGTCACGAGTTACAATTTCTTTTATCTGGCATCCTGTTTGGAATACAGGGGCTCCGCATTCGTCCATGAATATATGGGCCGATTCTGCGGCAATAATAGAATTGAATGTACGAGTGCAAGCTCTTAAAGCTACTGAGTTGGCTCCTGTACCGTTAAAAACAAAATAGGGGTCGGCTTTGGGACCGAATACTTCTTTGATAAGTGTTACAGCTCTGTTGGTCCATTCATCTTCGCCATATCCCATTGCGTGATCTTTATTGGCATCTTCAATAGCCTTTAAAACCAAAGGATGTATTCCGGAGTTATTGTCACTGGCAAAACTTCTCATGTCGATTTTTTTCTTGTATAATCAGGTTTATTTTAAATCCATTGCAAAGATATAGCTAATGACGCAAAGAAAATTGTATTTTTATGAAAAATTTTGGTATAACTTCGATATTTTAGCAAGCCAATATTTTAATGGTAATTTTTAGAAATTGTTTTTGACAAAAGGTTTTAAAGTAGGTACTAATTTGTTTATAATTTTGCTGGTTCCGGTTTCATTAGGATGTGTACCGTCTGAAAAGTCACTTTCGGAAAGCCATCCTGTAGTATCGATGAAATGTATTTTTTCATCTCCCATTGAGTTTAGCCGTCTTACGGCAGAAGATAGGGCATTTTCATAAATTCCCTTGAAAGGACGCATTACGAATATCTCGGCATCGTTGAATTTTTGTCGTATTTTGTAAATCATATTGCGACTATTTAGAGAAACAACTTCTTCCGGTGCTTGCCCACATTCATCATTTGTCCCTAAAAAGATAAATACAATATCGGGGGTGTAACTGAAATTCCAGGGAATTACAGGGCGCTCGTGTATATGGTTATAATTTTTTAGATTGAAATAAAGGGAATCCATACCGATTTTGGTATCAAGGCAACCATATCCGGAGGAGAGTGAGAGCCCGCTGAAAGAAATTTGAGTATGGTCGCAGCCCAGAAGTTCGGCAGTCTGCCAGGCATAGTTTACGGTAGGTGTATTATCCGAGCCTCCGAAAGCTGTGATGGAATCGCCGATATATTCGATCAGTAGCTTTTTGTCGGGGGGATAAGTTACGGCGTTTTTGTCGAGGACGAGACCTTCGAATTCAACTTCATAGTTTTGCCCTGCCGAGCCTACTAATAAAGTATGAGTTCCTTCTGATAGGGTAGTTGTATTCAAGAGTGTAATTCCTGACTGGCCTACTACAGCTCGGGGAGTTTCTCCGTCAATACTGACAACTAAGGAAGTGTTTGAACGCAATTTTATTCCAATAGACTTTCCTGTAAAGTTGACTCTTAAATAAGCTCCTGTCCAGTAACTGTGAAATACTGTATTATCACTTTTATCCCACCGTCCTACATATAAGATATTTTTATCGGTGATGCTTCCATCTCCTGGAGTTTTTATTTCTGGGGTGTTGGTATCTTCGGGTGTTTCTGGGATAATGGCATTTTCCGGAGATATTACGGGTGCGGATGAACAGCTGTTGGTTGTGAAGAAGAATAGGATGGCAAGAAAATAAAGGATAGGTCTGTGGCAGTGAATCCTTGATAAGAATTTTTCTGTATTTTTCATTTTATAGCATTTAGATTGTTTGGGACAAAGCTAAATGCTATAAGTGAGTATAATGGGCTTGAGTGTAACAAAAAAGGTTCGATATGTATCATTTCCTTTATAAACTATATAACCAGCTGATTTCTTTAGCCCATATATCTTCATTTGGCGTTTCTAAAATAAGAGGAATATTGTCGAATCTGCTGTCTTGCATCAATAGTCTGAATGGTGTCGTACCCAATTCTCCTTTGCCTAAACTTTCATGGCGGTCAATATGTGACCCTACACCTTTTTTAGAATCGTTGAGGTGCATTGCTCTGAGATATTTGAACCCGATAGTTTCATCAAATTCCCGAAATGTTTTTTCAAATCCCTCAGCTGTAGCAATATCATATCCTCCGGCAAATGTATGGCATGTATCTATACATACGCCTACACGGCTTTTATCTTCAACACGATTAATAATGTAGGCAAGGTGCTCGAATTTGTATCCTATATTTGAACCTTGTCCGGCGGTATTTTCGATGACAGCTGTCACACCATTGGTTTTATCCAATGTCAAATTTATTGATTCTGCTACACGATTTAAGCACTCTTCCACTGAAATTTGTTTTAAATGACTGCCCGGGTGGAAATTGAGCATTTGTAATCCAAGTTGTTGGCATCGTCGCATTTCGTCAAGGAAGGCTTCTCTTGATTTTTTCAGAGCTTCATTTTCGGGATGTCCTAAATTGATTAGGTAGCTGTCATGGGGTAGTATATGTTGAGGTGAAAAGTTCAGTGATTGGCATCGTTGTTTAAATAATTCGATACTATTATCTGAGAGTGGAGACGATTTCCATTGTCGCTGATTTTTTGTAAATAGGGCAAATGCTCTGGCTCCGATTTTCTGGGCATTTTCCGGAGCATTCTCTACTCCTCCGGATGTACTTACGTGCGCTCCTATGTATTTCATATAGTTCGTTTTTAGCTGATATTTGTACAAATTTAGTGATTATTGCGGTATTTGTTGTGCATTCTTCAAGAAGTTTTATTTGCGGGAAAGAGATATTTATGGCAGGAAAGGGAAAAAGAAGTGTTATATTTTTGGTGTTTGAGGAAAATGAGAATAATGATATTCATAACATATTTTTTGTATCGGATAATTTCTGTTATTTTTGTTTGATAAAAAATGAGTATGCTGAGTAAAAATAAAATAAAATATATACAGTCGTTATCTCAGAAAAAAAATCGGATGGCTACAGGGTGTTTTCTTGCTGAAGGTAATAAATTGGTGGGAGATACTTTATCTGCTTTTCATTGTGAGTTGTTGGTCGCTACAGAAGAGTGGTTGGCTGCTCACGCCGGGGCCGAGGCTGACGAGATACTTATTGCCGGGCAGGAAGAGATTGAGCGGGCTTCATTGCTGCGTTCACCGCAGTCGGTTATGGCTGTGTACCGTATGCCAGATAGGCATATGGACTATAATCTCGTATCTACGTCGTTGTCGCTTGTTTTGGATACGATACAGGATCCTGGGAATTTGGGGACGATCATTCGTCTGGCAGATTGGTTTGGCATTGAAAATGTTTTTTGTTCACCTGAGTGTGTTGATGTTTATAATCCGAAGACCGTGCAGGCTACTATGGGTGCATTGGCACGTGTAAAAGTTTTTTATTTACCTTTAGTCGAGTTATTTGGGCAGTTTTCAAAATTGCCCGTATATGGTACGTTTCTTGACGGGGACAATATATATGAACAGGAATTGACGCGGAATGGATTTGTACTCATGGGTAATGAGGGGAACGGTATCTCGTCGTCATTGGAAAAATATATAAGTAAACGGCTATATTTGCCTAATTATCCTCCTTTCCGGCAGACTACAGAGTCTTTGAATGTTGCGGTAGCGACAGCTATCGTTTGTGCTGAATTCCGGAGAAGGTCGATTGGGAAATGAATGATTGAAAATATCTTTTCTTAGAATTTGTTTTTAAGTTTTCGATAGAAGGAATTTTTTGCTACGGAGTATATTTTTATTATCATATACGGCCGGCTCCTTTTGAGGATAGGGAGGATCGGATGTTTGTTTTTGTCTTGGGATATTGGGCCGGTGAGGGTTTGCTCTTTTGGGGGAGGGGAGGATGGCAATCTGTCATATTTTAATTTTTATTATTTCTATATTTCCCGGTTGAGAAGGACGTTCGGTTGACCAGTTGACAGAAGTTACAGAATAGAGCAAGCATTTTTTACCTTCTGATGCCGTGTAATCAATATAAATAGGATTATTGAGAATCGCATTTCCCACAGTCAGTTTTAGATTTGTATCTAATTGTTTTTTGAGAATATCAATGAATATTTGCTCTTTTTCTTCAAATTCAGGAATAACGACAAACAGGACGCCTTCACAAAATGTAGTTAAAGATACTTCTTGCTGAAAAGGGAGTATCGATAAAATGGTATTATCATCAGAAGAGAGATAAAGGATATGTTTGTTTAATAGCAAACTTTTATAACAAATTTGGTGGGAGAAATATCCTTTTTTCATCTTCTTAATGGTGTTATCTCAAGTTATAGGGCTACTTATTTTTTATGGAATCTTTTTTCTCTACATTATGTAGGGAAGGTGGAATCTTTTCAGAGGTTTTGGGTATGATACCTTCTTTATATCGTATTCTCATTAGGGATATACTGTCGATATACATTGTTGCCCGGCTGGGCTCAGAGGGTACGATGACACTACCGAATATCCTTGATGCTTTTGTTCCTTTGTCTGAGGTAATCATTAAACTGACGGGCCCGTCGTGACGGATATCGGTGGAAGTAAACCTGATAGAGTCGTTTTGTTGTTTAAGGGCCAATATTACTTTGGGATAGTCGATATGTTGTTTAGGCAACATACCGAATTTTAATTTTAAAACGAATATGTCTTGTTCTCGTGTATTTTCGTCTGAATTGATTTCGAAAGTAAAAACTTGCCGGCCGGCATGAGGTTCAAAAATAAAAAAGTTATCTCTCCTCCAGATATTTATGCTGTCACCCGGCCGAGACAGGGGCTGTGAATTATTGTCTGTTATAAGTCCGCTTACTTGTTTTTCTTGTGTCCTTAGCCGTTCAATGACTTTGCCGTATATATCGACGTATTTTTCGAGATTCCGCCCGTACCACATGAGTGAAGTATCAAATTGGGCTTTGTTGGTGTTGTGTTTTCGAAATACGGATTCCCTTAATGCTTCTTTTTTTTCTGAAGTGTTGAATTTTTCATATTCGGTCTCTATCAGGGCTTCGGATTTGTGTATATCGACTAATAAGTCTTCCATCTGTTTCTCTTTTAGTATATAATCTGGTGTATGATCACAAGCTATAAATAGGGTATTTATTATCAGACATACTAATATGTGAAACGATGTTTTCATTGAATCTGTCTAATTTGCGATGGTAATTTTGTCGTAATTATCTGTATTTTTTATTTTTTCTCTTTTTCTTCGTCAGTTGATAAATAGCGGCGATAAAATAAGAGTACTAATATAACCCCTACCGATATGGCCGAATCTGCAATATTGAATACGGGGCGGAAAAATTCAAATAATTCTCCTCCGATTCCGGGAACCCAGTCAGGCCAATAGAAATGGAATAATGGAAAATATAACATATCTACGACTTTCCCATGAAATAGTGTTCCATATCCGCCTCCTTCCGGGAACAGTGTAGCAATAAAGGGTGCAGGTGGAGCATCAAATATAATGCCATAGAAAATGCTGTCTATAATATTTCCTGCCGCACCGGCCAATATCAATGATATACAAACGATGTATCCGGTTTTTGTTTCTTTTTTTTGGTGTACTAGTTTGAATAGATAATAAGAGATGAACAAGACTGCTATTATACGAAATAGGCTGAGAAATAACTTACTGATAATCTCGATACCGAAGGCCATTCCATTATTTTCTACAAATAAGATATAGAACCAATTGGTAATACGTATATCTTCCCCTAAATACATATGTGTCTTGACCCATATTTTACTTGTTTGGTCTACAAGTAATACTAAAAAAATAACTAGAATGGCAATTTTACCTTTTGTAAGTTTCATATGATAATGTATTCCTCTTGTGCATAATGGCTTTTGAGCTATGATGCCGGTATATTATAGCTCTTTATAACAACAATTCGATTCCTGTATCGTGAAATACTGGTATCGAATTGTTATTTTATTTTCTAAGAAGGCATTTTACTTCTGGCCTTTTTCTTTGGCATTGATACTCAATGTAGCATGCGGTACGGCCCGTAATCTTTCTTTGGGAATCAATTCACCTGTTTCGCGGCAGATGCCGTATGTTTTATTTTCGATTCGAACCATGGCAGCTTGCAGATGTTGTATGAACTTCATCTGACGCTGGGCTAACTGACCTGCTTCTTCTTTCGAAAGAGTTGAGGCGCCTTCTTCTAATACTTTAAATGTCGGTGACGTATCCGAAGTATCGTTTCCGTCAGTATTCATGATTGCACTTTTCAGCAAATCATAATCGCGGTAAGCTTTTTCGAGTTTTTCTTTGATGATTGCTCGAAACTCTTCTAATTCCGCATCCGAATATCGTGTTTTTGTGCTCATAGTGTTGAGTTTTTGAGAGGTTCTGTATAAAAATTCTAAAATATTTATTTCATATAACTATTATAACCTTTGTTTTGTTTATAGTGCGAATGTAAATAAATTAGTCTAATATACAAAAATTAATAGCTTCATTATCGAAGATTTTTAGGCTTTAACAATTGAAACTTTTAATTTGAAGTTTTCAAAATCCAATTCGTTGATATCTCTATCTAATTTTTCGGTTATCTCTATTGAATTTGCTAAAACTTGTTTTGCTATGTAAGTCTTGTATTCTTCCACAGCGGCATCAGTTTCTTCATTGGAAGATATTCTGATATTTATTTTATCTGTGATATCGAATCCGCTTGATTTACGTATATTTTGTATACGGTTTACCAACTCACGAGCAATGCCTTCTCTTTTTAGTTCATCGGTGACTGTGACATCCAATGCTACAGTCAGTTTGCCTTCATTGGCCACTAACCAGCCGGGAATGTCTTCTGATATTATTTCGACATCGGAAGTTTCTATAACTGCATGTTGTCCGTTGATATCAAATAAGAAATTTCCTTCTGTTTCAAAACGAAGGATATCGTCTTGGCTCATCGCAGCTATCGCAGTTGCAAGTTGTTTCATTATTTTACCGTATTTCGGTCCCAGTTTTTTGAAATCGGGTTTGATACGTTTTACTAATATACCTGCCGCGTTATCGACAAATTTCAGATTTTTTACATTTACTTCATTTAATATCAATTCCTGTACAGCCTCGATATGTTCTTTTTGATACTCGTCAAGGATGGGTATCATAAGGGTTGTCAGGGGCTGACGTACTTTTATGTTGACTTTACGGCGTAAGGCCAGTACCATAGAAGTAATATCTTGAGCAATATGCATCCGCTCTTCAAGTTCCTTATCTATGATTTCTTCATGTAGAGTAGGAAAGTTACATAAATGTACTGATTTATCGGCACGTCCTGTCGCAGTTGTCAAATCGGTGAAAAGTCTGTCCGAGAAGAACGGGGCGATGGGTGCCATGAGCAGAGCAACAGTTTCGAGACACGTATATAAAGTCTGATATGCTGATAATTTGTCTTCATTCATTTCTCCACCCCAAAAACGTTTCCGGTTTAGGCGCACATACCAGTTGCTCAAATTGTCATTGACAAAATCTGAGATGGCTCGTCCTGCACGGGTGGGTTCGTAAGAATTGTAATGTTCGTCTACTTCTTTGACAAGAGTGTTTAATAGGGAAAGTATCCAACGGTCTATCTCCGGACGTTTCTCTACTGGAATATCTTTTTCTTTATAATTGAATCCGTCGACGTTAGCATATAAAGCAAAGAATGAATAGGTATTGTAAAGTGTCCCAAAAAATTTACGGCGGACTTCTTCTATACCGTCCAGGTCAAATTTTAGATTGTCCCATGGTGAGGCGTTTGTTATCATATACCATCGTAATGGGTCTGACCCGTATTTTTCGATGGTGGAGAAGGGATCTACAGCGTTTCCTAATCGTTTAGACATTTTGTTCCCATTTTTGTCGAGAACAAGTCCGTTGGAAACAACGGCTTTGTAAGCTACACTGTCAAATATCATTGTTCCCAATGCATGTAAGGTAAAGAACCAGCCACGGGTTTGGTCTACGCCTTCGGCAATGAAATCGGCGGGGTATACTTCCCGTTTGTCAAAAACTTCTTTATTTTCGAATGGGTAATGTATTTGTGCATATGGCATTGCTCCAGAATCGAACCAGACATCGATAAGGTCACTCTCGCGCTTCATTGGTTTGCCTGATTTTGAAATTAAAACAATATCATCGACATAGGGGCGATGCAAATCTATCTTGTTGTAATTCTCAGCTGTATATTCTCCTGGGATAAATCCTTTATATGGATTTTCTTTCATATAGCCGGCTTTGATGGCTTTTTCTATTTCGTTGTATAATTCCTCGACCGAGCCGATGCAAATTTCTTCAGAACCGTCTTCTGTACGCCAGATAGGTAAAGGTGTACCCCAGTAACGGCTTCGGGATAGATTCCAATCTTGCAAATTTTCCAACCATTTGCCAAAACGGCCGCTTCCGGTAGATTGGGGTTTCCAGTTGATAGTATTGTTGAGCTCTATCATACGTTCTCGACAAGCGGTCGTGCGGATAAACCAGCTATCTAATGGATAGTATAGTACCGGTTTGTCTGTACGCCAGCAATGGGGATAGCTGTGTATATGCTTTTCTATTTTGAAAGCTTTATTTGTTTGTTTTAGTAAGACACTTATATCTATATCGAGGCTGGGGTCATTTTCTTTGAGAGTACTGTCGTAAGCATTTTTTACATACCGTCCGGCATATTCTTTGTAAAGGTCTACATTTACGTATTTTTTTACAAATTCAGGGTCAAGGTCTTCTATTTTGTAGAATTTCCCCGTCATATCTACCATAGGCCGCTGGTTTCCTTCTTTGTCTATCATCATCATAGGAGGGATACCGGCTGCTTTGGCAACTCTATTATCATCGGCCCCGAAAGTGGGAGCAATGTGTACAATGCCTGTACCGTCTTCAGTGGAGACGTAGTCTCCCGGAATGACGCGAAAGGCGCCTTCACCCGGATTTACCCAAGGTAATAACGGCTCATATTCCATACCTATCAAATCGTTTCCGGTATATTCGGCTACAATTTTATACGGTATTAGTTTATCGCCGTGTTTATAGCTGTCAAGGGGCAAATCGGCAGCTTTGACATTAAATAATGAAGATACGAGTTCTTTGGCAACAATAACGCTGATAGGGGCTCCGGTATACGGGTTGTAACTTTGTACTAAAACATAAGTTATATTTGGCCCTACACATAAAGCTGTATTCGACGGCAAGGTCCATGGGGTGGTGGTCCATGCCAAGAAGTAGGCTTCTCCAAAAGCTGTCATTTCAGGTTTTGGATTTTTCATATGAAATTGTGCTACACAAGTAGTGTCTTTTACGTCTCTATAACATCCCGGCTGGTTCAGTTCATGGGTACTTAATCCTGTCCCTGCTGCCGGAGAATAGGGTTGGATAGTATATCCTTTATACAAAAGCCCTTTGTTATAGAGTTGCTTCAGCAGCCACCAAAGAGTTTCGATATAGCGGTTGTCATATGTAATATATGGGTCTTTCATGTCGACCCAATATCCCATTTTATGTGTTAAATCTTCCCATTCATGGGTGTATTTCATGACATCTTTCCGGCAAGCGGCATTGTAATCGGCAACCGAAATGGATTTTCCTATATCTTCTTTAGTAATGCCCAAGGCTTTTTCCACTCCAAGTTCAACAGGAAGTCCATGGGTATCCCATCCGGCTTTTCGTTTTACATGAAAACCTTTCATCGTTTTGTAACGACAAAAAATATCTTTAATCGATCGAGCCATTACATGATGGATACCCGGCATTCCGTTAGCCGAGGGAGGCCCTTCGTAGAATACGAATGAGGGGCATCCTTCTCGTGTTTCCAAACTCTTGTGGAATACATCATTTTCGTCCCATTTTTTCAGCACTTCTTTGTTTATCTCTGATAAGTCGAAGTGAGAATATTCGTTAAATTTCTTGCTCATATCTGATTAAAAATATAGTTTCTTTTAAAAATTGCCACGAAGGTACGAAAAATGAATGAAATATAGAAAAACGATAATCATTAAATAATAAGACCGGTTTAAATTTGTGTGGGGGGGAGTTTGGGGTGTTGAAATTATTTTTACCGTATATAAAATATTAAGGCATTCTCCAATCCTTACCGATTTGCTTAAAGAAGATATCTTTCTGATTAGCCCATTCATGGGGAATTAAAAAAAAACGGATGAGGGATGGAGGATTGGTATTGAAATTTAAATCTTGCCGGTTTTGTTTTAAAATTGTTTTAGTTCTTGATATAACCTTTGGACAGGGAGTCCCATCACGTTGAAATAAGATCCTTGGAGTTTGCATACACCGATGTAACCAATCCACTCTTGTATACCGTAAGCTCCGGCTTTGTCTAAGGGATGGTAATGGTTTACATAATACTCGATTTCTTCGTCTGATAGTTCGGAAAAGGAAACATCGGATGTTACTGCGAAAGAAACTTCTTTTTCTTGAGTGCAAATGGTTACTCCTGTAATTACCTGGTGTGTTTTTCCTGATAAATTTTTCAGCATGCGTTTGGCGTCGGATTCATCCGAAGGTTTTCCGTACACTTTTCCATCAAGCCAAACGATGGTATCGGCAGTAATAAGGAGTGTATTTTTTTTCATTTTAAAACGGTATGCTTTTGATTTTAATTTTGAAATAAAAAGCGGAATGTTTTCACCTTGGAGTGTATTAGGGTACGATTCATCTACATCGGGCAGAGAAGTGACTCGGTAATTAATGCCCAGACCGCTCAAAAGTTCACGCCTGCGAGGGGAATTGCTGGCTAACAGGATATCGTATTTTTCTAAGTGAGAAAGCATAGTATTTCATTTTTTTTGGTTACCATCCGAAAGCTTCATCGGCCATCCACTTGTTTTGGGCTTTCAGGACTTGTTCTATGACATCGCGCCCGCATCCGCAACCTCCGTTTTTATAGGATATATAAGTTGATATTGCTTTGATTTCAGGTGATGCATCTGCAGGGCATGCAGGTAGTCCGACTTGTCGCATTACTTCGTAATCAGGGATATCATCGCCCATGTACATAATCTCTTCTGGCTTTAGGCCGGTTTCTTGTATTAGATTTTTGTATTCGTTCATTTTTACGCTTGCACCCATATAGATATAAGGAATGCCTAAAGCTTCAAAGCGTTTTCTGACGGCATCGGTTCTTCCTCCTGTAATAATGGCTACGATATAGCCTAACCTTACGGCAAGTTGTAAAGCGTAACCATCTTTAATGTTCACCATTCGCATAGGTTCCCCGTTCGGGTGTAACGGGACCATATCGGCTGATAATACTCCGTCAACGTCAAAGACAAAAGCTTTTATTCGGGTCAAATCATAGTTTATTCTGCTCATGGTCTGTTTGGCTGAATTTATGTATATTTTTACTGATTAGATGATATATTTCTTTTTCTATGCTGTCAGATAACAATTCTTGTTGGGCTTGCATCACATTTTCATCGTATCGTACAGCGGGGCCTGTCTGAGCCTTTATGGGATTCATTTCGTGTATTTTTGCTGCTGTTTCGTCAATAAGAGGTAATAAAACGTCAAAGGAGAGTCCTTGTTGCTTTAATATATTGTTGGCAATGGCGTACATGTGGTTGGTGAAATTGCATGCAAAAACGGCCGATAAATGTAAGTATTTTCTTTGTTCGGATGTTGTTATTGTCACTTTTGTGGCTAAGCTATGGGCAATATTGGATAGCAATTTTAAGTCTTCAGGTGCAGATGCTTCAATAAAAAAGGGGGTAGTTGATATATCTATACTGCGGGTTTTGCTGAAGGTTTGTAGCGGATATAGTACTCCGTATCGTCGGATATATCCCTCGAATATGTTCATTGGCACGCTGCCTGCAGTATGTACCCATAATGCGGTATTGGGTTTTAGACGGGCAACGGTTTCTTTTAGGGCTGTATCTTTCAAAGAAAATATGTACAGGTCGGCGTTGTCTTTTACAGATGTGATATCTGTGGTATATGGAACCCCGAGTACTTGGCCTAATTGGGATGCTGATTCATTACTACGGCTAAAAACTTGTATAATCTCATATTGTTTGTTTTGCATGGCGACAGACAGATGTGTCGCTAAATTTCCGGCTCCTATAAAAATGACTTTTACCATTGTTTTTTTTGATTTACCATTTGTCTATATGAACTTTTTCCCACATCGTCTTCTCTTCATCAAAGGGTTTACGTTCTTCGTTTTTGTGGCCAAATGTAATGACTGATAGTACTTGTATCTGATAGGGGATACCTAACATTTCTCGGATGTAATCTTCTGCAGATTGTCCATTTTCAGTCAGCCTATTTCTTATTTGTATCCAACAGCTCCCTAATCCTAAATCTTCTGCTTGTAGTTGCATGAGTATTGAGGCTATTGATGCGTCTTCGATCCAAACATCACTTTTTAAAGGGTCTGCGAGTACGACAACGGCCATTGCTGCTCCTGCGATAGGTTTGGCTCCGAATTCTTTGCAATAGGATAGTTTTTCCAATTTTTCCTTTTCTTCTATTACGATAAATTCCCATCCGGTCGACCGTTTGGAGGATGGAGCCATTAAAGCTGCTTCGAGTATAAGCCTTACATCTTCCGGAGATAATGCTTCATCGGTATATTTTCGTATACTTCTACGGGATTTTAGCAATTCATGGAATGTTTTCATACGATAAATATCTTATAAGTGTTATGTTAGCAAATGTACTGATTTTTTCGGATAACTATAAAATGTGGTTTTAATTTTGATGGGAGATAAAATATTTGATTTCTTATTTAGAGGGAGGAAACGCTTGTTCTATTTTCCTTTGGAATATTATAATTATTTTGAGAGTTGGATATTTTTCTGTTTTTTGGGACAGATTTGACTAATATTGAGTGTTTGTTACAATTTTTTTATACTTTTACTGTCTGTTGGAAGTATAAAATTAAATAATGAATATAGATGAGAAAGTTGGTATTGTTATCTGTTGTTTTTGTATTGTGCTTGGGGTGTAATAGGAAGCAAACAGTGAAGTTTTTACAATTGAATGTTTGGCAAGAAGGAACGATGGTCAAAGGTGGCTATGATGCTTTAGTTGATGAGCTGGCCCGGACAGATGCGGATTTTGTGATGTTGAGTGAAGTGCGTAATTATGATGGAACCCGTTTTTGTGACCGGATAACTGCGTCGTTAAAAGAAAAAGGGAAAACTTATTATTCATTTTACAGTTATGATTCGGGTCTTTTGAGTAAATATCCTATAATAGACAGTGCTACTGTTTTTCCGGAAAATGAAGACCATGGCAGTATTTATAAGTTAGTTGCCGATATGGACGGGCGGGAGGTTGCTGTGTATACTGCACATTTGGATTATCGCAATTGCGCTTATTATGATGTACGGGGATATGATGGAGATAATTGGGCAAAAATGGAGGCTCCTTTGACGGATATAGATAGTATATTGAGAAAGAATGTGGCATCTCAGCGGGATGATGCTATCCGCCAGTTTTTAGATGATGCTGCAAAAGAAAGAGAAAAAGGTCGTTTGATATTTATTGGAGGAGATTTTAATGAACCTTCTCATCAAGATTGGACGGAGGCAACGAAGGATAGTGCCGATCATCATGGATTGGTAATACCTTGGACCGTGACTACATTGTTGGCAGAAAATGGATATCAGGATGCGTATCGTACTTTGTATCCGGATCCTGTGAAATATCCTGGGTATACTTATCCGGCAGATTGTAAAGATATTGATATCAATAAGCTGTTATGGGCTCCGGAGGCTGATGAACGTGAGCGGGTGGATTATATTTTTTATTATCCGGCAGAGGGGTTGGCGTTATCTGATGCCGCTTTGTACGGGCCGAATGGTTGCATTCGTAAAGGGCAGCGGGTTCCGGAAAATTCTCTTGATAATTTTATCGCTCCTATTGGTGTCTGGCCTACTGACCATAAAGGGGTGATTGCGGAATTTCAGATACAATGATATAATCAAGTTGTGAGATTCAGAATTTGTTTATCGAGAATTACCTCCGAGAGTTGTATTTTGACTTATTGGAGGTAATTTTTGTTGGCATTATGTTGCAGTGATAAGGTGAGGGGCCGGTCTGATGTTTTGATTATGTAGCGATGATGATTTGAAGTTTGGATAAAATAACAAAATTGTATGGTTTCTTCTGAAAAATATACGGAAATCTGAATTTTTGCGTTAATATAAAATGTATTGTATATTGGAATTGAATGAACTCTAAATTGTATATACTAATTTTGTTCCTGCTTTGTGGCTCTGTCCTTCATGCCCAGAAAAAGGTAAAACTTTCGGGGAGAGTGATTGATGCAAATAATGAGGGAATAGAATTGGCGAGCATTAGGATTGAGGGAACGACTCAAGGCACAATGACCGATTTGAAGGGTAATTATGAGATATATGTGGCACCGGCTGATACGGTTGTCGTTATATATTCGTGCTTGGGATATCGAACTGAACGAAAAACGCTTCTTTCTCCGAAGCAGGACATGATGATGAATGTGCGTCTTTATACAGTAGATCGTACAATAAAAGAAGTTGTAGTGACAGAGCATCGTAAGCAGACGAGTACTTTACAGCGCATCGATTCTAAAGATTTGAAACTGATGCCTGATGCAACGGGAGGGAGTATCGAAGCAATGTTGACAACAATGGCAGGGGTGAATTCGAGTAATGAATTGAGTTCGCAGTATTCGGTTAGAGGAGGGAATTTTGATGAAAATATTGTGTATGTAAATGGTATAGAGGTTTATCGGCCATTGACTGTTCGTTCGGGCCAACAAGAGGGGTTGAGTTTTATTAATCCGGATTTAGTGGGTAGTATAGGTTTTTCTTCTGGAGGATATTCTGCCGAATATGGAGACAAGATGTCTTCGGTGCTGGATATTACATACAAGCAGCCGGAAGCGTTTGAGGGTGCTGTTGCCGCCAGCTTTTTAGGTGCAAGTGCTTCTGTGGGACAGAGTACATCTAAATTTTCGCAATTGCATGGGTTCCGATTTAAAACCAATTCAACGTTATTGAGTTCTTTGGATACTAAAGGGGAGTATAAACCTTCTTTTTTCGATTATCAGACCTTGATTGCCTACAAGTTTTCTCCTCAATGGAAATTGTCTTTTTTGGGAAATGTCTCGAACAATACTTATAAGTTTACCCCACAGGAACGTACAACAAAATTCGGAACATCGTCTAATGCCGCTCAATTTAAAGTTTATTTTGACGGTCAGGAAAAAGATAAGTTCCAGTCTTTTTTTGGAGCTTTATCTTTGGATTATTTTAAAAATAAAAATACTGCTTTTTCATTATTGGCGTCTGCTTTTGTTACGAATGAAATCGTTCGTTATGATATATCAGGGCAATATTGGCTGGACGAGCTTGATATGTCGGGAGAGGTTACGGAAACAGAGGCTGCCGGGACTTTAGGGGTGGGTACTTATCATGAACATGCTCGTAATAGATTGAATGCCGGAGTGATGTCTATAGCATTAAAAGGGGTAACTCGTATTCGGCAAAATGATATAAAATGGGGGCTCAATTATCAGATGGAGAAAATTACTGATAGGGTGAGAGAATGGGAGATGAGGGATTCTGCCGGGTATTCATTGCCTAATTTGGAGCATAGTTTGGAGTTGATTTCAAACTTGAATTCGAAACAGGATATGCAAACAAATCGTATATCTGCATACGTCCAGGATACATACCGTTTGCGTAAAGATGTAGGGTTGTTTACTTTTACAGGAGGAATACGGGCTTCATTTTGGGATTTTAATAAAGAGTGTATTGTTAGTCCCCGGGCCTCGGTAGGGTTTATTCCGGCACGGGAGGAGCGACTGACACTGCGTTTTGCAACAGGGATTTATTATCAGGCTCCTTTTTATAAGGAATTTCGTGATACTGTTCGTGATGAACGGAACAATCTTATAGTTGCTCTTAATAGAAATATAAAATCGCAACGTTCTATCCATTTTGTGCTGGGACAGGATTTTTCGTTCAGGGCGGTCGACCGACCTTTTAAATTTACGGCTGAACTTTATTATAAAAAGTTAGACAATCTTATACCTTATGAGGTAGATAATGTGAAGATATGGTATTCTGGGAGAAATGAATCGAAGGGATATGCTGCGGGACTGGATATGAAATTGTTTGGTCAATTTGTTCCCGGAACAGATTCTTGGCTTAGTTTTTCATTGATGAAGACTCAGGAGAAAATAAATGGGAAATGGGTGCCTCGGCCTACTGAACAGCGGTATAGCATAACGTTGTTTTTCCAGGATTATGTACCTCGTTTTCCGAAATATAAATTTAATTTGAGGGCTATATGGTCTGATGGATTACCTATTGGAGCACCTAAGTTGGGACGACAAGCGGGATATTTTAGAACTACACCTTATCGTCGTGTGGATATAGGTGCCTCGCGTTTGTTGGTAGGAGGTGAAGACCGTATTATGAGACGTGGATTTTTCCGTCATTTTAAGAGTATTTGGATTGGATTAGATATATTTAATTTGTTGAATATCAGCAATGTGAATTCTTATTATTGGGTGACTGATGTGTATAGTAATCAATATGCAGTACCTAATTATTTGACAATGAGACAATTTAATCTTAGGCTTTCTGCAGAATTTTAATGTAGATGTTTCGATAACTTGTTTTCCGGATTTCTTGAATGAGAAATTAGGGACAGGGCTCGTTCTTATCGAGGCTTGCCCAAGCTCCTTCTTTTCGTATTACGTAACAATTTATATGATGTTTTGAACATTCCCGTTCGAGCCAATAACTTTTGAAATAAGTAATATTGGATGGTATTATCAGGTGTTTTATCTTGAATAGAGGCAAGAGGTCAGACAAGCGGCCTTTAAAATCATTGGTTACGATGACATAATCGATAGGGAGTTGGTAAGCCGAATTTTTTGTTTTCCAGTTCGTTGAGTCGAGTAATAGAATTCGTTTTTGTCGGAAAAGGATAAATGGCCTGCTAATGAATAAATTGCCATTATTCATAGAATCTTTGGCGATTAAGAATTTGTTTATCCCGTTTTTTATCCAAAAATTGGATGCTATTTTTTCTATTTTGGGATAGTCTACTATCGAATCGGTACTGTATAAAAAATTATTTTTATCATCGATAAAGTTGATGACGGTATTCTGATTGTCATTATAAATGACCCATCCGTTTTCTATTTGCTTGGGTAGGGGGATGGCTTTATTGTATATTAGGAATAGAAGTATAAAGGATAGGCAGAAAATAATCCAGTTACTTTTTTTCTGTTTGAAAGCTATGTAGAGTGAAGATAATATTCCGAAATATAGCACTATGTGTCTCGGTTCTAACCATATTTTCAGTGAATTGCAGGGTATTTTGCCGGTGTAGTAGGCTACTAAAGACAAAAAATGCAGTAAATGTTCTGTGGCATAATGTATCCAAGGAATGGAAATATCGATTGCTGCCAATGTAACAGAGATTATGCTTATGCCGAGTATGATCGGCAATAAAGGAATAATCAGTAAGTTGGTGAATAAGAAAAGTAAGGGTACCGTATGAAAATAGTAAGCTGCAACAGGTAATGTACCGATTTGGGTTGCCAGAGAAATGGCGATGATTCCGGCAATTTTATTCCATAATTTGTTATTGGTCATGATGCCATGGAATATGACAGGGTAGAAAAGGACGATGGACAATACTGATATGTAACTGAGCTGAAATCCTATGTCGAAAAGATAATAAGGTTGGTATAATAGCATAAAGAAAGCTGCAGCGCATAAAGAGTTCAGCGTATTGCCTTTCCTGTTGAGAACATATCCTATGATAATGAATGTGGCCATTATACATGCTCTTATTACGGAAGGAGAGAGTCCGGTAATGAAGGCATATATCCATAGTCCGACTATTGTGAAGATATGTCTCATTTGCGGCATACGTAACCATATTAACGGATAGAATGCAATATATAATATGCTCCATATAATGCCGGTATGTAGTCCGCTTACAGCCAGAATGTGGGAAAGTCCGGAAGAAGAGAATAACTTGCGTTGTTCCGTCGATATTCCATCGGCATATCCTAATAATAGGGCATTTAAAAGAGCTTGTTCTTCTTTATCCAGATTTATTTCAGAAATGATATCAACTACTTTTGTCCGATAGTATAGGGCTTTTTCTTTCCATGTCATTCGGGGGGAGAATCCAAGTCGTCTCCAGTCTTTTTCTGGCAGATATTGGCTATATAATATTCCTTTCCTTTGGGTATAAGAAGCGTAATCGAATGCTTCTGGATTGGGGATGTTTTGTATAGGTTGGAGCTTTTGTTTAAAGATGATGTAATTACCGGGTACCAGGGCGCAGGCATGATCGTCCGGGTAAAAATAGAGAATGGCTTTTTTACTGAATTGATGATATGCTTCGTTTTGGTCGATTAGATGTTCTATCGTAACGGTGCATGTAACTGACTTGATTTTTTTCCCGTTATTTTCATCTATACGGGCAATTGCTTTTATGTATGTAGCGGGTATAGGTGTTTCTTGCATTTGCTTCAATGCAACGGAAAGCATGCCTAAGGTACAAAATAGAAAGCAAATTGATATGCCATATGTATACCGAAATCTGAATTTTTCTGCCGGATTGCGAGGGATAAGGTAGAACAAAAGACTGCAAATCGTTGTTATAAAAAATATGTAGATAAGGTTAACGGCAGGGCAAAAATGTTGAATGCAAATACCTGTAATAAGTGGGCATAGTAACCGTATGAAGGGGGCGTTTTGCATGGAAGATTAAGGAATAAGAGAGACAGAACTTTGAGATAAAATAAGTAAATTGTGTGTGTTTTTCGGTTTATTGGAATTAGATGAGATTAACAAAGAATGTGAGTTGTTGTGTCTTTATCTTTGTTCTGTCTCTCGTTATGCTTTTAGTCTAAATGTTTCAACTGATGTATCATTTGAGCAGGGTTTTCTGCCTTGAATACGGAATTTCCGGCTACGAGAACATCAGCCCCGGCTTCAACAATTTGTTTTCCGGTTGTTAGATTTATTCCCCCGTCTACTTCGATGAGGGCTTTAGCGTTTTTGCTGTTGATTAGTTCTTTTAATTTTTTTACTTTTTCTATAGAATGTTCTATAAATTTCTGTCCGCCGTAGCCCGGATTTACTGACATGATAAGAACCATATCTACATCATTGATAATGTCTTCGAGTAGGGATATCGGAGATGAAGGATTCAGAGTCACTCCGGCTTTCATTCCTGCTTCTTTTATTTGTTGTATCGTACGGTGTAAATGTATGCATGCTTCGTAATGGACATTCATCATGAAAGCTCCTGAATCTCTGACTTCTTTGATGAATTTGGCCGGATCGGTAATCATCAGGTGTACATCCAGAGGCTTTTGAGAAAGATTTTTTACATATTCAAGAACCGGAAAGCCAAAGGATATGTTGGGAACGAAAACTCCGTCCATTATGTCAATGTGTAGCCAATCGGCTTCACTTTTATTTACCATATCGATGTCGGCTTTAAGATTGCCGAAATCGGCGGATAGTAAAGAAGGGGCTATTTTATGATTCATAATATATAATCACGACATTTTTGCTTATACAAATATATAAGGAATGTATTTAATAATGAAGTAAATCGGGGAAAAATAAATGTATCTCCAATCGGTTATTGAACAAATGCTTAATAACCGATTGGAAATTTATAGTTTGTCAGAATTAATTGATAATATAACTATTCAATTTTTCTGGCAGGCTACTCTCAAATGTATATGTCCGTGCAAATTGTTTAAGCTTTGTAAGAGTAAAGTTGTTCGGGGCCAAATTGGCGCTCAAAGTTTTTTTTGATATAATTCCGGGAGTAATTTTTTTATTCATAGGCAAATTTTTAATTTTTTGTTATTGTTTACCTAAAAAACGCTCCCTGTATAATATTATTGTATATGGGCTGTCTTTTTTTACAATGTTAACACAATGTTGTTTTCTTCTGCCAAACGACGCATATTCAATATGGCATAACGCATTCTGCCGAGTGCAGTATTTATACTTACATTCGTTGCATCAGCAATCTCTTTGAAGCTCATATTTTTGTAATAGCGCATGATGAGAACCTCTTTTTGATTGTCAGGAAGTACGTTTATCAGTTTTCGAATATCAGCGTCGATTTGTTTTTTTATGATGCTGTCTTCAATAGTGCCTTCACTCAATTCTTTATTGTTGAATATATCTGCACTAAGTTCATCATTTGAGATTTGGTTTTCACTTTTTTCTTGACGATAATAGTCGATAATCAAATTATGAGCAATACGGGTTATCCATGCCGGAAATTTTCCATTTTCGGTATATTTTCCCTGGCGTATGGTCATAATAGCTTTCACAAAAGTTTCCTGAAAGATATCTTCTGTCAAGTCACGGTTATGCACTATATAATAAATGTAAGAATATATTCTGTCTTTATGACGGTTTAGCAGAATATCGAAAGCTTCATTATTACCTTTTGCATATAAGCCAACCAGTGTTTCATCTGATTGCGATAACAAATTATTATCCATTACCTCTTGTTTTTGATTTAAGCGTAATGTTATATCCTATAGGCTTCTGAATTTTTATTGATTAATAAATAGAATAATTGTTCGTTGCAAATGAAATATATTTTTCTTAAATGAAAAAGGTTTGGGGCCTTTTTTTCTTATAAATTCTAATATTTAACCTTATTAACTAAATATTGTTAAGGCGGATATATTCATTTAACAAGTTACTTTTTTTCATTTCAAAATATGTAATTTAGTAGCGAAAATAATAATTAAATAATAGTGTAAAATATACATTTATTTTTAATACATTTGCAGTATTATAAAAATAACACAAACAATAATTACTTAAATTTTAAGAGATGAAACCGACACTTTTTGTTTTGGCAGCCGGTATGGGCAGTCGTTATGGAGGTTTGAAGCAATTGGATGGCTTGGGCCCCAATGGGGAAACTATCATGGACTATTCTATCTTCGATGCAATTCGCGGAGGGTTTGGCAAGGTTGTTTTCGTAATCCGCAAGGATTTTGAGGATGATTTTAGGAGAATTATTTTAAGCAAGTATGAAAATCATATTCCTGTAGAGCTCGTATTCCAGTCATTAAATGATTTGCCGGAAGGTTTTGAATGTCCGGAAGGCAGGGTGAAGCCTTGGGGTACAAATCATGCTGTATTGATGGGTAAAGATGTTATAAAAGAGCCGTTTGCAGTTATCAATGCCGATGATTTTTATGGTCGTGATAGTTTTGCCGTTTTAGGTAAGGCATTGAGTGAGATGGAGGGCAAGAAGAATGATTACTGTATGGTCGGTTATCGTGTAGGAAATACTCTTTCAGAAAGTGGTTCGGTAGCTCGCGGGGTATGCGAAACAAATGCGGAGGGTTATTTGACAACGGTTGTAGAACGTACGGCGATAGAACGGATTGACGGTAAGGTGTCATTTAAGGATGAAAATGATCGGCTGGTGACTATTCCGGATAATACGCCTGTGTCAATGAATATGTGGGGTTTTACTCCTGATTATTTTGCATATTCCGAAGAATACTTTAAAGAATTCTTAAAGGCAAATATGGAAAATTTGAAAGCGGAATACTTTATTCCTTTGATGGTGAATAAATTAATACACGAAGGTGTGGCCAAAGTCAAGGTTCTTGATACTACATCGAAATGGTTTGGTGTCACTTATGCTGCCGATCGCCAAGGTGTGGTAGATAAAATTCAGGCATTGGTTGATGCTGGAGAATATCCTGCTAAATTATTTTGATTTTAGCCGGAAATAGAGTAAATGTATAGATAATAAAAGAGGAGAGAAAATCCTATCGGGATTTTCTCTCCTCTTTTATTATTCTTATTTGATAAATGGCAGTAATTGGGAATTATATATGGATTATGAATAGACAAATTTTTTCGTTTATCCAATCAGCCCTAAAACAATATAGCGTGAGATTATCAGCGGGATGGGAAAGCGGGAACAATTTGATATTCCCGATATTTCTTTATGTATAAAAGGGGAAGGTATAATTTCTAATAAAGAGATGTTACAAATTTTTTGCAAAGATATATTTTTACATGAATTATACAATTATAAAAAATATATTTATACACCGACCTACGTTTATATGTTTTATAATGTACAGATTATTAACTATTTAGAGTAATGATAGTTAATTGAAAAAATTATATTATTTATATATAATACAATCTCCCTGTTCTCTTCAGAATCGATTTGGTATATAAATATTAGATAAAATAATCCAAAGAGAGGATATTGTGTCTGATATATGATTGATAATCAGATAGATGATAGTTTGTAACATCTCTTTATTAGAGACATTACATCCAACAAATGTAATAAAGTTAGATTATACCAACATTTATTAATATTTGAAAAACGGAAAGTAAAGATTGATGCAATCTTGAATTATTCTTATTTCCTATAATGAGTTGCATAAATATAAATAGATACGGGAGAAAGAAGATATTACTATTGGTGGTTAGTATATTTATGTTAGGGACTTTGTATGCAGAAAACCCTTTGGATTCTATCGTATCTTTTAGGGAAGCAGATTATCCAGATTATGTTATTTCTTTACCGGAAAAAAGGATTGATTCTGTTTTTTATTATGCCAATACTTCTATTGTTCCTGTAATATTTAAAGTTAATAGATATCGCTTATTTAATAATGAGCAACTTGATAGTGTCGCGGGTGTCTTGTGCCAAATATTGCGGGATACGACGATGCGTTTGGCTTATGTTTGGATTGGAGGGAGTGCTTCGCCGGAAGGGCCTTCGAAATGGAATTATCAATTGGGGGATTATCGTTCACGGGCTCTTGCTGATTTTCTGCGTCAAAAGACAGGGATTCAAGAAGACAAGTTGAAAGTAAAGAATCTTTGGGAAGATTGGTATTCTTTTGAATCGGCGTTGAAAAATGGAGCGGAAATTCCTAATAAACAAGAAGTTTTGGATATCTTGGGAAAAGAAAGTGATAATGAACAGCGTAAAAAACGGATAAAGGGCCTTGATAATGGCCATACATGGCAGTGTATTGTTCGGGATATATTTCCTCCTTTTCGGAATGCACGTATGGCTATTGTATGTCACGAAAGGCCGGAACTACTACCTTCCTTGCCGGTGGGGTTTGAACTTCAAGAATTTTGTTTGCCGGGATTGGCTCCATTGGTTTTACCTCTGTATTCGCGGCCAGAACCTAAGGAATGGATAATTGCAGTTAAAACAAATTTGTTTTTTATAGCGGCATTGACATCTAATGTCGGGATGGAAGTTAGCCCTTGGCCCCATTGGTCATTGGATATTCCTGTTTGGTACTCGCCCTATAATATCAATTCTGCTCGGAAACTGAGATTGCTGGCTGCTCAACCGGAGATACGTTGGTGGCCCAAACATGCGATGACGGGGCATTTCATAGGATTGCATACTCATATTGCAGGATTCAATGTTGCGATTAATGATCGTGTTCGTTATCAGGATCCTAATCACGCATTATGGGGACTGGGGGTCAGCTATGGTTATACAATCCATTTGGGTACAACGGGAAAATGGGCATTGGATTTTAATATAGGAGCCGGATTTGCAGAATATAGTTATGATGCTTACCGCAACTGGAAAAATGGGCCGAAATTTCATTCTGGGTCAGAGTGGTATTGGGGGATAACGAGAATGGGGATTTCTATATCTTATAGATGGTATAAACAGCGAAAAAGCAGGAGATGATATGAATATAAGGGGCCTGGTAATTATTGTGTCGTTGGTACTTGTGATGCTGGTGGGAGCGTGTGATGCTACCATTCATGAGTATCCCATGCCTGAGAGGTCTCTTGTCATCGTAAGACCTCATGTCGATAGGCAACCTCCTCTTTATTATAAAGAAGTGGTTTATGATGAGAAATGGAATTGTACGGTTCGTGACTTAGAAGAAACGGCCGCACAACCTTATGTTCCCGAAGAAGATTATGAGTTACGCATTATTTTGGATATTTATAGGGGAAAACCCGATAAAAGGAACGGGTATATTCAAAGTAGAGAGGAACGACGTATTGTCTTGACAGATAAGGATGCGCTTCCTCCGCAGGATACGGTACATTTTTATTTGTCTGACGGGGATTATTATGTATTGGGATGGGCAGATTATGTATATAAAGGCAATCCGGTGGATTGGCATTATCATACTGATGTACTGACTAATATCCGGACTGATATAAGTACTTTTCCTTCTAATACGCATCATTGCAGCTCGGCGGCAGGACAAGAGAAATTTGCCATTGATTTTGGATATTCAGAAAATGGTTATCCTGTATTGAATAACAATGTTATATCATCACGGATTGTTCCGGTAATGATGCAGCGTCCTATGGGGCGTTACAGGGTGGTGGCAACTGATTTTGAAGATTTTATACAGACAAGGGGATCTTTGGAGGGATTGACGGTGAAAGTTGTTTACAAGCAGTATGTCAGTATCGGGTATAATGTAATGACGCAAGAACCGAACTTATTTATTACGACTTATAGTTTCAATATCGTTCCGGCACAAATAACATATGAGGGGAAAGAGCAAGCTTCGTTGTTTGGTGACTATTTGTTCACAAGTTATGGAAATGAAACGAATATACAAGCTGATTTCTATTTTTTTGATGCGTCTGGAAATGAAATCAGTCATTGTCAGAATATAAAGATTCCTTTGAAACGTAATCATGAGACGGTTGTAAAAGGATTCTTTCTTACTCGAGAGGTAGGAAAAGGTAATAACGTGGCTATTGACGATAATTTTGAGGGAGAATATGTCGTAGGGATTGATTAGGGGGTATTTCAATTTTGAAATGGATTCTGAATATATGGTTTAACAAAAATGTAATTGAATGAAAAGAATTAGTAATTTGATGTGTGGATTATGCTTGTTATTTGCAGCATGCCAATCAGAGGATGCATTTATTGACAGTCCGGTGGCTTCGGGAGAAGGGAATGTCAATTTTATGGTTTCTGTTCCTGAAGTATTAGAGACAACACGGGCCACATTGGGTAAAAGCAGTAATAGCGCTCGCGGAGGAATTACCAATGTAGATTTTACGAAGTATGATTTACGTTACCAGTTGGCCGTTTATAGAGTAGATGGGGAAGGTGAGTCCGTTACTTATACACAAGTAATCTCTCCACAAAGAAAAATTGTCGATAATTATCAGTCGGTGAATTATTCATTACGTCTGACGCCTAACCGTACTTATAGGTTTGTTGTTTGGGCAGATTTTGTAATGCAAGGTACAGATACAGATTTGCATTATGATACGGGTAGTTTTGAAAATATTACTTGTAAAGATGAGGTTGATGAGCAGCTGAATGATGAAAGCCGTGATGCGTATTTTATTACAGAAGAGGTGGCTGTGGGTGCAGATGGCATAATGAAGGATTTCGTATTGAAACGCCCATTTGCCAAAATACGTATTGTTACTACAGACTGGAATATCGGCAAATTAGAGATGCCGGACAACTTTAGAATATCATATTATGGCTGTAAGCGTTTTTCAAGTATTAATGTCTTGACAGGTATATCTGAAAGTGAAGATTTAGGAGAGAATGGAAGTACATTGGTTTATTCCGGTTCTATTGATAAAGAAGAAAAAGAGTATGCTGATAATTATGATCAAGGTGAACATAATCGGACATTGGTGGTAGACTATCTAATGGCCGATTTGAATGAACAGACTCCTATTCATTTTACTTTTGAGGCTTTGGATGGTGCAGTTCCGATCAGTTCTCATAATTTGAACACCGATATACCTATTCAGCGTAATTGGTTGACTACTGTAATAGGAAATATATTGACAACGGATGCTCAGTTTACAATCTCTATTGATGAAAATTTTGAAAATGATTGGATTGAAGGTGAGGAGTGGTGGAATACGGAAATTCTTACTCCAAAGGAACCTCGTTATGATGAGGCTACGAAAACTTACCGTATTTATACAAAAGATGAGTTTGCATGGTTACCTGACCATATACTCGATATGGTTACTGAAGTGAATGATGCAGGGAATCGGGTATCGAAAGGTGTTACGATTCTTTTAGAAAATGATATAGATATGAGTGGGATAGAATGGAAACCTATATATACTTCTGGAGAGCCTACTTATACGGTAGATGGACAGGGACACGTATTGAGAAATTTTTCAATGAATGGAAAATTTGGAGCAGTATATGAATATTCTGCATTAGGAGGGTTGATTAAGTTAAAGTATAACGCGTATACAGGAGTGTGGGGCAAGTTTGAAGGAGTCATGAAGAATTTGATATTTGAGAATATAACCATTAATGGCCTTGCTAATGATGAGGTGCACACTGATGTCGAGGGCAATCCGATAGATCATAGTAAAGAATATGCTTATTTTGCAGGTTGCATAGGGTATACAGGTGCGAATTATAGTACTACTGCTCAGTTTGAGAATGTACATGCCAAACATATTCATGTTAAAGCTTCTACAGGATTGACCACTCAGAATATTGGTGGCTTGATTGGCTGGATTGGTGTAGGCGGAGGCGCAACGTGGATGGATAATTGTTCTGTAAATGATGTGCATTTGACCGGTTATCAGGCTGGGGGATTAGTCGGCCAGATTGTAGGCGGCCGTGGCATTGCCATTAAAAATTGCCTTGCGGAGAATGTATATATTCGTATGAGAAGTAGGTCAGGAATATCTGGATTTGTCGGGCAATATAATGATGGAGCAGGCTCGAGAATAGAGAATTGCGTTTATCCGACCTATGTCGAATATTTGGATGATAAAGAGGGGGCTATTGCGGAATATGCTCCTGAGAATAATTTTTTTGGAAGATGTACCAAAAATGAAGATAAAATTGTTATAATATCGTCAGAAGTTCCAGAACCGTAATTGTAAAATCTGTCCGAATTTATTGTCATTGATAAAATTCGGACAGATTTTTATTACATGCATATAGAATATGTCTATTTTTGTTTAAAGGAAAGGTATTGTAATTGTAAGAAGATTCCTGATTTTATATTTTTTGTTCGATATACTCGATAATAGCTTTTTCCTCTTCAGGATGAAACCATCGGATGGTATCGTCTTTTTTGAACCATGTGATTTGTTTTTTTGCATACACTCTGGTATTTCGTTTTATTTTTTCTGTTGCTTGTTCGAGAGACCATTCTCCGGAAAGGTATTTGAACATTTCTTTATACCCTACGGTATTGAGGGAATTATAGTCTTTGTAAGCATACACTCGGCGGGCTTCTTCTATAAGGCCTTTGGCAACCATTTCATCTACACGAGTATTTATACGCGAAAACAGTTCTTTGCGTTCTCGGATTAGTCCTATTTTTATGATATTGAAATTTCTTTCTTTTGCCTGATTGGTGCGCAATTCCGAATATGGCCGCCCTGTCATATAGCAGATTTCTAAAGCGTGAATGACCCTTTTGGGATTTTTCAAATCGACTTGTTCGTAATATATGGGATCAAGCTTTTTTAGTTCACGGCATATGCAATCTAAACCTTCGGAGTTATATTTTTCTACGGTGTAATGTCGGATTTCGTCCGATATCGTTGGGATTTCATCTATTCCTTTACATACAGCGTCAATATACATCATAGACCCTCCACTCATGAGGATTACATTATGGGAAAGGAAAAGTTTATCCAGCAATTTTATAACATCTTCTTCATAGCGGGCAGCACTATAATATTCATGTAAATCTAATGTACCTACAAAATAGTGTTGTATACGTCCCATTTGTTCTTGTGTGGGTGCAGCTGTCCCGATTGTCAGTTCGCGATATAACTGACGGCTGTCTGATGAGAGAATAGGACTATGATAGTATTCGGCTAAACGGAGCGAAAGCTCTGTTTTACCGACTCCGGTAGGACCTAAAAGTACAACCAGTGTTTTGGACATGTAGTGTAAAGAGATGACTTGATTTATAATAGAAGGTAGCTCAGTTTATTTCGATGACCTCAGATTCTAATATATGTACCTTCGGATAATTAAAAAAGATGTGTCGAAATTATTTACTGTTTATCTAACTAAAGTATTTTGTATCATGTAAAGTATGTTTTCACGATACAGAAGATTTTGATAGATTTTTAGAATAAAAATAATTTTGACACATCTTTAGTGGAATATAGGAAATTCTTATTTTTCGGCTGTCAATTTGGCAATTTGTACAACTACCTCTTTGGCTTTTTCCATTGATTGGATGGGGACAAATTCATATCGGCCATGGAAATTCAATCCTCCTGCAAAAATGTTAGGGCAGGGCAGACCTTTGAAAGAAAGTTGTGCACCGTCTGTGCCTCCGCGTACTGGCTTTACAATAGGGGTGACACCTACATCTTCCATCGCTTTAAAGGCTAAATCGACGATGTACATGACAGGCTCTACTTTCTCGCGCATATTATAGTATTGGTCTTTTATTTCGAGACTGGCACAATCAGGAAATTCTTTGTTTATTTTTCGTGTCAGATGCTCGAATTCCTTTTTACGACGTTCAAATCGGTCGCGGTCATGGTCTCGTATGATGTAAGTGAGCACCGTTTTTTCTACAGTCCCTTCAAATGAGATCAGGTGATAAAATCCTTCGTAGCCTTCGGTATGTTCAGGTGTTTCCCATCGAGGTAACATAATTGCGTATTGGGTGGCAACCCGTATAGAGTTGATCATTTTATGTTTGGCATATCCGGGATGTACATTTCTTCCTTTAAATGTGATACTTGCAACAGCGGCATTGAAATTCTCATACTCTAATTCTCCAATTTCGCCGCCGTCGAGAGTATAAGCCCACTGAGCTCCAAATTTTTTTACATCGAATTTGTGGGCTCCTTGACCGATTTCTTCATCAGGAGTGAACGCAACGCGTATTTTCCCGTGTTTGATTTCTGGGTGTTGTATCAGGTATTCCATTGCAGAGATGATTTCAGCTATACCGGCTTTGTCATCAGCACCCAATAGAGTTTTTCCGTTTGTGACAATCAGGTCTTGGCCGATATAATGCAATACTTCGGGAAAGTCTTCTGTCCTTAGTACAATGTTTTCCTCTTTACATAAAGTGATATCTTTGCCGTCATAATTCTTTAGAATGCGAGGAGTAACATGCCGACCTGACATGTCAGGACTGGTGTCAAGATGAGCGATGAAACCTATGACCGGAACTTCTTTATCTGTGTTCGAAGGCAGGGTTGCCATCAGGTATCCATTTTCGTCAAGCGAAACTTCGGTCATACCTATTGCTTTTAATTCTTTTTCCAGTTCACGAGCAAAAATCATTTGTCCAGGAGTACTGGGAGTCATATTAGTAAGTTCATCCGATTGGGTATCGAAGCTAACGTAATGGAGAAAACGATCGGTTAAATTCATATATGTGTTTTTATAAATTACAATTTCAAGGTTCGTAAATTTTGACAGACAAAGATAGAGATTTTTGTGTACATTTGCACAGCGTTTTATAAATATCTATTTTCGATTATGGTAAAAAAAAGGCGAAATAGGAAACCAAAAAGCCCGTCGTCGATGAAATATCTTACTATCGTAGCATGGGTCATATTTGTGCTTATATTACTATATTGTTTTAGAGAACCTATAAAATCTTTTTTTTCAGTTTCTAAGGGTGTGGGGGGGAAATATAATATTGAATCTGCCGATTTAGAGATACCTGGACCATTGAAAAACAGGCAAGAACAGCACATACGCCATACGGGCTATACAGTCTCATATAATGAACAGTGGAAAATACCTAATTGGGTGGCATATGAATTGACACGAGATGAGCTGGGAGGTGATGTGAAGCGAACGAATAAGTTTATGGTTGACCCTATGACAGGAGGGGTGAGTGCTACGAATCCTGATTATTTGCATTCTGGATTTGATAAGGGACATATGGCTCCGGCAGGAGATATGAAATGGAGTGAGAAAGCAATGAAAGAATCGTTTTACTTCTCGAATATGTGTCCACAACGACCGGGATTGAATAGGGGTGCGTGGAAAGTGCTTGAGGAAAAAATCAGGGATTGGGCAGTTCAAGACAGTGCTATATATATCGTGTGTGGCCCGTTGGTTAAGGCATCAGATTCGACCATAGGTAAGAATAAAGTAAAGGTGCCACACGGTTTTTTTAAAGTTGTTTTGTCTCCTTATACCAGTACTCCTAAGGGTATTGCATTTATATTTGAGAATAAAAATGAGGATAAAAAACTAACTTCTTACGTTGTTTCAATTGATAGTGTGGAATCTCTTACAGGAATGGATTTTTTCCCAACTTTGCCGGATGAATTGGAAGATAACATTGAGTCGACGGTACAAATATCGGATTGGAATTTTAAGTGAATATTAGTATATGATGATAACGAATGATACGATATGTGCAGTATCCACAGCTCCCGGAGTTGGCGGAATTGCCGTGATACGAGTGAGTGGGAAAGAGGCGATACCCATAACAAATGACATTTTTGTAGGGATAAAAAAGAATATGTCTCTTTTTTCACAGAAAGCTTATACCTTGGCTTATGGAAGTATATTGGATGAAGAGAATCGACTTATAGATGAGGTTATAGTCGCTCTTTTCCGTGCACCGCATTCCTTTACCGGAGAAGATGTTGTTGAGATATCGTGTCATGGTTCTTTATATATACAACAACAAATTATTGCTTTGCTTATTCGTAAAGGATGCCGGTCTGCTCTTCCGGGAGAATTTACACAACGGGCGTTTGCAAATGGGAAAATGGATCTTTCGCAGGCGGAGGCTGTTGCTGATTTGATAGCTTCAACATCGGCTGCGACCCATCGTCTGGCTATGAACCAGATGCGAGGAGGATTCAGCCGTGAATTGACCCTTTTGAGAACCCGATTGCTCAATTTTGTATCTCTCGTGGAGCTTGAGCTTGATTTTAGTGAGGAAGAGGTAGAATTTGCCAATCGGGAGCAGTTGAAAGATTTGTCGACACAGATAGAGCAGGAGATACGCCGTTTGTCTGAGTCATTTAGAGTAGGAAATGCCATAAAAAATGGAATCCCTACAGCAATAATAGGTGAAACTAATGCAGGAAAATCGACCTTGCTTAACCGATTTTTGCATGAAGACCGGGCATTAGTGTCTGATATTCATGGAACTACCCGGGATGTTATAGAAGATACGATAAATCTTCAGGGCATCACTTTCCGGTTTATCGATACCGCAGGAATCCGGGATACCCAGGACAAGATAGAAAGTATGGGTATAGAGCGTACATTCAGGAAACTTGAACAGGCATCTATTGTGTTATGGGTGATAGATGTAACACAGGAGATAGGAAAAATCAAAAGATTAAGTGAGCGTATATTACCGTTGTGTGAAAAGAAAAAGCTGGTTTTAGTCTTTAACAAAATCGATAATATAAGCGGTTCTGTAGAAGAAGAAAAAGAACGGTTTGCTCTGACTCTGCCTGGGGTGGAATATATTTTTATTTCAGCAAAAGAAAACAAATGTATTGTCCAGCTTGAAGAACTGTTGGTACGTGCTGCTCAATTACCGGAAACCGGGGAGAATGATATAATTGTCACCAATGCGCGTCATTATGAAGCGCTTACTCGTGCCCTTTCTGCGATAGAAAGAGTGCGGCATGGTCTTGATACTGATATTTCCGGGGATTTTCTTTCGCAGGACATACGTGAATGTATGCACTATCTGGGCGAAATTACCGGACAAATTTCTACAGATGACATTCTCGGTAATATTTTTAGTAAATTTTGCATCGGCAAATGATATATCGCAATTAACCGCAACGAATTAGAACCAACTATAATGAAGTCGCTGAATTTCAGCGACTTTTTTTATTTACCCAAAATCCAGTTCATAGCGATTGGATAGTGTTGTTCACCATATTTTTCTACCGTATTTCTACCGCGAAACAAATTGGGGTTTGTCCCCAATGTCACACTGAGGTAGTCAACAACATGTGTTGACAATGGTTTACATAGGTAGACAAAAAGCGAAATTAAAACTATATGGTTTCACTAAAAATATGGAGAAAACAACATGGAAGTAAAAAGAATTTGCCAATGGTGTGGTAAGCCATTCATTGCGAAGAAAACTACCACTAATTATTGTAGCCACCAATGTGCCAGTCAAGGCTACAAACATCGTATGAGAGAACGAAGACTCGAACTTCGTGAGTTACAGGATTTGATAGAAGTCAAAAGTAAACTTGACCATCAAGACTACTTTACTTTTGCACAAGCCGCACAGTTGATGGGCGTTTCTCGCCAATACATTTACAAACTCGTCAAAGAGGATAAGTTGAGAGCTTCAAGAATCAGTGCAAGGATGTCAATCATTCGCAGAGCCGATATTGAACTGATGCTCAAAACCCGCCCCTATGAACGAAGAAGAGTAAAAGATGATCTTGATATAACTGAGTACTACACTGCCGAGCAAATTTCCGAAAAGTACAAAGTATCGCAAAAATGGATTTGGGCATATACAAGAGAGAACAATATCCCCAAAATCCGTATCCGCCAGTTCAACTATTACAGCAAAAAGCACATTGATGCTGCTTTTGCCAAATACAAGACAGATAATGATCTGACTGAATGGTACACTCCCGAAGAGATAGAACAAAAGTATGGGATGAGTCGGGTTGCCATCCGCTCCCATGTCTATCGCAACAACATCCCGTCTAAGAAAGAACACGGTCAGATATTCTACTCGAAGCTACATTTTGACCTATCCAAGCAGACTGCCGAAGATAATGCTTCGGAATACTATACCGTGCAAGAAGCCATGAAGAGATACAATCTCACACGGGATTCTGTCTATGGCATTCTGCAGTTCCACGAAATCAAACGTGAGAAGAAAGGGCGTTTCGTCAGGTTCCTGAAAGTGGAATTTGATCATGTAATGGGCGTCAGAAAATAAGCCTAAGTCTGAATTTAGGCAGACCAGAAAATGATTCTAAAAATGAGCATTGTCTGCGTCAAGTCATTACGGACATTTGCAGCAAATCAAGTATAAACTAATAATAATTGTAACCATGTTAGAATGTAAAACAGTAACATTGAGAACACGTCCTTTGAAAAACGGGATGCTTTCTTACTATCTGGATTATTATCCAGGCTATCGTGACCAGGAAACAATGAAGACCATCCGCCACGAAGGATTGAACATTTATATTTATGCCAATCCCAAGAATGAGCATGAACGTAACTTCAATGCCACTATGTCGGAAAAGGCAGAAGCCATCCGATGCAGACGCTTTGAATCTATCGTAAATGACAGGTATGATTTCTTTGACAGGCACAAACTCAAAGCGGATTTTCTGGAATACTACCGCAGGCAACTTCGTAAGCATGACCAAAAGTGGGAATTTGTATACCACCATTTCTACAACTTCGTTCATGGCAAATGTACTTTTGAAGAAATTGATATTGACCTTTGTAATAAGTTTCGTGAGTATCTGCTAAATGCCAAGCAACTCAGGCGTGACGGTCACATTTCAAAGAACTCTGCTTCCGGCTATTGGTCAACATTCAGGGGACTTTTGAAAATCCTTTATCGCAATCGGCTAATCAAAACCAATATCAATGACTTTTTGGATAAAATCGAAACAGAAGATACTCCAAAAGATTATCTAAGTGTGGAAGAATTATACAAATTGGCAGAAACACCTTGCAAAAAGCCAATTCTGAAAACAGCGGCATTGTTCTCATGTCTGACCAGTCTTAGAATCAGCGACATACTATCGTTGCAATGGCATGAAATCATTGACTTTGCAGCTGGAGGAAAATGTGTCCATACAATTACCCAAAAGACCAAAACAGAGGACATCATTCCAATCAGTGACGAAGCCCTGCAATTAATCGGCTATTCTCCGGAAAAAACCGGATTAGTATTTAAAGGATTGAAACGAAGTTGGACACAGCAACCCATGAAAGAGTGGATTCGCGAAGCCGGTATTACCAAGAATATCACTTTCCACTCCTACCGAAGAACATACGCAACACTTCAAGGAGCAGCCGGCACAGACATACGTACCATTCAAAGTAACATGGCACATAAAAGTATTACCACGACACAACGGTACATGAAAGTTGTGGACAGCAACAAGCGTGAAGCCAGCAACAGAATCTCTTTAATCCGCAAGTAAGAATTAAAGTCCAAATAATCCCGTCTTTATCGCTCAGAGTATGATATTTTGCATCAAATCATATTCTGAGCATATTTTTTCTTAAATTCTAAACGATTATCCATCGCAAACTGCAACTATTTGGAAATCTGCATATACATTTGTCTTATTGTAAAACTCAAATAGTATCAGTTTATGACGAATAGTATTAAAATCTCTCCTCAAAGAACCAGTTTCATACTTTCAGCAAGTGTCATTCTTTACTGGGCAACAGACTCCTATTTATATCTCAATTGCCATATCAACCTGATGGAATATTCCACTCCAGTTATTCTATATATTACGGCAATGATACTCGCCTGTGGAGTACTTAAGCATTTCTTCTTCCGATTCATTACAAAGAATGAATTGAGTTTGTCTTTTGGCAAGCAAGTAAAACCTCTTCCTGTTGAACTAACTGAACAAATTAAGGAGATTGAACCAGAGTGTCCAAACGCCAAGGACATAAATCCGGTAAATTTAGTTGCAGAAAGTGTTGTAAAACAAGATTATATGGATAATTATGAAGTACGTGTGGCTGAGATTGAACGTAAAAAAGCCGAAAGGCAGGCAGACATTAAGCGTGTCATTCATGAATATACCACATTTGTAATGACTGAATTTCTCTCAAAAGAAAATCTTGAAATTCTGCATGAAAATATAGAGTATTTCGCGCACGGACGACCTGATTTATATAAGCCAATCCGTTCAGTATTGGATAATCTACTCCGTTCTATCGACCTGATGCATTTCGTGTGGAATATCGGAGAGAGATTGAGTATTTCTCTTATAGACAGAGCTACATTCATACATACTATATTTCCACATGAACTAAAAGATGCTTCGATTAAATATCTGTCTAAAAATCTCCGGACATGCGGAGTTTGCAAAATAGCACTTGATATTCCTAAAACCGGAGATTATCACTTCAAATGTATGAAGAACGACTCTGAATCGGACTTAGATTCAACCAATTAGGGTTATTCAACGCAGACCGAAATATTATTGCTTTCTGAGGTTTGTCAGCGTTACATCATTGTGTTGGTTTGCAGCATGTTAAACAAAACAATGTTATATCATGCAAAGGAATAAACTAACATTCAATGACCTACCGGAAGTGGTAGGCGAACTCTGCGAGAGAATCTCAAGTATGGAAAATCTGCTGACAGAAAAACTTCATCAGCAGCATAACGAGGTAAAAAAGGATACCCATGTTCCAATGACCGTTGATGAAGTCTGCGAGTATCTGGGTATCTCAAAATCATCCTTTTATTACAAAGCCAAACATGGAGGTATTCCAATCATTAAACAAGGCAAGCACCTGTTTGTCTATCGTGATGAATTGGACAAATGGTTAGAAAGCGGAAGAAAAGGAGACACACCTATAAGCATAGAGAAAGAACACGCCCGAATGCTTGCAGCTACACGTCGCAAAGCCAATCCTAAAAACTGGTGAGTATGGAAACGATAGCACCCAATCAAGATCTTACTCAGGTCGCCACAAAATGGCAAGATACCATGCTCAGTTTGGAAAAGGTGTACGAACAAGAGCCGGAAGTTCTGAAAATAGGCGGAGTGGCTATCGGAACATTGGGAAATTTCAGTGCATCCATTGGCAAGGCAAAAAGTAAAAAGACTTTTAATGTGTCGGCAATGGTGGCAGCTGCTTTGTCCGGAAAGGAAGTTCTTAACTACACAACAGATTTTCCCGATAGAAAGAACCGCATCCTTTATATTGACACCGAACAGAGTCAAAACCACTGCATGATTGTAATGCATCGTATCATGAAACTGGCGAAGTTGCCGACCAATGAGGATTGCGACCGTTTCTATTTTCTCTCTCTACGCAAGTTCAACCCCAAGGAGCGTTTGGCTATCATAGATGATGCAATCAGTCAGATTGAGGGTCTCGGTTTCGTGGTGATTGACGGAATCCGTGACTTGGTTTATGACATTAATTCTCCGAGCGAAGCCACGTGCGTAATATCAAAACTTATGCAATGGACTGACGAATACCAGATTCATCTTCACACCATTCTTCATCAGAACAAAAGTGATGAAAATGCACGAGGGCACATTGGCACGGAAATCAACAACAAAGCGGAAACGATCATTCAAATCGATAAAGACAAAGACGACAGCAACATCAGCAAAGTGGAAAGTGTGCATACTCGTTCAAAGGACTTCCTGCCATTCGCCTTCTGCATCAATGCCCAATCACTTCCCGAACTTCTGTCAGACTATGTGCCGACAAAGAAGAGCGCAGGTCGTCCCAAGCAGGAATCGTTCTCCCCTTATAGGGATATCCACGAAGCCATCCATCGCAAGGCTCTCGAATTGGCTTTTGACGGAAAAGAGACGATTTCGGGATATAAGGCTTTGGAAGAAGAACTGACCACTGCCTACGAACTAGCAGGAACGAAATTTAATCACAACAAGATTGTGGAGATAATTAAGTTTCTCACGAACAAACGGATGGTGGTTCAGGAAAGCCGTGGCATTTATCGGTTCATGCCGGATTACCACTATTGACTCTCCACTTGACTTTATTCTAAAAGCGTGTATTGTGATGTATGTTAAAGTTTAAGCGCAACGACTGGTTTCATGATAATTCTCGAAACTGGTCGTTGCCATTTTATTTACCAACGCCCTTGTGGATAATTCCTTTGGAATAGGTTATGGCAATCAGTATGGAAAGAGTGTTCCTCTTCTGCCATTTATAGATTTTGCCGCCTGTACAATTAAGGTTATGACAAAACAGCAATCTTTGTATTGGTATATAAAATGACACTTTACTTTGTCAATAATTTCTGTTTTCGCTGTTTTTCAATATGAGCCTCTGTTATATTTCGGCAAACCTGCTGGAACAATTCATATTCGAGTACCGGCAAAACGATATGCCAAATGCCAAACTAATTTCAGCCTTTTGCTCACTTTCTCTGTTGGCTAAATGTTCTGATACAATTTAGAAGTTCTGAATTGGCACTACTGTAACACCAAATGTGACATTAATGCCATTTAAGTTGCCATATAAATACACATTTATACGAAAATTGTTCTCTCTAAATCGTCTTTGACAGTCAATCAAAGCCATAAATATCAAACATTTTACTTCAAAGCACATCTTTTTTAAGCCACGGGCTTGCCCGTTGTACAGACATTATCTTGTATGGGGAGCCTAATACCCCAAGCGACCAATCGGCCGTTTGAGAATGCCAATTTTCCAGCAAGCTGATTGGATGAAAAATAGCGTTATTTAAGCACTTTTTCTTTTCGCCAGCCTCTTCCTCGTCTTTCTCGACAAAAAGCGAAATTTGCACACTTAATTGCGCCCTGGGCTTGCCCATTATACGACCTCTATTGAGTTAGGGTAACTCAATACCCCAAGCGATAAATCGCTCGTGAAAAGTTGCCAATCCCAGGCAAGCAGGATATGGCTTTATTGCGATTATAGAATACCTTAACTCTCCACGCAATCATGTTTTGGATGGGCTTGTAATACCTTTGTAGCCTCTGTTTGACAATTACCATAGGCAAGCGTATTTCAGTAGTACTTTTACGAACACTTTCATGAACCCTACTGGTTCTTTTATGAAGTCTTATGTGAACTCTTTTCTTGCTTTTAAGTGGTATCCTGGAGTAACGTCGGCCACCATAAATGCAGATACTAGATGATGAACACAGAACTATTGTCTGAACGCTTGCCAATTTAACGACATGAATCTGCCATATCCCAAAGGCGATTTTGCCAACTTCCGAATGGCATCCTAAAATAGGAAATAGCCTATCCTCTTTGTAGTGCGTAAAAATACGCAGTCCACTGCGTAAAATGTAAGACTGGACAGTACTCCAATGAGTTTAAACAAATTGCCCATTGTTTGTTTGCGTGTTTGGGAATTCAGTTTATAAATTTATTGACTCGCTTTCACGAACTCTTTTAGGAATCGTTTTCCATAATTCAAGTCCAACGAATCATATGAGATTCTGAAGTATCTGAACTAAATTCAACAAGACATTTCACCAAAGGTGTTAACTATTAATACTTATTCCGTACAATACGCTCTTCCTAGAAAATCAGGAAATAAATCCGTTTCATAGTACTTGTGAGCCAACACACGCAAAAACCAATATCCAACCTTATCTGTTCTATATGCAATAGATTTGTATTTCTTTTCAAAACGGCTCTGAAAATCTTTCAATGTTTCAGGTAACTTTATACCAGTCTGTACGGCCAATTCATTATTTAATCTTTTTTCAAAGAGTAACTGTTCTATATCAAATTCATCGGTGATTGGAAATGCAATTTGTAAGTTCACCTCAGACTCATCTACTTTCTGCTTAAGAGCTGAGTAAAACTCAGGCATATTCAAGTATGCCAACAATTCAAATGCCACTATTAAGAGCAAAGAGGAATCACAGTGATAGTCTTCATCTTTCTTGTAGATACTCTTTGCTAATGCTATTCTATTTCCGTGCATTTCCGGCCACATCTTTTGTTTGTCATACCGTTTCATCAGATTGATAACTGTACAAAGCAGATACTTACCTAAACTATTTATGTCATCCTGATTCTCAGCATGCATATACATATATTTGAATACCATCTGAATGACAATAGAATTAGTATCAAGCAAAGGCATTGTACATGCATTATTGTTTTCGATGACATTTTTTAAGATATTCAACCTATTACGAAGTTCATCTTCAGAAATCTCTGCATAAGATTTTGTTAAAAAATAGAAATATACTAAATCACCAAGAAAATCATAGCATCTTAGCGGATAGAACATATACTCGGTATCTGAGGATTCAAAACTATATAGTCCTTTTGGAAATAAGACTACTTGCAATATTTTATTGATATATTCTTCGTATATCTGAATTTGCAACAATACAAGGCTATTAAAGTGTTTGATTATTGAGCTTTTATTCTCTTTTTTTGATTTAAGAATCCATGCCCAAGTTTTTAGAACTATAGTGTCAATACAATACTTGGCCGGTAGTAAATTCTGACATTCAACAGAGTAATAATGAACCATATGGGCAATGAGGCGCAATGAGGCGAACGTATTAAGGATTAATCTCCTGTTCTCTTTCTTTGCCGATGTAATTTTCTTTAATTGAAGTTGAACAAGTGTTGATATGTCTTCATAATTATTACCTTCTCCATCTAATAGGACAAGTATTTTCTTAAATAAACGATAACTCTCGTCATCAGTTAATAATGTTTCATCAAACAAAAAATCTGAGAAATAAGTAGTCAATAACTCAATGTCCCACTCTTCAAAGTTTCCATCAGGAAATTCTTTCTTAATGAAGCCAGAATATGTAGGTTTTGCATTTGCGTCAATCAAGCCATTGTGAACAAAAACATAATACCTTGGAAATCCTGATAGGCCTGGAATAGAAGGGTCTTCATACTCCGTGTATTTAGAAGCCCTTAAAGATTCTATTAATCCATCCGGTTCATTAAGAGTTCTGTCTGTTATATCTTTTGCACCGAACCCCTTGAGTTCAAATAAGAAAAGTGTTTTTTGCCCATTTTGTCCTTTGATAGCTACTACATCACGTCCATATTGTGACTGCCCTTTTGATTGACACGGTGTAGAAAGGACTCTGTATCCCATTCTTTCCAGAAGTATAGGAAAGATATAGTCTAATTCTTGATCCTCTTTCAAAGACTCAATATATTGTTTAATTATTTCCCGTCTTTTCATTCCAATCAACTAATAAATCATTAATCCACTTATCTTGTTCCATTGGCGTCATAGACTGAGCCAATTGCCTTGATGGCATTGAAAATTGTATGCATCCCAAGTGTTGTACTTTTCCATTTTCGTCTCTCCAACCTCCTCCTCTTGCTAAAGTAACGTGCTTCATCATACTACTTAAAAGACTCTTATGATTTTCATCAGCTTTCTTCATCTGTTGTTGCCAATGTTGTTTTTGAGTTTTCAAAGCTTCTTGATACTCTATCATATAACCGTATTTGGGTGACATTTCTTTAAGAGATCTTCTTTTATCTATTGCATCAGACCTTTTCTCAAAATACCAATGGATTTTCGTAACAAACTCATTATCAATATTTAATTTCTCAAAAGCTTTGATTACATAACCCATATATTCATCCAAATATGGAACTAACTGACTCATCAAAACATTACGTACGCTCGGTAATTCACTTTCAATCAGAGGCAATAACTTTGGAAGTCTAGTCTCAGGATTGCCATAATCCTGAAGCAATTCTATAATCAATAAACATTGCAATTTCTCATCCAAGTCTTTTTGAGGGTCAAAATTTGAAGATTCCAAATGATAATCATCCCACAATCTTCGCCCGACAACACGATACAATCCATTGGGATGAAAAATAAACGATAATACAAAGTTTATGAAGTTATCCTCATTCTCATGTAAAGACCTTAGACTTCCTTCCATCTTTAGGATATCCATTGGGGTCAAAGAATTTGCGATTGCTACGAAAATATTTGTCAAAAACACTGCATCTTTAAAATGAAAATGTATTGAGTCATCAATACTTTTGAGCGCAGTCTCTTTATTCTCACTTTTTAACCCTTTGACCAACAATATGATACTCTGTTCTATAAATGGACTAACTCCTTGTTGCACAAACAACCAGTTACATAGAGGATTTATGTACGGTGACGGATCTCCTTGCAACATTTCCAGAATCTTTTGTTCACATATTTCTTTTCTTTGGCCAACCAAACGTCCTATCGTAAAAAGGGAAAAAGCCATTGCTGCACTTGATTTAAAGCAAGTGTTAGATACAACTATATCAAAAGCCTTATTAACATACTCCTCTGCAATTTGATTTGTTTTTACAAATGCAGTTGCAAACTCCTTCATATTATCTTCAGGAGGATATTCTGCGTAATACCTATCAAAATCATTTTCCATCAGACCAGCAAGGCAGCTCGTTTTGTACTGAGGCAATATTGAGATTAATACAATGGCATTGTCATAATAAGCACTAGCGTATTTTTGAACAGCCCAAAGAATTAGATTTTCAGTATTATCATGTTTACTCTCAAATGACAGAATAACGTTTTTCATAAATTCTGGACTCCAACTTGAGACTCCGGAAACAAGATGAAATGCCCACGCCCATCTCCCAATATTATTAGTTTCCTCGAAAATAATATTACCACTTTTTAGATGTGCTATATATGCGAGAGCGACAGCAAAATAACCCCCACTCATACTATAGTCCGATGGATTGATAATATGTTCATTGTTTTCCCAATAGGATACGGAATCACTGAATTCAAATTCACCTGCTGACGCTTTCTCATTTAAAAAGTCTACAACTTTAACAAGTTCATCAGGCAATCCTGAAGTTATATTTCGTCCATCAAACATAATAATCTATTTAATATTCACGTTTCATAACTTTTCACCACTCTTCCTTCTCTCATATTTAGAAGATTCATCGTATTGGTAAGGTATTTGACATTTTATGCATCTGAGTTGAGAGCTAAACAGGAATTATAGATGGCATCATAATCATTCCATATCCAATGGAGGAAAACTATCATCTTCAAATCTATCAAAGTCAGATTGGAAAAGACGGTCTTGAATGATCCTGTACTTTTCAAACTCTGATTCAGCAAACTCTTTGGCATATTCGGCAGAAACCTGTCCGTTATCTTGTAATATCGGGCTCTCAAATAAATTAATGAATTTATCTATTCGCTTTGCCCAATCTTCCATTGTCATAGGTATATGACGCATAGCCATGCTTTCTGCCATATCAAGGGATGCATTGACTATCCTGCCCATTTCTTCTAATTCTTTTTCTCGCAAATAGTTCTTTGCTACAGACACATCGGTTTTGACAATTTTTCCATTCGGAGCATTTTCCCAAGTGGTCAATCCCATGTGCTCCCTATTTGCATCGGCTCGTTCAACTATCAATTCCGCAGCTGTATGCCCATGCACAGCATAGTGCATTTTGTTCTGTACCTTCTTGAAGAAAAGACGGGTTGTCGGAGCATCCTTGTTATAGTCTATTGCCGTAGCATAAATATCGGTCAGTTTCTGATAAAAACGACGCTCACTCAGCCTTATCTCCCTTATTTCGGCCAACAAATGCTCAAAGTAATCCACACCAAAGAAAGCCCCGTTCTCCATTCGCTTATGATCAAGCACATATCCACGAATGGCAAACTGCCGGAGTACAAACGTACACCACTGCCGGAATTGAGTGGCACGAACAGAATTGACTCTATACCCGACACTGATAATGGCATCGAGATTATAGAATGTCGTATCGTAATTCTTGCCATCCGAAGCAGTTGTTTCCATTTTGGAAATAACTGAATGTTCGTCCAACTCACCACTCTCAAAAATATTTTTAAGATGCTTGCTGATTGCAGGTACTCCTACATCAAAAAGCTGTGCCATCGCCTTTTGGGTTGCCCAAATGGTTTCGTTCTTATATATCACTTGAATCCCATCCTCCTTGCCTTCAAGCATGAAGATGAGAAACTCTGCTGTACTATTTCGTATTTCTATATTTTTTACCATAACAAAATCATTTAATATATTGTGGTAATGGTTCACAAAACATTTTATTTACGACTCTATCACGCATTAGCTTCATGTCCGTAAAATTACGACATATATTTTGTGCTATTTCCAGATAGTTATCTGAACCATCATCTTTTTGATAATAATATGGCTTTATTGAAACACAGTTTTTATGCTCAAACAAGGTGTTTAGCAACGTTCGGTCTGAGTTGCCACAAGAATGCCCCATGATATAAACTTGATATGGAGCAGATTCAATGAACTGAAGTAAATTACGATATTTTCCCGACTCTAAATACTTTATAGATTTGATGTTTCTTAAACACTCATTATCTGATTGTTTAAGGAAATCTTTATAATCCTCATCAAGCTCATCACCATAGCCAAATATTATGCTATCGGGATTATTCAAGTCTCCATGAATATGATTTGTAGAAGCAACTTTCAAACACCCATATTTGTCTGCTACTTCAGTATAATTAAAATTAAGTAGCATAATATTCTCAGGAATTATTAAGTTCTTTAGGTAGATTTCTTCTATCTTTGACGATTCTGAAAATTGCTTTCTGAGCTGTTTAATATCCTCTGCTATAAAGTACCTATCGCTACCTTCAAAACCATATCTACAAAGTAACTGTTGGTACACATTGTCTTGTTGGATTAGATAATCTACGTAATCATAGTAAACCTGTAATTGCGAAATACTAATATCATCTTTACGAATATTTCCATAAATTTGACGTTGTATCTCTGTATTGCACTTTATATTATTAGTTGTGATAGAAGAAAGATATTGAGCTAAAAGCTCTTGAATACAATGTAGTTGTTTGTTGATTTCTGAAATTGTATAACCACAGTTATCTGGATTCACAATCAAATTTCGCAATAAATCATAATATTCCTTTTCTATGTCAACCCACCCTTTAGTTTCAATACAAATACATATATTCTTAAAAAACGGAGACAACGAAAACTCAAAAGATTCAGAATCATTGGCAATACTATCAATAATCTCTTTACCGGACGGTTTGTTAAAAAACTTAGGAAGACAAAATGCAAAGACATTCCAACAGCGATTGTAATTGTCTGAAGTAATTTTGATAGAACAAAGGTAATCCTCTGATATAGACGTAAGATTTCCTGTAAAAGAATCAACTCGTTTCTCCCAATACCAGTTTATGAAATCTTCATATCTAGTAGGAAGCCCATGTGCCAAGTCAAAGCCGTTTCCAATAAGTACTATTCTATTCATCACTGTTACTTCTTTTATTGAGGATTTTTATATGCCTAAAATAAAAATCCTAGTTAATCGTTCTGTATTTATTGAGATTCATACTACGGTTCTGCTACCATTGATGAATAAGAATCATTGTCAATAGCATAAGGGCGAGGCCGGCTGTGCCGTTTGAAACTTTCAGCCTGTTCCAAAATCTCCTTGAATACCTCATCACGAATTTTAGGTGGATATCCTGCACGAGCCAACAGGACAATTACATTCATCTTCAATGTCGCCCGAAGGTCAGGACGGTTTAACCAATCTGACACATCCGACTGTTCCTCTACCATCGTTTTAATTTGCTTAGCCAACTCTGTCAATGTCTCATCTGGAAAGTTTTCAATGAACTCATATTTTGTCGCCACTGATTTCAGAATATCAAAGAAAGCCTTTTCTTCAAATGACAATCCTATAGAATTGCCGGCAGTGCGTTCGCTTGCTACATCCTCCATAAGCCTTACCATCTCGCCAACGACATCATCAATCACATCGTTGGCAAGTGCTGCATCGTCTGAACGGTCATTGTATTTTTTGACAATATCCTCCAAGCGTTTCGTGAAGTCTATGCCTTTTTGCCTGTTGATTTTCCGTAACGATTCTATAACCTGTTTCAAAAGTTGCTCCATCAACTTGACTTTGGTGTTCTTGTAGGGAATTTGGTCAAGACGTTGCATGTATTCCGATGAAAGAAGGTCTATTTCTTCATCGGCAGCAACACCGATTTTAGTCACCTCTTCCACTGCTTCAGACATCAAGGCATCTTTCAGCATTTCGCTCACACGCTTATTCATCTTTACAGCATCCGGCGCATTCCCTCTCGTCAGTTTAGAGATTATGGAACGGATGGCCAACATAAAATGAATATCGTTGTCTTCCGCCTCTGTCAGATGTTCTGAGTTGCAGCATATATCATACGCACCTTTCATCTTTTTACAGTGTCGCATAAAACGAGTTTCAAGTTTTTTGGTATGTTGAATGTATTCTGCTCCCGTTTGAAGAATGCCTAACTGTTCAAGAGGCGTTCCAATGAAATAGCCAGACCAGTCAAAAGCATGAAACATCCGCTTAATCACATCCAATTCGTCCTTAACCACTTTTACCGCTTCTTCAACAGTTTCGAGGTCCGGACCATCGACTTCTCCATTTCCGCCATATTGATGAAGCGCCTCATTCATCTGCCGCTTTATGCCGAGATAATCAACCACAAGCCCTTTCTCTTTTCCGGGATAAACACGATTAACACGAGATATGGTCTGAATCAACGTGTGCATTTGTAAAGGTTTGAAGCAGTACATCGTATCAAGGCTCGGTACGTCAAAGCCAGTTATCCACATATCCACAACAATCGCAATCTTAAAATTGCTTTTCTCTTCTTTGAACTGTTTGTCCAACGTTTTCCGGTATTCATCATTGCCGAGCAGATTATAAAGTTCGTCAGAATCATTATCCGTGTCGCGAGTGATGACCATAGCAATACGCGGCATCGGCTTGATTTCTTTGCGTTCCTTCTCCGAAAGAGTTTCCCCTTCAATACATTCTTTGATTTCCGCCCATTCCGGTCGTAAATGGATAATCGCCTGATAGAGGTTCCAAGCAATGGAACGACTGCTACACACAATCATAGCTTTACCCAACACCGTTGAACCTTCCTCAATCCGTTTTTCGTAGTGTTCCACCATATCCCGGGCTATTTTGGCTAGTAAATCAGGGTCATTCAGGATAACATCAATTCGCGTCATCATTTTCTTGCTCTCCTCTATCTGATAGTCACCTGATCCTTCTTGCTTACATTGGTCATAGAAAAGCTCTATTTCCTTCACCTTAGCCGAGTCAATCATGATTTTAGCAGCACGACCTTCATAGACTATCTTACGAGTGATCTCATCCGCAACCGCTTCGGTCATGGTGTAACGGTCTACAATCGGGCCAAACACATCCAGCGTATTATCAAGCGGTGTTCCCGTAAATCCTACGTATGTAGCATTCGGAAGAGAATCGCGCAGATACTTGGCAAAACCATAATGATGCTTTACACCCTTTTCCGTGATAGTTGTTTTCTGCCCTAAACCGGCTTGTGAACGATGAGCCTCATCGGATATACAGATAATGTTTGCACGATTGCTCAATAAGCCTGTGCTTTCCTCGAATTTCTGAATCGTTGTCAGATAAACGCCTCCGGCAGTACGCTTTTCAAGGTGTTCTTTAAGTTTCTCCCGACTTTCTACTTGAACGATTGTCTTGTCTCCAATGAATTTGGTAGCATTTAAAAACGACTTAGACAACTGATCATCAAGGTCTGTACGGTCTGTTATCAGAACAATGGTAGGACTGCTCAATTTTTTGGAACGCATCAGTTGTCGGGCAAGAAATAACATGGTGTACGACTTACCGCACCCTGTAGCTCCGAAATATGTGCCCCCTTTTCCATCACCATCAAGATTCAATCGTGAATGTTTCAGAATGTTATTGAACAGTTGAGTGGTAGCAAAATACTGCGGATAGCGGCACACGATTTTATCCTCGTCCTTGGGAGTATCTGGCAAATAGATAAAGTTATGCAATACATCAAGCAGGCGTTCCTTTCTGAACAATCCGCGCATCATCGTGAACATAGTATCAAAAGCACCATCAAGAATAGAATCCGTAGCTTCCACCTTATGCCATCCGTAAAAGAACTCATATGGTGCAAAAAGTGAACCGATTTTATTGTTCACGCCATCGCTGATTACTACAAACGCATTATAGCGGAACAATTTAGGTATGTCACGCCTATAACGCACCGTCAGTTGCTTGAAAGCGTTTTCTATTGTGGTATTTTGCTTGATGGCATTTTTAAATTCAAGTACCACCAAAGGCAGACCATTAACAAATACAATACCGTCAGGAATACGATGGTGCTCACCGTCAATGGCAAACTGATTGACGAACTTGAAGAGATTGTTTTTCCCAAATTCGGTATAGTCAATGGGATAAATATGAAGATGTGGTAACTTAGGATTGGTTCGCTTCAACGAAAAGCCCTCTTGCAGAAGTCGCAACGCTTCCATATTCTCTGCATACACGCCACCGCCGTCCGAAGTTTCCAATCTGGCAATTGCCCGACTGATTTCATCCTCGGTGATATGGTCGGCTTCATATTTTTTCCGCAGATAAAGGCGCAAATCATCGTAGAGAATAACATCCCGTGTATCACGAGAAATGCTTTCTCCATACACATAGTCGTAACCTTCTTTCTTGAAAAGCTCGACAAATGCCTGCTCTAATTGTGATTCACTGAAGTATGGCATACCTATAATTCTGATAACATCTTAATTTTTTCAAGAATAGGTCGGAAATTTTCCCAACTTTCATTACTTATATTTATTATATTATTTACAACAGCATTAGCAAAATCTTCCTTTTTTGCCAACAAATTGTTATCGTTCTCATCATAAACGGCTTGCCCTCCATTATTTTCTATAATTTTGTCTTTGCCTTTACCATCCGGCATTAGCAAAGACCAATTTACATTTTCATTATGTAGCATAGAACGTTTTGTAAACTCTGAGCCAAAGAACAATCTATGACCAACTTCATCTATAGGTGACTTTATTTCTTCGTCTGAGAACAAATATTCTATTGATATTTTCACTTGTTCCCTTATTTTTCTATCTTTAGGTATAGGTATACAAAATGCATATACTCTATTTCCATAATCTTTATAATTCCCTTCACCTATATCCAACTTTTTTACTATTGAATCAATATCCCTATCAAATATCCCAATAACAGGAAATGATTTCCTTATTTTACATAACTGTTCCAACATTTTCTGTAGATTTGAATCACCATCAGGTTGTTGGTCTGGATGTATGACATCAAAATCTATATCATTAAGCCCTAAGAATTCCTTTGCTTTTTGAATAAATTTAATATCCGTTTTTCCTTCAGTTATTACTAAAGGCTTTTTCATTTCTTCAAGAGTGCCTTCCAATTGGTGATATTTCTTGGCAAATTGGTTATTCTCATTCACCATCATATTGTAGACTTCTTTATATAAAGCATTATTTGTTGGAGAACAGGTAATGCCATTATTATCCAAATCTATTATTTGAGAACGCTCTATTGAAATATCTGCAAGCCCCATATTTAAGAATGGAGAATGAGAACTAATGATAAACTGAATATTAGGGAATAGATTAAACAGCTCAGGCAATATTTCTTTTTGAAGTTTAATATGAAGGTGCATATCAACCTCATCAATCAACACAATTCCAGCAATTTGGCTAAGTTGTATATTATTCCTAATTTTATCTCCTTGTCTCAAAATTTCACCAAACAAGCTTAATAGAGCCAATTCTCCAGAAGAAAGACAAAAAAGATTTGGTGAAATTGGATATGAAACACCTTGCTTATCATCATACATGATAGAAATTCGTTGTCCTCCATTATGTCTTTTTCCTATTCCAAAACGAATATGTCTATCAGGGTATTTTGATGATAGAGTAGATGATAATATGTGATTCAAATTTTGAAAAATTACACTTTCCGGAGTTATATCCAGTCTTTGGGTTTGTCCTGTTGATAGTTTGATTTCTTGTACTTGTTTATAATTAATCCAATCTAACACAACATCCATTATCCAATTTGCTAAAGTCCCTATTCCAGAAGTAACTTCAATTGGATTTGCGAGATATCCATTAAATTCTGAATCTACATTAAACTTTACAGAAAATTTATATGGATCATTCAAATAATAAGGTTGTTCATATCTATAGGAAGGAAAATAAGTTAAAATATTATTACTGAAAATTGAAATAGCCTTTTCCTTATTTAGATTCTCTGAAAAAACTTTTGCACAATTATTATTTTGTAACTTATCCTTAATTCGATCAAATGGAATTGAATTTACTATTTGAATTTCATTTTTATAATTCTCGTCTGTTAAATCATTTCCTCTACAATCAACATAGTCAATGGTTTCATTGTCAACATTAAATCTGAAATAAGCAATAGAATACTTTGAGGTATCAAGTTGAAATATAGAAGAAGAAAATCTATAGAATTTATTTTCTTTACCTTCAAAAGAGCCTGTATAATACGGTTTTGCCATTTCATAAAACGCATCAACAACATGAGAAAGAAGCGTAGTCTTACCTTTCCCATTAATTGCAGACAAAACATTTATACCTCCTTCTTTGAAGTCAAACTCGATATGTTCAAATGGAGCACGATTTACAAATATTGCTTTTACTAAACTAAATGACATGACTTTAATAATTTATTGTACCCATCTTTGATAAAACCAAAGATTGTAATTCGGTTAATACTCCTATTTCTTTTCTTTTCTGAATATTCTCTATTTCGATAACTTCAGCTATTTTATTAAAATGCAGAATTGCGTCACGCGTTGGTATGACACAATCAAGCTGGGTTAGAATCGTTTGTGTTAACAAAGGTTGGCTAGACCCTTCACTTTTGCTATTTAAATTAAGGGTACTCAAAAGCCAATAAAGATAATATAATGCTCCGTTTTTGGCGACAGTCATCATCGCATTATCATTAACCCAGCATTTCTCTCGTTCTATTTGAATGTTTCCGCAATTAGCTCCAACCCTACCAATTACTATTATATTTACGGCATTATGGGAATTATGCCTCCCAACAATACCATTTCCACCATATACAGGAATTTCACCATTTATTGGTTGTATAGCTTTCCCATTCTTAAAAGCAGCAACATCACCCAATGTTCCTATTTGCCATCCCTCAGGAAGATTCTCTACATCAACATTATCCACAAAAATCTTGCGATAGATAGTCTGGGTAGTTTCTTCAAGTGCAGCAATCAATCGGCGATTGTTCTCTACCTGTCGCTCTATTGCCTGATATTCGGCTACAATCTTTCGTTGTTCATCGATCGAAGGAACTGGCAACAAGATTTCACACATTTCGCTCCATTCAAAAACTTCACGTGCCGAGCCATGCGATTTGAAACGGGCATATCTGTCGAATTCCGGTCTACGAAACCACATCATCAGGTATTCCGGCAATAATTCTGTTTCGTCAATGACTTCAAAAACAGTATAAGCCTGTGAAATAATACAAGGAGATTCTCCCTCATACAAAGCAATTGTTATTTTATCTCCATTGCGAGAAGTTATAGGAACATAGCCAAACTGTCGAGGTTGGACTATTTTATATGTACTCATATCAGTCCCCGTTGTATTTGCAATGGATGTGATAAACTGCTTAGCAATGCTTAAACCAAGCAGTTTATTTACAACCAAGTCTCGATTGCGCACATCAACTTGCCGGATATAATTACCCAATCTTTTATAATTCGATTTCATAACCCAATGATTTAAAAACATTAAGTACTGATTCTCGACTTTTGGCTTCTTGACGAAGGATGTCGGCAAGTTCCGATTGAAGTTCCTTCATGCGTGTGTCATAATCCACCGACTCATCCCGATTGACAAATTCGATGTATTTGGAGGGGACCAACGAGAAACCTTTGTCTGCAATTCCTCCATCTTCACCAACACTTACCGATTTACAGAACTCCGGTATATCGGTATAGGTTTCTGTATGACCCTCTCGCTGCCAGTTGTGGTAGGTATCGGCCACTTTACGAATATCCTCATCGGTGAAACGCACATATTTCTTTTCAAAGGGTTCGCCCATCTGGCGCATATCGATGAAAAGTATCTCCTTTTCACGGTCACGATAATGTATGTCTTCTCCGTTACGATTGACCAAACGACCTTTCTTATTCGCATTGATAATCCAAAGCGTAACGGAAATATCAGTAGAGTAAAAGAGGTTACGAGGCAGTATTACAATTGCTTCCACCAATCCGCGTTCAATCATCTTGCGACGGATTTCTCCTTCTGTACCATCGGCACTCAGCGCACCGTTGGCCAAAATGAAACCTGCCACACCGTTGGACGAGAGTTTGCTCACCATATTGAGAATCCAAGCATAGTTGGCATTAGAGGTAGGCGGCACGTCATAACCATCCCAACGAGGATCGTCCGTCAGTTGATTGTCCGCTCTCCAGTCTTTTTGGTTGAACGGAGGATTAGCCATAATGAAATCGGCTTTCAAATCTTTGTGACGGTCATCGGTAAAGGTGTTGGCGGCATAATCGCCCAAGTCGGCTGCGATACCACGAATAGCAAGGTTCATCTTGGCCAGTTTAAAAGTGGTCTTGGTATATTCCTGTCCATACACCGACACCTTGCGACGATTGCCATGATGACTCTCCACAAACTTCATCGACTGCACAAACATACCGCCCGAACCGCAACAAGGGTCGTAGATTTTACCTTCGTAGGGTTCAATCATTTCGGCTATCAAATTGACTATCGTTTTGGGCGTATAAAATTCCCCCTTACCTTTTCCTTCTTTAATGGCAAACTTGGATAGGAAATATTCATAAACACGTCCAATAATATCATTGCCGTCTGCGGATTCCAGAATCGTATCAAATCCATCAATCTTATCAAGCAATGAACCGAGTTTTTCCGCTTCTATACCCAACGAACTATAGTAGTTGTTGGGTAATGCGCCACGCAAAGGCTTGTTTTCCTTCTCTATGTCAGAAAGAGCTTTATCTACAATAGATGCGATGTTGGGTTGCTTTGAATTTTCTTTAAGATACGGCCAACGGGCTGTTTCCGGCAAATAAAAAACATTCTTGGCCGCATAAAACTCCACATTATCCACAAAGTCTTCCAAACCGTCATTGACAATTTCCTGACGGCGTTTCTCAAAATGAAATCCGGCGTACTTCAAGAATATCAATGACAGGACAACATGTTTGTATTCGCTGGGTTCAATAGATCCACGCAGTGCATCGCATGCTTTCCAAAGTACTTCCTCCATTGGGAGATTGTCTTTCTTATTTATCGATTTCTTTGCCATAATTCGTATTATTTTGTTTCCCTAGAGGTTGATGAAAGGATTTCCCAATGCCCCCCAAAACTTGGTCCAACTCGTTTGATAACATTCGCTGCTTTCATGCGTTCCAGTGTTATCCTCATTGCTTTTTCCGAGACTTCACATTGTTTTGCTAATGCAGAGATACTGATTTGTGGGTTTTCTGCAATAAGAGAAAGTATCTTGTTATGCCCCTGTTGTGCCCCTGTCATGCCCTTGTTATGCCCTAATTGGTCGGCTTCTGGTCGCTTCTGGTCGGCATGGTTAGTTCCTTGCCCTTCCTCCAAAACCTTCGCACAAACAGTTGCTTTCATGATAAAGGCAACCAAGTTGTATTGTGGCTCACGGACACCCAAAGCCGAAAGTTCACGACACATACGGTCAACACCCTCACCGAACTCTTTTACATAATCGTAAGCTTTGAGGTATTCCGCAATTTTCGGATTGCGAGAGAAATGGGTATGACGAATGTTGTCAGTGCGAACAATGCCCGGCAACTTGCCTGGTGTTTCGAACACAAGACGGTCGTCGAACATCTTTATCTGAATTTCCGTGCCCTTAATACTGTAATCGCGATGGCAAACGGAGTTCACCACCATCTCTTGTATTACAAACTTGGGGTATTCGCGGTCGGTTTTGAAGATACCGTCCTCTCCAAGATAGGAATGCTCCTTGACCTGCGTTTCAAGATATTCAACAGTTTTCTGGATCTGTTCAAGAATACGACCATCGAAAGTAACATCTTTGATGACATTCATTTCACGTCCCACCTTTTCCTCTGTACCGAAATACTTGATAAAACGCACCCTTGCACGAGGAAAGAATGTCTGAGGATGCTTGCCAAAAAGCAATATACAAGCTGCACTGACTTGCGGCACATCGCCTTTATAGGTCACAAAACCTTTGTTCTCTTGCAGATACTCCATTACAGACTTGCCATAACCAATCCGCTGCATGTAGGCTTTGACTGCATCCATATCTATGTCATCAAGTGTGGCATCGTATGCTGTGGAATCCTCGTAATAGCGTTCTCCTTTGTCGTACATGAGTTGCAAACGCTCATCAAAAGTCAGTTTGCGTGATTTGTCTCCTACACGCCAAAACACTTCATCAGCTTGATTCGCATGAAGTCGCGGACTTGCAGGAATGTGCATCAACAATACACGGTTATCACGTCCCTCAGCATCCGTACAAGGCACATAATCCGTAGTGACAGAAACTGATGGAACACAAAAATCCAAAGGTGTCCGCAATATATCATTGAGATGTTCCTTGTCTTGGTCAACACCCTCTACTCTGCGAGTCTTGTCGGATATACCCACAGCAATCATTCCACCATCTGCATTCGCCATAGCTACTATGATAGTGGCAAGGTGCTTAGGCTCAATGAGGATACTTTTACAGTCAAAAGTCTGACCTTCCTGCATATGCCGTATTTCTTCAATTGTATATTTCATATCCTCTATTCTTCTTTTGTATGGCAAATGAGTCTGTGAATATCTACATCCAGAACTTCTGCTATCCGTGCCAATGTGTATAAATCAGGCTGTGCATGATTGTTGCACCATTTGGAAACCGTAGCCGGATCTTTCTGCAATGTCTTAGCGAGCCACTTACTCATGATACCCTTTTCTGCCAATACTGCCTTTATACAGTTCAAATTCGCCATATTGTATTCAATTATAAATTGCGTTAAATGCAAAATTACATATTTTATTTGGTTCGCAAGCATGATCGAAGAAATAAAATCCTATATCATAGTATTATGGCAAAAGAATTTAATGAAAAGTGATGTGAGAATGGGATTTATTTGCTAATTTTGCATTGCTTTTGAGACAATATAAACATTAACAATGCAAAGAAACAGAATGAACATATTATCTATAACAACCGCAATTCAGAGCAATAAACGCACTGAATCTGTGTCGAGTGTTCATGTTTCACGTATTGAACCTCGTTTAGTAAATACTTTCCAACGAACATAGCGAGTACATTATTGTACTTTGAGAGAATAGAAACTGAATAGTTGGAGAGTCCTTACCAAACTTTCCAACTATTTTGTTTGTATGCCCATTTGTGACAGTCGCCTTTATGATGCTCTTCTGCCATTTCCGTCTGATGGGCTGTTGGTAACCAGATTATTAACGTGCAGTGATGCACATAAATTGAGTAGAAATGAACTATAAATTTGATGGCAGCAAGGTGTTCTTTACATCTGATACCCATTTTTATCATGGGAATATCATTCGTTTCTGCAACAGGCCGTTTAAGGATGTGGAAATGATGAATGAAACAATCATATCCAATTGGAATAATACTGTCGGACAGTATGATATTGTTTTTCACTTAGGTGATTTCTGTCTTGGCGGTTCGGCTGAGTGGACTAAAATGCTGGATAGATTGAACGGAAAGATATATCTGATTATGGGCAATCATGATTTGAAGAATATACGTCAAGGCTACATTGACAGATTTGAACATGTGGCAATGCAGATGCACATAGAGGTCGGTAAACAAAGGATATATTTGAACCATTATCCTTTCCTATGCTTTGATGGCGGTTACAAAGATGTGTGGCAACTGTTCGGACACGTACATACAAGGAAGAACAACACTAGAATTGACGCTGCCCGGCTTCAGTATCTCTATCCGACGCAATACGATGTAGGGGTTGATAACAATAACTTTACACCCATATCATTTGAACAGGTAAAAAGGATGATTGAAAAACAAGTAGAGCAATTTCATAAGAAATAAAAAAGGAGGGTTATGTATGAGTGAATATACAACGGTCTATTTAAGACACAAAGACATGCCTTTGTTGAAAAAGAAAGAGCATCCGTCTCATGAAGAATGCCAAAGTCAATCTAAAGAAGATTTGATGAAAGTCGATGAATATAACAAACAGGTTACAAAGTCTTTGGGGTGTAAATTGTTTTATCTTACTACTACCCCAAGTCGTGAATTGACTGTGCTTCCATGTAGCCCATCTCCAAGTGTGCTGACAAACGTCCTTCTTGAGGAGGTTTTATGCTTTTATAAAGAAGAAATCGAAAATTGTAAAAAGGCTATTGCTAAGAATAAAGAAGATATTGCCAAGTTGGAAGTACGAATAGCCAAAACGACCGTCGATTTGTACGATAAAATCAACAAGGAGATAGACAACTGCTATGAGAACATAGACTTTGAGGAAGAAGAACTTGAACACTACCAATTCCTGTATAATAAATTTTCTTTCTTGGAGGGTATTATTGTCGATGAATCGAATTCAAAGAATTATGAACTGATTTATACAAAATATTAATAAACAAAAGATTATGAAGATACAATATATGAGCGACCTGCATTTGGAATTCAGCGATAACAGCAGGTGGATGAAACATAATGAATTACCTGTAACTGGCGATGTTCTGGTTCTTGCCGGAGATATATTCTATTTGAAAAACAAGGTTGCACCTTTGAGCAATTTTTGGAAATGGGCATCTGCAAATTATCGGCAAGTGCTCATTGTGCCCGGAAACCATGAGTATTACAATTATTGTGATGTGATGGGTAAGGGACTGCAATGGAATTGGATGTTCAAGAAGAATGTAGGATATTACCAGAATCAAGTAGTAAAGATTGATGATACCGATTTTATCATGAGCACTTTGTGGTCTCAGATTTCTCCTTCTGACGAGTATTTTATATGGAAAGGCATGAACGACTTTCGGCAGATAATGTATAATGGTAAATTGCTCCAAACTGAGGAGTTTAATCAGATGCATGAATTCTGCTTGGATTTCATCAAGCATAGTCTAACTGAAAGCACCACAAAGCACATTGTGGTAGTAACACATCATCTTCCCACATTGGAGGTCGTCGCCCATCACCATAAAGGTTCAGTGCTGAATAGTGCATTTGCAACTGAACTGAGTGGGCTTATTGCCGACAGTCGCATTGACGCATGGATTTATGGGCATTCACATACCAACATTAATGCTGAGATAAACGGAACAAATGTCGTTTGCAATCAAATGGGATATGTTTTTGAGAACGAACATATCGCCAACGGATTTGATCCGGGCAAGTTCCTTGTCTTGTGAAAGGCATGAGCTCGTCAGCAATACGTTTTAAAGCCTCAATATATCATATAGTAACTAAAAACGTTCCTATTTGTATATTATATGATATGTTGGGGCTTAAATTTTTCAGTTCATTCGAAAAATTCCAATAACTGATTTTTTGCTTGCCAAAAGAAAAAGATATAACTCCACTCTCAACTTGACTTTAATGGCCGTTATTATATACACGGGCAATAAAGTTAAGTCAAACAGAGGGGAAGAAAAGAAAAAAGGCTTCAACTGAATATTTCTTTTGGTCAGCATGCAATATCCATGAAAATATCTTGCATTTAGTTGACATTATCGGCGAAAACATCCCAGAATTTTGTACCTTTGTAACTGGATAGGAAACAGGTGAACTTCATTGAGGATGCAATACTTCCTCGCAGTTCTGATTCACTGGAAAAAGAGTGTAATACAGCCTTCAAAACAAGTCAAGGAGGCTCAAAAACAACTTTTCTACCGATTAAATTGCAACAATCTATCATTCAAGCAGCTATGTATGCTGCATCGGCAAGTAAATACTTGATTATCAAATGGTTAAATTGATTATAATCGATTAATATGGCGCTCTTTACGGGCGCCTTTTTTGTTGCTCAAGTATCGTTGATAATCGTTGCTAAGCCTTTTTACGCCATTTTTTGTACCTCCTGTGTACCTCACAAGCCCAAAGTCGGGTTTACTGTCTGCCAGATAGTGGACAACCTGGAACGCCTTGGAACGCTGTGGTACGCAATGAAACAGATTTGGCGAACTAAAAAGATAATTAAAATGGCTAGTAACATTGAAATTCAAAAGAAATGCGAGTGGTGTGGCACTATTTTTACCGCCCACAAGATCACTACCGCATACTGTTCACACAGGTGCGCAAACCTCGCATACAAAGATCGAGTTAGAAAAAAACGAATTCAAGAATTCCACTTGAAACATGATGTAGAATTAAAACCCAATTCTGAAAAAGAGTTCTTAACCCCTACTGAAGTTGCCGCATTTTTAGGTGTAGGCCGTACCTCAATTTATCGGTATATCAAAAACGCGAAAATCAAAGCGGTCAGATTTGATGGGAAAACTCTTGTACGGCGTTCGGATATTGATAAGATGTTCGACTACATTATTGCTTCCAATAATGAGAATAAGCCCAAAGAGAAAACTCCAATATCAGATTTCTACACCACAGCTGAAGTCAAAGAAAAGTATGGCATAAAGGATTCCTGGATATTTCACATCGCTAAGGAACATAATATTCCACGAACCTTTCACCGTGGGAAAACCTATTGGAGCAAAAAACATATTGATGATTACTTTGCAAAAAAAGCTCCCGATCCTGAGATCAAGGAATGGTACAGCACGCAAGACATGCAGGAGAAGTTCGGCATGACACTAACGGCCATCTATTCTTTCGTATCAAAGAATGCCATTCCCAAAAAGAAAGTCGGTATTATGGTGTACTACTCCAAAAAGCATGTGGACATTGCCAAAGGTCTCATAGCTCCCGAAGAGCCCAAATACTACACCATTGCCGAAGCAATGGAACGATTCAATCTGACACGAGACCAACTCTACCATTATGTGAAATACCATAATATTCCCCGTATCAAAGTCGGTAAATATACCAAGATCCTGCGGGCTGAGCTGGATAAGTTCTTTGAACCTCCAAAGATAGAATGAGCCGAAAGTTATTTTCCGGTGATAAATACCACCATCATAACACCTTTTTAATTTGCAACAAAAACAGGTATTAATCAAAAAACAATATAGCTATGACACTTACATGCACCAACGTAACTTTGAGACAAAAGCCATTGCGTAACGACCGCATATCTCTTTATCTAGATTATTATCCGGCCATACGCAATCCTTATACGATGAAGATGAGTCGCCGGGAATTCCTCGGCATCTACATCTATGCCAAGCCCAAGAACGAGCAGCAAAGAATGTTCAATCAGGACATGTTGAACAAAGCAGAGGCAATTCGCTGTATCCGTGTCCAGTCGCTTATCAATGAAGAATTCGGGTTCCTAGACAAGAACAAGCAAAAGGTAGATTTCCTTGCCTACTTCCGGACAAAGGCACGGGAAAAGTATGAGAAATGGGATTGTGTTTACAACCACTTCGAGAAATTTGTCGGCGGTAAATGTACATTCGGCGATGTTACCGTAGAACTGTGCGAGAAGTTCAGGGATTACCTGCTCAAATGCAAACAGATCAATCATCCCAATGCTTACATCTCACGTAATTCGGCAGCCGGTTATTATTCGACGTTCCGTGCCTTATTGAAAATAGCCTATAAAGAAAAGATGTTGCGTGAGAACTTGAACGACTTTCTGGAAAAGATAGAATGGAAAGAGGTCAAGAAAGAGTATCTGACACTTGATGAAGTCAAGAAACTGGCCGCTACACCCTGCAAAATTACAGTCTTGAAACAGGCCTCCCTGTTTGCCTGCATGACCGGTCTCCGTATCAGTGATATTCTGAAGCTGGACTGGCGTGATTTTGAGGTCGGCCCGGATCAGGGTTACTACATCCGTATCTGCACCGAGAAAACAGAAACCGAGGCCACACTCCCCATCAGTCAGGAAGCACTGGAGTTGTGTGGCGAATGGGGCACCGGAAAAGTCTTCAAAGGCTTAACCCGCTCCATGACTCATCATCCCTTGAAACAATGGATTGCCGAAGCCGGAATCAGAAAGCACATAACCTTCCATCTTGCTAGGCATAACAGTTTCTATTTCTCTCTGAAAACAAGCAGTTTATGAAATTGAGAATCTTGACAGGTAACGATCTGGAAACGAGCAAAGTTCCCTTATCTGTTTTATTCTGCATTATTGAAAAGAACACTTAATTCTGATACAAAGGTAGTGATTTATTCAATAATATAATAACCGGAAAAGGATTTTGATGTGTTTTCTAATATTAAAACCTTAAATTCATTCTATCAGATAAAAAATCCAATACAATCCATCTGAAATGAGACTTATTCCTTATATTTGTAATAAACTAGGGAATGTAATATCAATTTGAGATGAGTAAGATTAATATTGATAGAATCATCAAGGATATTAAGTCTAAAACGACAAGTTTAACGCCTGTCATTGAAGCTGTGTGTAATTCTATTGATGCCATCGGTACTGAAAGAACCGATGGTGTTATTGATATTATAGTAAAGCGAACTGGTCAGCGGTCTTTAAATTTAGACAATACTAATACTCTGTCTGACATTGTATCAATAGATATAATAGACAATGGTATCGGTTTTACAGAGGAAAACAAAGACTCTTTTGATACTTATAGAAGTGGCTTTAAGATGTCTAAAGGCGGTAAAGGGTTTGGTCGGTTTATGTATCTAAAATACTTTAATAATGTTTCTATTGAAAGTGTTTTTTGCGAGGATGGTAAATATAAACAACGAAGTTTTACGTTCGGGCATGCAGATGAAATAATAGAAAATGAACAAATAGTAGATATTGAATCCACCCCTGACCTGCATACAGGTACAGTTTTGCACCTTTCTTCTATCAAGTCTTTTGATTTGGACAAAGGACTTGAAGTTATTGCCAGAAAGCTTGTAGAGCGTTTGCTGGTATTCTTTGTTACTGGGGGGAAGTATACTCCCAAAATTACAATTAAAGAAGAGGATGAATCTAATTCAATAGTCTTAAACGATTATATTGGAGAAAATTCCGATATTCAACAGATTGGCAAAGAAGAAAAGTTTACGATAAAAGGTCGTGATAATGAATGGAATTTTGTAGTAAAGATTTATAAAATATACTATTCCGCAATAACAAATAAAATCTGTCTAACAGCAAATTATAGAGAGGTTACAGAGTCGGCATTGCATAACTATGTACCTGAGTTTAAAGAAACAATGTTCGAGATAACAGAAAAGGGGACTCAGAAGAACTATATGATAAAAGCGTATGTTCAAGGTAAATATCTTGATGACAATGTAACAACAGAAAGAGATGGTTTCAACTTCGGTAAAGAAGATGATATATATTCAGATTTATCTGAAAAGCAGATAATGAAAGCCACTTCATCTATTATTAAAAATTATTTTTCTGATGATATAGAAAAACGATATAATGATAAGAAGCAAAAAGTCGAACATTATGTATATAATACAGCACCTTGGAATAAGACTTTATTAAAGGATGTAGATATGGAATCTATTCCAATAGGAATTTCAGATTTTGATTTGGAAATGCGTTTCCAGAAGATAAAGTTTGACAAAGAACAAAATGCAAGGATTGCATTAAAGGAGTTGCAGGACAAATACTCTGATGCTGAAGATGAAAGTGATATATCTTTTGAGGATGAAGTAAATGATATTTTAAAGAATGTGACAGAAACAGCAAAAAACGATTTAGCTCATTATGTATGTCAGAGACGTAGAATCATTGAATTATTCGATGATTTACGTAAAAGGATTGATGGAGGAAAATCTCACAAAGAGAGTGAAATGCATAATTTAATATTTCCTATGATAAAGGATGATAGGGAGATTGAATATGAAGAACATAATTTATGGTTACTTGATGAAAGATTTAATTTCACTCAATATATAGCATCAGATAAAGTGATTTCTAGTTCTGACCACAAGGAGCCAGACCTTGCTATATTTTATGAAAGTGGTTTGTTTTATCGAAATGGAGATAACACTATCACATCCCCTATCGCTATTGTTGAATTCAAACGTCCTAAACGAACGAATTATTCAGATGAGGAAAATCCAATAAATCAGGCATTACGCTATGCAGGTAAAATCCTGGCAGGAAAATATGAGATGCCTGAAGGATTAGAAGAGATTATTGTAGATAAAAACGTAACTCCTGTTTACATATATATTGTATGTGATATCGTACCTAAGATTGAGGAGTTTGCTGATTTATCAGGACTTTCTATAAGTCCAGATAAACAAGGGTACTTTGGCTATAATCCTAAGTATAATGCATATATTGAAATTAAAAGCTTTAAAAAAGTAATTGATGATGCAAAAATGCGAAATCAAATATTTTTTAAGAAATTAGGACTATGTTAAATATTGTTGCCTTCCAATATGTGGTGCAGCTTTACCTGTTATGCAATAAAATAAACATTAATTTAACATAAAGCCAATTTCGTATTAGATTTAGAGCGTACAAATTAAGTATAGAAAATTTAATTATCACAGCTATGAGTGAACATATAGATTTTATTTCAGAAGAGCAAAATGAAGAGTTCTCTAATGATGACCTGTTTAATATTACCTCATGGGGCGCAGATCCTTCTGTTAGAGAATTAATCCAACAATATAAAGAAGGTGATATTGAAAAACCTGAGTTGCAGAGAAAATATGTATGGAAGAAAAAAGATGCTAGCCGTTTTATAGAATCGCTACTTCTTGGACTTCCTGTTCCTAGTATATTTTTAGCAAACATTGAACAATCTGGGAAACGCCTTATTATTGATGGTTATCAACGAATACGTACATTATACGACTATATTGAAGACGGTATATGGCATGGTGACGATTCTGATTTTAAATTAATTAATTCAGAACTTATAAACGAACGTTGGAGAGGAAAAGCCTTTAAAGAGCTAACTGAAATAGATAAAAGAAGACTGAAAAACTACACTATTCATGCAATTGTTTTTGAACAAAAACATCCATCTGATGATTCTGGGCTCTTTCAAGTTTTTGAAAGAATTAATACTAGTGGTACCACATTAAATAATCAAGAAATTCGTAATTGCGTATATCAAGGTAATATGAATACCCTTTTATTTAAAGTAAATAAGTATCAACAATGGCGCTATTTGTATGGAGAACAAGAAGAAGATCCAAGGATGATGGATTTAGAATTAATCCTTAGATATTACGCATTAAATTCTGTAGAAATATATAATTCTGACAAAAAGAAAATAAGTTTAAAGCAGACTCTAAATAAATATATGCAATCAAATATTAATGCCTCTACAGATTTTATTGCTGAAAAAGAAAGTGAATTTTATTCTGTTATAGATTTTATCTATACAAATATGGGAGAAGAAGCATTTTTTAATCTACAAAATGATCTCTCTAAAATAAGACGTAGACTATACCCTACAGTTTTTGATTCTATAATGATTGCAACTTCAATAGCATTAAAAAAAGGATGCATTGATGTAGTAAAAAATTTACCAGAAAAACGCCTTGCATTATTAAGAGATGCGACATATAGGGAAAGTATATCTCAAGGTACTATGAAAATAGATAATATCCGAACACGCATCTCTTGCGCACTCCATTTTTTATATGGTATAAAACTATGATTAATAATATTAATGCCAAGGCTGCTATCGATGACTGTAATGCCGAGCTAGACCGTATTACAGGTATTATAAATGGGGTTGGGAGTACTAGCCCACTCTCTGGATATCTGACCAAATATTCTTTGATCCGTATATGTGGAACTCTTGAAGTCTGTTATAAAACAATTATTGCAGATTATTATGAAAATGCGGCACCGCAACTGGGACAATTTATAGGATATCATTTAAGAGATGCATCAATGAATCCTACTTATGAAAACATATGTCAAGCATTAAAACGTTTTGATGATAACAAAAATCAAAATTTCAAGTCAGCAATAACAACTTTACCAAACAATGAAAGTTTAAAAGAAGCATTTTCTGTATTAAATAGAGAAAGAAATAATGTTGCTCATGGGACTAATTCCACACTATCATTTAATGATATGAAGGATCGTTTTTCTGAGACTATTCAAATCATTGAAATCTTAGATACAATTATGGTGTAAATATAGAACAAAACTCTATATTTACACCATAACCATATCATATGCTTGTTATTTCACTGATATTCGTAAAAGAGTTTTATAAATGATTTCTATCGATAGATAATACTTCTTGCTGGGTAAAAGCATATTTTATGCATAATTGTTGATCTATTTCTGATATAGATTTGTTCCATTTAATATCGCTTTGATTACTAAAATCTTGTAGTGGAATAAATCTAAAAACATCTTGAGATACTTGCATAGTACCTCGACCAAAAAACAATAATGCCTTAAAAAAGTTTGTACAAATGTATTTATAACAATTTTTCTGTTCTATCTCAGTGTCAAATGGTCCAATCAAAAGGAAAGTCTCTGTACAGACTGAGTTTTGTTCTCCTATGATGGTTTCAGGTGGATTGAAAGCATTTGTAGAATAACTGGTTGTAAAAAATAATTTATACTTGTTTACTGCTGCTTTGTTTTTTGTTATAATTTCAGGTGAAATATATCCAATCGTCCTTCTTGCTCCTCCTTTAATTCCTTTCACACCATAAATTTTTACGCTCCCATAGAAAGGCTCTGCTTGTAAATTAGACAGTGGATATCTTTCTGGCGAATTAAATAAATCCTTTCTGATTCCAAACGGCTGGGTTAATGAGACTATCTCCTTAAATAAGGAGCAATTTGTAGAAGTTTTAGCAATAATAGATTGACGACGGTTGTCACGTATAACGATATCAGAATTTCCATCGGATAAGAATCTTGTAGATACAAAAAACTCTTTATTAGCTGAAATATAAGTGTAACGCAACTTACCATTGTGCTTATTACTCCAAAGAAAATAACAGATTCCACCATCTATATGCTGCCCGTTAAAACATTCACCAGAATCCTCATAATCATAGATGGATGCAATATGTTTATCTTCCATCATTTCTTTTCTGAATGGTTTGAGAACAGCTTTTCCTCCAATCATCCATTTTGAAGGCATAATCAGGGAAACGTATTCAGGTCTGATCTGTTTTGCTATCCGTACAAATATTTGGTATATAGGATTTGCAGCATCGTCAGATGCACCGCTTCCATCATTGATTTGGTATGGAGGATTACCGACTATAGCATTAATCTTCATGTCTTTGCCTATTAAGTCATGTACTTTTTTAATGAATAATTCTGATTGATTCTTTATTTTGTTGATAAGATCTTCCGGAGCCCACATATTTGTCTTTGCTTTACGGAATCCAGCAAGCGTACGTTTGGTAATACTCTTAGCCATTGGAGTCTTACAGATGACAAAGATGTTTTCCGCTATGACCTTGTCCCATACAGTCTGCTGCTCCTCTACCGTTTCTACAGCGAACAGAGAAGCCTTTACCCTTGCCCGGTAAATGCCGTATGCCATATAGAGCGGATAAAGTCCGGATTTGGAATTGATTTCCAGAATACGGGATTCAGGGGAGAAAACTTCTGCAGTAACCTCTCCTTTATCTATAAACCGTGGTTCAGAAATCACATTCTGGTACTCCGTGTCATAGAAGTTATAGCCTCCCAAACAGTCACCGAGGTGCATGTTTACCACGCGCCACGGAGTAAGCACCGTTTCCTTGTCCGGATTGCGGAAAGTACTGAATATGTCCGTAATCCGTTCGATTCGTTCCTCTATACTCAGCTTGTCCGCGGCACGGGCCATCGCACGGATTCGTTTTCCGGCTGCACAGAATATTTCCGGATCATAGTATTTTTTGAAGCTGTTGAATTTCTGCTTGGTCACTCCCTTGGGCATGAACTCTTCCCATGACTGCGGGTCAATGAGTGAGGCAAAATTATCAATCGTGATTTCCTGATTCTCATCACTCAGTTCCGCGCCATAAATCAACAGGGGCATACGGATGGATATGCCACGGAGTATGGAAATGGCCGCTTCTCTGTTCTTGGTTTTCTTTTTCAGTTCTTCCAGCCGCTTCCGATCTTCCTCCGTAAGCTCCTTCTTGGGTTTCTTCTCCAGCTTCTCCTTTTCCTCATATTCCTCATTGTTCAGTCCCTGACTGTTGATGTCCACCTGGTTGGTCTTGGGCATGGCTTTGGTCTGGCCGATGATCTTTTTCAGGTCATCGAATTCCTGTAGTTCCAGATCATCCAGTTTCATCAGCTCATCGTTATACAGACTGTTGTCCTCAAACCCGTTACGGACGACACGTTCCACATATACCCGTTTCAACTGTTCCAGCATACGGGGAACATCAAAGCGGTTCATCTGTGAACCCTCAATGGATATAATGGGACAGAAATTGATAAACTCACCCATAGCCTTACGGTCACTTTGTGAAGTTTTTCCGGCTTTGGATGATATTTTGGCAGTTTCAGCAATCACTTTCAGGGTACGGTCCGGAGCAAAATCAAAAACGTAGCACTGCTCCTTCACCCGTCCGTTGATGGTAGCCGGTGTCTGTACGCGGAAGATGGTCTGCATATAACTGGATGCGGCTGTATTATAGGAACCGGACAGCATGAATACGGCAGTCCATGCCTTTACACTTACTCCGGTCGTCAGCCGTCCGCAAGAAAGGGTAATGGTCCGTGTGGCATCCGGATCTTTTCCGATAGCCTGTTCCACGGCTTCCAGGGCATCACGGCTTTCCTCGTCCTGATCACCGTCACCGGCAACATTGACCACCTTGAAATGCTGGAACACCGGATGTGTCTGAAGCATGGCACTCAGTGCTCTTGCTTCCTTCACGCCGGGCACCATCCAGAGGGTATGGCGGAAAATATTCCGATATTCCTCGTTGGCATATGGATAAAGGCTGTCCTTGTCCTCCTTGGTAAGAAGATTCAGGAAAGCCTGCACGTCTTTTTCATGACAGAAACTGCCGGATTCATTGACCCGGAAAAATTCCCTGAAGTTAAAGGCGACATCTTCATCTACAAATTCATGGAGCAGCCGTCCCAAATCGTAGGTATAGATATTGAGTGTAGGCAGTGAGGCATACGGATTGGGGTCACCAAAATGGAGTTCGTCCCAGCTCATCTTGGCCCGCTGTTCCATCACATAGTCCCATGTATAGATTTCATCCTCCTTGAAATCATCCAACAGGTTGAATGGAGTACCTGACAGACGCAATACTTTGGTCTGTTCCTTGATCAGCTCTCCCATAACCGCTTTACCCAGTTCGGTCTGGGTGCCTTCGTGCGCTTCATCCACGATAATCAGGTCCCAATCGGTAGCAAACACTTCGTTGTTTTTGTCGAAGTTACCACCCACAAGTTCGGAACCGCGTAAATCCTGCATGGAGGCAAAATAGACATAATGCAATCCGCGGCTTTCTGCCCGCCGTTCAAGACTGCTGTAGCTTTCCCCGTTGTTCTTGGAACCGTATGCAAAATCCTTGCGGTCGTAAAATATCTTACCGAAATCCTCAAACCATCCGGCATCCACCACAGGGCGATGAGTCAGAATCAGGGTACGCTGAAACTCCATATCCTTGACAACCTGCAGAGCGGAAAGGGTCTTCCCGAAACGCATCTTTGCGTTCCAGAGCATCTGGTTGCCTTTCTTAAACTGCTTCTTGGTCTTGCTGATGGCTTCCTGCTGTTCCGGCCGGAATATAATTGGAGAATACTCCTGGGTAACTTCGGCAGATGAAAGGGAACTCCTGCCTTCCTTGACGGCTGCAATGGCACGCTTGACGGTTTCCAGATCGGTGATGAACCATTCATTGGCTTTGTTGACTGTATCGAATACTTTCTTTTTGATACCGGAGCGTTCCAAGACATTGTGTACTTCTTTGTCGTTGAATGAACGGAGTCCACCACGGTTGTAAACGGTCAGTTCCGTATATAGCAGATCGTATGCGATACCTGCCGTCTGTGTATACTGGTTGATACGCTTTCTGGCCGCTTCATTGAGCACCTTGCTGTTAGGAGACAGACCGAACACGTTTTCATCCTCACAGGTTGCCTCGCCAATCTTCAGGCATCCACGGTGCGCCGCATCATTGATACGGAACACATAGATCAGTTTTAGTTTCAGGGACGATGTGAATCTCATGCTTCTTCATTTATGAGGTCGATAAATCTGATTCGTTTCCCCTTTTTGCCTGTTGCCTTGTCTGTAGCCCGCCAGTCCTTGATAATGCAATAATTTCCATTGTGCTTGGTCAGGTCATTTTTCAGACAGCCTTCGCACGGCTCCCGTCTTTCAATCGTACCGAACAGACTTGGTTCCATCCGCACACGTTCTCCGCAACTGTCCGGAACAACACCTTTCAGTCCGTCCATCTGCCATACATTCCAGGATATGATATAGGCTATATGGTTGATGGATTTAATTTGCGGATCTTTACCGAACTTGTTCCGGTAATATTCGATGAAGGATAAGAGAAGAGCTTCACGGGCAAGAAGAAGACTGTCGCCCTGCCATTCATAGGCGTAGATGCTTCTGTAAGCATCCTTGGCTGCCTCCAGCCATTCACGCGTTGTCGCAGTATTCTCACTGACAATACGGAGCTTACGGTCAAGCAGGCCGATACGTTTCTCCACGGGAATGAATGTTCCGGTAGTCGTATCATACCTGCTTACCAGATAAGGAGCTTCTCCACAGGTGATTTCCAAACAGTTTTCCCGTACATAGTCTTTCCATGTTCTGCCTTCAGGAAAAGCAATCTTATCAGGATTGATTTCCCATGAATGTGTACCGTCTTTGGATGTCACTTCATGGTTGAATACATCTGTTCTGCCAAACCAGGCTTCATCGACAAGGTTGTTCTGGGCATTACATATCCAGGACGGAGTAAATACCTCCGCCATTTCCCGGGAACGTGTGCTTTGGGTATCCTTGTGTTTCAGGATACGGGGCATGACCACATGCCCGTTCTCTCCGGTTATCAACTCTGGGAGAATCTGTGACCCGTATTCATAACCTTTGCCGAGCGGTTCATAATCGGAAGTAGCCCAGAATATATTACACTGTTTTCCTTCCTTACTCGTTGTATGATCTTTGAGCAAGGTATTCAGTAAGTCGGATGAAAGTTCTTTCAGCCTGTTCTCTTGTATGTCGGCTTCTCCGGTTGTTTTCTCCATCTTCTTTCTGTGCGTAAAGGGGATGAGAAAGTCCCGGTGTCTGCGTCTTTCTTAGACAGAGGGAGATTTCGGGCTATAAGGCTGATTTGCTGATGAATTATATGTAGGATTGCTAAACAACAGTTGAAATTCAATGACTTCCGGATGAAAATCCAACGGCCGAAATTGCAGGATTTTCAATAAAATGTATAACTTTGCGCAAGAGTGAGTCCCTCTGTCTAAGAAATGAATGCTTTTGCTAAACATTCTCCAATCCTACAGACTTTTCAGAATTTGTGCGTTGGCTTTGTCCACTACGGAGTTATCTAATGAGGCCAGATAAATTTGTGTAGTCGCCTCGGAATCATGTCCCATTCCTTCACTGATAACTGAAATCGGAATGTTCTTGCCTTTGGCTGCGCTTGCCCATGAATGACGGGCACAGTACATGCTCAGAGGAACGGATATATCGGCCAGTCTGGCTATTTCTTTCAGGTTTCGGTTTATTCCGGACATGACATTTCTGTAATGCTTGTGCGTATCCTTAAAAGGATATTTCAATACCGGCAAAAGATAAGGACTGAAACTGTCTTCCGGGTATTTGCCGACAATCTCCTGCATGCATTTTTCCCACCTGATGACCAGCTGCTGCCCGGTCTTTCGTCTGCGATACGATAAGAAGCCGTTCTGAAGATCTTTCTTTTTCAGGTGAGCCATATCTACGAACGACATGCCACGGGTATAGAAGCTGAACAGGAACATGTCCCTTGCAAATTCCAGATTAGGCTGTAAGGACAGATCCAGATTCTTCATACGCTTGATGGCGGATAAGGGAACGGCACGCTTGACGGTCTTATCCACTCCCGTATAGACATGCCTGAAAGGATTGCGCTGTTCCATCAGTTCCTTTTCCAAGGCACGGTTATATACCGCCCGAAGGATACGCATGTAGAATGAACAGGTATTCCGTACGGCTCCTTTCCCATGAAGGTAGGCTTCATAAAGCTGCATCAAATCCGACTCAATTTCGGACAGCAGAACATCCCTGTCCCCTCTGAACTGCATGAAACTTTTCAGAGTGCAGGAATAATTTTCAGCCGTGCGTATCTTGCCCATCTGTTTTAGACGGGCTATGATGCCTTGCATGAAGTTGAAAAGCGACTGTCCCTCTGTATTGCTTTGAAAAGAAGCGATAATATCATCTGCTGTATATACAGCTTTTCGATTATCCAGTTGATGGATAATCATGTCCAGCCGTTTCAGGTCCCACTCTATGCGTTCCTGCAAGGAAAGGAGTAGATTGCTTCGTTCTGAACTGCCGACAATGATACAGTTTCCAGTCTCATTCCATTCATCCGTAAATATCCGGTAATCCGTCTTTAACTGACGGATTACACGGTTCTGGATAATCTGATAATAGATGGTACCTTCCTTTCCCTCAATGGTGGAAGATCTGAATTTCACTTTGACACTTGCCATACGCTCACTTTTTAGGTTTGTCCGATTGAATGGGTTTGCCTTTGATGGACTTTGCCTTGCTGTCCAGTTCTCTCGCTGCCTGTTCTTTCAGCCGTGCCTGCTCGGTCAGGGTGGCCTGTCTCTGTACCGCTTCCTCGTAGGCTTCCACGTCCTCACGCATCTGTTCTATCCGTTCGTTATCCCGGTTCGGTCCAAAGAGGTTCTCAAGTTCCACAATCTGTTCGGGGGTAGCATCTCCTTTCATCTTGACATAACGGTATTTCAGATCATTATCGGCCTGTACGTTATCCGTCCTCACCGAAAAATAGAGAGCCACGGACAGAATCACGATTGTCACGAACATCACGAAAAAACTCCCGAGAGTGTACGGGGATTCTACACTCAGGCTGAAATGATGGTTGATGTTGCTTGTCTTGACGGTATTCTTTCTGATTGTGTCATTGGTCTCACAAAACAGGGTTTCCACTTTCTCCTGGTGCTGACGCTGTTCATTTCGCATTTCTGACAAGACCTGTCCAAGTCTTTCCTGTGACAAGTTCTTCCTGTCCATGGAAACCATATCGTTCTTGATGGCGGCAAGCCCCTCGCACATGCGAACCAACAATTTGCGAAATGTCTCATGACCATTCCGGACTTCATTCAGCACGGACTCATCCTTTTCATTGTTAACTGTCGGACTATTACCTTCCGGCAAGGGAATGGACAACCCGTTGATTTTGTTCTCGATTCTTTCCAGGCATCCGAAGATGCTCTCGATATATTCTTCCAATTTCATATTCCTGCAATTTTAATGTTCATGAATAATTTGAATGGGCAAGGACTGGCTACAGCCCGAATCCTTTCCTCCTTTTCTTTTTCCTGCGTCTGCGCAAGAGTTCTTCCTGAGGTAACGGCTCTTCGGGAGCAGTGCCGTTTGTCGGACTGAACAGTCCCGGCCCCGTACTTTCGAAGAGATGACCTCCGTCCGGTATCCTTTGCTGCACCTTGCGTTCGGATTCCTGTTGGGATTCCGAAGTCTTCCAGCCCAGCCGGGCATTCAGTCTGGCAAAGCTGAACTCCCGGCTGATCTGTGAAGCCTTGAAGGTCTGCCCGTCCTTAGTGAACCGGATTCCCTGTATGTCCTCCGGCCTTTTTATCTCCCGGGTACGCTTTACAAATTCCAGCCTGATACCCCGGCGAAGCAGATAATCGTTGAACTCTTTCCATGTTCCGGAGTGCTTCAAAGCCGCCTTGACGGCATTGAAGATTTCGTATTTCACACGTTCCGAAGCATGGAGTTTCTCCACGTTAGTCTTACCCTTGTCCTCGGCGTACGTCAGCCCGTACCTGTCCTTAAGTAGTTTTGTGGCGATTTCGTTACGTTTGTAATCGCCTTGAGAAGAGATTACCTTGCCGTCATACCCGATGCGGTTATAGACCAGATGGCAGTGCGGATTGTCCGTGTTATGGTGTCTTACCAGGATGAACTGGGTGTTCCTTATGCCCATCAGCTCCATGTATTCCCTGGCTATTTTAGCCATAAACTCATCCGTCAGCAGTGCCTTGTCCTCCGGCTTGAAGCTCAATGCGATATGCCCGACAGGCTGTTTTATCTTCGGATTAAGCTCACGCTGGTAGTTGAAACTGGCCGTTATTTCCCGGATATTTTCAAGAAGTACACCGTCTGAGTCAATAATTTCCGCGTTGTCCTTGCCCATCACGTAACGGATACAGCCGCCGAAGGATTTCCCTTTCTTGATCTTGCCAATCATGACGGCCTCCTTTCTCCGTACCTGTACCGGATAATAATATCCTTGAGTTTCTGCAGGAGTTCTGTCACCGTCTTTTGGGTACGGTGGAATCCGGCCTGATGGGACAGACGGGTCAGTTGGTTCAGGTTGTTCGCCATCCCCGTAAGACTGCGTATGACGGCAGTTTCCTCGGCAGAGTGCCTGGCCGTTATCGTCGTCTCAAAAGCTGATGTGCGGAGAAATTCCGCCAGCGTGAGGTTGGCCTGTCTGCTGCGTCGGCACAACCGTTCATAGTCTATCTTGGAGAATTTCACTGTAACGGCTTTGCTGAGTTTGCACACTCCGCTTACTCTGGGGCGTCCTCTCGGTCTGTTTTTCTTTCTGTCATTCATATTTTCTTCGTTTGATTTCTGATTATACTTTTTCTCACAATCTGCGACCACCGGGAGCGGATTGCCTCCACTCTTCGGGAGTGGAGCGAGGTTTTCGGGATGCCCGAAAGATAACCTCGCTAACTCCCAAAACTGAAGTTTTGTCCGTTACCCCCTCAGGTCGGCTCCTGACTGTCTGAATACTGTAATGACTGGAGTCAGTAAGCAAGTCGGTCATTCTGGAAAATGTCACAGTTTTCTCCACTGCTCGAAGTCTTCCGAGTAGATTTCAAGATGCTGCCGGGCGATGTTCTCAAGCAGTCCGGAAACACTCATTTTGCGTCCTCCAAGCCTGCGGACAAACTCGTCCAGCCTGTCACGTACCTCACCGCTTACGAACACGGGCTTGCGGTCTTCGATTCTCGGGACCTGAAGAAAGGCTTTCCTGTATTCGTCCAGAGAAAGTTTCCTCTGCCTGCTGCTTATACGACGTTGAGACGCGGGAACGGCTTCCTCTTTTCCTGTTGGCGGTTGCCGGATCTCGGATGGGGTGTCGGTCTGTTCTACCGTTCCTTCTGACTTCTCTTTTCCGGTATCATTCAAGGATGATTCACGGGCAGTTTCAATGCCGCCATCTGACGGGAGTATGAATGACATGTCCGTACCTGTCATGGCCTCCCATTCTTCTTTGGTCAATTTCTTTTTTGTTACCATACATTTTTGATTTTAATCGGTTTACTCACTGGTCTCGGTGCGCACCTTGACTCGTTGTCGTGAGCAAAGGAAATGTGTATAGTGAACAGAATCAAGCAAATGGAGATGCTGTAGCAATTATGTTACCCTATGCACAATACCGATTGGGCGGGCGGTGCTGCCTGCCGTGATTTGCCGGAGTGATCTCTCCACACCGGATTATTCAAGCGGATTCCGTTTATGAAGAAGGCTCATTGTATGCGGTTGATATGTAACATGATGTCATTCCGGGCAACGCATCGTCACTGGCTTGAAAATCCATTGCAGTGTGATTTCTACTGCTTTTATTTGCAGTGGGAACAGGGATAAACGGTCACATTTCCTGCCGAGAATAGGACAATGAGACATGATGGAATATCGGCTGTAAAAGACCTGTCCTTTTCCGGAATTTTGAATATATGTTTAACTCAAAATAATGAAGACAATGGAAATCATCAGCTTTGAAAAAAGGACTTTCGAGGAGATTGCCGCCAAACTGGATCGCTTCGTGCAGCGGGTGGAAAGTCTGTGCCGTGAACACGGCGGAAAGGAAACAAGTGAATGGATGGACAACCACGAGGTCTGCCGCAGGTTGCGTATCAGCCCTAGAACCTTGCAGACCCTGAGGGACAACGGGACGCTTGCCTTTACCAAAATAGGGAACCGGACTTATTACCGTCCTGACGATGTAGAGCGTGTGGTCGGAAATGTGGAGGAGAAACGTAAGGAAGCCCGTTGGAAAGGCAAGACCATTTGAGAGAATTTCAAGAATAATGTATAACCCAATATCAAGAGCATATGAGTAATGAAATCAGAGAAAAGGACCACGAGTGGGTAAAGGCGTTCCACTCGAGTTTCGACAGGCTGTTGGCCCTGCTCGAAAAGTTGCTGGAGAAACGGCAACCGTCTGCCTATGGCGATGAACTACTGACGGACAAGGAAGTGGCGTACCTGCTGAAAGTGAGCCGGAGGACTTTGCAGGACTACAGAAACAACGGTATTCTGCCTTACACACAAGTAGGCGGCAAGATTCTCTACCGGGCTTCTGACATAGAAAAGACACTGATGAAAGGGTACAAGGAGGCGTACAGATACAAAAGGAGCTAATAGCCCAAGCGTCCCCGCAAAGAACACACAAGGATTTTGATTTTTCTGGAAGGAGCGCAGTTGACCGCCTGCCCATTTTATTTGTGTTTCTAAAAAATAGCCTTTCTGAATGATAAAATAACAGCATATAGAATTAGGCCCTATTTGAACCAATCTATATGCTGTTGCGTCTTCTGACTTTTCCGTCAGTCGCTTGTTTCCGCTGCCGTCGGTTCCATTGTACAGACGTGAAAGGGAAAAGGTTTTCGGGCTGAATACGCTCTGAAAGAGGAAGATTCTGCCCGAAACGGCACAGCCGCCTGACCTTTTCGCTTTCAATAGAGTCTGTACTAACTTCTATGGACGACAGAGGGAACGGGCGACTGTTGTAATTCCCCATATTTATAGAATATATTTTACATTAACCCCTGATATTTTATCAATAAGTTGGAATAACTGAAGAAAATTCTCAAATATATGAGGATCATCTATGTCATTCATTTCTTTAGAAAAACTTACTTTACGGCCATCAAGAACTTCATAAATATTATGTATAGCTGTTTCACGAACAACTTTCTTCTTAATTAAGAAATCTAGACCAAAATAATGTTCTATTTCAAAATAATTATCCTCAAAACGCGGCATTAAGTAATTACTCATTTCTCCAGGTATAGGAATACATATTATATTTATATTCGCATCTTTATGTTTTTTCCACATATTATGTTCTTTCTCTATAAAATCATTTTTTAAATAACCATACGCAGAAAGACCTGCATAATCATGGTCAACAATACCTATAACAATATCGTTTTTTTCTAATAGTGGATAAGAATGTAATAATGTTTCTTTAACTTCTGAAGCGGATCCTGTATCAGATTTTCTACCTCCAGGAATAATTGTCCAGTAAGGCATAAAACCTCCTGTCAAAACACTATATGCATGTGATAGTAATTCTGCATCTGTTTTTCCTTCTACAATCAATTTAATTCGCCCTTGAATACTAACAGTATCTAAAGCTGTAAATCTTAATTTTTGTATTGGCTGTTCTATTATTTGCTTTAATGCAGGAGCTAATGTTGATATGTTTTTCTTAAGTGCATTTCTAAAAGATTCATATTTCACTTTTCCCAAAAGCATCATTGAAAAATCAGCTAGCAATAAAAGATTTGGGTTCTTCAAAATGTAATCTGAATCTATAACCTTTTCCAATCCATGTTGATCTCCAATACGTTTTGAATCTAATGTAAAAGCTAATTCTAACAAATTATATCCAATAGCATTTATTTGATTAGCTAATTGATCATCATTGATTGCTAAAAGGTCTTCATATTTAGCATATAGTTCATCAAAAGCCATTTTCATAGGCTCTTTTAATGTTATAGAATTAAATGTTTCATAAAAATAGATGAAATTTATTATCTGTACTAATGGTAAATTATAGTCACGATATAAAAACTTATTCTCAATAGCTAACACCTTGAATGCCTCCAAGGATAGAAGAGACAATCTAAGTGCTTCTATTACAACGTCTTTACGTATTTTGTTATCTGTTAAATATAATGCTTGTATTAGATATCCACAACCAAGAATACCAGACATATATTCATATATATTGCAACTAGTTTGAACCTTTTTAAGTATATCCTGCAAAAAATTAGGCATGTCCTTGGATTTTCCTGCATAAAAGATAGCAGAATTTTGCCAATTTGAATCGTAGAATTTATCAACATATAAGGTCTCAAGTTCACGGTGAAATTTAAATATTTCAACTGAAGCATAATACTCCATATAAGATGCATGAGTAAATTGCACATACTTTCCATCTTTTATAAATAATATTCCAGTATTCTTAACAATATAGTCTAAGGCATCATTTAGTGTTCCTTTCTTAATCGGGATCGATTTATTTGCAAAATAATTTACAAAGAATTTTTCAAAATCCCCTTTTTCCATAGGCTGATGATTTGCAGTATTAAGCAATTCTAAAGCATATATAGAAAGAATTCTTTCTTTAAAAGATATATCTACAAACTCAACGCGACTAGAAACAACAGCCCGACCAATTATTAAAGAATTAAAATTATCATATATATCAGATATTGTCGCTGGTATCTCAAAATCTTTTTCCTCAAAAAGAATTGAAATCAAAGATAAATTCAATGGAGTGAGTGGCAGTTTATCTATGATTTTATTTTCTCTTAAAGCTTCTAATAAATTAGAAGCTTTTATCTCCTCGCCTGAAAAAAATGCATTAAGAAAATGCTTTATCTGCTCAAAGTTAAATCTACGAATATCGTATATCTCTACGTTTGCATTTCCAACATTTTGCAAGAGCATATCTACATTCCTTGATGCAACATAATATTTTATATTATATTTCTCTTTTAATTTTTCTAGCTGCTCAAAGATTACACTATGAAAATCTTCTAATTCATCTATACTATCAATTAAAAGATGGATGTAATACTTATCTTTAATTTCATTAAGAGGAGCTTCACCCAAAATAATCTTCAATTTATCTTGAATAAGAAATTTTATGTCTTCGATTGAACTTATTATATCCTGTGAAGAAAGATAAATTGGTAAATTTTTCTTTTCTTTTAGTGCTGAATTTTCATCTATCAAATGCTTTATAATCCTCTTTAATAATGTTGACTTTCCACAACCTGCTTCACCTTGAATAATTAACGACTGTTTTTGTTTTATTATATCATCTATTTTGTATTTGCTTCTAACGATTGTTTTCGTTTTTTTATCTTCATAGCAGCGAGACAATTGTGGCTCTATAAAAAAATTTAATTTTTGTTTATATTTATCTTGGGAAAAATTCAATTTCCTTAATTCAGTATCTTCTTGAATAAAATTTAAAAGTGTTTTTTCATATGCTAAAAGATCTTGATCTTCATGACGCCAAAAGTCAGAATAATATTCATCAATAAGAGATATCAATTCATTACGTTCAATATATGTCGGACTAATGTTTGTACTTTTTTTCATTAAAGTATTCTTAAATCCATTTGAAATTGTTTGTAATGAAACTACGAAAACTAAGTTTGCAGAATATTTATTTTGAAGAGATTCAATTCCTTTATAAACGATTTCTACTTCTTCATTTGTAATACCGCTAAGCTTTTGAGGAAATAGAGCAAATAAACAAACTGTTTTACGCCCCATAATTTTTTGTTCTCCAACTATACAATTATTGTAGCGAGTCACATTATCAAAATTTTGATTCTTTACCAATGTTTCAAACATACAAAAGAATTCGTCTTCTGATAGTTTATTTATTATTTCAATTTTATTAATATTAGCCATAAATATATTAATTAAAAATTCTAAATATATGAAATTGACAATAATTATATCAATCTATTGAATACAAAGATAGTGATTACAAGTATTATTTAGCTATTAATATGTGATTTTACTAGCCTGAATCCACTTTCAAAAATGTTTTTATAGGATTACATCAAGTAAATACCCTGAGAGGGATTAATCAAAAAAGCACTTTTAAAGTAGATTATAATCTTAAATATTTCTTTTTTCAACAACGCTATTATACTGATTCTTATCCAAATGAGATGTGAATGATATCCTCTTTTCAATTAGTTTATCCATATCCTCTGAAATCTTGTCATCAGTAACTTTTGCATATCCTTGTGTCGTTCTGATATTTGTATGTCCCATCATTTTGGATATGCTTTCCATAGGAACCCCTGCAGAGACCATTAGGGTGCCAAAAGTGTGACGACTTTGATGATATGACAGGTTATGTTTGAACTGATGGGAAAAGCCCAACTCATGTATTTCAAACCAGATCATATCACGTATTGGTAACGGGAAGATGGGCTTACTGTCATCTGTCGTATTATACAAGGAAATTATCTGCTCCGCGACCGGATGCAATGGTATAAATGATTCAACGCTTGTTTTCTTGCGATATGTTCTGATATATTTCCGTCCTTCCGCAGTTGTACCTATATGATGCGGATAGAGATTACGTACATCAACGTAAGCCAGACCGCAAAAACATGAAAATATAAAGGTTCTTCTTGCAAGTTCCTGTAGTGGATCCTGTTTTGGATGGCTCATTATCTCCTGAAGCTGGTTCTTGCTTATATACATGAGCTTTGCGGGTGCCTTCTTTTCATATTTTATATCATCCAAAGGATTATATCTCAAAATTCCTTTATCCACGGCAAGATAAACCAGACGTTTCAGCCAGCAAAGACAATGGTTACGGTATGATGGCTTATGAGGGTAATTTGTTTTCAGATATAAAATGAAATTGGTGCCAAACTCTTCGGTAATATCTGTAAAAAGCATGTCCTCCTTGCCCAGAGAACGGATGTATTCCCCCAGATAGTAATGATACATTTTTGATTGCCTGTAACTGGAGGTTGAATCTATTTGAATGGAACGGATTTTCAGATTTTCCCGCTCCACCTCTCCTGCTTGTAATATATACTTCGGGATGTCAGCAGCTCCTGTCATGGCTGTTTTCAGCAGTTCCGCACTGATAACGCCGTTCACTTTCAACAGTTCAGCATAAGTTTCATCTACGCGTTTCTTATGTTCATCAAGCATCCCGTTCAGTCTGTTGTTCTTGACTTCCCCTTTCTTGCTGTTCCACTCTTCCGGCTGGCAATACAACCCGGTCGATAATACAACAGCCTTTCCGTCTATTGTAATACGACACATGATTGATGTAGTCCCGTCAGATTTGACTTTACCACGGTTTATATAATACAGTTGCTTATATGTACTTCTCATGATTCTTTCATTCTTGATTTATAATACCAGTTTCATATCACTCGTTGCCTCGATGAATTTGTCCATATCCTCAAAAAGTTTTTTAGGAGTTACCCTTGCATAAAGCTGAGTAGTTGTCAGATTGGTATGGCCCAGCATTTTGCTGATTGTTTCAATGGGAACACCAGCCTCAAGGGTTATCAGACTTCCGAAGGTATGTCTTCCCATATGATAGACCAAATCACAGCTTATGCCAGCCAGATCCCGTAAACCTTTCATGTGGCGTCTCATATTGGGATGGTGTATCATCGGGAAAAGCTCTTCCCTTTCATCCGAACGATATTTTTCTATAAGAGAGATAGCCTCTGGCAACAATTTGACGCGTGCCTGATAATCATTTTTCTTTCTCAGATACTTTAACCACAAATCGCCCTTATCATCCTTGTATATATTCTCTCGGGTAATTGAAACCGCATCCGCATATGGGACTCCTGTATAACAGGCGAAGAGGAACAAATCCCTGGCTATGTTATGAGTGACTCTTTCCGGTGGTATTACGACATCACGGATTTTCTCAAAATCTTCGCGGCTCAAAGACCGTGGTGGTTTACGGTGCTCTTGGGGTAGTTTGAAATTCACAAAATAACGTTTTTCCGCGTATCCTTCCTTAAATGCCATCCGGCAGATTTTCTTCAGGATGGCCAGATAATGTCTTGCCGTATCTACCGCAAGTCCCTTGTCCTTCAGAATATAATTCTGAAACTCCCAAGGAATGTGTTCATTCAACTGTCCAAAAGCGACATCACTTGTCTTGAATCGTTTTTGAATAAATTCTCCAAGATACCTGCGGTTGTAAATGTATGTTGACATGGAGCTTTTCGCCACATCAATACCGATTCTTGAATGCATATCCTCTATATGCATATCAAGCCGTTTCAACAGAGTCATCTGGGTTTCCACACTTCCCTGGAAAAGCTCTTTTACGGCAGTCGCGTCAAAATCAATCTTACGTTCTACAAGTGAATCAAATGCAGAATTGACAGAAAGCAGGAGCCGGTCAATTTTTGCATTAATATCAACGGCTTCTTTACTCTTTCCATTCAGTCGGCTTTCTCTTGGATTCCATAACTCCGGAGTACATGACAGCTTACAACTGAATTGTGCCATCGTGTTGTTCACCGTTATTCGCCCCATTATCGGAGCCTTTCCGAATTTGTCAAGACCGCTCTTTTTCAGGTAGAGCAACACCTTAAATTTTTCTACTTTCATACGCTTATTTTTTTAATGGCAAAATTACCTATTTTATAAGCGTCCTTTGATATGCAAAATGCTGACATATAGTGAATAACAGCCTCTGTGACAGCTTCTTCATTGTTCAGTCTGTTACCTATTTGGCTCAGGTAACTGGGCAGCTAACATTCTGGTAACTGAACACCTGCAATATCCTGTCCATTTTTGCTTTCCATTATCTCAGCAAAAAACAGAACTTTTGCTCATATTCAACCAATTACGTTCACCTTTCTCATCCCTTCATCTGCTTGCTTCCTGTATTCTGTTCCACTGCTTTAGGCACTCGTATGCGGTCATCCAAATCTCTTTAGGCACAGACATTTACACAGTATCGAAGATGTTGACGCACAAGAATGTCACCACCACTCAAATCTATGCTGATTTGGTCAATTCCAAGAAGCGAGAGACGGCGAACAAGATTTCGCTGAAATAGTATAAAGTTCTGTAAAGTAAGAAGAGTCCGACATGGGGTTAAAACCTAGTCGGACTCTTCTTTTTTATTTTATTTTGGCATAGATGGGTATAGAAATAAGTACCATATCGAGGACAAATGCTGCCACTTTCTTGGATTTATAACATGGTATTTATGAAATGACATATATTTGCGCACAAACAATTAGCAAATATCACTATGAATCAGAAAAGTATAGAACATATAGCACTCTATTCCCTTGTATTGGTAGGCACTCTTGTCGTTGGCGTTTTAGCTCGGCAGTTTGTTTTATCCAAAGGCGTTGACGATTTCAGTAGTATTGTTGCATTTTTTGCAGCAGTAATTGTCTTGATGGCGATCTATGCCAGTTTACAGACAACTTTCAATCAGTTTCTGCTGCCACGCATAGAAACTTTTCTATTGCGTTTCTCTGCTTTTCAAAAGATGAAAAATCACAATGATACCGTTTCTGAGCCGGAAGCCACTACAATCAAAGATTCAAACCAGGCTACGCCTGATGTCATTGAGCCTGCTCCTACCACTGAAGAAGCAATCTCTGAACCTTCAGAATATGAAGTCATGCGAACCAACGCTATCGCAAAACAGAATCATGCTATTCAAACCAAATTAGAAAAGGTCATTAGCTATACGAAGCAAACAATGGTTGCCTATATGAGTGAAGAAGATCTCAACCGTCTATGTGCATACATCGTAGAATACAGTTCAGGCGATACCTTACAAAAGGTATCGCCCGTAAAGGTTGACTCACAACTTAAAAGCATTGACATTATGCACTTTGGTTGGAATATTGGCAAGGCTTTTGGCAGAAAGCGTATTCATACTGCTACCCTAATCAAGAATGTTTTTGCCCATACCCTTCGCGACCTGGAAATCTCAACTATTGAACGTAAAATGTCACACACAGAATCTGGATGTAAAATCAGACTAAATCTGAATATTACATGAAACTTATTCCAATATTCCTAATTTCCTTATTTTTCTAGTTCCCTTCATTTCTTTTGAGTTTGAATCATAAATCATTAAATCTGGAATATAATTAGCAGGTGAATTATAATGTATCCTCTTCCATTCACTATTTTTTATAGGATGATACCACTGATTAATAATATATACATCGAAAACTGGTGGATGGAAATTTATTTCATTCATCATATTTTCAAATCCTAATTCTAATTCTGCTAGCTCTGAAGTTATGATTTTCTCTACTACATTTATATCTGTTTTATTAGGTACAACATTGGAAAATTTACCAATCCATATAGAATAATCGCTATGTTCTATTTCTTTAAAATGATGATCCCTATCTTTTAGTCTTCTATATACGCATCTAATAGTTTGTCCACAATAATAAGAAAATTTTCTAGCGTATTTTCTTTTTCCTTGCAACAAGTACAAATTAAAATTTTCATTATTATTCTCCAACCATTTCTTTTCCCAATTATATAACTCATCATATGAGAATGGTCCAACCCATTTTATTAGATAGACTTTATCTGTATTGTTCATAGTCTGCTTTTTTGCAAATATACTAATTTATCACCACCAAAAGTTATCTCACAGTTATATTCCGGTGATGTTTCCCACCATCAAAACACCAATTTCCTTTGCCAGCGAACAATTAAAAACGAGTACGTATGGCAAACGAACAAATCACTTTTGATAAGCTGCCGCAGGCGGTAGGTTATCTCACAGAACAGATGGAACAAATCCGACAAATGGTGGCGGCACTACAGCCACAAACTTCTTTAGACAAGCATCGTCTTGTTGAAATTGACGAAGCCTGTAAAATCACACGAAAAGCGAAGCCTACCATTTACACGCTTGCACGTAAAGGACTGATTCCAGCCTATAAAAAAGGTAAGAAACTCTACTTCTATGAAGATGAGTTGCTGCAATGGATTGAGTCCGGGCGCAAGCAGATGCAGGCCATGTCGATCCAAGAACAGGCAGCGGAGATAGTACATGGAGCGAAGCGCAAACCAAAGGGAGGCTATAACTTTTGATTTGCACGGCTATGGAAACTTCCAAATTAACAGCAGAAGGTATCATCGGCGAAGCTGTGCGTATTGGAGCCAAGATGTCCGGCGGTGAGTTCCCGATAGAAATCTTTCCTATCAGGATTCAGCGTATCATCAGCAGTTTGCACGATTGTCAGGGCTATCCCGTGGATTATGTTGCTGCGGCTATCCTTGCAGCCATTGCCGTGGGGATTGGAAACTCCCATCTGGTGCAGGTAAAACGCAACTGGCTGGAAAGTCCCATTCTGTACATGGCACTGATTGGACGCCCCGGAGCCAATAAGAGTCATCCGCTGAGTTTCGCTTTCCAGCCGTTCATTGAGCACGACTATTGTCAGAATCAGGAGTATCAGAAGCTGTATGCCGAGTATGAACGCGCTATGTCCATGAGCAAAAAGGAACGCTTGGAAGCCGGTTTGGATGAGTTTCCGCAGGCTCCCGTGCGCAGACGCTTTCTTGTTTCGGATATCACTCCCGAAGGATTGAGCCTGATACATGCTCAGAATCCCAGAGGACTCTGCCTTTGGTCGGACGAGCTGTCGGCCTGGTTCAAGAATTTCAACCGCTATAATAACGGTTCGGAAGAACAGTTTTGGCTTTCGGTGTTCAATGCCAAGCCCACGATTTCCGACCGCAAGAGTACGCAAAGTTCCATTTTTATCAGACGTCCTTACATCTCCGTTATCGGTACTATCCAAAAGAAGATTTTGGGCGAACTGGTCAAGGGCGAGCGTTCGAGTAACGGTTTCATTGACCGTATTCTTTTCGTGATGCCTGAATCTGTCTTGAAAAGCAGATGGAACGACCGGGAAACTCCTGAAGAACTGGAAATCCAGTGGCAACAGATTATCGACAAGCTGATCACACAGGATTGTCCGCATGACGAGAACAATGAGTTACAGCCTCAATGCCTGCCATTCGATGAAGATGCCAAGCAACGGCTTTACGGTTGGCAGCATGAAAATGCCCGTCAATGTGATATGGAAACCAATGATGCTTTGGTAGGTATTTACTGCAAACTGGAAATCTACATTATCCGGTTTTGTCTGATTATACAGCTTGCCCGATGGACTTGCGGAGAGTGCGATAAGACTACGATTGACCTTGAAAGCGTGAACCGTGCCGTCCTGCTGGCCGAGTATTTTCGGACAACAGCCGTAAAAGTGCAGACTGCCGTCAGTCAGGAACAGTTGAGCGAATTGCACCGCAACATATACCTGAATCTGCCTCACAGATTTACAACGGCAGAAGGTATCGGCATTGCTGAAAGCTACGGGATGAAGGAGCATGCTTTCAAGATGTTTCTAAAACGCCACATCGGAACATTATTCAGAAAAGAGAATCATGGAGAATACAGTAAATAAACCTGTTACTATGCACATTTTCGCAACCGAGGGGTTTGTGAAGTTGCGAAAATGTGCATAGTAACATCCAAACAGAAAGAAAAATGAACTACAGATTTACATTAGAACCATACAAAGGTGTCAGCACCCGGCACACATGCCCGAACTGCCACCGCAAAAGTTGTTTCGCCAAATACATCGATACGGAAAAGCAAATCAACTTTCCTGATTATGTAGGGCGATGCAACCATGAACAGAAGTGCGGCTATAACTATACGCCCAAAATGTACTTCGACGAAAACCCGATTGCCAAAGAACGATTGAACGAAGAGTTTGTGCCGGTGTCCAAGCCTCGCATCAGTCTGCCTCCTGCGCCTTCATTCATTGAGCCGGAAATCATGAGGCAGTCCCTGAAACTGTATCACACGAACAAGCTGTTTCAGTTCCTGAGTTTCCATTTCGGACAGGAGGCTACCGAAGAGCTAATGTTGCGCTACCATGTAGGAACCTCGAAGCATTGGCCGGGAGCTACGGTCTTCTGGCAGGTGGATATTTCCGGACGGGTACGCACCGGAAAAGTGATGCTCTACAATCCTGAAAACGGAAGACGGATTAAAAAGCCGCACAACTACATCACGTGGGTACATTCCCTTCTGAAGAAAGAGAATTTCAATCTCCGGCAATGCCTGTTTGGTGAGCACCTTTTGTCCTCCGACCAGCAGCGTCCGGTTGCCCTTGTGGAGAGTGAGAAAAGCGCTTTGATTTCCAGCTTTTACCTGCCACAATACCTCTGGATTGCTTCGGGTGGAAAGAATGGAGCGTTTAATCGGGATGCCATGAGCGTATTGAGAAACCGACGTGTTCTGCTCTTCCCCGACCTGGGGGCGACCGACTATTGGAACAGTAAAATGGAGATGATCCGGAGCCTGGGAATAGAGGTTTCTCTTTTCGATTTTATGGAAAGAAACGCAACAAAAGAAGAACGTGATGCAGGTTATGACATTGCCGATTTTCTGCTGAGAGAAGAGACAAAGGACGCAATTTTCAATCGTCTTATCACGTTGAATCCGGCCTTGAAAACGCTGGTCGAAACTTTCGATTTACAGCTTGTCAATGTGGAGAAAGCACCGCTTTCAGCAACGGTTCAACATACTCGGAAAGGACTTTTCAAACGATGATTGTCAGATGTCTGATTCACTCCTTTTTCACTGGAGCAAGTTTATGCCGGTGTATTACATTTCCCGGCCACTTGCTCACCTCAAAAGAAGGTGAGACAGCTCCCGATGGTCACAATTATTAATCTCAAAAGCGAATATTATGGACAAGAAAAATACAGTTACAATCCGTCTTACAGACGAACAATTCGGCTGGCTCAGAGCACTCAGCCGACGCAGTAAACGCAGTCAAAGCGAAGTAGTGCGTTCACTCATCGAACACGGTACGGTGCGCGAACGGATTACAAGAGAAAATCTTGACATCATCCGAAAACTGATTGGCGAAAGCACAAATCTGAACCAGCTTGCCAGACGAGCCAATGCTTACGGTTTTTATCGTGTGGCCGATGAATGCAGTACCGCCGTTCAACAGATTTCACAACTCATAAAACAGCTCAAGGATGATCGGTAAAATTGTCAAGGGTACATCGTTTTCCGGGTGCGTAAACTATGTGCTGAAAGAAGATAAATCACGCCTGCTGAAAGCGGTTGGCGTCTACGGTTCACCTGAAGAAATAGCGGAGCAATTCGAGTTGCAGACTTTATTGAATGACAAGGTCAAGAACAAGGTCGGCCATATATCATTGAGTTTCTCTGCAGAAGACGGGGACCGCATCCGTGACGATGATGGACTGATGCTGAAAATTGCCCACGACTATATGAAGCTGATGGGAATCGAGAACACGCAGTTCATCATCGCCAGGCATACCGACCGTGATCATCCGCATTGTCACATCGTTTACAACCGGGTGGATAATGACGGCCGCACCATCAGCGACAAGAACGACCGCTACCGAAACGAAAAGGTCTGCAAGATGCTGACAGCCCGTTACCGTTTGCATTTTGCCGAAGGAAAAGAGAATGTCAATTTCATGCGGTTACGTCGTCATGACAAGGTAAAGTATTTTATCTATCATGCCTTGAAACGAGAAGTTCCGAACGCCCGAAGCTGGAGTGAGCTGCGACTGGCCTTACGGAAGTACGGAATTGATACGCAATGGAAGCTAAGTCGCACGACCGGAGAGATGCAAGGTGTCAAGTTCACATGTGACCAACTGACCTTTAGCGGTTCAAAGATTGATCGCCAGTTCAGTTTCCTGAACATCGACCAGGAATTGAGATATAACGCTCTTTCTGCTACCATGAACCAGCGTCAGTCACAGGCAGAAACCATACGCGAGGAACCTCGGCATGAATATCAGCAGGAGAATCATTCCGGTATTAGTCTGGGACTGTTTACTCCCTCTCCTACGGATTATGATACGGAGGAAGCGATACAGGCCAATCGGCTTAAAAAGAAGAAAAAGAAACCGAAACGTAAGCGAGGTTTCAGTCTATAATCAATTTTTTATTAACCATCAAAATTCAAATTATTATGAACTATTCCGATTTTATTTACGATTTCAATCTCTATTTGTGTGAGAGATTCGGTTACAGAAACTGCTGTTCCGTCATGCACAACGCCAACGGTATTTGTGTTTCTGTCCATGTAGGCGAAATGGATTTATACATTCGTTTCTGGGAATACAGTTGCGGCGTTGGCAGCATCCCCGACTGGAGCATTATCATTGTACGTAGCAACTTCAAACGAAACCAGCAGGAAAATCTGAAAGACCTTGCTCGTTTCTTCAAGGAGTACGCCCCACGCTATGGTTACAAATACCTCTGCACCGAGGATGATGACTACAAGTATTATCAGACCCTTGGTCTGAAACTTATTCACAAAGGATTTTTCAGACAATATAATTATGGATTGCCGTTGAAGAAATTAGAGGTGTAAAAATATAATAAGACTTCACAGTAACTATTAACAAGTGCTTTTATTTATTGTTAGTTAGGTTATGGTTAATTAGATACGGTAGACTTTCACTACCGTATCTATATTTTGAACTTACAATGGATTTGTTAAGTGTAAAAATTTATACAAATTTGCACATAATAATTTAATCTAATGATTCTGGTTCATCTTCAGTAGACTCTGTTGTACTTGAATCAAAAGTTAAAAATATCTCAAGAAAAGCCGTCTCTCTATAAAAGTAATTAGGATTATCTATCAACTTATCTTCCATAAAATGGAACCCCCAATTAGCATACTCTTCCATAGTCTGCATTAAAGCATCAACTGCTTTACGAGGCGTTACTAAACCTTTATCAAGTGCAATGAAATCAAAGTCAGTTTTAGCTACTAATGCTATAAAAATAAATTCTTTCAATTTGGGATAGGCTTTTCTACCTTTGACCGAATCAATATTACCCCAATATTGAATGGGCTGTCCTAACGATTTGATTTTTGTACTATCATCTATGAGTTTCCGTCTTTGACCATAATATAGACCAATAAAAAACGCGATAATAAAAACCTCGTACCCAGCTCCAAACAGTTTTCCTTTGGCCTCACCCAGTTTAGTTACGCCCTTTCCATAATCACTGAAGTTCTTGATGATAGAATCTTCAAAACGTTTTTCCCAATTGGGATTACGTTTTGCCCATAAATCATATAATTTTTCTGCCATGATCTATTTAATTCTTTCGGTTATTGTTCTAATAGTTGATAAATCTTCTTCATCATATCCAGGGGATTTCTGTATACGATAAACAGAACAAGAAAGCTGATTTATCTTATCAAAATCAAGTTCTCGCTTTTCAGTTTCTCTATTATATCTCAATAAATCTTTTGTAAAGATAATACATTGTTTATCAATATTATCAATGATATTATAGAATATATCCTCTTTGAAATCTCCAAACGATGAAGTCGGAGCATCAAAAATTAAAGGATAATCTTCATCTCTCTTAAGCGTAGTTATTTTTGAAATTGCAAAAAGAACTGACATATACATCGTGGTCTTTTGTGCCCCACCAGGATTAGCAATTAATGTATCATTAGAACTATATAGATTAATTCGTGCCGAACCATCTGCAGTTCTTTTTATTTTAATAACACCACGAAAATCATCAGCGTTGAGCTTCTTAAGATATATGTTAGCTTGCTCCTCAAGAGTTTGAATAAATTCTGCTACATTTCTATCTTTTGCAGCCTCGAATGCTTTCATAATTCGTTCAAGAGCAATATGAACCTTCTGATAAACTCTTACAATTCCATTTGATGGAACTATCTGATTTTGTTGTTCTTTTAAATCCTGTTTTTGGGCTTCTAATTCTTCCAATTCATGTTTCAATTCTTGGAGATCCAATGATGCACGTTTACTACTATCAGAAAGGCCTTTGAAATCCTTGAAGTTCTTGATTAACATCTCCTCCGTAAGATCTGGAGTTTGAATAAGAAGTTGCATTTTTGCATCTTCATCCTCTATCAAGTCTTTGTTTACTCGTTCCAAATCTTGTTTCCTGCTTTGTACAAAAGCCAACCTATCAGCAATAACAGTTGCCAACATTATTAATTCCTGTTCCGTATCCCCACTCAATTGAATACTACGTGTATGAAGTTCATTTATATAAGTATTCTCAAAAAGAGGTTTAACTGGATCTTGTTGTTGTGAAATCTCTGATTTTTTGCGAATATGATCAAGATACTCATTAAGTTTATTAACCATAAAGTTATAGGCGTCGCTTCCTTTTTTTGCAGGTCGTCCGCAAACTTTACAGATCTCATCATCAATCATCTCTTGCATAGTTTCCTTATCAGGTAGATTCCATGGAAGAGGCGTAGCATCATTGGCTAATTTCTGAATTTCTTGTATAGCTTCTTGTTTACCTTTTTCAATCGCAATTCTTTCATCCTCAGCCTTTTGCAATTTTCTCTTCTCTCGACTAAGGGCTGCAACTTTTTTTTGGTACTCACTTAAAATTGGAGGAAATGCTCTGAGAATCCACATATCATCCAACAACATAGCGTTATAATCTAAATTGATATAACCCATCAGTTTACGCTGTTCTATTCTTTTTTGCTCAATCCGAGCATTTATATTCTGTAAATTTTCACATGCATCCTGATTCTCTTCCAATACTCTTAATCTTGTTTCATAATCTGACACAGCCTTTTCTTTGATACTAATATCATGGCGCACATCAGAAATTGCAGATTGTACTTTACTCAATTCAGATTCAAGTCGCTTAATAACTGCTTCTTGTTTTTTATCTTTTTTCAATTCTTTGGTGACTAAATTGTCAGACTGCTGCTCAAAATATGAAGTTAGCTCGACAAGATTATCGAATTGTTTGATTCCTGAAAATGTGTCTACCAAAGTTTTGAGAGCAGTATTATTATCAAAAACATTTAACTCTCGTTCCCCTTTGAATAAGCAATAACGGCGTACTACAGTATCAAAACAGGATTCTAACAATATCTTTCCGTCTCGCCTGTATCTTTCTGAACCAACAATTTCATATCCGACAAAAGAAAAATCTCTTGTTCTAATAGCTCCATTAACATCTTTTTCGAAAATGAATTTTTTACTAATCTCCTTTTCTCCACGATGCTCAAAACTCATAGTTACAGATACTTCATCGCTATCTTCAATTTCTATTTCGGCTTTGCGCATTTCGGATATATTGCTTTCGCTTTTATTATCCCTACTTGTATCAAATAGCCATTCCAAAGCCTCAAAGAATGTTGTTTTGCCATCACCATTATCGCCAATGACAAGGGTCAAGCCATCCGATAACTCAAAATAGTTTTCACCGTAATAGCTGCGGAAATTCTTTATAATAATCTTATTTAGTTTCATATATTAGTAGTCAGATAATTAGACACCTGTGTATATATTTCCTTAGGAGTATATTGATTCTCATTACCATCAATAATCATAGCAACGGCACGTATTATGATATTTTCAGAATCAAGGGCATCAGCAACTGTTTCATCTCCAGTTGGAGTATACCCACCCAATTCGGCCAGTTTAGAATCGGCCAATACTGCTTGCAGTATTCTGTCTCCATTTGTGTAATGAATAGCCATAGTAGTATCAATTAAATAGTGATATTTTATATCGATTTAATATCTCATCCAAAGTATTTAATGTGTCATTACAATTCTCGGAAAGAAGTGCAAAATCTCTGACCCGTTTTATCTCGGTTGAGACCAAGCTCTTTTCCAATTCATAGCATTCTGAATCGAAATTCGTTTCTGGAATTACTACAAGATCATGAATAATAGCATATCGTTTGTCTTTATGCGTTCTCAGTACACGCCCTCGACGCTGAATAAATTGCCTAGGATTTCCTGTGCTAGCGCAAAAGATCGCTAATTCGCTACGTGGTACATCAACACCTTCATCCAAACATTTCATAGAAGTTAAAACATCAATATTTCCATTCGCAAAATCAGACAACATTGAATCACGGTCAGAGGATTCCGATGTAAATTGACGCACAACTATATGTGGATCAAGGTCTCTTACTATACGAGTATATTCATCAATAAGATGAAGCGTATCTTCATCATCCTTAATTCTTTCTTCCGTATCGAAAATATCTGCGGTTTGATCATCTAATCGGTTTCCCTCTGGAACGTATACTAATGTATATTTTAAAGAACCTGTTTTGTTTAGATGTTCTTTTAATATAGCTTCAAATTCTTTTTTCTTATTTTCAGCTTTATGTATAATCTGCTTTCGTTTAAGCAAAAGTCGTTTTAGGATTTCTCGACTATCCTTATCGGTCCTATTAATGATTTTTGCAATTTTCTTTGATAACTCAATGTACTGGCTCATTTCATCTTGAGTCAATTCCACTAGATGAGGATAATAATAATATTTACACAATGCTTTG
>JTDA01000009.1 GCA_000803105.1 Coprobacter secundus
AGGTTAATACGAATGTTTTTCGTGAAGCTCGCTGTTTCCAATGGTTCAAAGATACTAATTTGAAAGCAAATCACAACATGATTATAACGGCTATATAGAGAGAAAAAGCTGTTTCCAATGGTTCAAAGATACTAATTTGAAAGCAAATCACAACCGAAAAAGAGTTGCTTAAATTCGTTTTTTGGCTGTTTCCAATGGTTCAAAGATACTAATTTGAAAGCAAATCACAACACAGACACTTTCAGTACATCACCTTACATGCTGTTTCCAATGGTTCAAAGATACTAATTTGAAAGCAAATCACAACTCAATATTATTTCCCCTTTGAACGGGTCTAGCTGTTTCCAATGGTTCAAAGATACTAATTTGAAAGCAAATCACAACCTTTGTCTTCTTCTTTTTCATCTTCATCATGCTGTTTCCAATGGTTCAAAGATACTAATTTGAAAGCAAATCACAACTAAGCGCATCGGCGTTCCACAATGTCGCCTGCTGTTTCCAATGGTTCAAAGATACTAATTTGAAAGCAAATCACAACGATTAGATAAAGATTTTGAAAAAGAGTTGGCTGTTTCCAATGGTTCAAAGATACTAATTTGAAAGCAAATCACAACGGAGTGCCTTCGGGCCTCCCTAATCCGTTTGCTGTTTCCAATGGTTCAAAGATACTAATTTGAAAGCAAATCACAACTACAGTTGAATAATAATATACATTTCCGTGCTGTTTCCAATGGTTCAAAGATACTAATTTGAAAGCAAATCACAACTTGAAATAGCATTTTTTTGACAATAAAAAGCTGTTTCCAATGGTTCAAAGATACTAATTTGAAAGCAAATCACAACTTTCATAGCGTTTCTTATTTTTAGTGAGTAGCTGTTTCCAATGGTTCAAAGATACTAATTTGAAAGCAAATCACAACATGGCATAATTACCTTAATTCATCTCCTAAATAATCCCTAACATCATGATAGTCTAAATCTAGTTGTTCTAATATCTCTTCATCAGATAAACCAGTATTTATAGATACATTTCCTGATTTTAAAGTTACTCCAGAATTATTGGATTTATACTTCTTATTATTCTTTGGTTTATATTCCCCTGGTTCTCTATAAGTTACTGTTCTATTCTTATAATCATAAGAGATTACATCTCCAGGAGACCTGTTAGGATCTATATTTTTCCAATGACATTTATTGGGATTTTCTACTACTTCTTTTCTAGTACATTTGGATACCCCAAGGGATAAGAACCAAAACATGATAATCCCAAATAAAACTTTATACATTAAATTAAATAGATAATCTATATTAACTTAATTTTACTGTTTTTAATATTCATGGAATATTTAAAGATAGCCAGATATGTTATATTGATACGTTAATACTTAATGTAGGAAAAAGGATTTTATTGTGTTATTAGGATATGTAAACTTTTTAGCTGCTACCCTAAAACAAACCTCTTTACGGTAATATACCGTGAATATCTTCTTTGTTGGTCGTAGTCAACACCACAAATATACGATTATTTTTTTTAATTTCGCCTTAACATATTATTTTCTCTTTCAAATATTTCTCTTTCCATTCTTTTTCTTATTATTTCCTTCCTTCTGTTTTCTTTTTCTTTTTTTTCAAAGTGTGCTAATATTTCCTTCAATCTCATATACTTTTGTATGTCGTTATAATAATAAGACATTGAAAAAGCCATAGCCAAAGCGGATATTGATGGAAATATATCAAAGAAAAATTCACATGTAGAAATACTTAAATAAGGAAGTAACCATATACCTAAAAATAATACAGCAAAATTTATTACTACTATTGCCAACAATACTATAAAAATTGTCATCATAATTTTAAAATTTTAAGTGATTTACCCTTTGACTCTTTTTTAACTGCTTCATATATTACCGGAAATTCCGATTTTAATTTTTCTATATCTACTGTATTCCGTGTATAGTCTTTTATTGTTGCAATGCTTACTTCCTCGTAAATTTATTTCTGCATGAATAAAAATTTAATATATTAATAATATATTCTGCAAATATATTAAAATAGTTTAATGTGTGCTAGTTTTTCATTGGAAATTTTTTATTTCTAAGATTCAATTTTATAGTAATAGGCATGATATATTCAAACATTCGTTATTTATTTCTACTTTTGTATCGATATGGATAATAAATCAGAAAAAAAGCATTTGGCTGGAATGTCAGCTTCTGAAATTGCGGAAGTTGTAGAGAGTCTGGGAATGCCTCGATTTACGGCAAAACAGATAGTATCTTGGTTATATGAAAAGAGAGTAAATTCGATTGATGAAATGACCGATTTGTCAAAAGTGAATCGAGGGAAATTACTGGAAAAGTATGATGTGGGTTATGTTGCGCCAGTTCAGGAGATGCGTTCGGTAGATGGTACAGTAAAATATCTTTTTGCCACTTCACATGATAGTTCGGTGGAAGCGGTTTATATACCAGATAAGGAGCGGGCAACACTTTGTGTTTCGTCACAAGTCGGATGTAAAATGAATTGTTTGTTTTGTATGACAGGTAAACAGGGCTTTACTCGTAACTTGACGGCAAATGAAATTTTGAATCAGATAATATCTATTCCGGAGAGCCGTACTCTTACCAATTTGGTATTTATGGGAATGGGAGAGCCGTTCGATAATATTGATGAACTGATGAAAGTACTTTCTATTTTGACTTCGGAATGGGGATTTGCCTGGAGTCCTAAACGAATAACGGTTTCTACCATTGGGCATCGTGTGGGAATGGAACGATTCTTAAAAGAAAGCGATTGTCATTTAGCAGTAAGCTTACATTCTCCTTTTCCTGTAGAGCGATTATCTTTGATGCCTGTAGAAAAGGCATATCCGGAATATGAAATTATTGAAAAACTTCGGCAGTATGATTTCTCGAAACAGCGTAGGCTTTCGTTTGAATATATTATGTTTAGAGGATTAAATGACTCGTTAAGGCATGCAGAGGAACTTGTACGCTTATTGAAAGGCTTGCATTGTCGTATAAATTTGATACGTTTTCATGCAATTCCTGATGTGGCATTAAGGACTTCGGATGAGTCTTCCATGGTGCAATTTAGGAATTATCTTACGAGAAAAGGTATAATTTGTACGATCCGTTCGTCTCGGGGTGAAGATATTTTTGCTGCATGTGGAATGTTGTCTACTGCAAGAACGCAGAAGATGAAATTAAGGGAATAATGAGTTTGTAGATTTTTTGCTAAAATGCTTTTTTTTACAATATAAATATTAACTTAGAGCTTGAATAGAAATATAGTATAATGGAAGATAATTATAAAGTCCGGGTAGGAATTACCCAAGGAGATATAAATGGGATAGGATATGAAGTAATATTGAAAACTTTATCCGATCCTCGAATTGTAGAGGTATGTACACCAATAGTTTATGGTTCACCTAAAGTTGCAGCTTATCATCGTAAAGCACTGGACTTACCTTCTCTTAATTTTAATATCATTAATTCTGCAGAGCAAGCTTCGGATTTGAAGTTGAATATTATTAATTGTATTGATGAAGAAACGAAAGTGGAGCTTTCAAAACCAACTTTACAATCGGGACAGGCTGCTTATTTGGCTCTTGAAGCAGCAGCAGCAGATATAGAAAGAGGTGTCATAGATGTAATGGTTACAGCTCCTATTAATAAACATAATATACAGTCTGAAAATTTTGATTTTCCTGGGCATACTGAATTTCTTGAGAAGAGATTAGGGAAAGGGCGTAAATCTTTAATGATATTGATGAATGAGCATTTGCGCGTGGCTCTTGTTACGGGACATGTGCCCCTGAGTCGGGTGCCGGAACTTATTACTAAAACAGATATTATACAAAAACTTCGTGTATTCAATCATTGTCTGAAACAAGATTTTGGGATTATAAAGCCTCGTATTGCTGTACTATCTCTTAATCCTCATGCTGGTGAAGATGGATTGTTAGGCACGGAGGAAAAAGATATTATTGTCCCAGCGTTGAAAGAGGCTGGAGATATGGGTATTTTATGTTTTGGACCTTATGCTGCTGACGGTTTTTTTGGGTCAGGCCATTTTACTCATTTCGATGGAGTTCTTGCCATGTATCATGATCAAGGACTAGCTCCGTTTAAGACTTTGGCTATGGAAGATGGTGTCAATTTCACTGCCGGGTTGCCCATTATACGTACTTCTCCTGCACATGGAACAGCATATGATATTGCTGGAGAAAATAAAGCTTCTGAAGAGTCTTTCCGTCATGCTATGTATTTAGCGATTGATGTTTTTGGCTGCCGTTCTCGTTATAAAGAAGCTCATGCTAATCCTCTTCGTAAACAATATTTTGATAAGAGTGGGGATAATGAGGTATTGAATCTCGAGGAGGAAGAGAAAGAAGAGTAATTGAGGATAATTGCTGTACAAAATATTCTGAAAGTAAATTTTTTTGTTTAACATATATTATAATTTTCGGATACTTGTGGTTTTGTATGTAAACTTCATAGGTATCCGAAAGTTTTCTTTTATTGTTTGTTTAAATCCTTTTATTTATTAGTAAAGTCGTTTTTTTTATTAAATTTAGATTACTAGAAAAGTTTTTTGAGTTTTCTGAGTAAAATTATTTAAGTGTTAAAAATAACAGTTTCTTTTGTTTGATAACGAATATTACGGACATTTGCACTAATGAAATATAATTGTAATATATAATGAAATATGCAGTAATTGCAGCAGGAGAGGGTTCTCGATTGATTGAAGAAGGTATAATAGAACCTAAACCTTTGGTTAGAATAAATGGGGAAACAATGATAGATCGTTTGCTGCGTATTTTTTTGGAAAATAACGCAGAATCGATAAGTATTATAGTCAATAATGAGATGACTGTGGTACAAAAGTATGTTCAGGAGCTGAAATTAGCAGTTCCTGTAAATATTGTCGTAAAGTCGACTCCGAGTTCTATGCATAGTTTTTATGAACTGACTCCCTATTTAAAGGGAGGAAAATTTGTTTTAACCACGGTCGATACAATGTTCCGAGAGGAAGAGTTTGCAGAATATGTATCGGAGTTTGATAAGAGTACTGATATTGATGCTCTCATGGCGGTAACGGATTATATTGACGATGAAAAGCCTCTTTATGTGGAAACGGATGGTAATTTAGATATCATCGGATTTAAGGATGTTGTATATTCGGGAGCACGATATATTTCGGGAGGAATTTATGGCTTGTCTGATAATGCATTGGATATTCTGAGAGATTCTATGATGGAAGGAGTTTCTCGTATGCGCAATTATCAACGTCGTCTTGTAGAAAACGGATTGAAGCTAAAAGCCTATCCTTTTTCAAAAATTATTGATGTTGATCATGCAGGCGATATAGAAAAGGCTGCAATTTTTGTTAAAAGATAAAATGATAGAAATGGACCAGTATACTGTTATAGCCGGAGTAAAAAGAGCTGGAGCTTATTCACCTAATCATATAGGAAATGATGCTGCGATATTTGAGCAGACAATGCAGCATTTGCATAGTATGGGTTATGTAATACATTATTATTCGGAAGAAGAGTTTCAGACAACGGAGATAAAAGAACCCATTATTGTGAATATGTGTCGAGAGATGACATCCATAAAGAAACTTCAGGCTTTAGAGAAAGAAGGAAAAATTATTATTAATTCGGGATTTGGAATAGAAAATTGTACTCGAGAAAGGATGACTAGACTTTTGGTAAGTGCAGGAGTACCTTATCCTGAAAGTATAATTGTTTCTACTTCGGCTCCAGTACAAGAAGAGTTAGAAAAGAGACGTTTTATCAATTGTTGGATAAAACGGGGGGATTTTCATGCTATGCATAAAGAAGATGTCAGTTATGTAAGGCATCCGGAGGAAGCACAAGATATACTTCGGGAATATGCTTTGAGAGGTATAAGACGAGCAGTCATAAATAGGCATCTTGAGGGAGATTTAGTTAAGTTTTATGGTATTGCCAACAGTGATTTTTTTTATTGGTTCTATCCTTTTGATATGCATCATAGTAAATTTGGACATGAGCAAATTAATGGAAAAGCAGTGGGAATCCCATTTTCGATAGATGAGATGCAGTCTATTTGTAAAAAGGCTTCAGAGGTACTTAACGTACATGTTTTTGGAGGAGATTGCATAATATCTTCTGAAGGAGATATACAAATAATAGATTTTAATGATTGGCCCAGCTTTGCCCCATGCCGGGATGTAGCGTCACAACATATTGCTCGTTGCGTACATAATGTTATTGAAAAAGAGTTGTCGATACGGGCATATTCTACAATACTAAAGGAGGCTTGATTGGAAATGAAAGAGAAGGGGAAACAGGAAAGAGTACCGTTGGAGGCAACTTTAAAATCAATGGATACAGAAGAGACGATTGATTTGTGGTTTTATCGTCCGATTGGGTATAGGTGGGCTCTTTTGTTCCAAAAATTGGGTATTACTCCTAATGTGGTGACTATAGCTTCAATATTCATCGGAATAGCTGCAGGGGTATTGTTTTATTTTGATGATTTGGTGTATAATGTGATTGGAATGTTGTTGTTAGTTTGGGCTAATTCGTATGATAGTGCGGATGGGCAGTTGGCTCGGATGACAGGACAATATTCTCGTTTAGGACGTATTCTTGATGGACTAAGTGGAGACCTTTGGTTTATAACTATTTATATATCATTGTGTTTACGACTTATGAACTCAGGATGGGGACTGTGGGCTTTTTTGTTAGGTGCTGTAGCAGGATATAGCCATATTCGTCAGGCTGCTTTAGCAGATTATTATCGTAATTTCCATCTATTTTTTGTAAAAGGCAAATCAGGTAGTGAGTTAGATGATTCATGCCAGTTAGAAGCTAATTATAAAGCTATGAATTGGAAGAAAGATTTTATCAATAAATTGGTAATGTTTTTTTATATTGGGTATACTCGTAATCAGGAGCGTTTTACTTCTTGCATGCAAAGATTGAGAGAAATAATCCGCTCGAAGTATGGAGAGGAAGTTCCTGTTTTATTTCGAGAAGCATTTAGAGCCCAAAGTAAACCATTGATGAAATATACCAATATGCTTTCATTCAACACTCGGGTTATTGCTTTATTTATTTCCTTGTTTATAAATGAGGTTTGGCTTTATTTTGTTTTTGAGTTATCGATATTGAATATTATGTTGATATATATGCGTAACCGTCATGAAAAAATATGTAGTAATTTTGTGGAGAAAATCTTGGAGAAAGGCATATAACTATGATAAAAGGACTAATATTTGATTACGGGGGGACTATCGATTCTGACGGTGTACATTGGAGTGAAATTTTGTGGGAAAGCTATTTACAGTATAGCATTCCGGTAAGTAAGTCTCAGTTTAGGAATGTTTATGTTTTAGCAGAGAGGGAATTGGCAAAACATCCGTATATAAGACCTGAGTACAATTTTTATGATTTATTGAAGATAAAAATAGACTTGGAGCTAGGATATTTGATCGAGCAGGGAGTATTGGATTTAGTTTATAAAAAATATGCAACTGAAATGGCCCGATTTTGCTATGATAAAGCTCGGAAAACTGTAAATAAAGCTTGTAAGATTCTTGATTCTCTGAATGAGTGTTATCCAATGGTATTGGTATCGAATTTTTATGGGAATATACAGACTGTACTTACGGATTTTGGATTGAATAAATATTTTAGTCATGTAGTAGAATCTGCAATAGTAGGAGTACGTAAGCCCGATCCGCGAATATTTCAGCTCGGAGTTGAAGCCTTGGGTTTAAAACCTCAAGAAACTGTTGTTATTGGGGATAGTTATAAAAAAGATATAGTTCCGGCTTCTTCGTTAGGATGTCAAACTATATGGCTGAAAGGAAAAGGTTGGACAGACGAAGAAGATGTAATCAAACATGAGCATATTATTTATAGCTTTGGGGATTTAAAAAATATATTGTTAAAAGTTGTATGAAATAGCTCTTGCAAAGGTATATTATAAAACTGTTCTGTTTTTCTTTAAAAATATATTGAAAGGTCATATCTCTAGCTTTTTATAGTTTGCAAGGCAATTATTAACGTAAAAACCTTTTACAGAATAAAAAAAGAATATATATTTACTAAAAAATTAACCGGTAACAGAAGTAAAGTTATCTAACGATTTTATTCAACTAAAAAAGTTGTTTTAAAGAAACAAGATTATGGAAAAAATTAATGTGAAAAAGGCCGACGGTAAGTTAGGCGTTTTGGTTGTCGGTGTAGGGGGAGCAGTAGCCTCTACATTTGTAGTCGGTACGTTAGCCGTAAGAAAGGGATTAGCAAAACCTATTGGTTCTATTACCCAATTGGCCAATATCCGTTTAGGAAAAAAAGAAGAAAACAGATTTCCCAAAATTAAAGATGTTGTGCCTTTGGCCGATCTTAATGATATTGTATTTGGTGGTTGGGACATATTTGAAGATAATGTTTATGAAGCAGCAAAGCATGCAGAGGTTTTGGAACAAAAAGATTTGGATGGAGTAAAAGACGAGCTTGTTGCGATTAAACCAATGAAAGCTGCATTTCTTCAGGAATATGTAAAACGTTTGCATGGTACTTGGGTGAAAGAAGCCGGGACCAAATGGGATATGATGGAACAAATTCGTGAAGATATTCGTAATTTCAAAGCTAAAAATAATTGCTCTCGTTTAGTGGTGATATGGGCCGCAAGTACAGAGGTTTATATTCCGATGAGTGAAGTTCATATGGATTTGGCAAAATTCGAAAAGGCTATGAAGGAAAATAGCCCTGAAATAGCTCCGAGTATGTTGTATTCTTATGCTGCTATTTCCGAAGGCGTTCCTTTTATAAATGGAGCTCCGGCTTTGACTGTGGATATGCCTGCCATTTGGGAACTGTCAAAACAGAAGAATGTACCTATTTGTGGGAAAGATTTTAAGACAGGGCAGACTATGATGAAGACTGTATTGTCTCCGATGTTAAAGACTCGTATGTTAGGTTTGAGCGGATGGTTCTCGACGAATATTTTGGGAAATCGTGATGGTGAGGTTCTGGACGATCCTGATTCATTCAAAACAAAAGAGGTCAGCAAATTATCGGTTATTGATACTATTCTTGAAAAAGATTTGTATCCAGAACTTTATAGTAATATTTATCATAAAGTTCGTATTAACTATTATCCTCCTCGTAAAGATAATAAGGAAGGTTGGGATAATATCGACATATATGGATGGATGGGTTATCCGATGCAGTTGAAGGTTGATTTTTTGTGTAGGGATTCTATTTTGGCTGCACCTTTATGCTTAGATTTAGTTCTTCTTACTGATTTAGCACAACGTTGTGGTTTTTCTGGTATTCAGAAATGGTTGTCATTCTATTTTAAGAGTCCAATGCATACGCTTGAGACACAGCCGGAACATGACTTGTTTGTTCAATATCGTATGTTGAAAGACAAGTTGCGTAATATTATTGGAGAGGAATCAGTTGAATATATTGATTGATAAGATTGATTAATAAGAAGTTAAAGTGAAGTTTCTGGATATTCTGGGAGCTTCACTTTGACTTTTTGTCCCTATCTTTTGTCGATTTGCGAATTGCCCAAATAATGTTATCTTTGTATAATATTTCCAGGTGAAATAGGATGATAGGTATATAAACAAATAAAATCTGAATTTATTTAAATGGGAAAAGTTTTAATTATTGGTGCAGGAGGTGTAGGTACCGTTGTTGCTCATAAAGTAGCGCAAAATCCTGATGTGTTTACAGAAATTGTGTTAGCCAGCCGTACCAAGTCGAAATGTGATACTATTGCAAAAGCAATAGATTGTAACCGTATTAAAACGGCTCAGGTAGATGCGGATAATGTAGAGGAATTGGTAAAACTCTTTAATGAGCATAAACCCGATATTGTCATTAATGTAGCATTGCCATATCAAGATTTAACTATTATGGATGCCTGTTTAGCTTGTGGTGTGAACTATCTCGACACAGCTAATTATGAACCAGTAGATGAGGCAAAATTTGAATATAAATGGCAATGGGCTTATCAGGAACGTTTTAAGGATGCAGGTTTGACTGCTATTCTTGGGTGTGGTTTTGACCCAGGAGTATCAGGAGTATATACTGCTTATGCTGCAAAGCATTATTTTAAAGAAATGCAATACCTTGATATTGTTGATTGTAATGCAGGAGATCATGGTAAAGCATTTGCAACTAATTTTAATCCTGAGATTAATATACGAGAGGTTACTCAAAAGGGAAAATATTACGAGAATGGTAAATGGATATATACTGAGCCGCATGAAATACATAAAGCTTTAACATATCCTAATATAGGCCTAAAAGAATCGTATGTAATCTATCATGAGGAGCTGGAATCTTTGGTTAAGAATTATCCTACGTTAAAACGTGCTCGTTTCTGGATGACATTTGGGCAAGAATATCTGACTCATTTACGTGTAATTCAAAATATCGGAATGGCACGTATTGATCCTATTATATATAATGGAATGGAAATTGTTCCTATACAATTTCTAAAGGCCGTATTGCCTAATCCTGGAGAGTTAGGTGAAAATTATGTCGGAGAGACTTCTATAGGTTGTCGGATAAAAGGTATAAGTAAGGATGGTAAGGAGATGACTTATTACGTGTATAATAATTGTAGCCACCATGCAGCTTACCTTGAAACTGGTGCACAGGGAGTAAGTTATACTACAGGTGTACCGGCGATGATTGGTGCAATGATGTTCCTCAAGGGGTTATGGAAAAAACCGGGAGTGTTTAATGTAGAAGAATTTGATCCCGATCCATTTATGGAGCAGCTTAATAAACAAGGGTTGCCTTGGCATGAGGTATTTAATGAGGATTTGGAAGTCTGATATTGTAAAGATTTATTTAGGACTTATTATTTCAATTATTGTCATTTCAGATTACAGAATTTTTTGATTATTGGATTTATTTCTGTATCTGAAATGGCAATTATATTTTTAGGTTGGTCAGAACAGAATATTCTAAAGAAAATCCATGAAAAATATATATAATCTTTTTCGTATAGCGTCCCGTATTCGTAGTCAAAGGTTGAAATTATTAGGTATTTATTTTTTACATATGACTCGTCAGCGTTATCTGGGAGTTTTTATAGATCCTATATTAGCCTGTAATTTCAGATGTCGTATGTGTTATTTCAGTGATGGGGAAAAAAGAAAAACATTGAAAGGCAGTTTAGCTTTTCAGGATATTGAAGCTATTTCGAAGTCTTTATATCATCGGGCATTGAAGTTACAAATAGGATGTGGAGCAGAGCCCACTTTGTATAAGGACTTATATAAAGTAGTCGCTTTGGGTAAACAGTATAAAGTTCCTTATATTTCGCTTACTACGAATGGAAACATTTTGACTTATGAATCTTTGTATAAGCTTGTTGCTACAGGGCTGGATGAGTTGACTTTATCTATGCATGGAGTGAAAAAAGATACGTATGAGTACATGATGGTTAATGGGAAATATGAGAAGTTTTGTGCATTGATAGACGCGACGATAAAAGTAAAGCAACAGTATCCTGGTTTCAAGTTGCGGATAAATTATACGATGAATGGGGATAATGTAGAAGAACTTTCTCAGTTATTTGATATATTCCCTGATTTGCCAGTCGATATATTACAATTACGACCAATTCAGAATATAGGCAATACGGTATATAGTAATTATTCTTTGGAGAAACTTTTTTCTTATTTTGAATCTGTTATAAGACCTTTACATGATGAGTGTGTTCGACGTGGAATAATATGCATATCTCCGACAAAAGAAAATCTGAATGTATTGCAAAGTAAGGAAACTTCCGATATGATAAGTGATGTGACGTATTGTTATATTTCTCCTGATATTTGTTGGAAAGAGGATTTTGATTACCGTACGCAAAATTTTGAGCAGTATTCGAGGAAGCATCATTTAGGGTGGTCTTTGATAAAAAAGATATGTCTTCCGTTCAAAAGGACAAAGGTCAATAAAACACGTAAAATGAATTATACGGTAGAATAAAAAGATAAATATTATTGTAGAAGGGTTTGTTAATATCTGTTTATTTGTTGGTGATTAGTTTTAATAGAAAAAGAATTTATCTTCTTAACTTTAAGAAAAGCTAAGATACATTTTCTATTTATCTATTTCCGAGATAGCAAATATATTCAGGATTAGATTTGTTTAGAGTAAAGAGTCTCCTTTTTGAATATTTTTTCCAAGAAGAAACCTAGAAGATATTAAATAGAAATTTTGTAAGATAAAAATATTTGAGATATGCTATTATTTGGCATATCTCATTTGTATATTTGCCGATATAAAGATAGGAAGTTGAGGCGCTATCGTATTGCAGTTGTTGCATCAGTATTTTTTGTTATCTTTGAAAAAGTAATAATTATAATAACGGTTGTAAATATGGCATTAAAAGTTGGAGATAAAATCCCCGAGATATTGGGAGTAAATCAATATGGAGAAGAGGTAAAAGCTAAAGATCTTGCAGGTAAAAAATTGGTTTTATACTTTTATCCTAAAGATAGTACGCCAGGATGCACAGCTGAAGCATGCAGTCTACGGGATGGATATGAAAGATTGAGGGCTGCGGGCTATGAGGTTATCGGGGTTAGCAAAGATTCTATAAAATCTCATCAGAAGTTTATAGAAAAGCAGGATTTACCTTTCCAGTTGATTGCGGATACAGATACTACTTTAAATCAGGTGTTCGGGGTATGGGCAGAAAAGAAGATGGCTGGACGTACCTATATGGGAACTTTGCGTACGACATTCTTGATTGATGAGAATGGAATTGTAGAAAAAATTATTGATAAGGTTGATACGAAGCGACATGCAGAACAGATATTGGATGATAAATTAAGATAAATAGTTATGGACAGTACAGAAGTAAATGCTGAGAGCAAAGCAGGAAGAGTACCTGTGTCAAATGAAAAATTGAAGGCATTGCAAGCCGCAATGGACAAAATAGAAAAGAATTATGGTAAAGGTGCCATTATGAAAATGGGGGACGACCATGTAGAAGAAATAGCCGTAATTTCTACGGGATCTATTGGCCTGAATGCAGCTTTGGGAGTTGGTGGTTTTCCACGTGGGCGTGTTATAGAGATTTATGGACCGGAGTCTTCTGGAAAAACGACATTGGCAATACATGCAATAGCTGAAGCTCAGAAGGCAGGGGGGATTGCAGCAATCATTGATGCAGAGCATGCATTTGACCGTTTTTATGCTGAAAAATTAGGAGTAGATGTCGAGAATCTTTGGATTTCTCAGCCAGATAGTGGAGAACAAGCTTTGGAGATTGCAGAGCAACTCATTCGTTCGTCGGCTGTCGATATTGTTGTAATAGATTCTGTGGCAGCATTAACTCCAAAAGCTGAGCTTGAAGGAGAAATGGGTGATTCGAAGATGGGATTGCAAGCTCGTTTGATGTCACAAGCTTTGCGTAAACTTACGGCGACAATTAATAAAACAAATACGACATGTATTTTTATCAATCAGTTGCGTGATAAGTTAGGTGTAATGTTTGGTAATCCTGAAACGACGACAGGTGGTAATGCATTGAAGTTTTATGCTTCAGTGCGTCTTGATATACGGCGTATTAGCCAAATAAAAGATGGAGATGAAGTGATTGGTAATCAGACAAGAGTAAAAGTTGTAAAAAACAAAGTAGCACCTCCTTTCCGTAAGGCTGAATTTGATATTATGTTTGGGGAAGGAATTTCTAAATCTGGAGAAATTATTGATTTAGGGGTAGAAAAAGGAATTATTAAGAAAAGTGGTTCATGGTTTAGTTATGGTGAAATCAAGTTGGGGCAGGGGCGTGATGCTGCAAAAAAATGTATCAGTGACAATCCTGAGTTAGCTGAGGAGCTTGAAGGTTTGATAATGGAAGCACTGAAACCAGCTAAATAAGTTATTTTCAAAATATTCGTAATAAAAATTCAGGCTTAAACACCTGAATTTTTTATTTAGTGATTTTTGTCTGTAATAAATAGGGGTGCAAAATTCAATTTTTGAAAATATGAACTTATAATTTGAAATTTGAGTATCCTAAAAGCCTAAAGAAAGGGGCGTATCATTACTCAATACAGAGTTTGATAACGCCCCTTTTAAGTGTTATAGTTACAATCTGTAATTTTTTGGAGTGGACATTTTAGTTTTGATACACCCCCATAATGAAATATGGAAATTCGTTATTTCATTCTGTAAAATTCTAAATCCTCGATATCAAATTGGTCGATAAATTTGGCATTTTTTGTAACTTCCGATTCTCCATAATGGATATAAACTTCAGCAGAGGTACGGAATGAGTCGCAACGAGTTGTGTCAAGCAATAGTAGATGTCCCATAATAATATGACCAGCCATTTCTACCATTCGACGGGCATGAAAATCAATGTACTCAGGATCTTTAGTTTCAGTAACTTTCGTAACAATCTTTTCGTAAATCTCGGTCATTGTTTTTAATCGATTACGTAGAGGAATCAAATCTGAAGAAATCTCTTGAGACTCATAAAATTTCATCATATTGAGGTAAGTTCCGGTTGTCACATGACGTATAGCAGCAACAACTTGCAGTTGGGTTGTACCTTCATAAATAGATGTTATACGGGCGTCACGATATATGCGTTCGCAAGCATAATCTTTCATAAATCCAGAACCGCCATGTATTTGTACACAGTCATAGGCATTCTGGTTACAGAATTCGCTACCCATACCCTTGGCCAATGGTGTAAATGCATCTGCTTGTTTTTGATACATCTTCATTTCTGCGCGTTCTTCTTTTTCGAGTTTGCTTTCTTTTGAGATGTCTTCAAGGGTTTTATACATATCAACAAAGCGAGTTGTCTCATAAAGTAATGAACGAGAAGCATCAAGTTTAGCTTTCATTAAAGACAACATTTCATATACGGCAGGAAATTCAATAATAGCTTTACCGAATTGACGACGTTCTTGGGCATAAGACAGTGCTTCGCGATATGCAGCTTCAGATACACCGACAGACTGAGCAGCAATACCCAGACGTGCACCATTCATTAGTGCCATTACGTATTTGATAAGGCCCATTTTCCGGTCACCACAAAGTTCTGCTTTTGCATTGCGGAATACGAGTTCACAAGTGGGAGAACCCTTGATTCCCATTTTGTTTTCGATGCGACGTACGGTAACACCTCCGTTGTTTTTATCATAAATAAACATAGATAAGCCGCGCCCGTCTTTGGTACCTTCTTCGGAACGAGCTAAAACAAGAGCAATGTGTCCATCTCCGTTTGTAATGAATCGTTTTACTCCATTCAGATACCAGCATCCGTCTTTCTCGCTATATGTAGCTTTTAACATTACAGCTTGTAGGTCAGACCCTGCATCTGGTTCGGTCAAGTCCATTGCCATAGTTTCACCGGCACAAACACGAGGCAGATATCTTTGTTTTTGTTCTTCACTGGCAAATTCATATATAGTTTCAGCACAGTCTTGTAATCCCCATATATTTACAAATCCGGCATCAGCACGGCTTACCATGTCTGCTGCCATAATGTAAGGTACCAGAGAAAAATTGAGTCCATTATAGCGACGAGGTAAAGATATTCCCATTAGGCCGGCTTTAACTAAGGCATCCAGATTTTTCTGTGTTCCTGCCGCATATTGTACATGTCCGTCTATGACATGGGGGCCTTCATGATCTACATCTTCGGCATTAGGAGCAACAATGTCACCACAAATTTCCCCCGCAATTTCGAGCACTTTTTCGTAGCTGTCTATTGCGTCTTCATAATCAAAGGGTGCATAATCATATTTTTGCGCATCAGTGTAATTGCGCTCTTTTAAGGCAACCAACCGCTTCATGAGCGGGTGAGTTAAGTGATGTTTCAAATCACTGTTATCCAAATAAAAATTGGCCATATTATTTTACTTTGTTGTTATTACTTAAAGTTTAAAGTTGATAGGAAGTGTGTATAACACATTTACCGGCAATCCGAACTGTGATCCGGGAGTCCACTTGGGCATCGATTTTACCAGATGCATCGCTTCCTGGTCGAGAAATGGGTCTATACTGTGAACTACCTTTATATCGTCAATAGCACCATCTCTTTTCACAACGAAGCGGACGATAACTCTGCCTTCTATTTTCTTTTTTTGGGCAGCTTCTGGGTATTTCAGTTTCTGCAAATAGTTTTTTAATGCTTCTTGCCCTCCAGGAAAGACTGGCAATATTTGATAATGTATGTAAGGTATCAGTTTACCTTCTTCATCGAAACACCGGCTTTTTTCCTTATCGACTTTTCCGTTATCGAACCAATATTCTGCTCTGATATTTCCATTTTTGAAATAAGAAATAGTCTTACCATTTAGCTCATTTTCATTGTATTCGGAGCTGACTTTGATTTTTCCTGATGAATAAAATTCTTTAGAATTACCCTGACGAATCTTTTTTTTCTTTGTATATGACGAGTAATGGACATCACTTATCAGTATTCCCTTTTTATTGAATTTGCGTACCTTAGTAAGACCGATACCATCTATTTTATTTATCACTTCATATCTGTATATCTGGTTGACTTTATTGTTCGAAATCTTTTTATTGTCGACATCATAATATACCGTATCAGTTTGAGCCGATATAAGATGTATCGGATATAGAGTGGTGATAAAGAAAATATATGTAAGCAGATATTTGCTCATCGGATTCAGATATTATTTCGAATTTTTCTTATAATATTTGATCATTTTCGGAAGAATATCTTCTACTGTACCGGTTATAACATAATCGGCGATGGTATTAATAGGTGCATTCGGATCATTGTTTATTGCGATGATCATGGAGCTATCTTGCATACCAGCAATATGTTGTATTTGTCCAGAAATACCACATGCGATATACAGTTTAGGGCGTACGGTCACTCCAGTTTGACCTATCTGTCGTTCGTGTTCTGCAAATCCTGCATCGACAGCAGCACGTGAAGCTCCTACTTCCCCTCCAATAGTAGCAGCTAAGTCATAAAGGAGTTTGAAATTTTCTTTTGAGCCTACACCGTATCCTCCAGCTACAATAATCGGAGCTCCTTTGATATTGACTTTTGACTTTTCTATTTGCCGTTCGATTACTTCAACAACAAAGTCTGTGTCAGAGATGTATTTCGAAATGTCTAACTTTATAATTTCTCCTTTATATGAAGGTGAGACTATTTCTTTTTTCATTACACCTTCACGAACAGTTGCCATTTGCGGACGGCATTCGGGATTTACAATTGTGGCAACGATATTTCCCCCGAAAGCAGGTCGAATTTGATATAAAAGGTTTTCATAATTTTTTCTTTCTTTTTTATCTTCATGGGAACCTATTTCAAGAGAAGTACAGTCTGCAGTCAGCCCGCTATGTAGTGATGATGATACCCGCGGTCCTAAATCTCGGCCAATACTGGTAGCACCCATTAAGCAGATTTGGGGCTTAATTTCTTTAAAAAGATTTACTAAAACAGAAGTGTGTGGCATGGATGTGTAAGGATACAGTCTTTTGTCGTCAGCCAAGTATATAGTGTCTGCTCCATAAGGAAATATCTGTTTTTCGATGCCATCAAGCTTATGTCCAATAACCAGAGCTTCGAGTTTACAATTTAGTTTGTTGGCCAAGGTACGGCCTTTGGTAAGTAATTCGAGACTTACATCGGCAATGATGCCGTCTTCTATTTCGCAATATACAATAAGATTGTTCATAATTTTGTTTTTTAGGAGTTAATGTATATGACTTACAGACATCATCCGATAGTGTGGTTTGCAATTAACTCTTTCATCAAATCGTCAATTTCTACATCTGCACCTGTGAGTCGTTTACTCTCCTTGGCTTGGAATACAACATTTTCTATTGACTTTACTTTTGTGGGAGAACCGGAAAGACCTACTTGCTGTAAATCAGCATCTACGTCTACTACACTCCACTCATTTAATTTCAAATATGGTCGGCTATCTAAAATACTGCCTAAATAGTCATTATCTTGATTTTGACTTTCACTTACAGTTTTGGCATATTTGTATTTTTGTACCAGTTTGGCATTACGGGGCCGACATTCGTCAGCACTCCCATTTACAGTTACTACCAATGGTGTTTTTGCTTCTACTATTTCGATTCCTCTTTCAAGACGACGTTTGATAGTAGCTTTACCATTTTCTATTTTAATAATTTTTTCTGCATATGTAACCTGTGGTATATGCAATTTTTCTGCGACTTGAGGGCCTACTTGAGCAGTATCTCCATCGATTGCTTGGCGACCTCCGATAATAATATCATATTCACCTATTTTACGAACAGCACAAGCCAAAGCATAAGATGTTGCAAGTGTGTCGGCACCAGCAAAGGCTCGGTCAGTCAGTAAAACACCTCCGTCTGCACCTCGGAATAGTCCTTCTCGTAAAATTTCAGCTGCACGGGGAGGTCCCATAGTGAGCAATGATACAGTAGAACCGGGATGCTGATCTTTTAATTGTAACGCTTGTTCCAAAGCATTCAGGTCTTCTGGATTGAAGATTGCAGGTAAAGCTGCGCGGTTGACAGTGCCGTCGGCTTTCATCGCATCTTTTCCAACATTTCGGGTATCCGGTACTTGTTTAGCAAGTACAATAATTTTTAAACTCATAATTTATTAGAGATATTAGATTTGCAATTTTACAAATACAATTATTTATTTTTCGCTTACGCAAATTTACTTAATGCTGTTAATTTGCCAAGTTTTTTTCTACTTATTTTGAATAAGCCCACGTTTTTGATCCAAAAATCAGAAATTTAGGAGTAATAAAAATCTAATCTGAAACAAAATTGTGGATATTTCATTCTTTATTCTGGTTTTTTATTCATAGCTGCTACCATCAAAACAATGTGTACAAATGCATTCTTTGGGAAGACCAATAGATTTTACCAACGTTTCTAATGGATTAAATTTCAATGTGGTGATATTTAATTCTTTACATATACTGTTGACCATGCGACAATATTGTGGGGAATTCGTAGTAGCATATGACGATAGATTTTGAGAATGATTGCCTTCTAATTTTTGTATTGTGCGACGTGTTATTAGCTCTAGTTCAGATTTGGAAGCTGTAAAATTTAAGAATTTGCACGGATAAATAAGCGGAGGACAACTGATGCGCATATGTACTTCTTTGGCACCATAACGATATAAATCGTTGACGTTATCTCTTAGTTGAGTCCCTCTAACAATAGAATCATCACAAAAGACTACTTTTTTATCTTTCAATAAACTTTTGTTTGGAATCAATTTCATCTTGGCCACTAATTCACGCATTTGTTGATTAGGCGGTGTGAAACTTCGTGGCCAAGTAGGGGTGTACTTGACAATTCCGCGCTGATAGGGTATTTTTTTCCCTACAGCATATCCGAGAGACATACCTATACCCGAATCGGGAATGCCGGAAACAAAATCAGCTTCGATATCATCGTTTTTACCCATTTCCAGTCCACAGTCAAAACGCATTTGATCTACATTTTTCCCTTCATATTCACAGACTGGATAACCATAATATACCCATAGGAATGAACATATTTGCATTTTTTCCCCAGGTTTTCTCATTTGAGTAAAACCATCGGCTGTGATATGTACAATCTCTCCTGGACCTAAATTGTAATGAGTTTCATATCCCAAGTTGGGGAAACTACAGGTTTCAGAAGATACTGCAAAGCCATTTTCGCCTTTACCTAAGAGTATGGGAGTGCGTCCATATTTATCACGTGCAGCAATGATTCCGTTTTCAGTAAGTAACAGCATTGAACAGGAGCCTTTAATGCGGTGATATACATTCTCGATTCCTTCCGTGAAATTTTTCCCTTCAATAATTAGCATTGATACCAGCTCAGACTGATTGGTGATGTTATTGCTATGTTCGCAAAAGTGATTACCTTTAGCCAGCAAGTCTTTTTCGAGTTCAGGGATATTATTAATTTTAGCAACAGTTACAATAGCAAATTTGCCAAGGTGAGAATTAATAATGATTGGCTGTGCATCTGTGTCACTAATAACTCCGATGCCAGAGTTCCCACTAAACGATGGTAAATCATCTTCAAATTTAGAGCGAAAATATGAGTTCTCAATATTGTGTATAGCTCGGGTAAAAGTTCCATTGTTTTGAGTTACCATTCCGGCTCGCTTTGTTCCCATATGTGAATTATAATCGACCCCATAAAAAAGGTCGGCTACACATTTTTCTTTCTTGATTGTACCAAAAAATCCTCCCATAGTCTTTTTAATCCTCTGTTTCTTTCTGTATTTTGAAATATTTTTTTAATAAGAACGGGAGGACGACGGTGTTACACCTTTCTCCTCCCGTAGTATGTTCGAGTTTATTTTTGTATTTGTTTTTCTATCCATTTACGAGCATTTACAAATGCTTCTATCCATGGAGTTACTTGATCGTTTTCCTTACGTTCTCTAGGATAGTATGCGCATTGCCAGGGGAAAATTGCTCTTTCTAAGTGAGGCATCATTGCTAAATGACGTCCATCACTTGATGCGATTCCTGCTATTGCATAAGGAGAACCATTTGGATTGGCTGGATATGAGTCATAACTATATTGAGCGACGATGTTGTATTTGTCTTTAGAATAGGGTAGTTTAAATTTTCCCTCTCCGTGTGATACCCAAATGCCCAACTTACTACCAGAAAGAGATCCGAACATGACGGAATTATTTTTAGGTATTGTTAATCCTAAAAATTGGGATTCAAACTTATGTGAATCATTATGTTGCATTTTAGGTTTTTGTTCATGTTCTGGAGTTAATAAGCCTAATTCAACCATTAGCTGGCATCCATTACATATACCTAAGCTCAAGGTATCTTTCCGAGAGTAATACCTATCGAGAGTTGCTTTGGCTTTTTCATTCCATAAGAATCCTCCTGCCCAACCTTTGGCTGAGCCTAATACATCTGAATTGGAAAATCCGCCACAATAGACTATCATATTGACATCTTCCAGTGTTTCACGTCCCGTGATTAGGTCCGTCATATGTACATCTTTTACATCAAACCCCGCCAGATAAAGAGAATACGCCATTTCTCTGTCTCCATTTACACCTTTTTCACGAATAATAGCAGCTTTTATTCCACTTGGGGTACGGCGATCGGCACTAATTCCGTATTGAGATAATTTCCCTGTAAATTCAGGTGCAAATTTTAATTTGATAGGTTGTTGTTTGTAGTTCTCAAATCGAGCTTTAGCGCAAGCTTCTCCACTTTGTTTCCTATCAAGTAAATATGATGAGGAGAACCAGAGGTCGCGCAAGTAATCAATACCAAATTGATATTCGGCATTATCTTTGCTGACTAAAATATGACGCTCACTGCATGGACGAGCTATTTTTAGGAATCCGATTCCTTTATTTTGTAATATTTTTTCGACAGATGTTTTATCTTTTACTTGAATCAGTATCCCTGGATTTTCGCTGAATAATATCTTGATGATATCTTTTTCTGCAAGTTTGTCCAAGTTGACTTCGAGTCCTCCTTCTGTATTGGAGAATGTCATTTCGAGTAGACTTGTAATCATACCTCCAGCAGAGATATCGTGCCCGGCTATAATAAGGTCTTTGTTTATCAGTTCTTGTATTGTATCGAAAGCTGTTACAAAATATTCTGTATCTTTGATTATTGGTGCTTCGTGTCCTATTTTGTTTAATGATTGGGCAAATGCGGAGCCCCCTAATTTGAAACTATCGAATGAAAAATCGATATAGTAAACAGCAGTATTACGGTCACGCACTAATACAGGTGATACGACTTTTTTGACATCAGATACTTCTGCCCCAGCAGAGATAATTACTGTTCCTGGAGAATATACTTTTTCATCTCCGTATTTTTGAGTCATGGAGAGGCTGTCTTTACCTGTCGGGATATTGATGCCAAGGTCACATGCAAATTGACTACAAGCTTCTACAGCTTTATATAGACGAGCATCTTCTCCTTCATTTTTACATGGCCACATCCAATTGGCACTTAAAGAGACGCTGCTTAGGCCTTCTGAGAGCGGAGCCCATATGATGTTTGTCAAAGCTTCAGCTACGGAAAGTATAGAACCTGCTGCAGGATCTATCATCGCTGCTTGTGGAGCATGTCCTATAGACGTTGCAATTCCGGCTTTACCTCGGTAGTCGAGTGCAACGACACCACAGTCACTTAATGGAAGCTGGATTTCTCCTTGGCATTGTTGACGAGCAACTTTTCCTGTTACAGAACGGTCTACTTTATTTGTCAACCAATCTTTACAAGCAACAGATTCAAGTTGTAATACATTTTCGAGATATTCGTGTATCTTGCTAGTTTTGTATTCAATGTCACTATATGTTTCAGTGATAGTTTTATCTGTCATTATAGTGCGGGGAGCTTTTCCAAACATATCTTCCATTGCTAAGTCTATTGGTCTAACTCCATCAGCTTGTTCGAAAACAAAGCGCATATCTCCAGTCGTTTCACCTACATTATACATGGGGGCACGTTCTCGGTCGGCTATGCGTTTTACAATTTCAACATCTTTTTCATGAATGACTATACCCATGCGTTCTTGACTTTCGTTCCCAACAATTTCTTTGGCCGATAAAGTCGGGTCTCCTATGGGTAGTTTATCCATTTCTATTTTTCCACCTGTACTTTCTACTAATTCAGAAAGGGCATTTAAATGGCCTCCCGCACCGTGGTCATGTATCGAAACTATTGGGTTTTTATCCGATTCGGCTAAGGCTCGTATTACGTTGGCAACACGTTTTTGCATTTCAGGATTGGCACGTTGCACGGCATTCAATTCTATTGCGTTAGCGTATACTCCTGTCTCTACAGACGAAACGGCACCTCCTCCCATTCCAATACGATAATTATCTCCACCCATGACAACGACTCTTTCTCCAGCTTCGGGAGTTCCTTTTATTGCATCACGCATAGTTCCAAAACCGATACCTCCTGCGAGCATAATTACTTTATCGTATGCGAATTTTTTGTAATTTTCAGCATGTTCAAAAGTAAGTAAAGAGCCACAGATTAGCGGTTGTCCAAATTTATTTCCAAAATCAGATGCTCCGTTTGATGCTTTTACTAAAATTTGTTCAGGTGTTTGGTATAACCATTTTCTTTCAGGCATGGCATGTTTTTCCCACGAACGCCCTTTCTCAGTTCTTGGGTATGAAGTCATATATACAGCTGTCCCAGCGATTGGTAGACTGGCTTTGCCTCCTCCTAGTCGGTCGCGTATTTCACCTCCGGTGCCTGTTGCTGCACCATTGAATGGTTCTACAGTGGTGGGAAAATTGTGGGTCTCTGCTTTGAGTGAGATTACAGTTTTGATATTTTTTATTTCAAAAAAATCTGGTTTGTCTTGGGTTGCAGGTGCAAATTGTTCGATTTCTGGACCTTCATTAAATGCCACATTATCTTTATATGCTGATACCAGGCGATTTGGATTGTATTCAGAAGTCTTTTTTATAAGTTTGAATAAAGAACTTTCTTTTTCTTCACCGTCAATAATAAATAATCCATTAAAAATTTTATGACGACAATGTTCTGAATTTACTTGGGAAAAACCGAATACTTCACTATCTGTTAGTTTGCGACCTATTTTTTTACATAGACCGTTTAAATAATCGATTTCATCTTTGCTTAAAGCCAGACCTTCTTGTTGGTTATAAGAAGCGATATTCTCTATGTATACAATAGGATCAGGTTTTTTATTGATTTCAAATACTTGTTGGTTCAGACCGTTATACATGCGTTGTAGCATTGGGTCATGTTCAGCTTTTTCATTTTTTACTGGGAAGTATTCTTCAATACGGTTAATTCCATTCAATCCCATATTTTGGGTAATTTCTACGGCATTGGTACTCCATGGAGTGATCATTTCTTTACGTGGACCGACAAACCATCCTTTTATGTTGTCATTTTCAAGGATTTTTGCTTGGTCAAAGAGCCAGTTGAGCTTTTCGATTTCTTGTGATGAAAAGGTGTGATCGGCGTCAACGGCAATCACAGTTTGGGCAGATGTTTTGAAAAAAAAGACCATTATCTTGAGTTTTAGTTGTTCGGTTGTAATCCTCAATCTATTTACATAGTATTAACTATAATGCTCTTATACTCAAATTCGTAACAAAAAGTAGTTAAGAGCGGCATAAAAAGCAAATGTAAAAATACGCATGCAAAATTAATCAAAACCTGCATTCTTTAAAACATTTATGCGAAAACTATTGACAAGAATATGACAATTTAGCACTATATTTGCATTCATCAACGAAATATGTTAGGGTTTTCCCATCGTGAAAGTTAGAAGAGAATGGTGGATTTAATGCTATATACAATCATCAGAGGGTTTGCTATAGGTGTATTGGTGTCTGCTCCAATGGGCCCTATTGGAGTCCTTTGTATACAGCGTACTTTAAATAAAGGTCGATGGTCAGGTTTTGTTACAGGTGTAGGTGCAGCAGTCTCAGATCTTTGTTATGCATTGCTTACAGGCTTGGGAATGTCGATTGTAATTGATTTTATTGAAGCCAATCAAAATTTGTTACAGATTTTGGGGAGTTTTGTTTTGGTGGGATTTGGGATCTTTCTTTATCGGCAAAATCCGGCAAAGAGTATCCGTAAAGCAAGTAATACTAAAAATACATTTACACAAGATTTTGTGACAGCTTTTTTTCTTACATTGTCTAATCCTTTGATTTTGTTCTTATTTATTGGACTTTTTGCCAGACTTAATTTTTTTACTCCGGATACTTTACGTGCCGATTATTTTGCCGGTTATGTTTCTATATTTTTAGGAGCAATAAGTTGGTGGTTTACTATAACATATCTTATAAATAAAGTCCGTACCCGTTTTAATTTGAGAAGTATATGGCTTATAAATAGAAGTATTGGCATAATAATTATTATTATGGCAATTGTGGGTTTTATTATGGGAATTAATTCATATTTTAGTTTAAATTTATTTTGACCATGAAGAAGTCTATTTTTGTCCCTTTTTTACCTGAATTGGATAGTCTCGATTTAGAAAAAGTATCTGATGTACTTGAAGAGAAAGCTGTGCGTCAAAGTATAGAGTGTGTAAATTGGCCGGAACAATTTTCGTATAAGCCTATAACAGCGTTTAGCATAGCTCGAAGTCAAAAGTATTTGTATATTAATTACTTTGTGCGAGGCAATTGTTTATTGGCGATAAATGATAAGGACAATGGTCCGGTTTGGCAAGACAGTTGTGTTGAATTTTTTGTGCAGATACCAGGGGAGAAAGAGTATTATAATTTTGAGTTTAATTGTATCGGTACAGCTCTTGCTGCTAAACGTGAAAGTCGGGAACTTTGCACGCATTTTACTTCTGACAAAATGGCACAAATAAAAAGATATGCATCGGCTGGAAATAAGCCTTTTCAGGAAATGCAAGGAATATTTGCGTGGGAATTATTAGTCGCTATACCATTTTCATTACTTGGATTGGAGGGGGATAATCTGCCGAAGACGGTAAATGCCAATTTTTATAAGTGTGCCGATAATTCAAGTCTTCCACATTATTTGAGTTGGAGTCCTATACAAACAAAATGCCCAGATTTCCATCGTCCTGAATTTTTTGGAGAATTGCATTTTTGAATGAGTGAGTTCATTTATGTATAGTCTGATTTATTGTCGCTTAAAGAGGAAAGAATCGGAATAAAGGTTCTTCCTCTTTGAGATATTATGGTTATTAAATCTTTTGGGAAGCGTTTCTGCTTTCTTTTTACTAAAAATCATATCTTAATTGAGATAAATGTTTATCTTACTTTTATGTATTTTTGAATTGTAATATATTGTCATTTTTTGTTTAGAAGGTATTATGAACTTACTATAGAGAGTTTTTCCTATTAATATCAATTTGTTTACTAATGTTAATTAGGTTAAAATATATTATTATATTTATATACAATCTATAATTTTATATACTTTTTTTACCTTTGTAATCGTCTATTTTAGATATATATTGTTTTTGTATCTATTGAATTAATATATATGATTAAATAATAGAATAAGGTTGTTTATGAGGCTTATACTGTTGTTTAAAGGTTATATGTTGTCATAGATACGCTTTTGAGATATTGAATTAAATTATTAGGATTATGAAGAAGTGCTTGTTGATGGCTTTTGCCATGTTTCTTTCTTTTTTTATAGCAAAGGGAGAGGATTTGGATACAGCTCAAAGTAAGGAAACGAAACACTCAGGTGTTAATAATGTGGTGACGAATAAATTTAAAGACAATTGGTTTATTTCGTTGGGACTTGGAGGTGATGTATACATGGGACAAAATGATAAAGCTATGCCTTTTGGTGATCGAATAGGATTTACGGGCCATATATCTGGAGGAAAATGGATTGTACCTTGGTTTGGTGCTCAGATTGCTATAGACGGATATCGTTTAAAAGGAGCCTCTTATTCTGGCAATGGAGCATATATTCAGGGGTGGACGGATAATAAGTATTTTTCTCAGAAATGGTATGCAGCATCTCCACATGTGGATATGTTATTTAATTTATCTAACTTGTTTGGTCGGTATAATTCAAAACGTGTATATGAACCAGTGATATATACTGGTTTTGGATTTATTGCGGATAAAAATTTTGATAATTTTAGTCAAGCGACACATTTTGGATTGATAAACAAATTCCGGGTAGCAGATGCTTGGGATTTGAATTTGAATTTGAGGTTTGCATTGGTTAATAATGACTGTGACGGGCAAGGAGGAAGCCGAGGAGACCTTATTGGCGGATTGACTGTGGGAGCTTCTTATAAATTCAAAAAACGGACATTTGCTTCTTTTGCTGAAGCATCAGAAAGTACTTTTAAGCAGCCGGTATCCACAGAAAATAATAATGATGATGCTAAGTTAAAAGCTTTGGAAAATCAATTGAGTGCATCTGAAAAAGAAGTAGAAAGTTTGAGAGAAAATGTAAAAGATTTGAAAAATCAATTAGCTGAAGCAAATAAAAAGATCGAAGATGCAGAAAAGAATGTAAGTGTCCCAGGATTGACACTATATTTTACAGCTGATAGTTATACAGTACAATCTCGTGATTTATATCTGTTGAAGAATCTTGCACGTCAGATGAAGGATAATCCTAGTCAAAAATATGTAGTTTGTGGTTATGCTGATAGTAAGACTGGGGAAGCTTCTTATAATGAGGCATTACGGAATAAAAGAGCACAAAGTGTAATTAATAAATTGGTGTCTTATGGTGTAGATAAAGATCAATTGATTAAAGAAACTAAAGATAGTAGTTTAAATCCATTCGGTGCCTATGTATTGGATCGTGCTGTTATGATTACAGAGAAATAGTTTATAGAATAAGTATAGAAAAAGGCGTATAGGAAATTCTAATACGCCTTTTTTTATAATAAAAAAATATAGAAAAATATATGATTATTTGAAGAATTTGTGCTAATTTAGTTGCAAAAAAGTGATAGTTAATGGTAATATATAAAATTGGATTATAAGTATGAAAAGATTATTTGTATCTGTTTTTACATTATTTATTATTTTCTCATTATTTGCAAAAAATGGTGAGAAAAAGTATGACTCTGATTTTTATGAACCGAAAATATCTGATTATATGGATCATAATTGGTTTATTACGCTCAATGGGGGAGGAAATGTCTATTTAGGACAAAATAATAAATCAATGGATTTTGCTGATCGAATAGGATGGACAGGTAATATTGCTTTTGGAAAGTGGGTTGTTCCTTGGTTGGGAGTTCGTTTGGAAATTGATGCATGGAAATTGAAGGGTGCTTCATTTTTGGAAAGTGGTAAGTACGTTATTGGAGAGAAAGCTGGTTATTATAAACAGCAGTGGTATGCGGGATCACCTCATGTAGATGCAATGTTTAATATGGGTAGTTTGTTTGGAGGATATTCTCCTAAACGAATATATGAACCTGTTATATATGCAGGTGTTGGGTTTATAACAGATAAGAGTTTTGATAATATAAGCCAATCTACACATTTTGGATTAATTAATAAATTCTATCTTTCTTATCATTGGGATCTCAATTTGAATGCGCAGTTTGTTTGGATGAATAATGATTTTGATGGAAAAACAGGTAGTCGGGGGGATATAATAGGAGGTGTAACTTTAGGATTGACTTATAAATTTAAAAAACAAGGATATGCTTCTTATGCAAATGAAACGAGTAATACTTTTAAACCGGTAGAAAAGGTAATTGTTGAAAGAACAGATAGTGCAGAATTAATATCTCTACAGGAGCAATTAGATGCTTTGAATTCAGAAAATAGTAAATTGAGAAATAAGGTAAATACCTTGAATACACGCATTGAGACATTAAAGAAAATGAACGATACCAAAGATACAATGGATTCGTTTGTAAAATTTTATCCTTATAATGTTGTGGTGGGAAGTTTTGAAAATAAGGAGAAAGCCTTGACTTTACAGGTTAATTTAGAGAAAGAAGGGTATAACCCTATAATTGCTCAAAATGAAAAGGGGATGTATCGGGTTATTATCGCGGGATATGATAGTGAACGTTTGGCGTATGATATGTGTAAAGAACTTCGAAGTAAATATCCTAAACGTTTTGGGGATGCGTGGATTTTGATTAATAAATAAAAATGGAGTTTTTTGTTCACAATAAACATTCTTCTTTAGAGAGGAATCTGACACGGAAAAGCGAGTGGGAATATTTCTACTCGCTTTTCTGTTCTTAACGAATTAATATTGGGTGTTTTATTTTTTATAAATTTTAAGATATTCGGTTTCGTATGTTATTATATTAGAATCATAATTCTAAGTCATTTTAAAGTCTAATTTTTCCATTAAGGCATTGTTTATATATCAAGTCTGTTGTTGTCAAGTTTACAACCATTATAATATAAAGATATGATCCGGTAATATTAATTGCTGCTTGATAAGAACATTCTCTTTTTATAAGGAGGGTTTATTAGGCTAACCGGTGTAGTAATGTTTTTTCGCTATGATGACACGCCTCGTCATTTCCATAATATATTTGTATTTTTATAATTAGAAATATAAACCGAATCCTACTTTGAATCCGTATTGATTGAGCCGATCAGCAAAACTATGTTTCCAGTAGATTGCAGGTTCTATAGATATATTAGGGGTTATAAAAATAGCATATCCTAAATCTGCCCCAAAGAAAAAGTAATTATTTTTTAATGTTTTATCCCCCTCATAATCTCGTAACCATTCACGTTCATAGCCAATTTCAGCACCTAAAAAAAGATGAGATAAAATGTAATATTTCAATCCACCACTAAGTTGAAGACTGTTGTCTTTCCATTTTTCCTGTTTGTTTATATCAAATCCTATACCTACATTTACTAAAAGATCATCATAAATAAAGGAGCCGCCCTTGAATCCTAATCCAAAATTAAAACGGTTGGATTTACTTTTATCGTTATCTGTACCTCCCACTCCAAATGTGGTAATTTCGGGGTTGATCATCCATTTCCCTTTTTCTGTTTGGGCCATTATTCTCGGGATAAATAAAAAAATAATTATGGCCATACATAAAAAACGTTTCATAATCATTCTTTTTAGTAGGTAGATATATTATTTTTTTGAATCTGTATTATGTGTCTTTTTTTCTGATTCTTCTTTATAATAGTTGCGCATTTTTTCTTTTTTGCCTTGTACGTACCGGAGTGCAAAAATAGCAACTAAAGTACCGGCAATGATTCCTGCATATTCCCAGTAACGTCCTTCATCTATGTAATTGGGCCAGCCGATATAAGCCATTATGCCTAAGTAAATAAGTAGTATAATAGTGATAATATTTCTTTTTTTCATAATTGTGAATTATTTTAGGAAATAGATGTATCGTTTTGAGAGGCTCGAAATTGTCTAGTAAATTTACCAGAACGTAATCTTTTATATATTTCTATACATGCCCATGCATCTGTTGCTGCATACTTTTTTTGGGCATCAGTCAAGTTTTCTGCTTCCCAGTTTGACAAGCGTTGTGATTTCGAAATCTTTTTACCGAATATGATAGCGTAGACTTTTTGTAAACTCATGTCTTGTATATTAAAGCGCTTTACGTATTTCTGTAATTCAATGAAGTTTTGTGGAACGAAATCTGATATTTTATGTAACATTGTAAAATCATCGTGTATAGATAAGCCTATTTTTGTAATATGTTCGTTATTAAGAAGTTCTTTTATCGAATCGAGGAATCCAATTTGATTGATTCTGAAAAGGAAACAAGTATCTTCTGTTGCAATTTGTATAAGAGCTACTTGATGGGAATGCCCTTTCTTAAAAGATGGTCGAGTTTCGGTGTCAAAGCCTAGTATGGAAAATTTTGATAAATACGATACCGCTTTCCGTGCTTCCTCTGGAGTTTGTACTACAATGATACGTCCGGGAAACAGGACTTGTTCCATTTGTGAAATTGCTTCTTTGCTGATAGTTATAGGTGCTATATTTTTATTCATTCCATTTATTCCATTCATTCAGGTCCATTTCTTCACGCCAGATATTTTGCTGTTGAGTGAGAAAATCATGTTTATTTTCATTTTGATAATTTATGACATTATCATTATCGTTTTCATCTTCATCTTGGCTAAAGTACAGATTATGAAGTGCTCTTAAAACATTAACTAGTTTTTGACCCCAATATGAAATAAAATTTTCTTTACAATAGGCTAAAGCTTCTTGAGTAGCCTCTTCGTTGCCAAGACTATAAATTGATATGAAATCTTTTATGTCCTGATATATATCGGATATATCTTCTGATATATTAGCAATGATAGGAGTCTCGCTATACTGCATATCTGTTTGGAATACTTCAAGATAGGAATCATGTTCGCCAAACATTCTACTGATACTGGAACGAATGTATTCATAAATGTTTTCTGTTACAAAATGTTCTACCGGCAAGTCTGGTCTACTTTCGCAATTAGGCAGTAATGTAGCTTTTAGGTAAAGTAGTGGTAGTATTTTGATAGCAGTATCGGTGAATGCATTACGCGAAGTTTCGTTTGCTTGTTCTATGAAAGAACAAAATTCAACTCCAACTGTAACAAACTCAATGATATTTTTATCATATATATTTTCATTCATATTTTTAGAGGTATAGCTTATTCTTTATAATGTAATTATATACATTCGCAGGGATAAAATAGTTCATATTTTTCCCATGCTTCAGCCCGTAACGAATAAAGGTCGAAGAAATTTCTATAATCGGAGCCTTTGAGAAAGTTATATTTTTTTTAGTCATGCTGTTTTCTTCTATAGGGTATCCTTGTCGAGGATAGACAATAAGATTGTATTCGTTAAGAATACGTTTGGCATCTTTCCACAGGCCAAATTTTGACCAGTTGTCAGCGCCTATTATTAAATAAAAATTGTTTTCAGGATATTGTGCTCGCAAAGCATCCAACGTATGTATTGTATATGACGGTCGAGGCATAGTTAATTCTATATCGCAATGTTTGAAATAAGAATGTCCAATTATTGCTAATTCTGTCATTGCCACTCGATGTTCATCACAAAGGAGACTTGATTTATCTTTTATAGGGTTTTGAGGAGAAACGATAAACCAAACTTCATCTAAATCCTCGAATTGACACATATAATTAGCAATAATTAAATGTCCAGTGTGTATAGGATTAAATGAGCCAGAGAATAGTCCTATTTTTATCTTTTTCTCCATTTTTGTTTATGGTTTGTTTATGAAATCTCTAATCTTTTTTGTTGCTATTTCTTGGGCAGTTTGCAAATTATCATTTATAATGACAATATCGAATTGAGGTGCAAAAGATAATTCATATTCAGCTTTTGCTAATCGACATTCGATAACTTCAGGAGCATCGGTACCTCGGCTAATCAGGCGTTTTCGTAAAGTTTCAATACTCGGTGGTTGAATAAAGATTGAGAGGGCTCGTTCGCCATAAAATTTTTTTATATTTATGCCTCCTTTTACGTCAACGTCGAAAATAACATTCTGACCATTATTGGTTAGGCGCTCGATTTCAGATTTTAATGTTCCGTAAAATTTGTCTGTGTATACTTCTTCGTATTCCAGAAATTCATTATTGGCAATTTTCTGTTTGAAATCTTCAGGGGAAAGGAAATAGTATTCAATACCGTTCTTTTCATTACCTCGAGGTTGTCTTGAGGTTGCCGAGATAGAAAATGCCAAGTTTAAATTTTGTTGTAATAGGTAATTGATAATAGTTGATTTTCCGGAGCCAGATGGGGCTGAGAAAATAATGAGTTTACCTTGCATATTAAATAAGCATTAAAATGAATGTTTAAAAAGATATCAAGTTTACATTACATTTAGAACTTGTTCTTTGATTTGTTCCAATTCATCTTTCATGCGTACAACGATTTTCTGTAATTCTGCGTGATTCGATTTGGAACCTAATGTATTGATTTCCCTTCCTATTTCTTGACTGATAAATCCTAATTTTTTCCCTTGCCCCTTACCATTTTCCATTGTTTCGATAAAATATTTCAAATGATTATCAAGGCGGTGTTTTTCTTCATTGACATCTAATTTTTCGATGTAGAAAATCATTTCTTGTTCAAATCTATTTTTGTCGTAATCAAAATTCTCGATTTTGCTTAATGCATCATTTATCCGTGACTTAATTTTATCGATACGTTCAAGCTCAAAGACATTTGTTTCTTGTAATAGAGTTGCGATGTTGGTTATTTTTTCATTGAAAAGACGTTGAAGCATTTCCCCTTCTTGTATTCTGAATTCTTGTAATTGGTCAAGTGCTCTGTTTACCGTTTGCATAAGAGCTTCGGTTTCTTCTTCTTCCAATTCTGTAATCTCTGTTTTTATAGCGTCTGGTAGTCGGAGTAATACTTGGAACCAGTCAGAGGGTAGGGGAATACCTATATTTTTTGAAACGTCTTTGATTTGATTATAATAGTTTTCTATAATTGGCTGATTGATTTGGGTGCTTGTTTCTCTGCCAAGACTTTCAACATAAATATTGAAATCTATTTTTCCTCGTTCCAGCCGGCGTCCTACTTCGGCTCGAATATCCATTTCTTTTTCCCTGTAAATAGCAGGTATACGAGTAGACAAATCGAGTTGTTTACTATTTAAAGATTTTATTTCAACGGTTATTTTTCTGTTGGGTAATTCGGTAACAGCTTTACCGAATCCAGTCATAGATTGTATCATTGTTTCGAATGTTTTTGCAAATTTAATTTTAATTCTGTATCCGAAAACAATAAAGTCAGAAAAAAAGACTAATTTTGCCAAACTTATATAACATAATTAGGAATTTAGGAGATGCCTTGCATATTAAATATAGAGACTTCTACTACTGTTTGTTCGGTGGCGCTTACGTGCGAGGGCCAGATAGTTTTTCGTCGTGAGAATTTTGAGGGTCCTTCTCATGCTGCGAGTTTGGGAAAATATGTCCACGAGGCTTTAGATGTGGCGCAAAAGTATAACCTTAAGCCAGAAGCTGTAGCTGTAAGTTGCGGTCCAGGCTCGTATACGGGGTTGCGTATTGGAGTTTCTGAAGCAAAAGGCTTATGTTTTGGCTTTGATATACCTTTAATTGCAGTACCAACGTTAGAAATAATGGCATGTGCTGTAATGTTTCAGGGAATACATGCTGAAGATGTACTTTTTTGTCCCATGATTGATGCTCGGCGTATGGAAGTATATTCAGCAATCTATAATATGGCATTACAACCGATAAAAGCTGTTTCTGCTGATATTATAGATAAAAATTCATATCGAGATATATTAGATAAGCATAAAGTTTATTTTTTTGGTAATGGTTCGGAAAAGTGTAAAGATATATTTTCTTCTTATCCGAATGCATTGTTTATTGAAAATATACATCCGTTGGCAGCAGATATGTTAGCTTTATCCGAAAGGGCTTTTCGAAATCGGGAATTTCAGGATGTAGCCTATTTTGAGCCTTTTTATTTAAAGGAATTTGTTGCAACTAAACCCAAACATAAAGTTCTTTAATTTTTAAACTTCAAAACAGATGCTTGATTATAATACACAGCTTAAAAAATTGATTATGCCGGAGTATGGCCGTAATGTACAGCAGATGGTTGACCATTGTGTTGCGTTAAAAGACAGGGAAGAGCGTACTAGGTGTGCCAATACAATTATAAATATTATGGGAAATCTTTTTCCACATTTAAGGGATGTCGATGATTTTAAGCATAAGCTGTGGGACCATTTGGCAATTATGTCTGATTTTAAGCTTGATATTGATTATCCGTATGAGATTATCAAGAAAGAGAATTTATATACGCGTCCTGATACTGTACCTTATGCTCTTACGCCTATTCGTTATCGTCATTATGGAAAGGCTATTGAGGGAATGATTGAGAAGGCTGTTGAGATGCCTGATGGTCCAGAAAGAGATCAGTTGATTTCTCTTTTAGCGAATCATATGAAAAAGTCATTTCTTACTTGGAATAAGGAAGGTGTTGAGGATGACAAAATATTAAAAGATTTACGAGAATATTCTCATGGGAAAATAAATCTTGATCCTGAAACTTATAAATTGAAAGATGCGAAAGAGTTCCTTCAAAAAAATAATATGAATAAGAAAAATAATAATGTAAGAAAAGCGGGACGATAACCGCTTTTTTTGTATCTTTCCGGAGATAAATCTAATTGTAAAAGGTTATGGCATCGTTTGTAATAGAAGGCGGTCATCGTTTGAAAGGTGATCTTGTTCCCCAAGGGGCTAAAAATGAGGCACTACAAATAATTTGTGCTACTTTACTCACTCCTGAGGTAGTAAAGATTTATAACATACCCGATATTCTCGATGTGAATAATTTGATACAGTTATTACGTGATATGGGGGTAGAAGTGCAACATATTGGCGTGAATTCATATAGCTTTAAAGCTGAAAATATAAATTTGGATTATTTGCATACCGAAGATTTCCTAAGAAGAAGTGGTTCTCTTCGAGGGTCTGTAATGATTGTGGGACCGTTAGTTGCCCGTTTCGGAATGGCTGTTATACCCAAACCAGGTGGAGATAAAATTGGTCGTCGACGTTTGGATACGCATTTTTTAGGAATACAAAAGTTGGGTGCGGATTTTTGTTATTCTCCAGATAAACAATTATATGAGATTACGGCAAAGGAATTGAGGGGAGCCTATATGTTACTGGATGAAGCTTCTGTTACAGGTACAGCTAATATACTTATGGCTGCCGTAATGGCTAAAGGTATAACGACTATATATAATGCTGCTTGTGAGCCTTATCTGCAGCAACTATCAAGAATGTTAAATAATATGGGGGCTCGGATTTCGGGGATAGGTTCGAATTTATTGACTATTGAGGGTGTCGATTATTTGACGGGTTGTGAACATACTGTGCTTCCTGACATGATAGAAGTGGGTTCTTTTATTGGTATGGCAGCGATGACAGGGTCGGATATTAATTTAAAGAATGTTTCATATAATGATTTGGGTATTATTCCTGATAGTTTTCGTCGTTTAGGTATTATTGTCGAACAAAATGGGGATGATATACATATTCCTTGTCATGATACATATGAGATAGAAACGTTTATTGATGGATCTATTATGACTTTTTCTGATGCTCCTTGGCCGGGCCTTACACCTGATTTGCTTAGCGTTTTTTTAGTAGTGGCTACTCAGGCTAAAGGGAGTGTGCTTATACATCAGAAAATGTTTGAGAGTCGATTGTTTTTTGTCGATAAACTGATAGATATGGGAGCTCAAATTATTTTATGTGATCCCCATCGTGCAGCTGTAATAGGACAGGGACATGCTCATACTTTAAGGGCATCTACTATGGTGTCACCGGATATACGTGCGGGGATTGCGCTGCTTATTGCTGCAATGTCGGCCGATGGTACAAGTACTATACATAATATTGACCAGATTGACAGAGGTTATCAGGATATAGATAAGCGTTTGAATAGAATAGGAGCTCGTATTACACGTATATAGATGATAGATAGAGAAGAACTTATAAAAATCGGTTTTTTTAATAAACCGCATGGGATACATGGAGAATTGTCATTCACTTTTACAGACGATATATTTGATCGAGAAGATTGTCCCTATATCGTCTGTGAAATAGAGGGAATTTTTGTTCCTTTTTTTATTGAAGAATATCGTTTTAAGAGTGATACTACGGTGTTGATGAAACTGGAAGATATTGATAATGATGAAGATGCTCGGTTGTTTACTAATCTATCTGTATTTTTCCCAAAATCTTATTTAAAAGATAACAGAGATGAATTTCAGGCTCCCGGAGATTATTTTATAGGTTTTACTATTGTAGAAGAATTAGAGGGAGAATTAGGCAAAATAATAGGAGTGGACGATTCTACGGTCAATGTTTTGTTTGAAGTTGATTATTCAGGGCAAGAGTTGTTAGTTCCGGCTAATGATGATTTTATTTTGTCTATTGACGAAGAGAATAGGTTTATACATATGCGTTTGCCACAAGGGTTATTGTCTTTATAAAAAGTATTTGTGGATTTAAAATGTTTTTGAGTATTTTATTTATGAGAGGTAGCTGGCGGTAGATTTTTATTTGAAAATTGACGTAAGTTTATAGTAGTCAGTCTTCTAGATATATATATCAGAATCTTTATATATTTTTAATCATCAAAGTTCTCTAAATTATTATTTGTATAACGTTCAGTTTATTTTTTGTATATAATATAAATGTTTTCTAAGATATTACCATTATATATTATGTCTCAGACGATTTCGATAAGTAGTCCAATGAAAATTTTTCAATGTGCAAAGTAGAAAGAATTATATTTTATCATTGAATGAACCAGCAGCAAAAAATAGATTCTTATTTTTTATTAGTTATAATTTTCGTATGTTTTTGTATATTTTTTAGGGGACAGTAGATTATTGTTGGTTAAAATAGTCATATAAATTATTTATTTAAAATTATTTATTTAAAATTATTTATTTAAAATTATTTATTTGAATAAATGAAATATAAACAAAAGCTCTATCCTATATGTTTTATGAAGTAAAAACATATTTGGTATGGATTTGGTATCAATTCTTTTATTATTAGTAGGAGGTATACTTTGTGGTGTAATAAATGTTGTAGGAGGGGGAGGTTCTTTATTTGCTTTACCTATTTTACTGGCTTTGGGATTACCTGCTCAGGTTGCTAATGGAACGAATCGTGTGGCTATCTTATTTCAAGATATAAGTTCGTTAGTGTTTTTTAAAAAGAAGGGGCAACTGGATATACAAGAAGGATGGAAATTGGCGCTACCTACTATATTAGGAGCTATTTTGGGAATATGGGTAGCTTCGGTATATCTGACAGAGATGATAATGAATATTTCGATTTTGGTGCTGACTGTGTTTATGATTATGGTTCTTTTTTTCCAACCTGATAAATGGACAAAGAAAAAAAATGAAAGCTTGAATTATAAACTTAATTTTATTGATATACTTATTTTTTTTATTATTGGATTTTATGGGGGATTTATTCAAGCTGGATTTACTTATCTTATTTTGGCTGTGTTGGTCTTGAAAGTAGGTAATAGTATGGTCAAAGGTGATGCTTTGAAATTATTCCTTAATTTTTTGATTTTACCGATTGCATTGTTGATTTTCGCTTGGCATCAGCAAATAGATTGGTTATATGGTTTGGTTATGGGATCCGGTAGTGCGTTAGGAGGGTATTGGGGAGTTCGGTTTGTTACATCTTGGAGCCTTAAACTGATACGGAGTATATTATTGATATTACTTATTTTGTCAGCATTATACATTATTTTTATAAGAATGTGATTTTATGGAGAAAGATAAAGTTGCATTACAGCAAGTAGCATTGAAAAGAATATGGGTATTTGACGTTATGCTGATGATGTATTTTATTGTGGGAGTCTTTACTGTGATTAATCAGCAATTTCAGATACCTTTACGGTCATCTATGTTGCCTAAAGAAGGGAATATAACGAATGCTTTGGTAACATTATTAAATTTTTCGTGGTTTTTGGCTTATCCTTTTTCTGAAAAGTTTGCTGCCCGTTGGCTAGAGTCATATGGTTATCGAAAGACTATACTTTTGGCTTTGATTATATTAGTATCAGGTTTGGAAATATATGAGTTGGCTGTATTACAACATCTTTATATTCCTATAAGATTAAATATAATAGGGACTGGAATACCATTAGGTTTTTTCACTTTTTTAATAGGTTCTTTTGTTATTGGTATTTCAGCTGCAGTATTACAGGTAGTTCTTAATTTATATTTGTCCGTTTCTTCTGTTGGAAATACTACAGCATTACAAAGACAAATGATTGGAGGTTCGATAAATTCTATTGGTATGGTTATTGCTCCTTTGATAGTTAGCCATTTTATTTTTTGTAATGTTTCCCTTTCTGATGTTAATTCCTCACGATTTTTATTCCCTGTTTTTATTATGATATTAATTATGATTTTAGTAACTGTATTAGTAAGCCGTGTAAAATTTCCGGATTTACCGGAAAATACTAATGCTCAAACTATTTCTTTACAAAAATCAATATGGAGTTTTCGTCGAGTACGACTTGGTCTTTGGGCATTGGGTATATATGTAGGCGTTGAAGTTGCTGTTGGAGCAAATATAAATATGTATGCCGTGAGCTTAGGGCATTCTTTTGCTTTGAAAGCGACACATATGGCTGCTCTTTATTGGGGCTTTTTATTGATAGGCCGTTTGGTCGGGTCATTTCTTAAGGATGTGTCTTCTCAGAGGCAACTATTAGTCTGTACAGTAGGGGCTATCTTTTTTTTATTATTGGCTATCATATTTGATAATCCTTGGATATTGACTTTAATAGGGTTGTTCCATTCTATTATGTGGCCGGCTATATTTACATTAGCTACAGACAGACTTGGACCATATACAACCAAAGCGTCTGGAATATTGATGATTGGAGTTATTGGAGGAGGAATAATACCTTTACTACAGGGCATCGGTGCAGATGTTTTGTCTGGGATTTGGCGTTGGACTTGGGGATTGATTATATTAGGAGAGGCTTATATTCTTTTTTATGCTCTATCAGGATATAAGATAAAATCAGAATTACCTGAAGATTAAATATATAAACTTTTTATGAATACTATCTGTTATTTATTTCAGAACATTTGATGTATAACTAAAAAATATTATATGGCAGGAAAAATAGCAGAGTTATTGGTTTCAATGTTAGCCGATGCAGGAGTAAAACGTATTTATGCTGTGACAGGTGATAGTTTGAACGAAGTAAATGACGCAGTTCGAAAAAATGGTAAAATACAGTGGATACATGTACGACATGAAGAAACCGGTGCGTTTGCTGCTGGGGCTGAGGCTCAGTTGACAGGAGAATTGGCTTGTTGTGCGGGTAGTAGTGGACCGGGGCACGTACATCTAATTAATGGCTTATATGATGCTCATCGTTCAGGTGCACCTGTATTGGCCATTGCATCGACTGTTGCTACTTATGAGATGGGAACTCGTTATTTTCAAGAAACTGATACCATAAAATTGTTTGATGATTGTAGTTATTATAATCAAATGGCTACTACACCAAAACAGTTTCCTCGAATGCTACAAGCGGCTATGCAAACAGCGGTGACCTTAAGGGGTGTTTCTGTTGTTGGACTACCTGGAGATTTAGCTGCGACAGAGTGCCAACCTGTGGATAGTTCTCTTATTACATACGATATGTCGTCAGATATTGTTCTTGAGCAATCTTGGGTAGAACGGTTGTCTAAGTGGTTGAATAAGGCAAACAAGATTACGATATATTGTGGTATAGGAGCGAAGGATGCTCATCAAGAAGTAGTAGAATTATCTCAAAGACTGAATGCTCCGGTAGCGTATTCATTTAAGAGTAAAATGGAGATACAATATGATAATCCGAATGAAGTGGGGATGACAGGACTATTGGGCATGCCTTCAGGCTATAATAGTATGCATGAAGCTCAAATATTGTTATTATTGGGAACAGATTTTCCTTATACACCTTTTATGCCTGAGGATAATATAATTGTTCAGGTGGATATAAAGGCTAATCGGATAGGACGTCGGGCTAAAGTTGATATGGGAATCTGTGGTGATGTAAAAAATATTTTGCAGACGTTGTTGCCTCATATTAAGCAAAAGACAGATGGTTCTTTTTTGAAAGAGCAGTTGGAGGGTTATAGAAAAGTAAAACAGCATCTTCTGTCTTATGTAAGGGATAGGGGAGATAATAATAAGATACATCCAGAGTATGTCATGTCCGAGATTAATTCTGTCGCTGCAGAAGATGCCATATTTACGGTCGATACGGGAATGACTTGTGTTTGGGGGGCCCGTTATTTGCAAGCGACAGGCAAACGTAAAATGTTAGGTTCTTTCAATCATGGCTCTATGGCTAATGCTATGCCTCAGGCTATTGGCGCAGCTTTGGCATATCCAGAACGTCAGATTATAGCACTTTGTGGTGATGGAGGATTATCTATGTTATTAGGTGATATGGCAACTATTGTACAATATAAATTACCTATTAAGATTGTCGTATTTAATAATCGGGCATTAGGAATGGTAAAATTAGAGATGGAAGTGGCCGGGTTGCCTGATTGGCAGACTAATATGTATAATCCTGATTTTGAAATCATAGCAAAAGCTATGGGAATGAAGGGATATACAGTTTCTAACCCTGAAGATGTGTCTCCAGTCCTTATAAAAGCTATAAAAAGTGAAGGTCCGGTCTTGATAAATGTAATGACTGATCCTAATGCTTTGGCAATGCCTCCTAAAATTGAGCTTGGACAGATGACCGGTTTTGCTCAATCTATGTTTAAGTTGATAATGAATGGGAAGACTAAAGAAGTACTTGATACAATACAGTCGAATTACAAACATATAAATGAGATTTTTTAAATGTAAGTTTAAGATGGAGGCGGTGTAGAATGAAAATAGATTTCCACTCTAATTTGTTAACTGACATTTTTATTATAGTTGTGACAAAATATCTTTTTCATTATATGGATTTTTTATATGAGTATGAGACATATATAATATTAACTTAAATATGATTATAATAAATAAGTTTCCTTAAAGATTGGTATATGTTTTGTTGTATATTTCATGATTAAGAAAAAGAATAATAGAAGAAGGATAAAGAAAAAACTTCTTATTTGTTTAATAATTATGAATCAAGATAAAAATAAATAATTTATGGCATATATCGATTATTACAAAATTTTGGGAATTGATAAAAGTGCTACTCAGGAAGAGATAAAAAAGGCTTATAAAAAGCTGGCACGAAAATATCATCCTGATTTGAATCCCAATGATTCTTCTGCACATAAAAAATTTCAGGAGATTAATGAAGCGAATGAAGTGTTAAGCGATCCCGAAAAAAGAAAAAAGTACGACCAGTATGGAGAGAACTGGAAACATGCAGATGAATTTGAAGCACAGAGGCAGAGGTATAATCAGCAAAGTGGAGGTTTTGGAGGAGGTGAGGGATTTTGGTCTTCATCTCAAGGATTTGGAAGTGGAGATACAGGAGAATTCTCTGATTTCTTTGAACAAATGTTTGGAGGAGGGGCGAGAAGTCGGCATCAATCTGCAAGATTTCGAGGGCAGGATTATACTGCTGAGCTGCATTTATCATTGAGAGATGCTTCTAAAACTCATAAGCAGATATTGACGGTAAATGGTAAGAATATTCGTATAACTGTGCCTGCGGGAGTTGCAAATGATCAAACTATAAAACTTCCGGGACAAGGAGGTCCTGGTATGAATGGAGGTCCTGCGGGAGATTTATATATAACTTTTGTGATAGAAGAGGATCCAGTATTTAGACGATTGGGCGATGATTTATATATCACTTCAAACATTGATTTATATACGGCTGTGTTGGGTGGAGATCAATTAGTAGATACAATGGAAAGTCGAGTGAAATTAAAAATAAAACCTGGTACTCAACCTGGTACGAAAGTTCGTTTGAAAGGGAAAGGGTTTCCTGTATATAAGAAAGAAGGTCAGTTTGGGGACTTGATTGTTACGTATAGTGTTTCTATTCCGACAAATTTGTCGGAAAAACAGAAACAATTATTTGAAGAATTGAAGAAATCGTGAATTAAAAGGATGTAATTATGCAGACAGATTTAATTGTAATTAGTGAGTATTGTCAGAATTGTCATGTTGACCCTTCATTTATCAAAATGCTTGAATCAGAGGGGCTGATTAGTTTACAGACAATTGAAGATGAAAAATATATTGTTGCATCCGAATTACGCGAACTTGAACAATATACGCGTATGTATTATGATTTGTCAATAAATATCGAAGGGATAGATACGATACATCATTTGCTGGATCGTATAAAAGATATGCAACGGGAAATATCCGATTTGAAGTCTAGATTGCAACTGTTTGAAACAGAATATTTTTCTCCTTTTGATGAGTAGGATAAGTTATAGCTTTAGGACAGCTGTTGTACATCGAGTGAGTGTAGTACTATGAATAAAGTGTCTGAATATTTTGTGTGAAAAACATGTGTGAAAGTGCGGAGCTTAGCCCTATTTATATTAAATTTGCGCTGAATTTGGAGAAAATTATTGCCTTTGGAATAGTTAAATAAAGGAGAGATAAAATTGTATGAAAAGAGTTCATGTAGTTTCAGCAGGTGATTCATATATGTATCGTTTGGCAATAGCGCTAAAAAACAAGGGGTACGATGTCAGCTGTTCTGGTGTAAAGTATGATTCTCCCGAGGCACAGGAACTTTTGCAGAGTGATGTTTTGCTGGAAGAATTATCATATTTTACGGTATCGTCGCGTCCGAGGATAGATTATGTAGTACCGTCTTTGCAAGTTACGGCAGAACATCCTGAGATAAAAAAAGCAAGGGAACAAGGTTTGTTGGTGGTTGCTTTTCCTGATTTTATCTTACGCATGGCAAAAGATAAGATAAGAGTCGTGATTAGTGATGTAAGATATCCGACTCGTATTTTGTCAATGATTTATCGAGCAGTTGTTCGTCAGAATATGAGGTGCGATTATGTTGTGATGAATGAAATGAAAGGACTAGAAAAACGTATAGTGCTGAGTTATGATGCTCGCATAATACTTTTAGAAGGAGATGAGACAGATACCTACATGTTCGAAAAAAAACCAACACATCATCTATATCGTCCTCATATATTGTTATTGCCAGATGTAAAATGGCATGCTTCTGAAACGTTTCCGACGTTGGAGTCTTATAAAAATCTTTTAAAGGAAATGGTGGCGTCAATTGAACGAGATGGGAAATTTATATATAATCAGAATATTCCGTTTTTGCAAGAGTTAGCCGATTCAGTGCGAGAAGACATTACAGCCATACCTTATTCTTCGCATAAAATAATGGAGAATGCGGGTCAGGTTTGTTTGGACACGCGTTATGGATTGATACCGGTGTGCCATAGTGATGAAGATTTTCTCAGTGATCTCAATGCCGCACGTTTAGCAAGCCGTCAGTTGGGAGTAAATGATAAAGATTTTTATCAATTAGTGTCGGAATTTGTAAATGAATAACAGATACATATCATGATAATTGCCAGTCAGAAGAAAAAAGAAAATATCGCAGAATATCTGCTGTATATGTGGCAGATAGAGGATTTAATACGAGTCTATAAATTGGATATTGATGCTATACAAAAATATATTATAGACCCATATGATATCTCAGATGAGAAGAAAAAAGAGATGCGTGACTGGTATGAAAGTTTGATTGAGATGATGCGTTCTGAAGGTGTAGAAAAAAAGGGGCATTTGCAATTGAATAAAAATGTAATTATTGATTTGACTGATTTACATTTAGCTCTTTTAAAGTCTCCTCGTGAACCTTTTTATGGAGCTTCTTTTTTCAAAACTTTACCTTATATCGTAGAGTTGAGAGGTAAATCAGGAAATGAACAGGTGGGAGAAATTGAAACCTGTTTTAATGCTTTATATGGAGTGCTGTTATTAAAGTTGCAGAAAAAAGAACTTTCGGAAAATACACAAGTAGCTATTAAGCAGATCACTACTTTTCTGGCTCTTCTTTCCGAAAAGTACAAGCAAGAAAAAGCAGGTGATTTAGAATTATAAAAGATTGATACTGAAATAAAAGAGAATGAGCACAATTTTGGTTACAGGGGCTAATGGCCAGTTGGGTAATGAGATGCGCGATTTGTCCAAAATACATCTTGTACATAATTTTTTATTTACGGATATAGATGAGCTAGATATAACTAATACTCAGGTTGTTATGTCGTTTGTGTCGAATAATAAAGTAGACTATATTGTCAATTGTGCTGCTTATACAGCCGTAGATAAAGCTGAAGATGATATTTTATCCTGTCGGAAAATAAATGCTTTGGCTGTACAGAATTTAGCTAAAGCAGCTTCTATTAATGGTGTGCGTATGATTCATATTTCTACAGATTATGTGTATGATGGATGTGGTTATAGGCCCTATGAAGAGGATGATCAAGTAGCTCCGGTCTCGGTTTATGGAAAAACTAAACTCGAAGGAGAAAAACTTTTACTTGATGCTTGTTCTCAGTCCGTCGTATTGCGCACTTCGTGGCTTTATTCTTCATATGGCAATAATTTTGTAAAAACTATGTTGCGTTTGGGGGAAGAGAAGGAACAGCTCTCGGTGGTTTTTGACCAGATTGGGACGCCTACATATGCTGCTGATTTAGCTCAAGCCATTATGAAAATAATTGATTCTCCAGAGTTTGTCCCAGGGATTTATAATTTTTCAGATGAAGGGGTATGTAGTTGGTTTGACTTTGCTGTGAGCGTGCATCGTATTGCCGGAATAAGTAAATGTAAAGTATTGCCTATAGAAAGTAGAGAATATCCGGCAAAAGCTGTACGACCATTTTACAGTGTAATGAATAAAAAGAAAATAAAGAAAACATATAAGTTTGATATTCCTCATTGGGAAGAGAGCCTTGAAAAGTGTATTACAATTTTAATGAAATAATCTTTATATAAAGTGAGCACATTAAACGAAGAAATTCTGAAACGACGTACGTTTGCGATAATTAGTCATCCTGATGCAGGTAAAACGACACTGACAGAAAAGTTGTTATTATTTGGTGGTGCAATCCATGTAGCAGGAGCGGTAAAATCTAATAAAATAAAGAAAACTGCAACCTCCGACTGGATGGAAATAGAAAAACAGAGAGGTATTTCTGTTGCTACATCGGTGATGGGATTTAATTATGGTGATTATAAAATCAATATTCTTGATACACCTGGACATCAGGATTTTGCTGAAGATACGTATCGTACATTGACAGCAGTAGACAGTGTGATTATCGTTATTGATGCGGCAAAAGGAGTGGAAATGCAAACTCGTAAGTTAATGGAAGTTTGTCGGATGCGTAATACTCCTGTAATTGTCTTTATAAATAAGATGGATAGGGAGGGAAAAGACCCTTTTGATTTGCTTGATGAGGTGGAGGCTGAGTTGAAAATTAGTGTGAGACCCTTGAGTTGGCCGATTAATATCGGGCAGCGTTTTAAGGGTGTTTATAATATCTATGAAGAAAATTTGAATCTCTATACTCCTAGTAAACAGGTAGTAACAGAATCTGTAGAGTTTCGAGATATCAATAATCCTGAACTTGAGAAATATATTGGTGAGATGGATGCTGAAAAATTGAGGTCGGATCTTGAACTTATTGAGGGAGTATATCCAGATTTTAATGTTTCAGAGTATCTTCAGGGACATATGGCTCCAGTCTTTTTTGGCTCAGCATTAAATAATTTTGGTGTAAAGGAATTGTTGGATTGTTTTGTAAAAATAGCGCCTACACCGCAGCCAATTCAAGCCGTAGAACGAGAAGTGAATCCTGAAGAGGAAGCTTTCTCAGGATTTGTTTTTAAGATACATGCTAATATGGATCCCAATCATAGAAGCTGTATTGCATTTGTTAAAATTTGTTCTGGAAAATTTGAACGGAATGCCAATTATAAGCATGTACGTCAGGGTAAAATGATGCGTTTTTCGAGTCCGACTGCATTTATGGCCCAGAAAAAGTCTACAGTTGATGAGGCGTATCCGGGTGATATTGTGGGACTTCCTGATACAGGAAACTTTAAAATTGGAGATACATTAACTTCTGGAGAGAATTTACATTTTAAAGGTTTACCCAGTTTTTCGCCGGAAATGTTCAAATATATTGAGAATACAGACCCGATGAAGACCAAACAGCTTAATAAGGGAGTGGAACAGCTTATGGATGAAGGAGTAGCTCAACTGTTTGTGAACCAATTTAATGGTCGAAAATTGATAGGTACGGTAGGTCAGTTACAATTTGAGGTTATCCAATATAGATTGTTGCATGAATATGGAGCGCAATGTAAGTGGGAACCTGTAAGTTTGTATAAGGCTTGTTGGATAGAAAGTGATGATTACGAGGCTCTTGATGCATTCAAAAAACGTAAATATCAATTTATGGCAAAAGATAAAGAAGGGCGGGATGTTTTTCTGGCTGATTCGAATTATGTTTTGCAGATGGCTCAATCTGATTTTCCAAAAATAAAGTTTCATTTTACTTCTGAGTTTTGATATAAGATAATCATATTTATAAAGTGAAATAATACAATTCTGTTCTTAATCTAAATATATGGCTGATGGGACACCTAAATACATTAATATCAGATTTAGCCTTGATTCTTGTTGTTGCTGGCGTTACAACATTGTTGTTTAAATGGCTAAAACAACCGGTTGTTTTAGGTTATATTGTTGCCGGTTTTTTAGTTGGACCTCATTTTTCATTTTTTCCAACTGTATCGGATTTGGCAAATATAAACATATGGTCTGAAATAGGAATTATTGTCCTATTATTTTCTTTAGGGCTTGAATTTAGTTTCCGTAAATTGGTTAATGTTGGTGGTTCGGCAGTCATAACGGCTGCCGTTATTGTTGTAGGCATGATGCTTTTAGGATATGCGGCAGGTCGAATACTTCATTTTACATACCTCGATAGCGTTTTCTTAGGAGGGATGTTGTCTATGTCATCTACGACGATTATAATCAAAGCATTTACTGATTTAAATATGCGTAAGCAGAAATTCACGTCTATTGTATTTGGAGTACTTATTGTGGAAGATATGTTTGCCGTATTGATGATGGTATTGCTTTCTTCTATTGCTGTAAATAATGAATTAGAAGGTAGTGAACTTATATACAGTATTTTAAAACTTGCTTTCTTCCTGATTACGTGGTTTTTGGTTGGCATCTTTGTTATTCCTACTTTCTTGAAAAAGGCCCGTCGTTTCTTAAATTCGGAGACATTGTTGGTCGTTTCTATGGGCTTATGTTTGGGGATGGTGGTTTTAGCTTCTTATGCAGGGTTTTCTTCAGCATTAGGTGCATTTGTCATGGGGTCTATTTTAGCAGGAACAAATGAGGCTGAAAAGATAGAAAAGGTAGTTCAACCTGTTAAGGACCTATTTGGAGCGGTATTTTTTATTTCAGTGGGTATGCTGGTTGATCCCGTGATATTGACTCAATATGCTTTGCCTATTGTTCTTTTATCTTTAGTTGTCATTTGTGGGCAAATATTATTTGGTACGACAGGAATGCTTATTTCCGGTCAGCCATTAAATGTTGCTGTGAAATCCGGATTTAGTCTTTCCCAAATAGGAGAGTTTGCTTTTATTATAGCAACGTTGGGAATGACTTTAAAGGTCATAGATGGATTTTTATATCCGATTGTTGTTGCGGTTTCTGTAATAACAACCTTTACTACTCCATATTTTATAAAGATGGCAGATCCTGCTTCCAAATGGATTGAAAATCATTTACCGGAGCGATTGAGTTTTCTTATTGATAGATATAGTGCTAATGCTTCGACTGTACAAGTTGAAAACCCTTGGAAAAAGGTGTTCGGGGTATATTTAGGAAAGATAGCTTTATATTCAACTATACTCATTGGAATTTTGATTTTGTCTTTATCTTGGTTTATACCAATGATAGAAGATGTCGTTCCTGATTCATGGGGCACTACGTTGGGGGTAGTGATAACGTTAGCAGTCATGTCTCCTTTTTTGTGGGGATTAGCAATGAAACGCATTAACAGTCGGAAACTGATGTCAATAAAAGAAAATAAAAGTGCAAATTTTGTACCTTTATTTTTAATGGTTATTCTACGTTTTTTGATAGGCTTGGCATTTGTAGTCTATTTCTTGTCAAAAGTATATTCACAGAGGACTGGGGTTCTTTTGGGGGTTGTGTTATTTGTTCTTATCACGCTCTTTTTATCAAAAAGATTACAACGGCAGATTTTGTCTCTTGAAAGTCGATTTATGGATAATCTTAATGAGAGGGAACTTCGACGTACAGGAAAGAAAAATAATCTAGTACATAATATGCATTTGGCCCATATGGAAGTATATGGTAGTTGTGAGTTTATAGGCAAACGATTGGCAGATGCTAATATCCATAGAAATTATGGGGTGAATATTGTTAGTATAAAACGAGGAAATAAGAGAATAAATATTCCGAAAGGAGATAGTCGTATATTTCCTGGAGATTTAATTAGTGTTATAGGGACAGATGAACAGATTCAACGCTTCCTTGAGGCTGTAGAACCTGAGGATACGGGTACAGATGCCGAAGAGCCGGAAATCCATTTTGAATTTGAAAGAATTGCCATACCGGATGATTCATCATTAATAGGAAAAACTTTAGCTCAGTCTGGTATTCGTGAAAAAGATTCATGTTTGGTTGTTGGGATAGAACATGCTGACGGAAGTTTTTACGAGCCTACGGCTGACTTTCTATTTAAGAAAGGAGATATGATATGGATTGTAGGGGAAAAGGAAAAAATAGGAGCGATATTGAGTTAATATTGTATTGTGTATTTGTCTTGTAATAACTATTTTTGTAAAACAAATAAAAAATAATAAATATACTTCATGCAGGAAAAAATCATTATTCTTGATTTCGGGTCTCAGACCACACAGTTGATTGGGCGTCGAGTGCGTGAACTCGATACGTATTGTGAAATTCTACCATACAATAAGTTTCCTAAGGGAGATGCAAATATTAAGGGTGTGATACTATCCGGTAGCCCTTTTTCTGTGTATGATCAGGATGCATTTAAAATAAATTTGGATGAAATTCGTGGTAAGTATCCGATTTTGGGTATTTGTTACGGAGCTCAGTTTATAGCTTATACTAATGGTGGAAAAGTAGAGCCGGCAGGAACTCGGGAATATGGCAGGGCACATTTATCGTCGTTTGATAAAAACAATATCTTATTTAAAGATATTAAGCTTGGAACGCAGGTTTGGATGTCCCATGGTGATACAATAACATCTATTCCGGGAAACTTTAAGAAGATAGCTTCTACTGATGAGGTTGCCATTGCTGCATACCAGATTGAGAATGAAAAAATATGGGGAGTACAATTCCATCCAGAGGTTTATCATACGGAGGAGGGAACTCAATTATTAAAAAACTTTGTAGTTGATATTTGTGGTTGTAAACAGGATTGGTCACCCGCATCGTTTATTGAAAGTACAGTTGTCGAATTAAGACAGCAACTTGGAGATGATAAAGTAGTATTAGCTTTAAGTGGAGGGGTAGACTCATCGGTTGCTGCAGTGTTATTGAATAGAGCTATAGGAAAGAATCTTACATGCATATTTGTTGACCATGGAATGCTGCGTAAGAATGAAGCAAGAAATGTATTGCGGGATTATGGATGTTTAGGTTTGAATGTAATTGGGGTGGATGCTAGTGCGAAATTTTTTAAGGAATTGGCTGGAGTAACTGACCCTGAGCGTAAGCGTAAGATTATAGGTAAGGGATTTATTGACGTATTTGACGAGGAAGCTCATAAAATAAAAGATGTAAAATGGTTGGCTCAGGGGACGATTTATCCTGATTGTATAGAGTCGTTATCAATTACGGGAACTGTTATCAAAAGTCATCATAATGTAGGAGGATTACCTGAAAAGATGAATCTGAAATTGTGTGAGCCATTACGTTTACTCTTTAAAGATGAAGTGAGACGAGTAGGTCGGGAATTAGGTATGCCAGAACATCTTATTACACGCCATCCATTTCCGGGGCCCGGATTGGCGGTTCGTATATTGGGGGATATAACTCCTGAGAAAGTGCGTGTTTTGCAAGATGCTGATGATATTTTTATTCAGGGTCTTCGTGATTGGAATTTATATGATCAAGTTTGGCAGGCCGGTGTAGTATTACTTCCTGTTCAGTCGGTTGGTGTTATGGGAGATGAACGTACATATGAGCGGGCTGTGGCTCTTCGTGCCGTGACTTCGACCGATGCAATGACTGCAGATTGGGCTAAGCTTCCATATGAATTTTTAGGGAAGATATCAAATGAAATTATTAATAAAGTAAGGGGTGTTAATAGAGTCGTGTACGATATAAGCTCAAAACCACCTTCAACTATTGAGTGGGAGTAAAGAGAACGACAAAAAGTATATAAAATAGCTTCGGCTTTTTAAAAAGGTCGAAGCTATTTTATTAAAAAAAGATATTTGATAAATAGAGGTAAACTTTTTCTTTATGCCTGTGTTATGTTTAATGTGTTTCGTGAATACGAAATTGATAAACGTTAAAAATAGTCATAATGAAAAAGTTGTTATTATTGTGTATGATACTGTGCCTTTCTTTATCTGAATTTCCAGTTTGGGCACAGAAAGAAAACAAACGTCCGCGTGATGTGATATTTTTGTTGGGGAAAAGTAATGGCAATGATGAAATCATTGGCATTTTTTATGAAACCCAATTACAGCATTTTCAGGATCCGAGGGCACCACGTTTTTTATTATTAGATCAAAAACGAAAAGTCGCTTTAGGTATTGGTGGATATGTAAAGATGACTGTATCCAATGATTTTAAGGGAATTTCAGATAATATAGATTTTGTTCCTTATGATATTGCTGTACCGAATAATCATGTTGATAATGGACAGTTTCAAATGGATGTATTTACTTCTCGTTTATTTTTGAAACTTGTAGGTGCCAATAAGACTTTAGGTAAATATACAGCTTATATAGAGACTGATTTTAGGGGGCCACATCATACATTACGTTTGCGCCAAGCCTATGTATCCATGAAAGGTTTTTTATTGGGACAGTCTTGGAGTACGTTTTCTGATCTGTCGGCTTTACCTCCCACGATTGACTTTCAAGGGCCGAATGGAAATACGGCTTTACGTAATGTGCAATTACGATATACATTTAGTTTAGGAAAACATTGGTCTGCAGCAGCGGCAATAGAAGCCCCACAAGTTAGTTACACTTTGGCAGATAACACTCAGATGATCCATCAACGTATGCCGGATATACCCTTATGGATACAATTTGATTGGGGTAAAAATAGCCATATTCGGGCTTCGGGATTGTTTCGCGGATTATCGTATCGCAATGATATACTGAGAAAAAATAGAATGAAAATGGGATGGGGAGTACAGATGAGTGGTCTTGCTGAAATTATTCCGAAGCTTTCATTTTATTATCAAGGAACTTATGGTAAGGGCATATCCCAGTATGTTACAGATTTATCAGGAAATAATTTAGATTTAGTTCCTGACCCTAAAAATCCGGGACATTTACAAGCCGTTCCTGTTTTGGCTGTAGTTGGGGGGATACGGTGGAATATAACTCCCAAATTATTCACTTCAGCAAATTATAGTTTAGCGCACGTATATTATGAAAATGGATATACTGTTCCAGACAGATATAAACAAGGTCAATATATTTGTGGCAATATGTTTTATAATTTGACTTCGAGCTGTATGTTAGGAGTAGAATATTTGCATGGTATTCGTGAAGATAAAAATAAAACTTTGGGACATGCCAATCGTGTACAGGCTTCTGTACAATACAATTTTTAATAGGTGGAGGTTGTTATAATTGATAAGTTGAGATAAAGAAGTCAAAAATATCTGTAATATATATTTTTGACTTCTGCTCTATTTAAATACTCTTTTACTTCATGTTTTTTACTTTAGTTCGATATTTTTTAATGTCTAAGATAGTGACGATAGGTAATTTATGAATCTCTCCAAACTTTGAAAGTTCAGGAAGTCTTGACATTGTACCGTCGTCATTCATCAATTCACAGAGTACGGCGTAGGGAGAAAGTCCTGCAAGTCTCATTAAATCGACACTGCCTTCAGTATGTCCTTCACGTTCGAATACTCCATTGGAACGTGCAATGAGAGGAAATACATGTCCAGGATGGTGTAAAGATTCGGGTTTGGCATTTTCGGCTATAGCTGTTTTTATAGTATGCAATCGATCGTAAGCGGAAACTCCGGTTGTAACTCCTTGGGCAGCTTCAATAGATATGGTGAATGCTGTGTTATATTGACTTGTATTTTTTTTAACCATAAGTGGTAAGTGCAGGTTTTCTGCCTTTTCTTCAGGAAGGCATAGACAAACAATTCCACTACAATGGCGTATCATTAGAGCCATGTCAGATACATTCATTTTTTCTGCAGAGAAAATTAAATCTCCTTCATTTTCGCGGTTTTCATCATCAATGAGGATGATACCTTTTCCTTTTTTCAATGTTTCTATTGCTGTTTCGATTCGGCTTTCAGGTGTCCCTGGCAAAATATATTTTTCATTCATATTGTTGAATTATTGTATTACTGCGAACAAAATTAATATATGATTGGAATTGTTCCTTATATTATATTTGCATAATAACTTATTATATTTGCAATTATTATCCATAAATATGACAATCTTAGAAAGGAAAATAATTTATGGAATAAATTCATCATTTAGCCATGTAATTTATTCACAATTTAAATTACCTCAACATTAGGCATATAGAATATGAGATTATGATTATTACTGCGGGAGAGGGACGCCAGTTTGTTGGAGAAGGAGTTTCTCCATATAAGGCTGGAGATTTGACATTGATAGGGAGTAATGTACCTCATTTGCATCTTTGCAATTCAATATTGAATGGTACAGGAGATTCCAAGAGTTCTGAGAAGTGTTACAGTTACCTCCATGTATTTTCCCTGAACATATGAAAACTTTGCCTGATTACAAGGTTGTATATGAATTATTACAGAGAAGTCAAAGTGGGATACGTTTTAGTGATTTTTCATTATCTGCACGAATTTATGATATGATGCAGAAATCTGATCATATTACAGGTATAAATTGTATTATATTGTTATTTGATATTTTAGATGAGTTGAGCCGGTGTACAATGTATAAATTATTGTCTACAACAGCCTATAGTGTATATAATAATGGAAATGTACAGGCTCGAGGACCGGTAGATAGAGTATATGATTATTTATATAATCATTTTAAAGAGAAGGTTTCATTACATGTGTTGGCTCATTATGTGAAATTTAATCCAACGGCTTTGTGTCGATATTTTAAACAACATACGAATAAAACAATTTTTGAATGTTTGGCTGAAATCCGTATTGAACACACGTGTCATTTACTAACCTATTCAGATATGACAATTTCGGAAATAGCTTATGAATCAGGATACAATCAGATATCATTATTTAATAAACAGTTTTATATAATAATGCATATGACTCCGACGGAGTATCGAAAACAAATGAGATGAATATTTTGTGTTGATGTAAGATAACAAACTGGTTTCATTTGAACCAGCTTGTTATCTTTTAAATAAAATTGCTTTTTATTCGGAAATAATACCGTCACGTTGCATCAGGGCATTAATACTGGGTTCTTGTCCACGGAAGCGTTTGTATAGAATCATTGGCTCTTCTGATCCTCCTTTCTCTAATATATTATGAAGGAATGAGTTGGCTGTTGTTCTATCAAAAATTCCATTTTTCTTAAACATCGAAAACGCATCAGCATCTAAAACTTCTGCCCATTTATATCCATAGTATCCTGCAGCATATCCTCCGGAAAAGATATGGCTAAGTTGGTTACTTATCATTGTATTATCTACAATTGGAAGTAATTGTGTTGGAGCTATTGCTTTTCTTTCAAAAGTAATAGCATCAGTTACTTGTGAGCTTTGTGTATGCCAAGCCATATCAAGCAATCCGAATGTTAATTGCCTTACACAAAGGTAACCGGCATTATATTGTGATGCAGAAACTATTTTGTTTACCAGTTCGGTGGGAATCTTTTCTTTTGTTTCATAATGTTCGGCAAACGTGTCTAAAAATTCTTTTTCAGTTAGCCAATTTTCCATAATTTGAGAAGGAAGTTCGACAAAATCTTGGTATACATTAGTCCCAGAAAGTGAACTATAAGTACATTTTGTTAAGAGTCCATGTAAAGAGTGTCCAAATTCATGAAGGAAAGTTTCGACTTCGTCAAAAGTCAATAAGGCCGGTTTATTTTCAGTTGGACGTGTAAAATTCATGACAATAGTAACGTGAGGACGGCTATCTTTTCCGTCTTTTTCTTTCCACTGACCCTTAAATTCTGTCATCCATGCTCCATTACGTTTGCCTTCACGAGGATGGAAATCAGTGTATAGAACACCGATATATTCATTGTTTGAGCCGAATACTTCGAATGCTTCTACATCTGGATGATATACTGGTATTTTGGAATTCTTTTTGAATGTAATCCCATATAATCTGGTTGCTAGTCCGAATACCCCTTTTTTCACTTTACTAAGCTCGAAATAAGGTTTTAGTATTTCGTCGTTTAATTTGTATTTAGCATCTTTCAATTTATCAGCGTAAAATGACCAGTCCCAAGGCATAATATCTATGTTTTTGCCTTCCATACCGACAGCGAAACCTTTTATTTCGCTTACTTCTTGTAATGCTACGGGTTTATAAGCTTCTAAAAGTTGATTGAGTAGATTATAAACATTTTTACTATTTTTTGCCATTTTGAATTCAAGAGCGTATTCGGCGTAGTTTTCTTTTCCCATAAGTTGGGCAATTTCATATCGTATTTGTGCAATACGTTCCATAATGATGGTATTGTCAAATTCTCCACTCATGCACCGACTATTATAGGCCCGGTATAATTTCTCTCGTAAATCTCGGCGAGTAGAATATTTCATGAATGCAATATAACTAGGGAAAGAAAGGTCAAATAAATATCCGTTTTTACCTTTAATTTTAGCCAGGTGTGCTGCTGCATCGAGTACACTTTGAGGAAGTCCTGCCAATTCGTCTTTGTCGGTTAATAACATCTCGAACTGGTTGGTTGCTTTCAAAACATTATGTCCGAACTGGAGTGTAAGTTGGCTTAGTTCAGTACTTAGTTTACGATATTTTTCTTTATCCTCCCCTTGAAGATTTGCTCCTTTTTTAGCCATTCCTTCATAGGTTTCGGTAAGTAACATGAGTTGCTCAGCGGTAAGATTTAAATCGTTGCGTTTATCGTATACAAATTTTACTCGCTCAAATAATTTTTCATTTAGAGTAATATTATTTGAATGTTCTGTTAATTTGGGAGAGATGCGTTGTGAAATCTCTATCATATCATCGTTGCTTTCAGCTTCAAGTAAAGCAAAAAAAACATTTGCAACTCGATTTAGTAATTTTCCTGATGCATCAAGAGCTTCGATTGTATTTTCGAATGTCGGTATTGCCCGTTGATTGATGATTACATCGATTTCCTTTTGATGTTGGCGCATACCTTCTTCGAATGCTGGTTCATAATCCGTTACTTTTATTTTATTGAACGGAGTAGTTTCGTGAGGAGTCTTATACTTCCCGAAAAATGGGTTTGCTGCTTGTGTCATGTAAATAAATGTAATTAATACTACAGATAATAATAATTTTCTCATAAAAAAGTTTTTGGTCTAGCGCGACAAAGTTATAAATAATCGTTGCTTTAACATAATGTAGCTATTAATTTATATTAATAGAGATTACAATAATCTGAATAAAAGAATCATCTAATTGTATTTTGGCATATTTTTGCTGTATATATTTAAATTTTTTCCATAAAATGAAACATCGCCTATTCTATTTGATAAAAACATACGCTTGGTTCTTATTTATCTTTATATTACAGAAACCTATTTTCATGATTTGGCATTATGATTTATATCGTAATGTACCTCTTTCTGATTGGTTTGACGTAATGTATCATGGTTTGCCTTTGGATTTTTCTCTTTCAGCTTATATTCTGGTTATACCTGTATTTATTACTCTTCTGACTGTTTGGGTTCAGGGATGTTGGAGCGAGTTGGTCAGTCGTGTTTATTTTGGAATAATATCGTTAGTGCTATCTATTATATTTATATGTGATATAGAACTATATTCATATTGGGGATTTCGTATGGACGCAACCCCATTGTTTTATTTGAGTTCACCGTCCGATGCAGCAGCTAGTGTCCCATTATTAGTTATGATACTTGTTCCTGTTTGCATCATCTTTTATTTTATGTGTATATGGTTCCTTTTATCTCATTATATAATAAAGAATATGCGCAATTGGCGCTTTTGTAAACATCGTTGGAAGTGTACGATTTCATTTATTTTTGTTTTAGCATTTTTATTTGTTCCTATCCGTGGAGGATTTTCTGTTTCTACGATGAATGTAGGAAAAGTATATTTCAGTTCTAATATTTCGCTGAATCATGCAGCTATCAATCCGGTGTTCAGTTTTATGACATCTCTGTCGAAAGAGAAAGACTTTAAAAGTCAATATCGCTTTATGAACGATGAAAAAGCGGAAGAAATATTTACTTCGTTAAAAGGTGGAGATAATTATTTGCTTGAAGATTCACTTCGGTGGATAAAGACAGATAATCCAGATATTTTGCTGATAATATTGGAGAGTTTTTCGGGGGCAGCTATGGATAGTCTATGTGCCGATGCTCCTGCGGGGATAATGCCTAATCTTACGCAATTAGCAAAGGAGGGATTATTTTTTACTAACTTTTATGCAAACAGTTTTCGTACGGATAGGGGATTAGTTGCTGTTTTGAGCGGATATCCGGCTCAACCGACTACTTCTATTATGAAATATCCGTCAAAATCACAATCATTGCCTGCTATAGCTAAATCTCTTGTTAGAAGGGGCTATGAAACCCAATTTTTGTATGGAGGAGATGCTGATTTTACAAATATGCGTTCTTATTTTATATCTACTGGTTATCAAAGCATTGTTTGTGACGAAGATTTCCCGATTAGTGAGCGTTTGTCGAAATGGGGAGCTAATGATGAAGTGACATTTGATAAATTTTTTAACTTAATAGCAAGTCAGGAATATCATCCTTATATGAAAACTTTTTTGACATTGAGCAGCCATGAGCCTTTTGATGTTCCATATAAAAAATTTGATGATCCATATTTAAATTCGGTAGCTTATACTGATAGTTGCTTAGGTGCTTTCATTACAAAGTTTAAGAAAACTCCGCAGTGGGATAATACATTGGTTATATTAGTTGCAGATCATGCCATGAGATATCCTGCAGGTATTCAAGAAGCTGATATTTTGAGACATCATATACCTATGGTTTGGACAGGCGGTGTGATAAAATCCCCTCGTGTCATATATGATTATGCATCGCAAATTGATATTGCTGCCACGCTTTTAGGACAGTTAGGTATATCTTATGATGATTTTATATTTAGCAAAAACTTGGCTAATCCGAAACAATATAAATTTGCATATTATACATTTAAGGATGGATTTGGTTTTTTGGATGCAGACAATAGAGTGGTTTATGATAATGAGTCAAATAGCATAATAATATCAAAAGGAAAGAGTGTTGAGAGAATAGAAGAGCGGGGTAAAGCCTATTTGCAAAAATTGTATGATGACTTAGGAAACCGCTAAAATCCATTGATAATTTTTAATATTGTTTATAGCGATTATATATCTTTCCAAGAAAAAGATGATTACTGAATAATTATTTTTTTCTTGATATTCGGAGTATTGCATGTATAATATTTATCTATTGTGATACACTGTACATAAGTTGGTCTAAAAGGATAGGAATGTCGTTTGCCGATATTCCTGCGTGGATGAGTTCGTCCGTATCTTGGGAAAAATTATGTAAAAATTTTTCCATGTCGTTATTGTCAGCAGCGACGGATTGTCTATATAATTCTATTGCTTTTCTTATGTTACCTAAAGCGAATTCAACGTGTCCGGCATTCATAAAATCGAGAGTTGAGGGTTTCTCTGACAATATTTTTTCATAATATCTCTGGGCTTGATCACATTTCCCGATTAGGAATGAACACCAAGCAATAGGACGCCAAGCTTTGGAGCTTTTGGGATCGAGATAATCTACTTTAAAATAATGCTTTAAAGCTGCCCCATAGTCTTTCTGTTCCAGATAACAGTGGCCTATGTTCATTTCTATAGATAAATTATCGGGTCGAAGTTTCTCTGCACGATGGTAGTATTCAAGGGCCATCTCAGATTTTTTCAAATTGCGATAACACTGAGCTATACGTCTTATAGTCCAGAAACTTTCTGGATTTATCATTTCTGCTTTAAGATATTCTTCCAGAGCTTCTTCATAATTTCCAGCCATTTGAAGACAATATCCGGTTTTTTGATAAAGCTCACTATTTGAATGGTATCTTGTGGCTAATTCATTAAATATTTCAAGCGCATCGGTATAATATTCTTTTTTGAAATAAAATTCACCGATCAGTTGTAAACTTTCATCGTCAGAAAATACAGGTTTTAGTAGGGGAATATGATACAAATTTAATCCCGTAGAAAAAGGGTCTTTAAATTCATTTTTTCTTGGATGTAATTTAAAAAAACGATATAAGTCTTGGATATACTGATTTGAAATATACTCACCTTTTTTATTTTTTTTCATGAAAGCCTCTTCTTTTTCGAGACTATTCATTTCTGTTCCTTCATTGTTAAATTGTGATATCATCATCTGTCGTTGTGCTTCAGGAACATGTGTCAAACTCAGGCAAAAAGAATATTTGTCTGAATTGCACAAAAAGTGAGACATTCCGATAATTTTTTTGAAATTAGCGTCTGTCCCGTCGTTGGTAAAGACTTGGCTTAAGGCTGTATGTTCAGTTGAAAACGGTAAAAGCCAATTACCTGGTTCATTAAAAAATGCGAAGCTTTTCAAATTGGCAAAAGTGCTCATGAAAATATCAGCACCTTCCATTTGTAAATTAGTAAGCTCTTTTAGCTTGTCTGTAATTCCGGCTTTATCGAGGATGTCCTGCCATTCAGGATTTTTATCTAAAGCATCGATGTCGTTCATCAGCTCTTCAGGCTTTATCTTTTTATATAAAGATGGGCTGATTTTCATCATTTCGGGTAGCAATTCTTCTGTAAATTTTTTTGAAATACGTTCTGTTTCACGGCTTTTGATGAATTGCAGAAAAAGATTACGAGTGTCAGAACAAAATGCTGGATTTTCTTTTAACGAGTCTATTTGTAGGTTGATGGCTGAGGATAAGGAAATACGTTCATTATACATTGACAATGCCATTAATGCTCCGCATAAAGCTCGTAGTCGTATTTCGTCTGAATCGATGTTATAAGCTTCCAATAAAATAGACAATTTACGTTCATCATATCTGTGAAATAGATTTAGTGTCAGGGCGGATATAATGAGAGATGTTATTGTTTCGGGAAATTGTTTATCTAATATGGCATTTTTTATTAATGTACAGTCTTCTTCTGATGCCGGATAATTGGTCCATATGTTTAGGAATAATTCGTTACAATATTTTTCTACATCTTGTTTTAATTTGAATTGTTCTTCTGAACAATTTTCTTGTTCGTCAAGTAAGTGGTTCAATGATAAATTGTTAATAGCATTATCAACTTCAGTAAAGCTTTTTTGAAGTGAATTTTCAGATTGGGTATTGATATATCTTCTGTGGCTGTAGTATAATGAAGATGATTCTCTTTCAAGAAGTCGATCAGTCACCCTATCGGTCAAGTTATAAGTCGATAAGATTAGTTTATCATATATTTTTTTTCTTTCAGGGTCATTAAATCCATCAAGCATGTATTGAATCATGTATTTGTAAGAAGTTTCCATTTCGTTTAGGGATTCAGTTATTTGCCAATCTTGTAGAACGGATATTAACTGGCTCAATAAACCAAATGATTCTTTTAATCTTCTTTCAAAAAGAAATTTATATATATTATTTTGAGTATTAATGATTTCTTTTGTTGTCATTTTTTATTTCTTATGGGATATTTAATTTTTTAATGAGCAGTTTTATCTCTCATTTATATATACCAAATTTTGTGCCAAACTTTTAATATGTCAGTTAAACTTTTATATATAGTATGTTTGTTTTGATTTACTTCATTGATGATAAGTTCCTTTTTCTTTTACTAAAATAACGGATAATTGTGGGTCTTTTCTCATTCGATAACCTAAAGGAGAGAACATTAGTTCAAGGGGATGAGAGCGGTGGGCCCACGTAAGTAAATCTATATCGCTATCCAAATATTTTTTTATGGAGCGATACCACCAAAATGGAAAAGATAAAGCTTTAACGCATTTACTGTTGGCAATTTGTTCAAGAGAATCAGTATAGTGAATGATTTCTTCTTTTGATAGATGACTGGGTTTATCTAAGTCTATGTAGCAAGATGTGTACCATCCGGCATTAGTGAATTTTGCTAATGTCTGCCAATTTTTACTTTCAAGAATAATGCGGTCTTTGTCTATGTTATCTTCAGCTGTATTTTCTTCCAACCAGGCTAACCAATCATCTGCATTGTCTTCAGTTAAATTTTTGACATCAATCCAAATATGTTGTTCAGTAGTAGTTAGTTCTTCAAAATATTCATCAAGAGTAATTCCAAATGTTGTATCTTCATCATGAGTGATATCAGGTATACCGGAATCCCGTAAAACAACGTCAACTTCTATACCGGGATACTTTTCTCCTATTTCATTATATTTTTCCAATGAATCTACACGATGTAACCACATTTTTGAGGGATAATACCATGGATATGAAATAGCAGCTAATAACAGTATTATGATGATACTGCCGAAGAATCCCCAAAAATGAAAATTGCGTACTTTCATAAAATTAACTTAAATTCAGGTATCACCTTTACTTAATTGCTAAAATATGCAGATACCTTTCCAGAATAAATAAGCATAAATATATAATACAAATATAGAGAATTAAGAAATATATTATATTAGGTATTCTGATTATTTGTCAATTTATAAAAAAATTTAGAAGTGAAAGATGTAAAGTGAAGGTTCACTTTTTGGTGTAAAGTTATAAGAGATAAAAAGTATTATTTACTTGAATATGAAACGGGAAATCTTTGTCATTAGAAATTTCACATTTTTGAATAAGCATATTTTTTACTTTATAATTCATTTATAGATTTGTCTGTCGATAACTGAGATATAAGTTCGGGATTGAAAAACTGAAATTATGACGGATTTGTTGAGTTGATATTGTAGAACATTGTATATATCATAAAACTATGACATTTTCATTATCTTTTAGTGTTCCTTTTGTCTTAGTGGGCCATTTATTTTGATCATAAATAATATTTGAAATAGTTCCTAATTGAACAATATCCTATAATCCATAGGTAAAGTTTAAGATAGTTCTGTTATATATCGAAATCTAAAGATATATCTGGTATGGCTGTAAATGTGAAAGCTTCTGGTTACTCTTTTGATTTTGTAGGGAGGCGGAATATAGTATATAGTGTTAAAAAAAGTGTAATTTTTCTCATAATTTGACTTCGATTTAAAGTTATGTTTATATTTTAATGTATATTTGTCACAAAAAGAGAAGGAAATGTACTCTTTTGAAACTTTTATTCTAAAATTTTAAGTGAATTCTAATTTATTGATGGCTTATTTCATTAGATAACAGTATGTGAATGCCTAAATGCTTCAAAGTTGATTTCGTATGTATATGAAGCCTTAATTGTGAATTTTATATTTGTTTATTAATCATGGGAGTAAAGCGAATTTTTATATTGGTGTTATTGGCATGTTTAGGTACATCCCATTACATGTTGGCAAAAAAGAAAAGTACAAAAACTTCTTTAGCGTCAGTTTCTGTATTAAAGATGTCAAATGATAGTACGGAATATAAAAAATTGGTAAAAGATACAAAGACTAAAAAGGGATTATTCGTAACACACTTTTCTAAAGCACATAAACTGTATTTTGAAATTCCAGATACGGCATTTTTTCATACTTATTTGCTTACAAATCGAATTGCAAGTACAAGTAATACTCAGGATTTTGTTGCAGGGCAGATGGTTACGCGACCTTTGCTCATACGTTTGAGCAAGGATGGAAATAATGTATATATACATAAAGTACAAACCGATAATGTTGTTGCAAAAGCAGATCCGATTGCTTCCGCATTTGATAAAAACTTTATGAATCCGGTGCTCAAGGCATTTAAAATTGTTGCAAGGAATGGTAAAAATGTGGTAATAGATGTTTCTTCTTTTTTTGGTGGAAATGAAAAATGTATAAGTCCTTTAAAGCCAGAAAATCCATTAGCAAAGCTATTAGGGAACAGTAAAGCGATAAAAGGAACATTTGTTTCGGATGCTTCGTCTATCACTGAAGTGAAAACTTTTCCTCAAAATATAGAAATAAAAAGTTCTATGTCTTTTACAACTTCACCTTTGAACGAACCGTATACGGTAATTGTTCATCGGTCTTTTTTGTTGTTGCCAGATGAACCTATGAGAATGAGATTGCAAGATAATAGAGTAGGGTATTTTAGTTCAGATCAATCTTTATATACATCATCAAGAGATAAAGTTGAACTTTATACATTTATTCATCGTTGGCGTTTAGAGCCAAAAGAAAAAGAGAAAGAGAAATATTTTAGGGGGGAATTGGTCGAACCTCGTAAACCGATTGTGTTTTATGTAGATAGTGCTTTCCCAGAAAAATGGAGAAAGGTAGTGAAACAAGGCATTGAGGATTGGAATATAGCCTTTGAGGCGGCAGGTTTTAAAAATGCAATAAGAGCTTTGGACTATCCAAAAAATGATCCAAATTTCGATCCCGACGATATGCGTTATAGTTGTGTGAAATATGCTGCGACAACGACAGCTAATGCTATGGGACCAAGTTTTGTGGATCCTCGTAGCGGTGAAATTCTGACGGCTGATGTTATTTGGTATCATAATATTATATCATTATTACATAATTGGCGTTTTACACAAACGGCTGCAGTTGATCCTCGTGTACGTAAATCTGTGTTTGATGATGATGTAATGCAAGAGTCTATGCGTTATGTTGCAGCTCATGAGATAGGGCATACTTTGGGATTGATGCATAATATGGGTGCGAGTTATGCTTTTCCTGTAGATTCTTTGAGAAGTGTAACATTTTCGAATAAATATGGTACGACTCCCAGTATAATGGACTATGCTCGTAATAATTTTATCGCACAGCCTGGTGATTTTGAGCGTGGAGTAAAACTTACTCCTCCAGTTTTAGGCGTCTATGATATTTTTGCGATAAAATGGGGATATAGTATTATTCCTAATGTGGATTCTAAGGAGCAAGAAAAGGATATTTTAGATAAGTGGATTGCTGAAAAGAAAAATGATTCGATGTATGAGTTTGGAGCACAGCAATTTTTTGGCACGATAGACCCTACTGACCAGACTGAAGATTTGGGAGATAACCACATGAAAGCTGGAGATTTGTCAATTAGTAATTTAAAAATTATAATGCAAAATTTGGAAGTTTGGACATTACAGCCAGGACATACTTATGATGCTGTTGCTGATATGTATGCTCAAGTGGTGAAGCAGTATTCTCGCCATTTAGGACATGTGATGCCATATATTGGTGGCGTAAAATTTAAGGAGGTCCGTCAGGGGGAAGGTGAGCCAGCGAAGACTTATTTAGATAAAAAAGTGCAGAAAGAGGCAGTGTTGTGGTTGTTGAATCAGGCTCGTACTTATAATGAATGGCTTACTCCTCCATCTTTAATGTTGAAACTATCTATTGATTTGAATTCGAATGATAAATTGCAGCATGCTATTGTAGGATGTCTTTTGTATCCGGCTAATTTGTATCGTATTAAAGAAAGTGGGTTGGTTGACCCTAAGAATAATTATACACTTGAAAAATATATTAATGAGGTTATCACTGAAATATTTAGAGCTACATATAACGGTGAAAAACTGAATGAAACGGAACAAAATTTACAGACAGCAGCTTTGTCTGTGATTATGGGCTATACGAATCTTATGACGACATCTACGGCAAAGAGTTCGTCAAAATCATTGTCAGATTATCTGGATATCGTTGCTTTAGGGTATGAGCATTCTATTCCTTGTAATTATCCTGATGATTTATTGGGAGAGGGCACAACCTCTTTTTTACGAATCAATTTTGGGTTGCCGACTGTATCGCAAGCAGAAATTGCTCCTATTATGACTGCTAACCTTAAAAGGATACAATCTCTTTATAAGCAGAGAAGAGGGCAAATATCTGATGGACCTACTCGAGATTTTTATGATTATCAAATATTGAGAATTGAAAATTTATTTAAACAGTAATATTTATATAGATGAATGATATGGCAAGAATACTATATATATTCTTACTGAGCTTTTTTTCTTTTAATGTATTGGCTCAGAATACCTTGAGTACATTTACGGTCAAGGGAACAGTAGTGGATACATCTGGAGAGCCGGTGATTGGTGCAACAGTGAAAATCAAGGATACTACAACTGCGACAATAACTGATGTTAATGGTAGTTTCTCAATGTTGGTTTCTGGTAAAGATGTGAAATTAGTGGCTTCATTTATAGGATATCAATCAAAGGAAATTACAGTAAAGAAAGGAGAGACACCTATCCGTTTTGTTTTGGCGGAGGATGCCCAAAATCTTGATGAAGTTGTTATTGTTGGATACGGAACACAAAAAAAATCTTCGTTGACCAGTTCTGTTGAAGTAATCAGAGGAGAGGATCTTTTGCAGATGCCTACTGCAAATCTTGATGAGGCTCTTAATGGACAAGTAGCAGGATTACAGGTTATGTCATCTACTGGAGATCCTAGTTCTGCTAAGGAAGCGGATATTCGTATTCGAGGGGTAATTGGTGCCCCCTTGCTTGTTATTGATGGAGTCCCTCGATTTGGTAATAATACATCGGACGGAGAGATGAGATTATCGGATTTGAATCCGGATGATATAGAAAGTATATCTGTATTAAAAGATGCAGCAGCAGCAGCAGTTTATGGTGCTCGTGCTGCGAATGGAGTTATACTGGTAAAGACAAAGCGTGGTGTCAATGCCAATCAGAAAGTCCGAGTAAATTATCGGGGACAATTTAATTTACAGCAAGCTACGGAGCTTCCAAAATTCCTTGGAGCATATGATTTTGCTCAATTGTATAATACTGCTGTTGAAAATTCAATGAGTGAAAATTATACACAATATACAGAAGAACAGCTGGAAATGATTCGTACCCATTCTAATCCTAATGTATATGGAGATGAAAATTTGTTAGATTATTTAAATAAGTTTGGATATTCGACAATACATAGCTTATCTGTTTCTGGAGGATCTGGATTTATTAAATATTATGTTTCTGGAGGATATACCAATACAAAAGGTTTATATAGTGGAGTTGGTAGAGATAGATATAATTATTCTATAAAATTAGATGCGACTTTACTTAAGGGATTAGTCCTTTCTTTAGATGTAAATGGAAATCGGTCAGAAAACAAAAACACCAGCTATACAACTATTGATGCTGCGTATAGTTATTCTCCATTACAGACATTGAAATTTACGGATGGTTCTCTTGCTAGTTTAAGTGGCAGTAATCCATTGCTTGCTGTTGAGGGGTTGGGAGGTTATATAAAAAATAAGACTAATTTTAATACGATTTCGGCAAATTTGAATTATGAGTTTTCTCGTATTAAAGGGCTTTCGATGTATCTGAGAGCTACTTTTGACAGTAATAACTCGATAGAAAAAAGATTCAATAACCCCACTACTTTGTATCTTTATGATGAGAAAGATGGTTCTTTCTCAGAAGATCCGCTTACGACTTATCCTAAAGCAAAAATTACTTTGGAACAGAGGGATCAATTTGTTGATAATAAATTACTTGAAGCAGGGATTAATTATAGTAGAACATTTGTAGAAAAACATAATGTCTCAGGTATGTTTGTCGCTAATTATCAAGACTATAAAAACTTATATATGGATGGCACAAATAATGATATGCCTGGGGAATATCCTGAAACGATGGGGACTGTTACAGATAGTAGTTTGAGTGGTAATGAGTATTATTATCAGAGAGCCTCTTTTATAGGACGAGCTACTTATGGGTATGATAATCGATATTTTATTGAAGGTAGTTTCCGTATTGATGGGTCTACCAAATTTCATCCAAATAATCGGTGGGGCTTTTTCCCTACGGTTTCGGCTTCTTGGATATTGTCGAATGAACGTTTTTTCAAACAGTGGGACCAACCTGTCATATCAAATATAAAATTCAGGGCATCAACTGGTATCTTAGGTCGTGATGGAGGTATCTCGGATTATGCATATCTTAATAATTATATTTATGTTGTATCGCAAGGATATAATATAAATTCTTCATATAAACCGGGAATTATAATGGATACGAATACTTATCCAAATCCTGATTTAAAATGGGAGAAAAGTAAGGATTATAATATTGCTGCTGACCTTGGTTTATGGGGAAATCGTATTGGAGTGACGTTTGAACACTATTGGAGATACAGGACAAATATGATTACTTCAGCCCCTACTTATTTGTATCCTCCTTCGACTGGGACAAACGGGGTTGTTCCGGAAATGAATTTTGGTAAAGTGAAAACTTGGGGTTGGGATCTTACGCTGACTCATAAAAATACTATTCGTAAAGTCCGGTATGATGTTGCTCTAACTCTTTCTAAAGTAAATGATAGAGTTCTGGATTATGGAGATGAATCTACTGTTACTCCGTCTCTTCGTCGTAAAGGTGGAAATTATATGGTGTGGAAAGTATATGAAGCTGACGGATTGTTTCAATCATATGAAGAAATTATGTCTGCCCCAGATCATGATGGAAATGGAAATGCGTCTATTGCTCCGGGAGATATCCGATATAAAGATCAGGATGGTGATGGCTCTATAACTGAAAATGATCAGATATATGTTAAGAATTCATCTTATCCAGATATGGCTTTTAGTATAAAGTTGGGACTGCAGTATAAGGGCTTTTTCATGAATGCGATGTTTCAAGGAGTATCAGGATACCAGCAAAAAGTTAATGAACTTTATACTCTTGAAAGTGGAAGCTTACCTAGGTTTCAAGAGTATCATTTGAATGATAGTTGGACAGAAAGTAATCCTGGTGCCAATTATCCGAGAGTAAAATTTGCATCTAAGACTGATAATAATAGGAGGGAGTCTACATTCTGGATTAAAGATTGCAATTTTGTCAGGCTTAAAAGTTTGTCAGTGGGATATGGATTACCTGCATCCTTGCTTCGGAAATGGAAAATATCATCATTGAGTATAGCTTTGCAGGGAAGTAATTTATTTACATTGTCTTCTCTTGATAATATGGATCCGGAATCTTTACGAGGATATCCTATTCAGAGGTCTTATGGTGTAACACTTAATTTTGGATTTTAAAGGATGATTGGTTGTTTTGGAAAACTAAAAATATGATTGTAAAGATGAAATCTTATATAATATTAGTATTGGCTTTTGTTATTTTATTGACACAAAATTCATGTTTCAGAGAAGAGCCAAACAATAAGCTTTCTCAAGAGTCTATTTGGAAAAATGAATTATTACTTGATGAATATGTGCTTCCTTGGTATAGGAATATGGACAATGGTTTTTCCACATATGTAACGACAATTATGAAAGGGCTCGGTCGAGAGTATGAACCTTGGTATGGAGATCAAATAACTGTAAGCCGTTCAGACTGGTATAGTGCCGATTATGGAGATATTTTGAAAAGCAATATGGAAGGAATTACAAGACGAGCAAGAACTCGCTGGTCTACTTATTATACTCAAATACAGTCTATAAACTTATTGTTAGAGAATGAGAAAGAAATTGCGGATGGAGAACATAAAACAAGAGTGTTGGGGGAGGCTCATTTTTTTAGGGCTTATTATTATTATATGCTTCTCCGTAATTATGGTGGTCCGTTATTGATTAAAAATACGTATGATCCGTTGCGTGACAATAAGAAATTTCCTCGGGCGTCTTATGAAGAGACGGTAAATTATATTGTGTCAGAAGCTCGAATTGCTGCTGGATTATTACAACCAGCAGAAAATAGTGATGTTGGAAGAGCAAATAAAGGGGTTGCTTTGATGTTAATTGCAAAGACATATTTTTGGGCATCTGGAAGTAAATTTCAAAATCAAACCAAAGAATATTTAGGCTTTCCTGATGACCGATCTGATGCGATGATGACCGAGGCTGCAAAAGCCTATGATGAATTGATGAAATTGAATTATGGACTTGTACAGATTAATGCAACGACAAAAGATGAAATCGTATCCCAATATAGGAATATTTTTTTGACAAAGAATACTACTGAGTCTATTTGGGAGATTCAGCATTCGGATGATGGTAATTTTGATACAGGATTTGGGCATAAGTTAGATAGAGATGCTGCAGCTCCATCTTTTGGCGGAACTTATGCAGCTTATGTTCCTACTCAGAATCATGTAAATGAATATCGTACGATTACGGGGAAAACAATTACAGAAGCAGGTACGGATTATGACCCTGCAAATCCATATGAAAATCGAGATTATCGCTTTTATGCAAATATATTATATGATGGTTGTAGTTTTAAAAGCCATACGATGGATATTCACTATACTAAAGTTGATGGTACAGAGATTCCAGGGGAAGATTTGGTTAAGTATGGCTCGTCAACCACAGCTACATTTACAAAGACTGGTTATTATTTGGGAAAGTTTGTAAGAGAATCTCAGAAGATAGATAATGACGAAGTGTATGCAAGTAGCCAGAATTGTATTATTTGGCGTTATGCTGAAGTCTTGTTGGATTATGCTGAAATTGATTTTAAACAGGGACGGGTTGGCGATGCAAAGGAAAAATTGAATCAGATACGACGTCGGGTGCATATGCCAGAATATAATACTGTTACTTGGGATGATATTGTCAATGAACGTAGAGTGGAATTGGCTTTTGAAAAGTCAACATATTGGGATTTTCTACGTTGGGGAAATGCTGAAGAGAAGATGACCGGAACTACAAATCCTTTGAAAGGTATAAAGATTGTAAAAGAAGAAGGTAAGCCGACTACTTATACAGAAACAATTGTAAATGGAAAAAATTCAAAGATGAGACTTTTCAGGGCTATACAATATTTTCAGCCGATACCTTGGGATGAGATTAGATATCATGGGATTGAACAAAATCCGGATTGGAAAGAAATGTAAATTGATTCGATTAATAAATTTAAAAATTGATGTGTTATGAAAAGATTATTACTAACAGTGACGTGTTTGGGGTTATTGATGACTGTGCATGCACAGTATAATGTGTTTGATGCTGCTGACGTTGATGAACAGGGGTGGCTCTGGTTTGATAGTCAAGCAAAAATTGACAAGTATGTCGGATTGGAGGGCTCTGGCAAATTAATAGAAATGATTGCAGCCGATTATGAACCGTTTGAAGATGATGAGGCTTCTGCAGATTTTGTGGGAGCAGGTACGGATGGTAATGAAGGAGGTCCTGAAGCTAAGAAGGGAGCCATAAAATTAGTGGAAGGACAAACATCAGGTTCTTCTGATGGTGGAGGGATTTATATGAAAATATCGGACTGTGTTGAGTTTAGTTTATTTTTGTCTTCGGAAGGAAGAATGGCCCCGGGTGTATATCGAGGAGAATGGTCTGATATATTGGGCGATTTCGCTTTGGTTAAGGGATATATGCCTACAGCTTGGACTCAATTAAGTAAGGCAGGTCAATATACATGGAACAATATTCAGGAACTGTCCAATGCTAATACGGGTGCCACTATTGGTTCAGAAGGTGATGTTGCCGTTTATATTAAAAATCAAGGTACGAGTCCTTTATTTATTCATGGTATAAAATTGCTTTCTTCTAAGTTGTCGGGAATGGAAACTTCGACAAAGGATAAGCATCTGGAAATTTTGTTTGATGGTACAACTATACGATTGGAAGAGAAAGCAGAAATAAATGTTTATGATTCGAAAGGAGCACTTGTATGCGCAGCAACAGCATCCGGACTTTCGACCCAGGGATTGGCTCAAGGGGTGTATATTGTAAAAGCTCATAATGAAAAAGCTCAAAATGTATTGAAAATTGTCGTACGATAAAATATAAATCTGGCACAGTTTTTATAAAACAATATAAAACTGTGCCAGATTTGTATTTATAGGGATTTCACGCTCAAAAAATAGATATGAAAAATCTTTTATTATTCATTTTATTCTTGTTTTTAGAAAGTTTTCTAATCATGAAAGCTGCAGATAAGAATAAAGGTGATTTTAGCAATTTGGTAGTATTTTTACGTTTTGCAGATGAGGATGAAGAAGTATTTGAGAATACATTTTCTTATTATGAGAAAATGTTTAATAATTCAGAAGTTGGTGCTAATTCTGTATATAATTATTTTAAAGAAGCATCATACAATCAACTTTTTTGGTCTAGCGTTTTTTATCCGAAGGCATCAGATAGTGGGCGTATAATCTCTTATCAGGCGAAAAATAATAGAGCGTATTATAGAAAATATTCCAGTATTAATCCGGAAGGCTATGCCGATGATGTGTTAGGTGTAAATAAGCTTACGAGAGAGCAAAATCTTGTAAAAGAACTTTCTGATGCATTAGCAGATATCGTTCCGCCTAATGAGATAATTGATGCGGATGATAATGGAATAGTCGATAATTTATGTATTATTGTAAGTGGTCGTTCAGAAATAGGTAATACTCATTTGTTGTGGCCTCATCGCTCAACACTTTATACTAAGGATGGAATAATTCAAGGGAAAAAGGTAAATGAGTACATAATGCTTTTTGATGATGCGAATGGTTTTGGTTCTACTGTAACCCCTTTGAAGATAAATACGGGTGTTTTATGTCATGAAATGTCTCATACATTGGGAACTTATGATTTGTATCATGAGAATGTTCGTACAGATTTAAATCCTGTAGGAGTTTGGGACTTAATGTCTGATAATATGGAGGTTCCACAACATATGAGTGCGTATACCAAATATAAATATTGTAAGTGGATTGACGAAATACCTCAAATTTCTGTTCCGGGAAAATATGTACTTAATCCAGTCGGTGGAACATCGAATGAAAATGTAGCATATAAAATACAGCCTACTGGTTCGGATGAATATTTTATTTTAGAATATCGAAGTAAGACTAATGGTACATTTGATAAAAATTTGCCGGGATCAGGATTGTTAATTTATAGAGTAAATCCGTATTATACTGGGAATAATGCTTATGATGGTAGTAGCAAGTACGATGAACTCTATCTTTTCAGACCGGGGGGAACGACAGTTACAGATGGTAAAATAGAAGAAGCATTTTTTAGCCGAGAAAGTGGACGTACAGCTTTTGGTGGTGATGCCGAATATAAACCGTTCTATACTAATGGAGAGGAGGCCCGTTTTGCAATAGGTAATGTATCTTCTTGCGGAGAGACAATAGAGTTTGAGTTGTTTCCTCTTGCATCGCGTATTTATTTACCTCAATCAAAGGTTTCTTTGCCAGGGAATGCAGATAAAACGACGCAAGTAATTTTGGAAGCTGATATTGCTTGGCAAATTCTTACGATACCTGATTGGCTTGATGTTTTTCCCAAACAGGGTAAAGCTGGAAAATCTGTGATTACGATTGTAACAAAAAGTGAGAATAGTACAATGGTTCCCCGGTCGACAGAGTTAAAAATAGAAGGAGTGTCTGCTTCTGATGTATATGCAATGCTTTCTGTGATTCAAAATTCGGGAATGATACAACCACCTTCAGAAGTAAAGGCAACTCTAAATGGAGCATCTGTAGAATTAGTTTGGAAGGCTCCGGTTTCTGGTGTGACTGTATTACATGAAGATTTTGAATCGGAGTCATCAATGGCGTACTGGGAAATAAAGAAAGATTCTCAAAATCCGGCAGGATGGGTAAGAACAGAATCGGATAAGTATACTGAAGTTTATAATGGGAGTTTTGCCATGCGTTTGAATAGTGATATGTCTGATATGCATCAAGATGAATGGTTTATTTCTCCTGTTTTTGCAAAAGGTGCAAAGTTGGTATTTTATTCTAAATCATTGGCTCCGCAGAAGAATAATTCTCATAATTTTTATTATGTGTTGGTGAGTTCTGATGGAGGAGAGAGTTGGAAAACTGTTTATGATCTTAAGACTCAAGGTACGGTAGTAAATAAGTATGAGAAAATAACTGTTGACTTAATACCATATATTTCAGATAATATGAAAGTTGCTTTTAGAGCATATGATGATAATAATGGAGGATTGGCGTATTGGTGGATTATTGATGGTGTGGAGGTATATCCGGAAGCTGATTCATATGTAATAACTGGATATGAAATTTTCCGCAATGGAGTCAAGATCGGAACTTCAACAGAATGTATATTTACGGATAATATGCCTGTTGAGGGTGAGAATAAGTATACGGTTAAGGCTTTAGGAGATTTTGGAGAAACAGGGGAGTCTGAAGAATGCATTTTTAATTATTCAGTTTCTTCTATAAATAAAATTACAGATTCTTTTGCAAGTGTATATTATTCAATTCAATCACAACAGCTTAAAATAATGAATAAAGATGTACATAAGATTGAATTGCTGAACGCTGCAGGTGTTCCAGTGAAGAGGATTTTGGATGTGGCTAAAGATGGTAGTTTTTATATTGGAGATTTGACTTCTGGAGTATATTTTGTCCGACTTATTTTTGATAATGGAGAATTTGAAGTTACTAAAATAGCGAAATCGAATTAATCATCTTTTGGGCAGAGGGGTTCCGATATAAAAAATGAAGGAGCTCCTTTGTTTTCCATTGGAAAACGGAATCAATACATATTTTTTTCATTTTGAATATCTATTTCTCACCGATATAGATAGAACATACACCGAAAGTTAATTTTTTGTATTTGGTATTTTTGAATCCTGCGTCATGAAATACTTTTAGCATATTGTTTCCTTGAGGAACACCTTTTATAGATTTGGGCAAATAAGTATAAGCCTTTTTATCTTTAGATAAAAATCTTCCTAATATAGGAATAATGTAACCAGAATATAAATGATAAAGTTGTCGAAAAGGAAATTTTTCAGGAGTAGATAGTTCGATAACTAATAATACACCTCCGGGTCGTAAAACACGGTACATTTCACTGAATCCTTTATCAAGATCTTCAAAGTTTCGTACGCCATATGCTACAGTTATAGCATCGAATTGTTCATTTTTGTAGGTAAGATGTAGGCAATCTTGATTTTCAAAAATGATATTCTCCCAAGACTTGAGATTAGTAGCTTTTTTTCGGGCTATTTGGAGCATACCTTCCGACAAATCAGCACCTGTTATTTTTTTTGGATTCAATACCTGATTCATAAGGAATACCAGATCTCCTGTACCGGTAGCAATATCTAATATTTGTTGAGGAGCATAATGCCGTAACATATTTACAGCAGTTTTGCGCCATCTCTTATCTATGCCCCAAGTCATTGTTCTATTGAGTAGGTCATAAGCCGGAGCAATAGAATCGAACATTTTTCGTACTTGTGTACTCTTTTTATCTTCTTTGTTATATGGAAGTATAGATTCTGCTTTGTATTTAGTCATTGTTTAATGATAAAAGAGGAGATTTAGTAAGCATATGGTTCAAAAAACTTTTTTGAACCATATGCTTGTTTTAAAGTTTATTTCCGGTTGTTTAGAAATTCAATTACGTTTTTTTCAATACGAGCAGCTAAATTGTCTGTGTCAGCTTTTATGAATTTTTCACCGACAATATGTTCATACAATTCTATATATCGTTCTGCCACACTATTACAATATTCTTCAGTCATTTCTGGAATCTTTTGTCCTGTTTTTCCTTGGAATCCATTTTGGATAAGCCATTGACGTACAAATTCTTTGGATAATTGCCGTTGTTCCTCACCTTTGACAAATCTTTCTTCATAACCTTCAGCGTAGAAATAGCGGGAAGAATCTGGTGTGTGAATTTCATCAATTAAAATGATTTTACCATCTTTCTTACCGAATTCATACTTAGTGTCAACTAATATCAATCCTTTTTCTGCCGCTATTTCTGTCCCTCTCAGGAAAAGGGCTTGTGTATATTTTTCTAATTGTTCGTAATCGCTTTTTGATACTAATCCTTGGGCAATAATCTCTTCTTTGGAGATATTCTCATCATGGCCTTCGTCTGCCTTAGTCGTAGGTGTAATAATAGGAGTTGGAAATTTTTGATTTTCTTTCATACCTTCAGGCAATTGTATGCCACATAGGTTTCTTTCTCCTGATTTATAAGCACGCCAAGCACTACCAGTAAGATATCCACGAATGACCATTTCTACTTTGAAAGGTTCGCAACGGACACCAATTGTTACCATAGGATCAGGAGTAGCAAGCTTCCAATTTGGTACAATATCGGCTGTAGCATCCAAAAATTTAGCTGCAATTTGGTTTAATACCTGACCTTTATAGGGAATTCCTTTGGGAAGAATTACATCAAAAGCAGAAATTCGGTCACTGGCTACCATCACGAGCAATTCATCGTTGATGTTATATACATCCCGTACCTTTCCATGGTAGACTCCTTTTTGACCAGGGAAATTGAAGTCAGTTTTTACTAAAGCATTTTTCATTTCTGTAATACTTATATTATAAATTAGTTTGTTATATTATTGTTTTTTCCACTTATCTCTGCTGATCTGAGAGCCTTTTTCTTTTCATCATATTTTTCATAAGCCTCTACGATTCTCTGTACTAATTTATGGCGGACAATATCTTTTTTATTAAATTCTATTCGTCCTATACCATGTACCCCTTTTAGAATTTGTAACGCTTGGATGAGTCCTGATGATTGTGAAACAGGCAGGTCGATTTGGGTCATATCTCCTGTTATTACCATTTTAGCATTCAGCCCTAATCTGGTTAGAAACATTTTTATTTGGTGAGGTGTGGTATTTTGAGCTTCGTCCAGGATAATTATAGCATCACTAAGAGTTCGTCCACGCATAAATGCTAAGGGGGCTATTTGTATGACATTATTATCCATATGTTCTTTAAGCTTTGCCGTAGGTATCATATCTTGTAACGCGTCATAAAGGGGTTGCAAATAAGGATCTATTTTGTCTTTCATGTCTCCGGGTAGAAATCCTAATTTCTCTCCGGCTTCTACAGCGGGACGGCTTAAAATAATCTTTTTTACTTCCTTTTTTTTTAATGCTCGTACAGCTAATGCTATAGCAACATAGGTTTTTCCTGAACCGGCTGGGCCTAAAGCGAATACTAAATCATTGGATTCGAAAGCCTTTACTAGTTTTTGTTGATTTTCAGTACGAGCAACGATAGGTTTTCCATTTACACCGTGTATAATAAGATGGTCTTGCTTTATTTCTATCGGGGCATTGCCTTTAATAATATCGGTTATGATTTCTTCATTTAATAGGTTGTATTCAGTACAATATTTCTCAAGCTCTTTTATCTTCTGTTCAAATATGGCCGTTTCGTTTTCGTCTCCGATAACTTTTAATACATGGCCACGCGCCATTAGTCTAAGTTTTGGAAAAAGTGTCTTGATAAGTTGCATATTACAATTATTCACACCGTAAAATACAACAGGGTCGATGTTTTCTAAAATGATTACTCTTTCGATCATTTAGTATTTGCTACTTTGTCTATTTTAATAAAGTTTTATATATCAGTAGGTTATATATGTATTTTATCCTATCTGTTTTACTCATGGCAAAGGTAATAAATATGCATCACATATTTTTTTTTATTGAATGAAAAGATGTAAATAAATTGGAATCAGTATTGGGGGGTATTGTATTGAAAAATCAGCCATAAGATAATTATAATTATCTTATGGCTGATTTTTTTGAAGGTTTTATTTATAATAGGGATATGTTAAAATAGACTCCATGCAACAGTAAGTCCTGCCATAACAATAGCTACCATGCTCATTAGTTTGATAAGAATATTTAGACTTGGCCCGGAAGTATCCTTGAATGGGTCTCCTACTGTATCACCGACGACTGTAGCCCGATGCACTTCTCCACCTTTTCCTCCAAATTTACCTTCTTCCACATACTTTTTTGCATTGTCCCATGCACCACCTGCATTTGCCATAAAAATAGCTAGTACAAAACCGGAAGCTAAGCCTCCAATCAAGAGGCCTATTACACCTGGAACTCCGAATATAAGCCCCGTGACAATGGGGGCTATTATAGCCAGAAGTGATGGAAATACCATTTCATGTTGAGCACCTTTGGTCGAAATGGCCACACATCTTTCATAGTCGGGCTCTGCTGTTCCGGAAAGGATACCTTTTATTTCTCGAAACTGTCGACGTACTTCTTCTACCATATGTGATGCGGCTCTTCCTACAGCATTCATAGTCAATCCACAAAATAGGAAGGCCATCATTGAGCCTATAAATATTCCAGAAAGTACTTTTGGATTCATGAGTGTAACGTCATAATAGTACATGAAGTCAGTGAATCCAGCTTGATGAATTTCGATTGTAGAACCATCGGCAAAGGTTAATACCGTTTCTCCGATTCTACTTAGCCCTATGCGTATTTCTTCAATATAAGAAGCCAACAATGCTAATCCTGTAAGTGCTGCAGAACCGATAGCGAAGCCTTTTCCTGTAGCTGCAGTTGTATTGCCTAAAGAATCAAGAGCATCGGTTCGTTTACGTACTTCTTCTCCTAATCCACTCATCTCTGCGTTGCCACCAGCATTATCAGCTATAGGCCCATAAGCATCAGTGGCTAAAGTTATACCTAAAGTCGATAACATACCTACGGCTGCAATTCCTATACCATATAATCCCATGGAGATGTTGGCAAAATCAAAACCAGAAGCAAACCAGTAAGAAAGAATAATACCTACGACAACTGACAATACAGGAATAGTTGTAGAAATCATACCTAAACCTATACCTGAAATAATAACGGTAGCGGGACCGGTTTGTCCGCTTTCTGCTAGCTTTTGAGTGGGTTTATAAGATTGGGACGTATAATATTCGGTAGAGCGTCCAATTACAATACCGACGAGCAAGCCTATAACAACAGCACATGATATGTTGAACCAATTATTTAATTGTAGGGTCCAAAGAATAAGGAAAGTGAATATAACAATCAAGATTGAACTCAAATTAGTTCCAAATGATAGTGATTTGAGCAGGTCTTTCATACTGGCATCTTCTTTGGTGCGAACAGAAAAGATACCCAGAATAGAAAGTAGAATTCCGACTGCAGCTATTAACATAGGTGCGATTACAGCTTTGAATTGCATATTTATATCGTTGGTAGTAATGAATGCAGCAGCACCAAGAGCCGATGTTGCGAGTATTGAGCCACAATATGATTCATATAAGTCGGCTCCCATTCCGGCAACATCACCTACATTGTCACCTACGTTATCAGCGATAGTAGCAGGATTACGAGGATCGTCTTCAGGTATCCCGGCTTCGACTTTACCTACAAGGTCGGCCCCGACATCCGCAGCTTTAGTATAAATCCCTCCACCGACACGAGCAAATAGGGCTTGAGTAGAGGCTCCCATACCAAAAGTCAACATCGTTGTTGTAATTACACATAGTTTTGCCGAAGGATTTAATATATCAGTCGGAATACAATAATCAAGCAGTAGATACCAAAATGAAATGTCAAGAAGACCAAGCCCGACAACAACTAGACCCATTACGGCTCCGCTTCTGAATGCTATACGCAATCCTCTATTAAGAGAAGTTCGGGCTGCATTTGCAGTCCGAGCTGAAGCATAAGTGGCTGTTTTCATGCCTAGGAAACCTGATAGTCCGGAAAAGAAACCTCCGGTGAGAAAAGCTATAGGGACCCAAGAATTTTGTAACTGAAATCCATAAGCCATGATAGAGAAAAAAATAACAAGTCCTAAGAAAACAAGGCCTACAACTTTGTATTGTTGCTTTAGGTAAGACATAGCTCCTTTACGAACGTACAAAGCAATTTTTTGCATAGCTTCTGTTCCTTCACTTTCGTGCATCATTTGTTTGTAGAAATACCAAGCCAAGGCAAGTGCTACAAGAGAAGCGGTTGGAACCAACCAAAATAAATAGTTTTCCATACAGTGATATCAGATTAAATATTTATGGTTTTAAAAGTACCTATTTGAAATGTTAAATACAACTTGAATAGAACAATTTTTTACTAAATAAGACTAAACTATTATAAGTTTGATGTAGGGAATTATTATTAATAGGTAAAGATATGTTTAGGTTTTTTATTTTTATATTTTAGAAAGAGCGGGAAAGAAGTAATAAAAAAACTATCTCAATTCTACTTTGAGATAGTTTTTTATTTTGGAATAAGAGAGATTTATTTATATTCTTGCCAGCTCTTAATCTGTATATCTTCCATTTTCAGGTTACAGAATGCTTCAATAAATGCACTTGCAAGACGGGCATTAGTAATCAGCGGGATATTGTGGTCGATAGAAGCTCGACGTATTTTGTAACCATTGGTTAATTCTCGTTTGGTATGGTTTTTGGGGATATTGATTACTAAATCAAAACGATGGTTGGCAATCATATCCATTACATTTTCTTTTCCACTTTCATCTGGCCAAGAAACGACTTTTACATTATCTATGTTATTCTCTGCCAAAAACTTTTGAGTACCGGCAGTGGCATAGATTTCATATCCTTTGGAAGATAGGGTGCGGCATGCCTCTAATAAATCCACTTTTGATTTTGCAGAACCAGAAGATACCATTACACTTTTTTGAGGAATGGGATATCCTACAGCAATCATGGAAGTTAGTAAGGCTTCATTGAAGTCGTCACCAATACATCCTACTTCTCCAGTAGAAGCCATATCCACTCCTAATACCGGATCAGCATTTTGTAAACGGGCAAAAGAGAATTGAGATGCTTTTACTCCTATACAGTCGACGTCGAATGCAGTTTTATCTGGTTTTTCGTAAGGAGCATCAAGCATGATACGAGTAGCAGTTTCTATAAAATTACGTTTTAGAACTTTAGAAACAAACGGGAAACTGCGGGATGCTCGTAAATTACATTCAATTACTTTTACATCGTTGTTTTTAGCTAGAAATTGTATATTGAATGGTCCGCTAATATTGAGCTCTTTTGCAATTTGTCTACTTATTTTTTTGATGCGACGGGCTGTTTCAAAATATATTTTTTGAGCAGGGAATACTAGAGTTGCATCTCCTGAGTGAACACCTGCAAATTCAACATGTTCTGATATGGCATATTCTACAACTTCTCCGTTTTGAGCAACGGCATCAAATTCGATTTCTTTCGCATTTTGGAGGAATTGAGATACGACTACTGGATATTCTTTAGAGACGTGAGCTGCAAGTTGTAGAAAATTTTCTAAACCTTCTCGGTCATAACAAACATTCATTGCTGCACCGGAAAGCACATATGATGGGCGTACTAATACTGGAAATCCTACACGCTCAATGAAGGCATCAATTTCTTCTTTACTGGTAAGTTCTTGCCAAGCAGGTTGGTCTATGCCCAATTGGTCAAGCATACTGGAAAATTTGTGACGGTTTTCAGCCCGGTCGATTGATACCGGTGAGGTACCTAAAATGGGAACATTCTGACGATGCAATTTCATAGCCAGATTATTAGGTATTTGTCCGCCAACCGATACGATAACTCCTTTGGGAGATTCCAAATCAATCACATCAAGAACTCTTTCATAAGAAAGTTCGTCGAAATATAAGCGGTCACACATATCATAATCTGTTGATACGGTTTCTGGATTATAGTTAATCATGATTGACTTGTATCCTAATTTTCGAGCAGTTTGGGCTGCATTTACAGAGCACCAGTCGAATTCTACTGAGCTACCAATACGATATGCACCTGAACCTAAGATGACTACTGATTTATCATTTTTATAATACGGAATATCATGATCACTACCATCATATGTCAGATATAGGTAATTAGTTAGTTCTGGATGTTCAGATGCCACTGTATTTATCCGTTTTACGGAGGGCAAAATTCCAGCTTTCTTACGGTAATTTCGTACACGAAGATTTTCTGCTTCCATATTTCCAGAAGGATTTTCGGTAATACGTGCAATTTGGAAATCAGAGAATCCCATACGTTTAGCTTCCAGTAATATGTCTGCTGGAATTTCTTCGATTTTTTTGTAAGACTGTAATCTTATTTTATAATCGTGTATGTTTTTTAGTTTAGTTAAGAACCATTTGTCTATTTTAGTCAAATCATGTATTTTGTCAATACTGTAACCTTTATCAAAAGCAGTGGATATAGCGAAGATTCGAAGGTCAGTAGGATTAGATAATTCTTTATCAAGGTCTTCAAACTCAAGGTCATTATTGCCAACGAATCCGTGCATACCTTGTCCAATCATACGAAGTCCCTTTTGTATAATTTCTTCGAAGCTTTTACCGATAGACATAATTTCACCTACCGATTTCATGCTGGAACCGATTTGTCGAGATACTCCAACAAATTTACTTAGATCCCAACGAGGAATTTTGCAAATTAGATAATCTAAGTTTGGAGCTACATATGCAGAATTAGGAGTATTCATTTCTCCAATTTGGTCAAGAGTATAGCCTAGTGCTAGTTTTGCGGCAACAAAAGCAAGGGGATAACCTGTAGCCTTAGATGCTAGTGCAGAAGAGCGGCTTAGGCGGGCATTGACTTCTATAACTCGATAGTCGTCTGTTTCTGAGTTGAATGCATATTGGATGTTACATTCTCCAACAATTCCTAAATGACGAATTGTTTTTTTTGATAATTCTTGTAATAGTGTTAGCTCTTTTTCATCAAGTGAACAAGTAGGTGCAACAACGATACTTTCACCGGTATGAATGCCCAGAGGATCAAAATTTTCCATACTGGCGACGGTAAAACAATGATCATTTTTGTCTCGTATTACTTCGAATTCTATTTCTTTCCATCCTTTTAGGGATTCTTCTACTAATATTTGACTTGAATAGGAAAACGCATTTTCGGCAAGTTCTTTCAGTTCTTGTTTGTTGTTGCAGAATCCACTCCCCATTCCTCCTAATGCATATGCAGAACGGATAATTAGGGGAAAGCCTATTTTTTCTGCTGCATCGAATGCATCTTCCATGCTTTCTACTGCTATGCTTTTGGGGGTTTTTACTTCTATTTCGTCTAGTTTTTTGACAAATAGATCCCTATCTTCGGTACTCATAATGGCTTCGACAGAAGTTCCAAGGACCTCAACTTCATATTTTTTTAATATACCTTTATTATACAATTCTGCGCCACAGTTTAATGCAGTTTGTCCGCCAAAAGCCAATAATATTCCATCTGGTTTTTCTTTTTTGAAAATCTCTTCAATGAAGTAAGGAGTTACTGGTAGGAAATATACTTTGTCTGCGATACCCTCAGATGTTTGTATTGTCGCAATATTGGGATTTACTAATATTGTTTTTATACCTTCTTCTTTCAGTGCTTTTAATGCTTGAGAGCCTGAATAATCGAATTCACCTGCTTGCCCTATTTTTAAGGCACCTGAGCCTAACACTAAGACTTTTTTGATAGATTTCTGCATAATTTCCGTATAGTTTTTAGTTCATATTTCTTATCTTATAAAAAAAATGCGTTAACTTAAAAAGCCAACGCATTGTATTTAAAAAATGAATAATCGTTATAATAAAAAAACGGGAATACACTGTCGTATATCGACAAGAAAGAGTGTTGGGCTCCTATCTTTATAAGTGTATTATTCATCGGAATCTGTTCTTTGTTTTCAAAATTTTTACAAAGATAGATGAAGTGTTATAAATATTCAAACTTTTCATCTTTTTATTTCGTATTTTACTTAACTTTTAAGACTTGTCCTGGTCTAAGTTTTGTAGATTTATTTATTCTGTTCAATTTGCACAATTGATTTACAGAAGTATGATATTTTGATGCTAAGGCGTAAAGTGTATCACCCTTTTTTACCCGATGAGTCGCATATTTGGATCCATTTTGATGTTTGTCTGATGAAGCAACGGCTTTTTTAACTGCAGCATTGTTTTGATTTTTCCCAGAATATTTATTGGTACTGTGTGGATGATATACAAATATATCAGTATGAGGAACTTGATTTTCAAAATCAAAAATATCATTTGGATTCAAATCTATGCCTAAGAAACGAGTTTCAAAATGAAGATGGGGGCCAGTAGAACGCCCTGTATTTCCTCCTAAGGCAATAGGCTCTCCAACTTTTACTATTTGATTGGGGCGTACTAATATTTTAGATAAGTGCCCATATATAGTTTCCAAACCATTTCCATGTCTTAGCAATACATAATATCCGTAACCTCGGGCATCATACTTAGTGATTCTTACTTTTCCTGAGAATGCAGCTCTAACGGTATCACCTATTTGTAATTTTAAATCTACTCCTCGGTGCATTCTTCGCCAACGAGGACCGTAATCTGAAGTTTTGTATCCCGGTACAGGCATACAATAATCTGCTACATTGATGGCAAAAGAATCTGGTAATTGGGACATTGATTTTTTATAAGGATTTACCCATTCATTATTCCATTCGTCTCCGTATAAGTCAATTGCAGGAAATTCTTCAGCTTCTTGTTTTAACTTGCGGAAAAAGGTTAAGGAATCTATTAAGCTGATCTCCTTACGAATATTACGTTGATTAGCTAAGAGATCATGATGCTGTTGATTATGAATATTGTTTGTTGGTTTACCCGGATTAACCTGGGCGGATATTTCAATAAATGGCGCTGTAGCGATTAATCCAGTGATAATCAATTGCTTTAGTCCGGTAAAATTCATTATATAAATACGTTTATTTCTCATTTAACTTGTATGAATATAATTTTTACTTAGTCTATTATAAAACAAATTTTCTAGGGGAAAGTAATATTCTTTCCTCTAAATTTATTATAGAAATATAGTGATGTTTTATAATAAGTAAATTATTCATGTAATACATTTAGGCCTTTATATTTAAAGCTTACTTCTTCAAAGATAAAAAAAAATCTTCTGAAAAATGAGAAGCTTAATTAGCACAAATTAAAACTATGATTACCTAAAAAATAAATTTTTTCGATGTAATAAATTGATTATTAATATAATATATGTATATATGTTTTACAGCATATTTGTACATTTTAATATTGTGAGCTTGAGAATTAAATATAAAAAAGATTATATCTGTAATATTGTAAAATTATTTGTACAAGAGAATATAACTGAAAATAGGATTTCAAAATATATATTTGAGAGGGTTATAGTGTAGTTTGTTAAAGTTTTTTTATTGAAGTTATATCTCAACTAATTATTATAACAATTATATATAGCAATGTTTATAATCTGAGATTTTTGATTTATCATTTGAGTACTTATACTGATTATTTGTTTCAATTTTAGTGGTATTTGTTCCTTTAAGATTCTTTAGGGATTCGAAGGGTACATTAGTCTCTGTCGGATATTATGTATAGAGTTTTATTTGATATAAAGAGGAATATTTTTAGATTAGTTTGAGTTTTTTATAGGTTTATATTTTTTTAATTACTGAAATAGAAAACATTTCCGAAGTTTATAGTATCTTCATAATACCCTAAACTTCAAAAAAGATATATTTATCAGAAGATTTATATATTGTGATTTTTATTTTCTATTTTTACATCTGGTGGGGTAGAAGTGATTTGTCCGGTTTCGTCGATATAAGCTATCATATCTTCAAAATTTTTTTGAATTGTTTGCTTTTCGTTCATCTTTTCTTTTTTGTTTTTCTAATCTTTTTGAGATTTTTTTCTTTTCATTTTCTTTTTTATTAGATGAAATTCTATTTGACATATAATTTAGTATATAATTTTATAATCCGATAATTTTAAGCAGGAGCAACTATTTGTTGTATTTTTTGTCCAGTTAATTTTTGTATATTTTTTATGATAGGATGTTCTTCCTGAGAGCAAAATGACATAGCGACTCCGGCGTTACCAGCTCTTCCTGTGCGTCCTATTCTATGTACATAGGTTTCTGCCATAGCCGGTAAGTCGAAATTTATTACTAATTCTAATTGTTGAATATCTATGCCTCGAGCTGCTATGTCTGTAGCTACCAAAACTTTAGATTTGCCGGATTTGAAATTGGAAAGAGCATTTTGACGAGCATTTTGAGATTTATCTCCATGTATAGATTCACTTTGTATACCAGCCCTATTTAATTGTTTTGCAATTTTGTCAGCTCCGTGTTTGGTCCGAGAAAAAATAAGAGTTGATTTTTTTGAGTCAGTATTTAATATGGATAATAGTAATTCTTTTTTTTGTGCTTTTTCGACGAAATATATTACTTGTTTTACTGTATTTATGATGGAAGAAGTTGGGGTTACTTCGACAATATTGGGTTGCAAAAGGATTGTGTGTGACAAAGTAACGATATCGTTAGGCATGGTTGCTGAAAAGAATAGTGTTTGCCTTTGTTTGGGTAGTTTAGATAAAATTTGTTTTATATCATGAATAAATCCCATATCAAGCATGCGGTCTGCCTCATCTAAGACAAAATGTTGTATAGAATTTAAATTCACGAGCCTTTGATTCATTAAATCAAGCAATCGGCCAGGAGTAGCTACTAGAATGTCTATGCCTGCATTTAATTGGTCGGTTTGTTGTTTTTGTTTTACTCCTCCAAATATGACGGAATGTTTTATATTAGTATATTGGCAATATTCGGTAATGCATTCATTTATTTGTAATGCTAATTCGCGAGTGGGAGTTAAGATTAAGGCTTTGATTGTCTTTTTATTGGAATTACTATTCTTTTTTATTAATTGTTGTATAATGGGAATAGTAAAAGCTGCGGTTTTCCCGGTTCCGGTTTGTGCTATACCTAATATGTCTTTTCCTAATAGAGCTAAGGGTATAGCTTTTTCTTGTATAAGAGTTGGATTTTTGTATCCTTTTTTGTTGAGAGCTTTTAAAATAGGTTCTACTATTGATAATTCTTTGAATGTCATAAATAAACGCTGTAAATATTGTACAGACTTTTTTAATAAAATTAATAATTGACCGGTACATATTGGGTAATATGAATCAGTTTGAATGTTTTGGTTACATTCATAACAAGAAAGTTTATAACAATTGATTTCAACAGTAAGAAATGCGGTAGATTATAACCGAATATATACAGGAAGAAGATGAAGACCAAAGATGAACTTTATTGCTTTCGCAACAAAGATAAGGATTTATTCTTAATAATACATTATAAATACAAAATAATTGAACGAATGATATTATAAAGGAGAAATTTCTGTAATAGATATATCTTTTGTATATGTTAAATTCTCAAGTAGTTTTATTTGTTAATATCTTGGATGATAATGACTTACATTCTCATTATTTAGCTGATAAGACTCCAGTTAAACTTTTTCTTGAATATTTTTTGTAATTGAAGTTTTAATATATGATGTTCTGTCAATATTAGTTCTGGGTCTTTTTCCAAAACTTCGGTTGCGATGTCTCGAGCTAATTGTAATATTTGCCCATCTTTAGCTATATTTGCTATTTTTAAATCAAAAGCAATGCCGCTTTGTTGTGTACCGTCCATGTCTCCCGGCCCTCGTAATTGTAAATCGGCTTCAGATATTTCGAATCCGTCGTTGGTCCTTACCATGATTTCTAGTCTTTTTCGGGTATCTTCTGAAAGTTTGTGAGAAGTCATGAGAATGCAATACGACTGGTCTGCTCCTCGACCTACACGTCCTCTGAGCTGGTGAAGCTGAGATAGTCCGAATCGCTCAGCATTTTCTATTATCATTACAGAGGCGTTTGGCACATTTACACCCACTTCAATTACAGTAGTGGCTACCATAATGTGAGCTTGACCGGAAATGAATTTTTTCATTTCCACTTCTTTTTCTACAGGTTTCATTTTTCCATGTACCATACAGACTTCATATTCGGGGAAGACTTCCTGAATATGCTTGAATCCGTCTTCCAGATTTTTTAGATCTGATCGCTCGCTTTCTTGTATTAGTGGATATACAATATAAATTTGTCTGCCTTGCTCAATCTGTTTGCGTATCGATGCATATAGAGCTCCCCGACGATTATCGTATTGGTGTATTGTTTGTATTGGTTTTCGTCCAGGGGGTAACTCATCTATGACAGATACGTCTAAATCTCCATATACTGTCATTGCTAACGTTCTGGGTATTGGAGTTGCTGTCATTACTAAAACATGAGGCGGTTTGTTATTTTTTTTCCAAAGTTTAGCTCGTTGGGCTACACCGAAACGATGTTGTTCATCGATAACAGCTAAGCCCAAATTAGAAAAGTTGACAGTATCTTCGATCAGAGCGTGTGTTCCTACAGTTATATGGGTATCACCTGTTAGCAGTCTATTATGTATTAGTTCGCGTTCTTTTCTCTTTGTGGATCCAGTTAATAAGTCTACTTGCAAGCCTAAAGGTTTTACTAACTTATTGATAGTTTCGAAATGTTGTGTTGCCAATATTTCTGTAGGAGCCATTAAGCAGGCTTGGAATCCATTATCTACAGCCATTAGCATACTCATTAGAGCAACTAAGGTTTTACCGCTTCCTACGTCACCTTGTAAGAGCCGATTCATTTGTTTACCGCTTCCTACATCTGCTCGTATTTCACGTAAAACGCGTTTTTGAGCATTTGTTAAGTCAAAAGGCAGATATTCATGGTAGAATCGGTTGAAGATATCACCTATAATTTCGAATCGGAATCCTCCAAGTTTACGTTGTTGTAATTTGGTGAATCGTAATATATTTAATTGCAAATAAAATAATTCTTCAAATTTTAAACGAAATTGAGCTTTACGCAATATATCGGGAGATTTGGGAAAATGTATATTTCTCAATGCTTCATTTATATAGATGACTTGGGCTCTTGCAATAATCCATGCGGGGAGAGTTTCAGAGAGTGCTTCAGGAATAGTTTGCCAGAGATTATACATAATTTTTTGCATTGCCTTGGAATTCAAAAAATGAGTTTTCATTTTCTCTGTTGTATTGTAGTAAGGCTGTAATCCCGGACTTTTGTCAATAGCTTCTATCGGATCTATTTCCGGATGGGCAATATTTAGTTTAGAACCGAATACGTTAGGTTTCCCGAATACCGTATATTCTGTTTGTAATTTATATTTTTCAACTATAAATTTTATGCCTTTAAACCATACTAATTCTATAGTTCCAGTTCCATCGGTAAAAAGAGCGGTAAGTCTTCTTCCTCGGCCTTCTCCTATTGTTTCAAAAGAAGTGATGAATCCTCGGAGTTGAATATATGGCATGTTTCCGTCTATCTCACAGATTTTATATGTACGACTTCTATCTATGTATTTATATGGATAGTAAAATAATAAATCTTCACAAGAAAATATGTTTAGTTCCTTGTTTAGTAGTGCAGCTTTTTGAGGTCCAACACCGGGTAAAAATTTTATGTCACGGGAGGATAAATCAGGCATGGGAAATAAACATTTCTGCTAATAATAAATCTTGAGGTGTAGTTATTTTTATATTTTCAGTATTCCCCGATATAAGATGTACAGAGTATCCTGCACTTTCGACAACTGAGGCATCATCTGTAAACCATTCGTTATAGGTCTGAGTATAAGCTCTTTTTAATATATCGGATCTGAATACTTGAGGGGTTTGTACCGCTCTAAATTTTTGGCGGGGTACACTTTTACTACTTTTGTCAGGCATGATTTCGCGTAGTGAATCGATAACTTCTATAACGGGTATTACTGCTCCGAATAATTCTGCTTTTTTAAAAGCATTAGCAATTACCTGTTGTGAAGTGAAAGGTCTTACTCCATCATGTACAGCTATTAACCCTGGTTCAGATATAATATTTAGTCCATTATAAACTGAGGCAAAACGGGTGTTTCCTCCACTTACTACTGTATGTTTTATGTGGAAATTATAATCTTTACATAGTTGATTCCAATATTCTTGGTGGGAGTGAGGTAAAACAAGGATAATATGTATGCTATTATCATATTGGTAAAAAGTATTTAATGTATGCATTAATATAGGATAGTTACCGATTACCTTGAATTGTTTAGGGATTTCACTTCCCATGCGTAGTCCTTGTCCTCCTGCTACAATAATTACATATTTTTTTTAATCTCCATTCTATTTCCTTTTTACAAAGACAAATTTATAAAAAAATAGAGAGATAATCTTTTTATAAATATATAAAAAAGGCAGGTTAGCCCTCTTTCGGGTTTACCTGCCGTACATCATCCACACAACATCAACATTTTCGGTAAGCGAGAGCAAAAGTTAAATAGTATAACTAATGCAAAGCATAGAAAAGTCGAATGAGTCAACATTTAGCCTATAAAATGCACCAGAGTATAGAGGCTAGTGGAGTTAACAGAATGATTTTTCCGATTTATTTTCGGTAGTATCTTTTTTCTCAGTAGTATCTTTCTTGGTTGGGTTTTGGGCAAGTGCGAGAGTCTTTTTCTCACATTTTGTTTCAGTAGAATCATTCTTTTGGGTAGTAGATTCTTTTTTTACAGGTTCTTGAACGAAAGCTAGGGACTTGTTTTCTGTCTTGTTCTCGGTGGAGTCTTTCTTTACAGGTTCTTGAGCAAAAGCTAAAGACTTGTTTTCTGTCTTGTTCTCGGTGGAGTCTTTCTTTACAGGTTCTTGAGCAAAAGCTAAAGACTTGTTTTCTGCCTTGTTCTCGGTAGAGTCTTTCTTTTCAGGTTCTTGAACGAAAGCTAAAGACTTGTTTTCTGTCTTGTTCTCAGTGGAGTCTTTCTTTTCAGGTTCTTGAACGAAAGCTAGGGACTTGTTTTCTGTCTTGTTCTCAGTGGAGTCTTTCTTTTCAGGTTCTTGAGCAAAAGCTAAAGACTTGTTTTCTGTCTTGTTCTCAGTGGAGTCTTTCTTTTCAGGTTCTTGAACGAAAGCTAAAGACTTACTTTGAGTGGTATCTTGTTTTTCTGTAGTTTCCTTTTTAACAGGATCTTGGGCAAAAGTTACAGTTGTAAATCCGCAGGCTAATACAAACGCTACTGTCAATGCTAACTTTTTCATAATTCATCAATTTTAAATGGTTATTCTATTGTGTTTTTATATTTTCGTTGTTTGCTGAAATATATTCAAGAGCTGTGCCAAAAAGTTTGTGGAAAATATAATATGCTGTTTATCATTTATTTATTTGCTTGTAAGTATAGTGAGATAAACATTTATTTGTGGAAAATTTCTACAATGATGTGGATTTTGTCTACGTAGAAACTGTTTTAAAAGAAAGATTTCTTTTTAACTGGAAGATGATTGGGATTAATAAAAGAATTCTTGTTTTTGGGAAAATAAAGTTTTTATTCAAAAAAATAAAACGTTACTCAATGTGATATAATTTCAGTTTATTGTATAATGTTTTACGATCAATATTTAGTAACTGAGCAGCCCGGCTTTTATTATTACCCGTTTGTTTTAGAGCTTCAAGTATGCGTTCTCGTTCGGTATTGGGATTCTTTAGAGAGAAATCGTTTATAGAAATAGAAGCCTGTACCTCATTAATATCATTTAGTTCTTGTTTAAGTTCTGACGCTGTTATGTAATCGTTATTGGCTAATAAAGTAGCCCGTCTTATAATGTTTTTCATTTGACGCAGATTTCCTGGCCAATTGTATTGGAGTAGCATAATAGATGCTTCGTTGTCAAATCCAAAGATATGCTTATCTAGTTCTTGATTAGCTTGGTCAAGAAAGAAATTTGCAAAGTGGAGTATATCTTCTTTCCTGTCTTTTAGTTGGGGCATACGTATCGTAAATTCGTTTATTCGATGGTATAGATCTTCTCTAAAAGTCCCATTAGAAATAGCGTTTTCAAGGTTTTCGTTTGTTGCAGTAATTAGACGTATATCTACCATTATTTCTTGATTAGAACCAATAGGTTTTATTTTTCTTTCTTGTAGAGCCCTAAGTAACTGTATCTGGGTCTCATAATTGAGATTTCCAACTTCATCTAAGAAAAGAGTTCCTCCATTAGCTTCAAGGAAAGCTCCCGTTTTATCATTGATAGCTCCAGTAAAAGAACCTTTTATGTGTCCAAAAAATTCAGATGCTGCTAACTCTTTAGGTATTGCTCCGCAATCAATAGCAATAAAAGGTTTATCAGAACGTTTACTTAGCTGGTGGATTCGGTGGGCAATGTATTCTTTACCTGTGCCGCTAGCACCATTAATAAGTACAGACATTGGAGTAGGAGCTACCAATTTCACATAATGATATAATTCCTTAGCTGCATCACTTTCTCCTTCTAAATATTCTTGATGTATAGTAACTTTTGCCTTGTTTTCCTTTAAAGAAATATTTTTTAGGGGCTGTTGAGTATCTACTTTTAAAGCTTCTATTATTTTTTTTAAGAGTTCATCAGGATTGATTGGTTTTGATACGTAATCTTTTGCTCCAAGTTTCATAGCTTGTACAGCCGTTTGTATTTCTGCATATCCAGTCATGATAATGAGTGGAATAGGATTTTTTTTTACATTCATCCATTCAAGAAGGCTGATACCGTCGTGGTCAGGTAAACGAAGATCTGAAAGAATTAGGTCGATATGGTAATTGTTTAAGATTTTTTGTGCATCCTTTATATTCCCTGCCGTTTCGACTTCAAATTCTTTTTTCTTTAGCCAGGTTTTTAACATCAGGCTGTATGTAGTATCATCTTCAACGATTAATATCCGCTTCATTTATTCCACATATTTCATATGTTATATACAAAGGTAAAATATTTTACTAAAATCGTCTTCTCATTTTAACAATAGTTTTGTTTTTTATATTTTGTGATATTATTTATAAGATTATCGATAAGGTGTAATAAATGTGTGGTTTGTTTATCGATATCTTCGTTGAATGTGTTGTTTTTAAGTCTTTCCAAAGATAGAAGAATTTTTTGCATTTCAGGTATACCAATCATCGTAATTACAGGAAGCATTTTGTGAGCAACAGTTGATATTTCATTTACATTCTTTTGAGAATATGCGGTTGTTATCCGGTCTTTATTTTTTTGAGTTTCATTTATAAATGTTTCAATAATTTCTTTAGAAGCTTCAATATCATCAGAAGAAAAAGCTGTTAATATTGAGAAATCAGGTTCTTCATTTTCATTTTTGGGCGAGATAGTATCATTATTATTTTGTATTGTTATTCCTGTGATTTTTTCTATAATTGCTGACATTTCGGATAGCGAAAAAGGTTTATGCAAACAACCGGCAAATCCTTTCTCGATAAAATAGCTTTCATTTATGTCACTTCTTGCTGTAACGGCTATAATAGGGATGGTATGACCTTGGGAAATATCCGAATTTCTTAAATATTTGAGTAAATCAAAACCATTGATGCCGGGCATTTGTACATCAGTGAATAGTAAATCATATTTATTTTCCCGTAATTCTTTATAGAGGATATTTGCTTGCCAGCAAGCTTTTGCAACAATCCCTTTTTGCTGTAGTTGAGCTGTAAATAATTCAAGCTGTATGCGGTCATCATCAATAAGCAGTACTTGTAAATTTTTATCTGAAAAATCTTTTGTAATAGATGTCGTTGCTATAGTGGAATTGGTAGTCTGTAAAGGAATTTTTACTGAAAATTTACTGCCTTTCCCTTGTTGACTTTCCGTATCAATATTGCCTTGGAGAAGAATTACTAATTTTTGTACTATTGATAGTCCTAATCCAAATCCTTCTTCTCCTTGAGCACTTTTTAGTCGAGTAAATTCTTTGAAAATTTTATTTTGCTCTTCGTGGGTCATACCGCAACCAGTATCTGCGATAGAAAAAGATAATATTTTATTTTGTATGTTTACTTCTAAAGATATTTTTCCTTGTGTAGTAAATTTTATAGCATTTGAAAGTAAGTTATTAGCGATTTGTGTAATTCGCAATGGATCACCTATATAATTTTTTTCAAGTTCATCTCCTGCTTTATACTCAAGTTTTAATCCTTTTTGTGTTGCGATTGGAATAAAGCGATTTTTTATTTCTTCGAATAGTTGGAGTGGAATAAAGGACAAATGTTGGACTTCTGCCTTATTTGAATCCAACCTGTAAAAATCAAGGAGATTGTTTACTAATGAAAGCAAATGTTGGGATGATTGCTTCATATTTTGTAAGTAGAATTGCTGACGCTCGTCTTGTATAAGGCGTTCGAGTAGGTCACTATAACCGATTACAGAGCTTAGAGGAGCTTTGAAATCGTGAGTTATGGTCAACATTAATTTTTCTCTTGAACGTAATAGTTCTTCAGCTTTTTTATTTGCTTCTTCAAGTTCTTTTCGATAACGATGACTTCTGGTAAGGTCACGTCCAATAATGATTAAGAAAGCTAGAGCAAGAATTACTGCTGCAGCGGCTATACAACCTAATACATACACAGCTTGTTGCCGTATAGCTTGTTGCTTTTTTATTTCGTGTAAGGATACTGATAGTTCTTCTTGTTCATAATCTCGTATGATTTGGTCTATTTTTGCATTTAGAGTTTGGTTGTTTCTCCATAGTCTATTACTTTGGATTGAGACTTTTTCTCTTAAATTCTCACGGCTATCGTCAATTTCGGTTCTCAAATTTTGTGACACAGTAACAATACTGTCAATAGGAATATATTTTCTTAAAGAATCAGTATTATTTGTAACAGTAATATCATCTTTATCTCCACTAAAGGCGTCAGCAAGTCTTTTAAGAAATCTTTTTGGCCTTTGTTTTTTTAATAAAGAGTCTTGTTTTTTCATTATTTGGTATTGCTCATGTTGTCTTTGTAGTAAAGAGTCTTGTTGTGCAATGATTAAGTCTAAGTTCTTTTCGTAGATTTCATTATTTTGTGTAGAGTGCAAAGCTTTAAGTAAATTGATGACATTTTTGCTTTTTTGCCGTAAAAGCGTATTTACGCTATCTATCCTGTTTATTTGTACAGAGTCCGTTGCAGTAGATTTTAGTGTATCGAGTGCTGCTAATGCTGTCGTAAGAGATTTTTGGTATCGAGGGAAGTCATTTTTTCTTCCTATAATGAGTGTTTGACCAATGGCATCTGTTTGATAAAGATAATTTAATGTTCTATTTATTGCTTTTCGCTTCACCATTAGTTCGGTTTCGTAAGGATTGGGGGTAGTGAGCAAAGCTATTTCTCTTCCAATAAAATAAAAGGAAGAGAGAAGTAAAGCAACCAGTAGAAAATAACTGGTTGCTACTTTTTTGATACTTATATCAGTACGAGTATTTTTCACATTTTTTTATGTCTTATTTCCTTTTTATCAATCTGATGATTTCACCTATCCATAAAACTATGGAAGTCCCACCAATGATGATGCCCCAATCTTTTAAGCTGATAGGTTCTGTTCTGAATACATCACCACCAAAAGACACAATCAATATTTGTCCTATAAGGATAACTAAAGCAACAGACAAGAATCCTCCATCATGAGTTAACCCATTAAAGGCTGATTTGCCTGTGGCAAATGCTTTTGCATTGAATAGATTCCAAAATTGGAGCATTACGAATATAGTAAAAAAGCAAGATAAATCGTACCTGCTGATATTTCCATTTACGTCTGTTGGGAAAATGAATAATAGCCCTAATAAAAGGATAACAAATGATATTCCTACGAATAAAATATTCGATCGCATAGCACGTGTAATGATAAAATCGTTGTTACGACGGGGTTTATCTTTCATTACATCTTTATTAGGTGGTAAAGACGCGAGAGCTCCGGCAGCAAAAGTATCCATGATTAGATTAACCCACAACATCTGAGTAACGGTTAAGGGTAATTCATGACCTAATAAAGATCCCAAAAATACAATAATCAGAGCTACTACATTAATTGTAAGTTGGAATAGTAGAAATCGTTGTATATTTTGGTATAGAGAACGTCCCCACATGACAGCTGTCGCAATACTTTTGAACGAATCGTCGAGTAAAGTGATGTCACTGGCTTCTTTAGCAACAGATGTCCCTGAACCCATAGAAAGTCCTACATGTGCATGGTTTAATGCTGGTGCATCGTTTGTTCCGTCCCCGGTAACAGCTACGATAGCACCACCCTGTTGCAGTAATTGCACCAATCGTTGTTTATCTGTTGGTCGGGCTCGGCACATAACTTTTAGTTTTTTTACTCGTTCGAATGCGACATCATCTGGCAATGCTTCAAAGTCGATTCCAGTAATAATGTTTTCTTCGTTGTCTTCAGGTTTCCATGTTCCTATTTGTCTGGCTATTTCTTTGGCTGTTCCAGGTGTGTCTCCAGTTACTATTTTTACATCTATACCAGCATTTAAACATTCTGCGACAGCATCAGGGACATCTGTACGTACAGGATCAGAAATTGCAACTATTCCCAAAAAGGTGAGGCCGCTTTCTACTAATTCCTGTATGGAGACATTAGGAGTGTCTTCTATAACTTTATAAGCAAAACCTAATGTTCGCATTGCTTGATTCTGATAGTCTAATAGCTGTTTTTCAATCTGTTTTCGATATTCGTTTATTGGTTGATACCCTTCAAAGGTTTTTATTTCACGACATTTTGAGAGTACAATTTCTGGGGCACCCTTTACATATAAAATTTTTTTCTTTAAAAGAGGAGAATGTACTAAAGTTGCCATGTATTTTCGCTCGGTAGTGAACGTGAGCTGTTCTATTACTGAAGCATTTTCTCGTAACAGTGTATATTCGATATTATTCTTATGTAACCATAGTAAAAGTGCCGCTTCAGTTGGATTTCCCAAAGATTTTACTTTTTGGGGGTCAGTGTAGTCTAAAAATGCTGTGGAGTTGACAGCAATACCTTCCTTAATTAATTTACTTTCTTCTGAATCATCGAGAGATTGGCTTGCTGTTAGTCCGTAGAAGTTGGTTTGATGCACTTGCATTTGGTTTTGGGTCAAAGTTCCTGTTTTATCGGTACAGATAACTGTTGTAGCACCCATTGTTTCACAAGCATGCATTTTACGTACAAGATTGTTCGTTTGTAACATACGACGCATGCTCAGAGCTAAACTGAGAGTTACACTCATAGGCAAACCTTCAGGAACAGCTACCACGATAAGCGTTACAGCAATCATAAAATATTGAAGAACTCGGTTTGCTGTCTCGATAGAAATCCATGCATCGGTTTGTAAGGCGTTTACTCCGAATGGATAACCTATGGCACAACATACAATGAAAACTATCATTCCGTAAATGAACCACGTGAACCATCCTTTTTTAGAGACTGAGGCAGGAATCCTTTTTTTCTTTCCTGCTAAATCAAACGCATCATAAAGAATAGGAATCCAGACTTTTGATAATGCAACGATAAGTCCTAATATTGCAGCGCCTAATAATCCGAGTTGTCCTAATGAAATAGGGTTCTGGATGAGATCTTTTATAAATAAGGCACTGAAAGTTAAGATAGCAAGAGCAAAACCAATGACACCAATGAATTGAGCTAACCCATTTAATTGTAGATTGAGAGGTGTTTCTTCTTCGTTGATTTCGGTAGATTTTTGAGCAACTTGTCCATATTGGGTCTGATCTCCGACTTGTTTTACTTCCATTATACCATGACCATCCAAAACTTTAGTTCCACGCATGACCCAGTTTGACGGATAGGTAGCATCTTTATCGAAATCATCAGGGTTCGTAGTCTTGTCTATCATGAGTTCTCCTGTAAGGCACGATTCGTCTATTTGTAATGAAAGGGCTTCAAGTAGTTCGCCGTCTGCAGGAACCTCCTCTCCAGTTTCGAGTAATACAATATCGCCAACAACAATATCTTTGCGAGGTACTTCTGTAATGTTTCCGTTTCGGTAAACTTTAATCATTATATCATCATTTACCTGATTGAGTATATCGAATTTTTTATTTGCATCCATTTCAAACCAAAATGATACACCCGTCGCTAAAAATATGGCACAAAAAATACCTATAGTTTCGGCATATTCATTATGAATGAAAGATATTCCCAAGGAGAGCAATGCTGCAATAAGCAATATGCGTACAATGGGGTCTGCAAATTTTTCGATAAATAGTTTCCAAAGTGGAGTTTTAACTGGGGGAGTAAGTAAATTAGAGCCGTATTCTTCCCGGCTTTTCAATACCTGGGCATCTGTCAGGCCCGAGTAATGCTTTTTTTGTTCCATTATATTTTGTGTTAAGTCTGACAAGAAAATGAAAATAGTTAAGAGTACTCCTAATTATTTTCATTTGTGTGACGAAGATATATATAATAGCGAATAATTTATATTTAAAAATCAATAATTGTGTTTCATATTGAGAAATGTCGAAATATTTGTAAGAAAATATAACATTTTAACATAATTTTTGATGTAGAAATAAAGAACTATCAATATTATTGAATATTTATCCTATGTATTCGGAGTCTTGTTTATTATGTGTTGTAATAGGAAACGGATATTGGTCTGAGTATTTATGTGAAAAATCTAATTTTTGTATTTCTGATGTATGTCTATTAATGTAAAAGTCATATCTGAGAATAATGACGTATTTCCTCGAAATTATTTTATTTGTGATATTCATTTAATTTGGATGTTAATTTGCTGCGGACTGGGTGTGTATGTCCTGATTTGAGATAAATAAGATTCTCGGATATTTCCTATTCCAAATTTGTGAAGAAAAAATAGTACATTGGATTTATGACTTATTCTCATTAGGTTGTATTTTTTATAAAAATAGAACTATTTTATTTTAAAAACTATTTTGGGATGATTAGATGAATTCATATTTTTTATTATTGTGATGTAATATTGATATGTTCCTTTCGTTATAAAGTTAAAAAGGAGCTTTTTCTCAAAAGCTCCCTTTTATAGGTTTTCAATAGGTATTAATTTTTAAGGTAAAAAAGATTGTTTTAGGTTAATGCTTGCAAAGTAGCCTCTTTTTTTTGTTCTCTCAAAATAAATTTGTATGTTTTATAATATGTTTTTGTGTGTATATTATACGCTTAATATAGGTTAAAAGCCCTTAAATGTGATAATAACATCAGAAAAACATAGTGCGTGTTATTTAATTTTTTTATCAAATAGTTGTTATTTTTTGCCAGATTTGGTCGGTCTTATCAGTCGTAATACCATTGCCGAGCGTGCAGGAATATATAATTTGAGCCATTCTTTTTTATCTTTTTTGTATAGTGGATCAAAATTGGTAAAGTGAGGAATAGATTCATCTATTAGACCATATCCCCCATATTCAGGAGAATCGGTATTTAATATAGTTTTGTATTCTCCTTTAGGGGCTAATATTCCATAGTCGGTAAATGATTTGTTAGGATGAAAATTAAAAACGAATATGAGATCTTTACGTTTGAATGCAAGAATTTGGTCACCTTCATTATCCCATAATTTATCGATAAGTGATTTCTCGAAATTATGTTCATTCTTGATGAGAGAAATCATATCAGCATCGAATTTACCCAAATAACTGTATTTTAGGTCTTCTCGGTCTACCAGGCTCCATTGTCTACGGGCATATTTATATGACCAACCGTTTCCCTCTCTAGGGAAGTCAATCCATTCCGGATGGCCAAATTCATTACCCATAAAATTCAAATATCCTCCATTGATAGTAGATAAAGTAATTAAACGTATCATTTTGTGTAAAGCAATACCTCGATCTACAGTATAGTTTATATCGTTTTTCATCATGTGCCAATACATTTGGTCATCGATAAGTCTAAAAATAATAGTTTTATCTCCTACCAATGCTTGATCATGGCTTTCCGCATAATTTATTGTTTTCTCATCAGAACGTCTGTTGGTAACTTCCCAGAAAATGGCTGCAGGTTTCCAGTCTTCGTCTTTTTTTTCTTTAATTGTTTTTATCCAGAAATCAGGTATACCCATGGCCATGCGATAGTCAAACCCCATTCCTCCATCTTCAATTTTCACTGCCAATCCCGGCATACCACTCATTTCTTCTGCAATTGTAATTGCATTAGGATTTACTTCGTGTATCAGTTTATTTGCAAGGGTTAGATATGTGATTGCATTTTCATCTTGTCCTCCATCATAATAATCATTATAATTACAAAAAGCTTTTCCCAATCCATGATTGTAATAGAGCATTGATGTAACACCGTCAAAGCGGAACCCGTCGAACTTGAATTCTTCCAGCCAGTATTTGCAATTGGATAAAAGAAAATGTATAACTTCATTTTTCCCATAATCGAAACATAAAGAGTCCCAAGCAGGATGCTCTCGACGGTGGTCTCCATAGAAAAATTGGTCATATGAGCCGTCAAATCGACCTAATCCTTCAACTTCGTTTTTTACGGCATGAGAATGTACTATATCCATTATTACTGCGATTCCTAAATTGTGGGCATCATCAATCAGGTGTTTAAGATCTTCTGGAGTACCAAATCTGGAAGAAGGAGCAAAAAAACTTGAAACATGATAACCAAATGACCCATAATAGGGATGTTCTTGTATAGCCATTATTTGTATGGCATTGTAGCCGTCAGCAGCAATACGAGGCAAAACGTTTCGCCTAAATTCGTCATATGTTCCTACTCGTTCTTCTTCTTGAGCCATTCCAATATGGCATTCATATATCAATAGTGGGGATATTTTTGGTGTAAATTTTTTCTTTTTAAAGATGTATTTTTTTTCGGGATCCCATACTTGAGCCGAAAAAATATAGCTTTTTTCGTCTTGAACCACTCGTGTTGCCCAAGCTGGAATACGTTCGCCTTGACCGCCATTCCAATGCATCGAGAGTTTATATAAGTCGAGATGTTTTATTTCATTGGATTTTAATTTTATTTCCCAGATCCCGTTTTTTAATTTTTTGAAACGATACATTGCTTTCTCTTTCCATTCAGAGAATGTCCCAATTAAATATATTTCGGTTGCATTAGGTGCCCATTCTCGTATGACCCATCCGTCGGATAATTTATGCAATCCGAAATAAAGATATCCAGTAGCAAAGTCTGAGAGCGTTTCAGCTCTTCGTATCAGGTCTTTTTCTTTATCGTTTGCTTGTTGATACCGACGTTCTATAACGCTGCTGTAGGGGGCCAGCCATGGATCATTTTTTATTAGATTGAGAAGCTTCATAGTACACAAGATTAAGTTGATAAGTAAAATCGTGAAAAGCTCTCGTATATTTACTTTTCACGATTTGTTGTTTATTTATTATTAAATCCGGACTTTTACAATGACCTTTCTGAATTTTCCTTCGGCAATACCGGGGGCATGTCCGTCTTCAGGGAAAAAAATAGCAAATTCTCCGGGAGAAACTTTGATGAAAGTCGTAGCTTCATCTTCGAAGAAAGTAATATCATTTTTTTCGTTATAAGGCTGTGATATTTTTTTTAAGTTTTTTCCTGCCTTCCACCCGATGGTTTCTGTCGTAGTTAGAGGCATTTGGATGTCAATATAGTGATTGTGGGTCTCTAATTTGGCTGCATCTTTACTTTTTCCTGTCGGTTCAGCTACCGAAATATAAAGATTGTCTCCATCCAGAACTATTTTCCCAGCTTCTTTTTTAGAAAAGTCTGTAGATTTAAGATAATCAAAGGCTTGTTTAAATAATGGATGCAATTGCTCTATTGAGGCTGAATTGCTTAAAGAATCTAAAATCATAATAATATTGTTTGAAAAATGTATTGAATCTTTATTGTAATATTGAGATATTTTCTTGCAATAAAAAATATCTCCATTCATTGCAAATTTAAAAAAAATAATTGTTATTTCTGTTATGATAAATGATTTAAAATACAAGAGTTTGTATTTCTTTTATAGAAAGAGTATCTCTTATTAAGAGATAATAACAAATAGCCGAGGTATATAGAATTTTTGGTATGTAAGTTAAGTTATTTGGGAGATTTGAAATAACTTTATAAATTCTTGTTTATTTGCATAAATAATGATTTTTGTTATTGTTTTTTTATCCAAGGTATGTTTATTAATTTGTCTGGCAAGTGTTTACTTCGTATACGCCATTCTTGAGGATATAGATTATTGGTTCTGTTTCCTATATTTTTTATCCACCCTAAAGGAATATTCTGATAGGTTACTAATATATGACCTCGAGGAATATTACCGGAGATTTGTATAGATTCTCTTTTTAGATAAGTAATTGCGGTAGAGTGACTTATTTCGATACAATAAAATGCGTTTCTATTGAGTTCGAGGGATGTGGCTAAAGCATGTTCGGGAATATAATCTTTACCTCTGAGATAACATAAAGGGATACCTGAGTGCAAAATATTTAGGCGAGAAGATAATAACCATAAATCATCTTTGTAGTGTAGAGGGAATGCTTGAATTCTATCAGAAGATGTCCATATATAAAAAGTTTCAGGGTGATTTATCCATGTTTTTATTTCTGGTAGAATAGATATTTTTGAGTCTTTTTCTGTTTTTTTTCTGTAATTATGCCTATCATAAGAGAAAGAGTTCTCATGTCTTTTTTCTGATGTTTCAGGTTTACGAACGACAGCCATAAAAAATCCTTCTCCTTTAGTCATATGAGGCATAAAACGGTATACGGGAAAATTTCCTTTAATAGCTTTTTTTATATACCAATCAGGAAGTGTTTCGACAGGTAGGATTTCAGCGGCATAGTTTTGATGTAAGAACTCAATCATTTCTTCATCCTCTTCTACATTATAAGTACATGTGCTATATATCAATAATCCTCCGGGACGTAAAGCTTCCCAGATATGACGTAAAATTTTTTTTTGGCGTTCAACACATTTTTGAACATTTGCAGTAGACCATTCATTTATGGCATCTGCATCTTTTCGAAACATACCTTCTCCAGAACATGGGACATCTGTTAATATTACATCAAAATAATTTTTAAAAAAACTGAAGTCTTCAGCGCTGTTATTGGTGACAATACAATGGCTGTTTCCCCATTTTATAACATTTTCTACTAAAACATGAGCACGATTTTTTAAAATTTCATTGCTAACTATTAAACTTCCTTCGGGTAATGTAGAGATGGCATCTGTCGTTTTTCCTCCTGGTGCAGCACATAAGTCAAGATAGCGAACAGGAGTTTTTATATATTGTTGAATGACATGTCCAAGAAACATAGATGAAGCTTCTTGTACATAGTATACTCCAGCATGAAAAAGAGGATCGAATGTAAAATTGGGGCGTTTATCTAAATAAAAACCATTTATTGACCATGGTACTTGTTTACTTTTATTTAAAATACCGGGAGCTTTTGATGGATTTAGTCGAACGCTTATAGGGCTCTCTTCATATAGGGCTCTTTCAAATGCGGGATATTCATCTTTTAGTAAATCTTGTGTTCGAGAGATGAAAGCTTTCGGTAAATTCATTTTGTTTCGTTATTTTTTAAACAAAAATACGATAAAAAGTGCAATAAAGAAAATAGCTGTGGTTTTGAACATGAACTTTGTAATAAAATATTGATATATAGGTTTGAAAATTCGTATATTTTATTAATCTTGTTTTATGATTTTTCAATTACTTATTTGAAAAACGGATTCACTGATTTTGCTATCTTGCCGTGTAGATGTTTATATTTAGTGAATCTATAAAAATTGAATACTCCCATAAATTCTTAACTTGCCGTTTATCTGTTATTTTGTTACTTTTGCAAGTAAATAAAAATACGCAAATGAGAATACAACTTCTTACATTTTTAATGTTGATATTTATCAACTATATAGTCGATTTATATATTTATTATAGAGTAATATGTGCGTGGTGCAACCGACGGTGGATGAAGTGGAGTTTTTGGACAACAAATGTCCTTATTTTAGGAATGGTATTGGTTTCTGTAAATGCCATTAAAAGCGGTTATAATGAGCGGTGGGACTATCTCTTGTTCTGGTTTTTGTTTCTCTATTTTGCTTTGTATATGCCTCGGCTTATCTTCTTTGTCATATCTTTATTTGATTATTTACCATTACTATTTAGGCATAAAATTACTCGGTGGGGTTCAAAAGTAGCTTTGGTAATATCTTTTATTGCATTTGTGACAATGTTGTCCGGTGCATTTTATGGGAGATTGCATCCTGTTATAAACGAAGTCGAAGTTGTATCCGATAAGTTGCCAGGAGCTTTTGATGGTTATCGTATAATTCAGATTTCAGATTTGCATTTAAGTAGTTTTGGTACCGATACGGCATTTGTATCACAGATTGTAAACCAAGTGAATGGATTACGTCCAGATATGATTGTTTTCACAGGAGATTTGGTATCTCGAAGAGCCGATGAGGCCGATGCTTTTACTACTGTATTATCACGTTTTCAAGCAGGAGATGGAGTTTGGTCAATCATGGGAAATCATGATTATGGTGATTATGTAAATTGGAATACTCCGGAGCAAAAAATAAAAAATTTATCGGATATTAAACGTATGCAAACCGATGCAGGATGGAAGATGCTTAATAATGCATCCACTTTTATTTTTAGGGGAAATGATTCTATTGCATTGATTGGTGTGGAAAATTGGGGTGAGCCGCCTTTCCCACAATATGGTAATCTTAAGGTAGCTTATACAAATCTTAATGATAATAATTATAAAATTCTGCTTACTCATAATCCTATTCATTGGGATAAGGAGGTTGTTCCTGAAACTAATATTGATTTATCTCTTTCCGGTCATACTCATGCTATGCAGATGAAAGTGAAAATTGGTCGTTGGCAAGTATCACCTTCATCTTTACGTTATCCGCGTTGGAGTGGCTTATATCGAGAGAGTAATCAGTATTTGTATGTGAATGAAGGGATTGGTTGTGTTTTCTATCCGATGAGAATAGGTGCAAGACCTGAGATTACAGTGCTAACTTTGAAAAGTAAATAGATACAAGATGAGGAGAATCGTATGTTTGATTCCTGTTATTTGTTTAACTTTAACTGTAATAATCGGAGGTTGTTGGCAGAAAAATGATAAGACCTCAACAAGTAGTTTGCGGATAGCTTTGTTGAAAGGGCCCTCTGCAATGGCTTTTATATCGTTGTCTGACAGCGGTAGATATCTGCAAGATAAATTATTAGATGTTGATTTGTATGATTCCCCGGCACAGATACAAGCATTGATGACTCAAGGAATGGTCGACATCGCGGTGCTACCTATGGCCTTAGCTGCTAACTTGTATAATAAAGGGGTGGACTATTCTTTATTAGGTTGTCCGGTGTGGGGAAACTTATTTTGGATATCGAAAAAAGGTACTCTATCGGCAGACAAGAAAGAGGTGTATATATTCGGACAAGGAAGTACTCCTGATTTGATTACTCGTTACCTTCAGTGTCAAGAATCATTGATTTCTGTAAAAAATTATCATATTGTATATACTTATAACACTCCTCAGGAGATTGTTCGAGGGTTATGGGGTGGGATAGTTACAGATGCAGTTTTACCAGAGCCTTTTGTCTCTATGTCATTGCATAAAGATAGTTCTTTGTATATACGCTATGATTTAGCGGAGTTATTTTCTCCAGGAGGCTTTCCTCAAACCGCAGTCCTTTTACGAAATGGGTTGAGAGATGATACAGTTCTTATACGTAGTCTCGACAGCTTATTTAAAGAATGTACAGTAAATATTAATGAGTATTCTCCCGATTTAGTAAATAGATTGGTCGAGAAAAAATTGATATCAGATACGGTTGGAGTAAAATCGTTGATACGACATTGTCGTATAATTTATAGACCGGCATCTTTTATATGTGAAGATATAGCAGATTTAATGAATTTACTATATCTTTACCAACCGAAGTCAATTGGAGGAAAAATTCCGGATAAGGAATTTATAATTTATCATTAGACCTGACCTTATGCGGATAAACGTTTTTAATAGGCGAATGCAAAACCACAAGGAAACGAATGTGCAGAATAGATACTGGCCATTGTCGTTTGGGGGATACTGCAAGCATGTTGCAATAGTGTTTTCGATTCTTACTTTGTTGGGCTTATGGGAAATCCTTGCTCTTTATTTAGATAATTCGTTGTTATTTCCTGGTATTCCCGATTTGTTCTCGGCAATTTCGGGATTATTTTTTTATTTTGATTTTTGGACAGATATATATGTTACTCTGATAAGAGGGATATCAGGTATGGTTATTGCTTTATTTATTTCTTTTGCATTAGCTTATCCGATGGCCCATAATCTGTTTTTTAAATCATATATTCAGCCTTTTCTTTCAATATTCCGAGCGACTCCTATCATATCTATTATACTGTTGTTGCTTATTTGGCTTCGCCCGGAGCAGATACCTTTTGTTATGGCATTGATAACGATGATTCCTATAGTCACAGAGAATTTGATTGCTGGCTATGAAAATTTTGATATACAAATACGAGAAATGATGGCGCTTTATCGTATACCTGTTATCATGCGTGTGAAATATTTTTATTATCCATCATTAAAACCATATTTGTTTAGTGGGCTTATTTCTGCTTCTGGATTGGGGTGGAAAGCTATTATTATAGGAGAGGTATTAGCACAACCACAATGGGGTATCGGTGTTTCTTTAAAAGAAGCTCATGGATTTATCGAGATACCAGTACTTATAGCATGGACGTTGGTTGCTGTATTTTTGAGTTATTGTATAGAACAAATATTGCGTTTTTTGAGTAAAAAGGAGTTTCCCTTTCATTTTTCTGGAGTTCCTGTTCGAAGTAATAAATTTGTTGCGTATGTGTCTTTTAAGAACGTTACGAAAGGATATGGTAATCATGTAGTATTTCGAAATTTGTCTTTAAAAATTCCTCGAGGAAAAATAACTTGTATAACAGGTCCTTCTGGTTGTGGAAAGACTACTTTGTTGCGTATGATTGCTGGTCTTGAAGCACCTCAATCTGGCATTATAGAAAGGCCGGGGAACAATGTTTCATATTTATTTCAGAAACCTGTTTTTGTGTCACAATTAACTGTATTGCAAAATATACTATGGCCATTGTCTAGATATATGAGTATAATGGAAGCTACGGATTTAGCTGTATCGGCTTTGGAACGTATGGGAATTGAAGATAAAGCCCATTGTATGCCGGAGACATTAAGTGGTGGAGAGCAGCAAAGAGTAGCATTGATACGAACTTTTTTATATCCTGCTTCTATAATTTTGTTGGACGAGCCTTTTACCGGGTTGAGTCAGACACTTAAAGAAGATATTATGAATATGATAAAAGTGTGGCATCAAGAACATGAAACGACACTTCTTTATGTGACACATCATGACGATGAAATCGGCATGGCACAGAATCATATAATACTAAATAACATGTGTGCAAAAGAATATGAGTATACTATTTAATAAAATTGTTTCTTCGGCTTTAAATATTTCCGAGAAACAAGTTGAAAATACAATTCGACTTCTTGATGAGGGGGCAACTATACCCTTTATTAGTCGTTACCGAAAGGAAGTAACTGGAGCTCTTGATGAGGTTCAGATTGGTAATATTAAAGAGCAGTATGACAAATTACGGGAACTGGAAAAAAGAAAGCAGACTATAATTACTACAATTGATGAGCAGGGCAAATTAACTCCTGATTTACGAACTCGTCTCGAAAATTCTTGGGATGCGATGGAGATTGAAGATATTTATTTGCCGTATAAACCTAAAAGGCGTACTCGTGCTGAGGTAGCTCGTGAAAAGGGTTTGGAGCCTTTGGCAAAAATCCTGATGATACAAACCGAGAATAATTTAGATATAAGGGCTCAAGCTTTTGTCAAAAATGATGTTGCTGATACGGAAGAAGCATTAAAAGGTGCTCGAGATATAATAGCTGAATGGATAAGCGAGAATGAACGTGCCCGTAACATGGTTCGCTCTATTTTTAGAAAAGGAGCTATTATATCTTCTCATGTGGTGAAAGGTAAAGAGGAAGAGGCTGCTAAATACCGTGATTATTTTGATTGGAGTGAACCTTTGCGTCGATGTTCCTCACATAGGCTATTGGCTGTCAGGAGGGGTGAATCTGAAGGGTTTCTGAAAGTTTCTATCGAACCGGATAGTGAACTTTGTATTGAGCGGCTCGAAGGTCTGTTCGTAAAGAATGCAACAGCATCCGCAGCACAAGTAAACGAGGCGGTGCGTGACGGATATAAACGTTTGCTTAAACCCTCGATAGAAACGGAGTTTGCCGCATTGTCGAAGGAACAGGCAGATGATGAGGCTATACGGGTATTTACCGAAAATCTTCGACAATTATTATTGGCTGCTCCGTTGGGACAGAAAAGGGTTATGGGTATTGATCCCGGATATAGAACCGGATGCAAATTAGTTTGCCTTGATGAACAAGGGAATCTTTTGCATAATGAGACAATTTACCCACATCCTCCTAAACAGGATGTGGTAGGGGCTTCTCGGAAAGTTACTAAATTGGTTGAGGCTTATAATATACAAGCTATTGCCATTGGGAATGGCACAGCCAGTCGAGAGACAGAACGATTTATAGCTAATTTGCGATATGACCGTAAATTACAGGTATTTATCGTTAGTGAAAATGGAGCATCTATTTATTCGGCATCAAAAGTTGCTCGAGAAGAATTTCCTAATTATGATGTTACCGTTAGGGGGGCGGTTTCTATCGGCCGTCGCTTAATGGATCCACTTGCTGAATTGGTGAAAATAGATCCTAAATCTATAGGAGTAGGACAGTATCAGCACGACGTTGACCAGATGAAATTGAAAAGAGCACTTGATCAAACAGTAGAAAATTGTGTCAATCAGGTGGGAGTAAATGTAAATACGGCTAGTAAGCATTTACTTACTTATGTTTCCGGGTTAGGACCGCAGTTGGCTCAGAATATTGTTGATTATCGTCAGAAGAATGGGGCATTTACTCAGAGAAAACAATTGATGAAAGTACCTCGTATGGGAGAAAAAGCTTTCGAACAATCAGCAGGTTTTTTGCGTATACCGGGAGCGGAAAACCCTTTAGATAATTCAGCAGTGCATCCGGAAAGTTATGCAGTTGTAGAACATATGGCAAAAGATTTGAACTGTACTGTACGTGAATTGATAGAGAATAAGGATTTAAAGAAAAAGCTTCATCTTGAAGATTATATGTCTGGTACAGTAGGGATGCTTACCATAAATGATATTATAAGTGAGCTTGATAAGCCGGGGAGAGATCCGCGGCAAACAGTAAAGGTGTTTGAATTTGATCCAACAGTGAGAACGATTGAGGATTTAAAGGACGGACAGGTATTGCCAGGTATAGTAACGAATATTACTAATTTTGGATGTTTTGTGGATATAGGTATCAAAGAAAATGGGTTGGTGCATATCTCTCAATTAGCCAATAAATATATTTCTGATCCCACAGAAATAATTTCTTTGCATCAGCATGTGACAGTCAAAGTAATTGGTATAGATTTAGAAAGAAAGAGAGTGCAATTGTCGATGAAAGATATATAAAAACAGATATGAACAAAGCGATTATAGGATTAGGATCAAATGTAAAAGGCGGATTGCTCTTGTTGAAAAAGAGTTGTATGGAGATAGCTGCTATGGCTGTATCTGCCCGTTTTTCATCTTGTTATGAAACAGTGCCTGTGAGCAGTATTCCTCAGCCTAATTATCAAAATTGTGTAGGAATTATTGAAACCGAATGGGATTATGACCGATTATATCAACATTTTAAAGCGATGGAAAAAGCTGCTGGTCGTTTCCCTCAATCAAAACTTTCCGGAGAGGTACCTCTTGATATCGATATTATTGTTTGGAATGATGAGGTCAAACGTCCTCGTGATATGGTCCAGGATTATATGCAAATAGGTTTGTTGGAATTGAAATAAGGTTGTTTATTTTCTTTTAAATCTGAATTTTTAAGTGATATTCTAAACTGTGATTTTTTATGAAATAGGAATAGTTTAAGAGTATGAATTGTTTTATTGTTTTTATATAAATAAGGTTGACAGATAATATATTCTTTTGTATTTTAATAATTTGAAAAAAAAGTTCTTTTATTTAATTTATCATATCCAGTACGATTAGATGTAAAAATCCTATTTTTATCTATTTGTTTGTTCTTTGGATAGACGATTTAAAAAGATAAATATTTTAAGAAAATGAAAAATTAGTTTTGAAAATTATAATTTTTTATTTGGTAAAGTTGATGATTCCACAATCTTTCGAATAGATTTGTTTTTGAAACTGTCTTTTAATTTATGTATTTTTACCATTTTAAAAGATGCCGTAATGTTTCATTCATTTACAAAAAGAATTTCTCATATAGCTTTGCCGGAAAGGTTCACTTTCCCATTTTGTTATACGCCTCATCCTCTTTGCATAGAGGCTGCTAATGAATTGCAAGAATATATAAAATCACAGATATTGTGGGCAGAGGAGTTGAATCGAGGTAAAATGTTTGGAGTATTAGTTGTACGAACAGATACTGGCGGAATTGGGTATTTGGCTTCATTTTCAGGAACTTTGGCGGGGAGTTATAGACATTCGTATTTTGTTCCTCCAATATATGATTTGTTACAACCAAATGGATTTTTTAAAATAGAAGAGGAAAAAATATCCACTATTAATGCTAAAATTGAGCAGATTAGGGCTGATGTTTATTATCAGGAGTACAAAAATTTATTGGAGAAAGAGAAAACTTATTCATTTCAATTATTGAATGATGCTAAAGTTTCTTTAATAGAAGCAAAAAAGAAGCGCGAAATTAGGCGAAGCGTCTATCCGGAAGAAGCAGAATTGCGGGAGATGGTACGCGAAAGTCAATATCAGAAAGCAGAATATAAAAGATTGGAAAGATATTGGAAAAAAAGAATCTCAGATTTATATGAGCGTGTAGATATATATGAAAAGGAAATAGAAAAACTTAAAGTAGAAAGGAAGAGACGGTCGGCAACTTTGCAGCAGCAACTATTTGCTCAGTTTAAAATACTCAATGCCCGGGGGGAAATAAAAGATTTATGTACTATTTTTGAAGAAGAAGTCCACAAAATTCCGCCAGCTGGAGCGGGGGAGTGTGCAGCACCTAAGTTATTGCAATATGCATATTTAAATCATTTGGAACCTGTTGCGATGGCAGAGTTTTGGTGGGGTGATTCTCCTAAAACTGAGATACGGCGTCATGGGTATTTTTATCCCTCGTGCAAAGGAAAATGTGGACCGATATTAAAATATATGTTACAAGGCTTGAATGTAGAGCCGAATCCCTTGTCGAATGTATGTGGAGTTGGAACTGAACTGGAAATCGTGTATGAAGATGAATATCTGCTTGTTATAAATAAACCCGAAGGATGGCTTTCTGTACCCGGAAAAAATAATGCAGACTCAGTTTTTCGACGGATACGAGAACGGTATCCCGCTGCGACGGGGCCCATGATTGTGCATCGGCTCGATATGTCGACTTCAGGGCTGTTACTTATTGCGAAGACCAAAGAAGTACACCAGAATTTACAAGCCCAGTTTAAAAAAAGAACGATAAAAAAGAGATATGTTGCTTTGTTGGATGGTATTGTTCCGTATGACGAAGGCATCATAAACTTACCTATATGTGTAAATCCCGACGATCGGCCGAGGCAAATGGTCAGTTGGGAATATGGGAAACCCGCAATAACGCGATACGAAGTTCTTGACCGTTCCCGAAATCGTACCCGTATCGCTTTTTATCCGGTAACCGGACGGACCCACCAATTGCGGGTACACGCAGCTCACTCCCAAGGTCTCAATTGTCCGATAGCAGGAGACCGCTTGTATGGCAGAGAATCTGACCGGTTATATTTACATGCCGAATATCTCGAATTCGAACATCCAATTTCTTCCGAAATAATTCGAGTGGAAAAATCTCCTTCATTTTAAGTTTTTACAATTGTTATATTTTGAAAATTATTTTATAAATTTGAGAATATCTGAATAATATTCAAAATAAGAAAATGAGATTCAAAATAACTTTACAAGTAAATAGTCGGGCATTCGGACGTTCATTACCATTGAATTATATGTATGAATTGTCATCTGCCGTGTATCGTATTCTTTCTAAATCGAATGTTGATTATTCTTCGTGGTTACATGGAAATGGTTTTGAAGCAGACCATAAGAGATTTAAGTTATTTACTTTTTCTCGGTTTGTTATACCTCGATATGAAATCGATAAAGAGAATCAGAGATTGAATATTTTATCGGATGAAATTGATTGGTATATAGCCTTTTTACCGGAAAAAAGCACACGTCAGTTTATTGAAGGTGTATTTCAATTTCAAAAAATGCAAGTTGGTGATAAACGAAGTATCGTAGAATTTATGGTTCGGAGTATAGAAATTCTTCCATCATTACAATATAAAGAGGAGATGTTTTTCGAAACACTTTCTCCTGTATGTATATCGCGTAGAGGAGCTGAAGTAAGGACAGAGTATTTGTCCCCCGATCATCAGGATTATGAACGTGCGATTATTACCGGAGTGTTGGCTCGTTATAAAGCTTATAATGGAGAGTCTTATACCGGGCCCCTGTTTTGTAATTTTAAATTGCTGAATACGCCTCGTTCAGTATTGGTGAAAATGAAATCCGATACACCTGAGCAGACCTTTGTCAGAGGATATAATTATAGGTTTAAGATACACTTACCCGAGCCCCTTATGCACATCGTTTACAATTGCGGGTTAGGGGAAAAAGGAAGTCTCGGCTTTGGTATGTTGAAGGAAATACCCCCAAAATTGAAATAAAATCGGGGGATTCTGTAAAGTAAGATTAAAATAGTCTCTTTTCTAACTTGATTCTATTACAAGTGAAATGTCGATTCTATAAAAAATACTTTAATCTTTTGCAAAAGTAGGAATATTATAAGCCGAATAGAAATTTTTATTATTAAAGTATATTATTTATATGTTTAAAAAAGAGTTTTATCGTATAGTAGATAGTTTATCGAAGAATATGTGAAAAAATCGATCTTGTGAGCTTTAGACAAGAAGTGGAATAAATATTTTTAGTATATTATAGAAATCAGATTTATAATAAAAACAATAGGAGATAAATTTTTATTAAATTTACATTTTAAATTTCTTATTATGCAAAAAATAGATTGGAATGAGATGTTTAAATATACTGGCGATCCCTTTGTAGATGCTGGTGGATTTGTTCTGCAAGAGTTGATGGAATGCTATCCGGATGCTGATATTATGACGTTGATTATGATGGTGACTGATATATATGTAAAACTTTGGGATGCAAAAATCAACACATTGTTTCTAAATTCGAAGATTACGCAACCTGCTTTTAAAGGTGAACGGAAAAAAGAGGAAGCTAGGCGATATTTCGAAAGTCTTTTAGATGAAACTTTATCGTATCGAATAGGGTGCTGTCGGATTATGGGGAATAATACGAAGTTGTTTCCAGTAGGAAGAGACCTGTCGGTTTTGACAGGGTCGGGAACCTTTGTGAATTTTCATCATGCTTTTCAAGAAGGCATAATGTTGTCTAAGGAAGCCATTATACGATACTATTTTCTTCCGTTGGGATGTGAATTGTTGCAAGGAAAAATAGCTGTAATTTGTAGTAATAATCCTAAAATTTCGGAATGGTATGCTAGAGATTGTTGTAGCAGAGTTTTGGCGGAGGTGGGACAGAATGTATCTACTGGGGTATTGAAAAGTTCTGCTCATTCGCTGGGAACGGCTGTTTTCCGGTATCTTGATTCTGTGTTGGCGAGATATACCGAAGATAATGGAATGAGTGATTCTGTTGCATTATATCATCTGACAAATTTCGGGGCGAGTCCGGAGGTACAGATCTATACTCTCCCTTTTCAGGCTTTCCGTTTTTATCAGAGAACGCAGAGTAGTCGATTTAGAGAACGTTGGAACATTTTTGTCGCAAGTCATTATTTCAATTCCGATTATAAAAAAGCGAAATACGATGATGAAAAAAATGTGTTTTGTGTCGAAAATAAGAAAGATAATATTTATATCGATGAAGAGAAATTCAAGTATTGGAGAAATGCCATATATGATAAATTATTGAAAGGAGCAAGTATTCTTGGTGATATCAGAAAATGGAGTGTGCACCACTTTTTCGATGTGGATTTATTGAATTTGTATTTAGTCAATTTGCAAAATATGAAAAAAGAGACGATTGCGAAATTAGACAAGATTTCGAATTATATTCTGGAAAGTACGAGTGAATCCGGAATGAAAAAAGTAATAATTACGTTGAGTGGAACGAAAAGTGCGTATGTCCTGAGACGTTTTATTATCGGTACGATAAGAAAATATTATAATGAGGGACATGATCAACCTTTGGTAACTGTCGAAGAGTATGTTGATTATTTATTCCCGGATTCGAGTTCATGGATGGAGATTCGAGATGTATTATTGATATCGATATATCAGAAACTTCATGAAAGGAATTTACATATAGAGGTCGATATGGATGACTTCGATGATGAGCAGATAGAATATGAAAGTTAAATTTAATGTTATGTGTTATGGAAAATAATTTGAAAGTTCAAGGATTTTTTTTGATTGATGTAGATGTCGTTGCATTGAACAATGCCGGTAAAAATGTGATGTCGCATTTCGATAATGGAGTAGCAACGAAGAGCATTATTAAGAATGGACGTACTTATACGTATGTATCAGGGCAGGCTTTTCGATATTGGTGGCGCGAGGCTTTACAAAAGAATTATGGTTGGAGGCTGTCGCCTATTGTAAGAGAAAATAAAATTGCATATACTAATGCTAATCCTATAGAGTATCCCGACGATGATATATTCGGGTATATGAGGGCTGCTTCGGAAGAAGAGACAGACGAAAAAGGTAAGATAAAGAAAAAGAACATTACGGTAACGAGAGTGTCTCCTTTGAAAAATTCGGCAGTCGTTTCGGCATGTGCCGTAAGACCGGTAGAAAATTGGTCGAGTATGGCTCGGCAGGAAGGTGATTCTGTACCTTATGGAAAACAGGAATATAGTGCTGTGATGAAGGGCATGTTCAGTCTTGATTTGAATATGGTGGGGACGTTTTCGAATTATAATAAATCGGGTTATCAGAATCTTTCGGATAAGTTAAAGAAAGAGGCACTCGAAAAAGGGGCTGTAGAAATCAATGATATTTTCGATTCGGAGCGTAAATTGGTGAGGCTTCCTGTAAAAACTCGATTACAGAGAACATTGGATACGATAAGTGCTTTGAAAAATATTGTGGGAGGAGCTATGCAGACCAATAATATGGCAGATGTAACACCAAAATTTATTATTTTGGCAACGACGAGCACAGGTAATCATCCCTTCTCTCATATAGCGACAAGTTTTGGGGAAAAGGATGAAAAGGTAAAACTTAATATTTCAGCTTTGAAGGAAGTAATCGAAGAGTATCGTCGAAATTATGTGGGAAAAATATTTATTGGTAAACGAGCCGGTTTCTTTGATGATGATACGAATGAGTTGTCGGAATTACAAAAAGAATATTCTGATATAGTAGAATTCGGACCAGTGAATGCCATGATTGATGCTTATTGTGAACAATTAAAACAACAAATGAAGTAATGGAAGCTTACCGTATTTTGATAAGTTCGTGGACATCGAGTTTTAGATATCCGAATATTATTTCAGGATATCAGCCAACACTGCATGTTCCGCCGATTAGTACGGTTTTGGGAATTTTGAATGCTTGTGCTGGAAAATATATTCGGCATAAACATTTATCTTTAGGTTATTATTTTGAATATGGGGCGGAAGCCGTTGACCTTGAAACGATCTATCAGATAAAATTGAACGAAAGGAATGTTCCGGTCAATCAAGTGAAGTCTAATGTTATACCCCGTGAATTTCTGTTTGATAATAGGCTTTTTTTGTACTTGAAAGATAAAGAGTTAACCGATTTATTTCTATCACCTTATTATCCTATATTATTAGGGAGAAGCTCGGACCTTGCATCTGTGGATCGTATCGAAATAGTAGAGTTATCGGAAAAGACGAATGCCGATAAAATAAAGGGACAGATCATCCCGATTGCCGGAAACTTTTTGCCGGGTATGGTACAGGCTTTACCTAAATATTTTACCGATACATTTCCCCGAAGTAATATAGGTACGGAAGCGTATTCTGTAATATCGTATCGAAGTAAAGATATACCTACCGGTATAACTGCATATCGGGATATTATTGATGGAAACGAAGTTGATATTTATTTTCATCAACTTGATTTTGAAGATGATATATGAAATTTGATTCGAAAGAATTTTATCTTTTGGCGAAATCGGAACCCGAGATTCCTTTAATATGCCATATCGAAGATTGTTTGAATATTCTCGAACAGTTGATAACTGGGTTTCCCAATCTGCCGGTTGTTAAAAAGGATTTGTTTTGGCGAGTATTAGCGGCTTGTATTATATTTCACGATATGGGTAAAGCTCATGATGAATTTCAGAAATTGTTGCATAAAAGTCGAAATAAATGGTTGGGACAACGGCATGAACTCTTTTCGTCATATTTTATTTATCAGTCGAGTTTGGAGAAAGAATGGAAAGATAAGGTATGTTATGCCGTTGTCGGGCATCATAAAAGCGTGTCGGATTTAAATGAATTTGTTTCGGCAAATTATTTGTGGATGGAAGATCCTTCGTGGGCATGTGAAGGTGATCTTGATTTTCAATCTGAATGTGGAAAACTTTTGCAAGATGAAGTTTGGTATATATTAAAAAGGTATGGCTATTTTAAAGAGAATGAAGATTGTATAGATATCGGAAAATATTTGAAACAGGAGATGGGGAAACAACATCGGGTTGCGCATTCCGATTATTTTTTCATTTTATTGCTCGTCGGTTTTTTGAAACAGTGCGATCATTTAGCTTCAGCCGGTATTCGAAAAATATTGAATATTTATCCGGAAGATTTCGATTTTGTTTATAATAACGAATTGTATGACCATCAGAAAAAGGCTTTGTTATCGACTGGGAATGTCATTCTTTCTGCATCGACAGGTTCGGGCAAAACTGAAGCCGCTTTTCTTTGGTTGGTAAATCAACTTCATATAAGAGGACAGGGCAGAGTATTTTATATGCTCCCGTATACAGCATCGATCAATGCTATGTATGAAAGAGTTGATACAGCGATAGGGCATGACAAACATCGGGTAGGTATGTTACATGGTAAATTAATGCAATATATCGAACAAAGAATGTCATCGGATAATTCGGTAAATATAGAGGAAAAATCGAAGTTAATAGAAGATTTCAAAACCTTGGTAACACCCTTTAAGATTGTAACACCATTCCAATTATTGAAACATTTATTTGGGCTGAAGGGGTTTGAGAAGGGTATTGCTGAATGGTCGGGGGGATATTTTATTTTTGACGAAATTCATGCTTATGATTCGAAGACTTTTGCCCAGATTATAGCTCTTTTACAATTTGTAACTCGATATATGGATGTTCGTGTCTTTATTATGACTGCAACATTGCCTATGTTTATGCGTAAAATTTTGGCCGATTCTATAGGAAAACATATAAATATAGTTGCCGAAAAGTCTTTATATAGAAAATTTGAAAGACATCGGATAAAACTTCATGAGGGATTATTATCGGAATCTTTAGATTTAATACAAAGAGATATAGATCGAGGTAAAAAAGTGCTTGTCGTATGTAATACGGTAGAGCAATCTCAAAATGTATATCAAAATTTGTTTATACCGGTCAATCGGCGAAAATTATTGTTGCATGGAGCTTTTAATGCAAATGATAAAAATCGAAAAGAGATAGAATTGCAAAATGGGGATATACAGTTGTTGGTAGGTACACAGGCCATAGAAGTGAGCTTAGACATCGATTATGATGTGATCTATACCGAACCAGCACCATTGGATGCTCTGATTCAACGCTTTGGACGTGTGAATAGAAAACGACTAAAAGGATTATGTTTGTGTCATGTATTTAAAGAGCGAAATAAGAAAGATCTATTTATCTATGATGAAAATGTTATCTGCCGAACATTGGATGCTCTGTATATAATCGAGCAAAGACATGATGGAATAATTCATGAAGACGAGTTGCAATCGTTGATAGATGAAGTATATCCGATGTGGGAAAAGAAACAACAAGATGATTATGATATGACATTGAAAACACTTACTTCGTTTATCGATAGGGCACTTTCACCTTTGGTATACGATGAAAAGAGCGAGAAGATGTTTTATCGACAATTCGATGGAATAAAGGTTCTACCGGTAGATTTGATAAAAGAATATCGAGCTTGTTTAGAACAAAAATCATTTATCGAGGCAGATGCACTTTTGGTATCGGTGAAGGAAAGTCGGCTTTGGGGACTTTTGAAAAGTGAAGATGCCTATGAAGATTCTTTCTATTTTGAAAATATAAAAAAATTAGGTTGTAAGAATGTCTATATTATAAAGAGAGTGTATGATAGTGAAATAGGCCTTCGAATGAATGAAATTAAGAATATAGATTCCGATCAGTTATGTCTTTGAATATATTTATATGATACAGATTACAGGGACACATTTTAATTATTATCAGATTTGCCATCGAAAGCTTTGGTTGTTTGCTAATGGTATAAATTTTGAACATACTTCGGATTTGGTATATGAAGGAAAACTGATACATGAAAGTTCGTATCCTCAGAGATCGTCGAAATATGAAGAAATAGAAATTGATGGCATTAAAGTTGATTTTTATGACACGGTGCACAATATTATCCATGAAATAAAAAAGTCTGATAAGATAGAGATTTCACATGAATGGCAACTAAAGTATTATTTGTATGTATTTGAGAGGAATGGAATCTTGGGATGTAGGGGTATGTTGGAGTACCCTGTATTGCGTAAAACGAAAGAGATCTATCTTAATGAAGAAGATCGAAAAAATATAGGTAAAATGGAAAAAGATATCGAATCGATAATATATTCTGATGTTTGTCCATCTATTATAAAAAAATCGATATGTAAAAATTGTAGTTATTATGATTTTTGTTTTATAGAGGAGATCGAACCATGAAAAAAACATTTTATTTATTTAATCCAGGAGAATTGGACAGGAAAGATAATACCTTGAAATTTACACCGATTGTTGGCTCAGAGAGTAATGAGGTTTCGATGCCCCGGTATTTACCGATAGAAGATATTAGCGAATTTTATGTGTTTGGTTCTTTACGGGCCAATAGTGCTTTATATAATTTTTTAGGGCAGAAAGATATAGCGGTACATTTCTTTGATTATTATGAAAATTATACTGGTTCATTTATGCCTCGCGATTCTTTATTGTCAGGGAAAATGCTGTTAGCTCAGACTTCAGCTTATCAAAATAAGAGTAAGCGTATGGTTATTGCTCAAAAGTTTATAGAAGGGGCGTGCTATAATATACTCAAGAATCTTCGTTATTACAGTCGGAGGGGATGTGACGTTGAAAAAATTATTAGTGATATTAAGGAATATTCTACTCGAATATCATCTGCTGTTTCTATAGAAGAGCTTATGGGAATAGAAGGAATGATACGCCAAACTTATTATGAAGCATTTAATTTGATTATAAATGATTTTGAGATGGGCCCTCGCTCGAAACGTCCACCATTAAATGAAGTAAATGCATTGATTTCTTTTGGAAATATGATGTGTTATACTTTGTGTTTAAGGGCTATTCATCAAACGCAACTGAATCCGACTATCAGTTATTTGCATACTCCGGGTGAACGTAGATATTCTTTAGCTTTAGACATCTCAGAGATTTTCAAACCGATTATTGTAGATAGGACTATTTTTAGAGTATTGAATAAACACGAGATTCAAGATAAACATTTCGAAAAGAAGTTAAATAAATGTTTATTAAATTTGTCTGGAAAGAAAATTTTTGTGAAAGCTTTTGAGGAGCGTTTGAACGAGACGATACAACATAGAGCATTGGGCCGAAAAGTTAGTTATCGACATTTAGTGAAATTGGAATGTTATAAGTTGTTGAAACATTTATTGGGAATGGAGATGTATAAACCATTTAAAATGTATTGGTAATGTATGTTATTTTGGTATATGACTTTGGAGAAAAACGAGTTGCAAAGATGTTGAAACTTTGTCGTAGATATCTAAACTGGGTACAGAACTCGGTTTTTGAAGGAGAAATATCGGATGTTCGATTGAAAGAGTTATTAATGTATATTAAAATGTTTATGAAAGTGAATGAGGATAGTATAATTATTTTTAAAACTGCATCACAAGTGTTTATGGAACGGCAAATTATCGGTCGACAATTAGGGAGTACAGATAATTTTCTGTAATTGAAGTTGTCGTTCTTGAGTAAATTTAATATTTTTTTGATATAACTATTATATCCGTTTCTTTTATCTTCCTTATTTTTAATAAGTTATTTATATTGTCGATGTCTGTATATTTTTATATAATCGTACATCGACAACTTTTCTTTGAAATATTTATTATATTTGCAGCTCTAACCCATTGGTTATAAACTGTGTCTTTATTGTTAATGATAGGGTTCTAATCTTACTTTATAGAATTGAAATGAAGAATTGATTAAGTCTGCAATATCTGTTACACAGTTCTAATCTTACTTTATAGAATTGAAATAAAGTTTTCGATAGCGCATTCAATTGTTTTTATTGTTCTAATCTTACTTTATAGAATTGAAATTTCTTCTAAATTAATCACCCGTTTACTTAGTCCGATGTTCTAATCTTACTTTATAGAATTGAAATTTTAAAAGATACTCGAATAAATCTTTGTCAAAATCGGTTCTAATCTTACTTTATAGAATTGAAATAATTAAGGGCTAATTTCTTTATGTCTTTGTAGTAGTTCTAATCTTACTTTATAGAATTGAAATTGTGTGGGTAGTAAGGAAAGCCAAGGAGTAAAAAGGTTCTAATCTTACTTTATAGAATTGAAATATTAAAATTAGCAGAAATAATATAAGCCCGCAAATAGTTCTAATCTTACTTTATAGAATTGAAATGATAGACGAAATATTATCCTTAAACGGGCTGTTGTCGTTCTAATCTTACTTTATAGAATTGAAATTCGTTTCTTGATTTACCCTTAAAAAAGCCTTTTTGTTCTAATCTTACTTTATAGAATTGAAATAACAAATCCTTAACCGGTATCAATTCATATTTATTCGTTCTAATCTTACTTTATAGAATTGAAATGTGGAACCCCTTTAAGTATGTGATTTTCTGTGAATGTTCTAATCTTACTTTATAGAATTGAAATCTTCGTTTGCAGAGGTCATAGCATACCTGACTGTGTTCTAATCTTACTTTATAGAATTGAAATATTAGAATTAGAAGAAATAATATAAGCCCGCAAATGTTCTAATCTTACTTTATAGAATTGAAATTATTGAAGTAATTAAAAATGAAGTAGGACGCTATTTGGTTCTAATCTTACTTTATAGAATTGAAATATTAGAATTAGAAGAAATAATATAAGCCCGCAAATTGTTCTAATCTTACTTTATAGAATTGAAATTTGTCTCTTAGATTCGCGGAAATGTAGCTAATTAGTTCTAATCTTACTTTATAGAATTGAAATTTACTAACACAATAAGTAATAATTGTGCCTAAATTATGTTCTAATCTTACTTTATAGAATTGAAATAGAGGCGGAGAATATTTAATTTATTGGAACTTCTAAGTTCTAATCTTACTTTATAGAATTGAAATTTAACAGAGTCATAGCATGCAAAAATAAAGCTACCGGCGTTCTAATCTTACTTTATAGAATTGAAATAATCAGCGCCTCTCAAATCAGCGTCTCTCAAATCAGTTCTAATCTTACTTTATAGAATTGAAATCGGACGGGGGTATATACGTATATGACTCCTGGAATGTTCTAATCTTACTTTATAGAATTGAAATGCAACAATTGCCTTCGAAGCTCTATATAATTTCTCAAAGTTCTAATCTTACTTTATAGAATTGAAATAAATCCAATATGTTCAATCTCGGACACTCTTTAAAAGTTCTAATCTTACTTTATAGAATTGAAATGCTCAAACTGATTTGTGGCGTTCTTCAACTGATTATAGTTCTAATCTTACTTTATAGAATTGAAATGTCTGTAATATCATCACAATATTTTTTACCTAAACGTTCTAATCTTACTTTATAGAATTGAAATTGTGGTAAGTGTGCTGCATGTTTGATGTCTCGTCGTGTTCTAATCTTACTTTATAGAATTGAAATATTATAGGTATAAATGAAAAGTCGGATGCTTTAAGTAGTTCTAATCTTACTTTATAGAATTGAAATACACAAGTAGCTTGACCGGCATAGGAACCGAGGGGGTTCTAATCTTACTTTATAGAATTGAAATTTCAAAATCAAAGGATTATTTCTAATATCACGATAGTTCTAATCTTACTTTATAGAATTGAAATGCAGGAGTAAAAGATTTATCAGATTCCGATATATAAGTTCTAATCTTACTTTATAGAATTGAAATAGCGGACTATCCTCAGTATCAGCAGAAGTTTGAGTGTTCTAATCTTACTTTATAGAATTGAAATAGAATGAGAAGCGCTCCCCCTCTGCGCGAGCGCAAAAGTTCTAATCTTACTTTATAGAATTGAAATTATGGTGGGTCTACTATTGCAAGATCGAAAAATTTGTTGTTCTAATCTTACTTTATAGAATTGAAATGCGACTTATTGTTGACCTGTTTACATGAAACATTGCTGGTTCTAATCTTACTATAAAAAATTGAAATCTTTTTCGTATAATATGTCCATATTATGTATTTTATGGTTCTAATTCTTTATTGTTATAAAAATAAAACCGGGATATTTCTATATAAAGATATCCCGGTTTCTATTATTATTTATTTGATTATCAGTTACTGATAACTATCTTTTTATCAATCTCTTACTTAGGACTTCTTTTTCAGTAGTAATTCGTACTAGATAATTTCCAGCTGTCAAATCTTGAATATTGATAGGTTCCTTAGACAAAGAGATGTTTATACTTTTCACTAATTGTCCATCAATATTGAAGATTTCTATTTGAGCATTGATTTCAGTATTTACGTAGAAATAATTAGTTGCAGGGTTAGGATATATTGAAATAATATCATTTGATGTATCCTCGACGCCTACAACCGGTTTTTCTTTTACGTTGACTGTAAACTCTGTTTCACAGAATTTTTCACCATACGTTTGATGGCTAACCGTTTGACGTAGCTTTATTTGAGCCTTTCCGAATTTGCTTTCTCCAAATGAAAGAACCAAATTGTCATTTTCGATAGTTGCAGAAACCAAATCTTCGTTATCATTGGTTTCTACAGTCGTCATGAATGTCAGGCCGTAAGTACTACTTCCCGGATAGCTGAATATATTTTTTATAGGTATTAGCATATCTTCTGCATCTTGTATGGCTTCAATATTTTTAGCAATGCTCACAGGCATATAGACTCTTGGTTTTATTGTTATTTCTACATCTCGTATTACTGAATAGCCTAAATGATCGATAGCTTCGATAGAAATGGTAGCAATGGAATCGGTTGCTACATCGCCTGTATATTGGGCTAATAGTTGTAGATTACCGTTTGTATTGTTATATGTATTATCCAAACTCAGCCAGTCAGAATGTTTGTCCAGATCACGAGTATAAATAGAAAAATTGTTTTCTCTGTCGGTAAACCATTGTTTGTTGATTGAGAGTTTAGACGCTGATGTTGCACGTTCATAGCAACTAAGATTCGATTTGCTGCTGCTTATCGTAGGTATATCATTGTCATTTATAGTTGATAATATACTCATCATTTGCGGATGGTTGCCGATGTTCTCGATTTCTTCTAATTTGTTGAATTGATTATCGAATATTGCCGCTTTCTGTTGAGTACCGTCTTCGCTACAATAAGCTACATAATATTTATTTTCTTCAGCATCATAAACAGAACCCATGGGGAATAAGTCGTATTCCAATTCCATGAATCTTCCATCTTCTATTTCTTTTGTAGTAATATTATATTTTACGAATGCATTACCGCTGACTAACATGATAAAGTCTTCAGATAATGGAGTCAAAGCAATAGGAGAGGCCAAGAACATCGGGTATTCCGTTACCCAACTGTCAGATGATATTGTTTTGTTCGAAATATCATAAGAGAATATATTATAATCAGAATTATCATTACATCTGCCGATGGCATAAATAATGTTGTCTTTTACTGTTATGACAGATACATTTAATGCTTTTTTCTCCAATTCTTGCAGAGAGATTTCAAAAGTATTTAAATCAATTGTTGCAAGATTACTTGATTTCATTGCTACATCATTGGTTATAACATATGCATTATTACCAACTACAGTCATAACTTTGGCAATGTCGTTTATAGACACTGTACCAACAAGTTTTAAATCTGTTTTATAATATATCTTCAAATCTGTATTGTCTCCGTTAGCATCGGTTACTAATAACATATTTTTATATAAAGCCAGTTGGTGCTTTGCTTTTGATTTTAATGATATGGAAGCGACAAGTTCCTCTGTTGTGATGTTGTAACGGGATATGGTGTTACCTGCAGATACGTATACGAAAGCACCGTCATTCAACATATTGCTGATAGAATCTGCTTGTATGTTGCCAAGTAGTGTTTTTGTTTCTTTAGTATTGACTTGGTATCCCATAATTGAGCTGTTTCCATTTCCGTTGTTATCGGTAAATAGAATATGTTTACTCATTCCTTCGTTGTCGGGAGCATATATGATAGGTATTTCTATCGTTTTTTCTTGTTTGTAGCATGTTATACGGAAACGAAGGACGTCATTACAATATTCTCCTGTGTTGAATGAGTATTTTAAGACATTTTTTTCTAAGGAAACTTGAACTTTTCCGTTAACGGCAGTTACTTCTTCCATATATACGGTAGCATCGTTTCCTGTAGTAAATAGCTCTGAATTAGAAAATTCTCCTTCAGGTTTGTCATATGCAATCCGAATAGGAGAGTTCACCGGTTTTATTTCCGGAATATCTTTTACAATGACAAGAATCGTATCTGATAGAGTTGGGTCACTCGTAGAACGGACGATAACTTTGGTTCTTCCAACTTTATTGGCAGTAAATGAACCATTTTTGATAGTTCCGATTTCAGGATTTGATGTTGTCCAATCAAAAGTTTCGTAAATATAGCGATTAGCAGTATTTCCGTTTAGGTTTTCATCCCGGCTATCTTCACACTGTGCATTAATAAAGATAGTTTCATTTACAATCATAGTTGTACTGTCGTTCGATACGGTGCTGGCATTACCTTCCAAATCGATAATTACTTTTTTCAGTTTTACGACACTTATTTGGATAGAGTCTTTGGCTATATCATCTTTTTGGCTGAAATATATCCATGTTTCCCCTTCTTTTGTCGCTGTAAATTTTCCGGTGTTATCGATGTTTCCGATAGTATTGTCAGATAACCACCATCGTTGAGTCCCTTCTTTTACTGGACGACCGTTTTTGAATAAAAATCCTTCATACTGACAAGTTTGCCCCTCGATTACTTGTAGTTGAGTGATACCGATGTAATTGAGGTAATAGTCTTGTGGAACATAGTTGGGGTCTGGTGTGGTGATGGCTGCGCCTAAAACTTCGGTCGACCATTCGCCTAACCATCCGGCATTGGCACTTCCGGCGCAATAAACCTTTACGAAATCAACTTGGTCCAATTCTACGTGATTGCCATTTTTATCTACTGCCCAACTAAGGTCAAATCCATCTGTTGCATTTCCGTTTTCATCGTTATAATATGGGTTGTGAGCAACGGTAAGATCGGTTTTGTCATATCCTCGATTGTCGCAGTATCCGAAGGCCGGAGCTCGGTAAAATTCGATATAACTCGGTGAGCTCATGTCGATGGAGCTTCGTATAATATTTCCTGAAAATGTTACTTGCTCTCTTCCGCATTCGTATGTGTAGGGGTCAGGGTAATAAGATTGATTGTGGAACTGATTGGTTAAAACGGCACCGCTTTCTCCCTGATTAGTTGTCCAAGGTACAGTATAGCGTTTATTATAACTCGGATTGTAATAGGTCATTTCTACGTTACGTTTTGTTGTACTCAGCCAATAATCAGACCCAGCCAATTCATACCATTCTCCATCATCGGGAATGCCATTTCCATTTAAGTCTTTCATTACCTGTACAGCTCCAGGTTCAGACCATACTCCATATAAATTGGCAATAAAAGAGTTTCCTTTCAGAGTAAAATCTACACCGTATGGGTTACGGGGATCATTTTTTATAGGCTGGTCAAAACCTAGGATAACATAACCTCCGAATGCCCCTAGGCTTACCATACCACCCTGTGTTCCTAAAATAACAGTGGGGTCATCCATTGTATTGGTAAATTGTCCTGGAGCCGGTAAATATCCTAGTATTTTAGAAGCATAAGGATTTAAGTGTATATTTATTTTTGCTGTAGCTGAAGACGTTTCTCCTGTAGCTAAGGTAACGGTATATTTTAGTTGGTCAAAAGTGTAGTTTTCTGTTTCTGCATCGGGTACGTAATTGATTACGGGGTAGGACGTCCCTTTTATTACCGTTGCCGTGCCGTATTGGGGCTGTTCGTCAATTGTAATACGGGCTGTTTTCATGTCCGAATTATTCATCCATTGGTCATTTTTCAAGACATCTGCTGTTAGTTCGCTTTTAGGTTCTACGACAAAAGAGTCGTCTGTTGCCAAAACTTTTTTCAATGAAATATGTATGATATTTTCAACGGTTTCACTTTGGTAAGTTAATGTTACTTTTACATCAGCATCTCCGGCTTTATTAGGCATAAGCCATAAATATAATGTCTGGACTTTGCCGTAGTTATAATATTCATATTTATATAAATCGGTGATTTCCAAATCACTTGACTCTATTTTGACAATAACGCCCAAATCATCTAAATTAGCACTTTTGTCTATGTCGTCAGGATATTCAAATATGTCGGTCATAGATAAGTTTAATGTCACTTTTGAAGTCTTGGCAATGTTCGTAAATGAATAGTTTTTAGGAATGAATTGGTTCCCCGCAAATATGGAGGATACCATACATAGTAACATCAATGTCAACCATGTTTTTTTTCTGTAAAAATTTCTCATAATGTTTAGTTTGAATTAAAGTATGATTTTATGTATCTGATTTTTTATTTTTACTATATATATTTGTTTAGGAGATATTTCGGTGATAGTACAGCCTGAAGACAATGTATTTTTATATATCAATTGGCTTTGCATGTTGTATATTTCTACTTCGGTCGATGGTTCTATACCGAATATCTGTATGATTCCGTTTCGGGCAAATATGTGTATCGGGTCAGATTCTGTTTCTTGGATGTATGTAGCTGTAGAAACCTTAACTGCTAAATCTCGGTCTTCACATTTCCCGTTTGAATTGAAGCGTACAGTAATCGAAGTTTCTCCGGCTTGTAAGGGGGTAAGTATGAGTTTGTTATTTTTTATTTTTGCCGAAACAATATTTTCGTTTTTTATTTTGGTTACTCGTTTAGTGATAGAGGTTATCGGTGTATCCTCATCTGTTGCCATGTTAGATAGGTCTATTTCCTGTGTTGTCCCATTTAATTCTACCGGTGAAAAATTTTTTATGACAGGAGCCTGATTATCAGGAAAAATAAACATTGCTGGATACCAGTATCCACTAATAGGTTCATATTCATTCAAGAGTTTGCCATTTTTATCCAATTGATAGTATAGAAAATAATTGTTTGAAATGAAGCTGACATATAATGCTGCATATATTTTGTCATCTGCCGGATTTATACGCATTCCGGCTCCATAGAAATAACGGTCTTCGGGAGTACTGTCGTAAATGAGTTCACAAGTACCCTTATCTATATTATATTTATACATGTGTGCTGTTGTAAACCATGATGCCTGTCCTTGAGATGAATCTTCATTGTAAATGAAATAAAGAACGTTTTCTTTGGCACTTGCACATAGGGAACCGGATGTCCATGCATACCATGTTTGGTTTATGCCTCCTCGAGGTAAGACGATTCGTTTTGTTTCAAAAGTGTATGGGTCTATTCTCAATAATGTATTTCCTATCCATTCTTCTCCGGCCGAACCGTATGGGTAGTGCAAGTATTCTTCATTGCTATTGCTGTTGAGACCAACCCATACATAACCATCTTTACTTTGAACCATAGTACTAAAACATCCGGGAATAACTTGTTCTATTTTATCTGTTTCAGGATTGATTACCAGAATACCTTTATCCTGTTGTATTGCCAGCACATGGTCTTGAGTTCGTATCATCATTCCTATCTGATTTTCATATAAAGCACCTAATCCGGCAGATGGCGATTCGTCACCTGTAATTAGGGGATTTTCACTACCTTCGATAATACCATTTAATACGTATGTGTTCAAGTCTAATATGTAGATGCCATTTGATGTACCTATATAGCCTTTATTTTCATCTACTCCGACAAAGCTTCTTCCATCGGCTATTGATTTCCCGTTCTTTTCTGCTATTATGGGTAAACGGTATAATACTTGCATGTTTTGGGCATCCAAGATGACCAGTCTTCCACCTTGTTTTTCTTCTGCATTTTCTCCTGGATCTTGGTCTTGTTTGGAGATAACGTACATTTTATCTCCATATATAACTCCGTATTGTGCGGTACAACCTAATGTTTGTATAATGCTCCCGTCCATATTGGCAGGATTGGTCTGTATCAAATAATAATCTATCTCTCCAGATTCCGGATGCAAGAAGTTTATGGAGCTATTGTTATGTCCATACCAGTCTTCGTTCAGAACAAATACACCGTCAGTATATGTCTGTCCAATGATGGGAGCACTTCCGGAGAGAAAAGCATAAATAAGTAAATTTTTCCATTTCATAAGCGATAAATTTTATGGGTTGGGTAAAGCTGAAGAATCATCTACATGCAAATCTTCAGCTCTGGATAATTCGGTTGATGTTTCACCTAACCAGCCACATTGTTGGTTTACACCTGTATATACACGTATAAAGTCTATTCCAGGTAGGTGTACTTTGTTTCCGTCGGAATCAACAGCCCAGTCTATATCAAAGCTGATTTTGTCGGTTTTTTCGTTTGGGTGGTTGTCCACGTATCCCCAATCGTATGTATATAGAACATAATATGTTCCTTTTCCACTTTCATCGACAGCATTATCTGCAAGTTTTGTCCCAGAGAATGATATCTGGTCTTGTGGTATCCATTTGGGATAATAGTCTTGTCGATGATAACTGTTTTTGGCAATGTAACCAGATGTTCCGTCATTGGCCGTCCAAGGGATATAAGTGGAGTCTGTGATAGGTGTTCCTTTGTCTGGGGTTGCGACATGGTCTGCTGCTGGGCGGCTATAAGTGATTGTATAATGATGTTTTGTTTCAGGTTTATTATATTCACTTCCGGCCAACTCGTACCATTCATCGTCGGGGACTCCGTTACCGTTTCGGTCGAACGATACCATAACGATACCTGGCTCGGAACTACCCCCAGATTCGGGGGCATCTGGATTAGGATTAGCTGCTGCATAAAAAGCGTTTCCTAATATTTTAAAATCTTTTTCTCCTGGAATGTTAACGACAGTGTGGTCAAATCCGAAAGTTATATATCCTCCATAACCTCCCAAAGACACTAATACATCGTTTTTCCCGGAAATACTTTCTTCAGCCTTTTGTCTCATGGTCTCTTCTGTGTCTCCCTCTTGATATAAAGGCAATTTGTTGACAAATTGTCCTGGAGCCGGACAATATTCATATACTTTCGAGATATAGCGACTATAAGCGACACTTTCTTCCCAAACGGTAATATTTATTTCATGGTCAACTGGGTTTTGAGAATCAGCGATGTGCAGTTTTATCTGAAATTGTCCAGTGGTAGCACTTAGAAAAATATAATCTCGGTCGGTTGAGACAAGAGAGTCTTTTCCCTGACTATCTATCATACTCCATTCGTATCGTTCTCCCGGAAATTCTGGATGTAGAATTAGGGCTTTCATTCGTTCGATTGCATATACATTATCTATGCCAAGGCTTACCATGGGTATGTCTTGTTGGCATGATAGCATCGATATGAAAGTAAAGAGAACAAAGAGTATATTTTTTTTCATAATCAACGATTTAGAAATACCATGTGTGCCGGTATGTCACTGGCTCTTACACTCCATTTTTTTCGTCCGTTGCGACTGTAACAGTGCAATGTCCCGCTCGATACATAATTTTTAGCGTCAGTAACATAAATGTCTCCATTTCTGGGGTCTATTTGTATGCCGTAAGGAATGGTGATATCTTTTTCTGTTCCATCAGTTATAAAGTGATCGGTGATTAGTTCTTTAGTTTTTACATTGATAATTCCGTATGAAACGGTATTTTCTTCAGATTCTTTATTCCATTCTACACTGTAGAAATAGAGAGAATCACCATGTATAACCATTTCAGAACAGGGAATATCTAAGGTATCTTTTACCTCCATTTCTTTTGAATTTTTATTTTTTCTGTCCAAAACGAAAAGACGAGAAGGTATAGAACCATAGTTCCCTCGGGATGAAACCCACAATTTTCCGTATTTATCTTTTCTGATACGGTGAAGATTTATTGCTACCGGAATTTTCTGAACTTGTTTCATTCCGAACATTTCGACAACAGAAACGGTGAAGTCATAGTTCGGAGCCCGATACCCACCTGAGTTGGCGACATATATGTATTCACCTAAAATTTCCAATTCGTCAGGTTGGTAACCGACAGTAACTTTTCCGGTTACTTTCAATGAAGTGGTATCGATTCTATAAACTGCACCTAATTGAGCATTTGGGTCCATGGCTACAGGGCCGACGTAAGCTGATACATAAGCTTTACCTTGTGCAAAACGAATATACCGACAGTTTGGAATATCAATTTGACCGATTCGTATCAGTGTATGAGCATCCATTACTTCTACTTTATGAGAACAGTTGATGACGGCATATAACTTACTTCCGTATATTTGTATATCATTACCGACATCTCCCAGCTCTTTAATGACAGTTGGGTTGCGTTCAGCGTACATATTGCGTACATATAGGGCATTTTTAAAATCGACAAAATCGATAGATGCTTTATTGCTACCCATGTTTCCTTCATTGAGTACATACATCCCTATAGGATTGCTGTCGGGATTCATCTCGAAAGGTAGAATATCATATTCGGTTGGTACTACTAACTCGTCTTTTCGACAAGCTGGCAGTAGAATGAGTAGAGTGAAAAATATGGATATTGATATGTGAAAATACTTTTTCATTATCATGCTGTGATTTTATAATTCGACCGATATTCCAAATCGATAATTACGTTTTGGCATCGGGTAATTCAGTATTACATCGTAATCTTGGCTTAAAAGGTTATTTACCTCAACAGAGGCTTTTAAGTGAGTTCTTTTTATTTTAAAAGTTTTTATTAACGATACATCACTGGTATACCAAGGTTGTGTATAATTGTATCGAATATTTTCCTGCTGGTTATATCTGTATCCTACATAGATGAAGCTGTAGTTCAGATTCCATCCTTTCCAACTGAGCATCGCTATAGCCGAACCGCTATGCCAAGGAATATAGGGTATTTGGTCTCGGTAATAATTATCTGCCGGATTGGTTATATCGATAGCTTCCTGATAGGTATATTGTAATTTGGTAGTTAGTTCTATTTTATAGGGCAAACGGAAAATGGCCATGGTCTGAGCATCAATTCCACGAATATCTACTTCTCCTAAGTTTAGCATTGTCCAACGAAATTGTTGCCCTTTAGGATAGGCTACAATTTTATCTTTGACCCGATTGTAATATATATCAGCTCCTATTCTAAAAAAGGAGAATGTGTGTCCTTTTCGGTCTATATCATATAGAAAACCGAGATTATACTGTTTGGCTGTTTCCGGACGCAGATAAGCATTTCCCATATCGGTATAATACAAGTCGTTGAATGTTGGCATTCGATAACTGTGTTTATAAAATGCTCGTATTATGAAATCGGCTTTTCGGATGGGTTTATATGATAAAAATATGGCAGGAGTTACTTTTTTCTTGTTGGGAGCATTTTCTCTTTCCCGAGCTTCTTCATCTACGATAGTAGCTAAAGCTGCAACCTGTACTTTTAAACAATTTTTGATGGAAAAAGCTGTTGCCGCGGAAATCCAGTGAGTGTTTCTGAATACTGACGTGTATTCGGAAAGGCCATTCCATTGATAGTCATAAGCAACAGATACATCCCAATTGGATAATATACTGTATTTATTGGCCCAAGATATATAACCTTCTCGCTGTTTGTATATGTTATCGACATGTATTAGTTTGTCGTCGTTATTTACGTATCGGGTGTAATCAAATGCGTATTTTAGATTTACTTTCGTACTTAATTTAGAGGTAATGTCATATTCAAACATCCCTTGTACGAATGAATTTCTATCCCAAAGCCGTTCTCCGCGCCTCCATACGTTATTGACAATAGCTCCGGGAACGCCTCTTTCGGAAGTATAATGATACATATAAGCTTTCCATCGTCCATTGGGGAAATATCCCTGTAGTCCACCTTCGATTCGTACTGCATCTATATCTCCATTTTGACGAATTGCCGTAGTATCGTAAGCCAGTTCACCGGAGGGAGTTACTCTTCTATAGCGAAACTTATATTTACCACTTGCATTTATCCATTCGGTATTAAAACTGGCGCTCAAATTATTGTTTAATTTGTATTCAAATAAGACAGATGGATTAATATAATCGAAGGAACCAGCTTTCAACCCAGCTTTTAGGTTTGCTGTTTTTCCTTCTATGAATTTGGGTCGGCGAGTAGTTATGTAAATAGACCCGGCCGAACCGAATTCGCGTGCCGATTGGAATATTTCACTTTTTTGCCCGTTGTATAAAGATATTTCTTCAATATTTTCCAGTGAATATTTGCCTAAGTCTATTTGTCCGTTTTGTGCATTTCCTAATTGTATTCCGTTATAGTAGACGCCCATATGATTGGACCCCATACTACGGATATTTACGGTTTTTATACCTCCTACGCCTCCATAGTCTTTTAGTTGTATGCCTGAAAAATAGCGTAAAGCATCGGCGATAGATAGGCTGTTGAGGTTTTCTAATTCTTTTCCGGTCAATTTTTGAGAAGGTATGACTTCATTATATCGGTTACCGGTTACAACGACTTCATTGATGTGCTGTATGGAGTCTAATTTGTTTTGGGCGGAGAGTAGTGATACTTGTATATTTATTGATATACAGGATATGATACTACATATTTTTACGAATGAATTCATCTTGGGGTATGAACTGTTAACATAGTAAAACAATACAATAGCCCAAGAGGGATAAATGCAGTATGGTACGAAAGGATAGATACCGGATCCTGCCGGAATACTAAACACGAATCAATTTGCTCTTTCCTCGAAAGCTATTGAAAAATATCAGCATGGCAGGTCTTCTGACTTGTTTCCGTTGATAAGCGCCTTCCCGAATTTATTTGATTCAGTGGCTAATTGGTATATGCTTACAACGTTTGTATGAAACTTACAGCAGCGGGACTGTTCAGGATTTTCACCTGATTCCCTTTTAATCGATTCCTTTGAATAAAGGTCTCGAACCAATGCACGACAAAGGTATGAAGAATAATTAAAAATGCAATTTTTCATGTATAAAAATTGCATTTTTAATTTGTCATATTTCTATTTATGAAATAATTGTCAGTATTTGTTTTTAGAAAGATTTTTATCGTTATTGATTGAGTTTTATTTCCATTCCCAATGCTACAATCAAGGCTGTTGCCAATATGGAGCATACCAAAAGCAATAGGAGATTTATATATTTGCCCTGGGGCTTTATATCGGAAGAGGATTGCTTCAGGAAAAAATCTTTCAAAAAAAAGTATAGAGCCGGAATGGTTGCACCAGATAATAAAAAGTCTTCAGGAATATCGAAAGAATATGTTTTAGAAACTCCAATAAATGACCAATGACATAGAAAGAGCACAATAAACATATTTATTTTACGTGAAAACATCAACATTAATCCTAAAGTGAATACTGCGACAGAACAAGGCATTACTGGAGAAGTCATAGCAGGAAATGACATGCCTCGTGCTAATGAAAATATTGGGTATATAAAAGGCAATATTAATAAAATAATGGACAATAGACGATGTTTGCCTGTACTTTCAAAAGTCGTGTATCCACTTATTGTATCCCATAACCAAATGATGGCCATTATACCCCAATAGAGAACCATAGCTATATTATAACTTCTTTCGGCACAAAATATGTAATAATAAATGAGAGAAATCCATAAATAAGTGGTGGTTAAATATATTTTCATCCCGGTTTTGATTATTCGGGAAGGTTTATATATCAGTAGAAGTGTTAATAATATACCGATAGTTATAAAAATTATCTGGTATATCCAGGTTGCCAAATTATAATTTGCTATTGTATTCCAAAAAATATTCATGAACGTCTTCTTTTTCGTATTACATTATGTCGGGTTAAGGAGAATGCTTTATGAGGCAAAAGGAAAATAGGTAGTGTAGCTCCTACAGCTAACATGAAAATGACTGAAGAAGTTACTATTCCATTAGAAAAGAACATTTCCATATATTTAGCCCTTTCTGCCGGAGTATCCATTGTTTGTAAAAACATTAGTAGAGAAAATACCATATTGTAGGCAAATTTCCCAGGAATCATGGGTAATAAAGCTGGTATATAAAGAACGGTCATAGGACAATATATTTTTCCTCCCAGCCATAAACTGCCGAATCCGATAATTACTGCTCCGAAAAGAGAAGCTGTTGCGATATCAAATCCTAAGAAAGTCATTAAGCAATAACGACAAGCATGGCCAATAGCTGCAAGCATGGCTATCGAGGGAAAAGCCCGCATAGGAGGGTCTGAGATTGCTCCAAAACCGATACCGGCAAGTGCCGCAAAAAAAGCATCCGAAAGTATATCTATAGCTATCATATCAAACTATCTTTAACTAATAATAAAGTGAACGAAAGCCCTATGGCAATACATACGACTAAGAGTAAAGCATCTATCAGGCGGGCACAGCCGGTAAGAATATATCCTTCTACAATATCGATGACTCCATTAATAAGTGGAACACCGGGAATCAAATATAAAACACTGGTAGCTAAGGCTATTTCTGATGTTGTATTAAAAATCAGAGCGGTAGAAGAGCATAAAGATGCTACAAAGGCTGACACGATGAAGATTATATAGTGGTTATATTTTTGTATCTGCATTTGTTGTTTTAGAAATAATCCTGTAATGGTAGCTGAAAACACGATGCCCATGGAACACCAGTCTCCACCAAAAAGCCGACAAAATGAAGCGTTGGCAAATCCCGCAAGGATAAGAACAAATAGAGGGTTCATTCGCGGGGCGGAGATAATTTCGTTATAGCGTTTCTTCAATTCAGTCAAAGAAAGACGCTCATCATGGGCCTCCCAACTTAAAGCACTTAATTCCGAGTTTCGTTCGAAACTGATGGGGTAAGCAGGAATATCGATGACTTCACTATAAGCTTCTTTCGTTTCTTCGTCATAAATAGTTAGAATAATGTTTTTTTGAAATACACTTATTTTTACTACTAAATCGAACGATTCGCCTATTCTTTTGGCACTACGCACTACACGGGACGTATGTACGCCATTTCCCATCATGTAGGCCGAATATTCGGCTATGAATTTGGCAACTTCTACCAAAGACTCATTAGCATTCATCTATATGAATTTTTGTTTCGTAATATTTTATTTAGCTTGTTTTAGTATTGGGATTATTCGGAAAACGACTGCAAAAGTATAAAATGTTTTTTAATAAAATTACCTGTTGATTATAATTAGCTGTAATTTTAATAGTAAATATTTCATTGTACATTTATTTTCAGTCGTTTATAAAATGTAGATTGTTGATTTATTTAGCATATATAATGGTTTTGATATTTATGATACGTTTATTCCTATCTGACTACAATTAAAATGACGTTAAAAAGCTATATACTATGAAGTAATTAACGTTTGACTGGTGAAGATAAAACAAAAGAGTGGTTATATTTGTAATAAGAATAAAAAATGAGTCGATATGAAAACGATAAAGGATATTTTGCTTGGACGTACTTCTGTACGGCGTTATACACGAGACAAATTGAGTCAGGAAGAGTTGGATTTTATTTATGAAGCTATTCAAAATACGCCGACGAGCTATAATGGACAGCAGTTTTCTGTTATCTCTGTGACTGACCAGGATGAAAAAGTGTTATTGTATGAGATAACTGGACAGAAGCAAATTAAGACTTGTGCTGCATTTTTGGTATTTTGTGCTGATTACAATAAAATAAGGGTAGCTGCCGATGCTATAGAATGTCCATTCCCTGCTTTTCCTGATACAATGGATGGTATTATGGTTGGGGTTATTGATGCTGCCTTGGCTATGCAGACTGCTTATATATCAGCTATATCGATAGGGTTAGGGGGATGTTGTATTGGTTATACTCGGACTTGCGATCCGGAGCGTATTGCAGAAATACTACAGTTGCCGAAGGGGGTATTTGTTGTTTGTGGATTAGCTATAGGGTATCCTGCCGAATCACCTGATTTGAAGCCTAAGCAACCGCTATCGTTGGTAATACATCAGAATCATTATAGAGATAATGATATGCGAGATGATTTATTGGCTTATGATAAGACTATATCTGCGTATAATCGTAATCGTAGTGGGGTAACGACAGATAATGACTGGATATCTCACATTGTAGATTATTATAAGGATGGTATGAAATATGATATTGAGGGTTATCTTAAGCGTCAGGGATTTGAAATGAGAAAATAATTTCTTTATTTATTATTTGTTTTTTTGTTTTTGATTGGTCAGATAGTATGTCAGAAAGAAACAGATAAAATTTCAATTTAAAAGGAATTTTTTAACATGTCAGGTTTGTATATTTAGTGATATTTTTTATTTTTATTCTTCTTACTAAAAGTTTTATAAAAAGAAAATTATTTGTAACTGAAAAATAGAAAAGTTTTCAATTTTTGAAATTAAAAAAATTGATTATCAATATTATAAATATATTTTAATGTCAAAAAGTTTTCTAAAATAGAAATTTTATTGCATAATAAAGAATAATTTTTTTTACCTTTACGACAGTTTTAGAACAAGAAAAATATATAAAATCAACCTTAGTTTCAAATAAAAATGATACAGACTGTTGTAAAGCGTGACGGACGCATTGTCGGTTTTAATGAGGAAAAGATTATTGCGGCAATTCGTAAAGCAATGTTACATACCGAAAAGGGTGAGGATATGAGCCTTATCCGTCAGATAACCGACCGCATTGTTTGTCGGGGAGATGAGCAAATGAGTGTGGAAGCTATACAGGATTGCGTAGAAAGAGAGTTGATGAAGAGCAGTCGTAAAGATGTGGCCCAACGTTATATTGCTTATCGGAATCAAAGAAGTATTGCTCGAAAAGCGAAAACACGTGATATTTTTCTGGAAATTATTGAAACTAAGTCGAATGATGTTACCCGCGAAAATGCAAATATGAATGCCGATACTCCTGCCGGTATGATGATGAAGTTTGCAAGTGAGACGACCAAACCATTTGTTGATGATTATTTGTTAAGCGATAAAGTAAAGTCTGCAGTTGTTGATAATTATATTCATATACATGACAAAGATTATTATCCTACCAAAAGTTTGACCTGTGTGCAGCATCCGTTGGATAAAATTTTGAAAAATGGTTTTTTTGCAGGACATGGAGAATCACGTCCGGCTAAACGTATCGAAACGGCAAGTATTTTGGCTTGTATTTCTATGGAAACAGCCCAAAATGAAATGCACGGGGGACAGGCAATTCCTGCTTTTGATTTTTACCTGGCACCATTTGTCCGTAAAAGTTTTATTGAAGAATTGAAAGTATTGGCTGATATAAATGCAACAAATTATGAGCATCTTTATGATGTGCATTTAGATGATTATATTATTCGGGATTTGACAGGTTTGTGTGGAGAGAAACGGGTTATTCAACATGCTGTGAATCGTACGGTTAGTCGTGTGCATCAATCAATGGAAGCATTTATTCATAATATGAATACGATTCATTCGCGAGGGGGAAATCAGGTCGTTTTTTCTTCTATCAATTATGGTACCGATACTTCAGCCGAAGGTCGTTGTATAATTCGAGAAATATTATTGTCTACATATGAAGGGGTCGGAAATGGAGCAACTGCAATTTTCCCAATACAGATATGGAAAAAGAAGAGGGGAGTGAGTTATTTACCGGAAGATCGTAATTATGATTTGTATAAAATGGCTTGTAAAGTCAGTGCAAGACGCTTTTTCCCTAATTTTTTGAATCTTGATGCGACTTTTAATCAACACGAAGATTGGAAAGCTGAGGACCCTTTGCGTTACAAATATGAAGTGGCTACTATGGGTTGTCGTACTCGGGTCTTTGAGAATCGCTTTGGAGAGAAAACTTCTATTGGCCGAGGAAATCTTTCGTTTACGACGATTAATATCGTTCGTCTGGCTATAGAATGTATGAATGTTGTAAATAAGCAGGAGCGAATAGACAGATTTTTTGCCCGTCTTGATGAAATATTGGAGATTACAGCACAGCAATTGCATGAGCGATTTGAATTCCAGAAAACGGCATATGTTAAACAGTTCCCTTTGTTGATGTCTTCATTATGGAATGGGACTGAAAAACTAAGTCCGACTGATAATATATCATCAGTGATTAATCAAGGGACTTTAGGTATTGGGTTTATCGGTTTAGCTGAGTGCCTTGTTGCTCTTACGGGAAAACATCATGGTGAAGATAAAGATTCGCAGTTATTAGGGTTACGTATTGTAACTTATATGAGAGATCAGGCAATCCGTTTTTCAGAGCAGTATCAGCATAATTATAGTGTATTAGCTACACCAGCCGAAGGTCTGTCTGGAAAATTTACAATGAGAGATCGTCGTACTTTCGGGATGTTGCCAGGTATTACAGACCGTGATTATTATACGAATTCGAATCATGTGCCGGTATATTATAAATGTTCTGCTCGTCATAAGGCAGAAGTGGAGGCCCCTTATCATGACTTGACTCGTGGTGGACATATTTTTTATGTTGAAATAGATGGCGATGCTACACATAATCCTGATGCAATTATGGCTGTTGTTGATATGATGGATAAGTATAATATTGGATATGGATCGGTGAATCATACTCGTAATCGTTGTTTGGATTGTGGTTTTGAAGATGCTTCTGCTCATTTAGAAGAATGTCCGAAATGTGGTAGTAAAAATGTAGACCGATTGCAACGTATAACGGGTTATCTGGTGGGAACTACTGATAGATGGAATCATGCTAAATTATCTGAATTAAATGATCGCGTCACGCATAATTGAGAAGTCTTAGATAAAAAGTATTGTTCTCTGTTACTTCAATAAGGGATGATACTATTATAGTATAAGGTTTAAAAAGGTATAGGGGATGGATAAAGAAATGTATGATTCGTTGGTGATAGTTGATATTCTTGAGGATACTGTAGTTGATGGGCCTGGTTTGCGGACGTCTATATATTCTGCTGGGTGTCCTCATTGTTGTCCAGGGTGTCATAATCCTGAGTCATGGGATATAGAACAGGGGAAAGTGGTTTCTTTAGATTATATTATGTCTGTTATTAAATCATCAGATTTTGCTGATGTGACTTTTAGTGGCGGAGATCCTTTGTATCAACCTGAGGCTTTTACTTGTCTTGCTCGGAGAATCAAAGAAGAAACAGGAAAAAATATTTGGTGCTATACGGGCTATCGTTATGAAGTTGTTTCTCGGACTCCCCGGTTAGCAGCTATATTGCCTTTTATTGATGTTTTGGTAGATGGTCCATTTATTCAAGAGCTTCGAGATGTATCTTTGTTATTTCGGGGGAGTAGTAATCAGCGTCTCATTGATGTTCAGACTTCTTTGGCTGAATCTCGTGTTGTGGAGTATGAATATCAACCGTTCTGTGTGTAATAAGCATAATTGGGGAGATGTAGGAATGGGATTTTTTAATCTTGTTTTATAGAATTGAGAGTTATCTATTTCTCTACATGTCTTGTTTCAAAGTTTTTTTGGATTTGAATAAGAGTAGTTATATTATTTCTTTTTTATTCGTATTTTTGTTATATGGATAAGATAGCAAATATGGAATTACGTACAGCTAACGTAACACGATATATAATGCCTTTACGTGAGGGTGGTTCCTTACCTGCATTGGCGGAAGCTGATGATGGTTTTAAATATGTATTGAAGTTCAGAGGGGCCGGTCATGGAACTAAAGCTCTTATTGCAGAATTGCTGGGAGCAGAATTGGCACGAGTGACAGGTTTGCGAGTTCCGGAGCTTGTCTTTCTTAATTTAGATGAAGCTTTTGGCCGTACAGAAGGGGATGAAGAGATTCAGGATCTGTTGCAGGCAAGTCGAGGTCTGAATTTGGGACTACATTTTTTGTCCGGAGCTTTTACATTTGATTTGTTAGCTGATAATGTAAATTCAGAGCTCGCTTCAAAAATTGTATGGATAGATGCCTTGCTGACAAATATCGATCGTACAGTAAAGAATACGAATATGCTTATGTGGCATAAGGAGTTATGGTTAATAGATTTTGGTTCATCTCTATATTTTCATTATACTTGGGACAATTGGCCGACTCATGTTTTAAGTCCTTTTAAACAGGTCAGAGAACATGTATTGTTGCCACAAGCGGGATGTATTGACAAGATAGATATTCAAATGAAAGAGTGTCTTACTTCAGATAAGGTTAAAGCTATAGTAGAGCTTATTCCTGATGATTGGTTATGTTGGAGTGATACGCAATTGACTTCAGAGGAAATAAGGGATGTATATTATCATTTTCTGACAGAGAGAATTGCTAATTCAGATATATTTGTAAAAGAAGCTTTGTATGCCAGAAAAACACTTGTATGAATATGCCATCATTCGGTTTGTACCATGTATCGAAAGAGAGGAATTTATAAATGTAGGTATTATTCTTTTTTCGAAACGACAGAAGTATATTCGGGTTGCGTATCATATTGATGAAGAAAAAATAGCTTTTTTTGCTCCGAATACCGATATAGAATCATTGTGTTGCCATTTACGCATCTTTGAAAGGATATGTAGTGGTGAAAAAGAAGGTGGGGTTATTGCTTCGTTTGATATTCCTGAGCGTTTTCGTTGGCTTACTGCAATGCGTAGTACTTCTATACAAACGTCACGACCTCATCCGGGATTCTCGATAGACCTTGATAAAACATTTGAATATCTTTTTCGAGAATTAGTATTATAAAAAGATAAAATGGATTGTATGATTAGGACGGTAAAATTTCAAGATGCGAGAGCTATAGCAAATATTTACAATGAATATATCAAGAATAGCGTAATTTCTTTTGAGACGGAACCTTTATCATTACAAGAAATGCAATCACGCATTGTTGAGATTTCGGCACATTTTCCGTACTATGTTTATGAGCAGCAGGATGGGGAAATTTTAGGGTATTGTTATGCTCATTTATGGAAAGAACGGGATGCTTACAAGCATACGTTGGAGACGACAGTATATTTATCTCCCGAACACAAAGGAAAAGGCATAGGTACGTCTCTGATGCAAAGATTGATTGGTGAGTGTTGCAGACAAGGTTATCATGCACTGATTGCATGTATTACGGAAGGAAATGAAGCAAGTATCTTGATGCATTCTAAATTAGGATTTAAACAGGTTTCTCATTTTGAAAAAGTAGGTTTTAAATTTGGCCGTTGGCTTGGGGTTGTAGATTATGAATTGTTGTTAGTCCCTTAGTATAAAGAGGCTGTCTAAAAAGGCAAAATTGAATTGGCAAAAGTTACAGATTGTAATAGAATAAATAAAGAGTGCCACTTTACACCTAATTTTCATAGGTAAAAGTGGCACTCTTTATTATAATCGGAGCCTGTCAGTTCTAAATTGGAAGTTTAAATTTAAACTTTCCGACTTTTTAGACAGCCTCTTTGCGTATGGATAAATGGCTTATTGAAAGAATTTTCTGTAGGATTTTTTATTGAAACTTCATCTTTAGAATTCTCATTGAATTGAGGACTGCAATCAAAGCAACTCCGACATCAGCGAATACAGCAGCCCATAATGTTGCAAAACCAAAAGCTCCGGCTAATAATATAAGTGATTTGGCTCCGATAGCCCCTACAATATTTTGCATTATGATGCGTTTTGTTGCGTGACCGATAGATATGGCTGTCGCAACCTTTGATGGTTGGTCTGTTTGTATGACTACATCGGCTGTTTCAATAGCGGCATCTGATCCTAATCCTCCCATTGCTATACCGACATCACTTAATGCCAATACGGGGGCATCGTTCATTCCATCACCGACGAATGCGACAGATTTATTGGGTTCAGTTGTCATTTGTTCTAAATAATGAACTTTATCTTCAGGTAATAAATCTCCAAATGCTTTATCTATTCCTAACTGAGAAGCAAAATTATTTACAATTTCCTTTTTGTCACCAGATAATAATCGAATATCGGAAATACCAAGTTTTCGAATATTTTTTATTGCTTTGCAAGCATCATTTTTCAATGTATCAGATAACAATAAGTGACCTACGTATTTTTCGTTGACGGCACAAAGAACAATTGTAGATGTACAGTTTTGAATTTCTTGGGGCAAATTGATTTGGTATTTTTTCATCAAACGGGCATTTCCGACAAGGATTTTTTTCTCGTTTATTTCAGCTTCAATTCCCAATCCACTTAATTCATGTATTGAGTTTTCGTTTGATATTTCGATTCCTTGCTTTTTTGCATAATGGACTATAGCTTGGGCTATAGGATGATTGCTTTTTTGCTCTACTGATGAAATAAAGTAAAGCAGTTGTTCTTGAGTTATTCCTTCATGTGCTACGGAGATTACTTCGAAACTGCCTGTTGTTAATGTTCCTGTTTTGTCAAAAGCTATGGCATTGATATGGGTAATAGCATTCAAAAAATTTCCGCCTTTAAATAATATTCCATTTCGAGAGGCGGCACCGATTCCTCCGAAATAACCTAATGGAACACTAATGACCAAAGCGCAAGGACAAGATATGACAAGAAATACCAGCCCTCGATATAACCAATCATTAAAGATATAATGAAATGATGGATTTATGATAGAAATAAGAGCAGGGATAATAATGATAAGGAGAGCTGACAAGACGACAACGGGAGTGTAGATTCGTGCAAATTTGCGGATAAATAGTTCAGCGGGAGCTTTTCGTTCTGAAGCATTTTGGACTAATTCTAATATACGGGCTAAAGAACTATTTTCGTATGTTTTTGAAACCTGGATGTGGACAGCCTGTCCAGAGATAATCATTCCAGCAAGAACTTCTTCATTTTTAGATATGGTCCGAGGGACACTTTCCCCTGTCAACGCTGAAGTATCGAAAATAGCCTGAGAATCTTTCAATATACCGTCTAGTGGGATACGTCCTCCAGGTTTTATTTCAATGATTTCTCCGATTTTTACTTCACGAGGTGAGACGGTGTGGTACCTACCGTTACGAAAGACTTCAACTTGTTCGGGGCGTACGTCAAGTAGTTGCCGGATATTTCGTGTTGCTCGGTCGACGGCCTTATCTTGCAATATTTCTCCGATTGTATAAAATAACATGACAGCTACAGCTTCGGGATATTCTCCGATAGCAAATGCGCCAACAGAGGCAATAACCATCAATGAAAATTCATTAAATAAGTCTTTTGTCAAAAGACTTTTCCATGCTTCTTTCATTACAGGAAAACCTACCGGTAAGAAGCTACATAAAAACCATATAAATTGAATATTTGTATTTTGGAACCAAGTAGATTGATGTTGTAATATTATCCCTGTTATTAAAAGAGAAAACGAAATAATAGGGAGTATAAAAATTGTATATTCGTGTGAGTCTTCATGGTGCTTGCTGTGGCAGCAGGAATGCATGTGTTCACAGTGGTGTTGCATTGTTTCCATAATCTTTCTGTTTTTTGATTTGATACAAAGATATAGTTTGGAATATGCAACTTTGTTGCAAATATATTGCGTGCAGGTAGCATGTAATAAGCTGCGGTCCTCGAAAGAGTCGGCTTTAATAAATTTACCCTTACCACAAATATATGGTAAGGGTAAATTTATTTTTCGAAAGCTGTTAATCGTTTCTTGTATCTTACCGTTTTGAGTTGCAAGAAGGGCAGATACCTTTAACGGTATAGTTGATACTATCCATGACGAAACCTTGAGGGAGTTGTACTATGGGAATATGTATGTTGTCCAGACAGAATGTATGCCGGCACTCTTCACAAAAAAAATGTATATGTCGGTTTTGTATCGGGCAATTGCTTTCACTGGTACATATTTCATATTTAGTAGATCCACTTCCGTCTTCGAATGCGTGAATAGCGTGATGTTCAAGGAGTACTGATAAAGTCCGAGAGATAGTAGATTTATCGAGTGTGTCGATTAAAGTTTCTAATTCAAGAAGAGATACCGGACTTTCCTGCTTGGACAGTTCTTTGAAAACTATGATGCGAGCTGCCGTTGGTTTTATACCCCTGTTCTTTAATTTGTCTACACATTGATCTGTTGACATGGCTAATAATTTAGACAATTTATACGTTTGATTTTGTATAAATGTGACACAAATATACAGGATTTTTTATGCAACTTGGTTGCATATTTTTTTATTAACATATTACGTTGGACAGATGGAAATAGAAGTGTGCCATCATAGTTTCCAACCGGCTGTTTTTTCCTGAATTGTCCAAAGTTTGCAATATAGTCCATTTTTATTTATCAAGTCATTATGTGTACCTTGTTCAACAATCAGACCTTTATCCAATACGATGATTTTATCTGCATTTTTGATAGTTTTTAAGCGATGGGCAATAACTATAACGGTTCGTCCTGTAATGAGGGAATTTATAGCATTTTGCACGTCAACTTCATTTTCAGGGTCAAGAGAGGCAGTTGCTTCGTCCAGTAGTACAATTTCCGCATTTTTTAAGATAGCCCTTGCAATGGATATCCTTTGTTTTTCTCCTCCGGATAAGGTACACCCTCCTTCACCAACCATCGTATCATAACCATTGGGAAGCTTTAAGATGAATTCATGGCAACAGGCCTTTTTAGCAGCAGCTATTATTTCTTCATCAGTTGCATCGGGTTTACTAAATCGAAGATTATTTTTGATTGTATCTTTGAACAAATAAACATCCTGAAAAACCATGGAGATATGTTTCATTAGAGATTCTGGGTCAATATTTGACATAGGGATTCCATTAAACAATACTTTCCCTTGTTGAGGGTCGTAAAACCGGGCACATAACTTCATCAATGTACTTTTCCCACTACCAGAAGGCCCTACTAAAGCTGTTAATGTTCCTTGATGCATAGATGTATTGATGTCGTGAAGAACCTCTTTCTTCTGATATTTAAATGATACGTGTTCGAAAATTATATCTCCACATTGGGGAGCTTCTTTGTTTCCTGTCATTTCTGGTTCATTCATCAATTGAAGAATACGGCCTCCTGCAATAGAGAAATAACGAAATTCAGCGAAGTTAGTTAAGGCTGAAGTTAGTGGATCAAATACTCTTGATCCTACGATAAGGAATAAAACGAAGGTCAGTATTGAAATATCTCCGCCGATGAGCAGGTATGTGCCACATAGTATCATTAGAGTCAGGCCAGAGCGAATCACAGTAACAGAAAATAGTATGAATGGACCGAGGATAGCTTCTTGTCGGATACAGGCACGCCGCAATTGAGAAAAGGCATCTTTGAGTCGAATGAATTTGTCGCCTACCAAATTATAGGCCTTCATAACACGAATGCCTTGTAAATATTCTTCTAACCGATTACCAGCATTGATTTTAGCTTCAATTTGTTTATTACTTAGTTTTTGTTGTACTTTTGTACTTATCAAGAGGATACCTATAGCCAGAGGTAAGGCAATAAACATGGCTATAGCCATACGCCAATCTATCCAAAGTAAAGTGAAAAAAGCTAATATTGGCATAACTAATGCTCCCATTAACTGTGGTAAATGATGGGAAATACCTGTTTCCGCCATGGCAAAGTCTGTTATTAACATGGACGATAAATCCCCCGGATCATGACGAGAAAAAAATCCTAAGGACAGTTTTCTGAGATGCTCTGCCAGACTAATGCGTCCTTCTGCGCTCATTTCATACGCTCCACGAAAATTGGCTCGATAGGAGGCACGTTCTGCTATAGCCATAATAATCATATATAGGACTAATATAATGAATATAGACCATAACCGAGTTATGTCAAGAGATGTATTGGTCCCGTCGAAAGCTCGGAATATGACATTTACAGCTTCTATGGAAAGACAAAACGGAATAATGTTGACCAAGTTAGCGAGCATAGTATAACCCACTGGTTTATAGAGTCGTTCGGTATGACCTACCGAAATATTTTTTATTGCATTCATGATTTTTAGTTTATTTTTGATTGTTATTTAATTGCCAAGCGAAAGCTTCAGTATAGGCATTCCACATTTTTTTATAAACTCCTTCTATTGTACTTAGTGTTTCATGGCGCCCCTGTTGTACCAATGTACCATCTTTTAATACTAAGATTTGTTGTGCAGATATAATGGATGATAATCTGTGTGCAATAATAATAACGGTCTTATCTTTTATTAAATGTTGTAATGCCTGCTGCATTTTGTATTCGTTTTCAGGGTCAGCAAAAGCTGTTGCTTCGTCAAGAACCAGTATTGGAGCATTTTTCAGTATAGCTCTTGCAACACATACTCGTTGGGCTTCTCCTCCAGATAGGTATACACCTGTATCTCCAATAGTTGTATTATATCCATTGGGCAGATTTTGGATAAAGTCATGGCACTGGGCGGCTTGTGCTGCAGCGATGACTTCTTCTTGAGTGGCATCGGGACGCCCTACTCGAATATTTTCATATAAAGTGTCGAAAAACAAAAATGTATCTTGAAAAACAAAGGAGACCATGTTCATTAATTGGCGAGTTTCGATATTTTTGATATTGATACCTCCGATAGATATTTCTCCTTGAGAAATAATATCCCAAAAACGGGGTATTAAGTTGGCAATTGTTGATTTTCCAGAGCCTGAAGGACCTACTAAAGCAGTTATTTCTCCATGTTTCGCAACGAATGAAATATTTTTCAGGGCTTCTGTTCTGGTACCCTCTTTTATGTTTTTATATGCGAAACTTACATTTTTGAATTCTATATCATAAGATGTTGGTATTTTAGGATATGGAGTTTCTGAAACAACCTTTTCAGCAAAGATATTATCAATGCGATTGACGCCTTCGTTTATTTCTTTTGTGCCAGACCCTAAAAATGTAAGTTTGTAAATCGGTGATGCTACACCGGGTCCCATAATAATAAAAAAAAGCCAAACGGTGGCTAAAGCTATGTTTTCAGGATTGCCACTTAGTAGTAGTAATCCAGCTGGTATAATGAATGTGACAAGAGAATTAAGTAGTACTGTAAATGTAATCATTCCTGGTTGATAAGTATCGCATACTTTCAGGGCGTATCTTTTGTAGGTTTCGATTTCTTCATTGAACTGGCAAAAGGAACGGACACTTTGTCCAAAGATTTTAACTATTGGCATTCCTCTTACATATTGGACAGCAGAAGCACTCATTTGTTCTTGGGTATCGAAATATGTTTTCATAAATTCATTTGCCTTCTTCCCAAAGAATGTAGCGAATTGTAGCCCTATACTTAGTATAATACAAGTGAGACAAATGGTAGCCATCCAGCCGTTAAGCGAGAAAAAAATGAAGAACATTAATATTACAGTAGCTGTTACGTTTACTAAATCAGGAATGGTATGTGCAATAAAAGTTTCTATTTTTTCAATATTTTGTTCCATTGTTTTTTTTATGGCCCCTGTTGAGGAACTGTTCAGATAGCCTAACGAAAGTTTTCCGAGATGTTCCGCAAGTTTTATACGTAGTCCGTAAAGAATACGGAAGGCTGCAACATGGGAAAACATTAGAGAAGCATAGAGAAGGATTAAACCTATTATTAGGCCAATAAATGCGATCCACCCCCAATGTATCAATATATTACTGTCTATATGATTCAAATCGGTATTATAATATAGTAATTTACTCAGTATTTGATACACTGCCAGATATGGTATAAGCATGCATGCAGCGCTTCCCGCTGATAATATACCAGATAGAATCAATAAACCTTTACGTTCGCCGGCGATTTCGAAAAGCCGGGCAATTCCTGTTTTCTTTTTCATTATTTTTTTATTTTATACCCTAATATAGAACTGAATTTGCAAGTAAATTTCGGAAACATCCGGAAGATATAACCGGATACTCCCCAACGTTTTTTGGCATAATTCTGATATAACCATTGTCCTGTTATTTCGAGTTGAGGAACCCATTTTTCTACTATTTTCCCATTGGAAATTCCGCTTCGTATTTGAGCCTCATTTTTGCGTAAGGAATCTGGTTTTAATTTGGTTTTTACCATCATCGGGCCACATACATCGAAATAAATTTCTCCGCCAGGAAAGCGATTAGCCAGATTTTTTAGAATATCTATAACTTGTTTTTCGTAAAAATACATCATAACACCTTCCATAGTGAAAATAAAATGGCTGTCGGGATGTTTTTCCTTTAATTTATCCATCCAGTTATTTTCCAAAATTGAGCCCTCTATATAAAAATCATTTTTGGGTTCTGGGATAAAATGTTTTCGTATGGCTATTACTTCAGGAAGGTCGATTTCGTAAAAAATACAATTTTTTCGTTCTTTTATTCTTTGGTAGCGAGTATCTAAACCACATCCGATATTTACGGTTATGGGGTGTTCTTCTTTCAAAATAAATTCTTGAACTTTTTGGTCGAATAAGCGTCCTCGGATAACACATCCCAAGGCACTCATCCAAGCATTGTCAAATTTTGAATAATCATAGTCAATATTATTTACCAAACTCTCGGCAAGAGGGTCTGATATGATGATGTCTTGACTTTTGCGTTTGCTTTCCTTTGCCCGCATGTAAAGAGGAATGAGTAATGTCTCTGCAACTACATTTTGGAATTCAAATTTTTCTTTCATTTATATATATTTTTAGTTTGTCAAAAATGAACGATGTTCTATTTTGTTCAAAAAAAAAGAGAACTTATATTTTCATAAGCTCTCTCCATCCTATTACTTCGAATTGTATATATTCTTTTATAATTTGTTCTGTATCTCCAGGACTTATTTTATGCATAATAATTTCCTCAAACAGTGTGAACATCCATACGGTATGTAAGTGGATTGAGAAATCTGATATATCAATATTTAGTTGAGGATGTTTGGCTTTCATATTTTGAAGATAGTCTTTTACTAAAAGTGTAGAACGGTTGGTAAAGTCTTCTTTGTAATTTTCTAAGGAGGAACCTAGTGAACAAAAAAATAAAATTTTCAACAAATTACGATGTTGATGTATTATGTATATATATTCTTGGATAACGTAAAGGAGATATGAGTCAGAATATAACTCTAAAATGTCGGCACTA
>JTDA01000010.1 GCA_000803105.1 Coprobacter secundus
AGATTTCCGTCGTTCTTGGTGTATCCCATCGAAAAACTGTACAAGGCTATGTTATCTCCTCCGCGTACGTTGACTCCATAGTTCTGCGAAAAGGCTCCTTTTTTGATTTGGTCGAACCAATCGGTCCGGTTGTGGCTGCTCTTGTAATATGTACGGGTAGGATCATCGTCGAGGAACTGCAAGCGGTCGGCATCTACATCCATACCCCGTATCATGTCGGAGGCATACAGCCTGAATGCCTTTGCATCCATTACGGGAATGGTCTTGAAGGGCGTGCGATATCCCATATTTATAAAAGCTTCTATTTCGGTGGCCATATCGCGGCTTCGCTTGGTATCGATAATGACTACTCCATTGGCTCCTTTACTTCCATAGATGGCTGTCGCGTCTTTCAATACAGTAATTTTTTCTATATCATTGGGTTCTATCAGAGCCAAGGGATTGTTGGTAAAACCGTCGACTGCCGAATAAGCATTTTCCTGCATCTGCCAGATAATGCCATCGACAATGAACAGGGGCTGTGCAGAGGCATTCAACGAGTTGAGTCCTCGCGAAAAAATCGTGCTGCCGCTCCCGGGAATACCCGATTGGGAGAGTACGCGGAGCTGCCCGTTGAGCCTGGCTGTGATGTCTTCGTTTATGGCCGTAATTCCTGTCGAGAAACGGGTTACGGAATTGGCCCCGTTGGGCAAAAAAACGGTCTCGTCATAAAATGCTTTACCGTTATCTTCGAGGATGCGTATTTCTATATTATGGCGTCCTTTGACAGGTACAATCTGGTCATGGAATCCGGGTGCTTCTACCGAAAGTGTCACTCTGCCGTCGGGCAGGTCGATTCTGAACTCACCTTTTTCGTCGGACATGGCTGTGATACGGGTATTTACCGCACTGACGCGCACCCCGGCAAAACCTTGTCCTGTGGCATTGTTGACGACTCGTCCGGTAACGGTAAAGGTATTTTCAGTATTTTTCCGGAATTCGGGAACAGAATCCTGAGCGGGAAGATTGACTGCTACCCCAGATAGGGAATACCATGCCAGACATGTCGCAAAAGCAATTGATTTCCACATAGAGATATATGTTATATGATTATTTTTGATTTTCTGCTTCTTCATTGTTTTTGACTCCTATCTTTTTTAGTTTACCGGAACAAATCTGATTTTATCGATACGGAATTTCGCCACATTTTTCGAAGTCTTCTCCGCATATACTGTGAGGGTCGTGGTTACTTTGGCATCGGCGGCTGTATGTGAGGTCTCGGACCACCACAGATTGTCATAGTAGTTGGCTACTGGCATAGTGACACCGGTAAAGGCCGTTGCCCGGACTTTTTCCGTTCCGGTAACGGTGGCTCTCTTTCCGTCGGAAGTTTTGGTACGGCCGTTGGTATTCATATACTCCAGTTCAAATTCGACTTGGGCTCTTTCTGTTTCAAATTCTTCTCCGTCCACTATCGGGGGAACGAAGTCTACATAGACTTCATATTTGCCCGAGAGTATATTGGGAATCTGGAATGAAACGGATGCTTGGTCCGAACCGGTCACTTCCAGATAGCTGTTGTTGCTGACATCGGTAAAGTTGTCGCCCACGGAAACAGTACGGACGAATGCCGTAGATGAGCCGTTGACCGTACGACCGTCTTCGTCTTCGCACTCGATAACGATTTCGGGATTCCATGTGTCGAGCGGCTCATAATTAAGCGCCGATGTCGTATATATGTTTCCATTGGAGCCTTTGATAAAGGTTGTTCCGGCAAAAAGGGAAGGTACATTGTGGGTAACCGTACCGGTGGTAGACACGAGAGAATCGTACTGTGCAAAAGGTTCTTCGACAAGTTTACGGTATACAAGGCTGTTGACAATGGCCAGCGAGGCCTGTACTTTTTGCAGCGAGTCGGCATACTTCTGCCCGTTATGGGTAGGGGCTTTGAAGTAAGGGGCTATCTGTTCGTAAGCTTTGTCCCAGGCTCCGTTGTCGGGCAAGAGCATGGTATAAGTAGAGTCTTCATCTTGTACATATCCTATACCGTAGATTGACTCCAACAAGGGGTTATAGTCTATGTAGACGATTTCGAGTGATGTGCTCAGCTCTTCCGATACGACTTTTTCATTGAAAGAGGAAATGAAATCGTACAGTTTGGAATAGTCCGAATGTGTCTGTGCGTATTCGTAGAGATTATAGGAATAAGGTATAACTTCCGAGACGGTGTGAAGTATCCCGTTCGATGCCAAACGGTCTTTTTGCAACAGGGTCGCGCTCCCAAAAGTGAGTGTGCCGTCGCTGGCATACATCAGCCTCTTGCCGTTCAGCATAACGACACTTTCATCGACCGGCATGGCGGTGGAGTTGCTATACCGGGCTATATGGTTGTTGACGATACGCAGCAGCTCTTCTTTATCGTTCATATCTATGCCCGACAAAGCATCATTTACCGGGGCCCAAACGGTATATGTCTGCGTAGAGGTCAGCAGAGAGTCGTACCCGGTCGCTTCCACGACTTTCACAAATGAAGCGAGGGATGCTTCGCTCCGGATTATTTCCCACAGATTTTCATCGGGCAAGTTTTCCGAACGGTCGAAATGCGAATCCCAATCGTCTTTGCAGGAAACGAATATTGCGGCTAACAACAAGACGATTCCCGGCCATATACTTGATATACGATTTTTCATATTATATCTGTTTTCTGTTATATGTACTGTGTATTAGTTAATATCTTCCGTTTCGATAAGGTTGGTAGGGATATATTCGATGTAATCGAGATGGAATTCCCGGTCGTTTGTCTCCACATTTTTTACCCTGAAATAGTGGGGTGCATATTCCTGGAAAGAGAACGTCCCGATGACGATACGCAGGGAGTAGGAATCGTCGCGCAATGTCTTGGGCCCGTTCAAGGAATATACAGAGGCGGGGGCTTTCATGTATCCTCTGTTGCGCATCGCCTTATCATTTTCGCTACCGTTATCGGCTGTTTCCGAATCGGCCACCCACCCTACTCCGGGGTCGGTACCGATTGTCCTCAGGTTTACAGGTATACCCTGTATATCGCCGTCGATAAAGAGTTGTGCGATTCCCCTCCAGCTTTCGGCACGATATCCCAAACGGATTTCATAGGAACCCGGCGGTACGGGCAACAGCCGCAATGTAAAGTCGTACCATCCGGTGAATATCATTTCGTCGGCCTGATGATTGGTCCAGCTTTCCGATGCCCATAGTTTGATATTAGAAGCATCGTTGAACGTAAGATAATCTCCGCAAAAATCGGGTGTAATGGAATAGCCTACATTGCCCTGCATATCGACCAATTGCCAACGTATGTTATTGTTGGTCAACTGCGGGGGCACAGCATAAGCATCGAACCGGATGCGCTTGTTGAGCACGTCCGAAGTCATATAGTTTTCGTCATATACGAGTATGTCGTTGAGCACATGGATAAAGCCGTTTACGCCGCTAATGTTGCTTTGCTGCTCATTCAAGGTGACGCATTTGCTCTCGTCAGCGGTAGAGGTATTGAGCTGGTAACCGCCGGTACCGGACTTAATCTCTATCAAGCGGTATTGCAGCAAGGTCTCATAATACTCGTAACGTTTGTTTTGTGCTTCGGGTGTAGGCGTAGTGGCTGCTCCCTGATAAATAAAGGAGTTGGTAGCCATTTGTCGGTTGAGTATATGGTAGGAAATAAATTTGTTTACCGGATTTTTCGAACTGGTGTAATCGTCCCAGTCTTCGTGGCCATAATAATTGGCGGCATAGTCGCGCAATGAGTTGAGATCGGTAATATTGTTGCGCTTGAACAGTTCGTCGGGTTCGCAGAAGACCGTGTATCCCAACTTGTCCTTATCGGGCACTTTGAATGTCCAGCCTCCGATATCAATCGTACCCGTACCGCCGGCATAGGGAGATTCGTAATCGTCGTTATATATCTCCTGCATGGTGTCTCCGAGCCCGGTGGCATCCAGCGCTTGCGAGAAGATGGTAAAACGGTTTTGCGAATCGTTCCGAATGACAGAGGGGAGGTCTTCCTCAGACATGGTTATCACACGGTCGATAACATGCAGTACTCCATTGTGCAATTCATTATTATAGTCGGTAATGGTGGAATTTTTATTGATGACGATTTCGCGCTGTCCCTGGCCATTGACGTTGAAGGATACAACAATAAAGCGGTCGCGCATGTTAGGGGTGCTTATGGCTCCTTCCTGAAACTTTTCGTAGGTGTATTCGTATGAGTCGCTACGGATAATGTGGTTGTACAGTATCTCCTGCTTTTTGGCATCGGTCAGTGCGTCATACGTCGTACCGTTTTCCGAGAAGTAAGCCGAAAATGCGTCGTCGGTCGGGGCAAAACAAGTGAAGTGCCCATAGACTGAAAGCAGCGAATAGTTTCCTGTGTCGTGTATCAGGCGGGCGAATGTAGAGAATTGGGGATTGTTATCGCAGAAGGATGCCACCGTCTCTCCTACAAAGGTATAGTATGCATCGCCTACGATGTCGTCGCTGTTGCAAGAAGTGAGTGTTCCTGAAATAATGGCACACAGGATAAATACCTTGCGCATTACTTTCGGGGCCCGTATGGCTGAAATATATTTTTTTCGTATCATGGTTGTTTTTTATTTAGTTACGTCTGAAGAAATATCATAGAACGGATTCTGCACGAGCAAAGAATTGAGCTTCAGTTCATCAGCCGATATGGGCATGTAAATGGCATCCATGGTATTCAGCTTGCTCTTTGTCGTCGACTGGTCGAGATTTCCGTATTTTCGCAAGAGATAATTGGACACTATATTTTCGGTCGATTTCTCATACCGGGCCAGCCGGATAAGGTCGAAATAGCGTTTTCCTTCAAAGATGAATTCTCTCTGCCGCTCGTCGAGTACCAACTTCCGCATGGCGTCGGGGGTATTGTAGCTGGAGAGTTGCAAGGAACCGGCGTTCAATGTCGGATTGGCACGGTCGTAGGTCTTGGATACCATATCGAGTGCGCCCTGCAAGTCGGTTCCTATCGTCGCCAGAGCTTCTGCTTTCATCAGGTATATGTCTGAGAGCCGATAGACCACCCAGTTTTTGGAATTAGACACGATGGTGTAGTCAGATTCCCGTACAGTCCCGGTAGCACTCTCGGTGCGCATCGCCACATATTTCTGTATGGGTATCATGGCGGCACTGCCGGATTTAAAGAATGCATCGTATTTTCTCACATCGGTTTCTCCGAAAAGGGAATTGGCATTGTCTTGACAGAGGTCATATGCCGACAACTTCTGGTATGTGTTGCGGGTAGAGCCTGAGCCGGAACGTCCGTAAAACTCATTGACAACATAGTTGGGGATATTTTCCTGTATAAATTGCAATTCGAAAATACTTTCGGTAGAGTTTCCTGCAATGAACACGTTGTAATTGTACTTGGAATAGGGCTCCAGAGCAAGAAAATTTTTCGTATCGGTAAGCACGTCGTCGCAATACTGCACACACTTCTGATAGTCTCCCTGCCAGAGTGCCATATCGGCGATAAGTGCCCGAATTCCGTTTTTGGTAAAACGACCTTTGGTATATGTCAGTTGCGGGAACCGGTCATTGGCATCGTCTACGCAGGCTTCCAGGTCGGCAATCAGGGTGTTGACCAACCGGTCCGGAGAGGTCTGGGCGATATAGAAATTTTGCGTATCGTCGGTATAGGGCTCTGTAATATAGGGTACATCGCGGAAGGTGCGTACCAGAGTGAAGTAGCAGAACGCCCGTACCGCCTTAGCCTCTGCCAGATACATATCGAGCTCTTCTTGCGTAAAATTGGGGTCTTTGTCTTTCACATCGGGAGCATACAGTATGAGCGTATTGCAATAGTTGATGACTTTGTAGAAGTCGGACCATGACGCATATCCGTTGGATGATGTCACGTTGGCTTCGAGAAGGTATTGCAAATCGTCTCCTGCCGAGAGGTTGGGGCCGGCTACAATATTGTCGGAACGAAGCTCGCCCCAGACAATGAGCCTCTCCATAAAGCCGGGTTCAATCATACCCCGGTAACAAGACCCTAACATGCTGAACACATCGTTTTTGTCGGCCCAGAAATCCTCATATACCATTTCGGACTCAGGGTAGATACTGAACCAGTCGTCGCACGAGGTACATGCAATGGCTGCCGAAAGGAGGGTCGCTTTTATTATATATCGTATCTGTTTCATAATTTTTTTCTTATTCGGATTGTAAAACATGGAATGCGGTACTCATCAGAACCCTACTGTCACGCCTACGGTAAGGTAACGTGAACGCGGCGTACGGTTCTCGTCGATAGCCATACCTACATCATTGATGGAGACTTCGGGGTCGACTCCGGTGTATTTGGTAAATGTCACCAGATTGTTGAGTGTCAAAGAAAAATTCAATTGTTGCATCTTGGCTTTTTTCAATATTTTCGGGTCTACGGAATAGTTCAGCGTGAGTTGTTTGAAGCGGAGGAATGAGCCGTCTTCGACAAAACGGTCGCTCGGTTGCCAGTTGTAACCGGCTCCATTCAGAGCCCGGGGTATCTCGGTAACGTCTCCGTCTTTTCTCCAACGCCAATTGGTAGCGATAGACTGGTTGTTGTCGGAATACATGTTCTCGGCATACCGGCGGGCGTTGTTGATGATTTTGTTCCCGTACCGGAAGTTGAAGAATGCATTCAGCGTAAAGCGTTTGTACCGGATTGTCGTACCGAAACCTCCGTTGAGTTTGGGATTGCAATTGCCCAGATATACGATATCCAGCTCATCGATAGAACCGTCGTGATTGACGTCTTCGTAAATGGCATCTCCACCCCTGAACTTATAGGCATTGGATGTTCCGTAGGCATAATACATCGGTATGGGATTACCGTAACTGTCTTTGACAACGTTGCCGTTGGCATCATAGACGACAGGGCAGGTTCCTCCGCGGCCTTCTTTATAGGTGTCGTACTGATACACACCTTTATACCTGAAACCGTATATGGAACCGAATGAGTTATTGACCTGTATGCGGGTCAGATAATCGCTGCCCGATTTATAGTCAAAGTCTTTGTTATAGCTTTTCAGGACATTTTCGTCCAACTCAACAATGGTATTGATATAGTTGGAAAAATTCAGGTTGAAATCGATAGTCCAGTCGCCGAACTGCAACATGCGGTTGGTATTGAAATTCAACTCCCAGCCGTCATTGTCCATCGTACCGGCATTGATGTAGGATATGGAAGAGAAGCCCGATGAGGACGGGATACTCTGGTCTTTGAACAAAAGGTTTTCGGTACGACGGTGATATACATTCACGTCGAGATGGTAACGATAGTCGAACAGGTTCAAGTCGATACCGGCATTGTATGATGACGAACGCTCCCATTTCAGGTTGGCCAGCTTCAGCGATGCGGGTTTTATGGTGGAGATATCGATATAATTGTTGCCGTCGGTCCAGCTACCGTTATAGCGGCTGAAATAGAGGTATTCCTTATCGGGCTGGTTACCTGTCACACCCCACCCCAAACGCAAAGAAAACTCTGACATCCAAGATTCTGCTCTTTCCATAAAGGGTTCGCGTGAAATAATCCATTTTCCGGACAGTGCCGGAAACATCCCCCACCGGTTGTTGTATCCGAACCGGGTGCTGCCATCGAAACGCAATGTACCGTCGAAAACATAGCGATTGAGGAGCAGATAGTGGGCGCGGGCCAGAAAAGCCATAGTACGCATCTGCGACGATGCACTGCTGAAGGTCTTGATATTGGAAGCTGCCGACGTACCTGTTATCATATAGGAGGGTATGCCGTATTTCTCGAATTCCTGATATTGCGAGCTACCTACTTGCATCTGCCATGAACCGTACAAGAGCAGTGAGTGGTCATCGCCCAAATTGGGTGACCAAGTGAGGTTATGGTCGGTAAGGATAGTCAATGCCTCGGCATCTTTGTTATAAGAGCGGTTTACTTCTTCGCGATTCCACTCAAACGTGGTAGCCTCTCTGGTCAAGAATTTGGCATCGTGCACATTTTCCAGGTCGAAGGTTACGTACCCGTTGTAACGGAGCTTCTGCACATCGGGATCGAGAAAATCGTATTGCAGGCGCAACGTGGGAATGATACGCATATTGGACTGCTTGTAAGAGGCCAGTTTTGCCAACGCTACGGGATTGAGGTATATGTTTTTCTGTTCGTTGGACAGACCGGGCTCATTCTGAGAGACATTGAAGAAGACCCCCGTATCGTTGCCGTTGGCATCTTGCCGGTAAATAGAGGCATTGGGCATTTTCTTGTAGGCGATATCGAGAAGCCCGTACCACTTGTCATCGGCACTGTTGTAGATGTCGTAACTCTTGTTATTGTCAGTATTGGTAATCGAAAAATCAGAAATGAACTTCAAACGGGAAGATACCTGATATTCCAGGTTCATACGGGCAGAGATACGCTTCATCTCCTGCTCGATTATGGTACCGGTCTGGTTGTAATATCCGAGGGACGCCCGGAAACGTGCCTTATCTCCTCCTCCCGATATAGAGAAATTGTGGTCGTGTGTAAGACCTATCTGTGTCACAGCATCGACCCAATCGGTATTGTTATTGTAATTTTCGTACTCATCGGCGTTCCCGATAGGGTCATAATTGAATGCGGGAATATCGCTGTCTGCTTCGTTCTGATTGCGATTGAAATAGGCCTGCTTCATCAGCATGGTATAGTCGTCACCATTGAGCATCTTGATACCTTGGGGTTGCTGGTATGCGGAAAACTGGTATGTGTATGAGACTCTTGTGGGGCCGGTAACTCCTTTTTTGGTCGTAATAGAGATTACGCCATTGGCTCCCCTCGACCCCCAGATAGCCGCTGCGGCTCCATCTTTGAGTACCGATATTTCTTCGATATCGCTGGGGCTGATGTTCAATAGAGTGGCAAACTGGTCTTGAGTCGCGGTTGCAAAATCGAAAGAAGCATCTATATTGCTTTCGAAGGGTATATCGTTGAGCAAAATAAGAGGTGTAGAACTGGAGTTGATGGAGGTGATACCCCGGATACGCAATGAGGAACCACTACCTACGTCACCCGAATTGCCGACGATATCCAGTCCTGAGATACGCCCTTGAAGAGCTTCATCGATAGAGGCTACCGAGAGGCCCTCGAAAGCCTTGGTACTGATGCGCTGCATGGCTCCGGAGAATTCGATTTCCGGAATGGGAAGCCCACCGCCCGAATACATCCGCTGGGCAGAGACTACTACTTCCTTGATTTCGGTAGCGCTCTCAAGCTTGACATCGAACTTACGCCTTTGCCCTATGGGCATCTCAATGGACTTGTAGCCGACATAGGAGAACTTCAGCTTGCTCGACTCGCTTTTTATTTTCAAAGAAAAGTTACCGCTGTAGTCGGTCACCGTAGAAGAGAGGATACGGCCGTTCTTGTCGACTTCGACAATAGCAGCACCTATCAGCTCGCCTTCAGTCTCGGAATACAGACGTCCGGTAATAATCTGGCCTGCTTGTCCGAAAGCCCATACCGGCACACAGCACAAGACAATTAAAAATATATATTTCAGATGATTATTCATGATACTTATACTTTATATATTATTTACTGAGCTTTTAAGGCATGATCTATTTGATGTATCACTACCCGTGAGGAGGAGAGTATATTGGTCGCCGATTTTATATCGCTATTGTCTACTATATAATCCCGGGCAAGAACATTATATAAGGACCGGTCGGCTGTAACGACCGATGCTTTCACTCCGGTATCGGTACACTCGATATTCAAGTCATTGCCGGTATTGCTATACAGGGTGACTTTATTGAATTTTCCTGACGGGGTACGGGATGCCGTCTCATAGGTCAGATTGCCGAAGGGTTTGCCTGAGACCGGTACCAGATTGTCCATAAAGTGGTATTTCAAGAAATTGAGAAGGTACAGGCATTTCGTCTTTTTCTTCGCGGGGTCAGTCTCGGCATTTATTTCTTCCCAAGTACAGAGGTCGGGGTCTTCGTCGAAGGCTTTTCGAAGCGCTTCGGCAGTGGGGACAAATACGGTATACCGGAAGTTGTTGAACGACTTCACAACGTATCCCAGCCCGGCAGAAGATTGCGTAACGCTCCGGTCGAAAACCGGTACGATGTCTTCATCGTCCTTGAAATAGGAAAAGACCGTACTGTTGCCTTCGCACAATTCAAAAAAGGCTTTGTACTCATCGTGTTCCTTGAGAACGGTATATACCGACTTGAAGGGGTCTTGCATGATATGGTCTATAAAGAAAGTGCGCCCGTTGTCGGACTCATAACGTGCCAATGAACCGTTGTCGAGATGCACGATTGTCGCCGGCTCTTGCCCGCTTTCCATATTACCGCCTCCGGCGAGTTGTATGGCATCGTTCGTACCATCGATTTTAACGACAGACCCTCCTTTTGTCATGGCATATTTCATGCCTTCGTCTATATCGCCCGACAAGACGTCGTTTTCCTTGTCGGCTACAATGATGTGCATATCGAGCAAGTCGGACAAGCGGTTCCGTATCATATACATTTCATCGGTTTCTTTTCCGATGGTCTTTATCTTGGCTCCTTTGTTTCCCAGGGCATCGCTTGCGTAGATATCGGCTCTCAACTGGTTGTTTTCGAGATAGAAATCCCATATTTGGCGGTCGGATGCCTCACCATTGGCCGCCAGCCCCCAGGATATGGGGTCACGATAATTTTTCATGGCCGCATCGGTAGGCACCAGAAGGTTGTACCGGTTCTCCATCGACCGCAAGAAATAGAAGAATTTCATTTCGGTGTCCTTGATGGCAACTTTCATCACTTGTGTCAAGGAACTTGCCATTGCAGAGCCGTACACGCTCTGGTAATCGATAGGCGGATATACTTTGTTGGTTACATATACGATACCGTTGCACCCCCAATAGCTACGCACGACATCGTTTCTGGAAACATTCATATCGAAACTGCTTTCGTCGGTCATGGTCTCCCATGTATGGGGCAAAGAAGCAGTAAAAGAGCGTTTTTGATGGTTTTTTATGAACAGTGCCAACAAATCAGTAGGGACATTTTCCCAAGAACCATACACGTCTTTCAAGTAGGCTCCTTGAGTACCGTTCATATAATTGTCCATCGCCTCATCGGTGGGGACAAACATAACTCCTATATCTGTCTTCGCTGAAGAGGGATAGGAATTGTCGGCAGGGTCGAAATAAAGCAGGCCATAATTTTCCATCGATTTCTCGTACGGGTCTATGGCATTGGACTCGGTAAAATATTTCTTTATGAAAATAGAATCGGCGGGTATCGTCTTGTCCGGAGTCGTACCGTCGTAATAACTCCGTATCCGGGCTTCTATATCGGGGTCATAGTAGGGAGCACAGAAACGGCTCATCAAGGAAGAAAATATCCGTGTCTGGCTATCGTTTTCGATAATCTTATCCATATTGTCGAGCGGTAGCAGAAGGTCTTCCATGATATGGATATAGCCGTTTTTACAAATGATATCGGCCTGTACGACTTTGGTGTCATTTATATATATATCACTGCCCAGAGTGAAAGTCTTGCCATTGGAAAAAACGGAAAAGTCATCGGAAGTAACCCCCAACGTGCTCATAAACGAGGGTGTAAAGTGTACGAGTGGAGCCGTACCGTTGTCGGAGAGGTAAAGCCCCTTGCCGGCAAATCTTTTCCAATATATGTTACCATTGAACAAATCTTCGTTGTCATAGAAAGGGACGTTATCGATAAAAGTGTTGGATGAGTTGATTCTCATGGCCAGCCCCTCGCCCGATGAAGAGCTTGTAGAACCTACATTGGAAAGCATGTATGATAAGTAAGCCATATTTATCATACTGGAATTCATAATCATGCGTTTGAGCACCGGAGTAAGGTCGTCATATCCGGCCACTCCGTAAGAGTTGTTTTTGAAAAAACGTTCGAAGGCTTCGTCCCGTGCGGGAAGAAGGGTTTTACTCCCGGTACGGGAAAGGGTCTCCGTATACCCCATATCGTCGATTAGCCTTAAAAAGTACGTAAAATCGCCTTCACTTTTAAGATAATCGTAAATACTGGCATTCAAGTTGTCGGGTTCCCGGTCGTCGTATATGTAATCGTCCTTACAGGAAAAAAAGAACGGACTGCACAGTACCAGGCACAACAAAACGCATACAATTTTTTGATTAAATTTTATTGGCATTGCTGAATTTATTTAGTATTAGAAATAGAATTATAAACTGTTATTTATTTACTTTAGCAAACTTATATCCGCATGTATCGATAAACTTATTGTGTTTCCATATCAGATTTTCATTCATTAAGAACTTGTCTAAATTTTCCATCCTATTTTAATATATGTTCTCTGAAAAGGTAAAAAATCCTTTATTTTTGTCAGATTCAAAAGTAGAAACTATTGGAGAAAGAAAAGAACGCTTTTTTTTCATATACTATAACAAATGTTGCATTATCGGGAATTTGAAAATAAAGGAAAATCATTTTGACACATTTGTGACAGAAAGACATATTCTGTATATCGCCGGAGGCGGACTCCTTCTCTATATATTTACCAGGTTCTATGATTTCATGCCCTGCCGGATCCGACTATCTCCCTAAATAAGGTATTGTGCATGATACGAGGGAAATGAGTGATTTATATGAAAATCGGAACCAGAGAAAGGCTCAAAGGGCAAAAATGCGACATTTGTTTTATTTTTATGCAAATTTCGGACAGTCTACTTTGACAACTTCTCATATATTTGCAACATACATTGACAACTATGAAACAACACTTTTTGATTCTCCTTTTCTTCCTGAATGCATTTGCCGGACATCCGTTACAGATATCCGAATTTTCAAGCAGGTACTACTTCACCCCGATAAAAGGTTTGTCGCATAATAACGTGAAGGCCATTGTGCAAGACCATGACGGATTTATATGGATAGGCACACGTAACGGCCTCAACCGGTATGACGGGTATGAAGTAAAAATGTATAACTGCCATGACGAAACAACCGGAGCGGGCAACAACAATATATCGTCTCTCTTCGAGGATAGGGACCGGGACTTATGGATAGGGACAGACCGGGGTATATTTATCTACAATTCGAAGAATGACAGTTTTTCCCAATTTACGGTGGCTACGCCCAACGGGGTAGTCATACAGGACTGGATAGCCCAAATCAAGCAAGATAACGAAAACAACATCTGGATTATCGTACCCAATCAGGGTGTCTTCAGATATAATAAAGAGAGCCATGAACTGAAACAGTTCTTGTTGTCGTCGATAAACAGCCATACGTACAAGCACCCGCAATGTCTTGCCATATTGAAATCGGGGGATATATGGGTGGGCACCAATAAAGACGGCATATATCTGTATAATGCACAAAGCCAGTCGTTCGAACAACACATCACCGACCGCAACGGGGTAAGTATAAAGGATGAGCTTATTTATTGTATATGTGAATATAATGATTTTATCATTCTGGGGATACACGAAGGCAAACTCAAAAAATATGACCGCAAAACCAATACTTTCTCGGTAGTCAACTGCCCAGACGTGCATTACAGCATCATACGCGACTTACAGGTCTTCAACCAGGAATTGTGGGTGGGAACCGAACAGGGTATTTTTGTCATCAACGAGGAACAGGGGTATTTCAAAAACATACGTTACAATCCGATGTCACAGAACAGCTTGCCCGATAACAAGGTGTACAGCATGTACCAGGATCGTGAAGGGGGGATATGGATAGGTTCCCGCTTCGAAGGGGCTTGTTATATTCCGACCCAGACGATAGAAATGGAGAGATACGAACCGAACATGTCGCCCCACTCCATCTGCGGGAGGGTGATACGAGACATGGCAGAGGATGAGAGCGGGAATATATGGATATGTACCGAGGATAACGGTATCGCCCTGTTTAACCAGAAGCAGGAGACTTTCCGGCAAATCATCCCCAGCGGAGGCATACAGCGAATACCGCAAGGAATCGTGATAGACCAAGACCGGGTATGGGTAGGGCTTTTTAAAAACGGTATTGATATATATGACAGCAAGACTTTGAATGTACAACATTTGAGCCAGGAGGAACTGGGCATAGACGAGTCGAGCATATGGGCCATGCATCTGGACAAAAAAGGCCGTATCTGGATAGGCAATGGCTGGGGGGTGTACTCGTCGAGCCGCGACAAGATACATTTCCAGCGGCACAACGAGTTCGGCTCGGTCTTCGTCCATGATATTTATGAGGACTCCAAAGGATATATCTGGGTGTGTACTCTGGGAAGCGGAGTGTTCAAACTCAACCCCATGAACCAGGCTCTCGAACACTATACCGAATCGAACAAGCCGGGCAGCCTCAGCAGCAACTCGGTAAGCAGCATCACCGAGGATGAAAAGGGTAACTTATGGTTCTCGACTGACCGAGGAGGGCTGTGCAAATACGACGAGGCTACCAACAGTTTCAGGCACTGGAGAAAGCAGGACGGGTTACCGGACGATATGGTGTATAAAATCGTAGAGGACAATGACGGGAATTTATGGTTCGGGACGGAACATGGGCTGGTCAGATTCAACCCTCAGACGGAAGATATATATACTTTTACGGAAAAAGACGGCTTGCTCAACAATCAGTTCAACTACAAATCGGCGATAAAAACCCGCTCAGGGAAATTGTTTTTCGGCAGTACCCGCGGCTTGATAGCCATATCTCCCAATAAGACTCATGAGAACAAAATAACACCTGTCGTATGTATCACCAAACTGAAAATATTCAATCAGGAAATCAACATCGATACCGATAATTCTCCTCTACAGTCGAACATCACTCACACCGACAAAATTGTACTGAACCATGACCAGAACAGTATATCGTTAAATTTCAGCGCATTGCTGTTTTCTTCTTCCGGGACGAAGCGTTACAGATATAAATTGGATAACTTCGATAAAGACTGGATTATATGCACCGACCATCCGAATGCATCATATACCAACTTGTCGCCAGGAACTTATACTTTTTTAGTGAGCACTACCGACAGTTTCGGTAACTGGCTCGAAAACAGCACGGCTCTGGAAATCGTCATCGAGGCTCCTTGGTGGCGCTCAAATATTGCCAACACAATATATGTCCTTCTTGTATGCTGCGGTTTTGTGATTTTTATCGTATTATACAACCGCAAGCTGAAAAATCATTATGAGAAGCAACAGATACTGTACGAAAAGGAACACGAGAAGGAGTTGTATAATGCCAAAATAGAATTTTTCACGGCTATCGCACACGAAATACGAACTCCTTGCATCCTCATCAACGGGCCGTTGGAGAACATACTGGAAAGTGAGGAGTCACCGGATGTCATCAAAAAGAACCTGCCTATCATAGAACAGAACGTGAAACGCCTGCTCAACTTGATAGACCAATTACTGGATTTCCGTAAGGTAGATGAAAACCGGTTTATCTTGAATTTCCGAAATACCAACCTAAACCAACTGCTGAATAATACGATATACCGGTTTGACCCTATGATAGAGCAGATGGGGAAAAAAATAGTCGTGGAAATATGCAAGGACAATCTGGTAGCTTATATAGACCCCGAGGCTTTTACCAAAATTATCAGCAACTTGCTTAACAACGCCATGAAATATTCTGAGAAATATATACGGGTGGAGCTTGTAGAGCAAGACGAAATTGCCGTCATCCGGGTTATCAACGACGGGACTCCTATCCCACCGGAGCTAAGCAAGAAAGTTTTCGAACCGTTTTTCAGAACCACCAAAGACTCAAAAATATCGGGAAGCGGTATCGGGCTGTCGCTCGCCCAGAAACTGGCTACTCTGAACCATGCCGAACTGACGTTGGACGGTACGGCTCCTCTCACTACATTCTGCTTATCGGTTCCGATAAAGACTCATGCAACGGACGTTTACGAACCGGAAACAGGCCCGGAAAAGGAAAAACAGATACAGCCGATTATCGATGACGAACCGACCGTAAAAACAGCATCGACCCTTACCGTCTCCAAAGATACAGCCGAACCGGCTTCTCAAAAAGAATATACTATCCTCGTCGTAGAAGATGACCCGGATGTGATATCGTTCTTATCGGAACAGCTCAGGCAATACTTCAATGTATATACAGCGGAGAACGGGAAAGAGGCTCTGAAAATACTGGGGCAAGTATATATCGACATCATACTCAGCGATATGGTAATGCCTGAAATGGGCGGACTGGAACTGTGCAAAACCGTCAAATCCCAAGAAGACCTGGCTCAAATCCCTGTCGTGATGCTAACGGCAAAAACCGACATGGACAGTAAACTGGAAAGTCTCGAAATGGGTGCCGATGCTTATATCGAAAAGCCGGTATCGTTTAAATACTTGCACAAACATCTCTTGATGTTGCTGAAAAACAGAGAGAAAGAGAAGAAAGCATTCTTGAATAAGCCTTTCTTCCCGATACAGAAGATGAAGGTAAACAAGAATGATGAAAAATTTCTTGAAAAGGTAATCGGTATCATCGAATCAAATATCACGAATCCGGACTTGAACGTACAATTCCTTGCCGATAACATGTGTATCAGCCGCTCAAGCCTGCACCGGAAAGTAACGCAGACCACTACCCTCTCTCCGGTAGAGTTTATCAAACTCATACGGTTGAAAAAAGCGGCTGCCCTCATTCAGGAAAGCGAGTACCAAATTGCAGAAATCTGCTTTATGGTCGGGATAAATTCGCCTTCGTATTTCAGCAAGATGTTTTTCAACCAATTCGGTATTACTCCGAAGGAATTTTCCAAAAACAGCAGAGCCGAGAAAAACAAAAATATATAAATAATGTAGCAAAAAATTGTACAAATCAGCCAAAAACCGGAGAAAAAATAATCTTTTAACAAGATTTTACCTCCGGAGAGAAGAGCGGTCATGAGACATATCTTGCGACAAGTGTGCTATTATTTGTCATATGATGCTTCTTAGTTCCCCCTCATAAAGGGAAACTGAGGCATATAACGGCAAACACGCCAATCGGAATACGTCCCCGAAAGTGGAACAAGCGCTTCTTATCTTCCGGTATACTGATTCGGGGAATATAAATTAATTATTTAATATTCAATACTTCATATATAAAACAAGAAAACGGGCAATCTTTTTGGAGATGAGAAACGCACCCCAATAATGAAAAAGCAAAATGCGAATCAACAACCCTATCAAATATATAACAATGAAACCAAACAAACTGACTCATTTTATCGTAACGACAGTAGTAGGTACAGGCACATTGTGCTGCTGTACGCAACCGGCCGATGAGCTCTCTCTCTGGTATGAACAACCCGCGAACGAATGGATGCAAGCAATGCCAATAGGCAACGGACGCTTGGGTGCCATGATATATGGAGGGATAGAGGAGGAAACCATCGCCCTGAATGAAATTACCTTGTGGTCGGGACAACCGGACTCCACTCAAAACGACTTGTGCGGGCCTGAAAACCTGAAAAAGATACGGGAGCTATTTTTTCAGGGGAAAATCGAAGAGGGTAACCACTTGGGAACCCAGCATCTTTCGGGAAAGGGAAAATCGTTCGGCACACACTTGCCTTTGGGTGATTTGAAAATAAAGTTCGAATACGACACGGAAACGACCGAGGAGTATACCCGAAGGTTGAACCTCAACGAGTCTGTCTCGACGGTCTCTTTCAAAAAGGGTAATACGCGATATTCAAGGGAGTATTTTTGCAGCCACCCCGACGAGGTTATCGCCATGCGTTTTACGGCAGACCAACCCGGGAAAATAACGACAACACTCTCCTTAGACTTGCTCAGGCAGGGAACCTCCGTTGCCAGCAAAAAAGGTCTGGTAACGGCCGGTATAGCTCTGTTCCCGAATTTGGGCCCGGGCGGCGTCAGCTTCAACGGCACTTTCAACGTGTACCCGAACGGCGGTGAAATCATCGTATCGGACTCTACTCTGACCATAAAAGGGGCTAACGAACTGGTTATCTTAGCCGACATCCGTACCAATTACCAGACAGAAGATTATCCCCAAATCTGCTTCGAGAACTTACAGGCCGCAGCAAACACCGGGTACCAATCTCTGAAACAACGACATATAGAAGATTACAAGAGCCTATTCGACCGTATGAAAATCTCGTTGGGTACACCGACAGAGGATATAGCGACCGACAAGCGGTGGGCAAATGTAAAATCGGGTAAGGAGGATGTTTCGCTCGATGCTTTATTTTACCAATACGGACGTTACATGCTTATCTCCAGTTCTCGTCCGGGTTGTCCTCTGCCTGCCAACTTACAAGGCATCTGGAACGATAATCTGGCTTGCAATATGCCCTGGACATGCGACTACCATCTGGACATCAATATACAACAAAATTATTGGTCGGCCAATGTGGCAAACTTGCCTGAATGCAACCTGCCTCTGTTCGACTATATCGGGCAATTGGCCAAAGCCGGACATGAAACAGCCCGGAAAGTGTATGGCTGCAACGGATGGGTGGCACATACCGTCACCAATGCATGGGGATATACGGCTCCGGGAGGCGGTGTCGGCTGGGGGCTGAACGTAACGGCGGGTGCCTGGATAGCTACCCACTTGTGGAATCATTATCTATATACCAAGGATACGGATTACTTGCGTACTACGGGATATCCGCTATTGAAGAAAACGGCCGAGTTTTTTGTGGATTACATGGTGGAAGACCCGAATACGGGTTATCTGGTAACGGGTCCCAGCATCTCGCCGGAGAACTCGTTCAGATATAATAACGGCGACTGGTGCATGTCCATGATGCCGACCATCGACCGGGCTATCGTGTACGACATATATCAGGCTTGTATCGCATCGGCGGAAATATTGAATGTAGATGCAGACTTCAAAGAGCGTCTGGAACGAGACATCAAGAAGTTGCCCCCTCTGATGATAGGAAAAAGCGGGAAGGTACAAGAGTGGCTTATGGATGTGGAACGCAGTGATCCGAGCCACCGGCATTCGTCCCATCTGGTCGCCTTGTATCCTCTGGGGCAAATCTCTTATACTCAAACTCCCGAACTAATGGCTGCTTCGAGAAAATCGATAGAAAGCCAGTTGAACGCTCCGGGATGGGAGGATACGGAATGGAGCCGCGCGAACATGATAAACTTCTTTGCCCGAATGAAAGACGGGGCGAAGGCTTATGAATCGTTACTGGGTCTATACCGGGTCTTCTCCCGTGAGAACCTGATGACCGTATCTCCAGCCGGCATTGCGGGTGCGGAATCGGATATCTTCAGTTTCGATGCTAACGAAGCTGCCGTATCGGGAATGTCTGAAATGTTACTGCAAAGTTACGACGGGTTTATAGAGTTCTTGCCTGCCATACCGGACAGTTGGGATAAAGGCGAGGTGAAAGGAATCTGCGCCCAAGGCGGCCTTGTCATCGATATGAAATGGGCTCAAAAACGATTGTCGAATGCCGAAATCAAGGCTACCCGAGAGCATGTATTCCGGGTATATCTGCCTGAGAAATGGGGTGTGCCGGTACTTGAAATCAATGGAAAGAAAATTGATGCCAATGCCGATAAAGAGCTGTACGACATCACTTTGTCAAACGGTGACGTATTGTCGATAACATACAGGTAAACAAAGGCAAGCCCGAGAGATACGGGGACAGATTCAATGACTGCCCGCCCCAATACACATTCTACAGAAAAAACGTATTATTGTATCCATTACCATTACTCCCCGGTCACGCTTTCAAGAGCATGGTCGGGGAATAATGGTATCGTCATAAAATAAAAGAAAAAAATGGAGAGGCAGATTTCCACTTTAACCATGACAAATTCCCATAGATGACATTTCCGGTAAAAGACATTACAATTTTGCTTATTTTACGGAACTAACCCAATCACCATTACTTCGGTTCCGCTATAACATAGTAGTATTCTTCATGAGTGTCATCACCCTTACTATGAAGTAATGCTGCACGTGTAGTGTTATTTCCATAAATTTCTACAATGTCGGCATCTTGAGGAAGCGTCTTAAAGTCGGCAGCAGTCTGCGATGGGTGTTTGCCCAAATGCTTCTCCAACAGCCACCTCAACCCGGCTTCCTGCCTTTTGAGGTATTCGGCATCCGTGAGTCCGGAGGAAAATGCCACCTTTATGATTACATAACAGGTACCGTTGAGCATTTGGGTATCGGTCAAAAGGAACTCATAACGGGTATCGAGAATACTATATATGAGACTGGTCTTGGGATTGGCAATCGCCACAGCTCCATTCGTCCAATCTACCCCAAGGAAATCCCTCTCACGCATTATCTGGGTTATTGAAGACTCATACTTTACTTCGTTATCCTTATATCCTTTGAGAGAAATCGGAAAATCTCTTTTCTCAAAGAAATGAGAACTCCATTGGGAAGTAAACTCTTCACTCGTACCACTTTCATCCGCAAATTTCCGGTAAACGCAATACGTATCCGGCAAAACGGGAGAAGACATAACAATCGAATCATAATATTGCAGGAACTCCGGTCTGCCGGGAAAAATATATTCATCCTGATGATCAAGTATCCTGAACGTCAGGAAATCGAAAGGTGCTGCCAATGGCGTGTCAAGGTTCATAAAAGGAGTAAGCTGCACCATTTTAAGTTTGAATTTTGCTTCTTCAGGCAGCTCGTCAGGTTTTGGCGTAACAGAAGGCACGTCACTTATAACCTCAAGCAGAGTGTAAGTAGTATTTGAGGCATCAGCCGGTGGATTGGCAAGTATTGTCTTGCGCACCTCCAGCTCGTACGCATGTCCGTGTACATAGTCGAACCCCTTGATACTGCCCATAGCAAGTCTCTGCCATTCTGCACTGTGCTTTTCCTTGACTTGCATATACTCTACTGCAGGAGTCCCACCACTGCCAATGGTTTCCCAAACAGTCGTTTCAGATACATACAGGAGTATATCGGCATAAGTATCATCAAGAGAGGTCTCCTTATCACAACCCGCCCACATGACACTCATGACAGCCAATAAAGCTAATTTCAGATTCTTGAGCGTCATAAATTTATTTATTAAAAGTCTTTGAAATCTGTTCGCCAACACGTTTAAGAGCGCCTTTGATATCAGAGCCCGGACTGATTCCAAGCGTAGTGTAAGCTCCTTGACAAGATGCTAACGGACGGCCTGTATTAAAGTCTATGAAGTTAACCGTTATTACGGTTTCTTCTTGTTTTATAGCGACACCGAATGTCGCGAGCAACAAAGAGGATTGTTCTCCCTGCGTCAAATCATCAATACGATATTGACCTATCATAGTCAGTCCGGATTGTTCTACTGCATCATATAATTGTATCTGATACTGCACTAATTCAGGTGGCATTCTGTATGTACCATTATCAATTACTGCCACATATTTATACTTTGCCAAATCAGCACCTTGTGAAACCACAGATTTGGAAACGGTACAGCTTGTCCAAACCAACGACAGGAAAATACAAAAAGAAAAAATATAACTTTTCATTGCCTATTATATACAAGTTAATAAACCATTCGAGTCTGTCTGACTTTTCCAATAAAAAATATTATCCGGTCATTTTCATGTTTTCTTTCGACCTTTTCCCCGCTTTCTTTCGTCAGACAGCCTGCTATCCTCCTCTTAAAAACAAAAAATATCCTCAAAAGAGCTTTCAAGCCTGACCCAAGCAAAACCCAGACAAGTCTAAAACAAGTGCAAAAATAGAAAAATCCATAGATTGAGGTTCAACTATCACTGATTTTTTATGATTTATCATCGACCTCCTCAATTATTACTATGACGGAATGAGGGAAAACTAACCCAACAAATCATTTATTATCAGATAAATACATACAAAAATTCCCCCTCTTGAGAGGGGGGAATTTTACTATAAATCACTCATTATCAGGAAGGGAACAACAGCCAAACATTCCCTCTCCGAAAGAGTATAATACAGCTTCTAAAATCCCATTATACAAAAAAAGAGACCCTAACCAAACACACTTATATATTATACACAAATATCATTAAAATTAGTAGACGCATCAATATGCCCTAACCAATACACTTATATATTTCTACCTATACGACAGCTCTATTTCCCACTCGCCTCCCGATATGCGTACAGCCTGACCGTCGGAAAAATCGGCTTTATAGCGTTTATCAGGATAGAATTTTTTATTTTTGAAAATCTTTTTCCCTTCCAATTTCACTTGCTGTACTTCCTCTCCAACAGGTAGCAGGGCTTGTGCACCAGACGGGACACTCAACCGAATCTTCAACTCTTTTTCCGAACGATTCAAGGAAACCGAAATTCGCCCATTGACACTGAGCATCGACATTTCAGCATGGGTAAGAAAGCCCATTTGCGGTCTGAGGCTGAACTCTTTAAAGCCCGGCTTTACCGGAGCTATCCCACAGACTTTTTGAGACAGGAGAGTCAATCCGCCTCCACTCCAAGCATGGTTATAAGTACCTCCGCCAAATCCTTCGGGCCCGATTCCCCACCCTTCGAAAAGCGTCGTGAGACGGGGATAATCTACCATTTTCCCAAATCTTTTCTTCATTCGTTCAAGGGCTTCGCAAGGGCGATTCATACGGAACATGGCTTCCAATACGTATTTTTCCATGTAGGGACTGGCATATTCATAGTGTCGGAACAGTTTCAATATGGCTTCATATTTCGACTCGTCGGCCAATCCTGAGAGTACCGCCAACGCCTGCAGCCGGTCATCGGGATGGGGAAGCGACTCATCGGCCCGATACGCATAGCCTTTCCAGTATGCCCTGTTAAACGCATCTTTCAAGGCACTCATTTCTTTTTTCATATCGGCGGCATCGTCTTCTTTACCGAGAACTCCGGCCATGCGAGAGACACCATCCAATGCCAGATAATACCAAGCATTGAATAATCCTTTTATATCGACATTCGTACCCCAATCGCCCCACGTCCAGTCTCCGCTACGAAACTTGACAGTGCCGTCTTCGTTATATTCCCATACAGCCAGATACCGCTTGACAGAATCATACAAATCGGCGATAGTAGCAGTATCGCCGGTATTCAGGTAATAATTCCAAAATCCATACAGCCCTACACTGGCCAACATCTGCCCCGGCAGTTCCGTCTGATAGTTCGATGAAGGAATCGGCGAGAATATCGTGCCGTCTTCTTTCTGCCACTGCATCAGTTCATACATGCCTTTTTTCATCAGCAAATGCGATTGGGGACAAAGTGCATAGAATGACTCTCCCGACTCGATCACCTCATCGCCCCACCATTGAGCACGCTCCCGGTCGGGGCAATCCATATAGGTGTCGCGCATGGTCACCAGCAACGTGCGTTGCGCTTTCGTCCAAAGCCGGTTGTAAAAATCGTCATTACAGCTAAACGAGCCGGCAAAAGAGGTATTATAGCTGGTTTCCCGATAGGTCGCATTTATCAGAGTAATTTCTTTGGGGAGTATATAATATACGGCATGTCCGTTTATCCAGCCCAGGCTTTCATAGCTTTGCCGCCCTTTCCGGGTCACATATTCGGCTCTGAGGTTATACATGCCACCGCCTTTGTAATTATCCGTACATACGCTTATCGTATCTCCCCCTTGTGCTTCTACTTCCAAGCATGGTGTCAATTGCATATTGTAGGGCAGATGACAAATGAGCGTATCTTTTTCCTGTCCTCTTCTCCATTCCCGAAGAGTATATTCTTTCTGTCCATAATCTTTCCACATCGGGATTATTCTCGAGTATAGTTTGTTCCACGGCTTACAACCTTCTTTTCCTACTTCTACCGAAGCCGACCACGGATACCAAAGACTGTCTGCCGGCGACACTATCCACGATTCTGAAAAGAGGCGGGCATCATAACCGATGTTGGATTCGGACAGTCTGAAATTGGGCTGTGTCCCCTTGGGAGTGTAATATCCCCCATGAATGGCCGAAAACCAACTTTTATCACTATACAGAGGGAATTCGTCCGAAAGGCTCTCCACAAACAATCCGGCTTTGCCGCTCGGCTGATAAGAGAACCCCTCTTTCCCGAAATACCACAAAAGAATAGCGACGGCATTTTTCCCTTCTTGCAAGAAAGAGGTCACATCGACTGTGTCGTAATAGGTATCTTCCGGTGTGGGCCCCCGTTTCACAGCCCCCTCGAAGACGGCGAGCCTACCGTTTATCCACATCCAGTACTTGCTGTCGGCCGCGATTTTCAATGTTACACTTTCCGAGGGACGAGAATTCAAATGGATATCCTTGCGAAAGCAAAGCCATGTATTCGAGGCGCTTTGATTTTCAAATGCGGTAATCCACCTCGCCCGACTCTCGTCTGCCTGTACGAAAAAGAACGACAAGAGTCCCCAAATTACCAAAACAATTTTACGGGACATATATATTATCGGATTATCAATTTGAATGTAAAACTTTCCATCTCCATATTTACTTTCAAGAGATACAGCCCTGAGGGCATGTCGGTGAAATCGAAACAATAAGTGCCAGACAATTCGCTTTCGCCCTGCCGCATGCAATGGCCGTCCAAGGTATACAGGGCGTAAGCCATTTTACACGGCCCGTTTCCGTCCTGACTCAAATAAAACAAGTTGGCACTTTTGTCTTTATAAAACTTTACATTCCGGCTCCATTTCGAGACCGATTCCAAACCGGTAGTTTCCCCGAAATTGAAATGCCGGGAGACGCTCATCCCATTGTATGTACCTGTTACCGTACCTTTTATATCGGTTCCCTTGAGTATCAACGTCTCTCCTTCGATATGCCCCAACTCCGGCGAACAGCTCCATGTGACCGGTGAAAGGTCGGAATCTACAAGGACATTATATTGATTGTATCCCATCAAACGCAAAGGCAGGGAAAGGGAATTTATCTGTTCCTTATTCCAATAATTGAATGCCAAACGCACTATTTCCCGGTCGACCGGAGTCGTCGTCTGTAGCAGCCAACCGTTGGTAACGGCCCTTTCCTGCCCGTCGCTCGGACGGTTCACAACGGTATGGTTCACTACCATCCCGGTAGAACCTCCTCCGTCGAACCCGACTACGTCGGAAGCTCCCGCACTCCTGAACAAGTCGCACATTTCATCGGAATAAACTCCTCTGGAATGAGCCTGACGACCGTCTATTACCATCAGATACAGCCAACGACCGTCGGCCGAACAGCCTACTCCGGTTCTCGGATAGAGCACATTGTTATAGGAATCGTTAAAATTGCACTCCATGATTACCCCATCCTTCATCAAAAGAGAATTGCCGCCTATCATCTCCCGGATAGCCGGAGTCTCATTGCCGGCTGTCTTGATTGTCATATTGATTTTCAACTTTTGTCCTACGGTAAGTTTATCCAAGAACCCTTTTGCCTGGTCGATACCCGACAAAGCGGCTTCGCCGGGTTTCAGGGCATTTTTCCCTTCTGTATCTTTGATAATCCTTGTCACGATGCAGGTAATGGGCGAGTTTATCTTCCATGCTTGTCCGTCGGCCAGTTTGAAAAAGACCTCTGTTTTCAGTTTATCGCCTATCTCGGCATTCTCGTCCATACGGGTATATCCGCCCGCAAATTCGTTGTAAAAAGTCATATCGCACGAATAACAATCTGTGCGGGGAAGATTTACGTCATTGAAAGTATAGGAGGCGATAGGGGCTTTCAAGCTGACGACCGAGCCGGAAAATGCCATGTTGTCAAGAATTGGTTTATTGTTGTCGTCGATAGCGGCAAAAGCCCACTCCATGCTACGGGGCTCCCGCTGTATGATGCCTTCGGAAGCGCACCCGCCCCGAGGGGCTCCGATAGGGAATTCCTTGTGTGCGCTTATATTAAAAAAATCCCCGTTTATCCCTGCAAAGGCGTCCGTTGTCCCGGTGGTATATCTATCACAAGCCGACGATACAGTCTCCAAGCCCTCGATGAGGTCGTTCCCCAAAAAGGTCTTGACTCTCGTATTCGGATTTTGCAAATCCACTTTCAAGACATGGGCTTCAATCGGCAGTTCATCGATACGGATATGAGAGTATTCACAGCCGGGCCCCGGGATATAGGCGTTCAAGGTATCTACCAGATATTGTTCTCCCCGTATCAGTACTTGTCCAAAAGAGTCATACGTCTCGGCGATTTGAATCAGCTTTTCCCTGAAGGCTTCTATCTCACCGGAATTTCTGGTATAATCGGACGGGGAACGGTACACTTGTTCCAAAATTTTCTCGGCATTCTGCCTGCCTACTTTTCCTTCTACGATTTTCAACAACTCATAGTCTTCCTGTCCTTCTTTCCAACGTTCCAAACGTGCGGATGCAATGGGTTCCTTCACTCCGAACATATAACCGGGGAATACCAAACCGCCGTCACCGACAGCATCCAGACTACGGTCGAATGCAAATGGCTCCATACGATACCGGTTTACCCCCCAATACAGGAATCCGGTCTCATTTTCTTTATATACCCGCCACATGATCGCCCGATTATGGAACGGTGTCTGAGAAAAAAGGAAGTTGGGCTGAACTCCCACAGGACCGCAACAGACATAAGTCCACCACTCTGCCCTGGGCTCTATCATTTTCCTAAAGTCTTGGGCAACCGAATTCTGGCATTTATACTCTTCGGCTGAAATGGGCAGTATCTTGACGTACGGTGTCAAGAAATCGAAGGTATATTTATAATCCCATTTATTCTCGCCTTCGATGAGCGAGCTGGAAATCGGCACAAGCATTTTTGCCTCGGGTTCGAGCGAGAGTATATGGGCCGACTCCTTGGCTATCTGTTCATAGTGCGCCGGAGTCTTCGGCTCGTCCCAAATATAGAAATAGCACCGGTCGAAATACCCTTTTTCCTTCATGTCGGCACACATGCGCAAGATTTCCTCATCGTCTACCAAACAAGGAAGGGCAAAACGGCAAAAGCGTTTGTCCTGAAGCAATTTCTGGCTTCTGGGATCGTCCCACGGCCAAGGAGAGAAACAGTTGTCCCAACGCCAAATCGAGGGGTCGATAATCTTCCCGTAATAAGGGTCGATACGGCGTGTGAGCAAAAACTCGGTCCACAACTCCTTCTGCTCATCAGAGCCATTTTCGGGCAAATTATCTATATCGACACAGAACTCCGAAGGTATGGACGGTGTGAGAGGAATCTCATAATCGGCCACACGTACTTTGAAATTCAAGGTAACGTTATTCCTTATGGACTTGACATTCACCGAATAATCATAAGTACCGGGGCGGGCATCCCGGGGTGTCTCAAAAGTCAGCCAAACCACGGTTGTGGACTTCTCGGCCTTTGTTTTCGACTCAAAGGGGACCAGTGCATCGTCGAAGCCGTCTATCTCCCTCAAAATGCGGTATTGTACCCCGAACTCTTGTGGAGAGCTCGATGTAGAAAGGGTTATTTCTTCTTTGGGGATGGTGGAAAATACAAGCTGTATATGTTCCGTCTCGCCTCGTCCCAAAACGACCCGGTTGTTTTCTTCTGCCGGGAAATTCTGATAATTTTCCTGCAACTCGGTACAGGGCATTACCCATACATCTCCCGTGTTTGCCGCATGCAATCCCACTCCCATTGAAAACAGGGCAAAAACCGACACCAAATAATTTTTCATAGATTTTACTATTTACTGATTTTTTATTGTATTATGTTTCACTTTTCTTATTCTCCGAACTCCGTCTGCTGGCGTTCTACATTTTTCAGCTCTTGGTTGAGCTTATTCCGCATCTCCGTCTCATTCGAGCGGTTGACGGTCGAGACTGGACGTATGACACCCCCTCTCTCCTCCTCATCATAAATGGAAACGTGGGTGGCGGGCAGCACGTCAAACTCCAGCTCTCCCCGCAAAGGCATTTGCAACCCGGGCGAATCGACTTCGGCTTTTATCTTCACTTTGCCGGGACGCAGGGTGGTGCGCAAAAGTACCGGTGCCGTACCCCACTCTACGGGACGCGGATTGGTGTGCGAACTCTCATCGGCGAGCAAGCGGCCTTCTCCTTCGACCGAAAAACGTATGTGGTAGTTATTCAGCCGCTTAACTACCCCGTCCTCATCGGTCACAGATGCGATTACAGTCACCAAATCGGAGCCGTCGGCCACCGGGTCAATCCCCTCGGTATCTAACTGAAGGACTATTTTGGCGGGACGCCTTGCGGGCCTGCGCTTATGTTCCGCCACCTTTTTCCCGTCTTGGAAGCCTTCGGCCAACAAGAAAACTTCATCTTGTCTTTCTTTTCGGGAAAGTGCTTTATCGTCCATAAAGCGATATACATCTTTGAATACGATAACGGGAGAAGGCATGCCGGCCCGGCTCTCTTTCTTATAGACATAAGTTTTCCCGCCTTGAAAAACGGTGAGCCTCACCTCTTCGCAATTGGAATATATTGTCACATCGGCAGGAGAAAACGGAGTCATCTCATGTGCGATATAAATCATAGGACCACTCTCGGCCTGAATATCCAAGGAGTCCAACGGCCGTTGGGCCATAAACATGTAGTAGGAATATTTGGGTTGCCTGAAGACATCGGCCAAACCGCCATAAAACGGATCGGGGTGATATCCCCTCTGATGGTCGAACGAATGCCACAGGCAGCCTCCGAAATGCTGTTTCGGGGTTTTCCACAAAACGTCATAATTGGTGCACGTATAGGAAGGCGATGCATAGTGTGTCGCTTGCACCAGCATGGGGGTCTCTCCCCAGCAACGTTTTACCCGGCTGGTGGAGTTGTGTGAGTTCCAGTCGTCGACATTGTCGCCCCACTCTCTGGTAAAATAGGATACATCGGGATTCAGATTTTTGATAGCTATATCGGTATCTCCATTCGAAGGATGAGCATAGAGCACCGAGAACCGTGATGCACCGCGCGCCTCGGAGTCTCCCACGATATGGGAATAGGGATACGGATATTCATCGGCAACTATTTGCGCCACACTGTCTACAAAGGATTCAGGATACCACGTTTCGTTAAGAATAGGTTCCCAAAGAAAGACCGACGGGCGATTCCTGTCCCGACGGATCATGTTTCTGATATCGTCGAAAACCCTTGTCTGGAAGATAGGGTCTTCGTTCCAGAATTGCCAGCCCGGAGTATTCTCGATAACGAAAAGCCCCAAGGCATCGCAGGCATCCATAAACGCAGGGTCCTGCGGGTAGTGGGCATTACGAATTATCTCCAAGCCCAAATCTTTCAACTTCTTCGCATCCCGCCAATGCAAATTATTGGTCATTGCATTGCCGACCACAGCGAAATCCTGATGACGGTTTACCCCCATCAACGGACGCGGATAGGGTTTCCCGTTCACCCACAAACCGTCTTTTCCCTTAAACTCAATGCTCCGTATACCTATTTTTTTCCGATAGCCGTCTATCGTCTTGCCTGTCTTGGTATCTTTGACTTCGATATATACTTGATACAAAGACGGGGAAGAAGGATACCACAACCGGGGATTCTTGACCTCGATGCGAGCATGGCAATAGCCGTTTTTTCCGGACGGGATTTGAACGGAACTTACCTTTTTACAGACCGTCTCCCCAGACGGAGAGCACAATGTAACATGAACTTTTCCTTTGAACGATTGCTTGGTCTCGTTTTTCAGCTGTACTTTCAACTGCAAATCCGCTGATTTTTCCGAGACACGGCCGTACGAAACAAACGTACCCCCTCCGGCTACTTCCGACGCATAATTTTCATCGGTGATAAAAATCCGGTTATGGGCGATAAGCCAACAGTCGCGATAAATGCCGCCGGAATATGTAAAATCGAGAAATTCCTGCGGCTTTCCCGGCGGATAGAGCGGGTCATTGGAATTGTCCGTACAAACTGCTATCACATTCTCCTCGCCCAGCTTATCGGTAACATCGAGAATAATGGGCAAATAGCCTCCATAATGAGTGGCACACAGTTCTCCATTGACCCAAACCCGGGTTTTCCCCATGACAGCTTCAAAATAGACAAATAACTTTTTACCTAAGAGCCCGGGCTTCACCGAAAAATGCTTCCTATACCAAGATACCCCCTGGTAATTGGCACACCCGCTGGCTTCGGAAGGCAGAGTGTCCACACTATGAGGAAGAGATACCCGTCCCCAGCCCGAATCGTCGAAATCCACTTTTTCGGCACCGGAAACCTCTCCTTTATAAAAACGCCATGACGGGTTCATGGAATACACTTCCCTACCCGAATTTTCGACAGGGAAAAATCCGGCGACAGAAAATTCCGGTTGAAAAGACTGCGCTAAAACAGTCAGACAGAATTGAATATATAACAGTAATACGAGACCTTTTTTCATAATTGCTTTTTTTATGGAGGCATGCCTTATATGCAGGACATGCCTCCACTTACCTCTAATCTATCAATGTCTGATGATAATCTTCATCACTTTACCAGCTCCTTTACCATCGGCTTTGACCAAATAAACACCGTTGTTCAAATGAGTCAAATCCAATACGTTCTCACCTGCATTGAGCGTATAGGTCCCTACCATGACGCCTGTCAAGGAAATCACAGATACCGACTTGGAAGCGATATTCGAGACATACAAATGTCCGTTGCAGAAACGCATGCTGCCCACCAGATTTTCATCGATAGATGTCGTACCGAAAGCAACCGTTGCATCGGGATGATCCCATGCCGTAATGGTAAGCGTATTGGCGGCTGTCAAATCTTTAAGGATATAAAGTGCACCGGCTTCCATCGTATAGTCGTCGGTTGTCAACTCGGTTCCGTCCACGCTTATCCCTTTAATCAGGTTTCTCCAAAGTTCATTGTCGGTGAAAGTTATCGTTGTATAATCGACCGTGCACTCGTCAACGGTCAAAGCCGGGGCTTCATTTTGCGGAGCTTCTGTACCATAATAGAAAGGTATATATACCGAACCTGCATTATAGCCGTCGTCCAACAGATATACGGCCCAATAGTAGCCGTCCACACTCGCTCCCATATTATTGCCCGGAACGGTACAAATGCCCTCGGCCGTACCCGGATTGTCCAAATAAGCGTAAGTCGTAGTATATCCGCCCGGAGCTCCAGTAATCGGCTGTCCCAACGGTGCGATTCCGATATAGTCCTTGGCATTACAAGGGCCATTGCTGTAAGTCACCACAATGTCCTCTCCTCTTTCAAAATGGAATTTATCCAACGAAATAACGACGTTTTGCGCCCACATTTGTGCAAATGAAACCATTGCACACACACAAAGTACTGTTAACTTTTTCATGATAATAATTTTTTAAATGAAACAAAATAGTAAAAAAATATATTAATAATACAAATTGATAATCATCGGATATATCCGGCGGAAGTCCATCGTCTCTTGAAAAACTCCAATGCGTCCGTGAACCTGCCGAACTCTTTATTCCTTCTCTCGGTCCAACCCACCTCGGCATAAGCCGCAACTTGGGGATAAACCATTTTATACATAATGTCGGGACGGTTTATCCACTCGCCCCACATGGCGCAAGTCACCCCCAATATCAAGTCTCTCCTGTCTTCCCATCCTTCCGGAACCGGATAAAAATTGTAGGCCTTTTCCATGGGTATGGGCTTATGTGCATATTCCAGTCCGGGAACGATTTTATCATAATTGTAATTCAGATAGGTATAGTCGCAGTAGCTATTCACTATTTTCAAATTCCTGCGAAGCGCTTTTTCCAATATCTCGGGAGTGCCCAACCAGAATTGCACAATCGTATTGTCGGCATCCAGCCGGCTTTGTGTAGCATTCTCCGGATGATAGGCATGCAGCTTGTCTCCGGTAATATCGTTCCACCCCATCATTTTCTTGCCTTTTTTCTTCAGGTAAGACGAAAGACGGTTGGCGAACCATATCTGCAATCCGGCCGGAGAATCGACCTTCTCTTTCTCCATGAGCCGCTTGATATTTTCGGAATTCTGCCATTCGTCATATTTCACCTCATCGCCTCCGATATGAATGATATCCGAAGGGAAAAGAGCAGCTACCTCATCCAATACGTCACGGACAAACTGCTGTGTCCTGGAATCGGCGATGTCGAAAACCGACGAGAAGACACCGTAGGCACAGGAAACCGGAATCTCTTTTTTGCTACATCCCAACCACGGATATGCGGCAATCGCAGCTGAGGCATGACCTGGAAATTCTATTTCGGGAACAATCGTGATGTGACGCTCGGCCGCATAGGCAACAATCTCCCGAATATCTTTCTGGGTATAATATCCGCTGACGGGCTTTTTGTCATACACCGTGCTTTCATACCAATTCAGTTGGGTGGAGTCCCTGCGACCACCGACCTCGGTCAGCCGGGGATATTTTTTTATTTCTATCCGCCAGCCTTGGTCGTCGGTCAAGTGCCAATGGAACACATTCATTTTCAGCATCGCCATTTCGTCCAATAATTTTTTCACCTCTTTCTTTCCTTGGAAATTACGGGCTTCGTCCAATAAAAAGCCCCTCCACGGGAAAGCCGGGGAATCGGCAATTTCTACATAAGGGAACCGATAAGCGGCTTGTTCTTTTTGAAGCAGCTGCTTCAAGGTCTGAACGGCATAGAATACTCCCGCCGGAGCAGAGGCTTGAATCGAGATGCCCGAACCGGTAATATCAAGGGTATATCCTTCTTTCGCTATGTCTTTTGAAAAAAGCACCCGAAAATCGGCCTGCTCCCGATTCGAGAACCTATAAGCGACCCCCGCCTCCTTTTTCAAGGCATCCATCTCCTTTTTCGTCTCATACTTGAAAACCTCGTCGCAATAGACCGACAAGCGTTTCTCTATCCGGCACGTGCCTTCTTTCCACTCTACTTGATTGGGATAAGGCAATATCGTATTTCCTGCGAAAGAGGTGCTTCCGCACAGCAGGGCAAAGGCTCCTGCCACAATTCCCAAAAGATATTTTATTCCTGTTTTTCTCATTTCTTAAACTTGAACGTGGTTATCATTGCCGCATGATCTGAGGGGAAACGCACGGGATGGCTGTCTATCATCTCGGAACGAACGGCTTTCACCTTTTTCCCTTTGTAATAGATAAAATCGATGCGGTATTGCAAATCCAACTTAGACATGGTAGACCATGTCAGGCATGGATATTTGACCGGGTCGGGGTGCAACTCCCTATAAGAGTCTTTGAAGCCTTTTTGCTCCATCAACACGCTCGTCGGCCATTTAAAGACATACCCTCCAAAGAGATGTTTGGCCTCTTCTGTCCAATCCAAATGAGAGCCGCTATTGAAATCGCCGGAGACGAAAAGCGGGACTTCTTTCCGGTCGAAGAACGGTTTCATATCTTCCATAATCGCACTCAGTTCCCTGTATCTCGTGGGCAACTCACCTTTTTCCATTTCGGCCACCGTCATCCGGGCCCTTATCTGCTCGTCGGTGATAGGGCGGTAATCCAGCCACAGGTTCACATAATTGAAGGTTTGAGTCTGGCTGATACGTATCGTGGCCGCACAGGTATTAAACGGCTGGAACATGTCCCATGTCTGCTCGATAGGATATTTGCTCATGATAGACAGATTGGAACTTCTCAGATAAAAATAATATCCCAAAGCATCGGCTATTTCAGCGCCTGCACCGTATGTCTCAATCATGCCAATGACATCGGCTTTCGCCCCTTTAATCACCTCGACGACCCGTTCGACGCCTACTTGTTCGCCCAGTTCATGCCCTCCGTGGAATATATTGAAAGCCATCAGGTTAATCTCCGGGGTAAAGCGGGGCAGATTGTCTTCCTGCCTGATTCCCGTATGACGAAAATACTCTTCGGCAATCTCTTCGCTGCTTCTCACCCGGTCGGTAAACCGGAACTGGTCCAGCATACCGTTGAAGCTGTTCCATTGGTTATCGACGTGATTCCCGATGCGCACCGGATTTCCGGTAGCCAGATTCTTGTTTCCGTTGGTACAGTAGGTAGCGACGTTTTTCCCGTCATAATACATTTTCATCTCGTCTTTCTCGGCAAAATGAGTAATGGCCAAAAAATGCCACTTGCCGTCGTTGACAGGCTGCCGCTTCGCCGTAGGCCTGTAATCCCACTGCCAATTTTTCCCATCGGTGAAATAGACGGCCCAAGAGCCGTTTTCCTGCGTGGAAATCATAAATCCGGCATCCTTCATATCGTAAGACATCTTGTTGCTGACGATACCTTTCCAACCGACATTTTCGCTCGCTGATTTCAACCAGATACTTATGGAGAAAGAACCCGCCATATCTACCGAATCGATTTGATGAACGGTAACGGGATTACGATGATAGGCAGCCCGGCTGATATCGAGTGCCTTACCCTCGATACCTTCGGAAAAACGGTAGTCCTTGTAAAACTCCGAAGGGTCGTTGAATGTCAATGCCACCTCTTTGGCTTGCATCAGCAGAGATGTGGATATGAATAGTAAAAACAGTATTTTTTTCATTTTTATCTTCTTTTATTTTTTGCCCGGTTTGCAAGTCTTGAGCCAGACTTCCAAATCGTTCAACATTTGATTCTTATACAGGAAACTTTCCAGTATTCCCCAACCGTGACCGCCCGAAGGGTATATATGGAGGGAGGCCGGTATTCCATGTTTGCGCAAGGCCAGATAATAATTCACACCGTTGTCCGGCGCTACTACATCGTCATCGTCGCTATACACGATAAAAGCCGGGGGGGTGTTGCCGGTCACTTGCTTTTCGTTGGAATATTTCTCTTCCAATTCCTTAGAAGCTCCCGGCCCCAATAGATTATCGTGCGATCCCATGTGGGTGTACTTCTTATCCATCGTAATGACCGGATAGAACAGTATCTGGAAGTCGGGGCGCAAATTCCCGGTACTGCGTACTGCCACGGTAGAAGCCAAATGGCCTCCGGCCGAAGAGCCCATGATACCCACATCGTCGGGATTGATATTCCATTGCGAAGCATGACTCTTGATGAGCCTCATCGCCTCTTCGGCATCGGAATAAGGCACTTCTTTATGCCCCCGCTTGGGCATTCTATATTTCAGCACAATTGCAGCGATACCCATTTTGTTAAAATAAGGAGCCCAATCGTACCCTTCATGGTGATAGGCCAAATGTACGTATGCTCCTCCCGGACAAATAAGTACGGCTTTGCCGGTAGCTACCCGGGAATCGGGCAGGAATACCCGAATCGAAGGTTTGAAATTGCCTATCGACTCATCGAAGGGAGGAGAATCCATGCCGTTGCTGTTGGGCAATCCCTGTTGCCACAAATCGATGTCGAAAACCTTGTTATTTTGTTGTGCGATACCCGCTACCGCCACGCACAAAAGAAGCATGACGACATACCATTTACGTCTCATAATTTACTGATTTTTTTAAGGATGTGTGCATCGTACCCCACTTTCGGGGCACGGCACATTTTCCGTTTTTTTTAAGCATGAAGTTTATAGAGCCCGCCTGAATTTTCCCAACAAGAAAACAGAAACTCTCAAATCTGACCCGAGCAAAATACAGACAGGCTCTTATTGCTTACCAAAAATTGGTTTCTTTCAAATTCGGGTTGGTTATCCGTTCGCCTTGCGGAATCGGGAAATAGTAATATTTCGGTTCTTCGAATTTTTTGGGGTTCTCCACATCATTAGTCAGGATGATATAACCGTGGTCGCCTTCGGACAAGGAAATACTGGTCTTTTCACCGTTCTCTTCTTCCAGATAATAGCATATCTTCTTTTTATATATGGGTTTCACGGCCTTGCTGTTCAAGAATATGCCCACATCGGTAACACCGTCACCGGTGACATCGAACACATCGTTTATCTTTGCGATATAAGCTCCCTGCGGCAATTCGAGCAACTTGCCTACTTTCCATCTCATCAAATCGTCCTGGCGGAATCCCTCGCAAGCCAATTCGACCCGCCTTTCCCGACGAATTTCGAGAATGGCGTTTCTCATACCACCGGTCACATTCGGGTATTGTTGTTCCAAAACCGGATCGGCAACGAGGTCGGACAATACCATATCCGGCATCCCTACCCGTTTTCTCAACTTGTTGATGGATTTGTCCAAATCGGGCTGAGTCAATGTGCCGAGCTCGGCTTTCGCTTCGGCATAAATCAGAAGGATTTCGCCCAATCTCATCAAAGGCAGGTCGGTGTATGAACATCCCCATTGATTCTGCGAGGCGTCCTTTGACACGAATTTTATCTGCGGATAGCCCCCCAAGTTCATATTGGGGACAAAAGGTTTCGCATCTCCCGGACGAATATAGCCGGGATACATAAAGGTCTGTGCATATCGGGGATCTCTGTCGGCAAATGTCTCAATGAAAGTCTTCGTCTGATAATTTTCTACGGAAGAGAAGGGCACAGCCTTTTCGTCTTTTTTCACCAAATAGCTTTCCATTAAAGACCGGCTCAAATTGGTGGTATAGGCAAACACATGCATAGAAGCATCGTGGCGAATGAGGGCTTCGTTGTCAAAATCCTTGTACAAAATCATCTCTTTGCATTTGCTCAAGTTATTGCTGGCAAACAAGTTACGATAAGCTTCGTTCACTCCCCCGTCGGTGTAGATATCAAACTCGGCCGTATTTTCCATAATCTTCTCACAAGCGGACACGGCTTCTTCAAGGAACTTATCGGCTGTGCTTTCCAGCCCCAATTCGGTATGGTATTTCCGGAATGTACCTTCATGCAATGCGATTCGGGCAAGCAATCCATAGGCATACCACTGGGTGTATGTAACCCGCCCCTTCAAATCCGGCAAGATATGTTTACACCCGAACCTCAAATCCTCCATAATTTTATCCATCACGAACAAACGGGAATCTTGAGGTTTGTAAAGTTCGTCGATATCGGTATCGCTCAACACGTGGTCATACCAAGGAACGTCGCTATACCGCTTAACCAATTCATAATATTCTTTTCCCCGAAGCATACGGACAATACCGATATAATGGTCGATAAGCGCCTGGTCGCCTTCCGCCCTGCCCGCATTGTCCAAGAAATAGTTCAATTCCCTCACTTGTCCCCAATTCCAACCACCGACTGTAGCCGGGGTTATATTCCCGCGAATCAAGTCCAACATCTCATCTTTTTCCGATGCCACCACGTTGTCTGTTCCGATGTCCCAATATTGGGGGGACTCACTCAGATACAGTTTATTGACAAACAAAGCCAAATCGGACGGCGAGTTGAAAAACTTTTCCGTAACCAACGAGGTCTCGGGCAACCGGTCCAAAAAAGAATCATTACAACCACACAAACTTATAAACACGACAACTATATATAATATCCTTTTCATAATTCATACATTTTAGAAGTTAAGGTTAAGACCGAACGAAAATACCCGCTGCATGGGGTGAACCAAACCAAGGCCTTCGGGATCGACATTTTTACTCAACTTTGTAAACTCAGCTACATTTTCACCGCTGAAATAAAATCTTATCTGGTCTATTTTTATCTTGCGAGTAAGATTTTGCGGGAGAGAGTATCCGAAAGTTATATTCTTGATTCTCATATAAGCAGCATTCTGCAAGTAGCGGGTCTGCGGAATACTCATATCTCCGTCTGTCTCGGCCGTATAGGATTTCAAACGAGGGAAATACCCGTCCGGATTTTCCGGAGTCCAATGGTCAAGATTGTTGGTATACACATCGGACCACGGTGCACGGTAAATACCGAAGAATGTAAACACATTGGGATACCAGTCTTTTTTGCCCACGCCTTGCAGCAAAATTCTGAAATCGAATCCGTTCCATGCGGCATTAATATCGGCACCGTAACAATATCGGGGGCTCTCGTTTCCTATGACCGAATAGTCTCCGTGGTCGTCAACGGTCCATTTTCCTTTATTGATATACCCGTCATTATTCAAATCCTTGTATTTCAAGTCACCGGGAGCCAACGGACGGTCACCGGGATAAGCGGTCACTTCCCATTGGTCGGCATGATTTTTAATATCTTCTTCACTCTGGAAAAATCCCTCTGTCGTCAAACCCAAGATATCTCCCATACGCCATCCCGCATAGTAATCGTCCAACGTACCGGTTTCGTTATTGAACCGGGTAATTTCGGCCCAAGAATCGGACAGATTGAACTTGACCGAATAGCTGAACGGTTTTGAAGCCAAACTGAACTGGTCTTGCCATCCTAAAGAGATTTCCCAACCTTGCGTCTTCAAATCGGCTGCGTTTTGACGAGGGGAGGAAACCCCCAAGACGCCCGGAAGCGTTTTGCCGGGTGTCAACATATCAAGAGTATTCCTTCGATAAACGTCTCCCGAGAAAGTCAGACGGTTTCCAAAAAAAGCCAAATCCAATCCCACATCGATGGTGTTTACCTTTTCCCATGTCAAATCACCGGAAATCAAATTAGGAGAACCCACACCGATGGGTTTCTTACCATCAATCAAATAGTTACATTCATAAAACGACATATTCGAGATGTATTCATAGTAACCCACATTTTGGTTGCCCAACCAACCGTACGAAGCACGAAGTTTTGCCGCATTCATGACATCCTTTATCGGCTGGTAGAATTCCTCATTCGAAATCACCCATGCAGCCGAGAAGGAAGGGAAGAATCCGAAACGATGGTCTTTCTGGAACCGGGATGTACCGTCGTAACGCCCGTTTGCCTCAAAAATATATCGGTCTCCAAACATATAATTCAAACGATAAAATCCGCTTCGTGTCGCCCAGCTGTAACGGTAATCCGTCAATTCTTTATTTTCACCCGAAGAAACGGCTATACTGGGAGCAGAGTTACTGATAAGACCGTCTCGCTGGCCGGTGAAATATTGCGCCGACTCCAATTGTTGTTCAAAACCCACCGTGACACCGAGCTCGTGTTTCCCAAACTTCTTGTTGAAATTCGAGTAAATATTAAACAATGTAAACCGGGAATTATCATGTTCCGTTTTGGCAAAATCGCTCCACCCCAATTCTTTGGGTGCGCTATCGGGCCCGTCCCTAAAAACAAAATCTTTGTCCGACTCCCAATAATTCTTATGTTTGTTCCAAAACTTAATCGCGAGGTCTCCTTTTACCGACCATACATTCTTAATCAGCGAAATATCGAACGAGACTTGCGTCTGTGCCAAAAGTTCTTCTGTCTCGCTCTCTCCTCCCATTTCCGTTCCGGCAATATATTTCGCTCCATTTTCCGTCCAGCTTCCGTCGGGATTCTTGGGCACCGTCAATGCGTTGGCATTATGGATGTAAGTATACAGCCAACCGCTATCGAGCGAAGAGGGGGCCTTGTAAGTATAGTAAGTCATCGAAGTATTGTTCGAAATATTCAACCAATCGGTCACTTGATAGCTGACATTGCTTCTTAAATTATACCGGTTAGCTTTATCTGTATTATATCTGAGCATACCGCTCTCTCCAAAGTACTCGCCACCTAAATAATAAGATGTCTTGGCCGTAGCACCAGACATGCCGATAGAGTGCGAATGAGAGAATCCCGTGTTGCTATACAGTTCGTGAAACCAATCGGTCGCCCCCAAATAAGAATAGCGGTTGGGGTCTTTGGGATTGATCATCACCGGTGAAAGCGATGGGTCGAGCGAACGCTGCCTGGCATATTCCAACTCTTCCTCGGTATAGAGGTCGTACCACGGCGCCCCCATAATATCTTTGTACGAAGCCTGTATATACGGGTCTTTCACAACTTCCGGCATACGGCCCAACGTGCGCACGTTCACCGTATTATTAAATGAAAATTTAGTTTTACCTTCTTTTCCTTTTTTCGTCGTTACAAGAATCACACCAAAGGCAGCACGGGCTCCATAAATAGCTGCCGAAGAAGCGTCTTTCAAGACCGATATACTCTCTATATCGGCACTGTTCATACGAGAGAATTCTGCTTCTGCCATCGGAATCCCATCTACCAGAATCAACGGTGAGCCACCGTTGGTAATAGTCGTCGCACCACGAATATTGAAAGAGGGCGTCTGGTTCAATTGGCCGCCATCGACATTGATATTCAAGTTGGGAACCAATCCTTGCAACATAACTCCGACATTATTGGCAGAACGATTTTCAAGAGTCGTACCGGAGACAGCCTCCACCGCACCGCTCAAATTTATCTTTTTCTGTGTTCCATATCCTACCACGACCACTTCGTCCAACTCCCGGTTATTGTCGTCCATAATAATATTGAAACTATTCTTATCGGCAATGACTACATTCTTATCCTCCATACCCACATAGCGAATACTGAGCACCGTGTTTTCGTCATAATCTCCTTCGATATGGAAATAACCGTCAAGATCGGTCACCGTACCCTGCTGGGTACCCTGTATATGGATACTTGCTCCTACGAGCGGTTCTCCCAAGTTGTCTTTAACATAACCGGTCAACTTGCGCTTGCTCTTTTCCTTGCTCCCTTCGGTCTCACGGGAAAGGACAATGTGGTTGCCTTTCATCTTGTAACTGATTTTCTCACCTTTGAACAGTTTGTCCAGTACGGAAGAGACCGGCTCCGACTTGACTTTAATCGAATATTTCTTTTGGGTATCTACCTGTCCATTAATGATTATAAACAGGTAATTGGTCCGTGACTCTATGTCATTGAGAATAACTTGAAGGGGAGTGTTCGTACGATTCAAGGTTACTTTGGCATTTTGGGAATATGCGTTAAAGGCACAGACATTCAGCATTCCTATAAGGAACAAAAAACGTGTGATTTTCATAAATCTAAATAAAATTATTGAATTAGAGAACCCTTTATTCTCCAACATCAACTTCTTTTTCATATATTTGTGTGTTTTAAGATTAATACGATTGTTGTGTTAATTCTTTAAGGGGGAATATTGATATGTTTGGCGACGGTTCGATATTCCCTTTTCTGTACCTCTCTATGTTTTTTCCATAATATTATCTTTTAGTTAATATAAAAAGTTTGTGTCTCAAAATCTTGTCTGAATTCAAACGGGATGTCCACTTGCAACACCCGTAAAGCATAGTCCAACCCGTCTATACGGCGAAACTTGCCCAAGCAAAAATTATCTTCCAATTCCGGATTTTCAATGATAATGCGGACTCCATATATTTTTTCAAATTCGCTCATCAAATCACCAAACCGTATATTATTGAAATCGATTATACCCCCGGTCCAACTATAGCTGCCTCGATCGCTCAAAGACTCTTTTTTCAGCGACCCGTCGACCAGTGTCGCTTTTTCGTTCGGATTCAACATCAGGCTGCCGATTGCGGTAACCACTTCTACCTTACCTTCGAGCAACGATGTCACGAACCTGTCTCTCTCTGCATAGGCCTCCACGTTGAATTTCGTCCCCAAGACCCGGACATCTCCTTTAGAAGTTTTCACGACAAAAGGAATATCTTTTTCCTGATGGGTAACTTGGAAAAAACCCTCTCCATCGATTTCCACCTGCCGCACCTTGCCTGTAAACGCCGTAGGATATCTGAATGTCGTCCCCGAATTAAGATAGACCGTAGTGCCATCGGCCAACGTCAAGTTCATATACTGCCCCAACGGAACATCGATTTGCGAGACAGACGATACCGTCGTATCCTTAGGGTTCGAAGCAAACCACGTCAACAAAACAGCACAGATGAAAACTGCGGCGTACCGGCCGATATGGATAAAATCGATTCGTCTATACCAACCTGTCTTTTTATGAGATTCGAAAGATTCCTTCTCCCCAGTCAATATAATAGCCGTATACAGTTTGCGTTCGTTCAACAATTCCCGCATATTCTCCGGTGCAGCCTCTGCCCATTCCCGAATGCTGATTCGTTCCGACTCGGAAGCTGTCCCATTAAAAAAACGATATAGCAATTCTCTATCCATAAATTTATCCTTTACGTATATATAACTAACGAGTATGAAAATACCCTAACAAAAAAGAACGATTATTTTACGAAAAAGTAAAAAAAGACCAATAAATAATCTTTTAGAGCGATACGAAGTACCTTCAAAGCCTTGCTCACATGGAATTCGACCGTTTTAATGGAAATATCCAACCGTTCGGATATTTCCCGGTTTGTAAGAGATTCCATACGGCTCAATAGAAAAATCTCCCTTGTCTTTTCCGGAAGCGACCGAATGGCATCATTTACCAATCGGTGAACCTCCTTCGAAAATATCTCTTGCGGATTACAGGCTTCCAACGATGTAATCTTAAAGTCCAATTCCCACTGATATTGGTTCTTTATATTATCGATTACCTCTTGCCTTTTACGGAGATGGGTCAAATGTGTCAGGCACTTATTTTTAAGGGATACCAATATATAAGCCGGGATATTGGTGTCTGCCGGCAATTTCCCCCTATTCTCCCAATAGGCTACAAAAGAATCGGTCACAAAATCTTCTGCGATGCTTCTATCACCGACATAAGAAATTGCCAATTTGATAAACGGCTCTCTATATTTTTGGTAAACTTTATCAAAAGTCGAAAATACATCTATCTTATCCAAGCACTCCATAATATCATCAAAGGAGTATTCCCCTTATATTAAATAAAACAAAAATCCCTTCTCCTTTGAAATTGACCATTTTACAGACCAGCTTAAAATAATTTTTATATTTCATGGTATTTAGAAAAAGAATATAGTGCTAAAATATTAAGAATATCTTGAATATACAAGGAAATAATATGACATTCTCGTGAATAATAACAACGTGTATCAAACTTATGCAGGAAAAATCAATATGGCAGCAGTTCCCTTTGTATGTTGCCGTAGTGCCTCTCAGCCATTCTATCATACTTTTTTCTCTCCCTTCATAAAAATATCCTCTCAGGTATCATGTGGACTGCCACTCAAAAAACAGGCACTACAAGACAATGAGATATTGACTCGTCCTGTTGTATCTCAACTTTGGTAGCACTTCTCAACGCCCCCCCCCGTTTGTTCCCTCTGAAGGAGGCTTGTAGAAACTCAAAAACAAAATAAATAACTTACATTTTAAAACTCAATACATATATAAATAAAGAAAAAGGGGGCATTTTCATTCAAAAATACTCTTTGGTGAGGCTCTTTTTGTCACCATACTTATAATCTGTAACTTTTTAAAGATTCGATTTTAGTTTTTACACCCTCTCACAAAGAAGGGAAAAATGCACAATAAATTACTCATTATAAAATAACTATGAAATTTTCCTGTAATTTTTTTTTCTGAATAAAAATGAAATCAATTGCAAATATTATCTTTGCGGCAAAGATGGTAAGAGCTGGCAGACCTGATGGTCGCATGTGCGGAAAAATATTCATCAAAGGCTTAAAAACAAGAAAGAAACATAACTACTGACTTACATTTTATGAAAAATTCATTTTTTAGCAGGTTTACTCCTCAGGAACCCAAATTTTTTCCCATGCTGAATAAACTGTCTGAAATCGTAGTCGAGTCTTCGGCTCTGCTGGTTGCCGACCTCCGGCATGACGAACCGGACAAACGTGCTGATTATTATAAGCAGATTAAGGAGCTGGAGCGTAAGGGCGATACCCAGACACATATAATCTTCGACGAGCTGAGCAAGACGTTCATTACTCCTTTTGACAGGGAGGATATTCATAACCTGGCTTCTACAATGGATGATGTCATCGATGGAATCAACAGTTGTGCGAAGCGCATCTCTATTTATAACCCCCGCCCTATTTCCCAAAGCGGACAAGAGCTGGGTGCGCTCATTGAAGAGGGTGCGGGTATTTTGTGCAAGGCAATGAAGGAACTGGAAACTTTCCATAAAAACCCGTCTGCCTTGCGGCAGTATTGCGACAAACTGCATGAGATAGAGAATCATGCGGATGATGTATATGAGCATTTTGTCACGCAGCTGTTTGAAGAGGAGAAAGACAGCATCGAACTGATAAAGATAAAGGAAATCATGCAGGAACTGGAAAAGACCACCGATATGGAAGAGCGTGTGGGGAAGATTCTCAGAAGCTTGATTGTAAAATACGTATAAGACGGGGGTACGGATGGAATTATTAGTGATTATCATCATTCTGGCTTTGGCTTTTGATTATATCAACGGTTTCCATGATGCTGCAAACTCTATTGCTACCATCGTATCGACCAAGGTACTCTCTCCGTTCCAAGCGGTGTTATGGGCGGCATTGTTCAATTTTGTCGCTTTTTTCATCGCCAAGTATATTATCGGGGGGTTCGGTATAGCCAATACCGTATCGAAAACGGTGATAGAGGAGTATATCACTTTGCCGATTATCTTGTCGGGAGTTGTCGCTTCCATCATCTGGAATTTGTATACCTGGTGGAAAGGCATCCCGTCGTCATCGTCGCATACTCTTATCGGGGGATTTGCCGGTGCTGCCATCATGGCTAACGGTTTCGGTGCCATACAGACCAGTATCATCCTGAAAATCATCGCGTTTATTTTCCTTGCTCCGCTTATCGGGATGGTGGTTGCTTTCGGGTTTACTTTGCTGGTTCTTCATATCTGCAGGCGTATGCACCCGCATACTGCCGAGTACTGGTTCAAGAAATTGCAGCTTGTATCTTCGGCATTGTTCAGCATCGGCCACGGGCTCAACGATTCCCAGAAAGTAATGGGTATCATTGCTGCTGCGATGATAGCCGCTCATAGCGAGGGTCTCGGAATGGGCATAAACAGTATCAACGATTTGCCCAACTGGGTCGCTTTTTCCTGTTTTACGGCTATTTCTTTAGGGACGATGTCGGGCGGTTGGAAGATTGTAAAAACCATGGGTACAAAAATTACCAAGGTCACTCCGTTAGAAGGTGTCATTGCTGAAACTGCGGGTGCGTTTACATTGTACCTGACCGAGTTCCTGAAAATCCCGGTGAGCACGACGCATACGATTACGGGTGCTATTATCGGTGTAGGCGCTACCAAACGGCTTTCTGCGGTACGTTGGGGGGTAACGAGAAATCTGATGACTGCATGGGTGCTGACTATCCCGGTGAGTGCATTGCTGGCGGCGATTGTCTATCTGGTCGTATCGCTCTTCTTATGATATGTTGTTATAAATAACAGTCGCCGACCATCAAAACTCCGGCGGCTATATCCGACACACGCACGACTGCCATTTTTCAAGGGCAGTCGTGCGTGTCTTTTTCGGCTGGGGAAACCGGCTGCAAAAGATATCCCAACCGCTAAGGACAGTACGATATCAATGCTGCCTGTATATGGCTTGTCATGACCCTTTGTATGACCTATATATCCATTTGAGGGATTTCCTTTACCGGGAAAGGAGGTTCTTGTCTATGTCTACGTTATCGCACTGTTCTATGTCGATTATATTTTCTATCGTCCCGGAGGATGAAACAAAATAGTTGTCTTTTATTTCTACTCCATCGGTACAGCGAACGGATATGGCCTTTCCGGGCTTCAGCCGGAACCGGTTGGAGAGTATCCGGATATTGCGGTGCACGGCTCCTTCGTACTTGTCATTTTCGGGGAAAACGCCGATTACCGGAGTACCGCACCCAATAAATGTATTGTCGCGGATGGTCACATCGCGCACGGGACCGGACTCATACCAGTTGCGGGCGTCATCGGATATGAATACGGCACTCATGGGGGTACGGTAAAAGGTATTGTCGCGGATAAGTACTTTCCCTCTTGTCGTTACCAGAATGCCCCGGGTGGGAGTACGGGCAAAATAGTTGCCGGCTATTTCTACATCGGGGGTCCATGTAATGTTCTCGACGACGATATTTTGTTGTTCCAGGTGGGCGGGAAGGGTTGTATCTACTGTCAACAATATTTCATAATTGTCGAGCCTCTGAACGGACTTTACCGTCGCACGGCTTTTGCACAACAGAGTATGTGCGTCGGCCAGTTCTATCTTATCGCCCTTGAAGAATGCTTCGAAACCGTACGACTGCGGATGCATAAAACGGACTTTTATTTGCCGGGGCGAAGGATAGCCTACGGCTTTCAGATGTGTACCGTGTATGTTTATCGGGTCGTCTTGTGCCCCTTCGAACCGAGAGTTCAGGATTTTCAGTTTGCCCTTGCATCCGGACATCTGCACGAAGTCGGCAAATCCGGCACAGGTGCGCCCTGTCCCCAATTCGGGTTCGCAGAAAATGCGGTCATAGGTGAGGTTTTCGGAGTACTGGCCTACGATGCCGAAGTTACCGAGGAAGTGAAAGCGGATATTTTGCAGGGTTATGTTTTTACTTTTATGGATGAATCCGCAAGCTTCATCCCGTATGGCGTCTCTCATCTGATAGACTTGCCCGGGTTTTATTCCGTCGGGTCGGCGGCTGTAATCGAACCGGATGATTTTGTGTTCCAGCTCGGTAACTTGCACAAGGTTGTCGAGGGGGGAAGCACAACGGAGGGTTTCATTGATTCCAGGGTGGAATACTTGCGGGGCTACGGGTTGCGTGAAGCTCCACCCTTCTCCTATCCACCGGAGTTTTCCTCCGGATATTTCATACCGGGTGTCATCGTGTATGCGGGCTGTCATGTGGGTATCACCGACTTCGAGCACCGTCATTTCGGGTACGGTGGGGTCTGCTGCCACGAGGGTGAAATTACGGAGCACGATGTTTTCGCAACTGTCTATGACAAAAGTGGTCATCTCTCCGTGGGTGATGAGCCTTGCTCCTCCTCCGTCTATGATTACATTCCTCAGTCCTTTGAGCCACAATCCTATGTGTTTTACAGGGTGGGGATTTTCGGACGAGGATGTGGTATTGGATATGTAATAGAGTTGGTGTGAGGCGTGACTGCGGGATATGTGGTAATCGCCCTGCCGTAACTGTATGGTTACGGGTGCATGCTTCTTTTCCCGGGAGAGGTGTATGGCGGCCTGGATTTCCCGGGTCATGTCTTTTTCTGCCGGATAGATGTCGATTGTTTCTGCTTGTAGTGCCGAGATGCTGAATAGTGCTGCGGTAAGCAGGGTGATTGCGTAACGGGGAGATATTTTTTTCATATATCAAGTTTTTCCAAATATACAAAATTTTACATCAGCGGTTCCTCAACGGGCCTCATTTCGGGCTTTTTTCCCCAGGATGAGGGTTTTACTCCCATTTTGAATTCCAATGTTCCTCCCTGCAGAATGTCTTGGTGGGTGATATATGTCTTGTCGTATTTTTTCCCGTTGAGGCGAACGGATTGTATATAGATTTCTTTATCGTTCTTTTTCGGGGCTTTTACGGTAAAGGAGTTTCCTCCTGGCAGGTGTATATCGGCTTGTTCCAACAGGGGCGAACCTATTACGTATATTCCGCTTGCGGGATTTACCGGATAGAATCCCATGGCACTGAAGATGTACCATGATGACATTTCGCCACAGTCGTCGTTCCCGGCATAACCTGCGGAGGTATTGTCGTACAGATTGTTGAGGATATATGATACGTATTGCTGGGTCTTCCAGGGTTGTCCTACGTAGTTGTACAGATATGCGACATGGTGGCTGGGCTCGTTGCCGTGGGCGTATTGTCCGATAAATCCCGAGGCATTATCGTTTTTCTCCCCGCTGGTATGGGTGGATGTGAAGAAGTGGTCGAGCTTTTCGGCAAAGGCTTTGTCTCCTCCGGTGAGTCTTACCAATGATTTTATGTTGTGGGGGACGTACCAGAAGTATTGCCAGGCGTTTCCTTCGGTAAAGGGGTAGCCTCCGTTGGCTCCGTATTTGTAGGGGTCGAAGGGGGTTATCCAGTTGCCTTTATCGTCTTTGGGCTGAAAGAAGCGCGTTTCGGGATTGAAGAGGTTGCGGTAGTTTTCCGAGCGTCCGGCAAAGTAGCGGCAATCGTCTTCTTTGCCGAGTTTTTTAGCCAGACGTGCCACGCACCAGTCATCGAAGGAAAATTCGAGGGTGATGGAAACGGATTGGGATTGTATGTTCTCGGGCATATAGCCGTATTTGTCCCACACGTCGAAAGGTGAATTGGGATGGGATATGAGAGAACTTTTCCTAACGGCTTCGTATGCTTTTTCCATATCGATACCGGGTATGCCTTTCTGTATGGCGTCTACAATGACCGGGATGGCGTGGTTGCCTATCATACAGTAGTTGTCTTGTCCCCATAGTTGCCATACGGGGAGATAGCCATAGTAGTCGTACTGCCGTATCATGCTTTTTATAAAGTGGGCGGAGCGGTCGGGGTGGATGAGCGTATAGAGAGGGTGCGCCGCCCGGTAGGTATCCCACAGGGAGAAGGTGGAGTAATGCTTGTCATTTCCCGAGAGCCGGCGTACGGTGTAGTCGGCTGCCATATAGTCCCCGTTTGCATCAGACATTATATTGGGTTGTATCATCGTGTGATAGAGGGCTGTGTAGAATATTTCTTTTTGAAGGTCGGTACCCTGAACCTGTATCTTGCCTAATTCGGCATTCCACATGCCGGATGCTTGGCGAACAACATCGTCAAAATCCCATCCGGGTATCTCGGCCGACATGTTTTGTATGGCGTTTTCTATCGAGACGGGCGACAGGGCTACTTTTGCCATTACGGTCGTATTGTGCCGGGTATCGAAGTCAAATACGGCTTTCAGTGCAGTACCGTTTATGACCGGCATGTTGTGGTATATACGGGAACCATCGGCCAACAAGACGTTTTTTATCGGTTGGGAAAATCGGATACGAAAGTATATCTTCCTCAATTTGGCCCAACCAGTAATGATACGGTAGCCGTCGACGGTACAGGGGTCGACGATGCGTATCTGGGAGTTGATGATACGGCGCCCCCAGCTACCTTTATTGGCGGAATGGTCGAGGTCTAAAACAATATGCGAACTGTCTGCTCCTTGGGGGTAACGGTAACGGTGCATGCCTACCCGGGCGGAGGCCGTCAGCTCGGCATCGATTCCGTAGCTATCGAGTGTCACTTTGTAATATCCGGGGGAGGCTGATTCTCTGTCATGAGAGAATGCCGACTGGTATCCGGTACCGCTCCGGGGAGACTCTTGGGCTTCTATACAGGTTTTTCCGGTGGTCGGCATCAGCAGGATATCGATAAAATCGGAGGCTCCTGTACCGCTCAAACGGGTATGGCTGAAGCCTATTATCTGCCGGTCGTTGTAATCGTATCCCGATGCTTGTGCCCAGTCGGGGGCAACCCGGGTATCGGGGCTCAACTGTACCATGCCGAAAGGGACTGTCGCTCCGGGATAATTATTGCCGGAGAGGCTATTGGCTACTGCTCCTGTACCGATAAAGGGGTTTACCCATTCTACGGGGGTCTTGTCGGCATGTACCGTTGCCCCGATGCTGATACTGATAGTAAATGTCAATGCTAACAGTTTGTTTTTCATATTGTCTATTTTTTTCTTTTTCCGGTTTGTGTATCATGCAGGTTACAACTTGTCTTTTTCTCTGCCTTTCCAAAGGGAAAGATTCTGCATTACCAGTTGTCGGTGCGGAAGGGCGACGCGGGCAACCCTTCGGCATTGTAGAGTGTGCTTTCTATATTGTTGCCCCAACCGTAGCGAACTGCCACAGGGTATTTCACTTCGGGAGAGGAAAGTATCACTTTGTTTCCGGATATGACAGCGTAGGCTTTGTGGAAACGGTGGTCGGGCCCGGATATGACAAAACCTTTGAGTTCGCCGCCTTTAGCTTGCAATCCTCCGCCTGTGCAGGAAAATTCTACTTCTACGCGGTCTCCGTCGACCCGATAGGTTGCGTAGCGGGGACCGGAACAAGTAAGGTCTTTGCCGTAGGTGTCTGCCAGTGCAATGAGCGACAGGCGCCGGCCCACTTCTTGCTTGTTTTTGGGGTGTATGTCACCGGCTTCTCCGATGTCATATATGACGGCCATACCGGTATGTTCCATACAGAGGGCTTTGGCCTGGGCTTCACGCAGCTCGGGCCAGGGGCTTTCTTCTTGCCCGTCTACGCGTTCCATGAAGTTGGCCAACTGCACGAAGTAGAAGGGCATATCGGGATTGTTCCACTTATCGCGCCAATCGTGTATAAGCGCTTGAAAGAGGTCGGTATACTCGACTGCCCGTCCGACATTAGCTTCTCCCTGATACCAGATAACGCCTTTTACGGGGAACGTCACGAGAGGGTGTACCATCGCATTATAGAGTACGGTGGGATAACTTGAGCTTCCTACGGGCGATACGGGTGCAATAGGATATTTTGCCAATGAGAGCCCGATATCGTATTTCCACTTACCTGCCAGGGGGATTTTATCCTGTGCTGATGAGAGATACATGTCTTCTGCCTTACCGTGAATGCCTCCTTCGCCTCCGTAGTCGGATACACGTACGGTAATAACGGCTTTACCGGGTTTTACCATTTTCGCAGGTATCGTATAGAGTCTGGGGGTGGTAAATCCTGACCCTCGTGCGGCTTCTTCTCCGTTCCAGTACAGGATGTCTTCGTCGTCAATCATCGCCAGGCTGAGGGTCAAGTCCTGCCCTGCCCATGCTGCGGGTATCTCGACCGTCCGACGAAACCACACTGTGCCGTCAAAGTTTTTCAGTCCTTTTCCTTCCCAGTATCCGGGCAAGTCCATTTCTTCCCAGCGGGTATCGTCATAGTCGGGCATGCACCAATACGGGCGCCGGTCTTTATAGCCCCGGTCGTCGGTGAGCAATCCGGCTCTCCAGTTGTCCATTTTCGAGATGTAGCGTTCCTGCATCTTTGCCGCATCAAAGTTCATCCGGCTCAAATCGCGCATTTCGTCAACATATCCGTACACATTTTTCAAGGTATTGTAGCTCGTCCATGCTTCTGCAGGAGTGCCGCCCCAGGTACAGTCGATAACTCCGACCGGAATACCGAGTTCCTGCCACAGACGACGGGCAAAGAAGTACCCCAGTGCGGAAAATTCGGGTACGGATGCGGGAGAGCATTCTTGCCAGCCTCCCATTGTCGAAGCAACGTCGGCTGCGGGAGCAAGCGATGTTGCTTTTTTTACCTGAAACAGGCGTATACAGGGATAATCGGCAGCGGCCACTTCCTGTTCGTAGTTCAAGACTTTGCCCCAGCCTGCTACGGGCATTTCCATATTGGACTGTCCGGAACAGAACCAGACTTCTCCTATCAGGATATTGCGCAAGGTGATTTTTTTCCCGTCCGAGATGGTTATGTCAAAGGGCCCTCCAGCTTCGGGGGTGGGTATGCGCACGCTCCAGTTCCCTTCGGCATCGGAGTGAAAACGGTATTGCTCATGGTCCCACCCGGTAGTTACGGTCATTTTCTTACCGGCGGCAGCTTTTCCGTAGAGGGTAACTTGTGTTTTTTGCTGCAAGACCATATTGTCGGTGAATATGGCGGGCAACGTGACTTTTGCCCGGGCGCTTCCGACGACCAGGCAAAGGCATAACAGGATAAATAGCTTTTTCATATTTTTTTACTGCTGGTGGTTGTTTTTCTATGTGTCGTATTTTTCAGCGGACTATTATTGTCCGTACAAAATGTATTTGGTCTGATGCGCTTCCTACTTGTATCTCAAATTCTCCGGGCTCTACCACTTTCTGCATACGGGTATTGTACAGGGCGAGTTCCGAGAGAGGCAACGTAAGTTCGACGGTCTTTGTCCCACCGGCTTCGACAGAGATTTTGTCGAAAGCTTTCAACTGCTGAACCGGTGTCGCCACAGTGCTTATTTTGTCTCTTACGTAGAGTTGCACTACTTCCTTGCCGTCTCTTTTTCCTGTATTCTCTACTGTAACCTTGACTTTGAGTATGCCATCTGCCGTCAGGAGGGTATCGCTCAGGACACAGCCGGTGTACCGGAATGTCGTATAGCTGAGCCCGTAACCAAAATTCCATAGGGGGTCGGGCTTATCGAATATATAGTGACCCTTGGGTTCGTCGGGAGTCCCGGGCTGGTCGAAGGGTTCTTCGCGGTCGGTAACATAGTGATTGTAGAAACAAGGTGTATTGCCCGTACTTCGGGGGAAGGAAACGTTTACTTTTCCCGAAGGGTTTACCTTGCCTGTAAGAATGTCTGCCAAGGTATTGCCCTGCTGCTCTCCGGCATACCACTGCACCAGAAGGGCATCGGCATTTTCTTTTACCCACGGCATTGCCAAAGGCTTACCGGCAATGAAAACGACAATGAGCGGTTTGCCGGTCTTTTTTATTTCCTTTAAGAGGGTCAGTTGCTCCCCGGGCAGCTCCAGAGAGGAGAGGTCGAATCCTTCACCGCTTGTAGAGTATCTGGGCGAACGTCCCAGATAGGTGCTCCGCGTACCTATGGCGACTATGGCTATATCGCTCCGGCGGGCTACTTCAACGGCTTCTGCTATCTTGCTTTTGTCACGGCTCCACCAGTCACAACCTTGGGCATAATTGATGGCAACTCGGTCTCCCACAACGTTTTTAAGTCCCTGTAACAAGGTTATTCCTTCGTCGGTGTCGCTTGTCGTCCACGAATAGTCGCCCATGACTGTCTGGTCGGCATTGGGCCCGATGACGGCTATGGATTTGTAGCGTGTGATGTCCAACGGAAGTATGCCGTTTTTGTTCTCCAGCAAAATCGCACTCTCGTCGGCTATGGCTTTCGACAGTGCTATCTTCTCTTTGCTGCGTACTACTTTTTTCACTTGTTCGGGGTCGCCATAAGGTGCATCGAAGAGCCCGAGGCGAAATTTTACTGTCAGTATTCTTCTTACTGCCCGGTCGATGTATTTCTCGTCTAACCTCCCGTCGGCCACCATCTTTTCAAGGGTTTCGTAAGAAGAGTCTATATTCAGGTCTACCCCTGCTTCGAGTGCCATTTTTGCGGCTTCTTCCCGAGTAGCTGCTGCCCGGTGGAATGTGTGCAACCGCTCTACCGAGCCCCAGTCGGAATATACGTATCCGTCGAATCCCAGCTCCTCGCGCAACAGCTCGGTCATGTAGTAATAAGAACCGGTTACGGGTACACCGTCATAGGCACTGTAACATGTCATGACGGCCATCGGGGCGGTGCTCCGTATCACTTTTTCAAAGGGGTACAGGTACAGGCTTCTCAATTCTCTTTCTCCCCCGCTTACTCCGGCACAGTTCAGCCCGCCGGCAGGCGTACCGTGTGCTACAAAGTGCTTGGGCATACAGGTTATGTCGTATTCTTGGTATCCTTCGATAAAGGCTTCGCCCATGCGGGCTATGAGATAGGGGTCTTCGCCATAGGTTTCTTCTACCCTTCCCCACCGTAATTCCCGGGCAATGTCGAGCACAGGCGAGAGGATTTGGTGTATACCTATTGCCCGGGCTTCTTCTCCGGCTGCCCGGGTCATCTGCCGAACCAGCGAGGGATTGAAAGTGCTGCCTTGTGCCAATGCGTGGGGAAAGATGGTACAGCCATTCTGCAATATGCCTTCTATGCCTTCGGCTGAAGTGAGTACGGGAATGCCGAGGCGGGTATTGGTCTTCATGTATGTCTGTAATGCGCGGTACATTACGGCACAGTCGAAAGCGGGCATACTCATCTCATGCGTAGTGCCAAAACTTCTTCCGGCAAAGATTTTGTCTATATCTTCGAGCTTGCCTGATGCCCGGTTTTGCAACTGGTCTATTTTTTCTTGCAACGTCATCCGCGAGAGCAGGTCGTCGACCCGCTGCTGTACGGGTGCCGAAGCGTCTTTATACAAGGGCATTGCCCCTGTTGCAGACAGCGATGTTGCAGCAAGGGCAATGGAAATGGTTATGAGGTACTTTTTCATGATTATTTGTTGTTGTAAGGTGTTACTTGCAGGCGGTATGAGCCTCCTTGCAGGAGAGACTTGTCGAAAGTGATGGCGAGGTCTTTGCTCTCACCGGGCATGAGGGTAAAGTAGTTGTCGTTCATCATGGCGGGAAGTATGCGTTCTCCGTCGGTGGTACGTACGGCCTGAACGTGTACGGCAAATGCTACTCCTTGCGCCGAACGCGGATTAGTGACGGTTGCATTGATGCATGCTTTGCCTTCTTCGTCACCATCGGCCAATTTGGAGGTAACTTTCAGCCGGGCTTCGGGCAAGGTATTCAATGCCGTAAAATCTCGACGGCCGTTTCCTCTCCAGTAGTTGTTCTCGGAGAGTACTTTTCCGGATTTGTCTTTCAGCGTAAGGCGTATAAAATGCACATCGGTGAGGCCTTCGGTGGGACGGGTCCCGCTGAGGACGTCGAAACTCCAGAGAGAATAACCGAACCACCATCCCAATTCGATGCCGAACATACGCACGTAACGGGCTTTTACTTCGGGGAAGGTGATTTCTTCCACGCCTTCGCGCCCTTCGTTCGTCTTGTATATTTCTTTCCAGTTTTTGGCGTCGTCCGAGATTTGTATTTTATAGGCTTTTCCATAGGCTGCTTCCCAATTGAGGCGTACGCCCCCGACCGATTGTATGCTGCCCAAGTCGACATATATCCATTCATTGTCGCTCCTATGCGCTGCCCAACGGGTATCGTCCTTGCCGTCCGATACATAGGAGGGGTCACCTTGTGCAGTAGACGAGGCTACTGCGGGCTTGCCCAGCGACAAGATTTCTCGCTCACGATTTACATCGAGGGTAAAACATGTGGTTGCCGTATTGGAGAGGGCATCGACAAGGGCTTTTTTCTGAAGGTGCTTTACCGGCTTGCCATCCATATTATAGATTACGGCTTCGGCTGTGAGTGCTTCGTAATTTCGTGCTGTGGTATTGGCAACTTTGATTTCTTCGGTAACGGGATTCCAGTATATATGGAGGGGCTCACATGCGGACTTGCACCCCCAATAAGCTCCTGTAAGGTCGTAATAGTAATCGTACGTCTGCCATACCATAGAGGGATATGCCGACTGCCCCATCCAAAGCATGATGCCTGAGGCATCTTCCCACATGTGGTCTAACCAGCCTTCGAAGAGGGCTTTATTAGATTCTATATTGACAAGCTGGGCTTTGCGGCAAAAGTCTTGTGCGTCGCGGGCAGTTCCGAATTCCCGGTCGATGGACTCGGCATAACGGTCGGGCAAGGCATTGCCTGCTCCCGAACCGAAATAGTGCTTGTTCCACATATCATCGCGCGGCCACCAGTTCTCGCGGGGCATGAATTTACGGAAGCTCTCGAAGGTGGGAACTACGGCTGTTCCTATCTCGGTACGGAATCCCCAGCCCCGTTTACCGTCTCCTCCGGAAGAGGGGTCGGGGTATTTGCTGAAATAATAACGGGGGTCGAAGGCTCCCCAGTAACCGCTTCCACTCAATCCTCCGGAGTTAGAACAGGGCTGGAAATAGCGGTCGCCTCCGTCGAAAGTACGAATGTTCTCGGCCATCCAACCGGTAAGCGGGGGTTCGGGTGTCGCTTCATTGTCACCACACCATACGGCTATACAGGGATGGTTGCGTACGCGCTTGATTTTTTCGAGCATGTTGTTGTTGAAAGCGTTCAGGTCATACGGCAGAGTCGGGTTGGAATTGATCCAGAAATCGTCCCAGACCATGATGCCGTATTTGTCGCAGTACTCGTAAAACTCGTCATCGGTAACCGAACCGAGCCAATTACGAATCATATTGAAATTCATGTCTTTATGAAGCCATATCCGAGTCTCGTATTCCTGCCCGCGGCAGCGCAGCATATATTCCGACATGCCCCAATTGGCTCCTTTGACGAATACGGGGACTCCGTTGATGTGGATGTGGAAGATATCGCCTTCCTTGTCATAGGTATATTTACGGATACCGAACGTAATGTCCCGGGTGTCGGATATTTCGTTACCCGCCAGAACTTCTATTTTGCAGTTGTACAAGTTGGGGTCTCCATACCCGTTGGGCCACCAGAGTTTGGGACTGTTGATACTTAACTGAGGGTAATAACGTTTGTCGAATTTTATTTTCCGGGTAGCTCCTGCCTCGATTTGTATCTCTTCTTCGAAGGTGATGTCCCCGGGTGTAATCGTGCCTTTGACGATGTATTTTTCTGCTCGGGAACGATTGTTTTCTACATCAAGCTCCAGCGAGAGGTCGGCTCTTGCATTGGTGGGCAAGTCGGTACGAATCCAGGGGTCGATAAGGGTTGCCGTACCGGTATTGCTCAAATAGACTTTGTCGGTAATACCGCTATTGAGACCCGGCACATAGGGCATCCAGTCCCACCCTCCGCTCGACAGGTAGTTGGGGCTCCCCTGATTGGCCAACGGGGTGCGAGGTATGTGCACCAGAACGGCCAATATATTCTTGCCATCTCGGTCTATAATGTCGGTGACGTTGAAGCGTCCCCGATGCATAAATCCGTCTAACGTCCCTAACAGAGCCCCATTGAGGTATATGTCGGCTTTGCGGTTAACTCCGTTGAAATGTAACCAGACCAGTTCTTTTTTATAGTCGGCAGGGACTGTAAATTCGGCCCTGTACCAAAAGCTCCTGTCGTACTTGCTTCTATCGACCCGGTGTATATTGTCTCCGAAATTGGGGTCTTCCTCGTAGCCGGCTACTACATACGAGTTGAACACAGTCCCCGGAACTACGGCATCGACCCACGAGGACATATCGTAACGGGGGTCGGACAGGCGGCTGACGTCATTGCCGACTTCGGCCTGAGGTTTTACTTTCCATGTAATCGACGGGGTTCCGCTGTGGAGGTAGATATTTTCGGCCTGTAACGGAATGCAGCCCAGACATGCAGATATGAAGGCTGTACATATTTTTTTCATATTTTACGCTTTGTTTTTTGTTGTCGAAATTGTTTTTCTCTTTCTTTCCAAGGGTTTTGCCGGACGGATAAAATGGGGCATATCGTTTGCTGCCACGTCTTTTTTATTTATCCTAAAGACCGGCTTGCCATATATAGATGATACTCCCCTTTTTATCGTCTCTTTCAAAAAGGGAAACGGGACGGCTACTCCAATGTGATACGATAGATGCGTGCATCTTTCCCGGGTATATCATAGTGAAGTTCCCCGTTTTCTACGGCAACGGACCGGCCCGTCCACAATTCTTTGACCGATACTACCTTGCGAGGGTCTATATCCAAGGCTTCCATAGATACCGAATCGGAAAGGTCGCCTTCGGCACCGTAGTTGAAACAAGCGACGTAGAGATGATGCCCGTCACGCAGCATAAATACCGACTCGGCTCCGTAATGGGTACCGCGAAACGATTTGTAACCGTAGACGGGCATAAACGAACGTTCTAAAGATGCCAATGCGAGTATATCTTTATTGTCTAACAGCTGAACCGCCCGTTCGATGGAGAGCTTCGGATTTCCGGTTTTTGACGGCTCGTCAGTACTGAAGTTGTCGCCCAACAATATCATTCCGGTAACTACTCCGGTGGTAATACGTGCCCGGTTTTCGCCCTCTGTCTCTCCGTCTTTCTGCAATACAATATGGTCGGGGTCGTTGTACTGGAAAAGCTTATCGGTCCACCATCCATAAGAAAGAGCGTTCATCACGTATTCAGAGTGTCCTATCGTGCCCCAAGCGTCGCAAGAGATGCGCCGGGAATTGCCATACTGGTAAGGGAAAAGCGGGGCTATCGAGAGGGAAAGGAACATGTCGTCGCCTGCCAAACCGAGCAGATAGCTGAATCCCTGATTGTAGGCTTGTGTCCCGGTGGTAACATTCTTGTCGTAGTAAGAATCGCCTTGTACGGCTCCGTTGGTCACAAAGTCGAGTTTTACACATTTGAATCCCCATTCTTTGAACTTCTTGAACTGATATGCCATGCGTTCTTTTATGGCCGGATGGGTGGGGTCGACACAGTACCCGCCTTGTTTGTGGGGCTTCCCGTTTACATACAAGAAGCAATCTTTGTACTTGTATTTGTTCTGAGTTCCTTCTACATAGGAGTCGCCATTGTCGCCCCAGTATGAGAAGGGACACCAGTAAATTCCGGGAATCTGCCCGTTTTCTTCACATTTGCGAACGTATTGTTTCAACTGGTCTTCGCTCATGTTGTCCCAAAAGGAGTCCAAGTCGAGGACAACTTTACCTTGTCTATTGTGGAATCCTTTGGGGTATAATGTATTACGGAAGAAATCGGAGGCATCGGCAGCTGCTTTATAGTTGAGATGATTGGCAAGTACCGCCCAACTATTCCAACCGACAGGGGCTCCTTGTGTCCAAGTAGAACGTATCGGGAGAACACAGGTATTCGCTTCACCGTAGGCATTCATTCCTTCGCGCCAGTCATCGAAAACGCCCAGCATCATCTTGGCCGATTTTACACTATTGCCCTTTACCTTACCATGAGGTAACTTGTCGCGGGTAATATCGGAGGATGCTCCGGAATAGCAACAAAGCTGCTCGACAGTACCGTTGTCGGCCGACTTGACACGGACGGCGCTCTTCCAGGTGTCGTGCTCGACCGAGCCCAGCACTACTCCCTTGCGACTGTCGCCATGATAGAGCGAAGTGACTTCGTAAGAGGTGAGTTCGCCGGTCAGCTTGTGACACTCGTAACGGATAAACCCGTCGTTGTCCCAGGGCACGAACAGCATCCTGTTCTGTTCGCTTCGGGGAAACCATGCGACCGGTGTTTCTGTAACAACCGGGGCCAGGTAGTTGGACGATATACCGGCATCACCGGTCAATTCGACTTCGGTAAGAATATAGGGGCGCTTGTCGTAGGTATATATCTTTTGCACCAATGCAACCGACGCCGAAGTACCGCTGAAACGAAAGGTATGGCATGTTCCTTTCCCGAAATTGTCATCGACCTTGTTCCGGGTATATTGCATCGTGGCGAATGAAGCGGGTGTCAGGGTCTTGGTCCCTATACCGGGAATGTCGCAAGTCGCTTCAGGACGGGCATTCGCAAATATGCGAAGCCCTTTATAGTCGTAATCGAAACTTTTTGCCTGCTCGTCATAGGTGATGCGCCACCCTCTGTTTTTTATGGTTACGGCTCCGGCCCGCAGGGAAAATGCGGACAGAATAAATATGCTTAAAAATAATATTGTTCCGGTTTTCATGATAATGTCTTTCTATGATTTACAATGCTACTGCCTCGAAAACAAGGCTCTCGTACTCGTCGCTCATATAGAACGCGACACCGTGGTTCATCAGGAAATCGCCGGAGAATACTTTCCCCTCTAATGAGTCGAATCGTGACCAGCGATTGGGTATCTTGTTGAGCTCGTGCAGGCGATATTGCTTGTCGGGGTCCAGTCCTTTGAGGTACAGTACTTGATGGTCTCCGTTCAGTGCCTTAGCCATGAGATAGGAATAAACAACGGCATGGCTCTTGTCTTCCAAAGCATACATAAGGGACACGCGGTTGCTCTCATAGGGCGACAGGAGGCGGTACATGTCACCGAACTGCACTACCTCTTTGACCCGGTTGTAATCGCTCATGGCCAGACGGCAATAGGCCTTTTCGTCGTCGGTCATCTGCCGGGGTTGCAAGTCCATACCGAGTTTGGCCGATGTGGCTACGTCGAAACGGAACTTCAAAGGTACCGTCCTGCCGGTGATGTGGTTGGGACATACCGAAACATGGCTTGCCATACAAATGGCGGGGAAGAACTGGCTGGCTCCCCACTGTATCTTGATGCGGTCGAGTGCATCGGTATTGTCGCTAATCCAGAACTCGTCGAAATAGGGCAATGTACCGTAATCGATGCGTCCCCCACCACCGGAACATGCCATGATGGTGACGTCGGGATACTTCTCCCGTACACGCTTGAGTACCGAATATAGACCTCTGACATACTCTATCCACAAGTGAGACTGCTTGTCGGCAGGGAGATAGCCGGATGCTGCATTCGTCATAAACCGGTTGCAGTCCCATTTGATATAAGATATGTCTTCGGTCTCGCTCATGGTCTTGTCTACTACGCTGAAAACGAAGTCCTGTACTTCCGGGTTACAAAGGTCGAGAACAAGCTGATTACGGCTCAAATCCAACGGGCGGTTGGGTTGTGTTATCACCCAATCGGGGTGTTTTTCATAGAGTTCGCTTTTGGGATTTACCATCTCGGGTTCTAACCAGATACCGAACTTGATATTTCTCTTCTGACACTCTTTTACCAGATAGCCCAAGCCGTCGGGAAGTTTCTCCCGGTTTATCGTCCAATCGCCCAAACCGGCATTGTCGCTGTTTCTGGGGTGTTTCTTGCCGAACCAGCCATCGTCGAGAAGGAAAAGGTCGAATCCCATATCGGCGGCATCGTCGATGATACCGGTCAGTATTTCATTGTTAAAGTCGAAATAAGTGGCTTCCCAATTGTTCATCAACGTCATATGGGGCTTCGTCCCGTTGTATACTCCATATTGGCGGGCCCAGCGGTGAAAGCGGCGCGATACCGTACCTTTACCCTGATTGCTGTATGTGTACAGCAACGGTGGCGTAGTCAAGGTTTCGCCTTTTTTCAGGGTATATTGCCCGGCATACGAGTTGATACCTGATATGATGCGCAGCTTATCTTGGTTGTCGACACTGAAATGGAAGGCAAAACTTCCCGGCCATGCCAGCGTAGCCCCGATGACCTTGCCGCACTCTTCGGCCGCAGGCTTGTCCAAAGAGAGGTAGAAACAGGCATGCCCGTACTCGTTGGAGCGAACACCCAGGCGCGACTCGACGGTCTTTACCCCACGGGTGAGAGCACTCTCGGTCATGTGCATCTCATTTGCCCAATTTCCCCAAAACTGAGTCATATAATAATTTCTTGCATACAGGCTGATGCAGGACGAGGCGTAATCGTAAAGTACAACAGGCTTTTTCTCGTTACTGGTATATTCTACCCATTGTTCTATGATGTCTTCTTTCTCGTATGTCTTGAAGGAAACTTTTGCTCCGAATGCAAAATACGTGTCTTTCAAAAAGATGTCGGTCTGCACTTGATTATCGTTCAGACGACGCTGCTCGACCCTGTCAAACACCAATTCGGTAGAAGTGTTCCCGTCACCGTGTACGGCTCGAAGCGCCGGCTGGTGCACATATCCGGTTCCGAATGTAAGCAGTATTTCGTCGTTGGAAACCGGTACGAGTTCGCAATCCTTCTCCCTCAACCGATTGCCCAGATAGGACTGGCATAATTTGTTCTTGTCATTTACCTTATACACCAAACTTGTATTGTCCGTCTGGATAACAATAGTTTCTTGTGATGTTGCATTTGCCAATAACGGAAATGACAACATTGTCATAAGTACCGAAAAAAATTTCATATCGTGTGTTTTATATTAAAAATTTATATCAGACCTAAATAATAAGAGATGATACATAAAGTTTACCTCCAAAAAGAAATCACATTTTAACATTATAAATATTTCCTTTTTATTCCAATACGGAAAGTCTTGAACAAAGCCGATTCTCCAGTGCACAATATTTTATGCTACAAAATGACAAAAAATATAAAGATTCTACCGACACAAATATTTCAAAAAATACGACGAATGTAGCATTTTACCTTTGTCCAAGCGGTGTATTTACAGTTATTGCATTTCACATCTACATTTGTTATAGTGAGTATACCGGCTTGCCTCCGACATTACGGACGGGACATTTTTTATATTCTTTGCCCAGGGAAAGAGGCTTTACAAAGTATCATACGGCATATCGAGCATATTGCTTGGCGGAGGCTGCATCGGTATTTCTTCACTTATGTCTCAAAAAAAGGTCATCGAACGATGAAACGGGGCTATCGAACGATTTATTCTCATAATTGATAAAAATAAAATTTCTTTTTTCGAATAAACTTCGTAAGTTTGCTTTGTAAATGTGTATCGGCAAGATACTGTATGACGATATTTATATGAAAAACAATCTTATCATCACCATCGGACGTCAGTTCGGAAGCGGTGGCCGCGAGATAGGCCAGCGCCTCGCCAAATTATTCGATATTGCATACTACGATAAGGAACTTATACAGGAAGCGGCCAAAGAAAGCGGCTTGAGCTCGGAATACTTCGAGAGGGCCGACGAGACGGCTCCGGGGTCTCTGCGCAACATCCTCACCATGAGTTGGGCAACTCTAGGCAACTCTTTCGGCAACGACGGTACATTGAGCAACGAGAATATTTTCAAGTACCAGTCGGACGTGATTATCCATCTGGCAGAAGACCATCCGAGCGTATTCGTAGGACGATGTGCCGATTATATACTCCGCGAAAACCCGATGTGCTTCAACGTATTTATCCATGCTCCGTTGAAGGACAGGATAGAGCGTATCATGAAACGTGAGCACATCTCGAAGGCGGAAGCTATGGAACTGGCTTCTAAAAAGAACAAATGCCGCGCCAACTATTATAATTATTATACGGATAAGGAATGGGGGGCTGCCTCATCATACGACTTGTCGATAGACTCTTCGAAGCTGGGCTGTGAGGCTACGGCTCTGTATATCTACGAATTTATCCAAAAAGTACAGAAAGGCAACTCATAAGATGCCGGGAGTAGCCGGCCGGCCTTCGGGATATATATAATTATTTAACCGGGAGATTTCTTGTTCTCCCATTTATCATTACATCATTATGAAAAAAAGTGCAGTTTTGATAGTAATCCTTGTCGTCAACGGGATTATGTCAAATGTGTTTTCACAGACAAAAACAAGTTTGAAAAATTTGTTAAATAACGTCGTAGAGGATGCTGTAAACTCAGTTACGAACAAAATCACGACGTTGACCCCCGAAGATATCGCGGGCACATGGAAGTATTCTGCTCCGGCCTGCGAATTTGAAAGCGGGGAGGTACTGAAAGATGCGGGCGGAAAACTGATTGCCGCCGAAGTGGAGAGCCAGCTCACCGATATATACAGCAAAGCGGGGATTACGGCTTCGACTTTCGGATACAGCTTTGCCGACAGCACGTTTACCAACCAATACAAAAAAATCAACTTAAAAGGGGTGTATTCCCTCAACGGGACCGACAAGCAAATAGATATGACTTACCAAGTGGCCGGGCTTATCCGCCTGGGCGAGTCGTCGGCCAAGATAGAAAAAAACGGGGACAAACTTGTCTTGCTCTTCGATGCGCAGAAACTGGTGAAGATATTGTCGACCTTGTCGGCCAAGACTTCGAGCACGACGCTGAAAACGGTAAACTCAATTTTATCAAGTTACAAGAATGTTCTTATCGGATATGAGTTGACCCGACAGTAGACCGTAGCGGCCCCTGCCCTATCTCATTTCCAGAAATATCGCCGGTTTGTTTTAAAAAAACTACTCAAGGCCATACAAATAGAGGGAACTATATACTGCCTTACAGTAAAGCCCTCTATAAAGGAGTGTACAATTTACAGAGGGTTATGCCTTAATACGCTTTATTGTCTTGACAAAGATTCCATACAACAAGGCTATCATATAGTTGCCTAAGCAAATAGCACGTCTTGACAATATTATAACTCCGCTTCCCAAAAACAAAGTCCGGAAGAAACTGCGCCATAAAACCGTTACCGCAGTTTTTCCCGGACTTTGCTATTTTCAAAGATTTCCTAAGAGCCGGTTGTCTAAATATCCAATAAAAATATTATCCGGTCTCTTTCCCTGTTTTCTCTCGCCAGATAGCCAGCTATCATCCTCTCAAAAAGGGGAAAACATCCTCAAAAGGAAATCTCAAACCCCGCTCAAGCAAAATGCAGACAGGCTCTATCTGTATCGAATGGAAATTTTACAATCGGCTTTATCCATAAGCCATATTTCTTATTTCTCTGTCCCGTGGATAGTAAGTTGCGGGAAAGGAAAGCCAATGCCTTCCTTGTTAAAGGTGGCATATACAGTACGATTCATCCAAAAGAATACATCCCAATAATCAGAGCTTTTTACCCAGACACGTACCGTAATATCCACACTACTCGCACTCAAAGCACCTATCTCTATGACAAAAGACGGATTTTTCAAAATACGCGAATCCGAATCGATGACTTGTTGCACGACCGCTTTTACCTTCTCGAAGTCTTCATTATATTCTACTCCAAAAGTGAAATCGACCCGACGAATATCTTTTTTACTGTAATTGATAACAGCATTGCTGCTCAACGAACCGTTAGGAGCGAATATCACCCGATTGTCAGGTGTTACCAGAATGGTATGGAATATCTGTATCTCCTGCACGGTTCCACTCACACCTGCCCCCTCGATATAATCTCCTACTTTGAAGGGTTTGAATACGAGAATAATCAACCCGCCTGCAAAATTGGACAAGTTGCCCGACAAAGCCATACCGACAGCCACACCGGCCGAAGCCAATAACGCGGCGAAACTTGTCGTCTCGACTCCCAGCTTACCGATGATGGCAAAAGCCAAAATAAGGTTCAACAAAATGTTCAACAGACTTCTCAAGAAAGTCTGGACACTCGTTTCCAGCTTGCGCTTTTCCATAATTTTAGCTATCAACTTGTTGATGTACTTGATGATAAAGCGCCCGATTACATAAATCAACACAGCAACCAAGATATCCTTACCGGCATCTATACTGAAATCGATTAGCTTTTCCAATGCTTGGTTCATGTTTATTGGTGATTCCATTACTAAATTAAATTATAAATTATTTGTTTCATATCCATATTACTCTACTTTGCCCATATCATCAGACATGAGAATCTTCCCATCTTCAGAGCCTGCCTGCATTTTGCCCGGGACATTGTTGAGTTCTTCTTTCGGTCTTCCGTTTTCTCTCGTCAGACAGCCAGCTATCATTTTCATAGAAAAAGAAAAACGTCCCTGAAAGAAACTCTCAAACCCAGCTCAGCAAAATGCAGGCAGGCTCTGGAGATGTTGTTAAAAAAACAGGAAATAGCAACCTCTCAAATCATATAGAAATAATTTGCCAGATTCTGTTTATCCTATATTTCACTTTTCGGCATCTAAATATTTCCAGACTAAAGCAGACAATGCAGCGCCTATCATAGGGGCCACAATAAACAGCCATAACTGGGATAATGCAACTCCTCCTTCAAACAGAGCAGGAGCTATGCTACGCGCCGGATTGACGGATGTTCCCGTAATAGGAATACAAACTATATGAACCAATACCAGGGTCAACCCGATAACCAATCCTGCTAAAGATGAATTTCCTTTTTTACTACTGGTAACTCCCAATACGACTAAAACAAAAATGAATGTAAATATAAGTTCGGCAATAAATGCCTGCCACAAGGTTCCTTCTGCATAACTATTCGCACCGGTCATTGTAGGCCCGCTATTTCCCCCTGCCGATACCAAGGTATAAATAATCGCCGACCCGACCAAGGCTCCAATTACCTGAAACAGCATATAGAATCCGGCATCTTTACCGCTCATCCTTTTCGACAGGTATACACCCAATGTTATTGCCGGGTTTATATGGCATCCTGAAACTCCGCCAATCGTGTAAGCCATGGCTACAACAGACAAGCCAAAAGCCAAAGCGACCCCGATAGTCCCGACTCCGGCACCTACCGTACCTGTAACGCTACCGGCAAATACTGCACTGCCGCACCCCATCAGTACGAGAACCATAGTCCCCAACATCTCTGCAACATACTTTTTCATAATAATGATGAATTTAGATTAACAAAAGATTAAAAATATCTGTTTCTAACATAACAGAGAGGCAAATTAAACAAATTTATTTGTGATAAAAAAAATTATATAAGTAAAAATTCAGCTATCGCCCAAACAGACTTTCATTTTATAAAAAACACGTCGCCCCGGTTTATCTTTGATAAAGGCTACCTCCTGCAACATAGATGAGGCGGTCCGGATTTTCCAATTAAGGAAATATTATCGAGTCATCTTTACGGTTTCTTCGGGTCTCTCTTCCCGTTTTCTATCGTCTGACAGCCCGCTATCTTCCCCTTAATAACGGGAAAATATCCGCGAAAGAAATTCCCAAACCCGACTCGGGCAAAATGCAAACCGGCTCTTAGAGATAGAAAAGGGAATTGTTCTGCACTATATGTTACAAAAATGTGTATATTTGCACAAATTACATTGGTAAAATGTGATATATAGACAAAAATACCAATATAAAATGGAAATAAAAAGAGATATAATGTCCGCCCTACTCCAATGGAAACAACGGTCAGAGCGTAAACCACTCATTATTCAAGGAGCGCGACAGATAGGTAAAACGTGGATTATGCGAAAGTTTGGAGAGGAGCATTTTGATTATGTTGCCTATTTTAACTTCGACGCATCGGAGGAATTGTGCCGAGAGTTTGAGAATACGAAAAGTCCCGAACGGTTGCTTGGTATCCTCCGTCTTTATACGGAATATCCTATCGAAGCAGGACGAACATTGATTATTTTCGATGAAATACAACAGAGCAACAAGGCTCTCAACAGTTTAAAATATTTTTGTGAAGAGACTCCCGAGTATCATATTCTTGCGGCAGGTTCACTATTAGGTATATCTCTTTCGCAAGGCGATTCATTTCCGGTGGGTAAAGTAGAATTTCTACAAATGTATCCAGTGACATTCCGAGAATTTCTATGTGCCGATACGCCACAAATGTACGAATATCTGGAGAATTTAACGGAGATTGTACCGTTGCCAGAAATTGTTATGGGGCGTGTCGGAGAGGCATATCGACGCTATCAAATTTGCGGAGGTATGCCGGCAGCAGCTACTGCTATGCTTGAAAAGCGAGGTATACAAGAGATTGAGGAGGTTCAGAAATCGATTTTGACGGCCTACTCTCTGGACTTTGCCAAACACGCTCCAAGCAAGGATATTCCGCGCATTGCGTCTATCTGGAAATCCATACCATCCCAGTTGGCAAAAGAAAACCGAAAGTTCATCTATAAACTTGTCAAAACGGGAGCACGGGCGCGGGAATATGAGAATGGACTGTTGTGGTTAGAGCATACAGGGATGATATATCGTATCTTCTGCTCTTCCAAACCCGGCTTGCCGTTGAGTGCATACGATGATCTCTCGGCATTCAAAATCTATTTGTGTGATGGAGGCTTGCTCCGTGTCATGGCACAACTCCCGGCGGACGTGCTCTGGACAGAAAATCCGCTTTATAGCGAATTCAAAGGAGCAATGGCAGAAAATATGGTACTACAGTCTTTCGTAACACATTTCGATGTAATGCCGAGATATTGGACCTCCGAAGCTACTGCAGAGGTGGATTTCCTGTTGCAGAACAATGCGTCATTATTTCCTGTGGAGGTCAAATCGGGTACTCGTTTGAGTGGTAAAAGTCTCGGGATATACATTGACCGCTTCGTTCCTGAATTGGCTCTGCGTTTTTCCATGAATAATCTGAAACAGGATAGTACGATTCTTAATATCCCCATATTCCTTGCGGATTGGACCCTTCAATTACTAAAATTATCTACTAAGCGATAAATTATCGGAGATGTCTTTATAATAAATAGTGCAAAGAACAGGCAAGTGATGGTAAGTGGCATGTAAAAAAAACCGTCCTCGCTCCGGTATGGTTCATACATTTGCGAGGACGATATCTAATTGACACACACACTATTTATAATAAAATCCGAAATGAGTTTATTCCTAAAAAACTTTAAGTGCCTGCCTGGATTTTGCCCGAGTCAGGGTCGGGAATTTCTTTCGCGGATATTTTTCCGTTGTCAAGGGGATGATAGCGGGCTATCTGACGAGAGAAAACTGGGAAAAAAGCGGAAGAAAATGACCTGATAATATTTCCTCAATTGGAAAACCCAGACCGGCTCTTAAAGAAACACAACTTTATACACCTATCTAACCTATCTACTCTTGTCTTAAAAATTTACAAAACCGATATCCGGCTTCTGTTTTCACGATACAAAGGCAAATGCCTCGTGATTTTCCCACAACAACCGGTATTTTATCGTCTTCGACCCGTCCTGCTTGTATTAACTTGCCTTCTGCATCATATATTTTGTAATCTCCGGCAATTTTCTCGGCAAACCGTACTTGTCCGTCGAAGTAGTATGCTCTTGCTTCCGAAACTGCCCGGTCGCAGATACCGATTGTCCCGATATATTCGTATGCTCCTATTGTGGCGTGCCCTTCCATGTCTCGCGGACGCCCTGTCTGGTCTTGCTCCAAAAGCGTGAAGGGGGCTTCGTCTCTGAGACCGCCATCTAAATCGGTCATGGTCATATAGTATTCGTTCAAATCTCTTTTTGCCAGGTTATTTATCGGTGTAGTCCCGTATTGCGGATTCAATACCCCGACCGTATAGGTTCCGTTTCCTTCATTTTTGGGACTGGCTTCGAACCGGTCGCCCGATACCGTCCCATCCAGGGTCTGCGCCAACCAAGAAAGTCCCGTGCCATAGTCTGCTGCCATTATATCCGTACCGGATTGTTTCATCACGATATTGTCGGCCGATGTGTACAGGTTGTGCTTCCCCATACAGTTCTTTATACCGGCACTTTCGTAGCATATATCACCGATACCGCCTGTCGAGTGATTTCCGGCTACTATATTGTTATACATAAAGACCCAGCCCGAAACCAATTGTACTGCCGCACCTTTGAAGCCGGAGGCGTTTCCTGTACTTTCACAGAAATTTCCGGCAATGGTATTGTTCACCAACGAAATTTTCCCATCCGTTCCGGCACGGAAGTATATGGCACTTCCTCCCGGAATATCGTCCCCGACTTCACCTTCAAATGCAAGGGCATTGCCGGCGAATGTATTGTTGACGAATGTAAACTTACTGCTTATCGCTTCTCCGATTACGGATATGCAACCGTACCGGGATGAATGATTGCCGATAAAACTGTTCCCCCGGGCATAAAGGGTCGTATTCTTGTCTATATGCAAGGCACTCCCCGACTCTGCGACATTTGCTTCAAAATGACAATTCCGCAATGTCGCCGACCAGTTTTTAGCCGATACATAAACTGCTCCTCCCGATGCTGCCCGGTTGTTGAAGAACGTGCAGTTTTCCGCATCTATGTCGGTCGTCGCCTTGACAGCTCCGCCGGATGCCTTTGAGATGTTATTCATAAAAATCACGTTTTTCATTTTGATTCCGGCTCCGATGCTATAAATTCCGGCTCCTCTTGTCACGGTATTATCATCGAGGAAGGCATTGCATATCTTGACATTTTCGATATGCAGAAGCGCGGGACTGTATACGTACACAAGCAGTTTGCAATTGTCTTCATTCCCCCCGATGACTTTCCCTTCATCGTCGTACCGGTCATTTCCGTTGAAGTCTCCGTCTATCGTCGTATATCCGGTAATTTTCTCAAATTTCTTATCGTACCCTCCGATAATACATAGTGTTCTCTTGACTTTGAGGTATTTTGTCCGGTCGATATTTTCCCGGTTTTCCGTCAGGTAACGGCCTTCGGTAATTCTCAACGTGTCACAGGAGCTTGCCATACTTATCGCTTTGCCGATAGTCTTAAAGGGAGACTGAAGAGTACCGTCTCCATTATCGTCTCCTTCTTCTCCGCAGACATATATGTTTTGCGGCAGAGCGGGTTGCCTCAGTGCCAAGGAGACTATTACGCAAAAGTGGTCGGACGGTGTCTCCCCTCTTCCATAATCTTCTGTAATAACTTTATAGCTTTTTACATCGGCATGCCGACTGTACACATAGTCGATGCGTTTGTTATCTGACCGCCCGGGGTTCCACCCCGAATATGTTCCTTCGGGCCCCGAAGCCGAGAGGTCAAGGCCACTCGTGAGCCGGCTGTCGTCATAGTAGGCTCCCATCACGGCATGTACGCCTTTTTCAGAAGCTTTGGCATTGAGGTCACCCACGATAAACACGGGGTAGTCTCCTGCCAGCTTATTCATCATCTCTACATTGATGCGTGTGCCTTCTTTACGGGCAATAACCCCGTCATTGTCCAAATGGGTGGAGCAGTAGAAAAATATCTCTCCGGTGTCCTTATCCTGAAGTTTTGCCCAAACAGATATCCGCTTACATCCAGCGTCCCAAGCCAGTCCGGGCACCTTCGGGTCGGGAGTCAGGAAATAATACCCCCAGTCCAGAAGGTTAAAATCAGAGGTTTTAAAAGCTACTGCCAACCGTTCTCCTTCGTTCTTCTCGGCACTTTCACGCCCCCAGGTAACCATCGAATATTCAGGTAATAATTGCCGGAGGTCGTTTTCCTGGTCGTCATTGGCGATTTCCTGTAATCCGATGACGTCGAAGCGGTTGTCTGTAATGATTTTGGCAACGTATTCTTTCCGGTTGTCCCAGTCCCGCAGACCGGTCAAGGTAGCGTTTATGCAACGGATATTGTATGTCCCCATATGGTAATCTTTTGCTTTTGCAGCTCCTGTACACAACAAGAGCAGTGCCACCATAGTAATGAATGGCGCATGGGGTATAACGGTGATATATTTTTTCGTTCTCATCTTTTTCCTGTTCATGATATAATTCGTTTTTTTTCTTTTCCGGCACGGCATTCTGCTGCTTTTCCAGGAGAGGGAGGCACGCGCGTATTTATTTTAACTTCAATAAGTCCTTCATCAGGTAAAAGGATGCTGTATTGTCTTTGAATCCGGAGAAGAGTTCTGCTCCGGGCCCGTAAGCGAAAAAGGGCACAGGCGATGCGGTATGCCATCCGGTATTGAATTTTACGACCACTTTTTTCTTGCCATAGTGTCCTTCGGCAACGGTTACTCCTCCTGTTTCGTGGTCGGCGGTAATCAGGACAAGCGTATTTTTATCTTTTTGGGCAAAGTCGAGTGCTTTGCCTACTGCCCTGTCAAAGTCCAATGTTTCGCTAATCATATAGTTCTGGTCATTCTTGTGCCCGCCTTTGTCTATCTGCGACCCTTCTACCATAAGCACGAACCCTTTCTTGTTACTGCTCAACTTGTCGATAGCCAATTGTGTGGCATCTGCCAGCAGGTCAGGGTCGCGCCGAGAGGCAGGCTCTACTGCGTCTTCGGCTATTAAAGCCCCTAATTTGTCCCCGGTTGTTTTCCGGGCCTCTTCCAATGAATATACTATTTCATATCCTTTTGCCCGGAGTTCTTCAGAGATGTCGCGCCCGTCTTTTCTTTTTTCAAAGTGCATTTTTCCGCCTCCGATAAAAAGAGTAATGTCGCTTGCCAGATAATCGGCGGCTATCTCCTCGTGCATAAACCGGTGGGGCCGATGTGCGACAAATGATGCCGGTGTCGCGTCTGTCACGGAGTGGGTGGCAATGACTCCGGTAGAGAGGCCCTTGAGTGTCGCCAAACGTATGATAGAGTTCAAAGGTACTGTATCGGGGGACATGCCTACCATATTGTTCTTGGTCTTTACTCCTGTTGCTATGGCTGTACCTCCGGCTGCCGAGTCGGTAATGTAGTCGCTTGCCGAATTTGTACGCCTCAATCCTGAGTAGGGGCAGCGGTCGGTCATATTCAGATAGCCTCCATTAGAGGTATATGCAGCCTGTACCTGATTTATTCCCATGCCGTCGCCTATCATGATAATAATATTTTTAGGGCCTTTTTTGGCTAATGCCGCCCCTGAAAATATCAATAGTAATGCTACGAATAGAAATGTTCTTTTCATATTGTACAATTTTTTAATTATTGTGATAATGGTTATACATCGTGTATCTGATGTTTTTATATACATAGGGAGATATTATTACCCCTTACACCCATTTTAAATAGTCGATTTTCATTCATTTAGCATTAATATGTTAATAGTTGATTTTCGCCTATTTGTTGTTTCAAAGAAGAATAGTCCGTTGTGAAAGCATCACACTTGTATTGTTTTACCTTCCCACTATATGGGTTAGTAAATGTAGCCACTACACTCCAGTTGTCCATCTCAGACGGTTTAACATTATTGCTTGGCTTAAAATACCAATAGTGACTGGCAGTAGTCCCGCAATATGGATCTGTCTTTTTATTCGCTTCATTATAAAAGAACGAAGAAGCCCAAACATTGGAACAAGACTTATCAGCAAGCCTTGTGAAGTCGCCTACCTTTGCGTCATTCTGTCTCAACTCTACTTTCCAGTTATCAGAATCATCATCCCAAATCTGAACTACAAATGCATTCTGAAGATTTTCGTTACCTTTAATCTTACATTCGTCTGTCAAAGAAAGTGTAGAGGTTGTATACCAGTTGAGCTTGTAGCCTTTCGTTCCTGTAAGCATTTTATTGCCATCAAACACTCTCATTTGGTAGCCAGCAGGTCTACCTGTTCCTTTGGCAGTCCAATCCACAATGGAATTTCCTTCAATGGAGTAGATTGAATATCCTGATGGACCTCCGAACTTGTCCGTATTATAGGTTGACCACCAAGCTCCAGAGGCAGCACCATGGATGTGTTCATAAACAGGCTTACCATTCTGACATTTATAGTTAGCATGAATCCAGTTTTGTGAGTAATGCGTATGCCCTATCATGATATGAGCTTCATTAAACTGAGTCATCAAGGACAGCACTTCAGAGTAAAATTTATCAGTGTTAACATTGGAACCGTTATTAGAACCTCCTGCTCTAAAAGGAATATGTCCACAAAATATTAATAATTTCTCCTGTGGATTTTCCACATTGCTTAAGTCTGCTTTCAACCAATTGTATTGTTGTTCGGTGTATCCAGCCTGATAGTCCCATTTCTTGCCATTCGGCTTTGAGGTTGATGATATAGAAGTTTCATACACATTATCCATAACGACTATATGAGCCTTACCTACATTAAAGGAATAATCAGTCGGACCGAAATGGCTTTGGAAGAGTCCTGTCGGGTCAGTCTGGCTCAAACCATCATGATCATGATTGCCAATAGTCTGAAAGAATGGGATATAATCATTGCCTGATATAGCTACATTTGACATAGAGTTTTTTAGGCTTTCATATAGATTATTCGAGTCGAACGTAACGTCACCTAACGTGACAGCAACCACATTTTTGTAACCAGCATTTCTTGTTGTTGAAACGATATCAGCTATTGTTTCGGTAGTGTAACGGTTTAGCTCTGAATTACTTGAACATTGAGGGTCGCCCACACCTATCAAAGTAAAATTATCTCCATTATCAGAGGGTGTAAGATGGAAATCGGCAATATTTACCTGGGTTGGATCTGCAATTTTACTGTAGAAATCAGGAGTCTTTGATTGAGTTAAGTTTATATTATATCCTGATGGGGTTGAATAGTAAATAAAACGCGCATCTGAATGCAATGGAATTCGATATACGCCATTCGCATCAGTTTTAGTTACAGTGTAACCATCAGATACAGAAATTCCTGCAATGCCTTTTCCTGTAGTTGCATCAAGAACCTTGCCTTGACCGGTGTAGGTTTCTTGTTCTAAGGTGTTATAGTCAACAGCCGGTACATTTAAAATCCTTCCCGACTGGATAGTCATTTTTTTCACAACCTTTCTTAGACATTTGTTCCCATCGTATACATGTACCACAAGGTCAGAATATTCGCCTGCTGGTAAAGGGAATACAATTTCTGCCTTGCCATCTTTAATAATTACATCAGAAATGGAGATTTGGTTAAGGCCTTCAATTGGTGTAATGCTTGCAGATTCGTAATTTACCTCAAATTCGCCAGCTAATGCTGCTCCCGGTATGGAAAGCATAACCTTAGGGTATGATGAATTCTCATTGTCATTGATAGTAACTCTCAGGAAGCCACAAATATGTTTTAGGTGTATATACTGAGAATCGGATGTTTTAGCAACTGCAACTGATGAACCAGCAGGAATACCTGTTTCTGTGTGGCAATAGGTAAAAGGAAGATGTATTTTTGTATAATCTTCACTATCCACAACTGAAGACGGATAAACCACGCTATATGAAGAGGCTGGCTGCATATTTGGGACTGTAAAAGTAGCATTCACAGAATTTACATATTCGTTTGGCACCTCTTCTGATTGATATCCATTTACGGATATTTTGTCTCCTGCTGACCAAAGCAACTCGTAATGATTATCTGTCTTATCACCTAAGTGTGTTCTCGTGTCAGGCAACATTATTAGATTGACTCCAAATTCTAATGTATCAGTATCAGTTAATGAAGTCTCTATTTCGCTTTTACAAGCTACAAATGCCAGTGTTAACAAAGAAATAGTTGCCTTGAACAACATCGTGGTTATATGTCTCGTTATTTTCATTGATATAGTGATCTGTTATTAATTTAATTGTCCAGAAATCATTTTCTGCATTATCTTCAAAAATTCCGTCTATACGAGAGGATTGCGCAAATCCTTTTTCAACCTCAACTACAATTATTTGAACCTCAGGCGAGATATAATTTATATCCTGCTTATCTTCTTTACAATATTTGTTTTTATTTAACGATTATTCTATAGTCTAACTAACTTCTTAATAGCTAAAATCATATGACGTTTTAACCGCCACAAAGGTACTACTATCATTGTAAGTCATAGCTCCCAACACACCTGTGCCGTTGGTAGTAGCATCGATATAAGGGTCGTGAAAGTTTACAATAACGCTGTCTTTTGTCACACGGGCATCTATCTCTATCATATCGATGCCTTTCGCTACCGCCCATTCGAGAGCCTCTCGGGTACGTTGTTTTCAAATCCGGCGGCAGTGTTCCCGCGATGGGCACAGAGCATCATCTTGTACCGGCTGTTTTGCGCCAAGGTCTTCAAATCGCTGCTGAGACTGCGTGCCGATATATTCATTATCGACACAACTCCTAAGAACGGCAAGAGTGCGAATATTCTGATGAACTTCATAGGTTTGTCCTTATATCTGTTTTCCGGATATTTATAATACAAGCCGGAGCTCCTGTCATTACTGCAACAGGAAACTCCGACTTTTAAAAGGTGTTTTACTCAATTATTTTTTGATAAAACTTTGGGTCTGTGTTCCTACTCTGACAGCATATACTCCTGCGCTCAGACCGGATACATCTACGGTATTTCCAAAGCCTTCGATAACGGTTGCACCACTTCTCAAATCGATGATGGCATAATTGCTTTCGATTCCTTTGATATGTAAAACGTCCGTTGCCGGAGAGGGATATACGACGAGTTTTTCAGTGTCTTCTGCAATCGATTTTTCGGTCCCTACGGTACCTTTTTTCGCTGTAATCCTTATTTCATCGAAATGCATCATTGGTGCCAACGACTGTACTTTCAAGGTGTGACGTCCTTTGGTCAGGGGAACATCCGCATAGTCGGGTTTTATATAGGCATTGAGTGATTCATCTCCGGTTCTCTGTGCAAGTTCCTTATACAGTTCGCTCTTGTAATAGGTAGACCATACAACCATCGGATTGCCATTGTCGGGGTCACCCGAACGAGGATTCGGGTATATAAACAGAGTATCGCTGTTTACCAGATTGCCGTCTTTAAGTACTTGCGTGCTCGTCCATCCGCTGTAAGGGTCGCTTGCCAAAGCAGCATATTCCAGTTGCGAATGTCCATTGAGTTTCGGGTATGAGCTCCAGTTGGTGGTCAGGTTGTTACCGTCGAGAGAGGTCACTACCGTTGCACAATATTTCTTTACCCAGTCTTCGGCCATGCCTTCTACTATATATCCTCCTTCTTCACGAGGTTTGCCAAAACTTTCGGTTCCTGTTCCTCCAATAGGAGAGTAAACAGCCCAGTGGGTTCCTATTTTTAAGGATATATCGGCCACGCAGTCTTCGGGTACGTCAAATGTATATTCCAACCAGGCACCCCAGTTTTTCTTTGCGCTTTCGGCTGTTATTATATTGGAAGTCCCATCTACGTAATCCCCTTTATAAGTCATCCAATCGGCTCCGCTGGGACACATGTTCTTAACGGCACGTCCATACCAGTCGTCCTTGTGCCCATGTCCCAAAGTCCACGATTGGAAGAAAGCCCCATCATCTTGCCATGAAACATATAAATCGGCATCGTCTTCACGATATTGATTCGCTCCCCCACCTATCGGCGAATATGCTTTACGGTTATTTATCCAAAATTCATCATAGTCTTCTGCCTGTATATAGATGGTATCATTCAATCTCAATTCGGGCATAAACCAATCACTCGACAGCTGGATATAATTAAAAGAAATCATTTCACCCTGTTTAGGATTCTCAAATATTACATCAATAAAACCTACTTCTTCTGCAAATGGTTCTGTTAACTTGTTAATTGCTGTATCACATACTTGTGTTTCTGTATTATCAGGAGCAACTTCAAAGTTAAAAGTTGTCAATACTGTATTTTCCGAACTACGAAGAACCACTTTAGGAACGATATGAGCAGATCCAGCATTTTCTGTTCCTGAGATAAATTTTAAAATTGCCCGTGTTACATAAGGCTGTTTTTTCTCTCCAGCAACTTTTGACAAATCCCTAGTCCATGTTACAGGACCATTACCATCTGCCGTCACTATATAAAGTCCATCAAAAGCTTCTCCTGTCCCTCCTGTTACGCTCCAACCATCTGCTGAGGGATTATCCCCCATTGCAAATCCAAAATAATTATCTCTGTGCGCATAGGCACTCGTTGCTAACAAGCAACATACAACTAAATGTAATAACTTCAATTTCATAATTGTTTTGATTTAAGTGAATAATAAATATTACATGTCTCTTTTTTACATGTTATTTTCCTTTGTCCGGTACCACACTCCCGCCCCCTGCTTCGCAAAAGGCTCTGCATTTTTTTGCCGAAAAGGGGTTCAAGGAATGCGGGCTACCAGTTTACCTTACTACGAATTTCTGCGTACCCGACCTGCCATCAAGGGAATACCGGGTCATATATACTCCATCGTCCAACATCATCCGTGCACCGTGTCCGGGCTCTTCTATCGACTTCATCATACGCCCCATAATATCGAAAACCTGAATGGATACTTCGGCAGAATCATTGTAGGAGAATGCCACATTCCCGTCGGTACAGGTTATTGTGAAATTTGTATCGTCTTTCTCGACACGGCTTACCGCAGAGGGCAAGGAAGCCCCTTTGTAACGATAGTTGAAACGTCCGTTGGGTGCGACATCCCCGTCCGATATAAATGTCATGATGTCGGGGTCGTTATCGGTGATATTATCGGCCCATTTGAAGTCTATGTCCCGGTCTCCGGCGAGTCCCAACGCAGCCCTGGGTACAGATACTTGCATCCGGTTTCCTACAACCTTATATTCCACAGGGGTTACCGTTTCCCAGAGGAATTTGTCTTGCCGGTTCTTCATCAACGAATATTTGCCGGTAGCGGCATCTTTGTACACCATATAATCGTATCCGCCCCATCCGGTCGTGTAGTCGGTATCGGTGTTGAGTAGCAGGCGCATCCAGTATTTCGATGATTCGAAGTCGCTTATATCGTCCATCGTCTCTACATAGAAATAGATATTGCCGGCGTCTTTGGTTACTTTGGCCATGACAATGTCGTTGGATTTCCGTTCAAGGGTCTCTGCCGTCTGCACGTCTCTCGATATGTATGCTACATCGCCTTTATCGTCCCGATATTCCACAGGCTCGGCATCCCACTGGGAAAAATCCCCGTTTATATCTATCGACAGGTTTACAGTGGGCACCGGTATCTTATTTACCCCCCGGTACTTGCGTGTATTGGAAACCAACTGCAAATAGTAGTTGTCCCGTATCAGGGGGTGTGTACCGGGTTCCAAATCGCGGCTGAACTCGGCGTTGTAGACATCGACGAAGTATGTCTCCCCGATTTTGGCTGTGGCTCCCGGACGGATGTTTCCATATTCTCCCTGATTGCGAATCACAAACCGCTGGGCTATCCATTCGTTGAACTGGGTCACCATCACGATGGGCGGATGCACATCTATGGCGTGGTTCCACTGTTCTTGGAAATACAGCCCGTAAGGGGTTTCTTCGCATAGCCCGTATTTGTCGTATGCCGGCTGTTTGCCCCCGTGGTAGCTCTTCCCCACTTTGGTCGTCGCATGCTGGGCTACGCTGACCGAGATTTGTTCGGTCTTCTTCACCGTCGTCCCCAAAATACTGTTGTACACGCTTGTCCATCCGGGACGTTGCGGATAATATTCGAGCCAAGCCCACTCGTCGGCATTCGCCCCGCCCATCCACGCCCAGGAATTACGGAAGGTAAAGCGGTCTACCAATCCTTTCACCAGGGTATGGGATATCTCGGCCTTATTCCCGAGCAAGAGAGGTTTACCCTCATACTCGAACCAGTACTTATCATATTTACTGTCCTTATAAAAGGTATTGTATATATTCTCGGCTGTTGCCGTAGCGTTGGAGTGTACCATAAATGCCAGTTTCGGGCTTTTCATGCCCAAAGCCTCCCGCCGGTCCATCTCGCGCATCAGCACTTCTACCCGCGTGGGATAATGATAACTATTGGTAGCATCCAGGAAGAGAAAGTCTACTCCTGCATCGACCAGCATCTGCATGTGCTTGGCCACGACGTATTTGTCTCCTGCCGTGTAGTATCCCAACCAGGGCTTACTCCCCCAATGGAAGGTCTGCTCGGCTCCCCAATCGGGATTATCGGGATTTTCCTTGAGAAGTTCCGTCACATCTTTTCCTGCCATCGGATGCATTCCGTGCCAGATGTAATAAAACATGCCGACTGTGCAGTTCTTGTCGATACTGCCGCGTGTCACACCCTCATCGGACTGGGCTACATTTCTCCCCAATTCGTCAACAGCCACCCATGTATCGGGATATGTCTCCCATGTCTGGGCTTTCAGCGTTGACGTCACCAGCAACAGGCTCAATCCTGCCAGAATGATTTTTTCTTGTTTGCTCATCTTGTTATATTTACTTTCCGGTTCTTTTTTACTTTTAAGGAAACATTATAAGGGATTATTCCCATCCGGGATTCTGGAAATTGAGCCCGGTATGTACCTGCAAGCGTATCGCTTCTTCTCCCGGTATCGGGAAACGAAGGAACTTGTCTGTATACGCATTGCGCCGGCTTACGACAAACCGTTCGTATTTGCCTTCGTCCGTCACCCGCATACCGGTGACAATCCGGTCGGTCTCATGCAGTATTTTCCAACGACGCACGTCATAAAAACGCTGTTCTTCAAAGGCAAATTCCACCCGGCGCTCGTTGCGTAATCTTTTCCGAAACTCGTCTTTTGCCAGCCCGTACGGAATGTCGGGCATCCCTACTCTGTCCCTGACTGCATTTACCGCATCTACAGCGGCATCGGGAGCTATATCAGATGCTTCGGCTTCATTCAAGGCTTCGGCATAATTGAGGTACAACTCTGCCAGACGGAATATACGGAAGTAGCCGTCATTGTTACCGTTGGCACGGTTTGACGTGGGGTTTCCGAACTTACGCATATAATATCCTGTACGTGTATTTCTCCGGTTCGTACTCGACAAGGCACAATTTCCTCCTTCGAATGTCCAGACGTAGGTGTCTCCTCCGACCTGAAAGGGAGCCCCGTTATAGTATATCGACGCTTTCAGGCGCGGGTCCCGATTGGCAAAGGGATTATTCTCATCATACAGCACGGCTTTCGGATTGATGATGGGTCTCAAATGGTCTTCGTCTTCGTATCCGAGTATAGGCATCTCTCCGTCGATGGTCTCATAGCTGTCTACCAGCTCCTGCGAAGGGCATGAGCCTGCCCGTACTTGCCCTTCGGTAACGGGCAATCCGCAATGCTCCCACACGGTGAGTTTGTTACGCCCGGTCATTATCGTTTCCGGGTCTTCTACTCCCCTTACATCGGCTGCTGTCATGAAATACATGTCGTAAGGGGTATATGCCAAGGAGGCAAATCCTCCCGAGGGGACGGCCTTGTACAGGGAATACCCGTTTGCCAGACAGAGGTCCAGCGCTTCTTTCGTTATCTGGGCAGCTTCGTCCCAATCCAACGTGCCATCGTTATTGAGGGGACTGGCCGCATATAAGGCGGCTTGTGACATTATTGCCGCACTCATCGCCTTGCTCCACCGGAAGCGGTAACTATCGGATGACCCGGAGTGCCATCCCAGTGTCTTATTTTCCATGGAAATACGACAGTCTGAAATAATCTGCCGGGCACACTCGGAGAACGTTGCACGACGCAGTTTGGAGAAGTCGTACCCTTCGGCAGAGGGGTCGTCGAGGATAATGGGCACTCCTCCGTAATTCTTAATCATCTGGAGATAATAAAAGGCTCTGAGGCCGTGTGCTTCTCCTTTGTAGCTTTCCCGCTGGTCTTCCAAGTGCATATTAGCGGTAGCGATACGGGCAATTATGATGTTGCATTTCCTGATAGGTTCATAATAATCCCACTTTTCCGGAGTTCCCAACGGATTGGAGAATGCCGATACAAAGCCGTTGCACCACTGGGACATCACTCCATTAGTGACATCGCCTACGTCATGGGCTTCATCGCTTGCCGAAGCCAGAAACGTATTATCTGTATAATTGTTTCCCATGTTATTCCCGATTGCACCGTAACAACTGTTGAGGTAGCCTCCGAGAAGTTTCTGATTTTCGAATATCTGGTCAAATTCCAGTCTTCCGTCAGGATAATCTTCGATAGAGGTGCAGCCGAATGAGATTACCGCCCATGCGGCCAGTGCAATATATGATAATCTGTATCTTTTCATTTTACTTATCCTATATTTATTTAGAAATTGATATTCAACCCGAAATTAAACATCCTGTACACAAACGAATCGATGCTCTTGGACTCAGGATCAAATCCTTTGAACTTAAGGTCGGTCATCGACAGGAGGTTTTGCCCTGTGATATATATTCGGAACTGGTTCATTTTCATCTTCTTAACGATTTTATCAGGTAAAGAGTACCCTAAAGTGACGTTCTTGAGCCGCAGATAATTTGCTTTGGAGACAAAAAATTCATTGGCCAGCAAGCTCGATGAAGTTGTCGATGTCAATGCCGGATATTCTATTTTTTCCCCGGCGGCATAGCGTTCGGGAGTCCAGGCATTCCGGTGTATGTCCAGATATACACCTTGTGCCTGATTTTCGAATACACCAAGCCCGTCATAAAAGGCATTGCGCCCGGTCTCTCCCTGCAACTGGATATAGAGGTCGAAGTTTTTATATTTCATCTGTACGGAAGCCCCTGCCATAAAGCTGGGCATGGTTTTTACCCCATCGAGAGGGGCTTTGTCTCGCTCGTCGATAAGACCGTCACTGTTCAGGTCGCGATAGATAAAGTCACCGACACGGGGTGTGACGTCCTGATAAACGAGTTTACGGTCTGCAATTTCCTGCCGGCTGTTGAAAAAGCCGTTACCGTTGGAATAATCGATTAGATAACCGAATTTCTGCCCGATGCTGTATCCGGTCTTGCGGAAGGGGTAATAATACCCGATACTGGAATAATTGAGGTCGTTTGCATCGATTATCTCGTTCTTGTTCCAAGCGAAGTCTCCGGTCACCCCGATTTCAAACCCGGAATTCCATTTTTTGCTATATCCGACTTCGATATCCACTCCCTGATTCTGTACTTTGCCGACATTCGTATAGGGCAGTTTGTCTCCGGTGAAACCACTCAGGGCAGGGGTCAAGTCGCTCTGGCACAACACTCCTCTCTGTTGGGTACGCCAATAGTCTACCGACAGGCTCAACGAGTTGAAGAGAGTCATATCTACGCCATAGTTTTGCTGGTACGACTTTTCCCATTTGATATCCGGATTGCCCAAGGCTCCTTCTGAGACGAGAAAATTGGTAAATATAGAGCCTATGAGCCCGCTACCGCCCATATCTCTGATGTCATCGGCATACAGGTAACGGCTCGAAAAATTCCACAAGTTGTCGTACTGAAGAGCCCCGAATGACAACCTGAATTTCAAGAAATCCAGTACGTTCTGGTTTTTCATAAATTTCTCATTCGATACCACCCAGGCACCGGAAACTGTCGGAGAGAAATGAAACTGATTGCCTTTCCTCATCTGTTCGGAACCGGCATGTGTAAAGTCGAATTGCAGGAAATAGCGGCCATCGTAACCGTATTTTGCATGTCCACCCAATTGTATCCGGCGGAAAGGCAGCAGCCATCCGGCACTGGTACTGTTACCGAGACGGTCTTCGGCCAGATAATTCAAAAAGGCATCGACCGAGTGGACTCCGAAAGTGCGGTTATATTCGAGCATTCCTTGAAAATTCATAAAATATACAGTCGAAGCGCTCTTGGACCAACTCAAGGCTTTCTCCACGTTGGTACCGAAGAGTACGAGTTCCCCTTCTTCATTCCTTACGTAACGGGCATAGTCGTACTCCCCTTTCCGGATACCGGTATAATATGAGTGGTACCCGACAATGCCTTTAAGCGAAAGTCCTTTGGTGAGGGCACTCAAATCCAGATTCAACCCGAAATCGGCATTCACATCCGTGGCTGTCTCCTGATTTACTCCTTTATAATTGATAGAACCATATATAGGATCGGAGAAATTCTCGGTGGTTACGATTTTACCATCGACCAAAGGCCCTTCTATCGTATTGGGGGTCGTATAAATTTTATTGATAATATCTCCTCCCCGGGTTTCATTGTTACGGTATATCCTCATATTTGTATTGAGGAATGCTGTCATAAAGCTGAACAAGTCGATATCGATATTCGATACCAGTGTAAAACGGTTCTCGAAGTTGGCGGGATTATACTTTTCTTTCCAGTCCACTTTATACATTCCTTCCGTACGGGCATAACCGCCGTTGACATAATAACGTACTCTCTCGTTCCCTCCGCTGAGTTCTATATTGTACCGTTGCGAGGTACGCATGTCTTTCAGGAAGATTTTGCGCCAGTCGTTGTCGATACCGGTACCATCGGCAAAAGCAGTGATGTCGTCCGGGCTGTAAACGGGTTGCAACCCGTCATTGGCCAGTGCCTGATTACGTAAAACGGCGTATTGGTAAGAGTCGAGCATATCGGCCTTTACAGTAGGCATCTCAAGAGCAAAATTCAGATTCACATTGACTTGAGTTTTCCCGGGACGGCCTTTCTTGGTCGTAACCAATATCACTCCCTGTGCTCCGAGGGGGCCATAGAGTGCCTTTGCTGCGGCATCTTTCAGTATAGAGACCGACTCTATGCTTCTCGGGTCGAGCGAATTCAAATCGAGGGTTGGCGCCGGCACTCCGTCGAGTACTATCAATATCGCTTCGCCGTTCATCGAACTGAGTCCCCTGATATGTCCGTCATGATATCCCGCGAGCTTTCCTTGAAGGGTTTCGGTAAGGCCTTTGGACTGCCACAGTTCTATCTCTCGGCTCTTCACCGTACTCATAGACCCGGTGTAGGAAAAACGCGGTTCGGTACGGTCTAAGGCAATGTCGAGCATTTCATCGCTGCATGAGGCATCGGGGAGCATTTTCACTTCCATATCCGAATTCTCGGTTATCGGCAATATCTCGTTTTTATAACCGATACAGCTAAAAGAGAGTTTGCCGTCGGCTTTATCGGTATTTATATAGAATCTGCCTTCAGAATCGGTTATGACGTATTGCCATGAATCCAATATTTTGACGGATACTCCGGGAACGGGGTTTCCTGCCTCGTCGCGAACGACTCCGGCCAGATGTTTTGTTTGAGAAGCAGCCTCGCCAACTCCTGCCAGAGAGCAAGCCGCCACAACAATCATTACTATTTTTCTTATTTTTTTCATGATTATATTTTTAAGACTTGTTACCAACCATAATTCTGCCAGCGGTCTCCGGTCTGGTCTTCCAATGATGACACATCATCAATCGGTATCGGCAAGAAATGCCATTTGGCTTTATAGGAAAGCTTGCTGGGCGACGAACCGTCAGAACCGACGATAAAACGTTCGTATGTCAGTTTGAGCCCTGAACGTTTGGCTCTCATACCGGTACAGAATTTTTCGTTTTCCATATCATCTTCGTTCTTCGTCCATCTTCTCGTATCGAAAAACCGGTGTTCTTCGAAAGCGAATTCAACTTGACGTTCGTGCCTCAACAACAGGCGGGCTTCCTCCTGGGTAGTCGCGGTGACGTCTACCGAGGGGTCGAATCCTGCCCGATGCCGTATATCGTTGATGAGTGCCAACCCTTCGTCTATATGTCCGGCTTCAATGGCAGCTTCGGCCAGATTGAGATATACCTCGCCCATACGATAAAATTTCCATTTACCATCAGCTCCCGGCATCCCAGAAAAAGCTTGCCAATTACGATATTTGTTCAGATAGTAACCGGTACGGGTGTATCGGCGGTCATTGTCTCGAAGCTCACAATTGCCTCCGTTATAAGTCTGCACGACAGATTTCGTATTACCTACGTATATATAGGCACCGTTATAGATTACTGTAGCATAAAAACGCGGATCCCTGCCTTCGTAAGGACGTGCGGGATTGTACCCTGAACCTTCGGTATAGTTAGGCTGCAAATGTGTCTCGTCGAGGTAGGGTTTCTCCAGGTCCAGAACAGGTTTTCCTGTCTCCAGCATATCATAAGCATCGACCAACTCTTGAGAAGGCACGCATCCCGCCCGGTAATTGCTCTGTATAGGTAATCCCCATACCCACCACATCGGATGGTTATCTTTCAAACTTCCCCAAATTGTTTCTTTATCTACAGGATTAGCTCCATTACCACCACCATTTTGAACAAAATACTCTCCATAGGAACAAGAATATTCTTCCGGATATAAATGCTGGGTATATAACTCATAACCATTTTCTTTCAATTTTTGAAAACATATTTTATTCTTTTCATATGCCCAGTCCCAAAGATTCTCACCATTATTATATAATGGACTTGCAGCATATAAAGCAGCTTGTGAACATATAGCAGCTGCAATTCCACGAGATAACCGACGAAATTCCTCGCTATTCGTAATTCTCCATGGAAGCTCTTCACACTTCATAGCCTCTTCACAATCTTCTACGACAAACTTTAAACATTCTACCGCCGTATTCTTTTTCAGAGTTGAATAATCAGCATCATCAGGAAATGGCTCTTTAATTATCGGAAGAGCACCATACCACTTTACCAATTGCAAATAATAAAAAGCACGTAATACTCGAGCCTCTGCTCCCCATCGAGAACGATTATTTTCACTATCTACTGACGCTGTAGGCAGATTTTTAAGAAAGACATTTAAAATTCGTATTGACTTCCAATATTTATTCCAATATCCATAATCGAACTGATCATTATACATTGTTTCAAATATATTTTCCCGAGCACTCCCCTGTCCTTTATAAGCATTAATAGCACCTGTACCTTCCACATCATCACACGACCAAGACTCATCACTCAACGCTGAAGGCAAATTGTCAAACCAGTAATACCATGACATTTTAAACGGTATGGCATCAAATGCCGTAGAAAAATAGGCAGGAACATAATCTGGATTAGAAAACACCTCCTCCATGGTTAAACGTCCATCAGGAGTGACATCCATCACATCACTACAAGAACCGAGCGGCAGCAACAAAGCAACTGTAACGCAGATATATAATAGTTTCTTTCTCATATCTAAGAATGTTAAAAATGAATATTGATTCCACAATTGAATGTCCGCATCAAGGGATAGTCTACCACAGAAGCCTGTTCCGGGTCGAAAGCTTTTGTGGGCAGTGCCGTCCAGGTACAGAGGTTGTCTCCGGAGATATAGATGCGTACATGGCTCATTTTCGCTTTCCGGGTAAGTCGTGCAGGGAATGTATATCCTATCTCTGCATTCTTGAGACGCATATAGGCGGCATCCATTATATAGTATTCGTTCTGTATATGGCTTGTAGAACCGGAATTTGCCAAACGCGGATGGGTAATCTTTTCGCCATTGGCATAACGCTCTTCATTCCAGCGATTGTCGCAAATATCCAGATAGTATTTGGAACCTTCTTCCTCGAATATGCCCCGTCCCGAATAGTATTTGGAGTATTGCCCTACTCCCTGGAACATGACAGAGAAATCGAATCCTTTGTAGGAAGCGCCTACATGGAATCCGTAGCTTATGCGAGGCACTAAAGAGGAGTATTTGACAGGAGCCATATCTTTCTCATTGATAATATTGTCTCCATTCAGGTCTTTATAGATAAAATCACCCGGTTGAGGACTACCACCTCCGGTCTCATAGGTGAGCCCGCTATTGATGACATCTTCTTTGCTATTGAAAAATCCGGAGCCGTCTTTCCCATGTGCGGGGTCTACGGTACGGTCGATGACGTATCCCCAATTCTGTCCTAAGGAGAATCCTGTCTCACGGTATCTGTAAGCATAGTCGGCAGACAATATGGCTTCATCGGCCGATATGACCTTGTTTCTCGCATAAGAGAAATTTCCGCCCAAATTGACGTTCAAGTCCCGGGTGATATTTTTATTATAATCCAAGGTAATTTCGTATCCTTTGTTTTTTATCTCACCCATGTTTACTCTCGGTAATTGCGACGATGTAAGTCCTGAGATAGCCGGAACTGTATTTCTCTCGATAAGAATATCGCTACGGTCTTCGATAAAGTAATCGAACGTGAGGTCCAAGTCATCGAAAAGCGACAAATCGATTGCATAATTTTGCTTCCAAGCTACTTCCCAATGGATGTTCTTGTTTCCTAACATACGTTCGGTAATTTTTCCTCCGTTTCCAAGAGAACGAATATGGTGTATATCAATATGATAATCGATATTGTCCAGATACAGGAAACGGGTACTACCCAAGCCGTCATTCCCTACTTTACCGACGGATGCCCTCAACTTCAAATTGGAGATGATTCCGTTGTCGCGCAAGTTATTCATAAAGGACTCGTTCGATATGACCCAACCTAAAGAGAAGGCGGGGAAAAACCCGAACCGGTTGGAAGGAGCAAACTGCTCGGTACCGTTGTAGCCTATATTCACTTCCGCCAAATAACGGCTATCGAAGGCATATGTACCACGTGCCGACAGCCCCACCATATTGTAGGGAATGTCTCCGCTGGCCACCTCGCGCAAGTCTCTCTGAAAAAGCACCATACCGGTTACATAATGCTTGCTGTTAAATGTACGGTTGTAGTTCAGTTGCATCTGCATATTGAGGAAGTAATTGCTTGTCGTAGAACGGTGCAGGCTCAAGGGGTCGTCCTCTTCATTATCTCCGTCGAAGGTATAAATGGGCTCATCCAATCCGGCGGGTTTTCGTTCATACTTATATGTTACGAAACCTTTCAATGCGGTAGTTACGTTATTGCTCCTCGACTCGAACGATGCCAATCCTTTAAGGCTCAAACCTTTTGTTATAAATCCGAGGTCTACATTTAAAGATGCTATGGCGTTCACTCCGGAACGTGTCTGCAAATTGTATCCGCTACGATTCATATTTCCGTACCCTGATTGCAGGGTTTGTACCGGGTCGTGCACCACCTGCCCGGGCCTGACATCGTGTACAAGGACATTGCCCTCCGAATCGGTTCCGTTCTCACGTACTTTGAATCCGGCTTCGGTAAGCGGACCGGGTGATGTAGGACGGGCTGTTATCGCATCGCCCCAGACTGCCGATTCCACTCCGTTTGTCCCGTTTACTTTCTCTATAAAGCTCGACAGGTCAAATGAGCCTTTTATCCATTTACTGAAAGAATAGTCGATATTGGAACGGAAATTGTACCGGTTCATTTTTGCCTGAGGGTCATATCCCAACTGTGATTTCGGTTCGGTATTGTACATACCTCCTTGATATACATACCCCGCATTTACAAAATATTGCAACCGGTCGGAACCTCCTGAAATATCGACATTGGCTTTTACCATAGAGGCATAGTCTTTGAAATAAATGCTCTGCCAATCGGTATTGGGATACCAGTAACGGTCGACAGGATTAGAGGGCCCTGAACCGTCGCGCCAGGCGTCGAACTTGGCAATGTCTTTTTCGTCAAACTCAGGGGCTGCACCTTCGTTTTTACGTGCTTCATTGAGCAAGCGCACATAATCCCACGAATTGCGCCGGGTAGATTTGCGGGCGAATGTCTGCATACTGTACGACAAGGAGGGACGGACGGAAACTTTTCCTTTTTCTCCTCTCCGGGTAGTTACAAGGATTACTCCATTTGCTCCCCGCACTCCGAATACGGCTGTAGAACTGGCGTCTTTGAGAACGGTAATCGACTGTACTTCGTTGGCATCTATTTCGCGGATGCTTTCTCGGGGAATACCGTCGACCAGAATCAAGGGTTTCTTATCGTTGTACGTAGCTGCCCCGCGTAAAAACATCGTCACTTCGTCCTTGCCCGGGGCACCGTTGGTCTGTATGGTCGTCAGACCGGGAAGCCGTCCGGCAATGGCTGCCGTGATATTCGGGGCAGAACTTTTCTTGATGTCGTCGGCCCCGATAGAGGCGACGGAACCTGTCACGGTGACTTTCCGCTGTGTACCGTATGCCACGACAACAGTCTCATCGAGCAATTTTTCCGCAACTTTCATGACCACTTTTACTTGCGAGGTTTTCACAGGATATGTTGCTGTTTCATATCCCAAGTAGGTGATTTCCAACACGGGTTTGGGAGTCGTCAGTTTCAGATTGAATACTCCTTCGAAATTTGTGACAGTAACATTGGCTGTTCCTTTTTCTTTTACGGTAGCTCCAATCAGGGATTCTCCGGATTCATCTACAACAATGCCTTTCACGTTTTTTATCTCGGCATATATCATTACCGGAGCAAACAATATAAGTCCCATCAGTAAAAAAAACCGGCATAGATTTTTCATTGGAATTTGAAATTTGTTAAGACTCATGTATATTAAATTTAGTTCGGTTTCCACTATACAAAGTAATGCATCGATTCATATAAGTACTATCGATTTTTGTCTAATTAATTTGCATATTTGTCTCTTTTATGCATGTGAGACTTTTTTGCATTATATACACAACATATTAATAATCAGCATATAATAGTTAGTTTTGTCTTTACGTATACATTTCCGTATTATCGATACAGATGCAACAAAATGGTCTTGGCGCACCTGCTCATACCGGAAATTACCGGTTTGCCTACAGTCATTTAAATACTTCCTGAACAAACCGGGAAATATAGTGACGCCAATTTCTCCAAGAATGACCGCCTTCTGTCTCGAACCAAGTATAAGGATAGTTGTTGAGAGAAAGGAATTTCCTGTAATCGAGGTTTGCACTGTACAGGAAATCATCTTTACCGATGGATATCCAATATAATTCGGGAGAGGTATCGAACTGTTTTTTCAATTTGAGTTCCATATTCTCGTAGACTTCACTATGTACTTTTTCTCCGGGTGCAACGGCTGCCGAAAACAACCCGATATAATCGAACATGTCGGGGTATCGTGCCGATATAAATTTGGCATGGAACCCTCCCATCGACAATCCGCAAATGGCACGATGCGACTTTTTACGGGACGTGCGATAATGCGTATCGACGTACTGCACGATATCGGGGAATGTGCTTTCGAATGTCCCTTCCATCGTCTTCGGCAGATAGGGCGTCGGAGGGACAAGCCCGAGTGCAGACTCTCCAGGAGCTGCTTCCTGCGCTACATTGCCATTGGGCATTACTACAATCATGGGGTGTGCCTTGCGATCCGCTATGAGGTTGTCCATTATCTGTGCCACACGCCCGAGGGCCAACCATGCCTCTTCGTCCCCTCCCATACCGTGCAACAGATAAAGTACCGGATATTTCCGTTTCGAACCGGGGTCATATCCGGCGGGTGTATAGACGGAGAGACGTCTCTTCATCTGCAACGACGGACTGTCGTACCATACCCGCGAGACCGTCCCGTGAGGCACGGCATTGACTTTATAAAGGTCTCCAATGCCTCCACCTATGATAAAGATATTCATCGTCGTGGATACATCCCGGACTATATACACGTTAGAGGGGTCTAACATCATCATGCCATCTACTACATAGAAATAGCTGTACAACTCTGAAGGCAAAGGCTCCGGGGTCGTATATTCCCAGATTCCTTCCGCATTTTTCTTCAAATCGGCACCTCCTGAAGAAAAGCAATCACTACCTACTCTCACCGATGCAATATGGTCCGGGGTCTTCAGCCGAAAAGTAACCCGGTTATCGTCATGTATTTCGGGAGAGACAATCGTGTGCCTGCTATCCAATGCTTCTTGGGCTGAAGCGGTGATGCCGACTGTCAAAAGCATTGTCAATAAAAGATTTTTTATCATACTGTCTTTTCTATAATTCAATGGTGAGATATGCTTATGTAACCTATTTTCCAACCGTCCATCGCAGGCAGAGTGACTATAACATCGCTACCGTCAGCTACGGCTTTCAGCCGGATATTTTTATGTCCGGGTCGTTTCCAGATGTATCTGCTTTTCGAGGCGCATCCTCGTAATCTCAGTTTTATCCCTGTATACCGGGATATGCTGCTGTTGAGTACCGTAACGGAACGCAGGCGATAACCGGAATCGACCCGAGGCACGACCACTACTTGTGCTGCTGTCTCAGTCATTACGGGCAACCGATGCTCCGATACCCAGTCGGCAGCCTGTATCAGGGCAATCCTCGAGGCATTATTTACCGCAAGGCTGAAGAAGGGTACTACTGCTACCCGCGCTCCGTCCGTCGAAGTATAATATCGGGTCTCTACGGCTTCTACCGATTTGCCACAAGGGTCAAGGCTCTTATCAAATCCACGGCTGCACGCTATATTCCAAGCTGCCCGGTCGATGAGTATGCCTCTTTCCCGAAACAACGATTCCCCTTCTTTCTGTCCCAATCCCTTAACGGCCTCGGCATCCATAAAGAGTGCAGAGCTGTAATCTCCGTCGGGACTGAATGGTATTCCTAAGGTTGCCAACTCTGAAATCACATCATTGGCTCCGGTGGTAAACCATCCGAAGGCGGGTTCTCCGGGATAATGCGGACGCAATACGAAATCGGGGCTGATATAGGGATTCAAACCTCCCGGCTGAGTGCCTCGATTGAACTCTACGTATTCTTCATAAAAGGACCGGCAAGCGGACAGAGGGCCAAAATAGTTACCGGCATACCAGCTCATGGGTTCCAATGCACTGCATATAATGGCATATGACAGTTGTGTCGCCCCCATGGAGAGGTATAGCAATGACTCAGTACACAGACCGTCAGGGGATTTTCCGGTATGTCTGTGCGGATGGCCTTCGATTTCGGCTGCAATCTGCGTTACATACGCGGGCAACCGCCGTATCTGCCGCGCCATGTCGAATGCTTTTCGTATCATGCCTCTGGGTTCATGATCATCGTAAAAACCACTGCCCGGACGAGATGCCGGGGCCTTACCCGTCTCGTCTTTAATGGCTTCAAAAACGGGGGTCCAATCGTATCCTTCGAGCAACTCGCGATGAAAATTGGGATGCTGCAAGCCGACAATTGTCTCCGGTGATACGGCATGTACGCCACGGGCAACAGAACGGGCTACTTGAGCCAGGCTTTCTTGGGAGAATTCTATCCATCGACTGCGCAAAATACCGTTGTCTGCATTGCCGTTCATGGCAACAAGGAGAGATGCAGCCTCGTAACTGTATCCGTATTTTTGATTGAAGAGGGATATGCAAGTATTGCAAAAACACAGCATTTTTGCAGGCCAATGCTCCGTAATTCTCAAATCGTCGTCGAGCCATACTACCGACGGCTTGCATTGTAATGCGTATTGGGCAAAGGTATGCTCTACGTATTCGAGGAACTGTGCCTGCCGGGGACAACTGCACATTCGGGTTGCCTGCCCGGCATTGTTTACTATCGTTGTCCATTTATCGGGAATGGACTCCTCGGTATTGAATTCAAAGCCGTCTCCATGTCCTATCGTAAGTCCCTGCACAGACGGCTTTATTCCTATGGCTCTCAGCTGCCGGGCAGCTTCCCCCATTTTCCGAGCCGAACAGTTATGTTTCTCAGATAAAAGCGTATTATATTCCATGAAAAACCAGGCTTCATCCCAAAGTCCGGGATAATCTTCCAGCGCTGCCAACAGCTCATTTTTCAACGAATCGTCGGTATGGTGATGCGGCCAGAGCCGTAGCAACATCTTAAATTCGGATGCGGTTGCCCATACCGGCCATAAGAAGGACATGAATACCAGAGCTAAAATGTAAAGATGTGTTTCGGATTTCATTTGAATATGTCTATTACTTTGGCGTAATTGTATCCGTACTTGTCATATATCTGTGCCAAATGACGGAGACGTTGCAGGAAGGCCGAATAGTCCATCCGGCCGGGTTGGGACCATTGTACTTCAGAGAGTGCGGCCAATCGTGGCAGCAGCATGTACTGCACTCTGCCGAAAGTGGGCATATACTCGGTCCAGACGTTTGCCTGGACGCCTAAAATGTGTGTCATCTTTTCGGAATCGAATCCTTCGGGCACCGGATTCAGAGAGTACACTTTGTCTATCTGCGTCACTTTTTCCTGGTCGTAGTCAAAGTAACAGTGGGACGTGGGGGAAAGTATGGCGTCGTGCCCTTGCTTGACGGCTTCGACGGCCCCGCCCATGCCTCTCCAGGAGTGCACTGTGGCGTCAGGGCCCAAGCCTCCTTCGAGTATTTCATCCCAACCGATGACTTTACGTCCTTTTGCCGCCAGAAATTTCTCGACCGAGACCATGACATAGCTTTGCAGTTTCTGCTCTGCCGAGTGTTTTTTGTCCGGGACTATGCCGAGTTCTTTTATTTTTGCCTGACACGCCCGGCACTCTTTCCAACGTTGTTTGGGGCATTCGTCTCCCCCGATGTGTATGTACTGCGAGGGGAAGAGCCCGGCTATCTCGGTAAAGACATCTTGCAGAAACTGCATGGTCTCGTCTTTTCCGGCGCATAGTACATCTGCCGGCCCTCCCCATACTTCGCATACTTCATAAGGGCCACCGGTGCATCCTATCTCGGGATATGACGCCAATGCCGCTGCAGAGTGTCCGGGAATGTCTATCTCGGGAATAATGGTTATATACCGCTCTTGTGCATATCTGATGATGTCGCGTATCTCGTCTTGTGTATAAAACCCGCCGTGAGGCGTGCCGTCGCCTGCCGTCTGTTTACGGTATGCTCCTACGGAGGTGAGCCGGGGCCGAGACTTTATCTCTACTCTCCAGCCCTGGTCGTCGGTGAGATGCCAGTGGAAACGGTTTACATTGTGAAGCGCAATGATGTCGATATAGCGCTTTACCGAATCGACAGGGAAAAAGTGCCTGACTACATCGAGATGTACTCCCCTGTATGCGAAGCGGGGCGAATCTTCTACGATACATGAGGGTATTTCCACTTCGGAGGCCTGCCCTGCAGGGAGTGCCTTGCGCAATGTCTGTATGGCATAGAATACACCTGCGGGAGAATTGCCGACGATGTGTATGTTTTTCTTGTCGACAGTCAAGGTGTACCCTTCGGCATCGGAAGAGGTATCTTTGACGCGGAGGCTTATCGTCCCGCGTTTCCGAGGTCTATCGGTCAGCTCGGGAACAATGCCTGTGATGTCGGTAATGTATTGTTGCAGAAAGGCGGCATTGCGCTTCTGCCCTTCTTCGTAGTATATTTTGGTATTGCTATCCAGAACAAAGGGGGCCGACGTACCGGCACAGATGGTACGCGGCACGGGTATTACATTAAAATCGGCTTTCGGGCCGGCGGCAGATGCCGTACTCAACAGGGCAAACAGCCCGATAATCGTGACGATTCTATTTTTCATAGGAAAGAGTTTATTGGTTGTCTACTTTGAATTTATATTTTCCTTGCGGCACACGCACGATACAGTTCCCGTCTTGTATCCTTTCGAACCGGACGTCTTTCGAGTCGCGTACCGATATCCCGCTTTCTGTCACTTCCGAGGTATTGCCTCCTACGGGTATGTATATGGTGGCTGTACTCCCTACGGGAACGGTCACGTTCATTTCCAGATTGCGGCCTGTCTGCCTGATTTCGGACACGACTTCGCCGTAAGGTGTCATGTGCGAGTAATAGACTTCGGGCAGCCGCTTGTCCAAGATGGGCTTTATGATGATATGTTCGTATGCGGGTCTTTCGGCATCGACATTGACTCCTGCAAGAATTCTGTAAAACCAAGTGAGTCCTCCTCCGAACATCGGATGGTTGCGGGAATCGGCTCCGTTCCATTTTTCCCAGGTGACGGTAGCTCCTTGTTTTATCCAGTTCCCGAAACTGGGAAAATCTTCCTGATTCATGGCGTTATAGGCGATGTCGTTGAGCCCGTTCAGCGCCAGTGTCTCGAAAAAGAATTGTGTACCGAATATCCCGGTATTGAGATGGTTGTCGTACTTGACCGAAATCTCGTGTTTCAAGGTCGCCACGACATCGTCGTAACGGTCGTCAGGGACACCTAATACCAATGCGAATATATTGCTGCCAAAATCTCCATAAGAGCGGGTTTCGGGATTGTAAAATTTCTTGTTGAAGGCTTTTTTTACATTGCCGGCCAATACCGAATAGTAACGGGCATCGTCCTGCAACCCCATCACCCGGGCGGCTTTTGCGGTAAAATCGGCACAACGCCAGAGATAGAACGTGTGCACGAGCTCGACAGAGGGTATGTCGAATGCGGGTGCCCAATCGCCCAGATTGAGCCAATAATTGGGTTGGGTCGCATTCAGATTGGCACGTTGTGCGAGCATGGTACTGTCGGGAGTAAGCCATGTCAGCATGTAGCGTATTTGCTCTTTCATGGCGAAATAGTTGTCTTCCAACATCTTCTTGTCTCCATAGTGCAGATAGAATTCCCAGGGCATGATATTCATGGCTGCGCCCCAGGGAACTCCTCCTCCGCAACCGGGTTGCCAGGGGGCTCCGTTGGGGACATAGCCGGTCTCTATATTCTGGGCATCTCTCATGTCTCGTATCCATTTCTGATAAAAAGCGGCAGCGTCGAAGTTGTGCATTACCGTAGTGCACACGACTTGCGCATCGCCTGTATAAGGTGCTCTCTCTCGGTGGGGACAGTCGCTGGCTATGCCCCCGTGCATATTGTCGAGCTGGCTTTGCCGCCAGATTTGGTTTATCTTGTTGAACAGCGGGTTCGAAGTCCTGAACTCTGCATCAATGGGAACATCGGTATTGACAGCTTCTGCCGTCATATTTTTTTCGGACAGGTCATGTACTCCCGATATGACGGCTTTGCGGAAGACGTACCATGTAAAACGGGGTGCATAGCTCTCCTTGCCTGTGCCCTTGAATATGTACCGGTATACTCCGAGGGGAGACTCGCAGATGTACTTGACATCGAGTGTATCGCCTTTGTTCCCTTTTATGTCCTTGAACCGTATCCAACCTGAAATTTCTTTGCCAAAGTCTACTTCGTAGGTACCGTTGTCCAGCTTTTTCAAGGATACGGGCTCCAGCACTTCGGTGATTTTATCGGTAGGTGCGGTGTTTGCCGTGAGTGTGCCGACAGGGGCATTCCGATAAACGGCCCGGCTCCAGTCTGCATCGTCGCAGCTCGTCGTGCACCAACCGTCAGTTTCTTTATTGGCATCGTAGACTTCTCCTGCGAAGACGTCATCGGCTACAATCGGAGACTCTTTTACTTTCCAGGTTTCGTCGGTGCATATCATTTCTTTGGTATTGTCGGCGTATGTGATTTCTATCTGGCAGAGCAGGCGGGGCGACCCGAAGGAGCATACCCAACCGGTGGTGCAATCGTAGAATCCGTTGCCCAATATCGCCCCGGCTACGTTGTCACCGCGACGGAGCATGTGCGTGATGTCATAAGCCAGATACATGACCCTGTAACCGCGAAATTTGTTGTCGATGGATATGCCATAGTGCTTTATGTCTTCGCGTACGGTGTAATTGGTAAAGTTGGGGACTAAATAGTCGTCTCCTACTTTCTCTCCGTTGATATACAGCTCAAAGTAGCCCAGCCCGGTGACGAAGGCTTTTGCAGAGGTTATTTTTCCTTTGGCCCGGAATGTCTTGCGAAACAGCGGTGCCGGGTATTGTCGCTGCTCGTACTTTACCGGGCTGAGTACTCTCCGGGGGGCTTCTCCCTGCCAGGGCACTCCTATCCACCGGGCTTTCCAGTCGGCGGGTTCCAACAGCCCCATGCCCCAATAAGCGGGCTCGCTCCAGTCTGAAGCCCGGTCTTTATCGTCCCAGACCATAACGCGCCACCAGTAGTCTCCCGCCGACTTCAAGGGGGCTCCTGCATAGTGCACCAGCCGCGACACGGAGGAGTTTTGCCGGCCGCTGTCCCACGCGTCGTAGTCTCCTTTTTGCAATTTTTCTTTCGAGGTGGACACGACTATGCGGTACGCCTGTTGCGAGCGTCCTCTCTCCTGCCCGGAAGATGCATGGTTTATCCAAGAGAGGCGCGGGGCACGGGTGTCTACCACTGCGGGATTTTCCATATATTCGCATCTCAGGTTACCGGGGCTTATTTTCCCCCATGCCATATTGCCAAAAACAAACAGCATCGCCCCCAGAGAGAAGAGGGCACGTCTATCCGTCCGGCATCCGGCCCGTAATTTTTCTAATGTTCCTGCCATTGCTCAATTTTTAAAGGATATGGATATTTCTTTGTTTTCGGGTTTTATTCTAAATATTCGTCCCGAGGAGTCTTTGCAGTCTGCGAATGTTCCTTTCTTACAGGTTATTTTATAATCGAATGTTTTTTCCCGGGCATCGATACGCTTGTCATCTATTCGTGTAAAAGGCAATGCGGTACCCGGCACGACGGAAAGTTCCATGTACCATTCCATGCGGGTGTTGCCGGCCGATTCGATTTGCATACGGACTTTGTCTTCGTCAAAGGTCATGACAAAAGTTGCTCCGGGTATTTCCAGCGGCCATCTTACGTAAAGACGCTTTTCCTTGTGTGCTATTTCGGGTTCCCGGCCTGTCGCTTCAATCATCGTACCGTCTTGACGGGCACAGAAAAGCCGGAGGCCTGCCAACTTCTTGTCGGAGCTCCAGATATTCCCGTCGACAAAGGGCAAAGTGGTGTACAGGCAAGTAGATGTCGTACCGGGCTTGTCGATATAGTCGGAAGCAAATCTTTCATCGAAGAGGTGTATGTCCCTGAACCGGAATGTATTGCCTTCCCAAAAGAGATTGGCCCGGTAGTATTTGCTGTTGTACCATACGGTCTTTTTCCCGGTGTTTTTATAGTCGGTCAGTGCACTGATTGCCGAGGGTGCAGTGGTAGAATAGTTGTCTTTGTACCATCGTCCTGTCTCGGACAGGGTCTGGATGCGTATCGTATTATCGTCCCGAAGGCGTGCGAGGAGGGGTATCTGTATCTCCAGGCCTTTTTTCATGGCTCCCCAAGTAAAGGAATTTTCCTGTCCTGCCTGGACGTACGACAATCCCATACCGGGGTCTTTGAACATGGAGTCGAAAAACCATTTTACCCAAGTTTCCGACCCTCCGGCACTGCCATATACCGGCTCCAAGGTAACTACTCCTTGATAGTTGCCGCCGATTCCCAAATCGTACTGGTATATGGGGTCGCTTCCCAGCATACGGAATACGGGTACGGGAATCTGCCCTTTCCGGGTCTGTGCCGGCATATATGCGTTTTTGCGGCTGGGGTAATATCCTCCCTGCCAGTATCCTCCCCAGAGGGTGTATCCGTCGGTTCCTATCTGGTCTCTACAATTGCAGGAAGCCTCGATATGGTATTTGTCGTACATATATGCCAGTGTATGGGCGTCTATAAACCATGAGCCTATGGCTGAGGGATATTTTCCGAATATTTCCTTGAATTTCGCCATATACACATCTACGAGTTTTTCGCGTTCTTCGGGGGTATATCCGGTGGCAAAGCCTACATCGGCATGCCAGTCCCACGGATACCGTCCGCGCCACTTGAGCCCGGCGGCTTCCACATGCGGCTGCGTGATTTCCCACCAGCCTCCTATTTCTGTTCCCGGCAGGGTTTCTTTTTTCAGCAGTTCCTGATATGAGGGCGATATAAGCGCATCGTATTGCAACAAATATGTGCCTTTGATACCGTACCGATTGAGGAGCTTTACCTGCTCGACAACGGTGCGGTAGAGCACTTCGTCGGTAATGGCGTCGATACGGGGTTCGGTCTGCCGTATAAAATTGATTACGTTGACTATTCTGGGAGCTGACGTGCTCTCCTGCTCTCCTGCGCGGATTCCTGCGGTGCAAGCAGAAAGGGAAAGGGCGAGGATACACAGTCTTTTCAATGATTTTACCATAGTTGAAATATTAATGTTTTATGTGTGATTTACTGTAACAAGGGGTGGAGAACGGTCATTTATAGTAATAATCGAATGCGAATATGTAGACTCCGGCAGTCCACCCCATGAAGGCTCCGGGCATGGCATATTCGTCTTTCACATCGGTACTTCCGCTGACGGCATTGTACTTTTCCCAGAGGTTGCCGGTGCGCTTGTAGATATCGGCCATACTGTGCACGTACTTTCCGGCTATCCTGCGGGCGGCTTTCCTGTAACCGTAACTGTCGAGTCCTTTTATCGCGAGATAGTTGAGTGCCGCCCACCCGTTGGGATAGTCCCACTGGTATACTCTCCGGCGATCTCCTTTTTCACAGGCTGCGACTCCATTGGCACACTCCAGCCGGGAGAGGTTGCGATATATGGCGCGGGCTTGTTTCTTGCCCGCCAATTTTGCAAACAGTGTACTGAACACGGCAGCCGAAAGTACAGGGGAACGGCGCCGGTTGACATAGTCGTAATCATAATACAGCCCGTCCCGGGGGTCAAGGCACATCTCGTCGAGCAAGGCCTTGCGCCGGGCTGCAAGCTTTTCCCAATTTTTTGCTCCCCGAAGCCCGAGTTCTTTATAGAAATATGCGAAGTTGCGCTCATAGGCGTATAGGTTGGCATTGAGGTCTACGGGATTGTGGTCTTCGCATCTGGAATCGAACCGAGGGTTGAAGTCCCAGCCCGACTCTGCTTCTGCAAGAAAATGGGAGGCTACGGCACATCGCTCCTCATCATCGGTATAGTGAGCGGGATTCAGCCCGAGCCTTCCGACAATGTAGTTGTAGAATGCCATCAATGATGCTTTGTCGGCATTGTTGGAATACCGGTTGAGCCCACTGGGGGTCATGCGCCGGGTCATCCAGAAGCCGTATTCTTTTTCGAGGGTCTTGCATGCCCGGGCAAGCCAGGCTTTGTCCCGGGTCGCTTCGTATACCTCTCTTACCATCATACTTGCATACGGGGGCTGCGACCTGTTGAGCATCCCCTCGCAAGTGGCATTGGGCATGTATCCGAACCGCTCAATCATCGCCAGTATGTTATCTATGTTGTTTTTTGCTTGTCCTGCATTCCCGTCGAGCAAGAGCCCGACATTGGTGAAATATGTGTCCCAATAGAACATATTTTGAAAGCCGTTTACGATGCAGGGCACACTGAACGGATAGGGCAAGGCGAAGTTGCCTACTGTATCGGCCGTGCATACACGTACGGTCTTGGGCATGTCTCTGTCGATATACGCTTTCAGATTTTTTGCCTCGTCGGGAATTTGTGCCCGGCTGAAGGCTGCCCAAGCCATTGCCAATATGGTTATCGTCTTTTTCATTTTCGTATCGGTAAACCGGTATGTCATATTGTTATCTTATTTGTCCCATGTCATCGTGAGTTTCTGTAGCTCACGGGAATTGGGGCCCACCGAGATGTTGAACTTCCCGGCTTCCCAATCGTATTTCAAATCCTGATTATAGAACTTGAGCTGCTCGGTCGTAATGCGGAAGGTTACTGTCTTGGTCTCTCCCGGTGCAAAATCGACTTTCTGAAAGTCTTTCAATTCTATAACGGGTCTCGAAACAGATGCTTCGGGGTCTCCGATGTAGAGTTGCACGACTTCTTTTCCGGTATATTTTCCGGTATTGGTAATGTCGATGCTCAGTGTTACGACATCGTCATCTCCTCTGGCCTTTTTCTTGTCCAAAACGGGTTTTCCATACGTGTACCGGTTATAACTCAACCCGTAACCGAACGGATAGAGGGGTTCATTGACGCAATCGACATATTTTGTCGTCGCCCAGAAGCCGGAATACGGACGTCCCGTCCTGAGGTGGTTGTAATATATGGGTATCTGCCCTATGTGGCGGGGAAATGTGGCTGTAATCTTTCCTGAGGGACATACTTTTCCCAATAATATGTCGCACAGAGCTTCACCGGCCATAGTACCGCCGTGCCAGGCTTCTACAAGGGTGGAAAACTCGGCATCTTCCTCAGTAAGAATCAAAGGCCGGCCGCTGAATATGACGACAACGACGGGTTTTCCTGTTTTCTTGAGTTCGCGAAGCATCTTTTTCTGGCAGTCAGGCAGGGAGGGATTTACCCGGCTTTTGGCTTCTCCACTCCAAGAGGAGGGTTCGCCTACGGCTGCAATTATAAGGTCGGCATCGCTTGTCTCAGCAATGGCCCTGCGTATGAGCGAGTCGGTGGGTATGGTGAATGCCCCGTCGTATATGCAATAGTCTTCGATATAATTGGCTCCTTGCGAGTAGGAGACTTCGCATTTCCCGGCCAGGGCTTCGCGGAGCGCTTCGTATGCCGAGTGCATCTTGTCTTTAGAGTAGCCGTATGACCATGTACCGAGCAGCTCTCCACGTACATTGCCCATAGGGCCTACAACGGCTATTTTACGGGGAGGGGTAATCGGCAGGAGCTGCTCGGAATTCTTGAGCAGGACAATAGACTCGGCAGCAAGCCTACGTGCGACATCGCGGTTTTGAGGTGATAGTACTTGTGATTGCCGTTGCTTGTTTTTCAGATACCTGAAAGGGTCTTCAAACAGTCCTAATTTGTATTTGGCTTCGAGCACTCTGCGGCAGGCGGCATCTATCCGGCTGAGGGGGACCCGTTTTTCTTCTACCGCTTTTTTGAGACAGAGTACATACAGGCTGGAACTCATGTCCATATCGAGCCCGGCGTTCATCGCCAGCTCGGTGATTCGTTGAGCGCCGCCCATTCCGTGTTCTGACATTTCGGCCAGCGAATTGGCATCGGATACCATGAATCCTTTGAATTTCCATTGGTCACGCAGTAAGTCGGTCAGGAGCCACTTGTTTCCTGTGGCCGGTACTCCGTTCACGACGTTGAAAGAGGTCATCCCACTACCCGCTCCCTCATCGAAGGCTGCCTTGTAGGGCGGCAGATAGTAGTTGTACATGGTTACGGGGTCCATGCTCACGGTATTATAGTCGCGTCCGGCTTCGGATGCTCCGTACAAGGCAAAATGCTTTACACATGCCAGGAGGGTATTGGGTTTGGAGAGGTCGTCACCCTGAAATCCCCTGACCATCGCCCGGCCTATGCGGGAGCCGAGGCAGGGGTCTTCTCCTGCACCTTCGGCAATACGCCCCCATCTCGGGTCGCGGCAGATGTCGACCATAGGCGCGAATGTCCAGTTGATACCGAATGCGGATGCTTCGTCGGCTGCGACCCGTGCACTCTCTTCCAAGAGGGGCATGTTCCAGCTGCATGCACTGGCCAAGGGTATGGGGAAAATCGTATAGTATCCGTGAACGACATCGAGCCCTGTAATCAAAGGTATCTTCATGCGCGAATTTTCTACGGCAAATTTCTGGGCGTCTTCGGCTGCTTTGGCATCGAACCCTCCGACCGAACTGACAAGCCCTTTTCTTATGGCTTCGTCGAGTCCTATGGCACTGCCGACCACTTTGGGGCTGCCGACTCCTCCCAAATTCAACTGCCCGATTTTTTCTTCCAGCGTCATCTTCTTCATCAATGATGTGATAAAGTCATCCATCTGCCTGTCGTCCGAGGATTTTTTTGCCTCCCCGTACGTCACTGCCAATAACAGGATAATAAGGATAGTGTGTATTCGTTTCATTCCAATAAAAAATTTATTACAGACTTGTTTTCGCTTTATTTTCAAATAATGGCTTCTGCCGGGTGCCGGGGGATTATGGTGTTGTCCCCGGGCTTTATGGTTACATGGTCCGACAAAAGTAGTTGCATCGAAACAATGGGCTGCCATCTATATGTCTCATTTATTTGAATATTTGTTTCAGAATCGAATGGCGAATTTGTCTATACAAGGGTGGTACATTTTGCAATTTATCCAATCATCATTCTTATTATCAACATTTTATATTTTCAAAATTCTTATCAAAGTTTATCTCAAAATATTTTCCGACGAGCGGGCCGGCTAATATTTCACTTTTATCCAAGGGGCGTTTTCTGCAACCCACTTTTTGAGCTCAACCGGGATATCGGTGCACATATAGTCACATCCCAAGTACGCCCCGAGCATAAAGTCCTGTACCGACTTCCCCGGCCACAGGCTTACGATAATGCCTTCATCGTGTGCCCGCCGTACACTTGCGCGACTGGTACCGTCCATGGTCGCCCCGAGGCGTTTTATGCCGACAGTCTTACAGAGGTCTATGGTCTCATCGTTGCAGGGCTTGGAAGTGATGAGCAACAGTTCTACTCCGGGGTAGCGCGATTGCAAATAGCGCAACGCCCGATAATCGCTCGACGTGAACACATAAAGGGCATCTGCGGGCTTCTCTGCCATGACTGCTTCATAGAGTTTGTCGCAATACTCCTCAAGACGACGGGAGGGATAGAGATGTTGCGGAGCGGTCTTCATCTCAAACTCGACATAGAGCCCCGGCTTGTCGTGCAGGAAGCGAAGCAGTTCATCGAGAAAGAGCACTTTGTTCCCTTGCCGGGTATGCAATTGCTCTATTTCTGCCCGAGTATGCTGCTCTACCACGCCTTTGCCGTCGGTGGTACGCTCCAGCGAACTGTCGTGCGTGATGACGAGTGCTCCGTCGCGGGTCATCCGCACATCGGTCTCGAATCCCCGGTATCCTGCCCGATAACTGGCTTCAAAGGCCCGGAGCGTGTTCTCGTCGTATTCCAGGCGCCCTCCCCGGTGTGAAAAGAGCCGTATTTCCTGATTTTGGGCGAATGTCTGGGCGACGCATATAAGGTATGTCGCAAATAACAAGAGGTACGGTTTCATTTTTATATCCATATTACATATAGTGTGATAAATTCGTACAATTACTTCGTTCCGATAGCGGACACCGCATTTCCATCACTTGCCGAAATGTTCGGTCAGGTACTCTTTCGGCGATATCCCGAAATGTTTCTTAAAGAGATTGGAAAAATGCGACTGGGTCCCGAAACCAGTCATCTCACTGATTTCTCCCAATGTATATTCCCGGGTCAATATAAGCTCGGCCGCGCGGTTGAGACGGTATGTCTTAAGCAAATCATTCGGAGTGGCTCCTGTAAGTGCTTTGATTTTCCGGTAGAAATTGGCACGGGAATAACCCAGCTCGCGGCTAAGGATATTGATGTTGATATCACCGTTGGATATGTTGTCTTCTATGTATTTGTACAATTTGTCGAGAAATTTCCGGTCGAGCGGGCTGAGCTCGAGCCGTACGTCTTTCTCCGCCGGGACAGAGTCTTGTGCTCCACATGCCGAAATGAGAAGAGCTTTGAGCTTGTCCTGCTTTGCCATCATCCTGTTGACTATGGAAATAAGCACACTCGGATTGAAGGGTTTGCTGAGGTACATATCGGCTCCCTGGTCATATCCTCTTATCTGCTCCTCGTCCATGACTTTGGCCGTAAGCAGGATTACGGGGATATGGCAAATGTCCTTGTTCTTCTTCACTTCACTGCATAGCTCATATCCGTCCATACGCGGCATCAATACATCGCTAATGATGATGTCGGGAACCGTCTCCACAGCCCTTTGCAACCCGTTGAGGCCGTCAAATGCCGTGGTTACATCGAACTTATCGCTGAACAGGCCGGCTATAAAGGCGTTCATATCGGGATTGTCTTCGATGATAAGTATCTTCCTGCGTTCGGCACCAGCCGCCTCTTCTTCTGCGGCATCGTCCGTAACGGGGATTGCAGGGAGGATATCACTGCCGGCTGCCTGTTCTGCTTCCTGCTTCATATCCATATCGTCGGATGCCCGTTCGTCTTCGCTATATGCACTCTCGCAAACGGGAATGACAACCGTAAAGGTCATCCCCCGGGAGACATTCCGTTCGGCACGTATTTTTCCCTTGTGGTTTTCGACCAAGTGATATACGTAGTTCAATCCTATGCCGAATCCTTTTATCTGCCCGTATTTCGAGGGTGTCACCAACCGGCTGAAACGCTTGAAGAGCCGTGTAAAATCATTTTTATCTATGCCTATGCCGTTATCGGTCACCCGGATTTCCATATACGTCCAATCGTTTCCGGTAGTTCTTTCCGGGTATTTTGTCAAGTCGAGCTTGACGATAATACGACCGCTGTCGAGCGTATATTTGGTCGCATTCATCAGCAGATTGTTCATAATCTTATCCAGCTTATCGGCGTCGTATATGACCGTAAGACTGTCGTACGGGCAGTCGAATTCCACTATCTGATTTTTCTCTGCCGTATATATATTGTATAATTTAATAATATTTTCCAATTGGTGAACACAATCGTGCCGACTGACTTTCAGCGGAAGTGTTTCGTCCTTGACATGGCGAAACTTCAGTAACTGGTCGGTGAGGTCAAGCAACCGGTCTACGTTGCCGGCTATAAAATCGAGATTCGACTCTACTTGCTGCTCGCTCAGAGTCCGATATTTGTCTTTCAACATCTTTACAGGGGCATAAATCAGAGTCAGGGGTGTCCTCAACTCGTGCGATATGTTGGTAAAAAAGTTTACTTTCATCTGGGACATTTTGTGTTCCTGCTCAATTTTTGCCTCGATAAGGGTATATCTTTCTTTGGCAAGCTTGAGACGGACATATAGTTTACTGAACAGGAAAACAAGCAATACCGCCAATACCGCATATACGGATAGCGCGAGAGGATGCAACCAAGGTGCGGGACTGACTTCGACGTCGAGCAGCTTTCTGGGCTCACCCCAGGCCCCGTTACGATTTTTTGCCTTGACCAGGAAGGTATAACTGCCTGCCGGCAGGTTGGCGTAGGTAGCCCGGTTGTATTTGCCTATATAGTTCCATGTGTGGTCGAAACCTTCGAGCATATAGGCGTATTCGAGAAACGACAGACAGTCATAAGCAATGCCCGAAAACTCGAAACTGACAACATTCTCGTCATGGTCGAGTTTGAGGTTCCTTATCAAGGATATATCCCTGTCGATGACTCCGCCGTCTTCGGGTACCACGCTGTTGCCGAAAAGCTTGAAGTCGGTAAGATATATGGGAATGTCTTGGCGGACAGGCTCCACGTTATCGGGGAAGACTTCTTCGAGTCCTGTGTTCCCGCCGAAATAGATATGTCCCCGGCTGTCCTTGAACGTACATTTTTCATGGTACTGGTTGCCTCCGATACCGTCTTGCTGGAGATAGACGTTGATGGTATCGGCCGGTGATATGCGGTATATGCCGTAAGAAGAACTTGCCCATATATTATCGTGCGCGTCGCACTCGATGCCTACCATGTCATTGCGCTGGAGCGGGTCGTACTGCTTCAGCGTCTTCTTTTTCAAGTCGTATTTCATAAGGCCGTTGCCGTAAGTGCCGATCCACAGGTTGCCTTTAGCGTCGAGCCTGAGTTCTACGGCATTGCTCCAAAGCTTCCGGCACTTGGCATCGAGAGCACTGGCTACCAGCGAATTGGCATCGATGACGTAGATATTGTCCATGTATGCCGAAAAGAGCATCTTGTCATCGGAAAGGGGTATGATTTTGGTGATGTTGTTGCTGTTGGAAACGGCCGATGTGATATGTTGCTTGAGAGTAAGGTCGTCGTCGTAGATATATAATCCGTTTTCGGACGAGCCCGCCCATATCCTGCGGTTAGCGTCTTCGGCTATGGTAACCACATTTCCGGTTCCGGAACAGGTTTTTACCAAAGAGAGTTGCCCGTCCCGGCCAATGTTGCAGACTATAAGCAAATTTCCATACCCGACCCATAACCGGTTGCGGGTATCACAGTATATTTCCTGCACAAAGTTGCTGTTGAACACCGACAGCCAGGGGGTCGTGGAGGCGTTGTACCAGACCACTTTCCCGGTGGCGGTATTGTAATATGCCAGGCCGTCATAGCGGGTTCCTATCCACATATTTCCATACCGGTCGGCGGTAATACGGGTGACAAACCGGTTTCTGAACAGGTTTACTATGGCTTTGTTTTCATTAAATATCTTTTTCTTGTTCGAAAGCATGAAATGCCCCCGGTCGAAAGTCCCGAACCACACGTTTTTTTCCTTATCGACAAATGCCGTATTGATATCGACAGAGGGTATATCGGCAAACTCGTCGTTGTTGTACCGGCTTATCACATCGCGGGTTTCCATGTCGTACACAAGCGCACCTTTGTTTCTTGTGCTTATCAGCAACTTACGGCCTCCGTCGACGGGCAACATCTGATTGATACGCAAATCGTCGAGCGCATGAGGGAAATCGCCGTCGCTGATTTCGAGGCTATGCAAATCGAGGAGCTTGATGCCGTTTTCGGTACCCAAAAGTATCTTTTCACGGTCACTGACCATACAGTTTACAACATCGTCCCGTCCTACGACGATTTTGGAAATCAGGCTCAACGAACGGTCGAGCTTTATCAGCTCTGCCCCATTGGTGAGCCACAAGTTGCCGTGACTGTCGGTAACGGCTCCATATATGACCTGCCTGTCGACTTCGATGCGCGGTATAAGCGTCTTGTTTTTTTCATCTATCTCGTACAGCCCGTTATAGCCGTATGTATATATTCTCCCGGCATACTGGACAAATCCGAGAAAAAAACTTTCCATACCGGTCGAGGTACTCTGCGAGTATCGGTGAAACTCGTACTTCCCCCGTGCCATCGAACAGATACCCTTCCCGGTAGATATCCACAGCTTGGAGGCGTCGTCGACATAAAGGCCTGTAATGAGATTGGAGGGTATGGAGTGTTCGTCGGCTTCGTCATAGAAGAATACATCATAGCTTTCGCCGAAGCTCTTACAAAGTCCGTTTGCCGTAGCTATCCATATATATCCCAAGCTGTCTTGGGCAAAGGCATTGACCCGAAGGTTTGACAAATCGGTGCGATGCAACGGCTGTGAAAGGACATCGGAGAGTGCCGACAAAATAAAAACACAACATAGCGATATCGTCAGTATTTGTTGTCTCATAGAGGTTTCATGGATATTAAAAAAAATAAACAGGTGTGATAAATCACTGTGTAAATTTATCTCAAAATATCGTATATTTCAAAACAAATTTGTACGATTTCCCTATTTTGAGACTTATATAATAACTTTTGAGACAAAACACGAGACTTTGAAGACAAATATCACACAAATCGGGATAAATGAAAAACTGATACGGCCGTAAATTGCGTAACATTGTAAATCAAAAAAAATCAACTTTATCAAACAATAATTTTACGTAATGGTGAAACCTCATTTATTTATAGTGTTTTCTCTCTTATGCTTGTTTGCGCTCAGCTCCCAAGCGAAAGTCACGCATACAACCGTACCTCCGGCCAGAATCGTCTGGATGTCGGATAATACCGGGAAATTCGTCTCCAATCCCAATCACCTGTTGGGGACATTCAGCGGACAGTTATCGGTATCTGATACTTCGTATGCAACCCTGATGAGCTCCGACACGCATCAGGCCTCCATTTTACTGGATTTCGGCAAGGAAATGTATGGAAGGATAAAAATATTTTCGGCTATCCGGGAATGTAAAGTTCCCGTCAGATTGAGAATACGCCTGGGCGAGTCGGTCACGGAGGCCATGAGCGACGTGAATATGCCGGATAACCCTCAAAACCCGACCAACGAGCATTCGTTGCGTGATTTTACGGTCTCGGCTCCGTGGCTGGGCTCTTTCCAATGCGGGAACAGCGGCTTCAGATTTGCCAGGATAGATTTGCTCGATAAGGATATAAAATATAACTTGCGCCATGTATCGGCTGTCTCGCTGATAAGGGACATCGAGGACAAGGGATCGTTCTGCTCTGATAATAAACGGATAAACCAAATATGGCAAACAGGTGCTTATACCGTAAAACTGAACATGCAGGAGTACCTCTGGGACGGGATAAAGCGCGACCGGCTCGTATGGGTGGGCGACATGCATCCGGAGGTGATGACGATAAACAATGTATTCGGGGAACAAGAGGTGGTGTACAAGAGTCTCGACTTTGCCCGCGACGATACGCCTTTTCCGGGCTGGATGAACGGGATGTGCTCCTATTCGTTGTGGTGGATAATCATACAGAAGGACTTGTATATGTACCAGGGCAACCTCGATTACTTAAAAAGCCAGCGCGACTATTTGCTCCGTCTCGTCAAGCAGATCGACGAGAGGATTGACGAGAACGGGGTGGAACGGCTCGACGGAATACGCTTTCTCGACTGGCCGACATCGGAAAACCGGAATGTGATACACAGCGGACTGCAATCGCTCTCTTTCATGGCGATGAAAGCGGCTGTACAAATCGGGGAGTATATCGGTGACAGGGATATGATAAGAATGGCATCGAGCTGCCTCGAACGGATGAAGGGGGTGGCTGTGGATGCTCATGATAACAGCCAAGCGGCAGCGTTGAATATCATATCGGGGTTGAGCACAGACCCAGAGAAGGATTGTGAAACGATATTGAAAAACGGCCTTGACGGTTTCTCAACATTTTACGGGTATTATATGCTGGAGGCTCTTGCCATGCTGGGCAAATATGATGAGGCTCTCGACTTCATCTCTACGTATTGGGGAGCGATGCTGGACTTGGGGGCAACTACTTTCTGGGAAGATTTGAAATATGCCGACGTAGCCAATGCGGCACGCATCGACGAGATAGTGCCGCCGGGCAAGCATGACATACATGCAGGCGGGGGTGCTTATTGTTATAAGGGGTTGAGGCTGAGCCTTTGCCACGGATGGGCATCGGGCCCTACATCCTGGCTTACCCGGCATGTGCTCGGCATCGTCCCGATAGAACCGGGATGCCGTGTCCTGCAGGTGAAACCCAACCTCGGCCCGCTACAGTCGGTCAAAGGGACTTTTCCCACTCCTTACGGTATCGTAACGGTAAGTTGCACGAAAAACAGCCGGGGAAAAGTCGTATGTGACATAAAGGCTCCGAAAGGGGTAAAGATAGTCAGGTGAAACAACATAAAAGAAATATAAAGGATATATTATCATGAAATCGATGAATTTAAAATCGTCTTTGGTCGCAGCAGCCTTGTTGCTGCTTACGGTACAAGTACCGGCTGCCACGGCTACCGACAGTTACCAAGATATGCGCAAGGTGTTTGCCTCGCCCCAAGATGTACAAACCAGTTGCTACTGGTACTGGATATCGGGTAATATAAGTAAAGAGGGTGTCATCAATGATTTGAAATCGATGAAAAAGGCGGGTATCAACCGGGCTTTTATCGGATTCCAGGGTATTGCAGAAATGCCGCACGGCCCTGTGTATATGCAGAGCGACGAGTGGTATGACATCGTACACGCTGCTTTGAAAACGGCTACTGAAGAGAATATCGAAATCGGCATTTTCAACGGCCCCGGATGGAGCCAGGCCGGAGGGCCGTGGGTAGACCCGAAACAGTCGATGCGTTACTTGGCTTCACAACATGCTCTGGTAACGGGCGGAGGCGAAAGGGACATCGTATTCCCCCACCCCGACAACTTCCTGCAGAATGTAAAAGTGCTTGCTTTCAAACGTAACAACATCGCTCCTGATATAAGGGCGACGGTAGATCATATTACGACAGAGGGCGTGACGGATGTCGCCCGGATGTTTGACGGGGACTTGAACACTACAGGCGGATTTGAACGCGATAAAGCCAGCATTACGGTAAGGCCGTCGAAGAAGGATTTTACACTCCGCTCTATCCGGATAGAGAGCGCGACGCCTATCAGGGCTTACTTTTCCGTAAAGGTGAAACGCAACGGGACATTCGAAGAGGTTTGTTCTTTCGGGGCCGACCGCACAGTTCTAAAGAACGAAGTGGGATATGACGGGCTGGCTCCTACGGCTGTGGCTGTACCCGAAACGCGCGGCGAGGAATTCATGGTAGAGATGAATATCAATGCCAACTGCAAAATAAAGGAATTCAAATTGTCCGAAACTCCTATCGTAGACCGCTATGCAGACAAGATACTGAGCAAAATGCACCAGACTCCCCAGCCGATGTGGCATGACTATAAATGGGACAACCGGGTTTCTTATGCACCGGATGCCGTAGTTTCGGAAAGGGATATTATCGACATCACCGACCACATCGATGCCGACCGGGTTGTCTGGAATGTCCCGGAGGGTGATTGGGAAATCGTACGTACTTACATGGCTCCTACGGGCATATGTAATGCCCCTGCCATAAAAGGCGACGGGGAAGGCCCTGAGGTAGACCGCTGGAACCGGGAGAACTTGAAACACCACTACGACAGTTTTATAGGCGAGATACTCAGACGGGTTCCGGAAAATGACCGGAAGACCTGGAAAATGATTGTATGTGACAGTTATGAGAAAGCTACGCAAAATTATGGAGACGACTTTATCGACTATTTCAAATCGCATTTCGGATATGACCCCACTCCTTACCTTCTCACCTTTGACGGCATTGTGGTAGGCAGTACCGACAAGTCGGACCGCTTCTTATGGGACTTGCGCCGCATGATTGCCGACCGCCTGGCCTATGACCATATAGGCGGTATGCGGGAGCTTGCCCACAAAGACGGGTTCGGTATATGGCTGGAGTCATACGGGCATTGGGGGTTTCCCGGTGAATTTTTGCAGTACGGCGGCCAGTCGGACGAAGTGGCGGGCGAGTTCTGGAGCGAAGGCTCGCTGGGCGACATAGAGAACCGCGCGGCGTCATCGGCGGCTCACATATACGGAAAAGGCAAAGTATCGTCCGAATCGTTCACGTGCGGCGGGCCGGAGTTTGCCCGCAGTCCCCGCCATATGAAACAGCGGGGCGACAAGTTCTTTACAGAGGGTATCAATAATACTCTACTTCACTTGTATGTCTCCCAACCCGATGAGACCTCTTTTCCGGGACTGAATTGCTGGTTCGGGAACGAATTTAACCGTAAAAATACTTGGTACAGCCATATAGACTTGTTTACCGACTATCTGAAGCGTTGCAATTATTTGCTGCAACAGGGGAATTACGTGGCCGATGTGGCTTATTACATCGGAGAGGATGTCCCTGTAATGACGGGTATTACCGAACCGGCTCTGCCTAAGGGATTCCAATATGACTTCATAAATGCCGAGGTCATCGAGAATTATCTTTCTGCCAATGAGGAGCATATATTGTCTTTGCCTCATGGCACCCGATATAAATTGCTTGTTTTACCGCCGAGCAAAACCATGCGCCCGGGGGTCATCAGAAAAATAAAACGGCTTCTCGAAGAGGGTGCCATCATTCTGGGCCCCAAACCGGAAAGGTCGCCGAGCCTCCAAGACTATATGGAGGCGGATGCCGAAGTGAAAGCTATTGCCGACGAATTGTGGGGCAACAGCAACTCTCAAACGATACGCCGCATAGGTAAAGGATGGTTGTTTGCCGGATACAGCATAGAAGATATATTCGGTATGATGGGATATATGCCGGACTTCCGGATATCTATCGACAGTGACGTGAAATATGCCCATACGACACAGCGTGACCGGGATATTTATTTTGTGAGCAACCAGACCGAAAAGGACATTGAATTTACGGCTCAATTCCGCATCGGAGGGAAAGTTCCTGAATTATGGAGCCCGATGGACGGTTCGGTACGTACCCTCAAATCGTTTGTAAACGTGGGGAATGTAACTCATATCCCGATGAGACTGCATCCCAACGAAAGCGCTTTTATCGTATTTGACAAAGATATATCGGGTGAGCCCCAAGTGTTGGACATGGCTCTCAACTATCCGGAAACAAAGGTGTTGTCCGTGATAAACGACAATTGGAACCTGACTTTGAAATCGATGGTCAACGACGGGAAGAAACTGAAACCGGAGGCTTTGAAAGATTTGTCGACGATGGATGATGACTATGTGAAGTATTTCTCGGGTACGGCTGTATATACAAACTCATTCAAAATAAAGGAGATTCCTGCCGGCAAAAGGGTAATTCTCGACTTGGGAGAGGTATACGAAATGGCTAAAGTGAAGGTGAACGGAAAGTATGCGGGCGGTGTATGGACGGCTCCTTATACTCTGGATATCACCGATGTCTTGAAACGGGGCAAGAACTCGATAGAAATCTCAGTGGTAAACAACTGGGTAAATCGTCTGGTGGGGGATTCCAGAGTACCGGAAGAGAAGCGAAAAACATCGTATGTATGCCGTACTTACCGGCCTAAATCTCCGCTTCAAAAGTCGGGATTGACGGGCCCGGTCAGAATCCTGACCGAATAGTTACGTCCGGCTAAAAATACTTTTTGTGACGCAGAGGCGCAGCGTAGATGCATCGGCTTATTTTATCTTACGCTGCGTTTCTTGTTGTCATATAATGACTCAACCTCATCTGCCGCCCCCGAATTTTTCCGACGCATTAAAAGGTGCAAAAAAACTCATCCTGCCACACATTGCATCGGGAAGGGGTTACGGATGACGAATACCGTCCCTACGAGGGTTGCAACGCCACACAGATGACCTTCATTGCAGACAGCATAGCGACAATCTGCAACATATCCTATCAATGGAAGGCATTCGGCAATTACCGGCATCTGTCCAGTCTTCGGCAGTTGTCAGGCACAAAAGACCGCAAAGGCTCCAAGACGGAAAAGAAGGACATCTCATTATAGACTTGTTCAAAAAAACGCCGAAGCCGACAACATTCTGTTGGGTTCTCCCATTTATTCCGCTGATGTTCCATCTACATTAAAAGCTGTCATTGAATGTGCCAGTGTGGTAAGCGACTCCAATCCGGGCATGTTCCGTCACAAGGTTTGCGGAACAGTTGCCGTAGCAGGGCGTGGCGGAGCCATGAATGTCATCGACACTCTCCACCATTTCTTACTGAATAAAAAAATATCGGGTAGGCTCTACTTATTGGGACATCACCTACGGCCGTTTGCCCGGCGAAGCCCTAAAAGACGAGGATGTTGCTAATATGAAGAATCTCAGGCAGAATATGGCGTGACTGTTGGGGAAGATGGGATAATTGATACCATCTTGAATGATCTGACCGAGTATATGATTTGTATCAGCATCATTTTTTTACAAATTACTTCATCGCCATAAGCATTCGTCTTTCCAATTTCTGTAAAATCCCATAGCTGTAATGTCTATTAAAGGAAAACGGGCCAGTAAATCAGCCATCTTTTCATTGAAGTTGTTATTCGGAGAAACGGATGCGAGGAAGTATCTTCCATGAGCATACCACGTGTCTTTAATATCTGAATAATCTGTTTCGGTGAGGAATACGGTTTGATGAAATTCGTTTTCATACAGGTATAATAAAAAAACGACCCGCCGATTTGAGCATCGTTGAGAGGCTTGGCAGGTTCTAATGTTGCAAAGGCAACAAATCGTTTTTAAGTACCCAAATATTCGATAACTTTGTTTTCAAAACTGCATTATGAATATTTGTAAAAACATTGACGGTTGTTCAACCTTATTCTTTTTGAAATACAAACAATGGTACTAAAATGGTACTAAACAGCATATATATTCTTCTGTCTATCACATAAAATACATAAAAAATACACAAATTGCGGCCTACCACGACGATTTTGGTATAGGAATCGTCAACACGATTGAGGTAATTGACCTCTTGCTGCCGTTTCTCTTCATCGTCCACGGCAAGAGATTTGTTTTCGGGCTATTATCTCCGACAGGGCTTTCGTCTGGTAAAAATTTCATACGTATCTAATGTTTCGTCTAAACCTATTATCCCTTTGGGGGCTTCATATCTCCAACTATATCCGAACTTCGTATCGAGATAGTCAAAAATTATCTGGTTTTTCCTAACTTCGTGGAAATAGCCTAAGGCCGTCATTCGTTGCGACTTGTCTTGCAAACTTTCTTTTGTGTAAAACGACCCTCGAATCCCGTATTTAGTCCAAAATGCCCTTTTCAGTACCTCACATATTTCCTTCTCCGGAAGTATCAAGGACAGTTGCGGGGTAGAAATACTGAGATTTGATAATGTGATTTTCAAATCTACATCGTTGTCAATGAATAGTGTTGTATCTACAGGCTCAAGACCAATATATGAAAAGGTCAGATGATATTTTCCCCTTTGCAGGCTATCTATTCTAAAATATCCTTCTGCATCTGCCAGCCAGCCTCGTGTCGGTATTTCTTTGACCCGGATATATGTGCCACCGCCTAAAGGGGAAGTTGTTATATGGTCAGGAACTATGTGTTCTTCTACAAATGTTTTTCCTATTATGGAAAAATATTCTTTTTGTGCTGATACTGTAAGGGAAAGGCATAAGAAACCGGATAGAATAATCTTCTTCATAAATCATGTTCCAAATCATAAATCATATACAAATACTGAAAGTCCCGGTGCAAACTTATCGGAGGCTGGTCGTCAGTCTAACACGTGCTCGGGCATGTCATTTGTCCTTGCAACAAAGTAATATACTGTATTCGTTTCGGTATCTGTGGCATTCATCCCGACGGGGGATATTTCTTTTGTCACCGGACTCTCAACGGGGGCATGCCAATCCCAGCCTAATAATCCTTTTATGGCATAAAACATGGTCTGGCTTGTACCCAATAAGTTGTATTTATATGTTTTTTTGCCTTCAAAGTCTTCATGATAGGTCAATTCCATATATGGGATATTGTTCTCCACAAGGAATTTATAACTGCCTGTATGTCTTAATGTCATCTCTTCATCGTACAGATAGAAGTCTTTATCTTCATTGTTGATTAAGAAAAACTCATCCTCTTGCCGGTAGGGTGGTTTTATCGGATTGGCAACAGCCAGATTCAGGTAACTGTCTACAATCTTGATTTTCAAGTCGACAGTTTCGTTTGCAACTTTGTCCCGAACTTTGATTGCCGTTTCTCCTTTTTGTTTCGGATGTATTTCCAAATTACCCATATCAGCAGGGCTTGATAAATCTACGGTAACTTCCAATATGGAGGGATTTTCTATCTCGACAGCATAGTCTCTATTTCCTCCTCTTATCATGATGTCTTTCGCTCCGACCAAAGGTCGTTCGTAATAGTCTTTTTCAAATGACAAATGATGTATTTCCGTGGTTTCGTTATCATCGTCATTACAGCCCATAAAGCTGAGTGTGTATATCAATAGCAAGAAGGTTTTCCCAAAAAGTTTTGTTTTCATTGTATTCTTTGACTTATAAATTCTGCACTTACGTATATTTTTCCGATAGAGATTGAATATTTCCGTTTCGTTAATATTAATGTCTTCGTCAAATAGACCGAATTCATCGTAACCTGCGTGGAAAGTCCTAATTTGTTCAATGCAGTCAATCCACTGGGAATAATGCGTGCCTTATCCTTTTCAGCAACAGCATAAGCGATTTCCTCTATAGAAGGTCGAAGTATTCCGAACTTATTTCGTGACGGATATAAATAAAGGCCTTGTGAAAGGCGTATGAGTACACCTTCTTTTTCCAGTCGGGAAAGAGCTCGAGTAACCAACCCGTCATTATTCAAATGAGCAAAGTCTTTTACCATATAAAGCTTATTAGAACCGTTTTATCAATGATACTCCGTATCTCCTTTGTCAGTATAGTCTTCATATCTACCATGGTTCCTTTTGCAAAAATACGATATTACTCTTGATACAGTAATAAAATGTCCGAAATTCTTAAAGGAAATCGGACATTACAAGATAGAGTTAACGATATTTATGGGTTAGAATCTAAAGTTATTATCGAGAATTTTAATCAAATTGACCGTTTTCTCCTTGTCAGATAGCCTGCTATCTTCCTCTTAAAAACGGAAAAACATTCTCGAAAGAAATTCCCAAATCTGACACGGGCAAAATTCGGATAGGACTCTTAGAGCCAACCTGAATTTTCCGATAAAGAAACATTATCCGGTCATTTTTGTGTTTCTTTCCGGGCTCTTTTCCCGGTCTATCATTCCCGAGGCAGCATCTATCACGTTTTTGTGACTATTTTCGGTTTAGGTGACTGTGTGCAGGCATAGCACACCCCCAAAACCCTCTCCAGAAGGGAGGTTCGGATATTATTCAAATTATTAAAAAAGGTTAATACAAGAAGGTGTAAATTTCACTTTTCCCTTCATCCCGTTTCAAAAGTTATAATTTATTTATAAATTTGGAGTATTCTACAAAAAAATATAACCATGGAAAAAACGAAAGTTGGCTTTAATGCCGGAATAATTCTAAGCAAACTCAGAGAAACGGGACTTATATCGATTGCAGAACTTGCAAGAAAAACAAATTTAGGTGCAGATGAAACTGCACTCGCCGCCGGCTGGTTGGCTCGTGAGAATAAAATATATATAGAAAGAAAAAACGGCTTGTTATGCATCAATAATCAATAACAGTAAAATTCTATCAGAAGCTGCTATATAAAAACTCGAAGACCTCCCCGAGTGCGCTGTTCTACGGGAAGCGTGGGAGGTCATATCAATTGTAAAGGCACTACTTCTATTTGATTTTGTAATAGTATGCCGGAAAAATCTGCAATATCGTGAGAATTTAATACATAAGGCAATAGAAGTAGCACTATCTTCAAATTACAAACTTTCCAGCAGTTCTATCATTTTATAGATGGTAGTTGATGGATTATTATATGTCTCTAACACCTTGGCTCTTGCCGTTGCCTCTGATATCTTTTCGGACAGTTGCTGTTTCTCATTCAATGCCAAAGTTCCCTTTGCATAGTGTTCAAGATGTCTTTTCAGTTTCTTGATGCAGGTGTTTTGAGTTAGTTGGGCATAACACTTCTCAAAGTGTAGCAAATACCACAACTCAATACATGGATTCGACACCAGCAATACCACATCCGGGATACTTTGCAGATGTTCCAGCATTCCGTCCACATCAAGATCAAACATCAGAAATGTTTTATCATTTTTGGTTGCAACATATTCCCGTTTACAATTCTCTATATACCGAACGGATATGTTCGAATCGCTCTTTCTTGGGATAATCTGAATAGGCGCACGGTATTGCGAACGAAGGTGACTGATATAAGCAACCTCAGACTCCCCTTCACAGAAAACAAAGAAGTTTGGCTTCATTGTCTTGCCTTTGGATTTTCTTATTTGTCGTCCCATATCAGTTTTTATTAAAAAAAACTATCCACCTGTTCGTCAATATACGGGATGGCATCAAAACGACCTTGCAAATATGCCTTCTCTGCATCCAGTCCGTCGCGGAAATCTTTGTAATCAAACAGCGAATACAAATCCGAGGACCCGTCATCCCGTTTGTTGACAAAATATATCTGATCCTTACGCAACTTGTTGGTATTAAGCAGGTATGTATTGTGTGTAGTATATATCAGCTGCGCTGATTCGCTTTTATTGAACAAACCGATAATATACTCTACCAGTTTTATATGCAGCTGCGTTTCGATTTCATCTATCAACAAGATTTTATTATTCTTGACGATATCCAGAATCGTCAGCATCATACTGAATAAACGCTGTGTTCCATCAGACTCTTCTGCAAAAAAGTTGAAAGGAACATCCGGGTTATTCCTGTGATAGGTCGTAATGACCAGCTGTGGTTTCTGAATATCTTCTACCGACAATATTTGATTGTCTGCAGGGTCAATCACTGCAGTCGAAAATACTTTATTCTCATGCCTACTTTCGATTTTGACAATGTCGCTGTCGGCCATTCGCAGCACATTAAGAAACTGCTCTTTGTTCTCATTCAACAAGCGCTCGATAGAGAACGAATTATATCCGAAATAATTCAGAATAAAACGCTCATTGAAATACCGAAAAACATCTTTTGCGACATCTCGATCCATCTGACTGGCACGCGACACAAAAAGCGTTTTCTTGGACGTATTGGCAGCAACATCCATAGGACGGCGAATCACCGATCGGAATTCATATATATCCTTTTTATCGGGCCCCTTGGTCTCATCACGAGAAAATACCAGTGAACGACGGCCATTCGGATAATAGTAAAGTGCCTCTTTCAGTATCTCAACTTTATTGAGTTCAAAAGAATATTCATATTCGATACCGTCAAGAAGGAAGCGAATGAAGAATGTGCTCGGCTTGCCAATGCCCCCGAATTTGAACGGAGTAAAGGCAAATATCGTATTCTCGTTGTAATTATGAGATGAAAATATCATTCCCACACAAGCGCGAATAGCCTTGATAACACTACTCTTTCCTGAGGCATTTGCACCGTAAATGGCAACAGTTTTAAGCAAACGCTCATCACCGCATACAAATGTATTTTCTTCCAGTTCCTTTGCCTTTTTTGTCTGTATGCTCGCTGCCTGCATATCCAGTACCACCTCATCTTTAATTGAGAAGAAGTTGCTCAAACGAATTTCAAGTACCATTTTAGCCTCCAAATTTGTAATTCTTTCGCAAATATAGCAAATTAAATGCCAAAATCATAATCCAGGCAACTTTTTATGGATTAGAGGGAGCCTGCATAAAGTATTGTTATATCGGGATCGTTCGACAACCCAAAGAATAATGTCTCTATATCTGTGTGTGCATTCACAGCTTGCAACTCATAAATCTTTGAATTGGCTAACGCAATTTGACACGTTTACAATGGCTCAACTTTATATGCCATTTGCATGGTCGATGCGCACTTGTCCGCTATACAGTTCGATAGCCTTTAGGGTAGACTAATACCCCGAATGGTATTTGTCACAGGGAGTACTGTCCAATACAAGCAGTAAGCCGAAACATGAAAGATTGTCCGAAACGATACAAAAAACTGTATATTGAAACATATTTCTTAAGACGCTATATCTTTGTTTTTATGGGAAGGTGCATTTTGTTTTTGACTGTTGTTTTTAGTATCGGATAGAATTTCTGTTCGGATATACTTATCTCCCCTCTTCTGTTTTCTCCGGATGGGGGATGGTGAACCGGTACTTTCATCCTAAAAAGGGGTATAAAGGTTATTTATTGGTTTTAATTCGATATTTATTGTGAAGATTTTCTGCAAATCTGACAGAAAGTGAATATATTTGTTTTCTAAAAACTAATCATAGAAGATGGATAAAGCTAAATCGGTATATGTATGCAGCAACTGCGGGGCCGATTCTCCGAAATGGATAGGGAAATGTCCGGTGTGCGGGGAATGGAACACGTATGTGGAGGAGATTGTTTCCAAGGCGGCTCCCCAGCGGTCGGCTTACATACCGGAGGACAAATCGAAGGTGAAGCCCGTGAGGATACATGAGGTGACGACATCGGAGGACCCTCGTATAGACTTATGCAATACGGAGCTGAACCGAGTTCTGGGGGGCGGACTGGTCCCGGGCTCGCTGGTGCTTATCGGCGGTGAGCCGGGTATAGGGAAGTCTACTCTTGTCTTGCAGACGGTACTGGGCATCGAGGGCAAAAGGGTGCTGTACGTGTCGGGCGAAGAGAGCGCCAAGCAGCTAAAGCTCAGGGCCGACCGGCTGGAGCATGTGAACGCGGACTGCTATATCGTATGTGAGACTTCGCTGGAAAATATTTTTGTGCATATAAAGAATACGCAACCCGATATCGTGGTGATAGATTCTATACAGACGATTTCGACGGAGCTTGTGGAGTCATCGCCGGGGAGCGTGTCGCAGGTGCGGGAGTGCTCGGCCTCGATATTGAAGTTTGCCAAGGAGACGGGTACTCCGGTGCTCCTCATCGGACATATCAACAAGGAGGGCAGCATCGCCGGCCCGAAGGTGCTGGAACATATCGTGGACACGGTGTTGCAGTTTGAGGGCGACCAACATTATATGTACCGGATATTGCGCTCGATAAAGAACCGTTTCGGGAGCACGGCGGAGCTGGGCATTTACGAGATGCGGCAGAACGGGCTCAGGGAGGTGAGCAACCCGTCGGAACTGTTGTTGTCGCAGAATCATGAGGGACTGAGCGGCGTGGCTATCGCTGCGGCTATAGAGGGGATACGTCCTTTCTTGATAGAGACACAGTCGCTGGTGAGCACGGCGGCTTACGGCACGCCTCAGCGTTCGGCTACGGGGTTCGACATCCGGCGCATGAATATGTTGCTGGCGGTTCTTGAAAAACGGGTGGGCTTCAAACTGGCTCAGAAGGATGTTTTTCTCAATATCGCGGGCGGCCTGCGCGTGAACGACCCGGCGATGGACTTGGGTGTCATCAGCGCCATTCTCTCGTCAAACATGGACTTGGCTATCGAAAACTTGACGTGCATGACGGGCGAGGTGGGGCTCTCGGGCGAGATACGTCCGGTAAACCGCATCGAACAGAGGATACTGGAGGCGGAAAAGCTGGGCTTCGGACGGATTCTTATTCCGTACAATAATTTGAAGGGTTTTGATACAAAGAAATTGAATATAGAAATCATTCCGGTAAGGAAGGTGGAGGAGGCTTTCCGGCAATTGTTCGGATAGGGATTGTTATGATAAAGGAGATGAATCTCAGGGTTCTGCCGCAACAGGCAGCTTCTGAACAGGATTTGAAAGTGTACATCGGCAAAAATATGGCCGTAGATGTGTCGGCGATACATGCGGTACGTGTGTTGAAGCGTTCTATCGATGCCCGCCAGCGAACGATACTGGTCAATCTGAGTGTACGGGTGTATATAAACGAGCTGCCTGATGATGACGGGTATCAGCGCATCGAATACGGGGATGTCTCGGACAGGCCCGAGGTGATTGTGGTGGGTGCAGGGCCTGCGGGCCTTTTTGCGGCGTTGCGGCTGATAGAACGGGGGCTGCGTCCTGTGATTATAGAACGGGGCAAGAATGTGCACGACCGTAAAAAGGATATTGCGCTTATCAGCCGTGAGCACAGGGTAGACAGCGAGTCGAACTATAGCTTCGGCGAGGGCGGCGCGGGTGCTTATTCGGACGGAAAGCTTTATACGCGGAGCAAGAAAAGGGGGTCGGTAGAGCGCATCTTGAATATCTTCTGCCAGCACGGGGCGAGCACGTCTATTTTGTCGGACGCTCATCCTCATATCGGGACGGACAAGTTGCCGGGAGTGATTGAAAATATGCGCAAGCAGATTATCGCTTCGGGCGGAGAGGTGCATTTCGAGACCCGGATGGAGAGGCTTGTCATCGAAAACAAGAGGGTCGTGGGTGTGGAGACTCATAACGGGAAGTTTTTCCGGGGGAAAGTCATTTTGGCTACGGGCCATTCGGCGCGTGATGTGTATAACGGATTGTTTGACAACGATATTTTGCTGGAGGCCAAGGGTATTGCCGTAGGGGTACGGCTCGAGCATCCGCAGAGGCTTATCGACCAGATACAGTATCATAGTGCCAAGGGGCGGGGCGAGTATTTGCCGGCAGCGGAGTACAGCTTCGTCACCCAATCGCGGGGACGGGGGGTCTATTCTTTCTGCATGTGCCCGGGCGGATTCGTGGTACCGGCTGCCAGTGGTCCCGAACAGCTGGTAGTGAACGGCATGTCGCCATCGAACCGAGGGTCGAAATGGGCCAACTCGGGCATGGTGGTAGAGGTGAGGCCCGAGGACTTGCCGCAGTATGAGAAATATGGTGTACTGGCCGTGATGAAGTTCCAGGAGGAGCTGGAACGGACTTGCTATGTCAACGGCAATTGCCGGCAGACGGCTCCTGCCCAGCGTATGACGGATTTTGTGAACAAGGCGGTGTCGTATGACTTGCCGGTATCGTCTTATGCTCCGGGGGTAATTTCGTCCCCTCTTCATTTTTGGATGCCGGAGTTTATAACCGAACGGTTGCGGGAGGGTTTTCTTCATTTCGGGAGGATTTCGAAAGGGTTCCTCACACGGGAGGCTCTAATGATTGCCGTGGAAAGCCGGACTTCGGCTCCTGTGCGTATTCCGCGGGATAAGGAAAGGCTCGAACATGTCACTTTGCCGGGGTTGTTCCCGTGTGGCGAGGGTGCCGGATATGCGGGCGGTATCGTGTCGGCGGCTATCGATGGCGAGCGTTGTGCCGATGCGATTGCGGAACTGTCGTAAGTCTTATTTATAGAATTAACCTTTATATTTAAATATATTATGATCACATTTTGCATTGCCCTGCTGGTATTGATTGGGGGCTATTTTACGTATGGTAAGTTTGTGGAGAAGATTTTCGGGGTGGACCCTAACCGCCAAACTCCGGCGGTGGCCAATCCCGACGGGGTGGATTTCGTGCCTCTGCCCCGGTGGAAAATTTTCATGATTCAGTTTCTGAATATCGCCGGACTGGGCCCTATCTTCGGGGCTATCATGGGGGCGCGTTTCGGTACGTCTTCTTTTTTATGGATTGTCTTCGGTACTATCTTTGCGGGGGCCGTGCATGATTATCTGTCGGGGATGATTTCGGTACGTCACAACGGGGAGAGCCTTCCTGAGACCATCGGCCGTTATCTGGGGCTTACGACCAAACAGATTATGCGGGGCTTTACCGTTATATTGATGATTCTCGTGGGGGCGGTCTTCGTTGCAGGGCCTGCCGAGCTGTTGGCGATGTTGACGCCAAAGCATCTCGATACGACTTTCTGGATTTATGTCATTTTTATTTATTACATCGTGGCTACTTTGTTCCCGATAGACAAGATTATCGGGCGCATATATCCGTTCTTCGCGGCAACTTTGCTGTTCATGGCCGTCGGCATACTGTGTGTGCTGCTGATAAAGTTTCCGGGTATTCCCGAGATTACCGACGGTTTGCAGAATATGCATCCCAATGCCGCTACTTCTCCTATTTTCCCGATGTTGTTTATCAGTATCGCATGCGGTGCCATATCGGGCTTCCATGCTACGCAGTCGCCATTGATGGCCCGTTGCATGACCAATGAGAAACAGGGGCGTTCTATCTTCTACGGGTCTATGGTCACCGAAGGTATCGTGGCTCTGATTTGGGCGGCGGCAGCGACTTACTTTTTCAGTCCGGAAGGGCAACAGGAATTCGGTGTCATCGGTCATGAGGCCGAGGTAAACGGCAGTGCGGCGATTATCGTACAGAAGATTTCGGAAGGTTGGCTGGGTGTCGTGGGCGGCGTACTCGCCATACTGGGTGTCGTGGCTGCTCCTATTACTTCGGGCGATACGGCTTTCCGCTCGGCAAGGCTTATCATTGCGGACTTTATGCACTATGAGCAGAAGTCTATCGCCAAGAGGCTGACCATCTGCGTACCTCTGTTTGTCGTGGCGATTGCGATTCTGGTGTACAGCCTGGCGGACAAGGATGGTTTTGAAATGATTTGGCGATATTTTGCGTGGTGCAACCAGACGCTGGCTGTATTTACTTTATGGGCTGTGACGGTATATCTTACCCAGAAGCGCAAACAGTACTGGGTTACTCTCGTCCCTGCCCTCTTTATGACATCGGTGGTGGTGACGTATATTTGTTATGACCCGGTGGGTATGAGCCTGCCCTACCCTGTGGCATGGGGTATCGGTGTTGCTGCTACTGTCTTTTCGGGGGTATGGTTCTTCGTCAAGTTGCCTAAGTTGAGGGCTGCGACGGGCTTGTTGTCCAAGGAGTAACGGCCGGCAGCCTGGTTTTACAGGAACAATTTCCAACCAGAGCATGGGCGATATCCAGACCGGCTCTGCATTTTTAGGGAAATTTTTTCTGGGGCTACATTCGGGGAAATAATTCTAAACATATTTTTATTGAAATGAATTTTTTGAGTGTCGGCGGCTTCCTTTCGGGGAATGCGGCCGTCACTTTTTTGTGGTCGAATATCTCCTCCTGAGAGGTATGTAATAGTGTGATGAGCAGCCTGGGTCAAGGAGCTTTTAGTGGTGCGATTTGTTAAGTTTAGTGACTATTTTGATTTTGAGTAGCTGTGCACAGACGTCACACACCCCCGACCCCTCTCCAGAGGGGAGTTCTGATATGCTAATTTCTTCTTGATAATAAATGGTTTAGAGTGTTGGTTTCCACTCTCCAGAGGGGATAAAGGGGGGGTGACGATGAGGGGCACGGCTTGGGTAGAGGTGTTTTTGCTGCTGTTTGGATAGGCGGTATCTGTCGGCTTCAGTGACTGCTTTGGTTTTTAGGCAGCTGTGCACAGACGTCACACACCCCCCGCCCCTCTCCAGAGGGGAGTTTTGTGGTGCTTGTTTCTTGTTGATAGTGAGAGGTTTATGGTGTTGTGAATTCCCCTCTTGAGAGGGGATTAAGGGGTGTGTGACGATGAGGGGCACGGCTTGGGTAGAGGTGATTTTGCTGCTGTTTGGAAAGGTGGTATCTGTCGGCTTCAGTGACTGCTTTGGTTTTTAGGCAGCTGTGCGCGGACGTCACACACCCCCGACCCCTCTCAAGAGGGGAGTTCTGATATGCTACTTCCTGTTTGATAATAAATGGTTTAGAGGGGTGGTTGGGGATACTGATTTATATTTTGAAAATGAAGGTATTAGAATCATCCGGTAAAGGAACACCAGTTACCTCGATGCCTCATAATATAGTACCCTCCGTCTTCATACCAGACTTCTAAATTATGGTGTAACCCGACAGTGGGAATGCGGGTATATCGTACTCCGTCACCGTCTACAAACGAGTCTCTCTGTATCGTATGGTCATAGTCGAAATATATGTGGTCAGACCCACTGGCAGTTCCTCCCATTCCTCCCATAGAGGGGGAAGGCGGTGTATTATAATAGGTATAATTCATCTTGATGGTACCGTGGTCATACTCCCAACGTCCGTAACCGCTCACAACCGGATTGGTATATATCGTGAAGGAGTACTCTCCATTTTCTGCAAAGGTGATTACGGCTTCTGTATTGGTAATATAACATTCATAGGGTTCTTGGTCTGCCGGTGCAGGTGGGGTTATGTAGGACCAACTGCCGACAATAGAGAAGTCTGTCCCGTCAGGAAGTTGTATCCCGGAATCTCCTTCTTCCGGTTCTTCCGCTCCGTCGAGGTCGAACCGGTTGCGAGGCTCGGCTTTATACATCGTATTTCCCCACATGACATAGGGGCATACGGTGTATTCCGTATTTTCTTCGAGTCCGTCGAAGGTGTGCGACAGCGGATTTTCAAATTTTTCATTGTACATATATTCCCGGGAGGCAGACCGTGCTACCAGATTTTCATCCCGATACAATGCAAGGCCTACTTGGGAAGCAAACAGTAAATCCCGCTTTACCGAATAGTCGACATAAGCCGAACGGCTGCTTTTATCTACTTTTATCGTTGCATTTTCGAAAGAAGGGAACAGATATGATTCTTTTTCGAAAAAGGTTTCGTCGAAAATGGATGCATTCAATTCGGCTCCTTCTCCGAAAATCGAGGCATCGGCTTTTGCGTCCACTTTCACACCTAATCCTGCGTTTATCTTCGAGTCTTTGTGACGGTTGAAGAAATCACTTTCTGTCAAATCGAAAACAAAGTTTCCAGACTCGTTCAACCCGAATTTGGGTTCTATCATGATTTTCATGTTTTCATTATTGCACACTTTCAATTTTACGGCTGTGGCGATACCGGCAAAAAAGTTGCCTTCGAGGGTCATGTTTGCTTTTGAAATTTCTAAATCACAATTTCCTTTATTATTCATTTCCCGGCCATTGCCTTCCCACATGCCGTCTTTATACGAAACAGCGTTGACCATTTGTTTGGAATAGTTTACTCCGGCATTGACCGACACTCGTCCGTCGCCTTCGATTACTCCATACAACTGAAGTGCGGGTGTTATGATAATGTTACTTATGGATGCAGAAAGGGGTATTTCGTTCCCGATAGGATGTCTCATAAGTTCAAATTTTCCTTTTGCAAATAGGCTGAAATCCAAATCTCCCGAAAACTTCGACTGTAAGATGACGTATCCATAGGGCTTGTGTATGCGGTTATTGATGTCGATATGTATGTTGAGTTTAAATCCAAAATTTGCCGTTCCTGTAATAGTAGCTTTTCCTTGTTTTACGGAGATTGATTGTCCGAAGCAATAGAACCCGTCTTCGTCTTTTGAAATGCTGGCTCTCGTGACGGGAACCAAATCGATTGTTTGTTCCAGAACAAGACGGTCGAAGGCTTCATCCAGTGCTACCGGTTCGGTTTCTATCCGGTATGTCGCTCCTTCTTCTTCTACGCGGGTTACTCTGCCTAAAAAACCGGACGGCATATTTTCGTTCACTTCAGAAGTCAATAATATCTGCCCTACTTGAGGTAAGTCATCTCCCTTGATTGTATTATTGAGTACAAGTACGTCATTATCAACGGAGACCACCGCATCGAGCTGTTGCTCATTTAATAATATGGTATTTTCGCCCAACTGCATCTCGGTAGACTCTGAACTGCCCGGTCCTCCGTCTTCTTCTGAACATGATACGGCTAAAAGGAAAAATGCTATTATTGAAAATAAACGTAAAAAATTCTTTTCCATATTTAAATTAATAAAGGTTCTCTTTGGTGGGTGCAAATTTAAGTATATAATTTTTCAATAAAATATAATATGATTAATAAAAATATAACGGGATATGGGTGGATTGAAGGGGGCAAAGGGTATAGATAATGTGTGCCTGAGCTAAAATGTTTTGTTTTTGGAAGTGGCGCTTATTAAGTTTTGATATTTACTTTTATTTGAAGTCATTATACACAAGTGTCACACACCTCCAACCCCTCTCCAGAGGAGAGGCATGAATTGTCAATTTCCATTTGATAATAGATGTTATGAAATTAAACAGCAAAAAATTTTGGATATTCGAAGTAATAATGCTGGTTGCTTGCATCATTACTTGTGTCTTATTTTTGTTGTATTGAGAATAGGATTAAATGTTCTATTTTTCGATTGGCTTTGGCTGGCTTTTATTTGCCATTCTTTTATATTGGGAGGAGCCATCGTCTGGAAAATCAGTAAAAACGACAATTGGAAGAAATTGGCTATATTGGAAATCTTAATTACCAACTTATTGTTAATCTCAACAATGGCTATTCTTTGTATCGGCTCAGACGGTATGACCTCTGGCTACGCATTCATGTTCTCTATTATCTGTATTCTGTCATCCATTCTGCCAATTTTACTTTGTTGCTATTTATATAAGCGTCTGGATACTCAATATTTAGCTTTTCCTAAATTGTAATGGCGTCATTCCAAGATGCTTTCTAAAGAATCTTGCAAAAAAGGATGAGTTTGGAAAATTAAGTTTTTCGGCTATCTGTGTAACGCTCTTGTCTGTTGAATGCAATTGGAATTTGGCTTCACGCATCAAGAAGTCCGATAACCCAAAATGGAATGTCTTTCCCCAAAGTAGTCAAGCTTTTGCAGAAAAGCCGGTCTTGCAAGGGGGGATATCCTCTTTTCCCTTCTTTTGGCGTAGAGATTGGAGGAGGAGAAAAACGAAATCGGCCTATAATCTCATATTGTATGAATCGATGCAGAGCAGATGTTTATTGGCAGCCTTGATTGAACGTGAAACTATCGAATACGTCTCCTGCCGTGACTCCGACTGTGGCTGCACGCTGTTTTCCGGTGTCATTGGGCGAGATTGTCACGACCAGCACATCGTTCTCCACATCTGCCGCGACCCATTCGCCGTGAATATGATGGACATCATCATATTCAAGCTCTACGTTTACCCCATATTCTTGTAGGGCGTAGAACCAGAAACTGTAATTCCTGCAAGAGAACAGGTAGGTACCGCCTTCCATCGGCACGGATACGGAATGTTTCTTCTCCATTTTCACATCGGTTTTCCAGTCCATAGGTTCCCAATCCCCACCCTCATTACTGCACGCAGTCAGCCCTACCATGAAGAAGAATGCTATGGTTACAACATAGCTGCCATACCATCCGGATACTGCCATACTGGTTGCATCATCTCTTTCATCGTCACTACAGGCTGCCAGCCCTGCCACACTTAGGAATGCCACTAACAGCATTACGAAGTTCTTCTTCATTATTTTATTTTCGTTTATTATCTGTTCACTACATATAGAATTGCCAAGTCCGTGAAATACTGCATCACAGACGCAACTTTTTTCGGGGTGTCTGAATCTCGACTAAGGCCTTTCGTACATATTCCATTGATTCAAGGTGGATTATGGTTAAAGAAACATGATCCGACTATGACAAGTTTCAGATGAAACCGAAAAGCAGATGTAGCAATAACAGCCCAAACTGTAATGTAAGAACCATATTATGGTTCTCCTTGCTTATCAGAAATTTTCCCAGGTTCTCGTCTACAAGATAGCATAACGCTTCTTGTTGTCATAATATCTTGGAACGGGTTGCCCATATCCAAATGTGAAGATTGAGAGTTTCCTATAGCAAGCGTCCCTGTGGAACGAGAATCAATGTCCTAAGCCTGATTTTGTAGTCTATTTGCTGTACCTTCATTGGTTCTCAATACGCAAAAAACGCAGAAATTCAATCGTAGTAAATATTTTTTTGCAACTAATATGGGACGATTGAAATCATATCGCATAGTCAGAGCATAAATGAGCAATAACTTTCCCGTTATATCCGGAAAAAATACCGGTAACTCAATAAGAATTACTTGTCTGGCCGGCTTTGTACGATGGTTTTGTTGAAAATCCGGAAAGTAAGTTAAAGCCGTTCGGTCAGACCGGATGCTCTATACTGTAGAAGAACGACGGTAGCTTTCGGGAGAACTACCCGAAACTCGACTGAAATATTTGGAGAAGAGCGACTGTTCGTTAAAGCCTAACTCATAGGCTATCTCCTTAATGGCCATTGGTGAATTGCGCAACAGAATCTGTGCTTCGAGCACGATGTATTCCTCTATCCACCGGGCGGCACTACGTCCGCTCACTTGCCGGATAACGGTGGTAAGGTGACGGGGAGTCAGAGAAAGTGCATCAGCATAAAATGATACGCGCCGCTGCCTGCGATAATGGATGTATAGCGAGTCGAGGAAATCATAAAAGATCTTCTCGCTGTGTGATACGGGAGTAGCGGTGTCTTCCAACCGCCGACAGATGTTACGTACTTGGCAGAACATACCCAAGATGAGCGGATAAAGAGTGCCTGCGGAATCCTGCAAGCCGGGAGCATCGGCGCAAAGGCACAAGAGTTCGTAAAAGCGTGCCAGCCGCTCACGTTCATCATCGTCGACGGCAATAAAAGCATCGCGTACCGCAATCTTGCCCAAAGTGCGTTCTGTAAAAATAAGCTTCCTCCAGAAGGATTTGGACAGCAACAGTCCTACACATCGGAAGCCGGAACTGCGGCTTACAATACGGCAGGTACAAGGAGTGGTGAAACATAACAGATGCTCGCGGTTAAAGAGGTAAGGCTGTAAGTTGATTTCTAATTCCATTTCTCCTTCCCAACACAGGAAAAAACAGGGTATGTCTATCTTTACCGGGTTATCGTGTGTACCAAAAAGGTCCTTCTCGCGCCAAATCACAAAAGGAGTCACCCCCTCATCCAACTGCAGGCGTTGGAGCAACTTATCGAATGTAAAAGCAGGCTCAATCATACAAACTGACACATAAACAATGTTAACAGAGCGTCTATTTCTTGATAATCGTACAAATATACAAATGAAATGCAGAAAAGCGCATTTACAAGCGCGAAAAATCTCCGTTACTTTGTACCGAAATAAAATCAGTATGACAATGAACAAAAAATTATTGACTGTGGCGCTTTCCCTGACGGTCATTCCGTCGGCCCTTTTGGCGCAGAAACCGGCCACGGAACATACCATCCGTGCCAACGAAGCTGTAAAGGCGGAACTGAATTTCAACGACCGTCAGGATTATGAAGATGCCAACCGGGGCTTTATCGCAAGCATCGACGGAAACGCCGTACTGGACAAAGACGGCAAGGTATCATATTCTGTAAAGGAATGGGACTTCCTGAAAAACAATACTCCTCAGACCGCCAACCCGAGCCTGTGGAGACAGTCGCAACTCAACCGCATAAACGGACTGTTTGAAGTGATACCCGACAAACTTTATCAGGTGAGAGGATTCGATATCGCCAACATGACTTTCATCCGTTCTGACCACGGTTGGATTATCATCGACGTGACGACTACCGATGCCGCTGCCAAGGCCGGCTATGACCTCATTAAGAAACATGTGGCCGACCTGCCTGTACAAGGCGTGATTTTCACCCATCCCCACGGTGACCATTACGGGGGTATCGCTGCGGTGAAGGAGGCTTCGTCCAAGAAGGATTTTGACATCATCGCCCCCAAGGGCTTCATGGCCTCCGCACAAAACGAGAACGTGCTGGCCGGAGTGGCTATGACCCGCCGTGCCACTTATATGTATGGCTTGCAATTGCAACCGGGCGAAAAAGGCACATTGGGTTGCGGTCTGGGACAGCGTATGTCAACGGGTAGCAAGGGTATCGCCCGTCCTACCATCGAAATAACAAACACCGGGGAGAAACATACCATCGACGGCGTGGAGATGGAGTTTGTCTATGTGCTTGATACGGAAGCTCCCGTGGAAATCATGGTCTGGCTGACTCAACTGAAAGCCTTCTGTACGGCAGAAGACATGACACACAACATGCACAACTTGCAAACGTTGCGTGGTGCGAAAGTGCGCAACGGACTGTTGTGGAGCAAGGCGGTGGATACGGCCATCGAACGCTACGGCGACCAGGTGGAGGTATCGTTCTCAACCCATCACTGGCCCACTTGGGGCAACGAACGCATCGTGGACTACTGGGAAGCTCAACGCGACATGTACCGCTATCTGCACGACCAGACCCTGCACCTGGCCAATCGCGGATTGACCCCCGATGAAATTGCCGAAGAGATGAAGCTCCCCGCTTCACTGGCTTCGCAGTTCAACTGTCGAGGGTATTATGGCACGCTGAGCCACAACGTCAAGGCACAGTATGACCTTTACTTCGGCTGGTTCAACGGGAATCCGGCACACCTTGACCCGCTGCCTCCCTCGGAATTGGGTGCCAAGTATGTAGAAGCTATAGGTGGCGCAGACAAGGTGCTCGAGGTGGCTAAGACCTCGTATGCCAAAGGTGAATACCGCTGGGTGGCTACGCTGCTGGACAATCTCGTCTTTGCGGAACCGGAAAACAAGGAAGCACGCCAACTATTGGCCGACACATATACCCAATTGGGCTATCAGGCGGAAAGCGGCCCGTGGCGCAACTTCTACTTGACAGGGGCTCAAGATTTGTTCAAGAAAGATGTGCCTTACACATCCAGACTCATCAACGACGGTGTATTGTCCCAAATGGATATGGGCACTTTGCTCGACTACTGCGCCATCCAGCTAAATGGAGAGAAAGCTGCCGGAAAGGAAGCTGTCATCAACATCAACTTCAACGATACGAAGGAAAAGGTGATGCTGATGCTCAATAACGGGGTGTTGAATCACCGCCTCGATAGTCAGGATGAAAAAGCCGACCTGACCCTGGAGATTGCGAAAATGGATTTCGTCAAATTGTTCTTCGGCAGAACGGATTTACCAACTTTGCGCAAGACGAACAAGGTAAAAACCACCGGAGATACTCAAGTTATGGATGTTATCCGCAGTGCCTACGAACCGGCAGATGCTAATTTCAAAATTGTATTGCCGTAAGCAGGAACAATATATCGATTCTTAACAAGGGACTGTCCAAAAGTCGGATAGCCCTTTGCTGTTACTTACAATTTAAAAGTAAGAAGCATGAAATGACCCTTATTTTCCAATAGAAAAAACAATCATCTCAAGTTTATCGAATGATATTTCGTTCAAGATTTACAGATTATAAGCTCAAAAAGTAAGGAACCGGTATTTGAAGTGTCTCCCAAAAGTTAGACACAAAACTTTTGGGGGGCATTCACCGTCACACACCCCCGGCCCCTCTCAAGAGGGGAGTTCTGATATGCTACTTTCTTCTTGATAATAAATAGTTTAGAATGTTGGTTTCCACTCTCCAGAGGGGTGATTGGAGGTGCTGTTTTCTATTTGATATGAAATGGTTTATGATGAAATTTTCCTCTCTGGAAAGGAAAAACTTGAGGTGGTAATTGTCTTCTTAAGAGGGCGGATTTTATTTATATTGTGCTTTGATAATTTCCCGTTTTTTCCGGTCTATTCCCCACAGGTTTTTGTCCGAATCACAGGCGATGCCTTGCCCGAAAAAGGGAACGGGAATTGTGGTTTCCCAATGTAGCCTGCTCCCGCTTTCGGGGAGAGACAATACATAGCATTCTCGGGCATCGTGTCCTGTGCAATAAAATTTTCCATTTATCCGTACGGCTCCGGAAAGGCTGTACGGGCGCACTCGTTCTACCAAGCCGGAGGGCAGTACCCAGGCTTGTGTGGCTCTCCATTGACAGTCGAACCGTACCAACTGCGACCACGATACATCGCGGCCGGGTTGCTGCGACTTGTTTTCGTAATGGGCAAAGAATACATACCAGCAGTCTTCCCCGGGTATAATCCACGTGCAGGAGCCGTATTGTATGCCGAAACTGATATTCCCGCAATGCTGCATCGTGTTTGTGTCGAATATCTCTATGGAACTGGCCATAGGCAGCTCGGGATAGTTGGAATGGGCGCAGTACAGCTTATCGCCGACTACGATACCGCTGTTCAAATGTTTTACCGAGAAGGGGGCATCGTCTTTCCACTCACCGACAGAGTCTCCGTCGAGTGTGTACTTGATGATGTGATGGTTGTCGATGGCATATATATGGTGGTCGCCAACGGCTACGGCTTGCCGGGCCGCGGGGCTATCGAAGCGAAGTACTTCTTTGTATTCTTGTGCTTGCAAGAGAGACAGGAGGCCTTCTCCTATGAGCAATATTTGGATTAATATGGTTTTCATCTTTTCTCTTTTTTTGTTATAGTTTCCACATGAGTCCCAATTGGATGCGACGCCCGTATCCTTCTTTTTGCTGTAACCGCGAAAAGGACTTGCCGGGATTGCCCAGATACTCCCGGGTCTCCTGGTCTGTGAGGTTGTTGAGTTGCAGCGAGAGTGTAATGTTTTTCCACAGTCGCTTGGATATGGTGAAATCCAGATTGTATTCTTGTCCGTAATACTGGTCGTTCATTTCGTTCTCGCCGATTGCAAAGAGCATATGCGAACGGTACACGTTGGTCAATGCAAATGACCAGCCTCCTTTTTCATTGTCATAGAAAAGGGACAGATTGGCTACATGTTCGGGGCTGCTGCTCATCGCCAGCTTGCGACCGTTGTAGGAGCTTTGTGAACGGGTGAAGGTGTAGTTGGCGTATATGCCCAAATCTTTCAAAAAGGGCACGTTCAGTTGCTTGAACCGGTAATTCAAGGCTACTTCTGCTCCCCATATCCGGGATGAGCCCATATTGACGGGTGTCGTGATTTCGTAACGGTCTCCGTTGAGTATTTGGTATTCTTTGGTAGAGGTAATTTCGTCATTGATTTTTTTATAGAATATACCGGCTGTGAGCATTCCCAGATTATTGGTGTATCGCTCGAAGAGGAGGTCTAACGAATGGGCGGTGGTAGCCTTGAGATCCGGGTTGCCTTTGCTGATAGTCAATGACTGGTCGTCTTGATTGTAGTAAGGTACCATTTTGGAATAGGACGGGCGGCTGATTCCTTCTGAATAGGCGAGTTTCAGGTTCGACTTGTCGTCTATGTTGTACACGACGTTTACACTGGGCAGAAAATTCTGATAGGAGGATTTCCCGTCTCTTTCGCTTTCATAGTGGAAGTAATCGTCGGCCGTGTGCTCATAGCGTACGCCCAATACCGTCACCAGATTTCCGAGCCATTTCAGCTCGGCCATGGCATAGGCGCTAATGACTTCTTCGGAGGCTTTGTAACTGGCCGAATTCACGGGAGCGTCCAAGACGTATTCGCTTACGGGGACTCTGCCGTCTTCTTTCCGGCTCTTGATGGCCTCGAACCCGAAGCTGCCGTCTTTCAGGTGTCCGGCTTCGCTGTTCTTGTCGATGGTTCCGGTATATGTAAGATTGGTGTATTTCTTGTTTTTCTTCAGCCATTTGGCTCCGACCTTGATACGGCTTTCTTGTTGCAGAAGGGAGAAAGGCAGTGTAAGGTTAAGGCGTGCACTGTTGTCGCGGTCGGTCATTTTCTCAAAATTGGTGGTTACCTTGGAGAGGGAAAGGTATTCATTGTCGGGCAGGAATACGGAGAGTCCGGTCAAGTCCCGCCGGGCTTGGTTGCTCAGTCCGGACAGGTCTACTTTCTTTTTCTCGAAACGGTAGCTGGTCTGGTCCGGTTCGTCCATATCGGAATGGATATTGGCCAGGGTGTAATCGATTTTGAGGCGGTCGATATAGTGCTCGCCCGATAGTTGTATCATAGAAGTATTTACTTTCTCGATACGGTTGCGGGTCTCTCGCCTCAAGGTACTCTCAGAGGGGTCGGTCATCAAAAAATCTGCGCGACGGCGTATCTCATCATCGTTATATTGGTTATAGGTATAGAGGAGGCGTATCTTGTTGCGCTCATTGAACCGATAATCCGGGCTGACAATAAAGCCGTAGCGGGTGCGTTTCACGTCGTAGTCGTTCCAGCGCTTGTCTTGTATCTCTTCCGTATCTCCTACATAGGTGTATTGGTTGAGCATGGAACCTATGTTGTTATTGTCTATGCTGCCGCTCAGCAATAGTCCGAGTTTGTTGTCAAAGAAACGTTGCCCGTACATGACGGAGGCGTGTTCTATGTCTTTGCCCCAATGGTTGAAGTCCGAATGCTGGAAGTTGTACCCTCCTTGTAAATTCACTCCCAGATAGGTCTTATCGGGTGCTTCTTTGAGATTGAAATTGACGGTTCCTCCGATGGCGTCACCGTCCATGTCTGCGGTCGAGGTCTTGGACACGACGATAGATTGCATCATGTCGGCCAGCAGCAGTCCCATCCCTGTACCGCGCTCGTCGTCCTTGTCGGGGCTTGGTATGCGTTGTCCGTTGAGCTGTACGGAGTTATACTGCGGAGCCAGTCCCCGTACCATGACAAACTCGCCTTCGCCCTGGTCCTTGGAAATGGATATACCGGGGATACGCTGCAGGGCTTCGGCTGCATTGCGGTCGGGGAATTTGCTGAACTGCTCGTAATCGATGACATTGACGATGTGCAGGGCATTTTTCTGGAGTGTCAATGCTCTGGCTTGTCCCCGGGTAAGGTTTCCATACACTACAACGTCTTTCAAGGCACGGGCGTTTTCTTCCAATATTATATCAAGGGTACTGGAATTTTGTACTTGTACTTCTTTCTCAAAATCACGATAGCCGAGATAGGAGGCTTTTACGGTATAGGTTCCGGGGCGCAATCCGGTAATGAGGTATGTACCGTCGGCTCCTGATATGACACCTTTGGAGGTTCCTTCGATAGCGACCGTGGCATAGGGAAGCGGTGCTCCGGAGGCGTCTGTAATTTTACCATGGATATTGTATTCTTTGGCAGCAGAAGCGGCAATGCCGCTTTCGTTTTCATTCAGGGCTTTTGCTTCAAAAGCCAAGATAGTCCCGAGTAGTGCCAGGAAAAAAATCAGTTTTTGTCTCATAGGTTTTCGGATTATTTGTTTTCGGATGCAAATGAACGGTGTGTACGTGACAATAATATTACCTATGAATGAAGAGGCGGTTTCAATCTTTTGACAATCTTTTTAAGGTTTCCGGCGGTGCGGGGGATGAATATTTTTTGGGAGGCCGTTCAAATTCCGTTCGGATCTGTCTTTGAGAAATCCTTTTGCAGATGTTTTTCTGCTTGTACGAGGATAGCGGACTATCAGACAGATATTCCGTTTTTTGATGAAATCATAGGACGAAGCAAGAATTACAGGTAAGCTCCGTCATATAAGACCTGAATAGAGAAAAAAGCAGGGGAGAGAATTTCTGATTCCATTCTCTCCCCTGCTCTATATATTCTTAATTGTCAGGAAATCTCCTGATTCTGCTCCTACTGCGCGTTGCCTCTAAGCATCACTTTTCTGGTACTCCCGTCACTGTAACGTATAATATATATGCCGGGAAGGGTCGGTTGCTCTATTTTGAGCCCGTCGATGGTATAATAATCTGTAATCTCCAATATCGTGACGTCTTTTTCCACAGCATCCGATATGCTTGTCGGAGTATGATCTATCCCGATGGAATACAGCCTTACACAATGGTCTGCCGGGGTTGCAGCTCTCAGACTCCGGGCCTTGCCGGTATCTTCTGTACAACCGCAGACGTAGACAAAGGTAGGCTCGCTCACCGAATATTCCACAGTGATTGTTCCCCGCTCGTCTTGTGTGTAAAATCCGGGTTCCGCATCACCTATCATCACTCCTATTTTCCGACTGCCTACGGTGCGGCAATCTACGGTCAATGTCCCTTCTCCTGCGCCCAGCTCCATCACCAGACCACTGAAACGGTTGCAAAGGTCACTCTTGCCGGGGTTGAGCCCGGCTACGGACATCATTTGCGACATTGTCATTGTAGAATTGACGACAATACTGCCGTCTCTGGAATCATAGGTGTCGTTGTCATCCAGCGTAATGTAGATGTTCTCAACGACGGTCCCGACCAAATCGGTATCTTCATCTAATCCGTCGGCAAAGGTCGTGGTTATGGTTTCCGTAACGGGGTCAATCTCTCCTATTGCTGTAATAAAGCGGGCGTATTCGCTCCATGCCGGGGCCGACTTATAAGCCTCTACCGACCCGGCCGGCACTTTTATAGAAACCGTGCCGGCATTGACATTCTGGTAATGGAGGTTTACGCCCCATGTCGGCGGTTCGGTCAGAGCACAGATTATCAATGTCGCCTTTTCGGAGAAATCGATGTCATCTCCTAACAGTTTTACGGTTTCTATTGTCGACGGGAGGTAGATAGATTCGATACTTTTACAGTTATAGAATGCCGACTCACCCAATGTCTTGAATCCCTCGGGCAACGACACGAGTCGCAACGGGCAGTTGCGAAAAGCTTGCTCCCCTATTTCCTCTAACTGCAACGGCCAATGAAAATCGGTAAAGGCACAGTCGCAGAATGCCATTTTCCCTATCTTGCGGACATTGTCACCGATGGTTATCGCGCTCAACGACGTGCAGCCTGAGAATGCCTGGTCGTCGATAAGCTCGACGGTGGAGGGCAACTCGACATTTGTAATATTGGTATTGCCGAAAAACAGCCCGCTCGGGATACGTTCGATATCCTGCCCCAGTTCAATACGCTCCACGCCACCGGTCTGGCTCAGCATCATCTGGTCACAGGTGGCATCGATGGCATTGTAGATGATGCGCCATAGTTGGGTACAACCGGAAAAGGCGCCTTGCCCAACGGACTTTACATTTTCGGGAATGGTTATCGATGCAAGGTTTCTACAATCTTGAAAGGCAGATACGCCGATGCGCTCCAAACTGCCGGGGAAGGTGATTTCCGAAAGGTTACTACCGGCAAAGCAATTGGCTCCGATGACACGCAGCGAGGCGGGAAGATGGGCTCTTGTCAGGGTTGAGTATTTAAACAGTCCGTCGGTAAGGCTTATTGTTCCGTCTTTTATCGTCACCGATGTCGTACCGGCGGACAATTGTGCTTCATAGGCAGCGTGTCCGATATAGCGTATGCCGTCTTCAAGGGGGATATTGCCGACAAACGGACAATAACTGAATGCGTCACCGCCGATTTCTTCAATTGTCGGGGGAAGGGATATATCGGATACATTGCACATACCAAATGCTTCTACTCCGATATACTTCAGTTCTTCAGGGAGAACGACAGTTTTCAATACTTCACACTGATAGAAAGTACGTTTGGCAATGCTGTCGATACTTGCCGTCAGCGTGATTTTTTCCAGCTTCCGGCATCCGGAAAACGCACTGGAACCTAAATAGCGCAGTCTGCCACCGAGAGCGACTTCGGTCACGGCTGTGCCGGCAAAAGCGGAGTTGCCTACGGTCTCAATATCGTCAAAGTCCAGCGCTGCACCCAAACCACTGTGATAGAATGCCATATCGCCTACCTCGGAGACTGTAGACGGGAGCGTTAAGGAATGAAGGTTCGCGCAATAATTGAATGCGCTCTTGCCTACTTTTATGATATTCGCAGGCAACGACACAGAGGTAAGGTTCTTGCACTTGTTGAAGGCATATTCTCCAATGGAGGCGACAGTAACCGGCCATTTCACCTCCGTGAGTTTCTCGTTTTCGGAGAACAACGCACTCAGGTCATTGCGAAAGCACTTGCGGCGTATTACCGTGGGAGAGTTTTGCCCGCTCTCGTCGCGCGGATTGTCTGACAGATAGTAGGTGTAAACGTAAGTCGTACCCATCCCGGCTTCGGGCGCATCGGTTATCGTGGCATACTCCGTCTCGTCGGCAGCCAACGTCACGCCACTGAGGTCGAGAGAGGTAATGCCGGCTATAATACCGGTAGCAGAATTGAGGTATGCCAGGTCGACACCGTTTACCGGACCGCTTATCGTCAGAGCTTCGATACGGTCGGCTCCAAGGTCGAGTACCTGTTGTCTCAATGTTCCGGCTTCGGCCAAATTTACGGAATAGCGGTTCTGCCCGTTTACAGTCATGAGACTGAACATCATTACGAATGTCAAGAGTGTAAAGGAATGTTTCATAATGGTATCGTTTTTTTTAACAAGTCAAATCATAAATAACCACTAAAGGACTTCAATATCTTTTGAAACAAATGAAATTCAATCTGTTACAATAAATCTGAGATATGACGACGGTACGAAATTCTACAAGCAAAACCGACAATCGGGGAATTACGGGGTTCAATAAAAAATTTTCCATAGTGCAATCCTATTTTTATATCGGCCGTTGTATCATCAATACGATGATAATACAAAATCGTTTTCTGTGAAGAATGTGCAATCTGCTTTTAACAAAGATAGTGAGATTATTCCAATATTTGTAGCGCATTATTTATTTTCTCTTATCTTTTTAATATAAACTGAAATGCTTTGATATTGTTGTTTTCGAGGTTTTTGTGACTGTTTTCGTTTTAGGTGGCTGTGTGTGGGCATTACACTTACAGCCTCCGGAGAGGGGTTGGGGGTGTGTGACATCCGCGCATAGCTACCTAAATCAAAAGCAATCACTAACCTTTGACAGATACTTCCTCGCTCCTCTAAACGCAACAAAAACCTTTGAGGAATATATCTGCCTAAACCGCACTTCTTACCGTCACACACCCCTTAGTCCCCTCTCAAGAGGGGAATTCCACAACACACCATAAACCTCTCATTTTCAAATAAAAAAACAGCATATCAACCTCCCCTCTCGAGAATGAAGTGCCCCCCAAAAGTTGGACGGGTTATACATTATCCGGTAATGGAAAGGGTT